>CAVUDX010000001.1:0-149824 GCA_963740385.1 uncultured Acidobacteriota bacterium
GCATTAGATCTACTGTTTTACCCGTTGTTTTAGCCCCTCTCGGGGTGAGGCCATTCATCGAACCGCAAGGTTGCCGGGCTTCTTGATCCACCGCTTCTCCCTCCGGGGGGTCGTGCGTTCTCTCAAATAGCCGTTGTATTTCCAGCGGCTTTTGTTATGCTGATCAGCCCTGTCCCTGTCGTTGGGACAGATTTACATGGGCGGTCAGCGCCCCACGTCTATGGACGTTCAGCGTCCCAATGGAGTGAGCATGAAAGACAACATCCGCATCCGTTTGCGTGCCTTCGACCATCGTCTGCTCGATCAGAGCACCCGTGAGATCGTCGACACCGCCAAGCGCACGGGCGCCCAGGTGGCGGGACCCATTCCCCTCCCCACCCGGACGAACAAGTACACCGTGAACCGTTCCCCCCACGTGGACAAGAAGAGCCGGGACCAGTTCGAGATCCGCACGCACAAGCGGCTGCTCGACATCCTGAACCCGACTCAGAACACCGTGGACACCCTCATGCGCCTCGACCTGCCCGCAGGTGTCGACGTGGAGATCAAGGTCTTCAGTCGCCAGGGCAACCGGTAGAGGGGGGAGAGACCATGTCCAAAGGAATCATCGGAAAGAAGCTGGGGATGACCCAGATCTTCAATGAGCAGGGCCAGATCGTCCCCGTGACGGTCATCCAGGCCGGTCCCTGCGTCGTCGTGATGCGGAAGACTGCCGCCAAGGATGGCTACGAAGCCGTCCAGATCGGCTACGTCGATCCCACCGGCGGCAAGCGGGCCTCCAAGGCCGAGAAGGGCCACTGCGAGAAGCAGGGTGTCGCCCCGCTCCGCGTGCTGCGCGAAATCAAGGTGGACGCCGCCGACGCCTCCAAGCCCGGCGACAGCGTCCTGGCCAGCGCCTTCGAGGCGAAGACCAAGGTGAACGTCACCGGCATCAGCAAGGGCAAGGGCTTTGCGGGCGTCATCAAGCGCCACCACTTCGCGGGTGGCCGTGCGACCCACGGCTCCATGTTCCACCGTGCTCCCGGATCGATTGGCCAGTCCAGCTATCCCAGCCGCGTCTTCCCTGGTGTGCGTATGCCTGGCCACATGGGCGATGCCCAGGTGACCGTGCGCAACCTGGAAATCGCCAAGGTGGATGTCGAGAACAACCTGCTGCTCATCAAGGGTGCCGTCCCCGGTGCCAAGGGTGGGTATGTCGTCATCAAGCAGGAGGCCTAGGATGGCAGCGTTTCAGCACCCCGTCGTCAACCTCGACAACAAGCAGGTCGGCACCGTCGACCTCCTGCCTGAAGTGTTCAAGCTCGAGGATGTGAACCAGCACCTGATCTGGGAAGCGGTCCGCCACTTCCTGGCCAAGCGTCGCGCAGGCACCGCCAAGACCAAGGACAAGTGGGAAGTGAGCGGCTCCGGCAAGAAGCTCTGGAAGCAGAAGGGCACCGGCCGCGCCCGCGTCGGCTCCATCCGCAGCCCGCTCTGGAAGGGCGGTGGTACCACCCACGGTCCCCACCCCCGCTCCTACGACTACGCCTTCCCCAAGAAGGCCCGGCGCGCGGCCCTGCGCAACGCGCTGTCCGCCAAGCTCGCCAGCGGCCAGGTCCTGGTCGTTGAGAACTGGGATGTCACGACCCACAAGACCAAAGCCCTCGTGCAGACCCTGGGCAAGCTCGGCGTCACCGGTTCGGCCCTCCTGGTCGGTACCGAGGCGAGCGAGAAGCTCACCATGGCCGCCGGCAACAACCCCAAGCTGCAGACCGTCGAGAGCCTGGGCGTCAACGTCTACGAACTGCTCAAGTACGACCAGGTGATCTTCTCCAAGGAAGCCGTCCTGGCCCTCCAGGAAGTGGTGAAGCCATGACCAAGATCTTTGACGTGATCCGCAAGCCCCTCCTCACCGAGAAGGGCCAGATCCTCCGCGAGAAGAACATCCAGGTGTTCGAGGTGGCCACCTGGGCCACCAAGCACCAGATCAAGGAAGCTGTGGAGCTCTTGCTCCAGTCCAAGGTGAAGGCGATCCGCACCGTGCGGATCCCCAGCCGGACCAAGCGCCTGGGTCGTTTCGTGGGGACCTCCAGTCCCCGCAAGAAGGCCTACGTCGAACTCGCCGAGGGCGCATCCGCGTCCGAATAAGGCGACTCCCATGGCGGACGGAAAAGCTTTGCCCACTATCGCCCGCCCCTTTCAACCCTGAGGCAAGAGGACACCCATGAGCATCAAGCAGCTCAAGCCAACGACCCCCGGTCAGCGCGGCATGTCCAAGTTCGGCTTCGAGGAAATCACCACGGATACGCCTGAGCGTTCCCTGATGGCCAAGAAGAACCGCACTGGAGGTCGCTCCAACACCGGCCGGATCACCACCCGCCACATCGGCGGTGGCCACAAGCGCCAGTACCGCATCATTGATTTCAAGCGTAACAAGCTTGAAGTCCCCGCCAAGGTCGCGACCATCGAGTACGACCCCAACCGCACTGCCCGTATCGCCCTCCTGGTCTACGCCGACGGCGAGAAGCGCTACATCCTGGCCCCCGATGGCCTGGAAGTGGGCCGCACCGTGGTGGCGGGCAAGAACGCCGACATCCTGGTGGGCAACGCGTTGCCCCTGCGGAACATCCCGGTCGGTAACACCGTCCACAACATCGAGATGAAGCCCGGCAAGGGTGGCCAGATCGCCCGCGCCGCTGGCACCTTCGCCCAGCTCGTGGCCAAGGAAGACGACTACGCCCAGCTCCGCATGCCCTCGGGTGAGATCCGCAAGATCCACCTGGATTGCTACGCGACCATCGGCACCGTCGGCAACCTGCAGCATGAAAACATCCAGATCGGCAAGGCCGGCCGCACCCGCTGGAAGGGCATCCGCCCGACCGTCCGCGGCGTGGTCATGAATCCCGTCGACCACCCCCATGGTGGTGGCGAGGGCCGGACCTCCGGTGGCCGTCACCCCGTGACGCCCTGGGGCCAGCCGACCCGCGGCTACAAGACCCGTGGCAACCGTCGCACGGACAAGTTCATCGTCAAGCGGATCAACTAGGAGACACGACAATGGCACGCTCCCTGAAAAAAGGCCCGTTCATTGACGCCCACCTCCAGAAGAAGGTGGAGACCGCGCAGGCGGCCAACGACAAGCGCGTGATCAAGACCTGGTCGCGCCGGTCGACGGTCGTCCCGCAGATGATCGGACTGACCCTCGCCGTGCACAACGGCAACAAGTTCATTCCTGTGTATGTCACCGAAAACATGATCGGCCACAAGCTTGGCGAGTTCTCCCTGACCCGTACTTTCAAGGGTCACGCCGGCAAGTCCGATTCCAAGGCGAAGGGGAAGTAGCGATGGCTGAGATCGTTTCCAGCGCCACCGTTCGCCACCTGCGCGGTTCGGCCCAGAAGGCCCGCCTCGTGGTGGACTTGATCCGCGGCAAGCATGTCGGTGAGGCCCAGTGGGTGCTCGCCCAGGCCAAGAAGTACGCCGCGGCCCCCATCCGCAAGCTCCTCGATTCCGCCGTGGCCAATGCCATCGACAAGAATCCTTCCGTCAATCCCGATGAGCTGCTGGTGAAGAGCGCCTTTGTGGACGAGGGCTTCCGCATGAAGCGCGTCCGCCCTGCCCCCATGGGCCGCGCCTACCGGGTCCAGAAGCGCACCTGCCACATCACCATCCAGCTCGCAACTGCGGCCGGGGAGGAGTAGTCATGGGTCAGAAGGTCCACCCGTACGGGTTCCGCCTCATCTACCAGAAGAACTGGCACAGCAAGTGGTTCTCCAAGCGGGACTACGCGCTGCTGCTCCATGAGGACATCAAGCTCCGCCGCGAACTGAAGAAGCAGCTCCACAGCCTGAACGCCATGGTGTCGAAGATCGACATTGAGCGCGCCGCCGACAAGGTCACCGTGCGCATCTACACGGCCCGTCCCGGCATCGTGATCGGCCGCAAGGGTGCCGAGATCGACAAGCTGCGCGAGGACCTGCAAAAGCGCCTCAACCGCCCCGTGTCCGTCGACATCCAGGAGATCAAGAAGCCTGAAGTCGATGCCCAGCTCGTGGCCGAGGGCGTCGCCCAGCAGCTCGAGCGTCGCATCGCCTTCCGCCGCGCCATGCGCAAGGCCGAAGAAGCTGCGATCAGGTTTGGCGCCAAGGGTTTCAAGATCAAGGTCGCCGGCCGCCTGAACGGGGCCGAGATCGCCCGGACCGAGGACTACCTCTCCGGCCAGATGCCCCTGCAGACCATCCGCGCGGGCGTTGACTATGGATTTGCCGAGGCCCACACGACCTACGGGATCATCGGCATCAAGGTTTGGGTGAACCTGGGCGACCAGGTTGCCGAGACCGTGAAGCGCTGAGGTGACCCCATGCTGATGCCCAAGAAGGTCAAGAACCGCAAAGTACAGAAGGGCCGCACCCGCGGCGTCGCCACCCGTGGCAACGATCTCGCCTTTGGCGACTATGGCCTCAAGGCCATGGAACACTGCTGGCTGACCAACCGCGAGATTGAGGCCGCCCGTATCGCCATGACCCGCCACATCAAGCGTGGCGGCAAGATCTGGATTCGCATCTTCCCCGATCGTCCCACCACTTCCAAGCCCGCGGAGACCCGCATGGGCTCCGGCAAGGGGGCTCCGGACGGCTGGGTGGCGGTGATCCGTCCCGGCCGCATCCTCTTCGAGATGGAAGGGGTGACCGAGGAAATCGCGCGCGAGGCCCTGCGCCTGGCCCAGATGAAGCTGTCCGTGGCGTCTGAGTTCGTCAGCCGCACGCCGCCGGAGGAGTGAGAGCCATGACCAAGAAGAACCCCTTTTCCGAATTGACCGGCAAGAGCGTCGAGGAGCTGGCGCAGCTGGAGGCCGAACTGGCCGCCAAGCGCTTCACCCTCCGCTTCCAGCACGCCGTGGGCCAGGTCGAGAACACCGCCGAGATTCGCAAGACTCGCCGTGAGCTCGCCCGTGTCAAAACCGCCCTGGCTACCAAGCTGGCCTAGGAGAACCCATGAGCCTCGAAAACAAGATGACCCGTAACGGCGTGGTGGTCTCCAACAAGGCCGACAAGACCGTCGTGGTGAAGGTGGAGCGCAAGTTCCAGCACCCCCTCTACCACCGCACCGTCAAGCAGACCGCCAAGTTCATGGCCCACGATGAGACCAACGCCTGCGGCATCGGCGATGTGGTTCGCATCGTGGAGACCCGCCCCCTTTCCAAGCGCAAGCGCTGGATGGTCCTCGAGATCGTCCAGAAGGCCGGCGAGTAAGGAGCTCACATGATCCAGATGGGAACCATGCTCACCGTCGCCGACAACTCCGGCGCCAAGAAGATCTGCTGCATCCTGCCCCTGGGCGGGGGTGTCGGCAAGATCGCCCAGCTTGGCGACGTGATCACCGCCTCCGTCAAGGAAGCGATCCCCGGCGGTACGGTCAAGAAGAAGGCCGTTGTCCAGGCCGTGATCGTTCGCCAGCGCAAGGCCTACCGCCGCAAAGACGGCTCCTACATCCGCTTCGACGAAAACGCCGCCGTCATCATCAAGAAGGATGGCGAGCCCGTCGGCACCCGCGTGTTCGGCCCCGTGGCCCGCGAGCTGCGCGAGCGGAAGTACATGAAGATCGTCTCCCTCGCCCCTGAGGTGCTGTAATGGAAGCCACCACCACCAAGATGAAGCTCAAAAAGGGCGACCAGGTCGTCATCATCGCCGGCAAGGAAAAGGGCAAGACGGGCACCGTGAACAAGGTCAGCCCGGCCACCAACCATGTCGTCGTGACCGGCCTCAACATCATCAAGAAGGCCACCAAGCCGAACCCCCAGACCGGCGAAGGCGGCGGGATCATCGAGAAGGAGGCGCCGATTCATGCCTCCAACGTGATGCTGCTCGACCCCAAGACCGGCAAGGGTACCCGCAAGCGCAGTTGACATCCTCCGGGGGTCTTGGGCTTCGACCTGCGACCCCCGGACCCCCATGGCCTTCGGAGGCCAAGCCTCCTCCGGCCTTACCGCTTCCATCTTGACCGTTCTTGTGTGAAGATGGTCGTTCTGCCCCGTGCGCGGGGCGGAGATCCACGGCGCATCCTGTGCCATGACAACTGAGGTTGGGGGGAAACGGGCCGGACCGCCGTCCCAAGCCCCCCCGCTCTCCCGAACCCCTGGGGCATAGCCGCCCCTCGGAAATGGAGGAATCCATGACTGCCACGCAAGGCCACGCGGAGCCCCGCGTCAAGGCTCGCTACCACCAGGAGGTGGTGTCGAAGCTCAAGGAGGAGTTCGCTTTCTCCTCCGCCATGCAGGTGCCCCGCCTGCAGAAGATTGTCATCAACATGGGCGTCGGCGACGCCATCCAGAACATCAAAGTGCTGGATGTGGCCGTTGACGAGCTCACTTCCATCGCCGGCCAGAAGGCCGTGGTCCGCAAGGCCAAGAAGAGTGTCGCCCAGTTCAAGCTGCGTGCCGGCATGCCCATCGCCTGCATGGTGACCCTGCGCGGGTCCCGCATGTGGGAGTTCTTCGACCGCCTGGTGACCCTGTCCCTGCCCCGCGTCCGTGATTTCCGCGGCGTACCCACCAAGTCCTTCGATGGCCGCGGCAACTACACCCTGGGCCTCAAGGATCAGCTGATCTTCCAGGAGATCGACTACTCCAAGGTGGACAAGATGAAGGGCATGAACATCACGTTCGTGACCACCGCCGCCAACGACGCCGAAGCGCGGGCCCTGCTGGCCCACCTCGGTATGCCCTTCCGCAAATAGCCAAGGAGATCATACCGATGGCCAAGATTTCCAAGATCGTCAAGGATTCGCGCAAGCCGAAGTTCTCGACCCAGCACCGCAATCGTTGCAAGTGCTGCGGCCGGCCCCGGGGCTACATGCGCAAGTTTGAACTTTGCCGTCTGTGCTTCCGCAAGTTCGCCCTCAACGGCGAGCTGCCGGGCGTCCAGAAGAGCAGCTGGTAGGAGAGGGGACCCATGAATACCGATCCCATCGCTGATTACCTCACCCGCATCCGGAACGGCATCATGGCCGGCCACGATGCCGTGGTGGTGCCTTCCTCCAAGATCAAGGCCGGCCTCTGCGGCATCTTGAAGCAGGAAGGCTACATCCACTCCTTCAAGCAGGTCGAGCACGAGGGGCGCGAGTACCTCATCCTCAACCTGAAGTACGTGAAGGACAAGGAGAACGTGATCCACGGCCTGCGCCGCGTGTCCCGTCCCGGTCTTCGCATCTACTCCGGTGCCAAGGACATCTCCGATGTGCACGGAGGCCTCGGCATCGCCATCCTGTCCACGCCCAAGGGTCTCCTGACCGGCAAGGACGCCAAGCAGCAGAACGTCGGCGGCGAAGTCCTCGCCCACGTCTGGTAACCCATCCTGAAATGGGCGGATCCTCCGCCCTCATCTAAGGAATCACCCATGTCTCGAATCGGAAAGAAGCCCGTGACACTGCCCAAGGGCGTGAAGGTCACCGTCACCGGGTCCGAGGCCGTTGTCGAGGGCGCCAAGGGCAAGCTCAGCTGCCCGATCCCCGCGGGGATCACGCTCGACATCCAGGCCGACTCCGTCACCCTCTCCCGTGTCAATGACGAACCGCAGAACCGGGCCTTCCACGGCCTGACCCGCGCCCTCCTCGGCAACGCTGTCACCGGCGTGACCGAAGGCTGGAAGAAGGAACTCGACATCGTCGGCGTCGGCTACAAGGCCGCCATGGAAGGGGCCAAGCTCAAGCTCGAGCTCGGCTACAGCCACCCAATCAACTACGAGGCTCCCGCCGGCATCGAGATGGCCGTCGAGAAGACCACCCACATCGTGGTCACCGGCATCGACCGGCAGCTCGTGGGCCAGGTGGCCGCTGATATCCGGAAGTTCCGCAAGCCCGAGCCTTACAAGGGCAAGGGCGTCAAGTACACCGGCGAAGTCATCCGCCGCAAGGCCGGCAAGACCGGGAAGTAAGGGGAACCCATGGCGAACGATATCAACACTCGACGCGAAAAGACCAAGGCCCGCATCCGCGGCCGCGTAAGCGGCACGCCCGAGCGGCCCCGTCTCACCATCTACAAGAGCCTGAAGCGCATCTACGTGCAGGCCGTTGACGACACCCAGGGCATCACCCTGGCCGCCGCTAGCAGCCTGGAAAAGGACCTTCGCGGTTCCCTCAAGAACGGCGCGAACATCGAGGCCGCCAAGGCCGTCGGTGCCAGCATCGCGGCTCGTCTGAAGGAGAAGGGCATCACAGCAGTGGTGTTCGACCGGAACGGCTACGTTTACCACGGCCGCGTCAAGGCGCTGGCTGACAGCGCCCGCGAAGCCGGGCTCCAGTTCTAGGGGATCACCATGGCGACTGCAGAGCTCAAAGACAACAGGGAATCCCGCAACCCCGAAGCCGGGGAATTCAAGGACCAGGTCATCTACGTCGGCCGCGTCACCAAGGTGGTGAAGGGGGGCAAGAACTTCTCCTTCTCCGCGCTGGTGGTCGTCGGTGACGGCAATGGCAAAGTCGGCTTCGGCCTCGGCAAGGCCCTCGAAGTGCCCTCCGCGATCAAGAAGGGCATCGAGAGCGCCAAGCGCAACATGATTCGAGTGCCCCTCACCCCGAACGGCAGCCTGCCGCACCCGGTGACCGGCAACTTCGGCGCCGGCAGCGTGCTGCTGAAGCCCGCCCCCGAGGGCACCGGCATCATCGCCGGCGCCGCGGTGCGCGCCATCATGGAAGCCGCCGGCATCCACAACGTGATGACGAAGAGCCTGGGCTCCTCCAACCCCCACAACGTGGTTCGTGCCACGTTCGAGGGTCTGAAGGAACTCATGGATCCCTACACGGTCCTGACCAACAGGGGCCTGGACCAGGCGGAGGTTTAACATGTCGCAGTTCATCGGCAAGCAGGTGGTGCTGACCCTCAAGCGCTCCATCATCTGCACCACTCCCAAGCACCGCGCCTTCATGCAGACCCTCGGTCTGAAGCGGCCCGGCGATACCCGCGAATGCGAATACACCCCCAATGTCCATGGGATGGTCAAGCTCGTCCCCCATCTCATTGATGTCCAGGTGAAGGGGTAAGTCATGAAACTCAACGAACTCAGGCCCGCAGAGGGCGCCACCAAGACCCGCAAGCGCCTCGGTCGCGGCAAGGGCTCAGGCCTCGGCAAGACCTCAGGTCGCGGCGAGAAGGGCCAGAAGTCCCGGTCCGGCTACCGCAGCAAGCGCGGCTTCGAGGGTGGCCAGATGCCCCTCGTCCGTCGCCTTCCCAAGCGCGGCTTCACCAACATTTTCGCTCCCGAAACCAAGGAGATCACCCTCAGTCTCATCTCCATCCACTTCAAGGATGGCGAGACCGTGACCCTCGAGGCCCTGCGCGACAAGAAGCTGGTCAACTCCCGTGTGGAGAAGATCGTGGTGCTCGCCAGCGGCGAGCTCACCACCAAGGTGAATGTCGTGGCTGACCGCATCACCAAGGGTGCACGGGAAGCCATCCTGGCCAAGGGCGGCACCATCCAGGAGCCTGCCGCGAAGTCTGCCGAGTAGCGGCCGATGAACCGGATCAAGGCCCTTTTCGCCAACCCTGAACTGCGCAAGCGGTTCCTCTTCACCCTGCTCCTCCTGGCGATCTATCGCCTGGGTGTGCATGTGAGCGTGCCCGGGGTGAATGCTGAAAACCTGCAGGCGGCGCTCCGTCGCGGCGGGGGCGGTGGTCTGTTTGATGTGGTGGACCTCTTCTCCGGCGGCGCCTTCAAGAAGTTCTCCGTCTTCGCCATGGGCATCACGCCCTACATCACGGCGAGCATCGTCTTCCAGCTGATGGGCGCGGTTGTCCCCTACCTCGACAACCTCCAGAAGAAGGAAGGCGAAGCGGGACGGGAAAAGATCAACCAGTGGACGCGCTACCTCACGGTGCTGCTGGCCTTCATCCAGGGCATGGGCCTTGGGTCCCTGGCCCTGAGCCAGAACGCCCCCGGCCTTGAGGTCGTGACCTCCGCCATCTCCCCCACGTCCTTCCGCTTGCTGGCGGCCTTCACCCTCTCGGTGGGCGCCCTCTTTGTGATGTGGATCGGCGAGCAGATCACCGAGCGCGGCATCGGCAACGGCGCCAGCCTCCTGATCTTCGCCGGCATCGTCGCGGGCCTGCCCCAGGCCCTGACCACCCTGACGGTGATGATCACCAAGTCCCTCACCAACGCGCCCAACGTGCCGCCTCCGGGCATTTTCATCCTGCTCATCGCGGCCATGACCGTGGTCCTGCTGGCGGTGGTGCTTGTGGAAAACGCCTACCGGCGCATTCCCATCCACTACGCCCGCCGGGCCGACTCCGCCGGCATGTCCAGCCAGCGCAGCTCTTACATGCCATTGAAGGTGAACACCGCCGGCGTCATGCCCGTCATCTTCGCCAGCTCGGTGATCTTCTTCCCTGCCACCATCGCCACCTTCTTCCGGGCGGAGTGGCTGCAGAAGTTCGCCTCCTACCTGAACCCCCAGACCCACTTCTGGATCTATGTGCCGGTCTTCGTAGGGGTCACGGTCTTCTTCTCCTTCTTCTACACCAGCATCGTCTTCAACCCCGATGAGACCGCCGAGAACATGAAGCGTTCCGGGGGCTACATTCCGGGCATCCGCCCCGGCAAGGAGACCAGCATCTTCATGGACAGCATCCTGTCCAAGCTGACCTTCGTGGGCGCCATCTACCTGGCCCTGGTCTCCATCGTGCCGCTCCTGATCACCAACAACATCCCTGGACTCAACTTCTACTTCGGCGGCACCAGCCTGCTGATCGTGGTGGGTGTGGCCATGGACAGCGCGGCCCAGATGGAAAGCCACATGGTCATGCGCCGGTACGACGGCTTCCTTGAGAAGGGTCGCATTCGTGGCCGTGCCACCCGAGGGGAGAGCGCGTGAGCCTGACGGCCAACATCCTCCTCGGCGCCCCGGGCTCCGGCAAGGGCACCCAGGCCAAGCGCCTGGTGGAAACATTCTCTTTGACTCACCTGTCAACCGGTGACATTCTGAGAGATGCCGTCTCGAAAGGGACGGAGATCGGCCTGAGGGCGAAAGCCATCATGGCCGAGGGAAAACTGGTGGACGACGACACCGTCAACGGCCTTGTCTTTGCGCGGCTGCTGGACGAGACCTCCGACGTGCTGTTCGACGGCTACCCACGCACCCTTCAGCAAGCTCAAGCTTTGGAAGACTTCCTCTCCTCCAAAGGCATGAAGGTCGGGCACGTGGTACTGGTCGATGTCCCCCAGGATGTGCTGGAAGCCCGCGTGGTGGGCCGGCGTGTCTGCAGCAGCAATGCCTGCGGCGCCATCTACCACCTGGTATCCAAGCCGCCCAAGCAAGCTGGTGTCTGTGACGTGTGCGGCAGTCCGCTGAAGCACCGTTCCGACGACACCGCCGAAGCCTTCCAGAGTCGGATGGCCGAGTTCCACTCGACCTTCCAGCCCCTCCTGGGCTTCTACAAGCATCGGCCGAACTTCCGGAGCGTGGATGGCAATCGCGCACCGGAGCTGGTGTTTGAATCGCTGCGTCACGTCCTTGGAGAACACGCTTGAGCAAAGAAGAAGCCATTGAGCTCGAAGCCACAGTGGTCGAGGCCTTGCCCAACGCGGTATTCCGGGTCGAACTGGAGAACAAACACCAGGTGCTGGCGCACATCAGCGGAAAGATGCGCAAAAACTTCATCCGCATCCTCCCCGGTGATCGGGTGCTCGTCGAGGTAACCCCTTACGACCTCACCCGTGGCCGCATCATCTACCGATTCAAGTAAACGAGAGGACACCATGAAAGTACGGCCCTCCATCAAGAAGCTGTGCGAGCACTGCAAAGTGGTCCGGCGCGAAGGCATCAACCGGATCATCTGCAAGAAAAACCCCAAGCACAAGCAGCGTCAGGGTTAAGGAGAAACGATGGCACGCATCTCAGGTATTGATCTGCCCATCGGGAAGCGCATCGAGATCGCGCTCACCTACATTTTCGGCATCGGGCGCGCCAAGGCGCACAGCATCCTGACCCGCGCGAAGGTCGACTTCGGCACCAAGGTCCGTGATCTGACCGAGGACGAGGTGGGTCGCATCCGTCGCGTCATCACCTCCGAGGAGACGGTGGAGGGTGACCTCCGCAAGAACATCTCCCTGGACATCAAGCGGCTCATGGACATCGGCTGCTACCGCGGCCTGCGCCATCGGAAGGGCCTGCCCGTCCGTGGCCAGCGCACGCACACCAACGCCCGCACCCGCAAGGGCAAGCGACGCACCGTAGCCGGCAAGAAGAAGTAAGGCGAGGAGCACATGGCTAAGACTCAGACCCGGACCGCCGGTAAAAAGGTGGTCAAGAAGAAGGAAAAGAAGAACGTCCCCCACGGCGTGGCTCACGTCCAGGCGTCCTTCAACAACACCATCATCAGCATCGCCGATCCCATGGGGAACATGCTTTGCTGGGCTTCCAGCGGCAACCAGAATTTCCGCGGCACCCGCAAGGGCACGCCCTTCGCTGCCCAGGTGGCTGCCGGCGTATGCGCCGAAGCCGCGAAGGAGCAAGGTGTGCGCTCTGTTGACGTCCGCGTCAAGGGCCCCGGGGCCGGTCGTGAGAGTGCCATCCGCGCCCTCAACGCCGCCGGCATCCAGGTGACCAGCATCCGCGACGTCACCCCCATCCCCCACAACGGCTGCCGGCCGCCCAAGCGGCGCCGGGTTTAAGAGAGGAGGAGAGACATGGCACGTTACACAGACGCCGTTTGCCGCCTCTGCCGCCGCGAGGGCATGAAGCTTTATCTCAAGGGCGAGCGCTGCTTCAAGGAGAAGTGCTCATTCGAGACCCGCAAGGGGAAGATTCCTGGCCAGCATGGGGCCGGCAAGATCAAGAAGCCTACTGGCTATGCGCTGCAGCTTCGCGAGAAGCAGAAAGTCAAGCGCATCTACGGGGTGCTTGAAAAGCAGTTCCGCCACTACTTCGAGAAGGCCGACGCCAAGAAGGGTGTCACCGGCCACAACCTGCTCGGGTTCCTCGAGTGCCGCCTGGACAACGTCATTTACCGCCTGGGCTTCGCGTCCAGCCGGGCTGCCGCACGCCAGATGGTCATGCACGGTCACGTGCGGATCGACGGCAAGCGAGTGGACATCCCCTCCTTCCAGGTCAAGCCTGGCCAGGCGGTGGAGTTGGGCGCCCGCGCCCGCGAGAACGACGGCGTCAAGACCTCCGTCGAGACCTCCGCCGGCCGTGGCATTCCCAAGTGGCTCACCCTGGACGCCGCCGCCTTCAAGGGACAGGTGCTTGCAGCGCCCACCCGCGAGGACATCACCCTCGACGTCAACGAGCAGTTGATCGTCGAGTTGTATTCCAAGTAAGGGGGACGGATGCTGAATCTCAGCGATTTCCAGAGGCCGCGTTTCGCCGAGGTGACCCCCGGGTCCCTCACGGATTCCTACGGGGAGTTCGTGGCCTATCCCTTCGAGCGTGGCTTCGCCACGACCGTCGGGCACAGCCTCCGCCGGGTGCTGCTCAGCAGCATCCAAGGCGCAGCTGTCACCAACGTCCGCATCAAGGGCGTCATGCACGAGTTCACCACCCTTCCCGGGGTCTGGGAGGACATCACCCACGTCCTGCTGAACCTCAAGGAAGTGCCTTTCAAGCTGCACAGCTCCGAACCCCAGACGGTGACCATCTCCGCCAAGGGCGAGGGCGCCGTGACGTCCGCAGCCATCCGCTGCAACCAGAACGTGGAGGTCGTGGATCCCAACATTCACATCGCCACCCTGGGCGAGGAAGGCGAACTGGAGATCGAGCTCGTGGTCTGCCTTGGCCGCGGCTTTGTCACCGCCGACCGCAACCATAGCGAGAGCCTCGGCCTCGGCTTCATCCCCATGGATGCGAACCACAGCCCCATCATCCGGGTGAACTACATCGTGGAACCCGCCCGTGTGGGCCAGAGCACCGACTACGAAAAGCTCACCCTCCAGGTCTGGACCAATGGCGCGGTGAACCCCAAGGAAGCCGTCTCCGACGCGGCCCTCATCCTCCGCGATCACTTCCTCGTGTTCGCCAGACAGGACGAAGACTTCACCGAGATGGAAATGGGCGCTGCCACCCTCGGCAGCGAGGCCGCCAACACCTGGCTGGGCAAGTCCGTCGAGGAACTGGAACTCTCCGTGCGGGCCAACAACTGCCTCCGCAACGCCAACATCACCACCATCGGCGAGCTGGTCCAGCGGACCGAGGCTGAGCTGATGAAAACCAAGAACTTCGGCAAGAAGTCGCTCCAGGAGATCAAGGACGAGCTCGCTCGCATTGGCCTCTCCCTCGGCATGCGGCTCGAGCAGGAAGTGTAAGGAGCCCCCATGCGTCACAACGTTTCCGGCAAGCGCCTGGGCCGCACCACCAACCAGCGCAAAGCCCTCATGAAGAACCTCGCGACCGCCCTCATCGAGAGCGAGCGCATCGAGACCACCCTGGTCAAGGCGAAGGAACTCCGCAGCTACGTGGAGCCCTTCATCACCCTCGCCAAGGAAGACAGCGTCGCCAACCGCCGCCTGGCCATGGCCCGGCTCGGCAGCAAGGATGCCGTCCAGAAGCTCTTCGGCGCCGATTTCCGCAAGCGCTTTGAAAGCCGCCCCGGTGGCTACACCCGCATCCTCAAGATGGCGCATCGCCTTGGCGATGCCGCTGACATGGCCCTCATCGAGTTCGTGGACTACACCCTCCCCGAGCCCAAGGCCGAGGACGCCGACTAGACCACTGCCAGTTCCTTCCAGAGAAGCCCCGGCATGCCGGGGCTTTTTCGTGCCTGGCTCACCCCACGGTCCAGGAGCCGCCGTCCTCCTCGACCGGCACCTCCAGGAAGACCGACTTGCGAAGCCGGCGGATCCGGGCCACGGTGACGGTACAGGGGGCCTGGGCCGCCACCTGGCTGGAGACGCTGCCCAGGAGGGAGCGCCGAAGGGAGCTGGCCCGGGCCCCCATGACCAGGTGGTCGACGTGGTTGGCCGTCAGATACTGCAGGATGGCGGCCGCGGGGTCGGGGGACTCCAGCACGTGGAAGCTGATGCGCCCCTCCTCGAGCTCCAGCGGGGCCGCCCAATTGCGCAGCTCCACCAGACGCTGGTGATGGATGTTGCGCCCATGGGCATCCAGCGTCTGGTCGAGGGTGATGCGGCCCTGCTTCAGGACGTTGACACAGGCAACGCGGGCACCTGGCAAGGTGACCAGCATCCGGGCCACCATGGTGCGCAGCGTGTCGGCAAGGGGAGCGGCGTCGGTCGAGAGGTCGATGGCCACGGCCAGGATGGGGGCGTCCCGGTCGTGTCGGACGGGCGCCTTTTCCTTGGGGATGGTGAGCTGCGGCTCGGCGAATCTGCGACGCAACACGGTTGTGAGGGGATCCTGCTTGAGCTTTTCCGACCGCGCCGTGAGCTTTACCTGGTCGGGGTGACGCAGGGCCATGGCCAGGTGGGCGGCCGTCGGGAAGCGCCAGGCGGGATGGACCTCCAGGCAGCGGAGGATGATTTCCTGCAACCAGGGCGGGCAGTCGGGTCGGAGCTTGCGAGGGGGGATCGGGTCGCGCCAGAGGCGCCGCTTCAGGCCCTTGAGCCGCTGCGGGTCGCCGAACGGGCGCACCCCCGTCAGGAAGAAGTAAAGCAATACCCCCAGGGCGAACTGGTCGCTCCGTGCGTCCTTCCGATGTCCGAGCACCTGCTCGGGCGCCATGTAGGGCGCCGTGCCATAGGGCAGGCGGAATTCCTCCCCCATGAGGTCCGGCAGATCCTGGTGATGGGAGAGCCCGAAATCCACCAGCACGGTTTCGCCCGTGGGGCGGGTGAGCAGGTTGGAGGGTTTCACGTCCAGGTGCACGACATGTTGGCGATGGAGGTCCTCGAGGGCCGTGGCGATGCCGATGCCGAGCGTCACCACCTCGGGCACAGAGAGTGGCAGCTGGGTCAGCAGGGGTAGAAGGGAGGTTCCCTCGATCCGTTCCATGACCAGGTATGGCTGGACCCCGAAGTCGCCCTGGGCGATGTAGCGCGGGACATGGGGGCCCGAGAGCTTCGGGAGGATCATCTGTTCCATCTCGAAGCCGACGATGGCGGCGGGGTCACCACCCTCCCCCATGACCGGTACCTTCATGGTGAGGGGGAGGCTGTGGTCTGGATGGGTCACGGACCAGAGGGTGGCCATGCCACCTCGGTGGAGCTTCTCGCCGATGAGAAACCCGTCGAGGATGACGCCGGGCATAAGGCGGCTGCGGCTCATGGTCACCGCCCCTTCCGGAGCCGGTCGGCCAGCGCCGGGGGAAGCCCGGCCTGCAGGATGGCCAAGGCCGTCGCCTCGACGTCATAGGCCACCCGGAAGTGAGTCAATTCGGCGCGGTCGGTGTCCAGGAGGGCGTAGGCCGCCCTGGGATCGCCATCCCGGGCCTGGCCCACGGCGCCCACGACGGTCAGCCACCGCCGATGCCGGGGCAGGGGAATGCCGGCGCCGGGCACGGGCTGGAAGGAGACCAGCTGCCCGGTGGCGGTGATGCCGTGCAGGGCGGCATGGTGGGTATGGCCGCAGAAGACGGTCTGGGCACGGCTGGCTTCCAGGGCTCGGCGGGCGGCACTGGCGTCGTTGACATAGATCCATTCGGGGTAGGTCTGCGGGCTGGCGTGGACATAGAGCCGCGTCTCGTCCTCGAAGCGCATGGGGAGGGTGGCCAGGAAGTCCCGGGCCTGGGCACCCAGCTGCCCGCGGGTCCAAGCCATGGCCACCTCGGCATCCGAATGCATGGACTCCTTGGTTTCGGCCACCGCCTGGTCATGGTTGCCCGCCACGGCGATGGCGCCCTTGGCTGTTTCGGCCATGACGCGCTCCACCACCTCCTGAGGTTCGGGGCCGTAGCCGACGTAGTCGCCCAGGAAGACCAGGCGGTCCACACCGGCGCTGCCGGCATGCTGCAGGCAGGCTTCCAGGGCACGCCGGTTGGCGTGGATGTCTGCCATGAGAGCAATCCGCATGATGGGTCCTGGGGCGCGAGGAGCCTCTCCATCATAGGAAGTCCTGGGGACGGGGATGGGGAGTAACTCCAGCAGCAGGTTCCTGGTCTGTGCTTCCTGTGCAAGGACCTTCTGGCCGCGCTGGCATCGAAAAATTGCCATTGAAGGTGAGGCTACTCGGGGTAGTAGGACAATAAGGAATTGAACGTCGGCACAAAAGAAGATTCGCAGATCGCCTGGTTTCAGTTTTTGCGACAAGTTCTCTATTGAAAAAAATTCGTGCATGTGGATGGAAGTTGCTTGACCGAACCCCCTCGTGAGCGTTAGCTAATGGACGCTCATCCAACCCAATCCTGTTCCGCTCTGGGCTTTCCCCTGTGGCGGTTCTCATAACGATCTGTTTCGAGTCCCCCACGCCTGGAGACCCTGGAACCGAACCCGGACGCCTTCGCGGGAGTCCCCTCGGAACCAGTTGGATCCAGCAGGAGGCTGGCCGCCACGCATCAAGCTGTTCCGCTGATCTCCCTGTCTTCCCACGTAGGACCTTTTCAAGGAGGCACGACGCAATGGCCATCGCAACCGCCCAAATCGAAGGGAAAACCCCGATCACCAAGGAAGAACGGCTGGTGATCGTCGCATCCTCCGTCGGCACCGTTTTCGAATGGTACGACTTCTACCTGTACGCCTCCCTGGCGCCCTTCTTTGCGAATTTGTTCTTCCCCCCGGGAAACCAGACGGCCGCGACCCTGTCGGCCTTCGCGGCTTACGCGGCGGGCTTCCTGGTCCGGCCCTTCGGCGCCCTGGTGTTCGGGCGCATCGGCGACCTCATCGGGCGGAAGTACACCTTCCTCGTGACCATCATGGTCATGGGCATCTCGACGTTCGGCGTGGGCCTCATGCCCACCTTCGCGCACATCGGTTGGCTGGCCCCCCTCATCCTGGTCACCCTCCGGTTGCTCCAGGGCCTGGCCCTGGGCGGTGAGTATGGCGGCGCGGCGACCTATGTGGCCGAGCACTCGGGACACGACCGCCGCGGCTACAACACGGCCTGGATCCAGACCACGGCCACCGTGGGCTTCTTCTTGGCCCTGCTGATCATCGGTGGCTGCCGCGCGCTGATGACCAAGGAAACCTTCGGCAGCTGGGGCTGGCGCGTGCCCTTCTGGGCGTCGGCAGCATTGCTGGCCGTGTCCGTGTGGATCCGCCTCAAGCTCCATGAGTCGCCCATCTTCCAGAAGATGAAGTCCGAGGGCAAGGGCTCCAAGGCCCCCCTCAAGGACAGCTTCCTCACCTACCCCAACAACAAGTATGCCTTCCTCTCCCTGTTCGGCGCCGTCATGGGCCAGGGCGTGGTCTGGTACACCGGTCAGTTCTACGCCATGTTCTTCCTTCAGATCTTCCTCAAGGTGGAGTACCAGACCACCTACATCCTGATCGGTACCGCCCTCCTGCTGGGCACGCCCCTCTTCCTCTTCTTCGGCTGGCTGTCGGACCGGGTCGGCCGCCTGAAGATCATCCTGCTGGGCTGCCTGCTGGCCGCCCTCACCTACTTCCCGCTCTTCAAGGCCCTCACCCACTATGCGAACCCCGCCCTGGAGACCTTCCAGAACAACAGCGTGGTCTCCGTGGCCTCCAATCCCGACGACACCACCTTCCAGCTTTTTGTCGGCCCCTGGAGCAAGTTCACGGACGTGGATCGGGTCAACGACTTCTTGACCAAGCAGGGGCTCAACTTCAACAAGCTTCCCCAGGAGCCCGGCAAGACCGTGGTCACCACCATCCAGTCCGCGAAGGGCACGGTACGCCTCGAAGGGTGGAGCCCGGATATCGCGAAGCAGCTGTCGGCAGCCCTCAAGGATGCGGGCATGCCCACGAGCGCCAACCCAACCCAGATCAACAAGCCCATGATCATCCTGATCCTGTTCATCTTCATGATTTACGTGACGATGGTCTACGGGCCCATGGCGGCCTTCCTGGTGGAGCTGTTCCCCACCAACATCCGCTACACCTCCATGTCCCTGCCCTACCACATCGGCAACGGCTGGTTCGGCGGCATGCTGCCCCTGGTGGCCATCGCCATCGTGGCCTTGAAGGGCAACATCTATTACGGCCTGTGGTATCCCGTCATCCTGTCGGCGATCACGGTCGTCGTGGGTGGTCTCTTCCTGAAGGAAACCAAGGATCGGGACATCAGCACCTACCAGCACGAATGACCTGAGCCTCTGGCGGCCTCACCGCCGGAGCAAGGCGAGAGGCCGGGCGCAGGGAGGGATTCCCTCGCCCGGCCTCCCCTTTTCAGGGTGCACGCCTGCCATCCAGCGGCGGAGCCAGCCATGGGGCTGGCAGGTGGACGCGCAGGAATGAAGGCTGGACAAGGTTGTCCCCAGGTCAGAAAATGATCGCCACCCAGCCCTATCCTTATCTTTTCCAGTTCAAGTGGATGGGTGCGGCAGCCTCGGCGTTCACGCCTCCGGTGCCCCCCGCGCCCGATCCAGCCTGCATCACCCTTGGCACGGAGTCGACCCATGTCCCAAGACCTCTACCCAGTGAAGCCGCAGATCCGGGAGCGGGCCCACATCAAGACCATGGAGGAGTACCAGCGCCTCTACCGGTTGTCCCTGGACAATCCCGAATGGTTCTGGGGAGAGCAGGCCAAGACCCTCACCTGGTTCCATCCCTGGCAGTCCGTGTTCGATGCGGACTACAAGGAAGTCGATTTCTCCTGGTTCTCGGGGGGTCGCCTCAATGCCTGCTTCAACTGCGTAGACCGGCACCTGCCCACCCTGGGCGACAAGACTGCGCTCATCTGGGCCCAGGACGAGCCGGGGCAGTACACCCACATCACCTATCGGGACCTGAAGCACCATGTGGCCCGGGTGGCGAATGTCCTGCTGGCCAATGGGGTCACCAAGGGCGACCGGGTCTGCGTGTACCTGACCATGATTCCCGAGCTGGTCTACACCATGCTGGCCTGCGCCCGCATCGGCGCGGTGCACTCCGTGGTGTTCGGCGGCTTCTCGGCGGAATCCCTGCGAGATCGCATCGTGGATGCCAAGTGCAAGGTGGTGGTGACGGCCAATGAGGGCCTTCGGGGCGGCAAGCGGGTGCCCCTGAAGAAGACCGTGGACCGGGCCATTGAAGGCATGTCGATGGTCGAGACGGTCTTGGTGGCCCGTCGGACCGATGGCGATGTGCCCATGCAACCGGGGCGCGACCTCTGGCTGGACGAGGAGACCGCCAAGCAGCGATCCACCTGCACCAACGAGTGGATGGGGGCCGAGGATCCGCTGTTCATCCTCTACACGTCTGGCAGCACGGGCAAGCCCAAGGGGTTGCTGCACACGACCGGGGGCTACCTCACCTACGCGGCCTTCACCCACAAGCTGGTCTTCGACTACCACCCCGATGACATCTATTTCTGCGCCGCCGACATCGGCTGGGTGACGGGGCACAGCTACATCGTGTATGGCCCCCTGGCCAACGGGGCTACCTCCGTCATCTTCGAATCCACCCCCCTGTACCCGGATGCGAGCCGCTATTGGCAGATCATCGACGATCTCGGGGTGACCATCTTCTACACCGCGCCAACCGCCCTGCGGGCCCTGGCGCAGGCCGGTGACACCTGGGTGAAGAAGTCCAGCCGCAAGTCGCTTCGGGTGCTGGGTACCGTGGGCGAACCCATCAACCCGGAAGTCTGGCGCTGGTATCACGACGTGGTGGGTGAAGGCCGCTGCACCGTCGTGGACACCTGGTGGCAGACGGAGACCGGCGGCATCCTCATCACCCCGCTGCCGGGCGTGACGCCCACCAAGCCTGGTTCCGCCACCTTGCCCTTCTTCGGCGTGAAGCCCGTGATTGTGGATGCGGCCACGGGTGTTCCCATCGAAGGGAACGATGTTTCAGGCGCCCTGTGCCTCGGGGCGCCCTGGCCAGGCCAGGCCCGCACGGTGTATGGGGACCATAAGCGGTTCCGGGAGACCTATTTCACCCAGTACCCCGGCTTCTACTTCACGGGCGATGGGGCCCGGCGCGACGAAGATGGCTACTACTGGATCACCGGGCGCATCGATGACGTCATCAACGTCTCGGGGCACCGCCTGGGCACCGCCGAAGTGGAGAGCGCCCTGGTGGCCCACGATGCGGTGGCGGAAGCGGCGGTGGTCGGCTACCCCCATCCCATCAAGGGCCAGGGCATCTACTGCTACGTGCTGCTTAACAACGGCTTCGCAGAGAGCGGCAACCAGCAGCTCATAGGGGCCTTGAAGGAGCAGGTCCGCCAGGTCATCGGGGCCTTTGCCGCCCCCGATGTCATCCACATCGCCTCTGGCCTCCCCAAGACCCGCAGCGGCAAAATCATGCGGCGCATCCTGCGGAAGATCGCCTCCGCCGAGTACGAGGGCATGGGGGACATCTCGACTCTGGCCGAGCCCGATGTGGTGAACCGGCTGATCGAGGAGCACCAGAAGAGCGGCGCCTGAGGCAACTCCAGGCCCCCCAGGCAAAGGCCCGGCTCAGCCGGGCCTTTGCCTGACCAGGCCATGGGGCTTCCGCTGGGGTTGCCTAACGCGGCAGGTCGCGGACGAAGGCGCGGACCAGGGCTTCGAACTGCCCGGCGGCCGCAGCGCCGGCCTCAAGCACTTCCTGGTGGGTCAGGGCCTGAGGCAGGATGCCGGCCGCCATGTTGCACAGGCAGGAAATCCCCGCCACCCGCATGCCCTCATGGCGGGCCACGATGGCTTCGGGCACCGTGCTCATGCCGACGGCATCGGCGCCCAGGGTGCGGAAGGCCCGAATCTCGGCGGGGGTCTCGTAGCTGGGCCCGGTCAGTCCCAGGTAGACGCCCTCCCGCAAAAGCTGACCCATTCGCGTGGCGCATGCGTGCAGGTGGGCGCGCAGGGCCGGATCGTAGACCGCCGTCATGTCGGGAAAACGCGGTCCGGGGGCGACATTGGGCCCGATCAAGGGGTTGGTGCCAAAGAGGTTGATGTGGTCCGTGAGGGCCATCAGCTCGCCAACGCCGAAGGCGGGATTCAGCGCGCCGGCGGCGTTCGTGAGCAGGACGATGCCAGTGCCGAGGCGCCCGTAGATGCGCATGGGGGCCACCACGAGGGGCATGGGATGGCCCTCATAGAAGTGGAAGCGACCCGCCTGGAGCACCACCTTGCGCCCTTCGAACTCGCAGAACACCAGGCGTCCGCCATGTCCCTGCACGGTCGGCGCCGGGAACCCGGGCAGGTCGGTAAAGGCGATGGACCAGCCCGCGCGGGCTTCAGGGCTGTCCGCCAGGGCACCCAGGCCCGATCCCAGGACAATGGCCAACTCCGGCGCGAACGGCGCCCGGCGCTTCAGCAGGTGGAGGACATCGGGGGTGGTCATGGCACAGGGCTCCGTTGCCCAGCCCTCAGGGAGCGGGCGTGAGCGTCAGGGTCACAGTGACGTCCGGCTGAAGCACGCTGGGGCTTTTCAGCCAGATGCGAACCGGATGATAGACCGGGGCGGTGGCATAGACGGGGATGAGGATTGGCTCCGTGGTGCCACCCGTGCCCGTGAAGACAAAGGTCCGCTGCATCAGAGGCACGTCGACATCCAGTTCCCCCCCGGAAAGGAGGGCGGGTGCGATGGTGGCCGTCAGGACACAGCGCTTGTCGGTGTTCAACACAAACCCCGCATAGTGGACCTCACCCCGGGACAGGTTGGGGTACAGGCCGCCCACGGGGGTGCTCATGGACATGCTCAGCGGCAGGGACGGGAAGGCGCCCGTGGGATCCGTGCCCCAGTCCGCGACAAACACGGCGTACTCACCGGTGGTGGGTCGGGGCCATTCAATCCCGAAGGGGGTTGCCAGGGTGGTGATCACCGAGTCGGTGAACACCGTGGCCAGGTCCACGGGTTCCACGTTCAGCTTTGCCTCCTTCAGCCGGTGGATTTGACTGTAGATGTTCAGCGGCTCAAGGTCGCGGGCGGCCGTGGTACCGGCGGCTTGGGTCAGGGCGGTGGGGGCCAGGAAGAAGCGCGAGGCAGCCAGCGGGTTGATGGTGGCCCAGTCGGTGGCGATCCCCGGGGAAGGCAGGCTGTTGGCCTTGAGGATGACCTCCCAGCCAAAGGCACGCAGGGCCGGAGCCGAGTAGGGATTCAGCTGAGAGCTGCTGACGCCGGTTACCCGGATGTCTTTCACTGGGGCGGCCAGGCCCGTGCCCTGGGTGTCAGCGAGGTAGGGCGACTTGAGCACATTGGCGGCCATGGCTTCGGCCAAGCCCTCAATGCGGGCCATGCCCGGGGTCAGGTCCGTCTGAAGCGTGCTGTTTGGAACTAGGGGATTTAAGGGCATGTTAAAAGTTCGGCCCACGTTGCCGGCAAAGAGCACTGCCCTCGCCAGCATGGGGAGAAGGACCCCTTCATCCCATGCGTCATCATTGGTGGGTCCACCGGAGATGGAGCCGAAGAAGTGGGCTGTTCCGGTGGAGGTATCGTAGGCGCTGGAGAGGTAGGAGGTGCGGTCGAAATCGATATAGGTTCCACGGGGTTCCGTGCGGCCAGGCCAATAGTGGAGATCCAAGATGGCGCCAGGCGTGACATCGCCGGCGACGGTCCGGAAGGTGGCGATGGTGTCCCCGACAGCCAGGATGCGGCTGCCACTGCCCTGTCCCGCCGTCCGCCCAGGCAGGCTGGTCTCAAGGACGGCCTGGCTGACCAGGGGGGCCTGGCTGTTGCTCGTGTTGAAGGAGGGGTTGACCACCCACCACTCGTCATGGAGGCCGACGGAAAAATTGACGACCGAGGCGGCGGTGATGATGGAGGTGGGCACGTTGTTGGTGGCGGGCGCGGTACCGTCGGCGGCCTTCCGCAGGGCATAGCGGACCCGGTCCAGAACCGAGAGGGGCGCTGTGGAAGTGCCCAGGACCGAGGTGGCGGCGGTGATGCCCTCTGGCTCCGCCACGAGGTTGATTTGGTTGGTGCCGCCGTAGAAAGAGCTCAGCAGCTCGACCATGGTGGGGCGACCCTTGGTGACTGTCAGGGAGTAGGCGCCGGAGGCGTCCGTCAGCCCCGACCTAACGGCAATCCATACGGGGGTCTTGGTGCCATCGAGGTTGGTCTGATCGACCTGTTGATAGGCCCTCAAGGTCACGCCCTTGGCGGGCAGGGTCTCGAGGTTCGCCGCCACGGTCTCGTCCTTGAGACCCGTGGGGATCCCATCCGCATCCTTGGCCAGGGGGACGCGGGTAAAGGTCACCGTTCCAGAGATCGTAGTGGTCGTATCCGCGACTGGATCAGTCTTGCTCTTGCCCCCACAGGCGAGGGCCACAGCCAGAAGCACAGTGGCCCCCAGGGTCTGGAGGGAAGCTCGGTACAGCGGCATGACCACCTCGAAACGGCGAAAGGACCTAGTCTATCACGCCGTCCCTGCCTGATCCCGCGTGGGTTCAGGGGGGACGCTCTCTTCCTATGCCGCCGGAGGCGGGGAAGTTCTATCGATGGGAGCCGGCTCCCAGGAGGGCGTTCTGGGCGGCGAGATCCTCGGGGATCTCCTCTTCATCGTTGAGCACCGGCAGGGGGTTCCGCTGGGCGCCCTCAAGCCGGAGTTCGAAGTGAAGGTGGGGGCCCGTGGCGTTGCCGGTGCGTCCCACTTCCGCGATCTTCTGGCCCCGGCGCACAATGTCTCCGGCGTGGACGAGGTTCAGCTTGTGGTGGGCGTAGAGGGTGGTGACGCCGTTGCCGTGATCCACGACCACATAATTGCCATATTGCCGGTGCTTGCCGACCAGGACCACTTCGCCATCCATGGCGGCGAAGACCGCTGTCCCGATGGGGGCGGTGAGGTCGACCCCCTTGTGGCGACCCCGGTAGCGAACCCGCTTCTTGCGCTGGTTCTTGACCCGCACCACCCGGGTGCGCATGCGGGGGCCCCAGGCCGAGCTGATGGTCCGGGTCTCTACGGGCCAGAGCAGGTCGAGGTGGTCGGGATCGGCGGGGGTGAAGGTCGGCAGGAGCGCGTTGAGTTCCGCCTCGGTTACCGGCGGCATGACCTGTTGCATCCGGGCCAGCAACTGGGCCGTGGTGCCCGGGACCTGGTGTGGGCCCGCGGTTGCCGCGGCCAGGGCGCCGGGTCCAGGGATGGCACTGCGCACCTGGAAGGGGAGCAGCCGCTCGAGGTGGGGCATGGGGGTGGCGGTGACCGCCGGGGCGGCGGGCAGGGCCGGCAGCGGGGACGGCCGCAGGGCGGGGGTGGCGGAGGCCTCCGACACTGGCGAGATTTCCTTTGGCTCACCGGCGGGGCGCAGGTTCAGGCGGGCCCCGATGGACAGCTTCGCCAGGGACCGGCCCGGGTTCAGGGCTGCCAGCTCGCTGAGGCTGAGCCCATTGGCCCGAGCCACCTGGGCGGCAGTCTCGCCCTTCCGGATCACGTGCACGGACCCATCCGAGGGCTTGGCCGCATGCCTGGCAGGCGCCTTCCGGGTGGTTCGCTTCGGAGCAGCCTGAAGACTTAGGCAGAGGGGTGCGAGGGCAAGGGTCAGGGCGACAAGACGCATGGGGGAACTCCCGGCTGGAACGGAAAAGCCTGCTTCGCTAGGCCTCCATGAGGGGGTCGCAACCCCGGTTCGTGCTGAAAAAGGACAATCAACCTCTTATCTTACCGGCGAGTCCCCAGCATGAATATGCAAATGTTTTCCAACTAGGGGTCCCTGGACTAGGGGTTCCAGGGGCACTCCACCCAGGGCAAGGTGACGGTCCCCCGCCGTCCCCCCTCCTTGCGGAGGAGGCGCGTGGGCCCCAGGGTCATCCCATGGCTGACTGCCTTGAGCATGTCGTAGAGGACCAGGAGGCCCACCGTTACGCCCGCCAGGGCCTCCATCTCGATGCCCGTGCGGCCCTCGCAGCGCACCGTCACTCGCAACCAGGCCCGGCGGGTGCTGGCATCCCAGCGGTGCTCCACATCGACCGCTTCGATGGCGAGGGGATGGGCGAGGGGGATGAGGTCGGCGGCGCGCTTCACGCCGCCCACGGCCCCGAGACGCGCCACGGTCCAGGGATCGCCCTTGGGGCCGCCGCCTTGTTCCAGCGCCTCGGCGGCCGGAGCATCCAGTTCCAAATAGCCCGCGGCCACGGCCAGGCGCCGGGTGATGGTCTTGGCGGAGACATCCACCATGGTCGGGCGGCCTTCGGCATCGAGGTGCGTAAGCTTGGTCATGCCTCGCTCCAGGCCAGGAGGATGTCCCTCAGCGCCGGCGTATCGGCGGCGTAAGCCCGTGGGCCACAAGCTGCCAGGGCCGCTTCGGAATAGAAACCATGGCCCACGGCCAGGCTGGGCACGCCCGCGGCCCGGGCCATGTCCAGGTCGAAGGGCGTGTCCCCCACCATGAGGATCTCCTCCGGGGCGAGCCCGGTGAGGGCCTGGACCTGCTCCAGGGACTCCGGGTGGGGCTTGCCGTGGGTGACTTCGTCCGGCGTGATGATGGGGTCGAAGAAGGGTTCCCAGCCCCACTGGGCCATCTGCCGCAGGAGGGGCAGGCGGCGCTTGGAGGTGACAACCGCCATGCGCTGGCCCCGATCCCGCAGCAGGCCCAGCAACTCTGGAATGCCCTGGAAGGGCTGCATCATGTGCTCGTGCTCGGCGTGCCCGAAGCTGCGGTAGGCCTTCAGCACGGCGTCGTAGTCCAGGCCCAGCGGGCCGAAGGTGTTCCGGATGCCCGCCTCCACCGGCAGCCCGACGTACTTCAGCCATTCACCCATGACGCTGCGGGGCTGGCCCAGGGCGTCCAGGGCATGGGCCATGCCCGCCTCGATGAGGGGACGGCTGTCCACCAAGGTCCCGTCGAAGTCCCAGGCGATGAGTTTCAAGGCGCCCTCCAGCCTCCATGATGGCAGCGGTCAGGCCGAAGGCAGATGGAGGGCCTGGATGAAGGTGGCCTCGGTGGTGGTGCGGAGTTCCTCCACCACGGCGGCGGGCACCGGGGAGTCCACGGAGAGGACCACCATGGCCTCGCCCTTCTTTTCGCGGCGGCCCAGGCTCATGAAGGCGATGTTGATGTCGTGGCGGCCCAGCACCGTGCCGATCTTCCCGATCATGCCGGGACGGTCGGTGTAGCTGAGCAGCAGCATGTGGGGCTCCGGCATGAAGTCCATGGCGTAGTCCCGCAGCCCGACAATGCGGGGTGAGCCCTCGAAGAGGGTGCCGGACACCACCCGTGCGCCACTGGCCCCCTCCAGGGTGAGGGTCACCAGGTTAGAGAAGGCCCCCCCCTGGGTGGACTTGCGCTCTTCCACCACCAGGCCCATGCGCTCGGCCACCAGGCCGGCGTTGACCATGTTCACCGGCTGGTCCGTGGCCCGGTCCAGCAGCGCGGCCAGCCCGCTGACCGTGAGGGGGGAGCAGTCGTGGTGGGCAATGGCGCCACTGAACCCGAAGGTCACCCGGTCCAGGTTGCCCTTCATCAGCTGCAGCCCGAACTCGCTGAGCACGGCCATGAGCTTGAAGTAGGGGCGCATCTGGTCCAGTACGGCGGGGTCGAAGCGCGGCAGGTTCACGGCGTTCTCCAGGGGGGCCTTGTCCAGGTAGGCCAGGATCTCCCGGGACACATCCACCGCCACGTTCACCTGGGCTTCCTGGGTGTTGGCGCCCAGGTGCGGGGTCACCACCAGGCGGTCCTGGGCGATGAGTCGCCTCAGAAGGTCTGATGCCGGGGGCTCCTCCGACCACACATCCACCGCCGCCAGGCCCACCCTTCCCGATTCGAGGGCGGCCAGCAGGGCGGATTCGTCCAGGATGCCCCCGCGGGCCACATTCAGCAGGATGACCCCCGGCTTCATCACCGCGAACTGGTCTGGGCCGAGCATGCCCTTCGTCTCGTCATTCAAGGGGGTGTGGATGGTGAGGATGTCGCAGGTGCGGCAGAGCTCCTCCAGGTCCACCAGCCGCACGCCCAGGTCCTGGGCCCGCTTGGCACTGATGTAGGGATCGCAGCCCAGCACCTCGCACTCGAAGGCCTTCAGCCGGGTGGCGACCCGGCCACCCACCTTGCCGAGGCCGATCACCCCTGCCGTCTTGCCCTTCAGCTCCACACCGGTGAACTTGGCCCGCTTCCACTCGCCGGCCTTCAGGCTCCCATTGGCAGCGGGTACGTGGCGGCAGGCCGCCAGCAGCAGGGCCATGGTGTGTTCGGCGGCACTGTTGGTGTTGCCGAAGGGGGCGTTCACGACGATGACGCCGCGGGCGCTGGCGGCGTCCACATCCACGTTGTCGATGCCGACCCCGGCCCGCGCCACGATCTTCAGGCGGGTGGCGGCCTCCAGCAGGGCCTTGTCCACGGTGGTGCCGCTGCGGGTGATGATCGCGTCGTACTCGCCGATGCAGGCCAACAGTTCAGGCTTGGAGAGCCCAAGGCGGACATCGAGGCTGATCCGGGGGTCCCCCTGGAGCAGGGCTAGACCCTCGCCGGTCACCTCGTCGGTCACGATGATCTTCATGGGGTCCCCCGTCGGGAATGGGTCCTGGTCGGCGTGCAGGGAATCCACCACCATAGCGGCGGCGGCCCTTCGGGACAAGGACAGCACTTGGTTTCAGGCGGGCGGCAGCTCACTGGGGCAGAAGCGCTCCACCAGCGTGGCCGTCACCAGGTCCCCCGAGACGTTGAGCACGGTCCGGCTCATGTCCAGCAGGCGGTCCACGCCCAGGATGAGGGCGATCCCCTCCGGGGGCACCCCCACCATGCCCAGCACCATCATCAGCAAGGGCAGGGAGCCACCGGGAATGCCCGCCACACCGATGGCGGTCACCACGGACATCACCACCACCGCCAGCTGCTGCGTGAGGCCCAGGTGCACGCCGAAGACCTGGGCCAGGAAGAGTACCGTGGCGCCTTCAAAGAGGGCGGTGCCGTTCATGTTCATGGTGGCGCCCAGGGGCAGGACGAACCCGGCCACCTGCGGGGAGATGCCCAGGTCCTCCTCGGCGCACTGGATGGTGGTGGGCAGGGTGGCATTGCTGGAACTGGTGGAGAAGGCCGTGACCATCACCACGCGGATGCGGCGGAAGAAGTCGAGGGGCGCCCGGCGGGCCAGGAGCTTCAGGACCAGCCCGTAGCCCACCACCTGGAAGAGCAGCATGGAGCCGAGTACCGTGAGCACGTAGTTCATGAGGTTCAGCAACAGGCCGTAGCCGAACCGGGCCATGACGCTGAAGATCAGGCAGAACACGCCCACGGGGGCGACCTTCATCACCAGGTCGATGATGCTGACCATGGCCTCGCCCAGGCTCTCGAGCACCTTCAGCAGGGGGGCCGCCTTCTCCCGGGGCATGCGGGCCAGGGCCGCGCCCAGCACCAGGGCAAAGAAGATCACCGCCAGCATGTCGCCGCCCGCGGCGGCCTTCACCGGGTTGCGAGGCACGATGTTGACCAGCAGGTTGATGTCGAAGCTGGCCTGGGAGAGCCCCATCTTCTCTGCCACCCGGGCCGAATCACCCTTGTAGGCCTCCATCAGCTGGACCTTGACGGCCGGATCCAGGCTCCGCCCCGGCTGGAGGAGGTTCATGGCCCCAAGCCCCAGCAGGGTGGATAGGGCCGTGAGGGAGAGGAAGCAGACCAGGGTCACCAGACCCACCCGGCCCAGCCGCCGCAGATCCCCCAGGCCCGCCACCCCGAGCGCCAGGGTGCAGAGGATGAGGGGGATCACCACCATGATTAGGGCCCCCAGCCACATGCGGCCCACCGGTTCGATGGCGTTGCGGATGGCCCACTCCGGCCCCGGTTGGCCCCCGGCCAGCAGCTTGGCCAGCAGGCCCAGGACCAGCCCCGTCAGGAGCCCGATGAGGATGCGGGTGGGGCGGGACATGGCTGGGACGATACCCGTGAGGGAAACGGGGCGTCAATCGGGCCTTTCGTCTGCACGGCACCCCATCGGCAGGTTGAAGGAAGCGATCCTGGCACGCCCTGAAAAATCCGCGCGAAAGAAGGGGGAGCTGCTTGGAAACCTGCCTGACTGGAGGGTTAAGGATCCCATGGCAGATGCGCGAGCACGGCCCGTCCTGACACGGGGTAGAATTGAACTTCATTTTGGAGTCAATGGATGTCCGGAACGAAGCGCTGGAACCTGCTGAACACCCTGTTCCTGACGGGGACCCTGGCCTTGGCGCTGGTGGTGGTGCCGTGGCGGCTGGCGGTGTCCGGAATCCGGTTGAGCGAGGGGCTGGTTCTGCTGGGCATGGTGTTCGCCATTGGCACTGCGATCAGCGGGGGGTATCACCGCCTGTTCAGCCATCGCGCCTACCGGGCCTCCAAGCCCGTACGCTTCCTGTTCCTCTGCCTCGGCGCGGCGGCCTTCGAGAACTCGGCCCTCAAGTGGGCCAGCGATCACCGGATGCACCACCAGCACGTGGATACGGACCAGGACCCCTACACCATCCGCAAGGGCTTCTGGTACGCCCACTGGACCTGGGTGATGGAGGCGAAAGAGCTTCCCCTCACCGGTGTCGCGGACCTGGAGAAGGATCCGCTGGTGCGCTGGCAGCACCGGCACCACTTCCTTATCGGGGCCGTGGTGGCCACCCTGCCTCTGTGGATCGGCCTGGCCACGGGCAACCTGCTCGGCCACCTCGTCTTCGGGCTTATCCTGCGCATCGTCCTGACCCACCACACCACCTTCTTCATCAACAGCGCCGCCCACTGGTTCGGCAGCCGCCCCTACACAGACGCCAACACGGCCCGCGACAACTGGCTGCTGGCACCCTTGACCTACGGCGAGGGCTACCACAACTTTCACCACCAGTGGCAGTGGGACTACCGCAACGGGGCCCTCTGGTACCAGTGGGACAGCACCAAGTGGCTGCTGAACGGGCTGGCCTGGCTGGGGCTGGTGGGGCAGTTCCGGCGCGTTCCGGCCTCGGTCATGGTCCGTGCCCGCCTGCACATGGAGGAAAAGCGGCTTCGCGAGCGCCTGCTGCTGGCCAGCCCCGGCGTGGCCAGCCCCATGCAGGCACGCCTCGCCGCGGCCCGCGTCAAGCTGGACACGGCCCTGGCCACCCTGCACCAGCGGCACGAAGCCTGGGGGAAGAAGAAGGCGGAGTGGCACGCCAAGGGCCAAGCCCGCGCCGAAGTCTGGCGGGAAGCCAAGGCCGAGTGGCAGGCGTCCCTGACCGCCCACCGCCAGGAACTCAAGGCCGCCTGGGCCGAATGGAAAGCGGCCCGGCTGGAAGTGCGCTCGGCCCTCGTCTACGCCTAGAACCTTCCCTCCGCCCCGGGCATCCCTCTGCCAGGAGGTCTCATGTCATCCACGGGCTGGGGTCTTATGGCGCTTCTATAGCTGGTGGACCGCGCGAGCCAGCGTCTGGTCTGGGTGGGCTCTGTGGCGGCCACCCTCCAGCACCCGCCGGAGGCGCCCGAAGGCCAGGTGGAGTTCGAGGGCCTGGTGGCTCGGCTGGTGGCCCAGATCAGAGGAGTAGGCGAGGGTCGGTGAAGGGAGCCGGGCTGTGGGATGATTCAATCTGATTCGTTGGAGTTTCCATGGCCCAGTTCGACCTCCTCGTCATCGGTTCCGGCCCCGGCGGCTACATCGCCGCCATCCGGGGCGCCCAGCTGGGCCTCAGCACGGCCCTGGTGGAAAAGGATTCCGGTCTGGGCGGCACCTGCCTGCACCGGGGCTGCATCCCCGCCAAGACCTGGCTGGAGACGGCCCACCGCTTCGAGCAGATGCGCGTGGCCGACGACTTCGGCATCGACGGGGTGGACAGCAAGGCGCTGACGCCCAACCTCGCCACCATCGTCAAGCGCAAGGGGCGCATCGTCACCAAGAACGCCAAGGGCATCGAGTTCCTCATGAAGAAGAACAAGGTGACGGTGCTCAAGGGCTTCGGAAAGCTGCTGGGCGGCGGCCGGGTGGACGTGGCTGGCGAGGTCCACGAGGCCAAGCGAATCATCCTGGCCACTGGGTCGGGCCCCAAGGACATCCCCGGCCTGGAAACGGATGGCGTTCGGGTGCTCAACAGCGACCACATCCTCGACCTCACCGAGCTGCCGGCCCACCTGGTCATCCTCGGCGCCGGCGCCATCGGCGTCGAATTCGCCTCGGTGTTCTGCCGCCTGGGGTCCAAGGTCACCCTGGTCGAGTTCATGGAGACCATCCTTCCGCTGGAGGACGAGGACATCGGCCTTGAGCTGGCCAAGATCCTGCGCAAGACCTACAAGATCGATGTCCGCACCCGCACCAAGATCACCCGCATCCAGAAGCGGTCGGATGGGGTGGTGTGCCAGCTGGAAGGGGAGACCCCCGGCGAAGTGGTGGGCAGTCACCTGCTGGTGGCCGTGGGTCGCGCCCCGCGCATCGAAGGAGTCGGCCTCGAGGCCACCAAGGCCCAGGTGGACCGGGGCTGCGTGGTGGTGGACAAGTTCATGCAGACCGGCGAGCCCGGCCTCTACGCCATCGGTGACATCGTGCGCACCCCCTGGCTGGCCCACGTGGCCAGCGACGAGGGCATCGTGGCCGCCGAGCACGCCGCCCAGAGCCTGGGCAAGGACGTGCACCCGCACCCCGTGCGCTACGACCGCTTCCCCGCCTGCACCTACTGCGACCCCGAAGTGGGCACCATCGGGCTCAGCGAGAAGGTGGCCAAAGAGAAGGGCTACGACGTGCAGGTTGGCAGCTTCCCCTTCGCGCCCATGGCCAAGGCCAACATCGTGGGCGAGCCCCACGGCTTCATCAAGATCGTGGCCGACAAACAGTACGGCGAGATCCTTGGCATCCACATCCTGGGCCCCAAGGCCACGGAGCTGGTGGCCTCCAGCGTCGCGCTCATGGGCGGGGAGTTCACGGTGGATGAGCTGATCAACACCATGTATCCCCACCCCACGCTCAACGAGGTGTTCCCCGAGGCGGCCCGCGCCGTCTACGGGCGTGCCCTCAACATGTAGCCAGCCCATGCGCTGGGGCTGCCTGCTGGTTCTGGTGCCGGTCCTGGCCCAGGCCCAGGTCCGCCTGGGCCGACTCTACTACGCCACGCGGTCCGGCCGGGCCGTCACCCTGCAGGTGGTGGAGGCCGGCCCGGGTCGCCTGACGCTGGCCCCCGAGACGGGCGATGCCGCGGCGCTCAGGGCTGCCGTGCTGGCCCATGCGGGAAGCGAGGCCCGCGTCGCGGCGGGGGCCCGCGCCCTGGCCGATCCGGTGCCGGGAGCCTGGAAGGGCGGGGGACCGGGGAGCGACCTGGTCCGAAATGCCGAGGCCACCTTCTGGCGCCACGCGCCGGGGCAGGTGGTGCCGGCCAAGTTCCGGGCACTGGACCAGACCTGGCAGCTGCTGGCGGCGGAGCTGCCCGCCAACCGGCGGTTCGGGCCCTGAACAGGCCCTAGCAGCGGGCGCAGAAGTGAGGCGGCCCCGGCAGGCGGGCCAGGGCGGTCAGGGCCAGCGCCCAGGCCTCCAACGGGCCCCGGAAGGCGGCCACCTCGTTGGTGAGGCCCTTCAAGGCATGCAGGGGGGAAGGATCACCGGGCTGGGGCAGGATCAGGACGGGGCCTCCGGTGGCGGTGCGCAGGGCGCTGCGGAGGGCGTCCATCAGGGGTGTGGCGCAGGGCAGCTCGAGGGGCGGCACCCGCAGGACCGCCCCCTCGGGCAGGGCCACGCCTGGCCAAAGGTCGGTTTCGAAGCCCGCCCCCTCGGCAGCCTCGCGCCACTCGGGGCGGCGGAAGACCTGCTTCCGGCGGTCTTTGTCCCAGTGCGCCAGGAAGGCCTTCAGCTCGCCCTTTTCCAGTGGTCCCAGGGGGGCTTTCGGGAGGGGCACTGGGGTTTCCCGGGTGATGCGGCCGGGCAGGCGGCGGGGCAGCATGGGCTTCCCCTCCAGCCAGGGCAGGCCTCCATGCAGGGCGGCCACCAGGGCGCCCAGACGTCGCCGGTGCAGGTGCAGGGCCCCAGCCAGGTCGCAGCCGGGCAGGGGGAGCAGCGCGAGAAGGTTCAGGTCCAGGCCCTGGGCCTGGACCCGCTCGATGGCCTCCAGCGGCGCCAGCAGGTCCGCCGCGCTGAGGCCCAGCACCAGCACCTGGGGCAGGGCGTGGGCCCGGCTCCGCTCCACCAGCAGGAGACCCTGCTCCAGTCCCCCCTCGGCCCCGCCCAGGAGGGTGCCGTTCAGCTCGGCGGCCAGTTGCAGAGCGGCCCGGTTCATCATCCCATGGCCTCGACGATGGCCTCGCGCCGCCGATCCACGTAGGCCGCCGCCGAGGGCATCAGGAGGCGGTGGCCTGCGAAGCACATCGCCGCCAGGGCGACCATGCCCGGCAGGAGGAAGGCGGGGGCCAGCCACTGCAACAGGGCCCAAGCTCCACCGAAGGCGACCACGCAGGCAAGCGACACGCCCAGCCCAAGAAGCACCAGGGGCAGCGGCATCTGGTTGTTCTTCAGGCTGGCGCGGTCGATGCGGCGGGGCATCCACCCGCTGGTAAAGGCGCCGATGGCGCTCTGCACCAGGAAGAAGCAGGCGGCCAGGGCCAGGGCGGCGCCCAGCTCCAGGAGGGGGGACGAAAGAGGGGCACCAGCAGGGCGATGAGCAGCAGGGCCTGAGCCCCCTGGTAGAGGGCGAACCCACGCAGCTTGCCATCGAGGATCTGCCGGGCACTCACCGGCAGCAGGAAGAGTCCCTTCACGCCGTGGCCGTCCAGGCCGAACTGGTTGAACTGGAACTGATTCCCGAAGAGGGCCAGGTAGGCGAAGGCGCCGGGCAGGGCCCAGAGCGCCTGGCCCTGGACCATGGCCATGGGGCCCTTGATGAGCACCACCGTCATCACCGGGATCACGAAGCCGAACTTTCCGTGGTGGCTGCTGAGCAGGGTGCGGACCTGGAGACGGGCCAGACCTCCGGGCGGGGAGCGGAAGGACCAGAGCCGCGCCCGGCCCCCGGACGCCACCGGGGCCAGCGCCTCCTGCTCCCGCTCCAGCAGGCGGACAGCCCCGTAGGCCACCGGCAGGAGCAGGAGCAGCAGGTAGCCCTGCAGCAGGAAGGCGCGGCCCCAGCGGCCTTCGAGGCCGGCCCTCAGCCCTTCCACGGCGGAGGTGGTTGGCAGCGCGTGGAGGACGGTCAGGCCCTTGGTGGCCACGGACTCGGCGGCGGCGGTCAGGGCCGGGTTGATAGGACGGCGCCGGCTCGGGACGGATTGGCCCAGGAGCATGGAGCCCAGCCACACCGCCCCCAGCAGGAGGCCCACGGCCAGCTTCAGGCGCTTGGCGAGGCGCAGCGCCAGGCTGCCCAGGAAGAGCTGCAGCAGCATGATGAGCAGCAGGTGCTCGAGGAAGAGCAGGGGCAGCAGGGGCAGCAAAGCCGGACGGCCCACGGCCAGCCCCAGGGTGAAGGCCAGGAGGCCCAGGGCGAGGCCGGCGGTGAGGAGGTCGCCCAGACCCGCCACCAGCTCCGCCAGCAGCAGGCGGAAGCGGCCCAGGGGAAAGGCGCGGTACTGCTCCCAGCTGAGCTTCTTCGCGCCCCCGAGCAGGCCGCCGAGGATCCCGCCCACGCCCACCAGCACTGCCAGGAGGGCCCCCAGGACCAGGGTGGCCGCCTCACCACCGGGGCCCGCCAGCTTCGGGCCCAGGAAGAGGCCGCTGACGAACAATCCGATCATGGCGGGCAGGGCCACCAGGCCTCCCATCACGACGACGGCCAGCACCAGGGCCCACACGCCCTGCCGGCTGAATTCCCGCGTGCCCCGGGCCAGGGAGGTCTGGAAGTGGGCGATGAGGAGGGCGCGGGTGGGGCCTACAGCCATGACAGGGCCCCATGGCGCTGGCCGCCCACCAGGTCGACGAAGAGGTTTTCGAGGCTCTCGCCACCCTGGCGAAGGTCATCCAGCTTCCCGAAGCCCTTCAGGTGGCCCTCGTCGATGATGGCGATGAGGGGGCAGAGCCGTTCCACCACCTCCAGGATGTGGCTGGTGAGCACAAGGGTCGTGCCCCGGGCCTGCAGGCTCTGCAGGATGTCCTTGATGGTGCGGTTGGTGACCGCGTCGATGCCCTCGAAGGGCTCGTCCAGGAAGAGCAGGCGCGGGTTATGCAGCAGGGCCGCGCAGAAGGCGATCTTCTTCTTCATGCCGAAGGAGTAGTCGGCGATAAGGGTCTTCGGGCCCGGTTGGAGGTCCAGTTTTTCGAACAGCTCCCCGGCCCGGCCGTCGATCACCGCATCCTCCAGGCCGTGCATGCGGCCCACAAAGCGCAGGTACTGGGGGCCCGTCAGCATGTCCAGGAGGGCCAGATCCTCGGGCATGGCGCCAATCTGGCGCTTGATGGCGAGGGGGTCGGCCTCCAGGTCCAGGCCCAGCACCTTGATGCGGCCCGAGGTGGGCCGCAGCAGTCCCGTAACCATCTTCAGCGTCGTGGACTTCCCGGCCCCGTTGCGGCCCAGGAGGCCCAGGAAGGCGCCCGCGTCCAGGGTGAGGCTGAGGTTGTCCACGGCGGTCTTGTCACCGAAGCGCTTGGTGAGGTTCGTGAGTTCGAGGGCGGGGGTCATTCAGGGTCCTTCTTGGTGGGCGCGTCGGGGCCAAGACGGCCCTCCCGCTGCAGGGCCTGCCGCAGCAGGAACTCGATGTGGCCGTTGAGGCTGCGCAAATCCTCGCTGGCCCAGCTCTGCAGCCGGGCCAGCAGCTCCGGATCCATCCGGAGGAGGAAGGGTTTGCGTTCGGCCACAGCGACCTCAGTGGTAAAGGGTGCCCGCGTTCACCACGGGGTTGGCGGCCCGCTCGCTGCAGAGCACCACCAGCAGGTTGGACACCATGGCCGCCTTGCGCTCCTCGTCGAGGTGCACGGTGCCGTTCTTGTCGAGCATGTCCAGGGCCATCTCCACCATGCCCACGGCGCCCTCCACGATCTTCTGCCGGGCGGCGATGATGGCTGAGGCCTGCTGGCGCTGGAGCATGGCCTGGGCGATCTCCGGCGCGTAGGCCAGGTGGCTGATGCGGGCGTCCTGCACTTCGACCCCGGCCTGGGACAGGACGTGCTGGAGCTCCTGTTTCAGCTTGGCGGCCACTTCGTCCATGCTGCCGCGCAGCGAGAGCTGGTGCGCTTCGTGGGCATCGTAGGGGAAGTGGGAGGCCAGGGCGCGCAGGGCCGCCTCGCTCTGCACCGTCACGTACTTCTCGCAGTCCTCCACCTCGAACAGGGCCTCGGCGGTGTCCACCACGCGCCAGACCACGATGGCGGCGATCTCCACGGGGTTGCCGTCCAGGTCGTTCACCTTCAGGCGCTGGCTCTCGAAGCTGCGCACCTTGGTGCTGATCTTCCGCTTGGTGAGGAAGGGGTTGGCCCAGGCCATGCCTTCCTGGCGCACCGTGCCGCGGTAGGCGCCAAAGAGCTGCAGGGCGGCGGCCTCGTTGGGATTCACCACGAAGAGGCCCGTCAGCACGAAGACGCCGAACACGAGGACAGGAATGGTGTAGGGGAAGCGGCCGGGGTCATTCTGCATGCCCCCCTGGATGGTGAGGGCCAGGGCCCCCAGGACCACCAGCAGGTCCAGCAGCAGGATGGGCAGGCCGGGAAAGGCGAAGGCGGGGCGTTCTTTGAGCATGGGACCCTCCAAGGGATACCAATGTGATATCACATTGGTATCTTGTCAACCCCCAGGCGGGCCACCTGCCGATCCTGCCACCGGGCGAGGGTGGCCAGGCCCAGGCTGGCGCCGATCAGCGCGCAGGCCATGTCCCACTGGGTGTCCCAGGGATCGCCTTGGGAGCCCAGGAAGGCATCCGCCGAGCTGCCGGTCCAGAGAGCCGTCTGCCACTCCAGCAGCTCGTAGGCGGCGCTGAGGCCCAGCACCATGAGGATCAGGACGAAGGTGGACCAGCGGCCGGGCGTCAGGATGCCCTTGCGCAGCAGCACCTCCCGGAACAGCAGCACGGGCATGAAGCCCTGGAAGAGGTGGCCCAGGCGGTCATAGGGATTGCGGGCCAGGTGCAGCCAGGCCTTCACCCAGTGGCCGGCGGGCACCTCGGCGTAGGTCCAGTAGCCGCCCACCATGAGCACCAGGCAGTGGAGGGTGATGAGGATGTAGAGCAGGTTGGTCAGGGGGAAGCGCCGGTGCGTGGCGATCAGCACGGGCACACCGAGGAGCACCGGCAGGTTCTCCATGAACCAGGTGAAGCGGTCGGCCCGGGGGTGCCAGCCCAAGCCCAGGAAGGCCAGGGTGACGAGCACGAGCAAGGTCAAGGGCAGGCGGCGGTCCGTCATGGGCGATCCCGGGGAGGTACCCCAAGCCTACCAACCCCCGGTGCCCCTATCCTGGAGGTTGGAGGGCGTCATGGATCTGGGCCTGAAGGGCAAGGTGGCCATGGTGGCGGCGGGCAGCAAGGGGCTGGGCCGGGCGACCGCCTTGGCCCTGGCGGCGGAGGGCTGTGCGGTCTCGATCTGTGGCCGGGGCGTCGCGGCGCTGGACGCAACCCGCGCCGAGTTGGAGGCCCTGGGGGTGAAGGCCCTTGCGGAGACGGCGGACGTGACCCAGGCGGCGGATCTGGAGCGCTGGCACCGCGAGACCGTGGCCGCCCTTGGCCCAGTGGCCATTCTCGTCACCAACACCGGCGGGCCCAAGGCCGCCACCTTCGACCATCTGTCGGATGCCGACTGGGCCGACGGTGTGGAGACCACGCTTATGAACGTGGTGCGCCTCACGCGCCTGGTGCTGCCGGGCATGCGGGCCGCCCGCTGGGGCCGCATCGTCCACATCACCAGCCTGGTGGCCAAGCAGCCCTACCCGCTGCTGACCATCAGCTCCACCCTGCGGGCCGGGCTCTCGGGCCTCACCCGCACCCTGGCTCTGGAGACCGCCGCCGAGGGCATCACCGTGAATGCCCTGCTGCCGGGCCACGTCATGACCGACCGCCAGACCCATCTCGCCGAGGTGAAGTCCAAGGCCGAGGGCATCACCATGGCGGAGCACTTCACCCGCCAGGCCGCGGCGATTCCCGCGCGACGCATCGGCGAACCTGCCGAAGTGGGCGCCGTCATCGCCTTCCTCTGCAGCCAGCCCGCCGCCTATGTCACGGGGCAGAGCCTGCTGGTGGATGGGGGGTTGGTGCAGGGGACGTTCTGACACAGCGGCGCCGGCCAAGGGGCCGGTACCGCTGTGTCAGGGTTGGTTCAGTTCCGGATGCCGCTCACGGTCTGGAAGTAGTGGGCGAACGCGGCGATGCCACCGGAGGCCTGCTCCCAGTCGTAGTTCTCGTTGGGGGCGTGGTAGCCGTGGCTGGGGAGGCTGAGGCCGAGGAAGAACACCTCGCAGCCCAGGATGTCCTCCATGGTCTTGACGGCGCCGATGCTGCCGCCCTCGCGGGTGAAGCTGCAGGGGGCGTCGAAGGCGAAGCGGTAGGCATCCTTGATGGCTTCGGCGTAGGGGCCGGTGACATGACCCTTGAAGGGCGCCAGGCCGTGCTCCTCGTGGAATTGCACATCGGGGAACTGTTCGTTCACGAAGGCCCGAATGAGGGCGATGGTCTTGTGCTCGTCCATGTCGGGCACCAGGCGGCAGCTCATCTTCACTTCGGCGCGGGGAGGCACAGCGCTCTTGATGCCGGGGCCCGTGTAGCCGCCCACGACGCCGTGGACTTCCATGGTGGGCCGGCCCCAGACGCGCTTCATGACCTTGAGCGGGTCCTCCGTGCGCATGCCGGTGATCATGTGGTCCTGCTTGAAGGTCTCGACGCTGAAGCCAGCGTTGCGCCACTCCTCCAGCTCCTTCTTGGATGGCTTCACCACGTCGTCATAGAAGCCGGGGATCTTCACCTTGCCGGTCTCGCCGTCCATCATGGTGGCCACCACCTTGATGAGCTCGGCCAGGGGATTGCGTGCGGCGCCGCCCACCACGCCGCTGTGCAGGTCGTGGTCCGCCGTCTCCAGCGTAAGGCGGAAGCCCTTCAGGCCCCGCAGGCCCGCCGGCGTGCTGGGCTTGCCACGGGTGATCCAGACCGTGTCGCTCACCACGATGGCGTCGGTGTGGAGCCGCGCCTTGTGGCGGGCCAGGCCGCCCTCGAAGCTGGGGGAGCCGATCTCCTCCTCGGTCTCCCAGAGGAAGTGGATGTTGAGGGGCACGCCGGCGCGGCGGGCCGCCAGGGCGCCGAAGAAGGCGGTGACGGCGGGGCCCTTGTCGTCCGTACTGCCCCGGCCGCGGTAGGTGTCGCCGTCCACCACGAAGCTGAAGGGCTCCGCCGTCCACTCGGGCTCGTTGGCGGGCTGCACGTCCATGTGGTTGTAGACCGTGATGGTGGGGACGCTGGTGTCCTCCCCGAACCAGCCATGGATGAGGGGGTTGCCGCTGGTCTCCAGGATCTCGGCCTTGCCGCCATGCCGCTCGAACAGCGTCCGCGCCGCCTCGGCCACGCGTCGCACATCGCCCTGCCGGGCCGGGTCGGCGCTGATGGAGGGGATCTCCACCAAGGTCTTCAGCTCGGCTTCGAAGGCCGCGCGGCTCTCCTGGGCGAACTGGTTGAGGGCCTCGCGGGTGAGAAGGGATGGATTCATGGGAGCTCCGGGGGAAGAACCCTCATGATCCCATGCTCGGAATTGTTGTCCATAAAAGGACCTAGAGGTCACTCAAGGGTGAGGGCCGCTCGGGCCCGGTCCGGTGGGGATTCAAGGGCCTGGAGGATGCGGCGGAACCGGGGCTCGTCCCTCTTGAGGCGCAGCCCGGCCCGGCAGGTGGACTGCGCCGCAAGTTGGTGGGCCTGGGCCCCTGGGCCTGGGGTGGCCTCCGCCAGCTCCAGCTCAGCCTTCAGGAGCACGAGCCGGTAGTCCCGGGGATTGGTCCGGGCGCCAGCATCCAGGGCCTTCCGGCAGGCGGCCCAGGCCGAGGAGGGCGTCTGTCCCCGAGCCAGCTGGGCCTGGGCGTCCGCCAGGTGCGCGTCCGCCGAGGCCAGCTGCAGGGCGGCGTTGGTCGGGTTGATGCTCACGCCCTGGCGGGCCGCGTCAAGGGCCCTGGCGAGAGAAGCCGCCGGGTCGGCCCCCTTGGCCAGGGCCATGCGCACCGCCAGGGCGTGGGCCCGGGGCAGGTGGTAGAAGGTGTAGGCGAAGTGGGGGTCCAGCTCCTTGGCGTGGTCCAGGGCCTCCAGGGCCTCCTTCAACGCGGCCTCGCCCTGGCGATGCCGGCCCCACTCCCAGCTTGCCTGTTCGTACAGCACCTCCCCGAGGGTGCTGAAAAAGAAAGGATTGGCCTTGAAGTTCTGACGGGGTTGGAGGGCGCGGAGCAGGCTGAGGGCCTCCTGGAAGAGCGGGCGCGGGTCCTGGCCGCGGTCGGCCTCGGCCTTGGCCTCGATGAGCAGGGGAAAGGCGGTGTGGATGTCGGGGGGGCGGCCCTCCCGCGCCCGGCGCCCAGCCTCGAGGCTGGCCCGGGGATCGCGGCCGAAGCGCTGGTCCGCCTCTGCCGCCACCCACCAGAGGTGGCAGACGTTGGCCATCTCCGACTGCCATTCGGGGTCCTGGGGGTCCGGGTGCGCCTGGCAGATTGCGGTGGTGGCTGTGGCGGTGTCCCGGGCCATGGGACCTGGGTCCTGCCCGGTGGAGAGCATGAAGAATCCCGCCTGAAGGGTGGTCCCGGCCAGCCGCCCCTGCACCATCCGGGAATCGGGGCGAATGGCAAGGGCTTCTGCGAGCAGCGCCCTGACCCGGTTCAGGATCTCCGGGTCGCGGCTGGCGTGGGAGGCCAGTTGGACGCTCTTGCCGAGGAGGTGGTTGGCCGCCGCTACCCAGGCCAGGTCATCGCTGGGGGCGATCCGCTCCACCTGCCGGAAGAGGACCTCCACCTTGGCATCCACCGGGCCTCGGTCCACCACGGGACGAAGGGGAGGATCGGGCGCCAGGTGCCAGTACATCTCGTTCAGACAGCGGCCCAGGGCGGCCTCATAGAGCCAGGGGGCCTGGGCTTCGGCCTGCTGGAACAGCTGGTCGGCCTCGGCGAAGCGGTTCGTGGCCATGGCCGCCAGGGCCCGGCCGTAGTCCGGGTGGTCCACCTGGGCACCCTGGGCGCGCGCCATCCAGGCGAGTGCTGGTGCCACCAGGGTGGCGCGCAGGGAGTCCAGCTCGCCCTCGATCCGGCCTTGGATCATCGCCAGCTGCTGTCGCTGGTGGAACCAGCTCAGCCGCGCCAGGCCCATGCCGTAGGCCACCTCCGGCGGCTGGAACCCGGCCGCCCAGGCGGCATCCAGCTCGCGGATGGCCGCCTCGTACTCCCGCAGGGCGAGGTGGCCGCGGCCCAGGGCATAGTGGCCAGGCCCCTGGGCGGAGCGACCCAGGGCGGCCATCTCGGCGCGGATCCGGTCGAGCCTGGCCCGCAGGCGCGCCTCGGCGGGGCGGATGTCGTGGGTGGGCAGCATGCGCTCGATGCGCAGCAGGTGCTCGGCGTCGCGGATCTCCAGGCCGAAGCGCTGGGCCGCCTGCTCCCGCAGCCGCGACGTGGCGCGGATGTGGCCGTTCCAGGCCAGCAGCAGGCTGGCCGCCAGCAGGCCCGTGGCGGCGGTGATCGCCAGGGCGGGCTTGCGCCGGGCCCAGCGCGCCAAGCGGCCCAGGGGCCCCACGGGCCGCGCGAGGATGGGTTCCCCCGCCAGGAAACGGCGGAGGTCCGCCTCCAGCGCCTGGGCCGTTCCGTAGCGCCGCGCGGGTTCCCGCTCCAGGCAGCGCAGGGTGATGGTCTCCAGGTCCCGGGGCACGCCCGGATCCAGCCGGCGGACGGCCCGGACGCCGGTATCCGTCTGGTTCGTGAGGAGGCCTGCCAGCGTGGAGCCCTCATAGGGCGGCTGGCCGGTGATCAGCGCGTATAGCGTGGCGCCCAGGCTGTAGATGTCCGTGGCGGGGCCCAGGGCCTCGCCCCGCGTCTGCTCGGGGCTCATGAAGGCCGGGGTGCCCAGCACGGCCCAGGAGAGGGTCTGGTCCAGGGCGTTCAGGTCTCGGGCCAGGCCGAAGTCCACCACGTACGGGTGCAGGGACCCGTCGCCCCGCACCTCCACCAGGATGTTGGCGGGCTTGAGGTCGCGGTGGATGAGGCCCGCGCGGTGGGCCGCGTGGATGGCGCCAGCGGCGTCGGCCATCACCTGGGCCATGGCCCGGTAGGTCAGCTCGGGCCGCAAGTCCACCAGGGAGCGGCCCTGCACCAGCTGCATGGCGATGTAGGGGCGGCCCTCCGCATGCCCGAGGTCGTGGATGCGGCAGATGCCCGGGTGGTCGAGCTTGGCCTGGGTGCGGGCCTCCCGCATGAGGCGCAGGTGCAGGTCGGGGTCGCTGCCCAGCAGCAGCTTGATGGCCACCACGCGCTTGAGCACCGGATCCCAGGCGGCATGCACCCGCCCCATGCCGCCCCGGCCCAGTTCGGGCCCCAGCAGGTAGCGGTCCACGGCCACCGCGTCCTGGGCCTTGGCCCAGGACGGCATGGCGCCGGGTTCGGAGGGCGGGTCGCTCGGGGAGGGAATCATGGGGTGGAGTGGATGCCTCTATTTCTACCGGAACCCGCGTGTTCGCACCACAAGCCAATGCCAGTGGACAGGCGGGGAGCTCCCTCGTTTCAATGGAGCCATGCCCACCCGCGGTCCCTACGAGACTTCGCCCCTGCCTGCCCAGCCACGCACCCTGGCGGAGCGCCTGCGCTGGCTGCGCAAGCAGGCCGGCCTCACCCAGGTGGAGGTGAGCCAGGCCCTGGGCTGCGAGCAGGCCATGGTGAGCAGCTGGGAGGTGGGCCGCACCCGCCCCAGCGCCGTCACCCTGGGGGCCCTGGCCAAGCACTACGGCGTCAGCCTGCAGGCCCTGGATTCAGGCCTGGGCTTCATGGCCGAGGCCGAGCGGCGCCCCCTGCCCGAGCAGGCCCCGGACCACCCGGGCGATCTCAGCACCCTCACCCTGCCCTCCGTGGCCCCTGGCCAGGTCCTGCTGCTCGACCAACGCGCCGGCACCCAGACCCCCGCCGACGCCTCCGACGCCATGGCCGCCCTCCTCCGCGCCCTCAAGAAGGGGCGGAAGGCGTGGGTGGTGGTGCGGTAGGGTACCGGATTCAGGCCGGCCAGCCCCCCACGGCCCTCAGCCCAGTCCACTCGGGCAGCCCCAGCGCGAGGTTGAAGTTCTGCACGGCCTGGGCCGCCATGCCCTTGCCGAGGTTGTCGAGGGCGACCAGGACGGCCCCGTGGCCGTTCCGGGCTGCCACACCGACATCGGCGAAGGCGCTGCCGGTGGTGGCGGCGACGCGGGGGCTGCCCTCCACCATGCGGATGAAGCAACGATCCCGGTAGAACGCCTCGTAGTGGGCGCGCAGGGCAGCTTCATCCAGGCCCTCGGGCAGGGGGAACTGGGCGGTGGCGAAGATGCCGCGCACCATGGGGGCGCTCTGGGGCACGAAGCTGAGGGGCGCCTCCCAGCCAGCGATGGCAAGGGTGCGCAGCACCTCGGCCTCGTGCTGGTGGCCCAGCACCTTGTAGGCGCGGAAGTCATTCGCCCGGGTGGGGTGGTGTGTGGTGTCGCTGGGCGCGGCGCCCGAGCCCGAGGACCCCGTGGCGGCGGTGACGGCCACGAAGGCAGGCTGCCACTCGGCCAGCGGCAGCAGGGCCAGCTGCAGGGCCGTGGCGAAGCAGCCGGGGTTGGCGATGCGCGTCGCGCCCTTCATGCGCTCGGGCTGCCAGTCCACCAGGCCGTAGACCCAGGCGGGATCGAGGCGGAAGTCGGCGGAGAGGTCGATGACGAGGAGGCGCTCCGCGAGTCCCAGCCGAGCCCAGGCGGCCTCGCAGGCGGGCCACTGCTTCGCCAGCTCGCCATGGGGCAGGGCGGAGAACAGCACGGGCTGCTCGCTGGCGGCCAGGGCCGCCCAGTCAGGTTCCACCTCGAAGGTGCCCGCTACCAGGCCCCGCAAGTTCGGGTGCTGGGCGTGGAAGGGCTTGCCGGCATGGCTGCGGGCCGTGCCGCGCAGGGAGGCCACCGCCGGGTGGCCGGAGAGCCAGCGCAGCAGCTCCCCGCCGCCGTAGCCCGACGCGCCGAGGATCAGGACATCCACCTGGCTCATGCTTTGGCCGCGAGCTTGGGTTCAAGCAGGCCCAGCACGAAGGTGCCGAGGGCCTCGGCGTCGGCGCGGGCGTTGCGGGCGGGGAGGCCCAGGGTGGCCACGAAGCGCTCGCCCACGCGGTTGTCCGTGGCGGGGCCGGCGATGAGGTCGGCCTGGATACCGTAAGTGTCCTTCAGGTTGGCCACGCCCCCGGCGGCGCCCACGGGGTCGTTGGCACAGAGGATGAAGGCACCACTCAGGGCCTTCAGCTCGGGATCCTGGAGGATGGCCTGCACGCCGTACTCGCCCATGATGCCGTCGCCGGTCTCGGCCACGATGACATCCACCCCATGCAGGGCCAGCTCCGAGAAGATGACGCGCGACACCGCGGCGGCGCTGCTCGCATCGGTGCAGACGATGCCCGCATCCGTGAAGTCCAGGGCGACCTCCGCCCCATAGTCCTTCATGGCCAGGGCATCGCGCATGAGGGAGACGCCCGTGAGCTTGCAGGCCCCCACCCGGTAGCCGGCGCGGCTGAGTACCCGGATGGTGGCGCAGGCGGCAGCGGTCTTGCCCGCATTCATGCAGGTGCCCGCCACGTACACCACGGGGCAGTGGGCCGCCAGGCCCGAGCCCTTCAGGGCGCCCATGCGGACGTGGGCGGGCTGCCCAGCCCGGGACTGGAACTCAGGAAACACCAGCACCTGGCCCAGCACCTCCAGGTCGAAGGGCTTGCCCACGTCGGGGTTGTGGGAGAGACACTCGCCAATGACGCCGCCCATGTTCAGCAGGTTCACGGTGTCGCCTGGTTTCAGCGATTTGGGCAGCACGCCCTCGTAGCCCTGTAGGGCATTGCGGTGGCCCAGGGCGCCCACCAGGATGTCGCCGTCATGCAGGGTGCTCATGCGCCCGTGCGGATCCTCCAGCTGGTTGTAGGTGCCCTTCTCGCCCTTCACCCGGCAGGCCAGGACCGAGCCCTCCTCCAGGAGGATGTCCGGCGAGAGGGTGAGCGTCCGGCCCAGCCGCAGGTTGCGGGTGACCGAGGCGAGCTTGTCGACGTGGATGCGCATCATGGAAACCTCTAAAAAGATTCACCACCAAGGCACCAAGACACCAAGAAAAGCCAAAATCAGATCGGTAGTCGTTCTTGGTGTCTTGGTGTCTTGGCGGTGATCAGTTGTTTTTCGCTTTGAGGGTCAGGACCTGCTGAACGCCGAAGAGCTTCGCGAAGCCCGCGGCTTCGGCGCCGGTCCAGAGCTTGTTGGCTTCGCCGTAGGTGGCGATGCGGGGGTCCATCAGGGAGTAGGGCGACTGCACGCCCTCCACCACGAAGCTGCGGGGGTGCAGGGTAAGCCGCACCTCGCCCGTGACCCGGTCCTGGCTGGAGGCGAGGAAGGCCTCCAGGTCCCGGGCCAGGGGATCGAAGAAGTGGCCCTCGTGCAGCAGGCTGCCGTAGAGGTTGCCGAGGCTCTCCTTCCAGAAGAGCTGCTTGCCGCTGAGCACCAGCTTCTCCAGCTCCCGGTGGGCGCCGATGAGCAGGTGCGCCGCTGGGGCCTCGAAGCCTACCCGACCCTTGATGCCCAGGATGGTGTCGCCAAGGTGGACCCCCCGCCCGATGCCGTAGGGGCGGCCAAGGTCGTTCAGGCGGGCGATGAGGGCCACGGGATCCAGGGCCGCGCCGTCCAGGGCCACGGGCACGCCCTGGTCGAAGCTGAGGACGAGCGAGGTGGGTGCCGGGGCACCGATGACGCCTCCGGGGAAGGCGGCCTCGGGGAGGCTGGTCCAGGGATCCAGGGTCTCGCGGCCGCCGACGCTGGTGCCCCACATGCCCTCGTTGATGGAGTAGTCCTTCGTCTTCTCCGGGAACACCACCCCGCGCTCGGCGCAGTAGGCCATCTCCTCGGCGCGGCTGAGGCCCAGGTCGCGGATGGGTGTCAGCAGGGCCAGCTCCGGCGCCAGGGCGCGGAAGGCCACATCGAAGCGCACCTGGTCGTTGCCGGCCCCGGTGGAGCCGTGGGCCAGGGCGGTGGCGCCCATGTCCTTGGCCAGCTCCGCCACGGCCCGGGCCTGGCAGACCCGTTCGGCGCTGACGGACAGCGGGTAGAGCTGGCCCCGCAGCACGTTGCCGTAGACCAGGTAGCGCAGGTAGCCCTCGAAGAGCCCGGCGCGGGCATCCACGGTGGTGTGGCTGAGGGCCCCGAGCTTCGGCGAGGCGGCCTCGATGCGCGCCAGCTCCCCGGGTGAGAAGCCGCCGGTGTTCACCGTGACCGTGGCCACGTCGTAGCCCCGCTCCTTCAGGTAGAGCACGCAGAAGGAAGTGTCGAGGCCCCCGGAGAAAGCGAGGACGGCGAGCTGGCTCATGGGAGGCCTTTCATTGAAAAACAAAAAGCATTCACCGCCAAGACGCCAAGGGCGCCAAGAAAAGCAAAGGACAACAAGGACGGTTGGCTTCGCCTCTTGGCGCCTTGGCGGTGCGCGTTCATCCGTTCGCCCATAACGCCTCCTCCGCCTGGGCGTGGACCTCGCGCTTGCCTTCGATCCAGGCTCGGGCTGCGGCGAGCTCGGCTGCGAGGTCGTCCAGGGCCAGGTTGCCGGCGCCGCCCAGGTGGGTGGCGGTGAGGGCGGTGCGGTCCGGCGCGAAGGAGCCCTCTTGGATCTGCTGGGCCACCTTGCGGTAGGCCTCGCGGAAGGGCATGCCCTGGCCCACGTAGACATAGGCCTGGTGGGCCGCATAGAGCTCGTCCGTGCTGGCGGCGGCGCAGGCCTCGGCCTCCACGGTGAGCGCCGGGACGAGGCGGGTCAGCACGCCGAAGAGCTCGTCTGCCTGCCGCAGGCCCAGGACCACGGGCCGCTTGAGCAGCTGCAGGTCCCGGTGGTAGCTGGAGGGCAACCCCGCGCCGAGCTGGTCCACGAGGGCGGCCGTGCCCCGCAGCTCGCGGCAGCGGCCCCGGGCCAGTTCCACCACGTCGGGATTCTTCTTCTGGGGCATGATGCTCGAGCCGGTGGTGTAGGCATCCGGCAGCTTGAGGAAGCCGAACTCCTCGGTGGTGAAGAAGGAGAGGTCCCAGAGGAACTTCTCGAGGACACCGCCAGTGGAAGCCGCCCACTGCAGCATGGCGGTCTCGTGGCGGCCCCGGCTGTTCTGCACGTCGATGGGGCTGCGCTGCACCCTGGAGAAGCCCAGCAGCGTCGCGGTGAGCTGACGGTCGATGGGCAGCGGCACGCCGAAGCCCGCCGCGGAGCCGAGCGGGCAGCGGTCCAGCCGCTGATGGACGGCCTGCAGCGCCTCCAGCTCCTCCAGCAGCCCCTCGGCGAAGGCCGTGGCCCAGAGGCCGAAGGTGCTCGGCATGGCCCGGCGCAGGTGGGTGTAGCCGGGCAGCGGCTGGTCCTGGTGGGCCCGGGCGAAGGCCAGGAAGGCCCCGGCCAGGTCGGACACCCGCAGCCCCAGGCGCAGGAGGGCGTCCCGCAGGTAGAGGCGGAAGGCCAGGATCACCTGATCGTTGCGGGACCGGCCCAGGTGGATGCGCTGGCCCACGGCGCCCAGGGTGCGCGTGAGGTCCGCCTCGATGGCGGTGTGGGCGTCTTCCAGGTGCGGCGGGATGGGAAAAGCGTTCTGCCGGGCCAGGTTGGCGATGCGCTTCAGCCCCCGCACCAGGGCCGCCGCGTCCGCCGGCGCCAGCAGGCCCGTGGCGGCCAGCATCTTGGCGTGGGCGGCGCTGCCCAGGCAGTCCCAGGGCAGCAGGGTCAGGTCGGTCTCGGGATCCTCGCCCACGGTGAAGCGGTGGATGGCCACATCCAGGGGGAGGTCCTTGGCCCAGAGCATGGAGCTATCGGGTTTCATGGGGCACCTGCAGGGCGAAGAAGGTGGGGACGAGGGAGGCGTAGAAGGCGGCGCCCGCTTCGAGCTCGGGCAGGGTGAGGTATTCGTTGGGGGTGTGGCTGCGGAAGGTGTCGCCGGGGCCGACCTTCACGGCCGGCAGGTCGCCCAGGAAGGCCCAGTCGGACGTGGTGCCCGAGCCCACGGGACCCACCTTGCCCGCGGCCTGGAGCGCCGCCCGCACGATGGGATGGCCGGGGTTGGTGCCCTTCGGCAGGTAGCGCTTGGAGTGGATGGCCACCTCACTCTCCAGCTGTTGTCTAAAGGTGGCGACGAGGGTGTCGTGGTCCTGGTCGGGGCTGGTGCGCAGGTCGATGAAGAACTCGCAGGCATCCGGCACCTGATTGCGCCGCAGGCCTCCCTGGATCTGGGTCACCTGCGCCTTCTGGGTACCCAGCAGGGGGTGAGCCGGGAAGTCCATGGCCGCCACCCGGCCGATGTCGCGGGCGGCCTTGTGGATGGCGTTCTCGGCACCCAGCATCTGGGCGTGGGCCACGTGGCCGCTGTGGCCGCGGGCGGTGGCCTTGAGCACCAGCAGGCCCCGCTGGGCGGCACAGACCCGCAGGCCCGTGGGCTCGCCCACCACGGCTCCATCCAGGGGCCCTAGCTGGTCGAGGATGGTGGCGATGCCCTGGCCGCCGGTTTCCTCTTCGGCGCTGAGGGCCACCACCACCTCCCCGTCCAGGGGCTGCGCGGCCAGTTCGAAGGCGGCCAGAAGGATCGCGGCGACACAGCCCTTGGCGTCGTTGGCCCCCAGCCCCTGCAGCCGGGCACCGTTCCAGACGGGGGTGAAGGGATCCCCCTCCCAGCCGGCGCAGGGCGGCACCGTGTCGAGGTGCGAGTTGAGCAGCAGGCGGGGCCCGCCCGCCTTGCCAAAGGTGAACCAGAGGTTGTTCCCCTGCCGCTGCAGGGCGAAGCCCCGGCTGTCCAGCAGATCGGCCACCACGTCGGCGAGCGGGCCTTCGGCACCGGACACGCTGGGCGTGCCCACCAGCAGGGTGAGCAACTCGGCGGGACTCATCCGGCCACCGCCACGGAGGCCCCGGGCACGATCATGGTGCCGCTGCCTTCGTTGGTGAAGATCTCCGCCAGAAGCGCGTCCGGTGCGATCCCGCTCACCAGGTGGGCGCTGGGCACCCCGCCCTGCAGCGCCGCCTTCACCGCCGTGAGCTTGGGCCGCATGCCCCCGCTGATGGCGCCCCCGGCTTCGAGGGTGGCCAGCTCCGCCAGGGTGGCGTGGGGCACCAGCGAGGAGGGCTTCGCGACCTCCTTCAGCAGGCCCGGCACCGAGAGCAGGAAGAAGAGCTTCTCGGCCTTGAGGGCCGTGGCCAGGCTGGCCGCGATGGTGTCGGCGTTGGTGTTAAAAATGGCGCCCCCATCCCCCCCGGAAAGGGGCGCCACCACCGGCACGAACCCGCCCTCAAGCAGGTGGGTGAGCACGTGCGGATCCACTGCGTCGATGTCGCCCACCAGGCCGAAGTCCACCAGCTGGGGTTCCGTGGCGCCATCGGGCACCACCGCCACCGGCGGGCGCCGGTGCGCCTTCACCAGGCCCGCGTCCAACCCTGTGAGGCCCACGGCGGGCACCCCGTTGGCCTGCAGCTCTGCCAGCAGGTCCAGGTGCACCTGGCCCGCGAACACCATCTTGGCGGCGTCCAGCACCGCGGGGCTCGTCACCCGGCGCCCCGCCACCTTCTGCACGGGGATGTCCATGGCCTTGCAGACCGCATCCAGCTCGGCACCGCCGCCATGGACCACCACCACGCGGATGGAGAAGGACCAGAGCAGGGCGAGTTGCTCGCAGAAGGCCTTGCGGAGCTTGGGCTCCGCCAGCACGTCGCCGCCCACCTTCACCACGAAGGTCTTGCCGCGAAACAGGCGGACGTACTGGGAGGCTTCCTTGAGGGCGGCGTAGGGATTGGGGGAGAGGGGCATGGGGAACTCCGGCGTTCAGGCGTTCAGCAGGTGATGAAGGGTGGCCCGCTGCACGTGGAAGCGGTTCTCGGCTTCATCCACGACACGGCTCCAGGGGCCGTCGAGCACGCTGTCGTGCACCTCGAGGTTGCGGCGCACCGGCAGGCAGTGGGCGAAGATGGCCTCCTTCGCGGCCCTCTGCATGTGGGCGGCGGTGGGCATCCAGGCGCCGAGGCCGGCCATGGGCGCGGCGGCGAGGCCGGATTGCGTGGACGGCCCCCAGGCCTTGGCGTAGACGGCGGCGCTGCCCTCCAGGGCGGCGTCCTGGTCGTTGGTGTAGACGATCCTCCCGCCTGCGGCGGCGGCGTAGGCCTCGGCCTCGGCGCGGACTTCAGCACTCAGCTCATAGCCCTTGGGGTGCGCCACCCGGATCTCCGCGCCGCAGGCGGCGGCGGTGAGCAGGAAGGAGTTGGGCACGGCCTTTGGGAGGGGCTTGATGTGGGGGGCCCAGGTGAGGGTGACGGGCACCTGGGTGCTGCCGTGGGCCTCCTGGATGGTGAGCAGGTCCGCCAGGCCCTGGTGGGGGTGCTCCCGGGCGCTCTCCATGCTGAGCACGGGCACCGTCGAGAACCGCCGGAAGGCGTTGATGACGGGATCGGCCTCGTCCTCGGCATCGCCATTCCCGTGGCTGAAGGTGCGCACGGCCAGCAGGTCCGCGTAGCGCCCCAGCACGGGGACGCCCTCGCGCACGTGCTCGGCCCGGTCGCCGTCCATGACGGCCCCATCCCGGTCCTCCAGCTTCCAGGTGCCGGCGCCCACCTCCAGCACAATGGCGTGCCCGCCGTGGCGTAGCATGGCCGCCTCGAAGCTGGCCCGGGTGCGCAGGCTGGGGTTGAAGAACACCATGCCGAGAATGCGATCGGTAAAGATCGCACCGGGGCGGTGGCGCTTCCACTCGGCAGCCTGGGCGAGGATCGCCTGGACTCCGTCGGGGCCCAGGTCCGAGATGCGGGTGAAGTGCTTCATGGCTGCTCCGGCGGGAAGGCGTGGATGGCACGGATAAGGGCGGTGAGGGCCTCGCCACTGACGTTGAGCGGGGGCATGAGGCGCAGCACCGTGGGATCGCCCGACCCGCCGACCAGGATGTGCCTGGACAGCAGGTGCGTTTTGAGCGCGGCTGCGTGGGCGCTGCGCAGGCCCAGCAGCAGGCCCTCGCCCAGGACGTCCGTCACCACGGAGCCCCTGAGTTCCAGCCGCAGCCGCGCCGCGGCCGCCAGGGCGTTGGAGAGCAGCCCTTCGCGATGGAGCACGACCACCGTGGCCAGCAGGGCGGCGCAGGCCAGGGGGCCCCCGCCGAAGGTGCTGCCCAGGTCGCCGCCCTTGAGGCGGGAGGCCACCGCCGCCGTCATGAGCGTCGCACCCATGGGCACTCCGGAGGCCAGGCCCTTGGCGGAGGTGAGCAGGTCGGGACGCACCCCGTAGAACTGGGCGGCGAAGGGCGTGCCCAGGCGGCCCATGCCAGTCTGGATCTCGTCGAAGATGAGCAGCGTGCCCGAGCTGTCGCACTTGGCGCGCAGGGCCTCGAACCACGCTCGGGACGCGGTCTTGATGCCCGCCATGCTCTGGATGGGCTCGAGGATGACGCCTGCGATGTCCGAAAAGTCCGCGGCTTCCAGCGCGGCCAGATCGCCGAAGGGCAGGCGGAGGCAGGGCACCAGATGCTCGGCGAAGGGGGTGGTGATCTTGGGATCGTCCGTCACTGACAGGGCCAGGAGGGTGCGCCCATGCCAGCCTCCCTGAAAGGCCGCGAGCCGCTTCCGCCCGGTGAGCAGGAGGGCCACCTTCAATGCGTTCTCGTTGGCCTCGGCGCCGCTGTTGCAGAAGAAGACGGAATCCATCCCAGCGAAGGCCGTGAGGGCGGCGGCGGCCTGGTCCCGCACGGGCAGGGTGGCGGCGGCGGAGTAGAACAGCAGCGAGGCCGCCTGGGTGGCAATGGCCTTCACCACCGCCGGATGGCTGTGTCCGGTGGCGCACACACAGTGGCCGCCATAGAAGTCCCACCAGGCTTCGCCCTGGTCATCGAAGACCCGGTCACCCTCCCCCCGCACCAAGGGGAACGGGTAGGGCGGATAGGTGGGGAGGAGCGCGGGGAAGGGCTCGGTCTGGGGGGTCATGCAAAAGTCCTGTGCATATGCGCGCATGAAAATCACATATTTATGACGCAGAACGCATATTATGCACACCCTTTAGAAAGATGCGAGAGGAAAATTTCTGTGAATCTTGCGTTTCAACCCCAAGCCGTCTTGTTGAGGTATGCAATTTCATGCATCATGTCTGCATGGAACCGGATGCCCTCATTCTCCAGATCCTGGAGGCCTCCCCCGTCACCGACCAAGGTGACCTTCTGGCCCGCCTGGCGGCCCACGGTCTGGTGCTCACGCAATCCACCCTGTCGCGGCGCCTGAAACGGCTGGGGGTGCAGAAGGTCCAGGGTCGGTACCGCCGGGTGGAGGCCACGGCCCAGGCGCTGCCGGAAGTCACGGTGCTGGAGGCCCCTCCCAACCTGCTGGTGCTGCGCACCGCACCGGGCTTCGCCCAGGCCCTGGGCCTGAGCCTCGACGCCGACCCGGTGCCCGGGCAGATGGGTACCCTGGCGGGCGACGACACCGTCTTCGTCGCAGTGGATCCGACCCGGTTCAGTCAGGTCAAGATGGCCCTCCTCAAGGGGCTGGAGAGCCGCTGAGGGGCCCGGTTCGGGCCGTCGAAAAAAAGTCACCATCCTCATTCAAGTCGGTCAAGAGCCTGCCGAAAGAATGGTCAGCCCGATGGTTTCATTCCTACTTGGGGGTTCGAGAGCGCTAACCGCGTGTCTGCCTTTGCCAGTCCTGGCGAGGGGCAGGGGCCCCTCTGTTGACTCAGCTTCTGGGAGAGTTCCCCTTGCACACACACGTCTCCACCTCGATTCGCCAACTCCTGACAGCCTGCGTCGTCTGCTTCGGTTTCCTGGGATGTGGTGGCGGAAGTCCCAGTAGCCCCGCTGAAATTGGCCCTACGTCTGTGCCCACGGTGACCTCGGTCTCGGTCGACACCCAGCGCGCATCCTTCTACTCCGGCCCCCGGATCACGGCCACCTTCTCAGGGGGTACGGGTGTGATCCAGCCGGGCCGGATTCCCATCCAGAGCGGGGTTCCCACGCGGTTTCCCCACCTGGGCGCCTCCCGGCTCACCCTGGAAGTCACCAATGCCCTGGGGTCGACCACGGCCGTGATGGTCAACAGGTCCACTAGCCCTATCGGCGCGGGGTTTGAGCACTCTGTGAGCCTCAAGGAAGACGGGACTGTGTGGGCGTGGGGTGGCAACCATCAGGGGCAGGTGGGAGATGGGACCTTCGTGGACCGAGACAGCCAGCTCCAGGTGGTGGGCCTCAGCGGGGTCGCGTCGGTCGCGGCAGGCCCTTTCCACAACCTCGCCCTCAAGGACGACGGCACGGTCTGGAGTTGGGGCGCCAACTGGTCTGGCCAACTCGGCGATGGCACGGGTCTGAATCAGAATGCTCCCAAATTGGTGGCAGGGCTGACCAATGTGGCAGCCATCTCAGCCGGCGGCTACCACTCCATGGCCCTCAAGGCGGATGGCACCGTCTGGACGTGGGGGGCCAACTGGTCTGGGCAGCTGGGAGATGGGAGCCTCGCCGACCAGATGAACCCGGTGCAGGTCTCCGGCCTGGATGCTGTGGTGGCCATTTCTGCCGGCGGGTTCCACAGCCTGGCACTTAAAGCTGATGGGACGGTCTGGGCCTGGGGATCCAACTTCTACGGGCAGCTTGGTGATGGATCCAATTCCGACCAACCAGTGCCCGTTTTGCTTGCGGGCCTTTCAGGCGCGGCAGCGGTGGCGGCAGGAGAGGCGCACAGCCTGGTGTTGAAGACCGACGGCACGGTGTGGGGTTGGGGTGCCAACGAATCCGGGGAACTGGGCGACAACAGCACCGTGGACCGGGGGACCCCGGCGCTGGTGCATGGGCTGGTCTCAGTGGCTTCCATCGGGGCAGGTGCCTACCACTCCATGGCCATCCGGACCGATGGCAGCTTCTGGACCTGGGGAGCCAATCGGTACAGCCAAGTTGGTCTCAACCAGACGACGGATCAGCTGGTTCCAGTCGAACTGAAGAGTTGCAACGGTGCGATCTTCCTTGCCGCCGGTGGTGGCCATTCACTGGCCCTCAACCCGAATGGCCTGGTGCTTGCGTGGGGTGGAAACTGGGTCGGGCAGCTGGGAGACGGTTCCAAGCTGAATGTTCCCAGTCCAACTTCTGTCATTGGCCTTACCGGGGTCTCAGCTGTGGCAGCGGGCGATTCGCACAACCTGGCCGTTAAGGCTGATGGAAGCGTGTGGTCCTGGGGTGCCAACTGGAGCGGCCAGCTCGGGAATGGCACCTCTCGGGATGTGGGCATGCCCCAACAGGTGCCGGGGCTGACCTCCATCCTTGGGGTGGCCGGCGGTGACTCCCACTCCCTGGCTGTAAGGGCCGACGGTACCTTATGGGCTTGGGGTGAAAATGGCTCTGGGCAATTGGGAGATGGCACCTATCTGAACCGAACTTCGCCGTGTCAGGTGCCGGGAATAACCACCGCGCGGCAGGCCTCGGCCGGCTATGGGCACAGCCTGGTGCTCCTCGCGGACCAGACGGTGCGTGCCGTCGGTAGCAATGGTTACGGCCAACTTGGCGATGGAAGTGGACTTGACCAGTCGCTGCCCGTGGCCGTGACAGGGCTGACCGGCGTGGTGTCAGTGAGCGCCGGGGGCCTGCACTCCCTGGCGCTAACGGCCGATGGGTCCGTGTGGGCCTGGGGCGCCAACTTCAGTGGGCAGCTTGGTGATGGCAGCACCGTCGATCAGCCCCAGCCGGTTCAGGTCCTTGGCTTGAACAACGTGGTGTGCATCTCGGCAGGGTGGGAACACAGCCTTGCCGTGACCCGGGACGGGACCCTTTGGGCCTGGGGCGGCAATGCCGAAGGTCAGCTGGGCGACGGGTCCGTGACGGGTTCCCTCGTGCCAAAGCAGGTAACGCCTAGAAGCCTTCTCACCTCGTGCCTGGGGGGCAACCAGCACTCCGGTGTGGTGAAATCCGACGGGACTCTGTGGACCTGGGGTAGCAACCTCTTTGGCCAGCTGGGGGATGGCTCGACGTTTGGTCGGCTGACCCCGATTCAGGTGCCCGGATTGACCAGTGCCAAGTCCGGAGTGGCTGGTGGAAAGCACACCCTCGCCCTCAAGGCGGATGGCACCCTGGCGGCCTGGGGGGACAACCGAACCGGTGCTCTTGGGAACGGACGGCCGGTGGTGCAGGCCAACCCCACGGCGACTGCTGGGCCACGTCTCTGGTAGCACCGACTCATGGAGCGACGTCACCCTGACCACGGGGTGGCGTCGCCCTTTTTCGAGCGGGCGCCACGGTTACACTCTCCTCATGCAGGGAGACGCCATGAACCGTTTTGGAAGTTCGAAGCTGCGCATCGGCTGGGCCCTGGCCTGCCTCTTCGTGACGGGGCTGGTGCTCATGGCGGTGCGGGGCGAGCAGGGCGAGGCGGGATCCCAGATCTTCCTCTTCGGCACCGCCGTCCCCCTGGGCGCGGACTCGCTGCAGACCTATGTGCTCGGCAACCTGCAGGGGGCGATGTACTGGCTGGTGTCGCTGGTGGTGCTCCTTGGCGCCTTCGGCCCCGTCAGCCAGTGGACGGCCGCCGCAGCGCGGGGGGAGCGCTTCAAGGGCTTCTTCCTCGGGACGGGACTCGGGTTCGCCCACGGCCTCTTTCTCTCCCAGCTGGCGCTCATCCCAGTCTGGGCCCTGAGCTGGCGCCTGGTGGGCGAAGCCTGGCCGCCGCAGCTGCTGCGGGCGGATCTGCACGGGCTGCTGCTCGGGCTCCAGATGCTGCTCTGGGCGGTGCTGCTGACCCGACTCTTCAAATCCAGTCCCGGACTGGCCCTGCTGCTCACGCTCTTCCTGCGGGAGCTGGGCCCCCGGCTCAGCTTCTTCCTCGACTTTGGCCTCGACCTGGGCTGGAGCGCGGGCCAGGTGAAGGGGCTGGAGGTGCTGGTGCGTCTGCTGCCCATGGCCCAGCTGCCGTCGGATCCCTTCTCACCCCTGGCCCTGCCCCTCTCCATCGGCGGTCCCCTGGCCCTGGGCGCCCTGGCCATGCTGCTGCCGGCAGGAGGTCGGAAGTAGCCCATGCGGCGCCTGCTGAGCCTGCTCCTGCCCGGCCTCCTGCTGGCCCAGACGGCGCAGGATGCCGGTGTCTTGCGGCAGAAGCTGGCGGCGATCCAGGGGCGGCTGGGCCAGGTGGACCAGCAGTTGTCCGGCCTGAAGAAGCGCCGCAAGGGTGTTCTGGTGGACCTGCAAGGCATCTCCCTGCAGCGGGACCGGGCCAAGGCCCAGGTGGAAGGAGCGCGTCTGCGGCGCGATCAGGCCCAGAACGAGGTGGCGCAGATCAGCCGCGAGCAGGCCCGCATCCAGGGGGAGGTGCAGCGCCTGCAGGGCAACCTCCGCAAGCAGGTGCGCTGGCTGCAGGCCCTGGGGCCCTGGGGCGACATCGGGCTCTACGTCACCTTCCGCGACTTCGAAGCCTGGCTCGTCCGGGGCCGCATGCTGGCCTGGGCTCGGCTGCAGGAGCGGAAGCAGCTGGCCCAGATCCACCAGCTGCAGTCGGACCTGGCGCTGAAGGAGAAGGCCCTCAAGGAGGTGCTGGCCCGGCTGGCCAAGGAGGAACGTGAGGCCGCCCAGCTGCAGGCCGAATTGCGACTGCAGGAGGAGAAACTGAACACCTTCCTGGATGGGCTGCTGAAGGATGAGGTAGCTCAGCGGCAGGCCCAGGCCGAGCTGGCCGAGGAGGCCGTGCAGCTGGAACGCCTGCTGGGGGGCCTGCTGGGCAAGGCGAAGGGGGAGGCCTTCGAGCCCGCGCTGCCCTTCGCCAACCTGCGCGGCGACCTGCCCCGACCGGTGGAAGGCACCCTGGCCCAGGGCTTCGGGGAGCATCTCCACCCCCGCTTCCGCACCAAGACCATGCAGAGCGGCCTGCTCATCGCAGCTACCGGAGGGGCCCGGGTGGCCGCCGTGGCGGATGGCCGGGTGGCCTTCTCCGACTACTACCAGAGCTATGGCCCCATGGTGATCCTCGATCACGGCGGGGGATGGTTCTCGCTCTATACCCACCTGCAGGGACTCGAGGTCGCCAAGGGCCAGGTGCTGAAAGCCGGAGAGCCGGTAGGTGCCGTGGGCGACACGGTGGATGGTCCCCGCCTCGGCTTTGAGATCCGCCACCAGGCCCAGCCACAGGACCCGCAGAAGTGGCTGAAGCAGCGGTACCGTTAGTCGTTCAGGGTTGAGTCACGGAGGTGGTCGTCCTCCAGACAGTGGCGCCGGATGCTGGCGGCCGCCCTGGTGAATGGTTGGGCTCGGTCAAGGGGGCCAGCTTGCCATCGGGTAGCACATGGCCCCTGGCAAAAACCCACCCGGCCGCTTCGGCCTTTTGATACCACTGGCGCGCCTGGTCGGCCTGCTGCTTGACCAGGATGCCCGCCTGATAGAGGACTCCGAGATGGAACATGGCCTCGGCCAGGCCCTTGTCTGCGGCCTCATGGAAACACCGCAGTGCCTTGACGCCGGACCGCGGAAGGCCACGCCCGTTCTGGTAGAGCAGGCCAAGCTCAAAGGTCGCCTTCAGGTTGCCTGCTTCGCTCATCCGCTTCAGGTTCGCCACCGCAGCGGCAGGGCCCTCGCCGGGTTCATCTAGCTGCCACTTGGCCGCTTCGACCTGCAGTTCGGGAGAAACCTTCTCGGCCATGGCGGTGAGGAGGGACCGTGCGAACGCGGGATCCTTCGGGACCCGAATGCCGAAGCGGAAAAAGGAGATCAGGGGCTTGAGCAGGTAGGACGGGGGTTCGGCCCTGGCTTCTTCAGCCAGGATGACCTTGGCGGCTTCGGGCTGGGCCGAGGTGCCGACGCCGAACAGCAGGCCCAGGGCCAGGACCATGCGGGCCCTGGCCTCGCCCTGACTCGTTTTCGCCTGAGCCAGCTGGAACGCTAGGTGGCGATCATCCTCCTGAAAATCAGCCGGTGTGAACATGAGGCGTGCGAGCCCATCCAGGGCCTCAAGGTCTCCCTGCTCGGCTGCCAGCCGGTAGTAGTGGAAGGCCTTAACCTGGTCCTGGGAGATGAGCTGCCCGGATTCGTAGAGATGAGCCAGGTGGGTCTGCGAGATTTGATCCCCGGCATCAGCCGAAATCCCGAAGTAGCGCGTGGAGGTGGCGAGGTTTCGGGTGAGCCCCAGGCCGTTCTCGTAGAGGTAGCCAAGGTTCCCGTCGGCTCGGGCATTCCCAAGGCTCGAGGCGGTCTCGAAGAGCCGCTTGGCGAGGGCATAGTCCTTTTCAAGACCGCCCCGGCCGGCCACGTAGAACCAGCCCAGGCTGGTCATGGCCTGCGCGTTGCCCTGAGAAACAGCTACCGCATACATCTGCGCAGCGGCGGCTTCGTTCTTGGGAATGCCCTGGCCCTGTTCCGTCATCCAGGCGAGCCGCACCAGGGCTTCCACATCGCCAAGGGCCGCGCTTCGCTCATACCAGTGGGCGGCCTCGGCTTCATCCTTGGGCACACCCCGGCCCACCTCGTACATCCAGCCGACCATTTCCATCGCAAAGCTGTGCCCCTTGGCTGAGGCTTGTCGATAGCAGGCGAGGGCTTGAAGGTCGTCGACCGGGAGGCCACCCAGGCCGTAAAGGTGGCACCACCCCAGGTCGGACAGGGCACCCGCATGGCCACCTGCGGCCGCCAGGCGGTACCAGACGATCGCCTTCACGGGATCTTTCTCCTGGCCGTTGCGGCCATAGAAACAGCGTTCCCCGAGTTCGTGGGCGGCCTCAAGGTCGCCCTTCTGTGCCTGGGCCTCGAGTTGTTCGGCTGAGGGCGGGGCATCTCGTGCAACTCGAGGGATGTCCGGGAGCCGGTTGGCGCTTGCAGGTACCCCCATGAGGACCATGAGGAGGATGGCGCTGTAAGGGAGCATGCTTCCTCCAGGCTGAGCGCTACCGCACCATGCTGCTGGCGTTGAAGAGCGGCACGTAGATGGCGAGCAGCAGGGCCAGGACGATGACGCCCATGAAGAGGATGAGCACCGGCCCGATGAGGCTGGTGACGGCGGTGGTGGCCTTCTCGACCTCCTGATCGAAGAAGTCGGCTACGTGGTCGAGCATTTCGGGCAGGGCGCTGCTCTGCTCGCCGACCCGGATCATCTCCACCGCCAGGGGGTCCAGCACCTTGGCCTGCTCCAGGGCCAAATGGAGCGTACTACCGGCGCGCACCTTGCTGGTGATGGCCCGTAGGCCGCCCTTCATGCGCTCGCTGGGGCTGGTGCGCTGCACCACTTCAAGGGCCTGCACCACGGGGAGGCCGCCGGACAGCAGCACGCCGAGGGTGCGGCAGAACACGCTGGAGTGGTACATCCGATAGAGGGTGCCCACCTTGGGGAGGATCAGGAGCATGCGTTCGGCGAGCCTCCGGCCCGCCTCCGAGGCGACCATCCAGCGGACCAGCACCGCAAGGCCGATGAGGGCGATGCCCTGCAGCCAGAGGGTGGAACTGACCAGCTTGCCGAAGCCCAGCAGCAGCTGCGTGAAGAAGGGCATCTCGACGTCGCCCCCTGCGTAGAACTCGGCGAATCGGGGCAGCACCACGTTGAAGATCACGCCCAGGGCCAGCACCAGCACCACCACCAGGAAGGCTGGGTAGAAGAGGGCTTCCAGGATGCGACGGCGGCTCACCTGGGCGAACTTCTGGAAGGAGAGCCAGCGGGCCAGCACCTCAGTCATGGTGCCGCTGCGCTCGCCGGCCACCACGTTGCTGCGGTAGACGGGGGGGAAGGAGCCCGCCTGCTCCAGGGCATCGGAGAAGGACATGCCCTCCCGCACCAGCTCGACCACCTGGGCGAGGGCCCGGCCCAGCTGGGGATCCTTCCCGTGGCCCACCAGCAGCTCGAGGGCCTGCAGCAGGGGGATGCCTGCCTTCAGCAGCGCCAGCAGTTCCTGGTTGAAGAGAATCAGCGACTCGGTCTTGAGCTGGGCCCGGTTGCGGAAGGCGGTGTCGGTGCGCTTGATCTCCAGGGGGAAGCCCCCTTCCGCCAGGACGCGGCTGCGGAGGGTCTCCGCGCTGTCCGCTTCAAACTCGCGAACCAGCACTTCTCCATTGATTTGGGTGAGGCGGACCGTGAATCGCATGGGCACCTGGACAGACCTTTGAGGATAGCGGATAACCCAGAGGCGGGTTCGCAGGGTAGCCTCTGGGCAGCTGGAGGCCGCATGCCCGTCGTCCACATCATCCTTGGGACCGCCGTGTCGTTGACCCTGTGCGCGCAGGCGCCGGGGTCGGCCCCGCTGCGTGTGGGCGAGGCCCCGCCCGTGGACCTGGACCTCAGCCGGGCTGAGGCGGCGGCCCTGTTGCCCCGGGACAACCGGGATGCCGCCCAGGTGGAAGCGGCCCGTCAACGCTGGCTGCCCGTGGTGCGCCTGGTCCGGGAGGCCGGGGCCGTGCGCATCCGGCTGCCCTTGGGGGAAACCCGCGTGCCCCTCCTGCTGGCCGCGGCCCAGGCCCTGCGGGCCCAGTCGCCCACCCAGCAGCTCTATGTGGCCTTCGACCCAAAGGCTGTGCCGGTCCTGGATGAGAGTGCCTGGGGTGCCGTGGATGGTGGCGCCCTCGTGCCCAGTGACCTGAATCTGGACATGGGGCAGTGGCGCACGCAGCTGACCCAGGCCCAGGAGACCTTCCCGGGCCGTCCCTGGACCCTCTGGCTGCCGAAGGACCCCGGTCCCCTGGCGGCCACGCTGATGGGGGACGGGGGCCACCTGGTGGTGCCGGAGGGCGGGCCCGCCGCCCAGCTCACCCGGCTGATTCCGAAGGGCTTCACCGATGTCGAAGGCGGCGTCGGGGACCTCACCCTCAGCAATCGCAAGGGCGAGTCCCGCCGCTGGACCTTTGCCGATGGAGTGTGGACGGCGGTGCCCCTGGCCAAGGGGCGGACCGAGGTGGCGGTGACTGCCGCCGAAGCCTACCCCGTGGGGGCGCTGCTGGCCAAGGTGCGGGCGGCCCAGCTGCGCACCCTGGCGGCGGTGTCGACCCTGGAGGCGAAGGCCGACCTGGACCTGCACATCCAGAGCCAACGGGGCCAGGGCGGCGACCTGGGCTTCACCTTCGGCTACTTCGAGGCTGCCGGGGAGTGGCCCGAGCTGCTGCAGAAGGAGGTGCGGTTCAATGGGGTGAGGGCCAACCTGAAGGGCGAGGTGCAGCTGCCGCTCATCGAGAGCCGCCAGTCGGTGTCCCTGCCCGTGGCCCTCAGCCTCGCCGAGCGCTACCGCTACCGGGATGGCGGCCCCGCAGGCCCCGGCCGGCGCCTGCTCCGCTTCGAGCCCGTCAGCCCCGACCCCCTCGCCTACACCGGGGAGCTGGACGTGGAGGAAGCCACGGGCCGGATCATCGAGGAGCGTCGCGAGCGCACCGACCTGCCGGGCACGGTCAAGAGCGAACGGGAGATCCTTACCTACGGCGCGGTGGCGCCAGACGTCTGGCGCCCTGTGGCGGTGCGGACCTTCGAGCGGTGGGTGAGCACCGATGGCGTCGTGCAGGTACAGCGCCGCTTCACCTACCGGGATTTCCGACTGAACGGCGCCCAGTTTGCCGCCGACCGTGAGGCCGCGCGCACCTCGGAAGCCACCATGCTCAAGGTGACCCCCGAAGGCGCACGGTACTTCACCCGGCAGGAGGATGGGTCCCGCAAGATCGAGGAGAAGCCCAAGAGCAGTGGCCGTGCCCTGGCGGGCATCGTGCTCGTCGACCCAGGCCTAACGCCCCCCGTGGCCGCCTTTCCCGGCCTGGTCTACTTCGACTTCAACGCCTTCGGCAAGGGCGTACAGATCAACGCTTTGACGGCAGTCGTGTTCAACCAGGTCAGCGTGGCCATTCCCCGGGGGCTGGGTGGCTTCGATGTCGGCGCCAATGCCGCGGCGCTGCTGCTGAAGACCACGGACAGGCCTGTGGTGAACGGCGAGCTGTCAAACAAGGACGGGGTGGGTCGCCGCTTCGGCCTGGCCGGCGTAGAGCTGGGCCACGACCTGGGACTGGGCTTCCGCCTGGAGGGTCGGGCCGATTTTCTATACGACGACTACAGCGACGGCGAGGCGAAGTATCGTACCCCGGGGTACGAGCTGCCCCCGTCGGGCTTGACGCGGGTGGGCTCGCTGCAGGGGTCCTGGCTCTTCCGGGGCTTCCAGGTGCGGGCCTTCCACGGCTGGGGCAAGCGCCCCAGCGGTACCTATGGCACCCCCGCCGACCCGAAGGCGGTCCCCGAGGGAGGCGACTTCCGCCGCTATGGCGGCAGCCTCGGCTTGGATCGCGAAGTGCGGCCGGGCTTCTGGTTCCATGGAGAAGCCGGCTGGGCGGGCGGCCACGCCTTCGACCGGTTCAACTCCCTGGATGTGGGAGGCATGGGCGGGGTGGTGCGCATCGCTGGCATCCGGTCCAATGCCATCGCGGCCGACCAGGTGACCTACGGCAAGGTGGGCATGGCCATCCCCACGGGGCCGAACCTCCGCCTTTCCCTCAGCCTCGACCACGCCAGGGCCCGCAGCCTGGATGACGGGAAGACCTATGGCCTCACCGGCCTGGGCATCACGGGCGACCTGCCTGGCTTCTGGTGGTTCACAGCGGTGCGGGTGGACCTGGGGGTGGGCCTGCAGAGCGACATCGCCGGCGTCAAAGCGGTGACGGGATATGTTGCGCTGCTGAGGCTGTTCTAACCGGTGGGCCGTTCCAACCCTGGGGAATGGAGGTCTCGCGTATCGCCGAAGGCGATGCCGAGAAAGCGGTGACGGGATATGTTGCGCTGCTGAGGCTGTTCTAGCCGTCGGCTAGGGACTGTTTCTGCGGCTGTCCCGATCCGGGTGGGGTCGGAAGGTCCGCTCCCGGTGCAGTACCTGGAACCTCAGGGGTCCGAGGTTGCGCCGTCGGTAGGTGTGCAGCTTGGCGTTCATGACCTGAAAGGCGTCCACCATGGTGGCGCAGAAGACCACTTCACCGGGCTTGTCCTGGAGGCCACCGCGCTGGAACACGTCCCGAGCCTGGCCGTGCAGGCCCACGAAGATGGCCTTGATGTGCTGGCGCGCCATTTCCCGCAGCACGCCCTCCATGGCCACCAGGCCCGTGACATCGGCGCTGGGCACCTGCTCCATGCGGAAGATGATTACCCTCACATCGGTACCGATGGCGCGCATGGCATTCAGCGCCCGCTCGGCGGCACCGAAGAAGAGGGGGCCCGACAGGTCGTAGATCACCACCCCATCCGGCAGGGGGCCGGGCAGGGCGCGGTGGTCGGGTGCGCTCAGGTGGCCCTCGGAGACGCTGGCCATGCGCCGCATGAAGAGCAGCGAGGCCAGCATGATGCCCACGCTCACGGCGATCACCATGTCGAAGACCACCGTGAGGAAGAAGCAGGTGAGCAGCACCGCCACATCGCTCTTGGGGGCCACCCGCACCGTGTGGACAAAGTGCTCGGCCTCGGACATGTTCCAGGCCACCAGCAGCAGCAGGGCGGCGAGGCTGGCCATGGGCAGGTAGCTGATGACCGGGGCCAGCACCAGGATGGCCAGCAGCACCGTGACGGCGTGGGCCATGGCCGCCACCGGGGTGCGGCCCCCGAACCGGAAGTTGGTGGCGGTGCGGGCGATGGCCCCGGTGGCGGGAATGCCCCCGAAGAAGGGCACGATGACGTTGCTCACGCCCAGGGCCATGAGCTCGGCGTCGGGGTCGTGGCGGGTGCGGGCCATGCCATCCGCCACCACCGCCGACAGCAGGGATTCGATGGCCCCCAGCATGGCGATGGCGAAGGCGCTGGGCAGCAGCATGCGGATGGTGCCCAGGCTCAGGCCCAGGGCAGGTCCCGCCGCGGGACCCGGGGCATGCCAGGGCCACAGGGCGTGGGGCAGCACCCGGGGGATGCCCGGCACCACCTGGCCATCCACCACGGTCTGGAACCGGCTGCCGATGGTGTCCACGGCGAAGCCGGGCACCCAGTGGCCCAGGGCCCAGGCCGCCAGCGCCGCCAGGGGCAGGGCCAGCAGGGGCGCGGGGATCTTGCGGAGAGTCCGGGGTAGCCGCGCCAGGCGCCGCTTGGGCAGCTTGGGGGCCAGCAGGATGGCCAGGGTGACGAGGCCGATGAGCAGCTCCCAGGGGTTGGTGCCCGGAAGGGCCCGGAGCATGGCCAGCAGGCGCTCGGCGAAGTGGGCGGGTGGGTGGTCCAGGTGCAGGCCCAGGAGGTCCTTCACCTGCAGCAGGGCGATCACCGTGGCGATGCCCGAGGTGAAGCCCGTGGTGACGGGAAAGGGAATGAACTCGATGAGGCGGCCCAGCCGGAGGAGCCCCATGCCGATGAGCAGCAGCCCGGCCAGCAGGCCCGAGAGCAGCAGCCCGGACAGGCCGAAGCGCACGTAGAGCGGCGCCAGCACCACGATGAAGGCGGCGGTGGGCCCCGCCACCTGGATGCGGGAGCCCCCCAGCAGGGCCGTGAAGAAGCCGGCGATGGCGGCGGTGTAGAGCCCCTGCTGGGGCGGCACCCCCACGGCGATGGCGAGGGCCATGGCCAGGGGCAGGGCGATGATGCCCACCAGGAAGCCCGCGCTGAGGTCACGCTTGAGCTGGGCGCGGGTGTAGCCCTCCGCCCACACCGCCCGCAGCGCTGCCGCCGGCAGGGCGCGGAGGGGTACGGCGGAGCTGGGATCCTGGAAGCGGGTGCGGGCCATCTAGGCTTCCCCGGGGAGCCCCTGGCCGACCTGATCGAGGGTGGTGAGCACCTCGTCATCCTCAGGGCGTTGGTCAGGTTGTTTCCGGCACAGGCGCTGGACGAGGTCCGCAAGCAGCACTGGACAGTCGGGGCGCAGCGGGAGGAGGTCAGGCAGGGCGCTCCGCTGGTGGTGGTCCAGGATCTCGAAGGGGGTCTCCCCGTCAAAGGGTGGGTGACCCGCGATCAGTTCGAACAGGATGATGCCAAAGGCGTAGCGGTCTGCAGCGGGCCCCACCTGGGCCTTGAGCTGGGCCTCCGGCGCGGCGTATTTGGGGGTGCCCAGGAAGGCATAGGTGGTGGTCAGGGTGGTGGAGTCCACGATGCGGGAGATCCCGAAATCCATCACCTTGGCCTGGTCTCCATCAAAGATGATGTTCCCGGGCTTCAAGTCCCGGTGCACGATGCCCAGGGTGTGCGCGTGGGCCATGGCCGAGGCGATCTGGTGGGCGATCCGGAGCAGTTCGGCCAGGGAAAGGGGGCCGTCTTCTGCCAGAACCTGATCGAGCCGCCGACCGGTGATGAACTCCATGGCCAGCCAGGGAGCTCCAGTGTCGGGGCCGGGGTCCAGCATGCGAACCAGGTTCGGGTGGTCCAGCATGGTGCCGAGCCGGGCCTCCTGGCGGAACCGGCGGAGGAACTCCGGGTCGTCCTGGCGATAGGGGTGCAGGAGCTTGAGGGCCACCTGGGCCTTCGTGCTGGTATGCCGGGCAAGGTAGGTGCTGGCGAACCCACCCCGGCCCAGGAGGCGCTCGATCCGATAGGGGCCCACCTGCTCGGGGTCCTTGTAGGTGGGGTCCAGTTGATTCCGGGTCCGGCGCCGTAGGAGAACCCCCAGGGCACCCAGTGCCAGGGCGGCGGAAAGGGTCAGCCACGCCCACCACGGCACCCCAGGGGGCGGGGCGGGTGTCCGATCGGGACTCAGGGTGGATGGCGGCGCCGTCGGCCCGGGGCGGACCGTCGGGAGGCCGGGACCCACAGGGTGGACCGGGGGGGGTGCGGCCTGGATCGGCGTGACCAGTGGCGACCGCGTGGAGGAGGTCACCGGGCTGGGTGCGGGTGCCTGGGCAGGAGGCGGGGGTTCGGGGGCCTGGGGGCGGATGGCCGCCGGTGGGTCGGGGGGTGGGTGGAAGGCCGTGGCGGACGGGATGGGCCCGCGCTCCGCCGGTGGTGGGCCAGTGGGCGTGTGGGCGGCGGCCTTCTGGGCCAGGAGGAGGGCCAGGGCCTCCCGATCGGCCGGTGGCTCTCCGTGGCGGGCTGCCCGTTCCAGGGCCGCCCCGGCAGCTGCATCCTCGCCGAGGTGCAGGAGGCACCGAGCCAGCCGGGTGTGGGGGAAGTAGTCCTTGAGCAGGTTGTTGCCGTAGGTGAGGACGCGGGCGGCGGAGGCGGGCCGCAGCTCGATGGCCCGCCGGTAGGCGGCGGCGGCGGCGGACCAGCGACCCTGCCCTTCAGCATCCAGTCCATCCTGGTAGGCCGCATAAAACGTCGCCTGGCTCTGGGCCACCAGGGCCGGAGCTAGGACGCAGAGGCTGAGTCCGGTGGGGTGCACCTCACTCCCCCACGAAGAGGTAGCGCAGGGTGCGCTCCAGAGGCTTGCGGTCGAACTGCAGGTTCACCGAGAGGTCCAGCCGGTGCTCTTGGATGCGCTCGTTCCCCAGGGAGGTGGAGCGTGTATGCAAGAGGATCTGATCCACCTCAAGGGCCTGGGACACCCGTCGATGCGACCACCCGTAGCGGTAGGCCAGATCCAGCCCCAGCGGCCCCCGTTTGATGCCGGTGCCGAGGGAGGCCCGGTACATGACCCGCTGAAGGCCGGTGAGGGCGTCCACCACGGGTTGGGGTTCACGGCTCAGGCCTGCGCGCAGGGGGATCACTGTGCCGCTGGGGGTGATGTGCAGATACTCGGCTCCCAGGTGCAAGTCGGTGGCATTCGGGGTGCGGCTCCCCTTCTCGAAGTCGAAGAAGCTCTGGCCATTCAACCGTGCGGAGTCGGACATGTACCGCGTGCTGGACCAGAGCGTGTGAGACACGTCTGCCGTGACCAGCCACTGCTCGTTGGGGCGATACGCAAAACCAAGCCCTGTGCCCGCAGGCCAGTGGAGCCCTGTGGACATGGGAGTGCCAACGAAGCCACCCCTGGGAAGGTTGGTGGATAATTGGGTGGTGAAGCCATAGTCCGCGTGGAAGCCTGTCCGGTGCACCATGCCCAGGCTCCAGGAGGGCCAGCGCCACACCAGGCCAAGGTTGAAGTTCTGTCCGTCCAGGGCGTTGGTCTGGCGGAAGGAGACATCCGAGGTGCTCAGCCCCGTATCGTGCAGGCTCACGGAGGTGATGGTCCATCGGCCCCTCCATTGGTTGTAGGAGAGGCCCAGGAGGATCCGCTGGGACACTTCATAGGCCGCGGCGAAGGAGTAGATGTCGATCTGTCCAGTCTGGGTGATGTCCTGGGAGAGGTGGGAGGGCAACCCGGAGGGAGAGGCCAGGGGCGATTCGGTCTGGGTCCGCCGGGTGTGATCCGTCAAGGCGAAGGCCCGCTGCACTGACCACTGGAGCACGAGGTTTCGGCCGCCTGTCTGGATCGGCACCGTGCCCGACAGGAACAGTGGATCCACCCGGGTGCTGCTGATGAGGGAGTCGCTGACCGCCAGGGCCCGGCCCTGGCTGGAGGTTTCGAAATCTTCGAACCTAACTGATCGTTGAAGGCCCCGGGCCACAAAGCTAACCTCGGGGTTCAGGAGCTGGGCCAGACCAGCCGGGTTGAAGGAGACTGCGGTGGCGTCATCCGCCACCGCGATGAAGGCGCCCCCCAGGCCCATGGCCCGTGCGCCCGCGCCCTGCATGGTGAAGTTGGTCCGGGACTGCTCTGAAATCAGTGTGCCGATGGGCGACTGGGCGAATGCGCCTACCCCCCCCAAGAACAGGGAAATTTGGGCCAATTTGGCGATGGGGCGGTGTCTGGCGGGAATCACAGGTCCATGATGCCCCCTCTCCAGGGGACTGGATACAGGGACCCTTGTGGCGTGCAACCCGTTCTCAGGAGGCCGTGAGGACGGTGCGGATCTGCCGGGAGAGGCTGTCCATGAAGGCGTACCGCTTGGCATACATGGACCGCTTGTTGGGCTTGATCTCCTCGGCCCCACGGCGGGGCGCTTTCACTGGCAGCTGAAACCAGCCGTCTTCCTGTGCCATGCCCCCGGTTTCCAACCAGAGCTCGTCATAGTTGAATAATATTTTTTTGACGGGGCCGATGACTCTCGCCCGGCCTACATGGATGTCGTTGCCCACTCCAAGCAGGGATGCCACACGTAGGGACCGGGCCACTTCCTGGGCCACGAACACCATGAGGGCCTTGGGGCGAAGGCCGTGCATCGCCTTGGTGGCCAGTTTGATGATCTCCTCCTCCCCACCTTTGCGGCCCTGGAGGGCGCCGATGTAGGCGGCCCAGCCCACGGGCTGACGCTCAAGGGAGAAGGCGAAGGAGCTTACGGCGCCGGGGATGCCGTCCACTTCCAGGAACACGCCAATCTCGCCTTCCTTTCGGAACTGCGCATCGACCCGCATCATCAGGTTCAGGGTGCCGGCCTTCTCAAGGGGGATTCGAGCCAGCAGCAGGCCCTCTGGACGGAGGAGTCCCTGCTGGAAGGCCCTGCCCTGGGCGTTTACGAAGAGATAGGTTTCCCGGATGACCTTGAAGCGCCGGGCCCAGTTCCACCTCCGGGACATGTAGGTGCCCATGGGGCGGAAGGCCAGCCGTGGATCCGCTAGGACGAAGGGGCGGATCACAGGCTCTTCCAGGAAGGTGAACCACCCCTGAACGGAGGCCTCGTGAAGGAGGGCCAGGGCGGCCCAGCGGAGATGCCGTTTGACCTTCCTGCGCTCGTCGGGCCCGGCCTCATAGGCCTGCGTGCTGTACTCCCAGGCTTTCCTGGAAACCTGGAGGTAGCTTCGGATCACGCGTAGAACCCGCGGTACTTCATGGCCTGGGCCACCCGATCCAGGGCCAGGATGTAGGCGCCGATGCGGGGGTTGGTCTTGTACTTGTCGGTGGTGGCGAAGGTGGCCTGGAAGGCGTGGGTCATGTAGTCCACCAGCCGCTCGTTCACCTCGCGCTCGCGCCAGTAGAAGCCCTGGCGGTTCTGCACCCACTCGAAGTAGCTCACGGTCACGCCGCCGGCATTGGCCAGGATGTCGGGCACCACGAGGACACCGTGCTCCAGCAGGATGGGATCCGCCTCGGGGGTGGTGGGGCCGTTGGCGCCCTCCACGATGACCTTGGCGCGCACCTTGGCGGCGTTTTCCTCGGTGATCTGGTTTTCCGAGGCGGCGGGGATGAGGATGTCGACGGCGTGGGTGAGCAGGGCGGCGGCCTCCAGGGGCTCCGCGCCCTTGAAGCCGGTCACGGTCTTGGTCTCGGCCACATGCTTGAGCAGGGCGTGGATATCCAGACCCCGGTCGTTCTTGATGGCGCCCTTGAGGTCGCTCACGGCGACGATGCGGGCCCCGGCTTCGTGCAGGAGGCGCGAGGCCTGGCTGCCGACATTGCCGAAGCCCTGCACGGCCACCGTGGCGCCGGCCAGGGGCTTGCCGAGCCGCTGCATGGCCTCCCGGGCGGTGATCAGGATGCCGCGACCCGTGGCTTCGTTGCGGCCCAGGCTCCCGCCCAGCCCCAGGGGTTTGCCGGTGACCACGGCGTTTTCGGTCTGGCGCACGTGCATGGAGTAGGTATCCAGCACCCAGGCCATGGTCTGGGCGTCGGTGCCCATGTCCGGCGCGGGCACATCCCGGTCGGGGCCGATGATGTCCATGATCTCGGCGATGTAGCGCCGGGTGAGGCGCTCCTTCTCGCCCAGGCTGAGGCGGCTGGGATCGCAGATGATGCCGCCCTTGCCGCCGCCGAAGGGCACATCCACCACGGCGGTCTTCCAGGTCATCCAGGCGGCCAGGGCCTTGATCTCGTCCAGGCTCACGTTCAGGTCGTAGCGGATGCCGCCCTTCGCGGGGCCACGCGCCACGTTGTGCTGCACGCGGTAGCCCGTGAAGACCTCCCACTGGCCGTTGTCCATGAGCACAGGCAGGCTCACGATCATGGAGCGGTTGGGCGCCATGAAGACCTTGAAGAGGGCATCATCCAGGCCGTAGAGCTCGGAGGCGACCCGGAGGCGTGCCTGCATGGCTTCGAAGGCGTTGATCTGGGAGGACGGCATGGCAGTCATCTCCTACGAGCGGGCATCGGATTCGGGGTGGGTTTCGGCGGGTAGCTCAAGTTCGCACCCGGCGCTCCACAGGCCTTCCAGGTTGTAGTGTCGTCGGGTCTCCTCGTCCATGACATGGATCACGAGGTTGCCGTAGTCGAGGAGCACCCAGTTGGCGTTGGCTTCACCCTCGCGGGAGATGGGGCGTTCCCCGGTGAGCTTCAGGGCATCCTCCACGGCCTCGGCGATGGCGCGATTCTGGCGGTCACTGCCCCCGCTCATGAAGGCCATGATGTCGGTGAAGCTGGCGATGGTGCTCACGTCCACGAGGCGGATGCGGAAGGCTTTCTTGGACCGGGCGGCGTCGACGACGGTCGCAAGCCGGGAATCAAGGGTCATGCGGGCTCCAGAGCAGGCTAACGATACAGGTTTTCGGTTCGGATGGTACCTAGAACTTGGGGGGGCAAGCCGCCGGGATCCTCCTCCGGAGCGGCTTGGAGCCGCTTGCGAAGGTCGGTGGAGGCCAGACCCAGCTCCGTGGAGGGCAGGGCCACGATTTCACCGGGCCTTCCACTCCAGACGGCGGCGGACTGGAGGCCGGACAAAGCCGGCACCAGGAAGGGATAGCCGGGTCGCAGGGCGATGGCTGCAGAGGCCAATTCGAAAATGCGTTCGGGGCGACGCCAGCGCGGCAAGCCGGGCAACTGGTCGCTCCCCATGACGAGCACCCAGCTGTGACCGGGTTCCCGCTGGGACAGGAGTTCCAGGGTGTCCACGGTGTAGCTCGCGCCGCCCCGGTCGAGTTCCAGGGATTCCACGCGGCATCTGGGGTCGAACCCCTCCAGCGCATTGGCCAGCAAGCGCAAGCGGCCTTCGGGGCCGGGGCCGCCGGGGTCGGGCTTGTGGGGGCTGAGGGCCGTGGGGACAAAGCGCAGTTCGTCCAGGAGCAGATGGTCCAGGGCTAGACGCGCCAGGCGTAAGTGGCCCTCGTGGGGAGGATTGAATGCCCCGCCCAGCAGGCCGATGCGCATTACCAGACCTCGTCCTTGGGGGTGGCCTTCTTCTGCCCGGCAAGCACCTTCAAGGCATCGTTCACGGCGAAGGCCAGCTCACGGAGGCCTTCACCCGAAACACCCGAGATGAAGATGGGCTCCTGCCTACGGGCCTGGCAGAGGGTGATGAAGGCTTCGCGGCGGCTGTCGTCCTGGAGGGCGTCCAGCTTGGTCGCCACCAGCCAGCGGGGCTTGGTGGCCAGCACGGGGCTGAAGGCCTCCAATTCACCTTCGATAATGCGGATGGCGTCCGCCGGCTCCTCGATGGGATCGGAGAGATCCACCAGGTGCAAGAGCATGCGGGTGCGCTCCACATGGCGGAGAAACTGGATGCCCAGCCCCGCACCGGAGGCCGCGCCCTCGATCAGGCCCGGGATGTCGGCGATGACCCAGCTATCCAGCAGGTCGCCGCCAAAGCGGTCCAGGCTCACCACGCCCAGCTGCGGCTCCAGGGTGGTGAAGGGGTAGTTGGCGATCTTGGGTCGGGCCGCGCTGAGGCGGCTCACCAGGGTGCTCTTGCCGGCGTTGGGGTAGCCGACCAGACCCACGTCCGCAATGAGCTTCAGCTCCAGGTCGAGCACGCGCGCTTCGCCCTCTTCGCCGGGCTGGTGGTGCCGGGGCGTGCGGTTGGTGGAGCTCTTGAAGTTGGTATTGCCCAGGCCGCCGCGGCCGCCGCGGGCCACGCAGATATCTTCGCCGTCGGCCAGCAGTTCGGCCAGCTGCTCGCCGGTTTCGCCATCCTTCACCACGGTGCCCAGAGGCACTTCCAGGAGGATGTCCGCACCGTCGCTGCCGTGGCGCATGCAGCCCTCGCCCTGACGGCCACGCTCGGCGGTGAACTCGCGCTTCTGGCGGTAGGGGTTGAGGGTGTTCAGGGCCCGGTTGGCCCGCAGGGTGATGGAGCCGCCCTTGCCGCCGTCGCCGCCATCGGGCCCGCCCTCAGGGGCGAACTTCTCGCGGCGGAAGCTCATGGCGCCAGCACCACCGTGACCGGCAGTGACGCGGAGCTGGACTTGGTCAAGGAACATGGTGGGTCTTCACTTCCTGGAGAGGCGGGAATAAGCACAGGCCGGGCTCCGCCCGGCCTGTGCATGGGGGCTCCGGGGGTGTGCGCGCAGGGCGCCCTTAGATCCCTGCAGCACATGCGCTGCGGGGAGACCCCCGGACAACATCAACCCTCGATGGGATCGATGTGGATGAAGCGGCCAGACTGGCCCTTGTCCTGGAACCGGACCTTGCCGTCGATGAGGGCGAACAGGGTGTGGTCCTTGCCCATGCCGACGTTGATGCCGGCCTTGAACTTGGTGCCGCGCTGGCGGACGAGAATGGAACCGCCGGTGACCTGCTCACCGCCGAACTCCTTCACGCCGAGGCGCTGGGAGTGAGAATCACGACCGTTGCGGCTGGAACCGACGCCTTTTTTGTGAGCCATGGAAGTACCTCTTGAAAATCTGAATTCGTTGACCGAAAGAGGAGAGATGCGAAGGCGGGTTCATCCCGCGTGAGCATCGGGGGCCAGGGGGTGTGCGCGCAGCGCGGGACCCCCTGAGAGGATTATCCCTTGATGCTCTTGATCCGCACTTCTGTATAGTTCTGGCGATGACCCTGCGTGCGCTGGTAGGTGGTGGTGCGCTTCTTCTTGAAGATGATCACCTTCTTGGCGCGGTCATGGGTGATGACCTCGGCCTCGACCGTGGCGCCGGTCAAGGTGGGCTTGCCCACCTTTAGGTCGCCGTCGGTATCGATGAGGAGCACCTGGTCGAAGGTGACGGCCTGCTTGGGATCCTTATCCAGCGTTTCCACGCGGAGGATGTCCCCCTCGGACACGCGGTACTGCTTCCCGCCGGTCTTGATGATTGCGAACATGAAAACCTCTATGGTTGGGGCACATGGGCGGCAGTCCATCGGACGCGCTTGGGAGCCCATGGCCAGGGCAAGGCCCATCAGTATGTGGGGAAAACCCTTCCCGCTCAAGGGAAATTCTTGAACCATTGGGGATTGGGTGTCAGGGAACCTGCCGGTGGTGGGATCATCGGGGGCCGGAGACTGCCATGGGCCGTGACTTCCAGACCTTCCTGAACCAGCTCGGGGCTGCGGGTGAGCTGCGCCGTGTCGCCACGGAAGTTGATCCCTACCTGGAGATGGGGGCCATCGCCGACCGGGTGTCCAAGCAGCCCGGGGGCGGGGCGGCCCTGCTCTTCGAGACGCCCAGTGGCAAGACCATGCCCGTGGCCATGAACGTCTTCGGCAGCCTCAAGCGCATGGAGATGGCGCTGGGCGTGGACCGGGAACCCCGGGGCCTGGATGCCATCGCCGACCGCATCGAGAAGCTGGTGCAGGAGGCCATGCCGAAGCCAGGCACGGGCTTCTTCGAGAAGCTGGCCAAGCTGCCGGTGCTGGCCGAAGTGAGCAACTGGATGCCCAAGACCGTGCGCAAGGGCATCTGCCAGGAGGTGGTACTCAAGGGCGACCAGGTGAGGCTCACGGACCTGCCGGTGCTCACCACCTGGCCCGAGGACGGCGGCCCCTTCATCACCCTGGGGATGAGCCATACGCGCAACAAGCAGACCGGCCACCGGAATGTGGGCCTGTATCGTCTGCAGGTCTTCGACGACCGCACCCTGGGCTTCCACACCCAGCTGCACCACGATGGCGCCCGCAACCGCCACGGCTATGGCAAGGATGAGCGCATGCCCGTGGCCGTGAGCTTCGGCGGCGATCCGGCCCTCACCTACGCGGCCACCGCGCCCCTGCCGCCCTTTCTCAGCGAAGTCATGTTCGCGGGCTTCCTGCGGGGCGAGGGCATCGAGATGGTGTCCTGCGTGACGAACGACCTGGAAGTGCCCGCCGACAGCGAAATCGTCCTTGAGGGCTACGTGAATCCTGGCGAGCTGCGCCGGGAGGGCCCCTTCGGCGACCACACGGGCTACTACTCCCTGGCCGATGACTACCCGGTGCTGCATGTGGAAGCCATCACCATGCGGAAGCAGCCGGTGTTCCCCGCCACCATCGTGGGCCGACCGCCCCAGGAGGACGCCTACCTGGGCCTGGCCACCGAGCGCATTTTCCTGCCCCTGCTGCGCATGGTGCTGCCGGAGATTCGCGACATGCACCTGCCCGCAGCGGGGGCCTTCCACAACCTGGTGATTCTCTCCATGAAGAAGGAATACCCAGGCCACGCGCAGAAGGTGATGAACGCCATCTGGGGCACGGGCCAGATCATGTTCACCAAGGGCATCGTAGTGGTGGACGAGGACATCGATCCCCATGACCTGAACGAGGTGCTGTTCCGCCTCACCAGCAATGTGGACCCGAAGCGCGACATGCTCTTCACGGAAGGGCCGCTGGATGTGCTGGATCACGCCGCCGATCGCTTCGCCTTCGGCAGCAAGGTGGGCATCGACGCCACCCGGAAGAACCGTCCCTGGGACGGCTATGCGCGGGAGTGGCCGCGGGACCTGGTGTTCCCGGCAGAGATCCTGGCGCGGCTGGAGCAGCGCTGGAAGGAATACGGGGTGTAGCGCCCCAGCCCTCCCCCGCACGAAGGTGCGGGCGAGGCAGTCGGATTGGCTCTGTCTACCAGTAGATGGTCAGGGCCGTCTGCAGGCTCGTGGCCTTGAAACCGGTGGTCCCATAGTCTGATTGGACCAGCCGGAACTCGACGGTGTCGCGGTCCGTGGCCCGGTAGCCCCAGCCGAGGCTATAGCCCAGCTTGGAGGGGGATGTCGAGTCGACAAAGCTGGCCGGGATGGTGCCTGGCTGCGTCTGGTAGTAGCTGTACTCCCGGCGATCCTTCCATCTGCGGTAGACGGGCCCGCCGAACAGGTAGGCGCGCTTCTTCGCTCCGAAGCGCCACTCGTAGTCCAGGCCCATGGACTGCTCCCGAACCTGGATGCGGTAGTTCAAGATGTAGTTCGAGCCATGGGTTTCCGTCCCACCCTCCGGGAAGAAGTCGTAATCCAGGTGGAAGGTCAGACCGTGTCGCTCGGTTGGCGAGAACCGCACCCGAGCCCCGATTCCGTAGCCGAGGCCGGCATCCAGCACCTCGGATTGGTAGTTCCCGAGGGGGCGCTGGAGGCGCAGGGTGGCTCCCCAGTCTGGCGTCCAGGGGCTGGCCTGGGCGAAGGCGGGACCGGACAACGCTGCGGCCAGTGCGAGGGTGAGGGAAAGGGATCTCTGGGTCGTCATGAACAGATTTTCCGGAACAGACGACCGAGAAGTCAACAAGAGATTGGGTTCGGCGAGGCATGCCCCGCTGCCGGACGGGCCCGCGTCACCGCTGGCGCACTTAGAACCGGATGGTCACCCCGGCCTGGAGGGCATCGGCGGTGAAGCCACTGGCCACCTGGGAATGCAGCCAACGGGCTTCGGTACCCAGGGTGGCGTTCCACTGGTAGCCCGCGCCGAAGGCGAGGCCGACCTTGGTGGTGTTGCTGCTCACCCTTGTGACAGCGTCCTTGGTTTCGAAGGACCACCGGATCACCGAGAGGCCCGCCGTGAGGTAGAGCCCTTCCGGCTTGCCCGCGATGAAGTAGAGGTAATCCCCGCCCAGGCTCAGATTGCTGGCGTTCTGCTTGACGCTGGCGAAGGAGGCCTCCGGGTAGACGATGTAGTCCAGGCGGGGCCGCACCATGTGCCCATCGCCTAGGTCGAAGGTGCCGTGAATGCCCACACCGGGGCCCGGTTTGCTGTCGGTGTAGTCCTTGAGGTCGCCCAAGGGCACATTGACCAGGCCCTGCACGCCGTAGCGCGGCGACTCGGCCTTCAGTGCCAGGGCGGCGGTGGCCAGGATGGCGAGGGGGAGCAAAACTGAGGGCTTCATGGTGCCTCCCGGGGAAGCGCCGGTGCTGGATGGACCGGACGCAGGTTCCAGAAGCATGATCCCACATCCCACCGACCATCTTGTCGGTGGGATGCGTAAAAAAGAAATCTAGAAATAAAGATCTAGAAAGAGTTAGTTCTAGGTTTGGGCTGTATAAGGAGGCACAAAAAAGGCGCCCATTCGGGCGCCTTTTCGGGAAGCGGGGTGCCTAGGCGCCCTGTTCGACGCGGCGCTCCTTGAGGCGGCCGGCCTTGCCGAGCTTCTCGCGCAGGAAGTAGAGCTTGGCGCGACGCACCTTGCCGTGGCGGATCACTTCCATCCGATCGATGGTGGGGCTGTTGAGGGGGAAGATGCGCTCCACGCCCACGCCGCTCGCAACCTTGCGGACGGTGAAGGAGGTGCGCATGCCGCCGCCCCGAATGCTGATGACGATGCCCTGGAAGAGCTGGATGCGCTCCTTCTCGCCTTCCTTCACCTTGACGTGCACCTTGACGGTGTCGCCGGGCTGGATGCGGGGCAGGTCGGACCGAAGCAGGCTGGCTTCGAGTTGGTCGATGATGTGGCTCATTGTGGGCTCCTGGGCCAGCGGTCCCACACCGAGAACGGCGGACATGGCTCGAAAGTCCCCGGACGGGGAGTCCATCAGTTTATCGGAATGACTGGAAAAGGGAAGGTGGGGTTTCCGGGGGGAGTTCCCGCCCGACAGGATGACCGATTCAGAGCCGCCACCCCTTCCACCCCTTGGGCTTAGGCCGGTCCCAGTCCCTGGGGTGTTCCACCTGCCAGGCGCACCACTGGGCGGGGCGGTCCAGGTCGGGGAGGCGCTCCTTCAGGTAGGTTCGCCACAGGTCCGGACGCAGGCGCCTGGTGCGGGCCATGGCCTCCCGGAGGCGCCAGATACGAATGGCACCGTGGTCACCGCCCTGGAGCACCGCGGGCACCTCGAGCCCCTCAAAGGTGGCCGGGCGGGTGTAGTGGGGGTGGTCCAGCAGGCCGGTGGCGAAGCTGTCCTGGTGGGCGCTCTCCTGGTTGCCAAGGACGCCCGGAAGCCAACGGCAGACCGCGTCAATGAGCACCAGCGCCGGCAGCTCGCCGCCGCTGAGGACCGCCTCCCCCACGCTGAGTTCCTCGTCCACCAGGGTGTCCACGGCCCGCTGGTCCAGGCCCTCGTAGCGGGTGCAGACGAGGATGAGCTGATCCAGGCGCGCCAGCTCCAGGACCTTCCCGTGGGTGAGGGGCGGGGCGGCGGGGCTGAAGTGGAGGACGCGGCTGGCACCGTTGCGCGGCACCGAGGCCAGGGTGTCCCGCAACACCTCGGGACGCAGCACCATGCCGGGCCCACCGCCGAAGGGACTGTCATCCACGTGGCCGTAGTCGTTGCCCGCAAAGGGCCGGTAGCTGTGGGTCTGCAGGCCATGCCCAAGCTCGCGGAAGGCACGGCCCGTGACGCCCAGGCGCGCGGCCTCGAAGAACTCCGGGAAGAGGGTAAGGGCGTCGAACTTCATCAATGCACCAGCGCATGGAAGGTCTTCACCGCGGCCCGGGAGATGAGGCCGAAGCTCGAGGCGAAATAGAGGGTGTTGCCCACTGAGCCAGCCAGGCCCAGCCAGGCCCAGGCGGGACGCTCCTCAAGCAGGGCCGCGCCCAGCAGGCAGAGGATGGCGGCGGGAAGTTGGTTGCCGAAGGGCAGGGGCACCGGGATGGCCAGCAGGAAGCCCGTCCAGGCAATGCATGCACCCATCCCGCGGAGGTTGAGGGGCCGCTGGACCGCGCCGCGCCAGCGGAAGCGGTTGAGCTGGGCCTCGAAGCGCGCCAGGGCGGCCTTGATGCGGCCCTTGTGGATGGGTTGGGTCTGAACCCGGTTCGGGATCCAGGGATGGGGAATGCCCCACACCAGCTGGGCCCCCAGGGCCACCAGCCCCAGCCCACCGACGGGCGCCAGGCCCACATTCAGGCCCGGGATCAGGTTCGGCAGGGACAGCAGCAGCACCAGCAGGCCGTAGGTCTGGCCGCCGGTGGCGTCGAGCAGCTCGCCCAGTGTGATCTCGCCATCCGCGTCGAGGAGGGCATGCAGGGTCACGAAGAAGGGCTTGGGGGAAGGGGTCACCCATCCAGCATGACGGAAATGGGAGCGGCCGGGATCAGGCCCCGGGAGCCTTCCGCGACTGCCCCTGGCGGACCAGCTGCCCGCAGGCCCCGGCGATGTCCTGCCCTCGGCTGCGGCGGACGCTGACCGGGAGGCCAGCGTCGGAGAGGAGGCGGCAGAGGGCGCCGATGCGGGTCTCCTCCGGCGCCTCGAAGCCTGAACCCTCGTGGGGGTTGAAGGGGATCAGATTGACCTTGGCCGGGAATCGCCGGGCGAAGGCCACCAGGCGCCGACCATCCTCCAGGCTGTCGGTGACGCCTTTGAGGAGGACGTATTCCAAGGTGATGCGCTCCCCGGATTGCAGGGGAAACCGGCCCAGGGTCTGGGCCAGCGCGTCCAGGTTCCAGACCCGGTTCACCGGCATGATGCACGAGCGGTGTTCGTCCGTGGTGGCATTGAGGCTGAGGGCGAGGCGGGGTCGCTTTGGGAAGCTCCCCAGGCGTTCGATGGCGGGCACCAGGCCTGAGGTGGAGACGGTGATGCGCCGGGGCGGGATGGCCAGGCCCTCCGGGTGGGTCAGGGTGGCGAAGGCCGTCATGAGGTGGTCGAGGTTGTGCAGGGGTTCACCCATGCCCATGAACACGAGGTTCACGGGGCGGTCGGGGGGATGGCCGTGGTGGTTCAGCATGGCCACCACCTGACCCACGATTTCCGCAGCGGTGAGGTTGCGGATGATGCCCATCTGGCCCGTCGCGCAGAAGGTGCAGCCCATGGCGCAACCCACCTGGCTGGAGAGGCAGAGGGTGACCCGGTCTTCGTAGGGCATGAAGACGCCCTCCACCTGCCGCCCATCGGTCAGTTCGAACACATGCTTGGTCGAAAGATCGCGCGACCCTTCGCTATGCAGGATGGTGGGCCAGGCTAGGTCCACCTCGGCGGCCAGGCGCTGGCGGAGGGCCTTCGAGAGGGTGGAGAACTGCTCCCACCGCGTCCAGCGCTGGCGCAGCAGGCCTGCCAGGACCTGCTTCCCCCGCCAGGCGGGCTCGCCCAGGGTGGCCACCAGCGCCCCCAACTCGGCGGGGCCGAGGCCCGCGGCGTTGGGACGCCCGGCAGTACCGGCTTCGGGGGCCGGCAGGTCCCAGAGGGGATGCATGGTCAGTCCATCCGGATCTTAAAGGATTGCATCAGCTTCAGGTCATCCTCGGAGAAGGGCAGGGCCGACACGGGGGCGTCAATGTCCCCCTCCGTTCGCGGGGTCAGCTTGGCGGGGGAGGCTTCCAGAATGAGCATCAGGCCATAACCCTTGGCCTGGATCTGGAAGGCCAACTCCCGGCAGTGGTCATCCTCCGCGAGGACCTTGACAAGGGAGTCGCCCAGGTCGCTCACCAGTTGGTGTAGATGCGCTGGCAAGTCCATGATCCCTCCCGGCATTCAGGATACCAGTGGGTGCCCTTCCGTCCGGCCGGGTGCCTCCGAGTTGACCAGGCCCGCACCTGAAGGCCCGACCGGGACCGGTAACCTTTCATTGGGAGCGGCACTTCCACGCCTGACAATTCCTGGCGATAGAACACCCTGAAGCTGCCCCAGGTGCCACCTGGCGGCCTGCCGCGCTGACCTCCTTCCTCCGTTTATGGAACAGCGACCTGAAGATGCGATGAATGGATCGGAGGAATTGCCGGAGTGGGCGGCTGCCGGAGGGTGTCCCGGCAACCTCCCCCCTTGAGAGACTTGCAGTGGACCGGAGGGTTACTCGGGACCATAAATCTCCGTGACCGTGTCTGCCCCGAGGCCCATGGTGACAAGGACGTTCCCATTCTGGAGCAGGGTGGCTGAATGCCCAAACCTGCCCGTGGCAAGCCTCCCGGTCGGAGTCCAGTTACCCGTCTCCGGGTCGAACAGCTCAGCTGCCGTCAGGTCGGAGGCGACCTGCCCGAAGGTTCCCGCCACCAGTACCTTGCCGTTGGGGAGGAGGGTGGCGCTATGCATCAAACGAGGGATCCTCAGGCTTCCGACGGGGCTCCAACTGGAGGTCGCGGGGTGGTAGACCTCCACCGCTGCCAGGGGAGCATTGGCGGCGTTACCTCCGCCCGCCAGCAATACGCTACCGTTCGGGAGAAGCACGGCTGTGGGGCTCCAGCGCATCGTGGCCGGGGCTCCGGTCGTGGTCCAGGACCCACTGGATGGATCGTAAAGCTCCGCGCCTCCCACCAAATTCGAGGTGGTCGGGGACCCGCCGTCGAGGCCTCCGACCAGGAGGACCTTGCCGCTTGGCAGCAGGGTGGCCGCCCCCGCGGCACGGGCGGAGCCGAGGCTTCCCGTGGGGGTCCAGGCACCTGTGGCAGGATCAAAGAGCTCAGAGCTGCGCAGCATCACATTAGCCGACTGGCCGCCGCCGGCGACCAGCACCCTGCCGTCGTTAAGCAGGGTGGCCGTGTGATCCACCCGGGCGGTGCCCAGGCTGCCGACCGTTCCCCAGGTACCTGATGCAGGGTCAAACAGTTCGCAGCTATCCAACGCCATGTTGAACAATCCAATTCCGCCCGCCACCAGGACCTTGCCATCCGGGAGCAGAGTGGCCGTGTGGCCGAGGCGAGCGGTACTTAGGCTTCCCGTAGGCGTCCAGTGCCGGGTGGCTGGGTCGTAGAGCTCGGCGCTGGCAACCGCATGAAACGCCAGGTCCCGACCCCCTGCGAGCAGGACCCGACCATCCGGAAGGCGGGTGGCCGAGTGGTAGATACGGGAAATGCGGGCATCGTCCTTGGATATCCAGAGGCCTCGAGCCGGGTCAAAAACCTCCACGCTGACCTTGACCTGGCTCCCGTTGCCAACGCCTCCCACCGTCAGCACCTGGCCGTCTGCCAGGAGGGAGGCAGTGTGCCCCGCCCGGGGGATATGCATTTGTCCCGTCGAGGTCCATTGGCCGGTCTCGGGAGAATAGACTTCGGATTCGGCAAGGTCATTGTTGAGGCTGTTCCTTCCTCCCATGACTAGGACTCTGCCGTCCTGGAGGAGGGCGGCCCGGTGGCTCTGCCGCGCTGTCCCGAGGCTGCCCGTGGGCGTCCAGGAGCCAGTCGCCGGGTCGAAGAGCTCCGCCGTGGTGAAGCAGCCGCTCATATCCATGCCGCCAGCGACGAGCACCTTCCCGTTGGGCAGCAGGGTGGCGGAGTGGCTTGCCCGCGGCTGGACCATGGCGCCGGTCGCAGACCAAGACTGGGTCGAAGGGTCGAAGAGCCGCCCGCCGATTCCTGCGTAGCCAGCCACAAGCACCCTGCCGTCCGGCAGAAGGGTGGCGGTATGGGCCGTAAGGTTCATCCCGAAATCACCGGTCGAGGACCAGGTTCCGGTCGCCGGGTCGTAGATCTCACATCCCGGGGGACTGTTGTAGTTGATCCCAGCAACCACAAGCACCTTGCCGTTGGGCAGCAAAGTCGCCGTGTGTTCATAGCGGGCCGCGCCCATGCTGCCCGTGGCCGTCCAGGTGCCGGTGGTGGGATCGTAGATCTCTGCACTGGCAAGGGGAGTGGCGTTGGAATCTCCATAACCACCCGTTACCAGTACCCTTCCGTCCCGTAGCAGGGTGGCTGTATGGCAGCATCTCGCGGTGGCCAGTGCTCCGGTTTGGAACCAACTGTCCGTCAAAGGATCAAACAGCTCTCCACTCGAGAGGGGCATGCTGCTCCCGTACCCGCCTACTACGAGCACTCTCCCGCCTGGGAGGGTGGTGGCCGTGCCCAGACTCCGGGCCACCATCGGCCTGCCGTCTTTGACCAGCCAAGTACCGCCCTTGACCTTGACGGTACGAGTCATGGTGGCCTGGTTTCCGGCCGAGTCCTGGACATCCACCCGGAGCTGAAGGTTGCCTGGCGAGGTGCCAGCGGAAAACCCGATCACATTCATCCCCTGGCCCGAGGTGATGGCGGCCCCGGAAGCACTTGGCGAGACCGTCCATTGCCGGGTGGTCCAAGGTTGCAGTGGGACACTGGCCTGCATCCAGGCATCTCCGGGGTGGACCGACTCCGGTACCACCAGGTAGACCCGGGGGGTAGTGGCCGGCTCGACCACTGAAATGGACAGCCCGACAGTTGTACTTCCGCCAGCATTCAAGGCCGTTACGGTGTAGGTGGTCGCACCCGTGGCACTGCTCGGTGTGCCGGTAACCATGCCCGTCGTCCTGTTCAGATCCAGACCTGCCGGGAGGGCTGGGCTGACGCTGTAGAAGTCGACGGGGCCACCCTGGCTGGACGGCGCGTTCGCGGCGATCGTGATTCCAACGGTGTAGGTGGCCGGGTTGGTGGTGTAGGCAAGTGCCGAAGGCGCGATGGGTTTGGCTGGAGACGGTGGCGTGGAGCCTCCCCCGCCCCCGCATCCACCGACCATCAACAACCCTGCCGCGAGCGCAAGTCCCGCCCATGACCTCAATCGCATCACCCCTCCCGGTCTTGTTTGTGACCATCCTATCCGTTTTAAGCCGCCAAGCCGAGTGGCTACAGGGCTGGTCCGGGCCCTCGCCAAGGCGGGGCCCTGATCTGGTACCGGATCGCAATCCTGGATCACGCCACGTGCCTGAAGGTGGTCGCTCGCGTCACCTTCGGTATCGGGCCACAGCGCCTCTGGGGTCGCCGCACCAGAACGGCCGGATGGCTGCGATTCCAGCCAGCCGAGGGTGCAGGAGGGAAGGGATGTTCTCAGGGGCCACGCCCCCCAGGGCCAGGAGCCGGGGACCGGACTCTGGCAGCTCATCGAGGAAGCGGTGCAGCCGCTCGAGGCCCCAGGGTTCACCCTTGTCCGGGCTGGTGAAGACGGGGGAGACGAGCAGTTGGTCTGCGGCGCGGCGGGCCTCCCACTGACGCTCGTCGTGGAGAGGGCGCGAGAGGGCCAACAGCCCTGGGGGGACCTCGGGGTAGGCCTCCGGCGCGTGGAGACCGCACCCCACCGCGAGGGCGACGTCGAGTCGGCCGGCCACCCAGATCCTCACGTCTGGAGCTGTGTCCTGGCACCAGCGCGCGGCATCAAGGAGGGTCCGGGCCGACAGGCCCTTCTCCCGGATCAGGAAGCCATCCACACCGGAGGTCAACACGGTACGCCAGGCTTGGCGGTCAACGCCCAGGCCCGGCGTGATGGCCAGGACGATCATCCGAAGAGGCTCTCCAGGGCCATGGCGTCGAGGCGGGGCAGCCCCAGCACCGCCACATTCTCCTGCACGTGGGCAATCCGGCCCATGCCGCAGAGGGCCGTGGTGACGCCTGGGCAGGAACGGGTGAACTGCAGGGCCGCCTGTGCCGGTGTCTGCAGGCCCAGGGCCTCGGCGAAGTTGTCGGGCAGCTGCTGCAGGATGCGCGCCTGCATGATGGAGGCGGAGGTCTGCACGGAAATACCTGCGGCCTGGGCGGCGGCGAGCGGGGTCATGGCCGATCCGTCGAGCACCTGGGTGGGGGCCAGGAAGGCTTCGGGCATGGCCAGGTTCAGGGGCAGCTGGATCCAGCGAAAGTGGTGGTCCTTGCCCCCGACGGCGCGGGCGGCCTCCAGCAGCCGGGCCAGGCTAAGGTGCCCCGCCTGTCCAGGCGGCACCCGAAACCCGTTCCAGGTGGCCACGCCATAGGCACGAATCTTCCCCGCCGCGACAAAGCCTTCGCAGGCCTCGAAGGCCCGGCTGATCATGGCGTAGAAGCCCTCGGGGCCCAGGTGGGCAAGCTGCTGCTCGGGGTTGTGCAGGTGGAACAGGTCCAGGGTCTCGACCCCCAGGGCCGCCCGGCTGACCTCGAGCTGGTGGGCCAGATAGCGGGGCGTCAGTGCGTGGCAGCCGTCCACCAGATCCTCGACGGCAAGGATGCCCGGCTTCTCGAAGACCCGATGGAACCAGGCCCGGGGGCCTTCGTCGGGATCGCCTCCCTGGCCAGGCTCCGGCATGGGGATGTACCCCGCCTTGGTGGAAACGAAATATTCCGATCGGGGCAGGTCCTTGAAGGCGGCCCCCAGGGCCTGCTCGGAGCGGCCATTGCGGTAGTTCGCGGCCGTGTCGAAGACAGTGCCCCCCGCCTGGAAAAAGGCCAATGCGGCATCCGTGTAGGCCGCATTGGCGGCATCCGTGGCCGGCCCCAGGTAGGTCCCCAATCCCAGGCTGCTCAGCTCCATGGTACCTCCCGTACCCCAGCATAAGGCCGTAGCGCCGCCCCGCGCGGCGTCAGGAGGAGTCGCGCAGCGAGGAACCCCCGGAGAGAAAAGCTGAAGCCCGGCTTGGCCGGGCTTCAGCGCGGGGGACCGGGGGTATTCGCGCAGCGAGGAACCCCCGGAGAGCATCAACTATCGAGTTCTTCCTTCACGCCGCTGGTTCCCATGGTGACCAGCCGGTCGGCGGCGCGCCGGGCCCAGCTCGACGACGGGTAGCTCTCCACCAGCTTCTGGTAGTAGCTCTTGGCTTCGTCACGGAAGGCTTTGATGCGCTCCTGGCTGAAGGTCATGAAGTCCTTCCCGTACTGGTCGAGCTGGGGACCGGTGAGGGCCTTCAGGTCCTCCATGCCCAGCTTGACGGCATAGTCCTTGTTGAATTGCCGGACCTCCTGGTCGGAGAGGAGGCGCTGGCGCATGGCCTCGCCCAGGTAGTAGTAGGCGCGCTCGCGGTCCACGTAGTCGGGGTAGGTCTCCAGGAGGGCCTTGAGGCGGGACTCGGCGCCCGGATAGAAGTAGGTGTTCACGTAGAACACCCCCACCACCAGCTCATGCTCGGCGATGCGCCGCCAGCACTGCAGGATCTTCGCCCGGGTTTCGCCTGCGTAGGGGCTGCCCGGCGATTCGGCGAGGAGCTGCTGGAAGCCCTGGAGGGCTTTCCGGGTCTCAGCCTGGTCGCGCTCTGCGCTCTCGATGGACGAGAAGTGGCAGAGGGCGCGGTGGTAGAGCGCGTAGTCCCGCAGTTCGTGCCGGGGGAAGTAGTTCAGGAAGCTGGCGTACTCGACCTCGGCCTCGGGGTAGCTGGGGCTGGACTGGAAGAAGTAGCTGTCCCCCAGCATGAGCTTGGCCTTGGGGAATTCGGGCGAACCGGGGAGGTACTGTTCCAGCTGCCGAAGGGTGGTCCTCGCCTCGGTAAACTTGCCCTGCTTCATCTGTTTGTCGGCGGTGGCCAGCAACACGACGGAGGAGATGGTCTTGTCCACCTGCTTGGGCTTGCGGCAGCCCAGGCCCAGGCCCGCCAGGGTGGCGGCCAGGGTGAGGGCGGTGAGGATGGATTTCATGCGGGCTCCGGAGACAGCACTTCAGACATGACGGGACGAGGGGAAGGGTTCCAGGAGGCCTGCAGCTTCTCCAGCCAGGGCTCGACCAGGGCCTGGGCTTCGGCCCGGCGGCGGTCATGGAAGACCTCGTGGTAGAACCCTGGCAGGCGGTGTCGCTCAAGGAAGGCGGGCGGCACGGCGGACCAAAGGGCCTCGGAGGCATCCGGGTCCACCACCGTATCGGCACCGGATTCCAGCAGCAGGATGGGCCGGTCCAGCTCGTGGCCCAGGGGCAGCACCTCGGCGCGGCCCTCGTCCAGGGCCGCACCGAAGGCGGCGGTGGCCCAGCGGTGACAGAGGGGATCCGCCTCGTAGCGCTGGACGATGACGGGGTCAGAGCAGACCCGGCTCTTGTCGCCGTGCAGCTGGATGGGGCGGTGGGGCATGAACCAGCGCAGGAACCGCGAGGCGATGACCAGGAACCGCGAGTTGGACTTCACGGCCACCGCGGGACTCGACAGGATCAGGCCATCGAGGGTGTCGGCATGCCAGAGCAAGGTGAGGAGGGCCACCAGGCCCCCGAAGCTGTGTCCCAGCACCACCTGGGGGCAGACCGGCAGGGGCGGCATGGGGACGCCATCCACCACCCGCGCCGTGGCGCCGGTGCGTTCGGCGTCGTGGCGCCGCTCCTGGCGAAGGAAGAGGGCGAAGTCGTCGACGAAGGCCCGGATGCCCACCGCGTCGCCCCGGAGACCGCCAGAGCGGCCAAAGCCCCGGTGGTCCATGCTGGAGACGGACCAGCCCAGGGCGTGCAGCCAGTGGGCCGTGTGCCGGTAGCGCTCGCCGTGCTCCCCGTAGCCGTGGGAAATCACCACCCGGCCCTTGGGGCTGGGATGCTCCCAGCGGGCCCAGGCCAGGGGCACGCCACCATGGCCCGCCAGGACCCCACGGATGGTGGGCTCCAGGTCGGCGGGGATCACAGGGATGAAACCGGGCATCCCACCAGAATAGCGTGGGGACGGTCCTGGGCCGATTGCCTTAAACTCAAAGGTTCCCCGGCTCCCACCATGGCTTCCGGGGGGCGGAGGCGCGACGCATGGATTTCGAGACCCTGGTGCGGGCCAAGAACGAGCTGGAGCCCCGGGTCCAGCAGCTGGTCGCCCACCTCGACCCAGAGCGCAAGGCTCTTGAATTGGAACAGATAGAGGAGCGGACCGTTGCTCCTGGCTTCTGGGATGACCCGGATGCGGCCAAACCACTGCTGCAGAAACGGGGCTCCCTGTCCGACGACATCGCTCTGGCCAAGCGCTTGGCCAGCAGCCTGGAGGACCTCGAGACGGGGCTGGAGCTGGCCCGTGACGACGTGGGCATGCTGGCCGAGACCGAGGCGGTGGAAGGCGATCTGCGCAAGACCATCGAGGACGCCGAGCTGCGCATGATGCTCAGCGGCGACTTGGACCACAACCACGCCATCGTGGCCATAGCCCCGGGCGCCGGCGGGACCGAGAGCCAAGACTGGGCCGCCATGCTGCTGCGCATGTACCTCCGGTTCTGCGAGGCCAAGGGCTGGGCCACCGAGATGCTCGACTACCAGGACGGCGAGGAGGCGGGCATCAAGGGTGCCACCTTCATCGTCAATGCCCCCTTCTCCTACGGCTACCTGCGGGCCGAGGCCGGTGTCCACCGCCTGGTGCGCATCAGCCCTTTCGATTCCGCCAAGCGCCGCCACACCAGCTTCGCCGCGGTCTATGTGAGCCCCGAACTGGACGACACCATCAACGTCGACATCCCTGAGAAGGATTTGAAGATCGATGTGTTCCGCGCCAGCGGCGCGGGAGGCCAGCATGTGAACCGCACCGAGTCCGCCGTGCGCTTCACCCACCTGCCCACGGGCATCGTGGTGAGCTGCCAGAACGAGCGCAGCCAGATCAAGAACCGCGCGACGGCCCTCAAGGTCCTGCAGGGCCGGCTCTATGAGCTGGAACAGCGGAAGTTCCTCGACAGGGTGGCCGCCGCCAGCGGCGACAAGGCCGATGTGGCCTGGGGCAGCCAGATCCGAAGCTACGTGCTGCAGCCCTACCAGATGGTCAAGGACCATCGCACGGGCGAGGAGACCAGCCAGACCCAGAAGGTCCTGGATGGCGACATCGACGCCTTCATCCGCACTCAGTTGCTCGCCAAGAGCCTCAAGAACGAAGGTTAAGCTTTCGGCTGGGTCTTCGTGGCCAGAAGGGCAACGTGATCCCTAGCCCTTGGCGAGGTTGGCTTACTCGCCCTTGGCGAGCTTGACCTGCTCGTCCGGGGGCCCCTCTCCGCGAGCGGGGCGAAGGCCCCGTGAGTGGGAGGACACGCCAGTGGCGCGTCCGTTCGAGGGCGGCCATGGCCGCGTGCGGCGCCATAGGCGCGCCCAGCGGCCAGAAGGACGACGCGACTACTCGCCCTTGGCGAGCTTGACCTGCTCGTCCGGGGGCCCCTCTCCGCGAGCGGGGCGAAGGCCCCGTGAGTGGGAGGACGCGCCAGTGGCGCGTCCGTTCGAGGGCGGCCATGGCCGCGTGCGACGCCATAGGCGCGCCCAGCGGCCAGAAGGACGACGCGACTACTCGCCCTTGGCGAGCTTGACCTGCTCGTCCTTCGGCAAACGGAACACCCAGCGACCCGTGATGCGATCCCAGAGGTCGAAGCAGCAGAGCCAGTTCAGGAGGCCCGCCACCATCACATAGGTGGCGCCGTATTCCTGGGTGAGGGTGCGCACGGGTTCGGTGCCCGCTCCGCCGAAGGCCCAGGCGAAGGCGCCGTAGACCGGCCCGATGCCGCCCGTGGCCAGGGCGCCGAGCGTGGGCAGCCAGGCGCCCTGGACAGGCACGAAGATCCCGCCCTTCACGCCAGCCACCGCGCCGAACTGCATCTGGAGCGCGCCCAGCAGGCAGAACACCACCCAGACCCCAAAGAAGGCCTTGGCCCGGCCCTTCTCGCCGATGGCCCAGTAGCCCGCTCCGGGCACCAGCCACTGCAGCAGCAGGGGCTTCCAGGCGGCCTTCAGCGCCTTCTGTCGGCGGAGGGGCATGGGCAGTCTCAGGGGCGTCGGCGCATCGGTCATGGCCCCAGATTACCCCAGGTTAGGGTCTGGATCCCCGACTCGGGAGGCCCCGGGCGGTGGCGTGGGGCCTCCGCCCGGGGCCTCGACCAAGGTCGGCTCAGGGCATTTCCAGCGCCTCGGGCTTTTTGATATCCGGGCTGTACTTCAGCTTCTCCTTCATGGACTCGAATTCCTTCGCTCCAAAGGCAGCCTCGAGGGGCAGGATCTTGCCGTGCCCCTTCCAAAAGCCCATCTGGATTTCAGTCTTGAAGTAGTAGGTCTTCCCCGCTTCCACCGTGAAGGTGAACTCGTCCTTGGCCTCATCGGCGTGCAGCTTGTGCTCACCCGGCGTGGTCTTGATGACGAAGTAGGTGCCGTTGTTCAGGTCGGCGATCTCGATGCCATCCAGGTAGATGGTGTGGTGCAGGGCGGAGCCTGCGAACTTCTTCTCGCGGTAGCACAGGAGGCGCACCACGGCGGCCTTCGGATCGGGCTGGGGAGCGGCTGCTGGCGCCGGGGCCACTGGGACCGCGGCCTCGGGAGTCGGCGCGGTGGCCGAAGGTGGGGGCGCCGGAACCGGGGTCGGAGTGGGGGCAGGGGTGGGCTCGGGTGCGGGTGCGGGGGCAGGGGTTGGCGTGGGCGTGGGTGCAGGAGCTGGAGCCGGAGCGGGAGCGGGTGTCGGGGCGGGTGTCGGGGCGGGAGCCGGGGCAGGCGCTGGGGCCGGGGGCGGTTCAGGGGAGGGCTTGGGATCCTGAGCCGAGATCGGGGCGGACAGGACGGCCGCGGCGAGAAGCCAGGGCAGAACCCGAGCGGGACTGGATGGGCGGTTCATGGGGAGCTCCTCATGGCTTGGCCTGGTGGCCCAGATTTTTGGGGGAAGCTATGCGGTACGGTCCGGCGAACATGATGATTCAAGGGTCGCGAATGCGCCATGGGATTCCTGGTGCTTCGCAGCCCTTCCCTGGGGCGGAAGGGGGCCCTCAGGGCTTCCGGGCCGTCATGTTCAGACTGATGGCCACACCCTTGAACCGCATGTCGCTGGTGTCGTCGAACCACCCGAAGGCCTCAACCCGCGCCAGGTCGGTGAAGCCCGCGCCCTGGAGGAAGGCCGTGAGGATGGCCTCGTTGAACCCCGCCTGATGGTAGTCGTACCGGTCCACGTGGCCGCCGAACATCATGCGCATGACGAAATAGCGGTCTTCCAGGGTCATGGTCTCCTGGTCCAGCAGCAGGCGGGCGAGGGTGTCCAGGTCGGGGACGCTCACACAGAGCCTGCCCCCGGGGGTGAGCACCCGGAACCACTCCGCCAGGGCCGCGTTCGCCTCTTCGCAGTAATCGAAGTGTTCCAGGACATGGGATGCATAAACTTCCGTGAAACAGCCCGAAGCGAAGCGGGCGAGGTCCTTCGCGTTGCCCACGTGATCGACCCAGGGGCCCGGCAGGACATTCAGCACTTCCCAGCCCGTGAGGCGGACCTTCCCACCGATGTGCAGCCGGCGGCCAGCGTCTTCGGGGACCATGTCGCACCTCACGTCACCAAGCATGGCAGGGGAGCGCGAGCCACGCTGACTGGCCGATCGATCCAGCCGCCTTGCTCCTCGCGCCCTTTCAGACTCCAATGGGAACATGCCTGGGCTTGACCATCTGTTTCTCGGGAACCCGACCTCGGCCTGGCTGGAGGCCCTGGGCACGTCCGTAGGCACCTTCCTGTTGTTGCTCCTCCTGGATCGCCAGGTCCTTCGCCGGATCGCCCGGTTCGCAAGGAAAACCGATAACGTCTGGGACGACCTGTTCATCGACGTGGTGGAGAGCACCCGGGTGGTGACCCTCGTCGCGATGTCCTGCCGCGTGGGATTGGCCTTCCTGGACCTCACCCCCCGAGTGGAGGTCTGGGCAAGCCGTGGCCTGCTCCTGGTGTTCCTCTTCCAGGGCGCGGTCTGGGTGAACGCTGCCTTGGGATATGTGCTCAAGCAACTCATCCAGCGGCGGCTCGCGGGGGATGCCGCTGGTGCCACCACCCTCGCGGCCATGGGGTTCCTGGCCAAGCTGCTGGTCTGGTCCATCGGCCTCCTGGCGGCCCTGGGCAGCTTCGGCGTGAACATCACGGGGCTGGCGGCGGGACTGGGCGTGGGGGGGATTGCCGTGGCGCTGGCGGTCCAGAACGTCCTCGGCGACCTCTTCGCCAGCCTGTCCATCGTGCTGGACAAGCCCTTTGTCATCGGCGATTTCATCATCGTCGGCGAGCTCATGGGCACGGTGGAGCACATCGGCCTGAAGACCACGCGCATCCGCAGCCTCAGCGGCGAACAGATCGTCTTCAGCAACGGGGACCTGCTGTCCAGCCGCATCCGCAACTACAAGCGCATGTTCGAGCGCCGCGTGCTGTTCGAAGTGGGCGTGACCTACCAGACCACCCATGACCAGCTGGCCTCACTGGGAGCCATGCTGAAGGACATCATCCAGGGCCAGGAAGGCGTACGGTTCGACCGGGCCCACTTCAAGGCCTTCGCAGACTCGGCGCTGGTGTTCGAGATGGTCTACTACGTGCTCGACCCGGACTACAACCGCTACATGGACATCCAGCAGGCCATCAACCTGGAGATCCACCGCCGCTTCGAGGCAGAAGGCATTGCCTTCGCCTACCCGACCCAGACGGTCTTCCTGGAGAAGGAATCTTGAACCACAGGAGGACCCGGCCGTGAGATCTCTACTTCGCTGCTAGGCTGTTTCACCCTATCCATCCCCCACGGGCGGCATTTCGCCAGGCCCGATTTTCAAGGAGTGCGACATGTCCGAGAAACTCTACAAGAAGATCCGCGTCGTGGGCTGCTCGCCCGAGAGCTACGAGAAGGCCATCGAGTTCGCCGTCCGCAAGGTGGGCGAGACCATGGAAGGCATGGCCTGGTTCGAGGTGGTGGAGTTCCGGGGGGCCATCGCCGACGGCAAGCCCATCGAGTGGCAGGCCACCGTGGATGTGTCCTTCAAGGTGAAATAACTGCGGCTTTTAGGCGTCCTAACGCAAATGAAGCGGGCCGCCCGAGGGTGGCCCGCTTCATTTGGGACGCGCCGTCAGGCTAGTCGGTGGCGAAGGGCAGCAGTGCGATGTTGCGCGCGCGCTTGATGGCTTCGACCAGTTCGCGCTGGTGGACGGCACACACGCCACTGGTGCGGCGGGGCAGCACCTTGCCGCGCTCGGGGGTGAAGGCCTGGAGGGTCTTCACGTCCTTGTAGTCGATCATGAGGGACTTCTCGACGCAGAACTTGCAGAACTTGGCGCGTCGTCCCCCAAAAGCCTTCTTCTTCTTGGGCTTGCCTTTCTTTGCATCGGCGCGGCGCTTCATCCCATCACCTCTTCAGCGGAACGTTCCTTGATGCCAGCCTTGGCCTTGCGCTTGGCCTCGCGCTCGATGCGCTGCTTGGTGTGGACGGCGGCCTTCTCGGCCTCGTCCGTGCGGATGCTCAGGTACTTGATCACCGCATCATTGTTGCGGAAGCGACGCTCGAGCTCGTGGATGAGGTCGGGGCCCGCGTTCATCTCGAAGAGCGTGTAGTAGCCCTCGCTGAACTTCTGGACTTCGTAGGCCAGCTTCTTGCGGCCCCACTTGTCGGTCTTGAGCAGCTCGCCACCCTGCTCGGCAATGATCCCCTCATACTGCTTCACGAGCTCGTCAGCCTGCTCGTCCGTCAGCGTGGGGGAGGCGATGAAGATGGTCTCGTAGCGACGCATCTGTCCTCCTTGTGGATGTGAAGCCCCCTTTGATTCCCAGGGAGCAAGGAAGAGCCCTCCAGCGGAGGACGCGAAGGAGTAGTTTCGCCTGGAAAGGCATGAAAATCAACGGGAAGTCTCGAACCCCGCCGGCCCGTCCCTGCGCCTGCGGTAACCCGGACCTGGACGGAAGCTAGTCCCAGAACCGCACGCTGTTCACCAGGTTCGGCAGGGTGCCCAGGTCCTCGGCGTCGGCCAGCAGGTCGAGGAAGCGGGAAAATGGGGCATCCAAGCCGTCGATGCGCTCCCACTCGGGGTCGGTCCACTGGCCCAGCACCCACTCGACCAGGGGTCGTTCGAAGGGCCCGATGCCCAGGCGCAGGCGAGCGAGGTCCGGTGTGCCCAAGCAGTCGAACACCGAGCGCAGGCCGTTGTGGCCGGCATCGGAGCCGCCCAGCCGGAAGCGGCCCAGGCCCAGGGGCAGGTCCTTGTCGTCGTGGAGCAGCACCATCCGCCGGGGATAGAGGCCCGCCGCCGAGGCCTGGGCGCAGACCTCACCGGAGAGGTTCATGTAGGTGGCTGGGACCAGGGCCTGCAGGCGGTCGGTTAGGGGGTACAAGGTGCCCGATGGGAAGGCCCGGGCTGGAGCAGGGGCCAGGTTCCGGCCCGCCATCCAGCGCTGGAGGAGGAGGCGGCCGAGGTTGTGGCGGGTGTCCTGGTATTCCGATCCTGGATTTCCTAATGGTACTAATGTCCACATGGGTAAATTGTCCTCGGTCTTCAGGCCTCAGCTTTCAACAAAAGCAGCGGGCGCCGCAAGGCGCCCGCACTGAGGACTGAGGTCTGAAGCCTGACGGCTCTGCGCCCCTACTTCTTGTCGTCCTTCTTGCCCTTCTTGGCCACCTCGGGCTCGACGACGGCGGCGGCGACGGGGGCGGCGACTTCCTCTTCGGCAGCCTTGCCGTGGACGGAGCACACCACCTGGTGGGCGTCGCCCGTGAAGATGATGTTGGCGCCCAGGGCGATCTGCTCGAAGCGGACGCTCTCACCCACGGCCAGGTTGGTGATGTCCACGTCGATGTGGCTGGGGATGACGCTGGGCAGGCACTCGATCTCGATTTCGCGATGCACGAAGTCCAGCACGCCACCCATGGTCTTCACGCCCACGGAGGTGCCCATGAGGCGGACGGGCACCTTGACGCGCACCTTGTGGGTCATGTCCACGCGCATGAAGTCCACGTGGCGCAGGCGGCTGGTGATGGGGTCGCGCTGCAGGTCCTTGATGATGACGTGGCGCTTGATGTCGGTGCCTTCGCGCTGGAGGAACATCACCGAGTTCATGCCACTCTCGCTGGCCAGCACGCGGGCGACGGCCTTGGGGCTGATGGCGATGGCCACTGGGGGTTCGTTCAGGCCGTAGACCACGGCGGGGATCATGCCGTTCTGCTTCAGCTCGCGGACAGCCGCCTTGCCGAAGGTCTCGCGACGGGGGACGATCAGGACTTCCTGGGACATGGGTTCCTCCTACCTGGCAGCCGCAACCCTGATGGTCTGGCTGCCCTCTCGTTGGGATGGGTCCGGGCGGACCGGTCGGACCCTCCCGATGGAAGGCCGAACCATCGATTTTGCCTTAGGTGGCGCCAAAAACAAAGGATGTTCTTCGGTTGGCCCGGTCCATGGCTTGTACCATCAGGTTGTTACACCCAGAGGGTACGATCCAGGCTCAGAGGTCTCCGTGTTCCACCCGATTCCCCGCCCCGAGGAACTGCTCAACCGCGAGCTCAGCTGGCTGGACTTCAACGCCCGGGTGATGGAGGAGGCGGAGGACCCCACCGTCCCCCTGCTGGAGCGGGTCAAGTTCCTCAGCATCGTGTCGAGCAACTGGGATGAGTTCTTCATGGTGCGGGTGGCGGGCATCTGGCGCCAGATCGACGCGGGCCTTACCCAGCCGGGGCCCGATGGCCTCACCCCCCGCCAGCTGCTGGAGCGGGTGTCGTCGCGCATCCACGACTACTCGGCCCGGCAGCACGAGCTGTTCCGCACGGTACTGGAGCCCCAGCTGGAGGTGGCGGGTATCTCGATTCTCGACCCGAAGGACCTGGACCGGGCCCAGCTGGCCTTCACGCAGGACTATTTCGAAAACAGCCTCATGCCCCTCATCACGCCCCTGGCCGTGGACACGGGGCACCCCTTCCCCCGCCTGGGCAACCGGGCCCTGGTGCTGGTGGTGGAGCTGGAGCCCGACGAGGACCTGCTGGACGGGGACCTCCCCGCCTCGGAGCTCTCCTTCATCCATGTGCCCACGGGCCTGGCGTCCCGCTTCCTGCGGGTGCCCTCCGAAACCGGCCTCCACACGTTCATCATGCTGGAGGATGTGGTCCGCCACCACCTGTCCAGGCTGTTCCTGGGCTACACCGTGCGGAGCTGCCACGCCATCCGGGTCACGCGGGACTCAGACCTGCCGGTGGAAGAGGAGCCGTCGAACGACCTCCTCAAGACCGTGGAGGAAAGCCTGCGGGACCGTCGCCGCGGCGCCGTGGTGCGCCTCCAGTACGAGCGGGGCCTGTCGCCCAAGGTGCTGGATCTGATCATCGAGGCGATGGAACTGGGGCCCGAGGACCTCTATCCCTGTTCGGGCCTGACCGCCTTCTCGGACCTGATGCAGCTCTATGTCCAGCTGGACCTGCCCCACCTCAAGGACTCGCCGCTGCCACCCCTGCCCGTGCCCCAGCTGGACCAGGCGGGCAACATCTTCGATGCCATTTCGCGCAACGACATCCTGCTGCACCATCCCTACCAGAGCTTCGACGACAGCGTGGTGCGGTTCGTCCGCGAGGCCGCAGAAGACCCCAAGGTGATGGCGATCAAGATGACCCTCTACCGCGTGACCGCCAACAGCCCCGTGGCGGCGGCCCTGGAGCGGGCCGCGGAGCGGGGCAAGCAGGTGGCCGCCATCGTGGAGCTGCGGGCCCGGTTCGACGAGGCGGCCAACATCGCCTGGGCCCGGCGCCTGGAGAAGACGGGCGTCCATGTGGTCTACGGCCTGCCCAACCACAAGATCCACTGCAAGGCCTGCCTCGTGGTGCGCCAGGAGGCCACCGGCATCAAGCGCTACTGCCATCTGGGCACAGGCAACTACAACGAGCGCACCAGCCGCCTCTACTCGGACTTGGGCCTCTTCACGGCCCGCCCCGAGTTCGGTGAAGACCTGTCGAACCTGTTCAACATGCTGACGGGCTACACCCGTCCCCCGCGGTTTCACCGGTTCCTGCTGGCCCCCCAGTACCTCAAGAAGGCACTGAAATCACGCATCCAGCGGGAGATCGACCATGCCCGGGCTGGACGGCCCGCCCGCATGGTACTGAAGATGAACGCCCTGGTAGATCCCCAGATCATCCAGCTGCTCTACGAGGCCAGCCGCGAAGGGGTGCAGGTGGACCTGATCGTCCGTGGCACCTGCTGCCTGAAGCCCGGGGTGCCCGGGTTGTCCGAGAACATCCGGGCCCTGTCCATCCTGGACCGCTTCCTCGAGCACGCCCGCATCTACCACTTCGCCAACGATGGCGAGCCCGAAACCCTGCTGGCCAGCGCCGACCTCATGCCCCGCAACCTCGACCGCCGCGTCGAGCTGGCCTTCCCACTGGTGGATCCGCTGCTCGCCGCCCAGGTCATGGAGATGGTGGAGCTGCAGCTGCACGACACCCTGAAGGGGCGGGTGCTGGGCGCCGAGGGCCAGGTGCTCCGACGGGGACTTGACGAGCAGGACCCGCCCCTGCGCAGCCAGGTGCGGATCTATGAGCACACCCTGCTCGCCAGCGGTGTCGGCGCCCTGACCCAGAAATTGGGGCCGCTGGATCCGGACATCTGAAGCTGGCCGCCCCGGCCAGGGGCCAACCGCCCAACCTCCGCACCAGCCATACCCGAAAGGGCAGTGCCGAGCCTTCGCTCGTAGACAGGGCTGCAGGCGACTCGGGTTCAAAGGGCCTATGATGAGACTTGGATGCAATCGTTCTCTCGCGTTCCACGGGAGCCACACCGATGCTGAATATCCTCGGCGCCCTGACTGAGTTCGATCCAGGCCACGGCCGGAAGGGCCGGTTCGTCTCCCTGCCCCGGCTGGAGCAGCTCGGCTACGGCCCCATCTCCCGCCTGCCCATGACCCTGCGCATCGTGCTGGAATCCCTGGCCCGGAACTGTGACGGCGAGCGGGTACGGGAAGCAGATGTACGCGCCCTGGCCAACTGGTCCCCGCAGGGGCGGCGTACCCGCGAGGTTCCCTTCATCGTGGCCCGGGTGCTGCTGCAGGACTTCACCGGCGTGCCGTTGCTGGTGGACCTGGCTGCCATGCGCAGCCAGGCCGTGCGCATGGGCGCCAAGCCGGACCTGGTGGAACCCATCGTGCCCGTGGACCTGGTGGTGGATCACTCCATCCAGGTGGATGCCTGGGGCACGCCTGAGGCGCTGCAGGCCAACCTGGCGCTGGAGTTCCAGCGGAACCGCCAGCGCTACGAGTTCCTGAAGTGGGGCAAACAGGCCTTCCAGACCTTCCGCATCGTGCCTCCGGGCTTCGGCATCTGTCACCAGGTGAACCTGGAGTACCTGGCCCGTGGTGTGTTCGAGGCAGACGGGCTCTACTATCCCGACACCCTGGTGGGCACCGACTCTCACACCACCATGATCAACGGCTTGGGCATCGTGGGCTGGGGCGTGGGGGGGATCGAAGCCGAGGCCGCCATGCTGGGCCAGCCCTCGGCCCTCCTGGAGCCGGATGTGGTGGGCGTCCACCTCCATGGCACTTTGCGCCCTGGAGTCACCGCAACCGACCTGGTGCTCACGCTCACCGAGCTCCTTCGCCGCACCAAGGTGGTGGGCAAGTTCGTGGAGTTCTTCGGCGCCGGCGCCCGTTCCCTGGGCGTGGCCACCCGCGCCACCCTGGCCAACATGGCCCCGGAGTACGGCGCCACCCTGGGCTTCTTCCCCACGGATGAACACACCCTCACCTACCTGGCCGCCACGGGCCGACCGGCCGAGCTGGTGGAAGCGGTGCGCGCCTACTACCAGGCCCAGGGCATGTTCGGCATCCCCCTGCCGGGTGAGGTCGACTACACCCAGGTGGTGGAGCTGGATCTCGGCGCCGTGGAGCCCTCCGTAGCTGGGCCCAAGCGCCCCCAGGACCGGGTGGCCCTCTCAGCCCTGAAGCAGCAGTTCGAAACCCTGCTGTTCCAGCCGGGTGGAGATGGCTTCGCCCGGCCCGAGGCGGAACGCCGGGTGCGCTTCCCGCTGCCGGATGCGCCACCACCCGCGGGGACGCCGCCCTCCTCCAGCCGCGCATTCACTCTGGGTCACGGCGATGTGGTCATCGCCGCCATCACGAGCTGCACCAACACCTCGAACCCCTCGGTGATGCTGGCAGCGGGCCTGCTGGCCCGGAAAGCCCGCGCCCGCGGCCTGAGCCCCAAGCCCTGGGTGAAGACCTCCCTTGCCCCGGGCTCCCGGGTGGTGTCGGACTACCTGGACCGCACGGGTCTGCAGGCGGATCTGGACGCCCTCGGCTTTGGCACCGTGGGCTACGGCTGTACCACCTGCATCGGGAATTCGGGGCCGCTGGATCCCCGCATCGACGGGGCGATCGCAGCTCAGAACCTGGTGGTGGCCAGCGTGCTGTCCGGCAACCGGAACTTCGAGGCCCGGGTGCACCCGGCGGTGAAGGCCAACTTCCTCATGAGCCCGCCCCTGGTGGTGGCCTACGCCCTGGCGGGGTCCATCCGCCTGGACCTCCTGACGGAACCCCTGGGCCTGGACGCCGAGGGACAGGCGGTCTTTCTGCGCGACATCTGGCCCACCGAACCCGAGATCGAGGCCCTGCTGCCCTTGGCCAACCGGCCCGAGACCTACGAGGCGACCTACCGGTCCATCGGTGATGGGGGTGAGGCCTGGCGCTCGCTGGAGGCGCCGGCCGGCACGGTGTATCCCTGGGACAGTGCCTCCACCTACATTGCGGAAGCCCCCTGGTTCTCCGGCTTCGCCTTGGAGCCCCCCAAGCCCGAACCCCTGCGTGGAGCCCGGGCCCTGGCGATCTTCGGCGACTCCATCACCACCGACCACATCAGCCCCGCAGGCCGCATCAACCCCGCCTCTCCCGCCGGCCAGTGGCTGCAGGCCCAGGGCGTGCTCCCCACGGACTTCAACTCCTACGGAGCCCGCCGCGGCCACCACGAAGTGATGGTGCGGGGCACCTTCTCCAACCCGCGCATCCGGAACCTCCTGGCCCCGGGTACCGAGGGCGGCTTTACCCGTCACCAGCCCTCCGGTGATCTCCTCACCATCTTTGATGCGGCGGGGCGGTACGCCAAGGAGGGTACGCCGCTGCTGATCATCGCGGGCCTGGAGTACGGCACGGGCTCCTCCCGGGACTGGGCCGCCAAGGGCACCCAACTCCAGGGGGTGCGGGCGGTGATCGCCCGCAGCTTCGAGCGGATCCACCGCTCCAACCTGGTGGGCATGGGCGTCCTGCCCCTGCAGTTCCCCGAGGGCGTGGATGCCTTCACCCTGGGACTGGACGGATCGGAGTCCTTCGACCTCCAGGGCGTCGACGGGCCCCTCGCCCCGGGCCAGACGCTGCCGCTCGCCATCCACCGCGCGGATGGCAGCTCCGCCCGCATTGACCTGCTGCTGCGCATCGACACGCCGGTGGAGATCGACTGCTGCCGGCAGCGGGGCATTCTGCCTTATGTCCTGCGCCGGCTGCTGACGGCGGGCCCAGGCCCGAGGGGCTGACGTGTTTCCCACCCAGGCCCTCGCCTCCGCCCAGCCCTGGTCCAAGGACGACAAGTACTGGGTGGGCGTGGTGCGATGGGTCTATCCCGACCAGGAGGAACGGGTGGAAACCTTGCGCGGGAGTGGACGGGATGGGGATGTCCCTGCGCGCTTTGCCACCCCCCAGGAAGCGCTGCGCGCGGCCGAGGCCTATGGTGCCCGCTTCCGCCTCAGTGACCGCACTGAGCGGCTGGTGGGAATCTACGGCGGCGAATCAGGAGGCTGAGTCCACCCCCGGGCTGGGGGGGGAGAAAACCGTCGCCCCCGTGGCACACTGGGGGGCTGGAGACATGCATGACCAAGATCAGCCGCGCCGCCCTGTTTGAAGCCCTGAACGCCTATGTGGTGCCCGGCACCAGTGCCACCCTGGCCACCCTCAAGGCCCTCAAGGGCATCGACGTCACCGAGGGCAAGGTCACGGTGCTGCTCCAGCTGCTGGAGGCCTACCAGGACCGGGTGCAGGCCATCAAGCAGGCGCTGGAGGAGGTCATCCTCAACCAGCCCGGCGTGGCCGCCGTGGACATCGAGATCGGCTGGGAGAAGATGGCCCAGGTGGAGTTCAAGAACCTCATCCCCGGCATCAAGCGCTGCGTGGTGGTGGGCTCGGGCAAGGGTGGCGTGGGCAAGAGCACCGTCACCGTGAACCTCGCCATCGCCATGGCCCAGCAGGGCCTCAAGGTCGGGCTGCTGGACTCGGACATCTACGGGCCCTCCATTCCCATGATGCTGGGGCTGAAGGACTCGCCCCTCGCCACGCCGGACGGGAAGATCCTGCCCCTGGAGGCTTTCGGCGTGAAGGTCATGTCCATGGGCGTGCTCATCGAGGAGGACCGGCCGGTCATCTGGCGCGGGGCCATGCTCAACAAGGCCCTGCAGCAGTTCCTCAAGGATGTGGCCTGGGGCGACCTGGACGTGCTGATGATCGACCTGCCGCCGGGCACCGGCGATGTGCAGCTCACCCTCATCCAGAACGCCCAGGTGGATGGCGCCGTCATCGTCAGCACCCCCCAGGATGTGGCCTTCCTGGATGCCAAGAAGGCCATCGGGATGTTCGGCACGGTGAACGTGCCCATCCTCGGCATCATCGAGAACATGAGCAGCTTCCTCTGCCCCGGCTGTGGGCAGGAGACCCAGATCTTCGGCCACGGCGGGGTGAAGGCCGCCGCCACCCGCATGGCGCTGCCCTTCCTGGGCGAGGTGCCCATCGACCTGGCCATCCGGGAAGGGGGCGACAGTGGCCAGCCTCTGGTGGCCGCCCACCCCGGCAGCCCCCAGACGCTTGCCTTCCAGGGCATGGCGGAGAGCCTGAAGGTCGCGCTGAAGCTCTGAACCACTGGGCCACCGCCCCCGACTCGCGGCGGCTACACTCAGGCATGGCCAAGCCGAAGATCCCCGAGACCCTGGCTCCGGATCTCCTGGAGCGACTGCGTGCGCGGTTCCATCCCTGGCCGCTGATCCACGATTGGGGCCTCACCATCGAGTGCGCCGAGCCGGGCCGGGCCTGCATGCGCCTGGTCCCCACGCTGGCGGTACTGAACGGCTCGCGGGGCAACGTGAACGGCGGCGTGCTGGCCACCATGGCCGACATGGTGGGGGCCCTGGCGCTCAGCACCGCCTTCGACGGGGCCATGCCCTTCGCGACCTCCGATCTTCACATCCGGTACCTGGAACCCGCCAAGGGCGAGGTGCTGGGCGAGGGGAAGGTGATCCGGTTCTCGGGGCGCGGCGCCATCGTTGAGTGCCGCCTGTTCTGCGGCGAGCACCTGGTGGCCCTCTGCACGGCCAACTATGCCATCAAGCAAGGCCTGGGGGGCTGAGGTGCGCCTGCGCTCCCCCTTCCCCGCCGGTCCCGACCAGACCACCGATGCCCCCATGCAGCGCATGCGCTACGCCATGGTCCTGCTGGGAGTCGTCATCGCCGGGGGCGCCCTCGGCTACCACCTGCTGTCGCACCTCAACGTGCTGGACAGCTTCTACATGGCCATCACCACCCTGTTCACGGTGGGCTTCCGCGAGCTGGGCGAGGTGAATGCCCGGACGAAGGTGTTCACGATCTTCTACCTCATCGTCGGCTTGGGTGTGGCCACCTACGCCATCTCGAACCTCACCGCCCTGCTTCTCGAGGGCGACCTCCGGGGTTATCTCATGGAGCGCCGCATGCAGAAACGCCTCGACGACCTCAAGGAACACGTCATCATCTGCGGCTTCGGCAAGATGGGCTTCCAGGCCGCCTGGGAGCTGAAGAAGGCGGGGGTCCCCTTCGTCATCATCGAGCAGGACGAGACCAAGGGCCGCAGCCCCCGCTTCGCGGGCGAGCTGATCCTCTACGGCAACGCCATGAACGACCTGATGCTGGAGCGCGCGGGCATCCACCAGGCCCGGGGGCTCATCACCGCCCTCACCACGGATGCCGACAACGTGCTGGTGACGCTCACGGTCAAGCAGCTGCGGGCGGACCTGCCGGTGGTGGCCCGCAGCGCCAAGCTGGGCACCGAGCGGCAGCTGCGCGCCGCCGGGGCGAACCACATTGTCAGCCCCTATGAGATCGGCGGACGCCGCATGGCGGGTCTGCTGCTCAAGCCCGAGATGATGAACTTCTTCGACATCGTGCTGCAGCAGGAGCAGCTGGAACTGGGCCTGGAGCGCATCGCCATTGCCAAGGACAGCCTGCTGGTGGGGCAGACCTTGCGAGAGGCCCGGCTGCGCCATGCCACCGGCGCCCTCCTGGTGGGCCTGGTGCATCCCGGGGCGGGCCTGCGCTTCAACCCCTCCGGCCATGAGGCCTTCCAGGCGGGCGATGAGCTGCTGGTGATGGGTCCGGCGGAGGCCCTGGAGTCCCTCACGAGGCTGGCCCGGGGGCCTTCCGCCCGCTGAGCGGGCCAGCCTTTGATCCTCAGTGGGCGGCGGCGGGCCGCGCTGGGCGCGCCACGATGCCATGGGGCAGGCGGGCGTCCATGTTCAGCAGCTCCCACGCCGTGACGGCCATGGCCTGGGCGCCCTGCACGAGCTGATCGGGCTTCACATGGTCGGGGTAGTCCATCTGGCTGTGGTGGGTCCCTTCGAAGTAGTCCACCACCTCCTGGATGGCGGCGAAGGCGGGCACCCCGGCGCGATCGTAGGAGGCGTGGTCGGTGCCGTTCATGACCCGGAGCGGCAGCTCGCGGACGCCCAGGTCATTGAGGGGGGCGATGGCCATGGCCATGAGGCCCCGGCAGTTCTCCCGACCCTGCAGGTCGAAGCCCTTGATCATGCCGGTGCCCATGTCATCCACGATCACCGCCTGGATGGCGTCCAGCTCGGCCTTGTGGGCCTCGACGTAGGCCCGGGAGCCCAGCAGGCCTTCCTCCTCGCCGCTCCAGAGGATGACGCGCAGGGTGCGCTTCGGCTTGAGGCCGGTGGCCTGGAAGGCCCGCAGCACCTCGAGGGCCACGGCGCTGCCTGTGGCGTTGTCGGTGGCGCCGGTGCCCAGGTCCCAGCTGTCCAGGTGGCCGCCGACGATGACCACCTCGTCGGGCTTCTCGGTGCCCTTGAGCTCGCCGATGACGTTGAAGGCCTGCACCGGCTTGGGGGAGAAGGTGCCGCCCAGGGCCAGTTCCAGCTTCACGGGTTCCTTCCGGGCCATGAGCCGGAGCAGCATCTTGTAGGGCTCCTGGGGCACGTAGGCGGCAGGCAGCGCCGCCTGGCCAGGCTCCCGGCCGGGTCCGCTGGTGGTGAAGCTGAGGCCGTTCTTCCGCCCGGACATCATGAGTACCGCCAGGGCCCCTTCATCGAGGACGAACCGGGTCATGGCCGCCTGTTCAGCGCGGTAGGACGCGTAGTCGCCGCCGCGGCGGCCGAGGGGCGGTCGCTTGTCGTCGGGGTTGGAGCGCAGCAGGATCTTGCCCTTGAGCTGTCCCTTGAAGGCCTGCAGCTCGTCGAGGGTGCGGGCGTCCACCAGCATCAGTTCGCCCTGCACGGCGCCAGGGGTTGCCGGGGTCCAGGCCAGCTGGTCCACCCGGAACCGGACGCCGTTCTGGGTGAGCAGCCGGGCGCTGTCCACACCTCGGGTCCAAGCCAGGCCGAAGTCGTAGGCTTCCTCATGGACGTTCACCGCGCCCAGCTTGGTCATCTCGGCCATGGCCCACCGCTGGGCTTTCCGCAGGGCCTCCGAGCCCGTGAGACGGGGGCCGATCAGGTCGCAGAGGTACTCGACCCGGCCCACCACCTCGGCGTGGTCCTTGATCTCCTTCAGCAGCGTTCCCGCGGGGGTGTCCGGGTAGCTCTGCAGCACCGGCACCGGGGAGACGGGCGCTGGGGGCTGCGGGAAGGGCGACTGGGCCTGGAGGGCCGTGGCGAGGGTCAGGGCCAGCAGGGCAGGGAGGGGCCGCGTCATGGGGACTCCGAAAGGGTGTTTCCAGGAAACATCATGTGTTGAGGTATGGCAAGCCAAAGAAAAATGGCTAGGCTTGAATAGTTCGGAAAAACGAGAAATGACGATTGAAACCCTCCGCCCCCCGGTCGACCTCCTGAAGGCCTTGGCCCACCCCGTACGGCTGCGCATCCTCGCGTTGCTGCGGGCCGGTGAGCTTTGCGTCTGTGAGGTGGCCGAGGTGCTGGGCCTAGCGCCCTCCACGGTCTCCGAGCACCTGACCGGCCTGCGGCGCACGGGCCTGGTGCGGGAGTGGAAGGTGGGCCGCTGGGTGCATGTGGCGCTCTCGGAAGACGCCGCCGCCCGCCCGGTGCTGGAGGCCCTCTGGCCCTTGCTTGCCCCCGCCGAAAGCGACCTCGCCAAGGACCGGGACCAGGCCAGGTCCCTGCGCTGCGCCACCTGTGATCCCTCCGACTGCCCTGTGCCTGATCCGAGCTGACCTCAGCTCTTTCCCCTCCAAGGAGCCCGCCATGACCACCCAGACCGAATCCCAGACCGAGACCCAGGTCGAGAAGGGCCTCGACGAGGTCACCTTCAACCTCATCGCCCTGGGCGCCGCCATCGGCGCCAATGCCGAGCGCGCCTTCAAGGCCCACCAGGAGCGCCTCGAGGCCCTGGGGGTCTCCAAGGACGACATGATCCAGGCGGTGAATATCGCCCTGCGGGTGAAGGGCGACCCCCACCAGCGACTGCTCGCCCTGGCGGAATCCACCCTCACCGACGGCGCCGGAGGCTGCTGCGGCGGCGCCTGCGCCTGTGAGGAGGCGGGCGAGGAAAAGGGTACCTGTGGTGACGACTGCGGCTGCTGCTAGGCGGCGGCGATGGCTTCCGGTCGGCTGTCCTTCCTTGATCGCTACCTGACGCTCGGGATCTTCCTGGCCATGGCGGCCGGCATCCTGCTGGGTCGCTTCGCGCCGGGCTTCAACACCGCCCTCAACGCCTGGAACGTGGGCACCACCAGCGTGCCCCTGGCCATCGGCCTCATCGTGATGATGTATCCGCCCCTGGCCAAGGTGCGCTACGAGGAATTGCACCTGGTCTTCGAGAACCGCAAGGTGCTGGGCCTGTCCCTGGTGCAGAACTGGGTGATCGGCCCCCTGCTGATGGCCGGCCTGGCGCTGCTGTTCCTGCGGGACCGGCCCGAGCTCATGACGGGCCTGCTTCTCATCGGCCTGGCCCGCTGCATCGCCATGGTGATCGTGTGGAACGACCTGGCCAAGGGCGATACCGAGTACTGCGCGGGGCTGGTGGCTTTCAACGCCATCTTCCAGGTGCTCTTTTTCAGCGTGTACGCCTGGCTGTTCATTACCGTGCTGCCCACCTGGCTGGGCCTGCGGGGCACCCGGGTGGACATCACCCTCAGTCAGATCGCGCTCAGCGTCTTCATCTACCTCGGCATTCCCTTCCTCGCCGGGTACCTCACCCGGAAGGTGCTGGGTGGCCTTAAGGGCCTGGACTGGTACCACCGCGTCTTCGTCCCGAAGATCAGCCCCATCACCCTCGTGGCTCTGCTCTTCACCATCGTCGCCATGTTCAGCCTCCAGGGGCGCCAGATCCTTGCCCAGCCACTGGATGTGCTGCGGGTGGCTCTGCCGTTGCTCATTTACTTCCTGGTGATGTTCCTGACCAGCTTCTGGATGTCCAAGCGGGTGGGCGCCACCTACGCCCAGTCCGCCACCCTCAGCTTCACCGCCGCCAGCAACAACTTCGAGCTGGCCATCGCCGTGGCCGTGGCCACCTTCGGGCTGGGCCATGGCGCCGCCTTCGCGGCGGTCATTGGACCCCTGGTGGAAGTACCCGTGCTCATCGGCCTGGTGAGCGTATCCCTTTGGCTGAAGGGCCGCTGGTTCCCCGAGGCGTCAGAAGTGGTGGCGAAGGTGACCTGCTGCCCCGCGGTCGAACCGAATCCCCATCCCTGAGAGGCTGGCATGATCCGATCCGTGCAGCTCTCCGATGCCCAGGCCCTGGCCGACATCTACAACCCCTACATCCGGGACACCACCATCACCTTCGAGGAGGAGCCGGTCACGGCGGAGGAGATGGCGACGCGCATCGCGAAGGTGACCACAACCCATCCGTGGCTCGTCTGGGAGGAGGCGGGCCGCGTGCTGGGCTACGCCTACAGCTCGGTGTGGCGGGCCCGCGCCGCCTATCGCCACTCCACGGAGATGGCCATCTACTTCGGCGTCGATCAGTGCGGGAAGGGCCATGGCACAGCGCTCTACCAGGCCCTCCTCGACGAGCTGCGCCAGCGGGGTTTTCACCTCGTGCTGGGCGGCCTGGCCCTGCCCAACGAGGCCAGCGTCCGTCTGCACGAGAAGCTGGGCTTCCGGAAGGCCGGGCACATGCGCGAGGCGGGGCGCAAGTTCGACCGCTGGATCGACGTGGGGTTCTGGGAACTGCTGCTGTAGGGGGAGACCGTGCCATCCATTCTGTTCCTTTGCGTGGCCAACAGCGCCCGGTCCCAGCTGGGCGAGGGCCTGGCGCGCCGTCTGTTCCCGGGCTTCCGCATCCAGAGCGCCGGCAGCCGGCCCAGCCGCGTGAACCCGTATGCCCTTGAGGCGCTTGCTGACGTGGGCATCGATGCGTCGGCCCACACCTCCAAATCCGTGGCGGACATCGATCCCGCCACCGTGGATCTCGTCATCACCCTCTGCGCGGAGGAGGTCTGCCCAGCCTTTCTCGGGAAGGCGCAGCGCCTGCACTGGCCCATTCCCGATCCCGCCAGCGACGATCCAACGCTGACCTCTGAGGATCTGCGCGCCCGGTTCCGGGCCGCCCGGGATGAGATCGCCCGCCGCCTGGAGGTCCTGGGCATGATCGGGGCTGGATTTCATGAATTTCTAAAAAAATCGAAATTAAGCCTTGCGTCATATTTCGAAGATTTTAGAATTAAGTTAGGAGGAGGCCATGGGCGGGCAAGTGGAGCAGGCAGCAGAGCGACTGAAGGCCCTCGGGCATCCGGTCCGCCTGTCCATCCTGCGCCGCGTGGTGCAGGGCCCCGAGGCGGGGACGCCCGCCGGGGAGCTGCAGACGCGCCTGGACATCCCGGCCTCCACCCTCAGCCACCACCTGGCCACCCTCGCCGAGGCGGGCCTGGTCCTGGTGGCCCGGGAAGGCACCACGCTGCGCTACCGCGCCGACTACGGCGTGCTGCGCGCCCTCACCGAGTACCTCTGGCAGGACTCGCTGCTCCGGCGGCACCGCGCCGGAATCGAACCCTTCTCCCTGCTGCCGCGGGGACTGACCTTCCACTTTCCTGGGAACTGGATGCGCCGGCGTCCCGGGAAGCCTCTACCTTCGAAAGGATCTGCCATGGATTCCCAGATCATCAAGGCCGCCGTCCGCGACCGCTATGCAGGTTTCGTGATGAACAACCAGAGCTGCTGTGGACCGGCTAACCCCTGCGGTTGCGCCCCGGATTCCGGTGCCGCGAGCCTGGGCCTGGCTACGGCGCCCAGGATTTAGAGGCCGTGCCTGAGGGCGCCAACCTGGGTCTGGGTTGCGGCAACCCCGTGGCCATGGCCTCGCTGAAGCCCGGGGAGACGGTGCTGGACCTGGGCTCCGGGGCGGGCTTCGACGCCTTCCTGGCCTCGAAGCGCGTGGGGCCCACCGGCCGCGTCATCGGCGTGGACATGACGCCACAGATGATCGAGCGCGCCACCTCCCCGGCCGCCACCCACGGCTACACGAACGTCGAGTTCCGCCAGGGCGACATCGAGGCCCTGCCCCTGGCCGATGCCAGCGTGGATGTCATCATCTCGAACTGCGTGGTGAACCTCAGCACGGACAAGGGCCGCACCTTCCGCGAGGCCTATCGGGTGCTGAAGCCCGGCGGCCGCCTGATGGTCTCCGACCTGGTGTTGGAGCGGCCCCTGCCCGAGGCGATCCGCCAGGACATGGATGTCTACGGCGCCTGCGTGGCCGGGGCCCTGCTGAAGGCGGACTACCTCAAGGCCATCGAGGCGGCGGGCTTCGTCGGCCTGGCCGTGGCGGGCGAGCGTCGGTACGGGCTAGACATGTTCTCCCCCGAGCTGATGGAAGCGGCCCGCCAGCGGTACCGAGTTGGGGCCTGAAGAACTCGAGGCCGCGGCCGGCGCCGTGCTGAGCATCCAGGTCGAAGCCACCAAGAGCCCGCGGGCCTGCGGATGTGCCCCCACCTGCTGCGGAAGCTGAGGCCATGACCGTGGAATCGAAAACCTGCGCCTGCGCCGCGCCAACCCCGGGTCAGGGCGATGGTTTCTGGAAGTCCGGGGGGTGGCTGCTGGCCGCCCTCCCGGCCTGGCTCGCCCTCTACGTCAGCCTCAAGCCGATGGCGGATTGGCTGGCCTTCCGAGCGCTGGGGCTGCAAGCCGGCAGCCACCTGGGCGAGGCCGTGGCCTTCTTCGCCTACGACGGGCCCAAGGTGCTGCTGCTGCTGGCCCTCGTGGTGCTGGGCGTGAGCTTCGTGCAGACCTTCATCAGCCCCAAGCGGACCCGCGACCTCCTGGCGAAGCGCACGGGCGCCTGGAGCAACCTGCTGGCCTCGCTGCTGGGCATCGCCACGCCTTTCTGTTCCTGTTCGGCGGTGCCGCTCTTCATCGGCTTCGTGCGGGTGGGCGTGCCCCTCGGCGCGACTTTCAGCTTCCTCGTCTCGGCGCCCATGGTGAACGAGGTGGCGCTGTTCCTGCTGCTGAGCCTCTTCGGGTGGCGCATCGCGCTGCTCTACGCGGCGACCGGCGTGGCCATCGCCTTCCTTTCGGGCTGGGTCATCGGCAAGCTCCGCATGGAGCGGCACCTGGAGCCCTGGGTGATGGAGATCCCCTTCGAAGCCTCCGTGGCAGATGGCCGGTCCATGCGTTTCTCCGAGCGCCTGGAACTGGCGTTCCAGGCGACAAAGGACATCGTGCGCAAGGTGTGGCTCTATGTGCTGGCTGGAATCGCCGTGGGCGCCTTCCTGCATGGGTATGTGCCGGCTGAACTGCTGGCGCGATTCATGGGCAAGTCCGCCTGGTGGAGCGTGCCTCTGGCGGTGCTCATCGGCGTGCCACTCTACGCGAACGCCGCGGGCATCATCCCCATCGTGCAGGTGCTGCTGGCCAAGGGGGCTGCCCTGGGCACGGCGCTGGCATTCATGATGGCCGTGGCGGGCCTCTCCCTGCCGGAGACGGTCATTCTCCGGAAAGTGCTGCGTCCCACCCTCATCGCCACCTTCCTCGGGGTCGTCAGCCTGGGCATCGTGCTCGTGGGGTACCTTTTCAACCTGCTGATGTAGGAGGGCTCATGAAGATCGAAGTGCTCGGCACCGGCTGCGCCAAGTGCAAACTGCTGGCGGAGCGGGCGGAGGAGGCTGCCAAGGCCCTGGGTCTGTCGTTCACGCTGGTGAAGGTCACCGAGTACCCAGACATCGTGGCTCGGGGCGTGATGACGACGCCGGGCCTGGTGGTAGATGGGGTGGTGAAGAGCCAGGGCCACGTGCCCACCGTGGCGGCCATCCAGGAGCTGCTGCGGTAGGATGGCCTCCTGACTCCGGAGACCCCATGCGCATCGGCATCCTGGGCTATGGCCGCTTCGGGAGGGCGCTCGGCTCGCTCCTCCGCGAGGCCGGTCACGCCTACCGGGCCTGGGATCCCGTGGCGGAGGTCCCTGCTGAACACAGCGCGGCCAGTCTCCACGACCTGATTGACGCCCAGGAGGCCCTGGTCCTGGCGGTGCCGATCCCGGCGCTGGGTGGCCTCCTCGGGACCCTCCGGCCCCACCTGAGGGGCGATCACCTTGTCTTCGACGTGGGCAGCGTGAAGGTGGGGCCCTGCGCTCTCCTCGACGAGCATCTGGGCCCGGCCGTTCCCCATGCGGGCACCCATCCGCTGTTCGGCCCGGTCAGCCTCGCCCGGGCCGAGCGCCCTCTGCGCGTGGTGCTCTGCGCCTCGCCGCACCATCCCCTCGCGGCCCAGCGCATCGAGCGGCTCTTCCACAGCCTCGGCTGCGAGGTGCTGCGCCAGAGCCCCGAGGACCATGACCGCGTCATGGCCACGACCCACGCGCTGACCTTCTTCATCGCCAAGGGCCTGTTGGCCGTGGGCGCCGGGGCCGAACTGCCCTTCACGCCCCCCTCCTTTCACGCCATCGCGCGAACGCTCGAATCCGTGCGGGAGGATGCAGGGCACCTGTTCGCCGCGCTGCAGAACGAGAATCCCTTCGCTTCGGGTGCCCGGGAGGGCCTGCTGGAGGCCCTCTCGGCCATCCACCGGAGCCTCGCCGAGGCGGCGGAGTTGGGCGGCGGCGAGCAGCTGTCGATCCCGGATCTGGGCACCCGCTCCCCGGCCCTGCAGGAGGCCCGTGATCACATCGACGCGCTGGACCAGGAACTGGTGGCCCTGCTGGCCCGGCGCACCGAGCTTGTGCTGCGCGCGGGCAGGGCCAAGGCCGAACTGAACCTGCCCGTGCACGATCCAGAACGCGAGAGCGCCCAGCTGGAGGCCCGCCGCGCCTGGGCGAAGGACTCAGGCCTCGACGCCCTGGGCGTCGAGGAGGTGTTCCGCGCGGTGCTCCGGGCCTCCCGGTCCGCCCAGAGCGGTCGGGGCTGAGGCCCCCAGCGACTCAGAAGGGCAGGTCCAGGGCCTTGGACAGGAAGGCCACCAGAGGGGCCGCCTCCTGACAGGCGCGGGCCAGGGCCGATGGAAAGTACGGGGCGAGGACCTGGGCATCCGTGAAGGCCGTGGCGGCGTAGAAGTCCTTGAACTTGAGGTCCTCGGCGCAGGGGTGGTCCGGGTCGAAGCCCTGGGGCACCCGCTTGAGGGCCTCGCCCTCGATCTCGATCCCCGAGGCGCGGAGCTTCTTCCAGGCCGCGGATTTGGCGACGATGGCCTGGCGGACCTTGTGGAGCGCTTCGGGTTCCGGGTGCCAGAGCCCGCCCCCGGCGAAGCAGCCGCCGGGGTCGAGGTGGAGGTAGAACCCGGGACCATGGACGCCCCCGGCCGCCTCGGAGCGGTGCCGGAAGTTGACGCCGAGGTGGGTCTTGTAGGGCGCCTTGTCCTTGCTGAAGCGCGTGTCGCGGTAGATGCGGAAGAGGGAACCGCCCACGGGGCGGGGGTCGGCCTCGAAGTGCCGGCTGACCGCGGCCAGCGGGCCGCCGAACCCGGCGATGAGCCGCAGCACCGGGTCGCGGGCCTCGGCTTCGTAGCGGGCCTTGTGCTCCTGGAACCACTCGCGCTCGTTGTTCGCCTTCAGCTCTTTCAGGAACCGGAAGAGTTCAGGTCCCAGCGGATTCGCGAGCGCTTCGGTCCCCATCTTGCCCTCCGCTCAGCTCACCACGCTGCGCGTGGTGAGTATGAAAAGAAACCAGATGGGCGCGCAAGCGCCCCTCGCACAGCGCAAAGCGCTGTGCGCCGGACCCACCAAGCTATTTCCCGAAGCGCTTGCTGACTTCCTCCAGGTATCGGGCGCGGTGCGCCCTCCTGCTCGGCCAGTGGCCTCGCAGACCTGGAGCCTCCCACTTGATGTTCTCGACGAAGGTCTCGAGATACTTCGCGCGGGCGATGCCAGCGGGGCCCCGTCCGTGAAGCCGAGCGAAGCAAGAGCTGAACGGGAGCAGGCCCCATGCGGGGCCTGCGATCCGGGGGGTCCACCATGGAGGCTCCGACTCCAAGAGCGTGGCCCCGGAGGGGCAAGCGATTGGGAGCACAGCGCGGGGCGCTGTGCGATAGACGGAGGCGTGCGACCGGAAGAAAAAGGCGGGCCCCCGACCGGGGGCCCAACCATGAGCACGCGATGAGCGACGCGATGCCGCCCGCGCCCTAATTCCCGAAGCGCTTGCTGACCTCGCTCCACTTGATGTTCTCGACGAAGGTCTCGAGATACTTCGCGCGGGCGATGCCGTAATCGACCATGGAGGCTCCGACTCCAAGAGCGTGGCCCCGGAGGGGCAAGCGATTGGGAGCACAGCGCGGGGCGCTGTGCGTTAGGCGGAGGCGTGCGACCGGAAGAAAAAGGCGGGCCCCCGACCGGGGGCCCAACCATGAGCACGCGATGAGCGGCGCGATGCCGCCCGCGCCCTAATTCCCGAGGCGCTTGCTGACCTCGCTCCACTTGATGTTCTCGACGAAGGTCTCGAGATACTTCGCGCGGGCGATGCCGTAATCGACCATGAACGCGTGCTCCCACGAGTCCAGCACCACGAGCAGGTCCTGCTCGATGGGCAGGCCCAGGTGGTGCTCGGCCACGAAGTAGGTGTGCAGCTTGCCGTCGCGGCGGTTGCGGGTGAGCAGGGCCCAGCCGGGGCCGCCCATGGCCGTGGCCTTGAGGTCGGCGATGACCTTGTCCTGGCCGCCGGCGGCCTCCAGGGCGGCCTTCAGGCCGGCGCTGACATCGCTATCGGCGCCCAGGTTCTCGAAGTAGAGCTCGTGCAGGAAGGAGCCGTTGAAGGCCACGGCCTCGCGGCGCTTCAGCTCGCTGAAATCGTTGAAGGAGTAGTTGGGCTTGGTGTTGTCGGCCGTCGCCAGCTTCTCCTCGATCTCGTTCAGCTTGGTGACGTAGCCCTTGTACAGCGTGAAGTGCTGGTCGAGCTGGGCGTCGCTGAGCCCCTTCAGGGCGCCGCCCTTCAAGTGATCGTAGGACTTGGCGGTGTAGGCCATGGTCATCTCCTCAAGGTGCGCCGGGCGCGATCCAGTAGTTTACCAAAAAAGTCGGAAATAGTAAGAATGAGTGATCACCCCGGGAGGAGGGCCGCCAGGTATCGGGCGCGGTGCGCCCTCCTGCTCGGCCAGTGGCCTCGCAGACCTGGAGCCTCCCACTTGATGTTCTCGACGAAGGTCTCGAGATACTTCGCGCGGGCGATGCCAGCGGGGCCCCGTCCGTGAAGCCGAGCGAAGCAAGAGCTGAACGGGAGCAGGCCCCATGCGGGGCCTGCGATCCGGGGGGTCCACCATGGAGGCTCCGACTCCAAGAGCGTGGCCCCGGAGGGGCAAGCGATTGGGAGCACAGCGCGGGGCGCTGTGCGATAGACGGAGGCGTGCGACCGGAAGAAAAAGGCGGGCCCCCGACCGGGGGCCCAACCATGAGCACGCGATGAGCGACGCGATGCCGCCCGCGCCCTAATTCCCGAAGCGCTTGCTGACCTCGCTCCACTTGATGTTCTCGACGAAGGTCTCGAGATACTTCGCGCGGGCGATGCCGTAATCGACCATGGAGGCTCCGACTCCAAGAGCGTGGCCCCGGAGGGGCAAGCGATTGGGAGCACAGCGCGGGGCGCTGTGCGTTAGGCGGAGGCGTGCGACCGGAAGAAAAAGGCGGGCCCCCGACCGGGGGCCCAACCATGAGCACGCGATGAGCGGCGCGATGCCGCCCGCGCCCTAATTCCCGAGGCGCTTGCTGACCTCGCTCCACTTGATGTTCTCGACGAAGGTCTCGAGATACTTCGCGCGGGCGATGCCGTAATCGACCATGAACGCGTGCTCCCACGAGTCCAGCACCACGAGCAGGTCCTGCTCGATGGGCAGGCCCAGGTGGTGCTCGGCCACGAAGTAGGTGTGCAGCTTGCCGTCGCGGCGGTTGCGGGTGAGCAGGGCCCAGCCGGGGCCGCCCATGGCCGTGGCCTTGAGGTCGGCGATGACCTTGTCCTGGCCGCCGGCGGCCTCCAGGGCGGCCTTCAGGCCGGCGCTGACATCGCTATCGGCGCCCAGGTTCTCGAAGTAGAGCTCGTGCAGGAAGGAGCCGTTGAAGGCCACGGCCTCGCGGCGCTTCAGCTCGCTGAAATCGTTGAAGGAGTAGTTGGGCTTGGTGTTGTCGGCCGTCGCCAGCTTCTCCTCGATCTCGTTCAGCTTGGTGACGTAGCCCTTGTACAGCGTGAAGTGCTGGTCGAGCTGGGCGTCGCTGAGCCCCTTCAGGGCGCCGCCCTTCAAGTGATCGTAGGACTTGGCGGTGTAGGCCATGGTCATCTCCTCAAGGTGCGCCGGGCGCGATCCAGTAGTTTACCAAAAAAGTCGGAAATAGTAAGAATGAGTGATCACCCCGGGAGGAGGGCCGCTCACTCCTCCAGCAGGCTCCGGAGCATCCAGGCGTTCTTCTCGTGGATCTGCATGCGCTGGGTCAGCAGGTCGGCGGTGGGCTCATCGCCCACTTTGTCCACGAGGGGGAAGATGGAGCGGGCGGTGCGGACCACGGCCTCCTGGCCTTCGACCAGCTCCTTGATCATGGCCGTGGCCTTGGGTACGCCGGTGGGCTCAGGGATGCTGGAGAGCTTGGCGAACTCCGCATAGGTGCCGGGGGCGGGGTAGTCCAGGGCGCGGATGCGCTCGGCCACCAGGTCCACGGCCAGGGCCAGCTCGGTGTACTGGGTCTCGAAGAGCAGGTGCAGGGTCTGGAACATGGGGCCCTTCACGTTCCAGTGGAAGTTGTGGGTCTTGAGGTAGAGGGTGTAGCTGTCGGCCAGCAGCCTGGAGAGGCCGTCGGCAATGGCTTTGCGGTCCTCGGCGGGAATGCCGATGTTGATGCTCATGGAGGCTCCTCAGGCAGGCCAGGCAGCCCAGGTCGGCGGCGCGGACCAGCGACCCGGGACCACGGCGTGGTTGGAGACGAGGGCGACGACGCGGCAGCCGTCCGGGATGAAGAAGCGCAGGGCCAGCACGGCGGGCAGGCGATCCTCGGGACCGGCCGCGCCGCGATCCACGGCGGGGGTGGCGAGGGAACCGTCGCTCAGCTCCAGCCGGAGCTGGTCGGGGAAGCGCTGCAGGGCGGCCAGCTTCGCATCCCGGACCGCGTCCGGGAAACCCAGGAACAGGGTGGCGACGAGGCTCTGGCCCCCGTGTTCGCGGTGCGGCGCCAGGACGGCAAAGGAGGCGCGAGCCTCGATCACATCCTCGGTTGGAGCGGATTCCAGTGTCATGCCTTCGGCCCAGAGGGTTTCGACCACCTGGTCCTCGACGCTCTCGGCAGTCTCGGGCTGGAACGTGATGCCCTCCGCCAGTTCCAGGCGCAGGGTGGCCTGGCGGTTCAGGAAGGCCAGCCGTGTCTCGAAGCGGGCCAGCTCGGTGGCGGGGTCGAAGGCCAGGTTCATGGTCACCTCAGATGTGCTTGGCGATCTCGGCGTCGGGCTTGGCGATGCTGCCGGCCTGGAGGCGGGTCAACGCGTCCTGGAAGCGGCCGGCGTGGAAGCGCTCCACCTTGGCCAGGGTCTCGAACCAGGCGGCGATCTCGGCATGCCCCTCTTCGCGGGCCACCCGGGCGAACTCGGGGTACATGTCCGTGTATTCGTAGGTCTCGCCGGCCACCGCGGACTTCAGGTTGGTGAGAGAGTCGCCCAGCGGCAGGCCCGTGGCGGGGTCGCCGGCCTTGGCGGCGAGGTACATCAGGTGCTTGAGGGCGTGGCCGGTCTCGCCGTCGGCGCTGTGCTTGAACAGGCTGGCCACCTCGGGCAGCCCCTCCTTCTCCGCGACCTGGGCCATCCAGGTGTAGCGGCGGTTCGCCTGGCTCTCGCCAGCGAAGGCGGCCTTGAGGTTCTGGTGGGTCTTGGACTCGGTGAAGGACATGGGGTCTCCTGTGGGCCGCGACCGGCGGCACCCAAGGTAGAGCCATCCCCGTGCCAAAGCAATAAGTCAAATCATTGAATAAATACTGTAATTTGCAAGCGACCGGCTCTCGGGAGATTCACGACCGGCCGAGACCGGTTTCCACGATATGCCGAGAGGCGACTTCAGTCCTTGAAGTCGCCCGCCACGATCCGGCCGACCTCGGCGAACACCGCCTCCCGGTCCGCCCAGGAGGCCTTCGACCCGGTGGCGTAGACGGCCACGAGGATCGGCGCCCGACGGGGCGAGCGCAGGATGGCGATGTCGTTCATGGTGCCCCGTTGCCCCGAGCCCGTCTTGTCGCCGACGATCCAGTCCACGGGCAGGCCCGCCCGGAGCTTGGCCCTGCCGGTGGTGCAGGCCACCATCCAGCCTTCGAGTTTCAGGCGGGAATCGGCTGACAGCGTGTCACCGAGCAGAAGCTTCTTAAGGGTGCCCACCATGGCAGCTGGCGTGGTCGTATCCCGGGGATCGCCGGGCCTGGCCTCGTTCAGGCTGGGCTCGTTGCGATCCAGGCGCGTCACGTCGTCGCCCAGGGTGCGGGCGAAGGCGGTCACGGCTCGCGGGCCACCGAGGGCGCTGAGCAGCAGGTTCGCCGCGGCATTGTCGCTGTCCCGGACGGTTGCGGCGCAGAGCGTTTCCACCGGAAGGCTCCCCTCCGCCACGTGGGCGGCCGTGACGGGGGAGTGGTCGATGAGATCAACCTGGCCGTAGGCAATGCGCCGCCCCAGAAGCTCCCGACCCCCATCCACCCGGACGAGCACCGCCCCGGCCAGCAGGACCTTGAAGGTGCTGCACAAGAGAAAGCGCTCGGCACTGCGGTATCGAGGCGGCGGCCGGAGCCCGTGTCCAGGGCGGCCACGCCAAGGCGACCCCCGATCCGCGCCTCTAGGGTCGCAAGCCGGGCGATCGACGAAGGCACGGGCGGAGCGGCGATGACGGGCAGGATCCACAGGTTGGCTGCCAGCAGCATCCGGGTCATAGGGCACCTTGAAATCCCCTCTTCTATCACGAAGGAGATGCCGGAACCTGCCTTGTGCTGGGCTACTCGGAGGCCTGGCCTTCTTCGGCGACGCCTTCGGACTCTTCCGTGTCGGGAATGTCGTTGCCCTGGGCGTCCTTCTTCAACGCCTTCTTCTGCAGCTTCTCTTCCTTCTTCTTCTGCCGGGCCAGGTCCTTCTGCCGCTTCTCGAAGTTGTAGTTGGGCTTTCTGGCCATGGCGAATCCGATCCCGAAAAGGTTGAAGCTGATGCAGCCCTCTTCTGAGTCTACCGCCTCGCGCGCATAAGAGCGCCTAGCAAAACCCCACCTCGCCGCGCGAGGGGCGCCGGGCGAGCGAAGCGAGGAAGGCGAGTGGCAGCGTAGCGGGCACTACGCGAAACGAGCCTGACGAAGCATCGAGAAGCCCGCCACCCCTCGCCCGGAGGGATTAAGCCAGGCGGGCGCCCCGCGGCGTCAGGGCCCTTGGCTCGGGCCTGTGGCCTTCGGGCTTCGCCCCCGCCATCGTCTTCGCCGATGCGGCCCTATCCGCATCGCGGATGGTGAACGATGTCCCACATCGCCCTGCGGGCCCTTCCTTCCGGTGCATCCCGCCTGGCTTAATCGCGGCATCGTCGGGTTTTGCTAGGCGCTCTTAGTGCCTGGATCAGGTCGTCGAGCCGCTGCAGGAAGGTGGAGCGGTCCCGCGCGGTGAAGGGCGACGGCCCGCCCCCCATCTCGCCCATGGCGCGGAGGTGGGACATCAGCTCGCGGCTCGCCAGGGCATCCCCGATGGAGTCGGGCGAGCACACCTTGCCCTTCGCGTCCAGGGCTCGGGCGCCCTTCTCCAGGCAGCGGGCCGCCAGGGGAATGTCGGACGTCACCGCGATGTCCCGGTCCGTGATCTGCTCGACGATCCAGTCATCGGCGCCGTCGAACTGGCCCCGGGCCACCACCACCGCCTCGATGAGCGGGTGGCGCGGGAGCCGCAGAGGCGAGTTGGCCACGACCAGCACCTTCAGGCCGCAGCGCTGGGCGACCCGGAAGATCTCGTCCTTCACGGGACAGGCATCCGCATCCACGAAGATCCGGGTAGTGACAGCTGCCGGGACCGGCATCAGCCCTTCCGCCGCCAGACCAGCAGGGTGCCCAAGCCGACGGCCGCCAGCCCCGCCCAGGCGGGGATGCGGATGGTCTCCTTCTGCTTCAGGGTGAACTCCAGGGGCCCCAGCTTGGCGTCGTGGCTGTCCTTGGTGTAGCTGAAGTCCGGCCAGGCGAGGGCGGCCGCCCCGAGGGCGATGAGGGCGAGACCAAGGATGGCTTTCAGGCTCAAGGGACCTCCCGCAACGGGTCGGCAAGGGCGCCGATGGGAATCAGCTTAGACCCAGGTTGGCGAGGACAGTGTGGGCACCTAGTCGAGGGCCACATGGATCTTCTGCCGACGCAGGACCCCTCCGCATTCGGCGGTGACATAGATCTCGAAGTCGAAGGCACCGGACACGGGGATATCGAGGGTGAGGTAGACCACCCGTTCCTCCTCTGCATGGAGGCTCACCTCTCGCAGATCAAAATCCCAGGCACAGGAGGCCCACTCGACACCCAGGCGCACGGTTCCCTCAAACCCGGAGATGGAGCCCACCTTGACCGGAATGCGAAACGGACCTGGCGGATGGCCTCAAATCCGTGTTCATGGCAACGGCGACCAGTCCGGCTGAGCGGATCCACCAGCAGGAAGGGGATGTCCCAGGTCATCGTCCTACGGGGCGTCTGGCCCTGGCTGGAGGCCACGCCGACTTGGAAGGTGTAGGTGCCCGGTGCTTGATACCCCAGATCGGACAGGGTCGTGATGACCTTGCCGTCGACGCCGGGGCGACTGCGATGGGGTGCATGTCGCAGGTTCGGGACCCACGGCTCCGTATGCCCACGAGAAGGGAATGATGTCCAGCGCCTGACTCAGGCCATTGTGGGATGTGATTGGAACCTCGGTGGTCACCGTCCCGCGCCGGAGAAGTTTGGGGATGGTGTCTGGGACAGAAGGCGCTCGACGCTGCACTGTTCCGGGGCCAGATGGCGATCTTGGCGTAAATGCCAGAGGAGCTGGCTAGGTGAATTCCGGCGCAACGCGGATGATGTAACCTTCGATCCCATCCTGGATGAGGCTGGAACAGAGGACTTCGACCTCCTCCCTGGCCCGATGGACACCTGGCTGGGGTGAACTGGATGGGCGTGGCACCGCTGAGGCCCACCGATCCGTCAGGTCGACAGGGCCTTGATACCCGTTGAGGAACGTAGCCGCGTCTTCCAGGTGGGCGGTCTGGCCGACCTTGACAGCCATCCAACTGCAGTCTGAGTTGACCTCCAGACTCGGCAGAGTCGTCAATTCCAGAATGCCTAGCTCGGTGTGGACCAGCACCCGATCGCCGTGGACATAGAATCCATAAGCATGGCCTGAGGGGTTGCTCCAGGAAGAGGTCCACGACCTTCGATGAGCCGGGTCGAGGGTCACTGTCGCAGGGCTGAAGGCATAACCAACCTGGTCATCCAGCCCATCGCATAGAGAGACACTCCCCTGGAAGCCGCGGACGGACCGGACTTCGACTGCGGACTTCTGCAGTGTTCCGGGCCATCGGAATTCGAAGCGGTGGGCCGGACGATGAAGTCCGGATCTCCGGGATTGGACAAGTGGAACGGGTAGTGCCGGGTCTGCGAACCCGAACTGATCACGAGTACTGTTACATGAACCTGGGCTTGAGGTTCGAGGGGAAGCGATCCGGAAGCCTGTCATGTTGGCCCCTGATCCGAGAACTGGAGAGGGTCATCCCAGCTGACGGAGGCTTTCTGCGCAGCCCTCGATGGACAGGGCGAGGGACCCGCGCACCCGCCACTGGAGTAGAGGATGATGATGGGCTGCTCAGTGCCTGGGTGCCAGGCCAGGTTGGGTGCCTGGAGCCTCAGCAGGAGCGGGGGCTCCCTTGGACTGCATCCACTCCACGACATAGGTAAGCGCGCCTGGAAGACTAGCGCGGAAATGATGACCGCCATGCCCAGGGAACCATTGGGCATGACTTCCGCTGAAATGTGCAAAGAGATCTGCACCTTGAGATTTTCGGTTCGTGGAGGGGAAGCTGGAGGGAGTCAGGGGGACGGCCTGGGTCTGGGCATCGGAAGTGGGACTGGTAGAGGGACAGGGTCGTTTGAGCTGGTCCTGGGCGAGCAGGTCGCCGAACCTTGGAAATCCTTCCCGGGGCCGACTTTGGTGGCAGGACCAGGGATTCAACACGATTAGCAGAGGGTAGTCCGCCACGGCGAAGGCACGGCCGGTGGTGAGAGTCTTGCCCCCGGCAGACTGATCCCAGGCAGAGAATTCGAGTTGCCCTGCCGCGCCGATGGTCGCACTTGCTGCAACCGCGCCCGAGAAGGGAACGTCGTAGACGCCACTGCTGTGAGTGGCGGGGAATGCAGAGATGAGATTGACGGAAACCCCCGGAATACTGGATTGGCAGGAGACACCAACGAGGTGACTGGAGGTGTGGGGGACCCGGATGTGGAGGGTTCCCTGGAAGGTGCTGCCGGGCGCCGCAGAGCCGGCGACCTCCACCCCATCGATGAACACCTCGATGGGGGTCAGGACCGGCCCTGGGGAAGGCGGGGAACCCGCACTTCCTCCCCCTCCCGGAGCAGGCAAGGAGGGTCATGGCCAGCAGGAGGGCCAGCCGCAGCCGGGATAAGCGGTCCATGGAAACTCCAGATCGTCTGGCGAGCATCCGCCACACCGATGGTGACGAGGATCATAGGTGGGCCGAGAGGGGCAGGATTGTCCGAGCGTGAGTTCGCATCCGCGCAGGTCCGAGGGTCTGCCTGGTGACGCCGAAGCCGGGATGCCGGTGGAGCGGATCCACCGCCACCGGTACTGGGTCGGGCTTGTTGGGAGCGGGCTTCTCGGCGCCACGCGCCGGGCGTTCGGGCTTCCGGGCCTTGGCGCGGGCTGGGGGGCACGGGGGTGTGTTGTAGAGGTTCTGGAGCGACCGATGGCCTGGGCGAATCATCCGCGGCCTTGTGGATCTGCTTCAGGCCGAGGCCACCAGGTCCAGGTTCGTCGCTTCGCCCTTCAGCAGCTCCTGGAAGGCCGCCGATTTCAGGGCTTCCAGGCGCTTCGACTGCCGCTTGCCGCCGCCCAGTTCAGCAGCTTAGAGAACAGGTCGTAGCCGAGCTTCGGTTCAGGGGTGGGGAGGGACATGGGGACAGTGTACCGGCGAGCGGTCAGATCAAGCCGGACCAACCCTGGCCATGGCGTTGGAAGGTGGCTCTGAGGAGTTCGACCTCATCCTCGGGCAGGGGCCCCTTCTCGACCCAGGCCAGGTTCTGCTTGAAGTGGGCCAGGCTGCGGGTGCCCACGATGCTGCTGGCCACGCCGGGCCGGTGGGCGGTGAAGCGCAGGGCCACCTCGTTCCAGGAACGGGCCTCCAGCGGAGCGCCCAATGCCATCGCCTGCCGGCGATCCCGGTCCTGGCCCTGGGCATCGACTTCGGCCTCCGGGGCTGTCCGCAGACGGCACCTGCCAGGGGGCGCTTGGCGATACCCCCATGCCCAGGGTCTGGAGGGCGGGCAGGCGCTGGTGGAGGTTCACCTGGTCGCAGAGGCTGACCGAGGTCTGCACGGCCCCGAAGCGACCGGAGGCGATGGCGAAGTCCAGCTCGGCGTTGTCCCCGGAATAGGCCGCCACGCCCACCTGGCCAGCCCGGGCGCAGGCTTCCAGTGCATCGATGACGTCTCCCTGTTCGAGAATGCCCGCGGGCAGGATGAAGGTGGACGATGTCCAGCCGCTCGCAGCGCAGGCGCCTGAGCGCCGCCTCCACGCCGGCCGTGACGCAGGGACCGGTCCAGTCGGACACGCCGGGAATGCCGCAGCCCACCTTGGTGGAGAGCCGGAATTCCTGCCGCCGGCGGGCCAGGTGGCGGCCGGTGCAGGCCTCCGAAAGGCCATAGCCCCGGGCCGTGTCGATGAGGTTCACGCCCAGGTCCAGCACCGCGTTCAGCAGGTGCTCCGCTTCGGCTTCCGTGACGCGGCCATCGTTGAGGTGCATGGCGCCCAAGCCCGCGGTGTGACCTGCATGCCGGTCGCACCAAATTCATCCATGGGATGCCTGGCCCTGCAGTTCGTCGAGGCGCCGGTCGGCCGCCTCGAGGCTCTCGACCTCCTCTGCTTCGTAGCCGGCCGCCTCGGAGACGCGCGCCAACTGGATCCGGCTGAGGGGGAGCTTCACCACGCGGATCACTCGGCCGACGCCCTTCAATTTGAGGGCCGACCGGGCCCGGAGGAGGTCCTTGAAACCCTCCTGGTTGGACGGGTGCAGGGCGGTGATGTCCGAGATGACATCGAAGCCCGGCCGCGAGTCCGCGCCTCGGCAAGGATGGCCTTCATGGCGGCCTTGCGCTCAGGCTCCTCCAGGTAGCCCGCCAGGGTGATGTAGAGCCGGTTCTTGCCGGGGTTTGACGCAACCTGGAACATAGGTGCGGCTCAACTCCGGAAGGGTGGGGGTGGATTCGCCCCCCAGCCGCCCCCCAGGAGGGCGGTGCGCACGGGCACCCCAGGCGTCTTCACGCCCCGATGGCTCATGCAGGTGTGGACCGCCACGAGCTGGACGCCCCAGGCCGCGGGCTGGAGGTGGGTCTGCAGCGCATCGGCGATCTGCTGGGCCATGCGCTCCTGCACCTGCAGGCGCCAGGCATAGGCCTGCACCACCCGCACCAGCTTGCTGAGGCCCACAGTGCCGCCCGCCCCCGGCAGGTAGCCCACGGTGGCGTGTCCCTCGAAGGGCGCCAGGTGGTGCTCGCAGGTGCTCACGAAGGGGATGCGCTCCAGGATGACCGGGACCGGGGCCAAGTCGCCGGGCAGCGGCTGGAGCTCCGCAGCCAGATCCATCCCGTAGCCCGCCAGGCGCTCGCCCCAGAAGTCCGCCACCCGGGCGGGGGTGGCCTGCAGCTCGGGCGCGTCCGGATCCTGCCCGAGGCCCCCCAGCAGGGCCCGTACAGCGACCTCGGTGGCGGCACGGTCATAGGGGACGACAAGCGGTTCGGCCATGGTCCAGCCAGTCTACGCCCTTCCACACCAAGGTCCCGGCCTCGAGGCCGCGGTGTCCTCGAGCCAGCGGCCAGGGCCGAGCCTCAGGCGAAGACGTCCACTCTGCTGGCCTCTGCGTGGATGGCTGAGGTCGGGGTGGCCTCATAGCTCCTCAGGATCCGCCGTGGCGGCCTGGGGCAGCGTGAAAGCCTCGGGACCGGGGGCCCCGGCCTGGGCCTGGAGGTTGTCCAGGCGCTGCACGGTGGTGGCATCCCGGATCAGGCCCGTGCTCAGATCCGCAGTGGGCAGGGTGGTCATTCCCTGGCCAGAGACGCCGGCACCGAACCGCAGGGCCGCCTGCATGGCGAAGTCCAGGGTCGAGCTGCTGGCGAAGGCGTCCTGGGTGGCGGGGACATCCGGCAGCACACCGGCCGGGGGTGTGGCGCTGGGAGCGGTGGAGGGGGCGGTTTGGGGGATGGCCGGGGTGATGGTGTTGGTGGTGGCATCGGCGGCCGGAGTGGCGTTGGCCGGGGCCTGGGGGCCCCTCAGGGAGGCCAGCAGGGAGGCCGTGGCCTCCCGGGCCAACCCGAGGTTGCCGCCGCTGGGTTCGGATACCGGAGAGAGGACGCTGGCCTGGAGGGCCCGCTGGAATAGCCCCTGAGCCAGGTCCTGGATGGCCAGGGCGCTGGATCCAGTGGTCTTGTTCTCCTGGATGGCCAGGGGCTGGACGGGGCGCAGGCCGCCCAGGGCACCGAGGGTGACCGGAGCGAGGGGGCTGAGGGAGAGGGCGTCCATACACCTTCCAAGATAGGCCTTTCCCGCGGGAAGGTTTGACCTCGGAGGGAAAAGATCCCTGTGGGATCATGGTGGATTCGGGAGGGGGCGATGAGCCAGAAGGTCAGTTACGCGTCCAGCGGCGTGGACATCAACCGCCAGGACGAGGCGCTGAAGCGCATCAAGTCCCACGTGAAGGCCACCAAGACCCCCGGCGTCCGCAGCGACATCGGCCTCTTCGGGGGGCTCTTCGACGCCCGCTTCCCCGAGGCCAAGCCGATCCTCGTCAGCAGCATGGACGGCGTCGGCACGAAGATGAAGGTGGCCCGCCGGGCCGGCATCTGGGACACCGTGGGCCAGGATCTGGTGAACCACTGCATCAACGACATCCTGGTGCAGGGCGCCGGCCCCTGTTCTTCCTGGACTACATCGCGGCCCAGCAGTTGGAGCCCGAAGTCATCGAGCAGATCGTCAAGGGCATGGCCACGGCCTGCAAACAGTCAGCTCCGCCCTCATCGGCGGCGAGCTGGCGGAGATGCCCGGCGTCTACGCCGAGGGCGAGGTGGATGTGGCCGGCACCATCGTGGGCGTGGTGGACGAGGCGGATCTCCTGCCCCGACTGTCCTACATGGCCCCGGGCGACGTGCTCATCGGCCTGCCCAGCTCGGGCCTGCACACCAACGGCTATTCCCTGGCCCGCAAGGTCTGCTTTGAGCTGGAGAAGCTCGATGTGAACGACAAGCTGCCCGGCACCACGCAAACGGTAGCCCAGGCCTTGCTCGCCATCCACCGCAGCTACCTGAGCCAGGTCATGCCCCTGGTGAAGGCGGGCAAGCTGGTGGCCATGGCCCACATCACCGGGGGCGGCCTCACGGACAACATCCCCCGCGTGCTGCCCGGAACCCTGGACGCCGAGATCGACACCGCCAGCTGGCAGATCCCGGCCCTGTTCACCTTCCTCATGGAGAAGGGCGGCCTGGGCATCGACGACGCCCGCCAGGCCCTGAACCTGGGTGTGGGCATGGTCTTGGTGGTGAAGTCCAATCGTCTGGATGAAGTGCTGGCCGACCTCCATGCCGCCGAGGAACCCGCCTGGGTGCTGGGGCGCCTGACCTCCGGTTCGGGCGTTGTCCGGTACCGCTAGTCCCAAGGGCCGCCTCGGCTTCCTGGATCCGCTGCGCGGCATCCTGGCCCTGTGCGTGGCGGTCTACCACCTCAGTGTGTGGTACGACCTGACCCAGTCGGGCTCGGGTCAGAACATGGCCCTGGCCAAGCTGGGGAACTACGGGGTCTCGGCCTTCTTCGTGCTGAGCGGGTTCCTGCTGTTCCGGACCGCCTCCTGGTCTCGCATCCAGCAGGAGGGTGTCGGGCGCTTCTGGTTCCGCCGCTTCCTGCGTCTGGCCCCGGTGTTCTACTTGGCCTGCACCCTGAACGTGGCGTTCCACCTGGGGATGGGGCCGGATCCCACGCCACGCTTCCTGCTGGAGAACCTCACCCTCACCTTCGGCGCCTTCCACCCCAACCACGCCCTGGTGACCGGCGGCTGGTACGTGGGGCTGGTGTCCCTGCTCTACTTCGCCTATCCGGCGCTGGCCTGGCTGCGGGAGAAGGGTGGCCTCTGGTTCCTGGCCACGTTGGCCATCGGCCTCTGGCTCTGGAGCCTGCCCTCTACCCTGCACGGGGTGCTGGACCAGCCGCGGTGGAACCAGTTCCATACCTACGTGCAGGCTCCGAACCAGGTCTTCCTCCTGGCCTGGGGCGGTCTGCTGGCGGGGCTGCATGCCCGCACCCAGGAACGGTTGGATCCAAAGGTGGCCCTGCTCATGGCCCTGCCCCTGCTGTGGCTGCTGCTGCGTCCCGCGCCCCAGTTCTTCGACCACCTGGTGGCCCTCACCGGCTGGCTCAGGTACCGCTACCTGCTGATCGTCACCGTCCTGGTGGCCCTGGCGGCCTTCACCCGGGATGGCCAGCCGGGGTGGTTCGGCAAGATGCTCACGCGGCTGGGCGCCTGGAGCTACGGCCTCTATCTGCTCCACCCCTTCACCATGAAGCTGGTGGCGCCGCACCTGCAGGGGCGCATGGGGTTCGTGCTGTCGCTGGGACTGGCGGTCCTTGCGGCGGCGGCGGTGCACCGCTGGATCGAGGAGCCCGCCGGGCGGCTGGGGCAGGGCTGATCAGCTCCCCTCGATGCGCGCGTAGAAGCTGGTGCGACGCAGGTTCTCCTCGACCTTGAAGGCCTGCTGCAGGGGCGGGAAGGCGCGCTGCTCGCAGTCGGTGCGCTCGCAGAGGCGGCAGGTGACGCCGATGGGCACGGGGGGCTGGTCGAGGCGCAGGCCGTCGGCGTAGATCAGATCCTTGGCGTGGCCCATTTCGCAGCCCAGGCCCACGGCCTGCATGGCGTGCTGGCCGCGGTAGCCGCCGGTGTCCTTCTGCAGGGTGCGGGCGATGCAGAGGTTCTTGCGGCCATCCGGCATTTCGCTGATCTGGGTGCGGATGAGGCCCGGCGTGAGGAAGGCCGCATGGGCGTTCCAGCGCGGACAGGCGCCGGAGAAGCGGGCGAAGCGAATGCCTGAGGCCGAGAAACTGTTGGAGATGTTCCCGGCGATGTCGATGCGCAGGAAGTGGAAGGGCACGCCTTCCAGGCCCGGGCGGCGCAGGGTGGTGAGGCGGTGGCAGACCTGCTCGAAGCTGGCCTGGAAGCGCCGGGCCAGGATGTCGATGTCGTAGCGCTCGCTCCTGGCGGCGCGCAGGAAGCGCTCGTAGGGCATGAGCACGGCGCTGGCGAAGTAGTTGGCGAGGGCCACGCGGGCCAGGGCGCGGGAGGCGGCGGTGCGCAGGAGGGGGTGGTTGATGAGGCGGTCCAGGAGCTCGCTGTGCTCCAGGAGGGCCAGCTGGTGGGCCAGCTGGAAGGTGCGGCTGCGCTGGGGCAGCAACTCCGAGAGGCTGAGGATGCGGCGGTCCGGGTCGAAGCGGCGCAGCATCCCGGGGCCTTCCGACACGCGGTGGATGCGGACGGCGATGCCCCGGCCGAGAAGGCCGCGGCCAGGCCGGGGTAGGGCTGGTCAGGCTCCAGGCCGGCGGTCTCCCAGAGCGCCTCGGCGGCCGTCTCCAGCTCTGGGAAGTGGTTCATGGCCTGCTGGATGAAGTCGCCGACTTCCTCGGAGGGCAGCCGCGTGGCCTCTGGGTCGAAGCCCTGGCCGTCGCTGAGCTTGGAGGAGAGGGTGCCGAGGCTGTCCTGGGCGTGCTGGTAGGCGCGGTAGAGCTCGAAGACGCCCCGGGCCAGGTCCGGGCTGTTCTGCACCAGTTCGCGCACGTCCTGGGCCTGGAGACCCAGGGGCTCGAAGAGCGGGTCGCCGAAGACCTCCATGAGGTCGTCCGACAGGCGCTGGTCCTCCTCCGGGGCGAGGGCCTTCAGGTCCAGCTTGAACTGCTGGGCCAGCCGGATGAGCAGGGGGGCCGTGAGGGGCCGCTTGTTGCCCTCGATGAGGTTCAGGTAGCTGGGGCTGATGCCCAGGGCCTCGGCCAGCTGGACCTGACTGAGCCCCTCCTGGCGGCGGAGGAGGCGGATCTTGGCGCCGAGGCGCGCGGCGGGCTTGGTGGGGGCGGCGGAGGGCATGGGGGCCTCGTTTACATCAATTTACAAAATCAATGGAGCGAATTGACTGAAATTTTCAATTCAACCCCTATCAAATCAGCTGTTCATTGACTTGAACCAGAATAGGTCAATCTTTGACATTACGCCACCCACAACCCTTTCCGAGGTGCCCCATGACCCCCCAGTTTCCCGTCCCCCCCATCGAAGACGACTTCTCCGCCCACCGTTGGGAGGGCATCACCCGGCCCTACACCGCCGAGACCGTGAAGAAGCTCCGCGGCAGCCTCCGCATCGAGCACACCCTGGCCAAGCTGGGCGCCCGCAAGCTCTGGAAGCTGCTCCAGAACGAGGAGCCCACCCGCGCCCTGGGCGCCATGACCGGGGGCCAGGCGGTGCAGATGGCCAAGGCCGGCCTGAAGGCCATCTACTGCTCGGGCTGGCAGGTCGCCGCGGATGCCAACCTTTCGGGCCAGTCCTACCCGGACCAGAGCCTCTACCCGGCCAACTCGGTGCCGGCCCTGGTCAAGCGGCTGAACAACGCCCTCCAGCGCACGGATCAGGTCGAGCACGGCGAGGGCGGCATCACCCGCGACTGGTTCCTGCCCATCGTGGCCGACGCCGAGGCCGGCTTCGGCGGCCCCCTCAACGCCTTTGAGCTGATGAAGGGCATGATCGAGGCCGGTGCCGCCGGCGTCCACTTCGAGGACCAGCTCTCCAGCGAAAAGAAGTGCGGCCACCTCGGTGGCAAGGTGCTCATCCCCACGGGCCACTTCATCCGGACCCTGGTGGCGGCCCGCCTGGCGGCGGACGTCATGGACGTGCCCACCCTCGTCATCGCCCGCACGGACGCCGACTCCGCCCGCCTCATCACCTCGGACATCGATGACCGTGACAAGCCCTTCCTCACGGGCGAGCGCACCCCCGAGGGCTTCCACCGCATCACCGGCGGCGTCCAGATGGCCATCGCCCGGGCCAAGGCCTACGCGCCCTACTGCGACATGATCTGGTGCGAGACCTCCACGCCGGACCTGAAGGAAGCGAAGGAATTCGCCGAGGGCGTGCATGCCGAGTTCCCCGGCAAGCTGCTGGCCTACAACTGCTCGCCCTCCTTCAACTGGAAGAAGAAACTGAGCGACGAGGAGATCGCCACCTTCCAGAAGGAACTCAACGCCATGGGCTACAAGTTCCAGTTCATCACCCTGGCGGGCTTCCACAGCCTCAACCACGGCATGTTCGAGCTGGCCAACGCCTACCGCACCGAGCACATGACCGCCTACTCCCGTTTGCAGGAAGCCGAATTCGCCTCCGAGGCAAAGGGCTACACCGCCACCAAGCACCAGCGCGAAGTGGGCACCGGCTACTTCGACGAGGTGGCCCAGGTCATCAGCGGCGGTTTGGCGTCCACGCTGGCCCTGGTGGGCTCCACCGAGGCACAGCAGTTCCATTAGATGGGGATCGATCCGCAGAGCACCTGAAGCACCACCTCCGCGGCCTTCGGCAGGGTGTTCGGATAGACCACGGCGAAGGAGAGGCGCAGGCCAGACTCACCGATCAGGTCGAAGCGGAAGGGCCGGTCCTGCTGGGACCAGCGATCAGGGGCGACCGTCCAGCGGAGGGTCGCCCTTGGTTCGTTGGGGATCACGGAGAAGGTCTGGCCTTCCTCGGTCTCCACCGTCCAGGTCCCCATCGGCAGCAACAGCTCCACCTGCCAGCGGCCTTCAACCTTGCGTGCCTCGGCGCGCAGGTCCTCTATGGCGCGCCCGCCCAGGCGCGTCTCCAGGCGCGTCTCCAGGCGCCGGGGGCCCGAGCAGGCCAGGAGGCTCAGGACGAGGAGGCCGCCAAGGAGGTGGGTCACCCAGTGTCGGGAGAGGGCCATGGAGCCTCCAGACTGGGCCTACTTGGGGGCCTGCGACTTCTGGCTGGCCACGGTCTGGTCGTTGATGACGTTGCCCGGCGTGGCGGGCTTATGCGGGGTGGTGGCGGCGTAGGCCTTGCCCGTGTGATGGTAGGTGAGGTACTCGCCGAAGAAGACGGCCATCAGGTCGGCCCGGGTCTTGAAGTAGGCGAAGCCGTGCTCGTCGCCCTCTTTCAGGTTGAGGGACACGCCGGGCAGGTCCTTCAGGGCCAGGGCATTCTCGTAGGCATCCTTGTCCCCCGTGGAGGCCAGCACCAGGGTCGAGGCCTTGGCCCGCAGGGTGGCGCCTTTGAGCCCTTCCCGGGCATCGGCACCGAAGGCGCCGGTGCCGGCGGCGCTCAGACTGAGCACGGCCACGGGCTTTACCTCGGGGGCGGCCAGCAGCACCGAGAAGGCCCCCACGCTGGAGCCCGCGAGCCCGATGCGGCGGCCATCCACGCCCGGTTGTTTGCGCAGCCAGGCGGCGGCCTGGGCCAGATCGGCGGGAATCTGGGCGAAACCCACGGCTTTGGCCGAGGCCATGAAGTCGCCGGTGACCGCCACATCCACTCCGTTCTTCTTGGTGCTGGCGCCATGGCCGCGGAGGTCCAGGGCTAGGGTGCCGATGCCGCGGGCCGCGAGGCGCTCGGCCAGGGGCGCCCAGCCGGAGCGGTCCGCCCCGAACTGGTGGGCGAGGATCACCACGGGGACCTTGCCCTTGGCGGTGGGAAGGGTGAGGGTGCCCTTGAGGGCGTAGCCGTCCGCGCTGGTGAGCGCCAGGTCGGCGGGGGCGGCGGCCAGGGAGAGACAAGCCAAGGGGGCCAACAGGCAGAAGGGGCGCACGGGGACCTCGGGGAATGGCCCCACTCTAGGCCCCTGCCTCGGGAATTGGAAGGGCCCGGCAAGCCGGGCGAGGCGGCCTGTTGTATAAAGGAAAGCTGTATCAGCGAGGTGCCCATGACCGCCCAGACCCCCGACGCCATCCTGCAAGAGACCAAGCGCCGCATGCACGCCTCTGTGGAGGCTCTGAAGAAGGAGATGGCCACCATCCGCACGGGTCGGGCCAATGCCAGCCTGCTGGACAACGTCCATGTCGACTACTACGGCTCCATGGTGCCCGTGAACCAGATGGCCACGGTGTCGGTGCCCGAGGCCGGGATGCTTGTGATCCAGCCCTTCGACAAGAGCGCCATCAAGGCCATCGAGACGGCCATCCTCAAGTCGGAGCTGGGCATCAACCCCGGCAACGACGGCAATGTGATCCGGCTGCCCATCCCCATGCTCACGGAGGAGCGCCGCAAGGAGCTCGTGAAGGTGCTCCACCGCCTGGGCGAGGAGATCAAGACCGGCGTGCGCAACATCCGCCGCGATGCCAACGAGGATGTGAAGAAGCTCGAGAAGGCCAAGGAGGCCCACATCTCGGAGGACACGGCCAAGAAGTGCCTGGATGACATCCAGAAGCTGACGGACGCCCACATCAAGGAGATCGACGAGGCCATGAAGCACAAGGAAGCGGAGATTCTCAAGGTCTGAGCCCGTGCCCAGCCTCCCCGCCCTCGCCCTCCTCATGCTCGCCTCCCTGCTGGCGGGCTTCGTCGATGCCATCGTGGGCGGGGGCGGCCTGATCACCATCCCGGCGCTGATGCTCGCGCTGCCCTCCGGCACGCCCCTGCCGACACTGCTCGGCACGAACAAGGTGGTGGCGGTCACCGGCGCCACCATGGCCGCGGGCAAGTTCCTGCGCTCGGGGACGCTCTCCTGGCGCGAGATGATCGGCGCCGTGGCCGCCTCGGCCCTCGGGGCCTCTGGCGGGGTGTGGCTCACCTACCGGGTGCACGGGGACTTCCTGCGCCCAGTGATGTTCGGCCTGCTGGTCGTGATGCTCGCCTTCACGCTGCTCAAGCCGGACATGGGGAACCTGCATGCTCCCCGGTTCGGGCTCAGCCACCAGCGGGGCCTGGCGGCGCTCATCGCCCTGGGGCTCGGGTTCTACGATGGGTTCTTCGGGCCGGGTGTGGGCTCGCTGCTCATCTTCCTTTTCGTGGCCGTGCTGGGATTTGACTTTCTCAGGGCTTCGGCCCTGGCCAAGAGCGTGAACTGGGCCTCGAACCTGACGGCCATGGGGCTCTTCGTGTGGCAGGGGAGCTGGCTCCCCTCCGTGGCCCTGGGCATGGCGGCGGCCAATGGCGTGGGGGCTACCTCGGGGCCCATGTGGCGCTCAGCAGGGCAGCCGGTGGGTGCGAGGCGTCTTCATCGGGGTGGTGGGCGCCCTGATCCTTCGCCTGGGGTGGCAGATTCTGCGTGGCTAAAGGTCGGATTCTGGAATTTCAGGTAGGGAAACCCCTTATTGCTGGATGAGCCGGGCTGGACATACTTGTCCCACGAGGTATGAATGACCAGGAAAGGCGACCCGCCCGGACAGGGGGGCATTTTCGCGCCCCAGGGCCGGGCCACGCCCGGGGAACTGCACGATCAGGTCAACCTCTGCCTTGAGGATGCGACAGCCCAGGCAGTTCTGGAGGCGGTGGACAGCTATGCGGTGATCCTCAATGCCCAGCGCCAGGTTCTGGCGGCGAACTCCGTGCTGCTCAACGCCCTGATCCCCGATGGAGCTGAGAGCTGCCGGGGGCTGAGGCTGGGCGAAACCATGGCGTGCATCCACGCCAGCGGGGCCCCCGACGGCTGTGGCAGCTCCAGGGCCTGTCAGCACTGCGGGGCGCTGCTGTCCATCCTGGCCACCCAGGCCACCGGGCTGCCCTCCTTCACGGAATGCCTGATCAGCCTGCGCCGGGACGGGCGGTGGCAGGCCCATGAATTCGCGGTGCGGGCTTCGTCCATCCTGGTGGCGGGACATTCCCTGACCCTGCTCACCCTCCGGACATCAGCGCCCTGAAGCGGCGCGAGACCCTGGAACGCATCTTCATCCACGACCTCATGAACTCCCTGCAGGGCCTGCGGGGCTGGGCGGAGATCCTCCAGGGCGCCGGTGCCGATGCCGCCTCCGTGGCCCGCCACGTCCTCGACCTCGCAGGCCATCTGACCGCCGAGGTGGATGCCCAGAGCCGCCTGCTGCAGGCCGAGAGCGGGGAGCTCGTGGCCGACCTCCGCAGCGTGACCTGCGATGGTGTGCTCGACGAGCTGGAGGTCGCCCTTGGTTCCGGCCTGGTTTCCCGCCTGATCCGGATGCCGCCAACGCCGATGCTGGGTTCGTGCGCACCGATCCCGCCATCCTCTGCCGGGTCCTCGGCAACATGGTGACGAACGCCCTGGAGGCCATGCCGCCCGGAGGGCTGGCCCGGATCTGGTGCGAACGCCGCGCCGGCCGACCCCGCTATGTCGTGGAGAACCGGGTGCATGACGCCCGAGATCGCGGACCAGGTGTTCCAGCGGTCCTTCAGCACCAAGGCGGCCCGCGGCGGGGCCTGGGCACCTACGGGATGAAGGTGCTGGCCGAGACGGTCCTGGGCGGCACGGTGGGCTTCACCAGCAACTGGGTGGAGGGGCACCCGCTTCTTCATCGAGCTTCCTCTGGAAGACTGAAGGGCAGAACCGGCTATGCTGGTTCCTCCATGCCTGCCCCCCGCCCCCGTCCCTTCGCCTGGGACGTCCTCTTCCGAGCGCTGAGGTTCTTCTACCTGCTGTGGGGTGGGATGCTCCTGTCGACGCTGGCCTTTTACGGACGGCTGAGGCTCCTGCGATGTTCTGGCACTGGCCGGAGCTCTGCCGGGCCGTGATGGGCCCCTGGGGCCGGGCCATCGCCCTGGGCGCCGGACTGGTGATGTGCCTGGCGGCCCTGCTGGAGGTCTGGGAGCTGGTGGACCGGCTGCTGGTGCGCTTCATGGGCGAGTCCGAGCGGTGAACCGAGCGGAATGCGCTTGGTGATTCGGTCCCTTTTGGCGATCCTGGAGTCTTGGGTTTGAACCCTTCCCGGGTTCGGACCACTCAAGAAGCGTGTCTCGGAGGCGTCGGGTATGGTCCAGGGGGTTCGTGGAGTGTCGGGATGGGTTTGGCGATGGGCTGGCCGCCCTGCCAGTGGCCGCCCAGAGCATGGCCCTGCCGGCCGCAGATCCCGTGGGCATCTCCCGCAGTGGTGCCCAGGTGGCTTATGGCTACAGCCTGGAGGCCGCCGCCACCAATCCCGCGCTGCTGTCCTCCCTCAAGGAGAAGGGCGGCTTCTACCTGGCCGTCGGCCTGGAGATGTCGGCCACCCAGCAGAGCCTGGAATCAGAGCAGACAGCGATCGCAAGACCTACTTCAGCCATGACCGGAATCGCACCCTCGGGGCCTTCGGCCTCGCAGCGCGCCTGTCACCGACCCTGACACTGGGCCTGAAGCTGGATGAGCCCTACCTCCGCCATGGACGGCTGCTGGACGATGCCCCCAGCCGCTACCTGGGCGATGGGATCGACCTTTCGGCGCGCCGCCTGGAGGGCCAGTCCGCCTGGGCCTTCAGCCCCAATCTGTCCGTGGGGCTCGGCCTGGGCGTGGCCCGCCTCTCCTACGATTCCAGCAGCGTCCTGCGCCTGAACGTGCCCAACGATCCGGCCCTGCCGGTCGGCACCAACGCGGTCAATGGCCTGGTGGAGCAGCGGGTCGGGCAGAGCGGGGACAAGGTCGTGCCCAGCTACTCCCTGGGCGTCCGCTGGGCGCTCAACCCCCGCTGGACCCTGGGCTTCGTCCACCAGTCGGGCCTGAAGGGCGACCTGAGCATGAAGGCGGAGTACCGGGATGCCGAGCTGGGCCTCTCGCCAACGACGGCCTGAGCACCGCGCCGGTCGGCGCCAGCGCCCGCGCCAATGCCCTGCTGGCCGGTTCCAGGCCCACCGCGGGCTCGGCGACCCTGGAGCTCCCTTCGCAGACCACCGTCGGCCTGCGCCACCGCATCACGCCCATGATGACCTGGGAGGCGGATCTGCGCTGGACCTCGGCCGGCCTTCGGGTGCCTTGCTTCGCCACGGTGGCGACGCCTTCGGGCACCGTCTCGGCCCCGGCTGAACTGCCCCGCGGCAAGGGCCACCTGGGCCTGAACCTCTCCACGGAGGTGGAGCTGGGCAAGTCCTGGACCCTGCGGGGTGGCCTCTCGCTGGACCAGCGCAGCGTGGAGGAGGCCAATGCCGAACCCATGCTTGGCGGGACCCGCACGGCGGCCTTTTCCTTCGGCACCGGCTACAAGGTCTGGGGCGGTGAGCTGAACCTGGGCTATCAGGACCGCCAGAGCGAGGACCAGGACACCAGCCGCCTCAATGGCGTCTGGAGCTGGACCGGATTCCGGTCGGTCGGCACCCGCGTCCGCATGGAGGGCATGGGCCATCTCCTGGCCCTCGGCTTCAAGAAGACGTTCTAGCCTTGCGCTACCTCGGCCCCCATGCCTGCGAAGAGGCCCTATCCCGGGGGGAGTTGCACTCCCTGTGGGTGGCCCCGGCGGCCTTCGGGCGGGTGGCGAAGCTGCTCTCCGAAGCCCGCGCCGCCGGTGTGGTGATCCATCGCGAGCCCATGGAGGGCCTGGACCGGCGCAGCCAGGGGCAGCGCCACCAGGGCGTCCTGGGCGAAGGCAGCGCCTTCGCCTACGCGGAGTTCGATGATCTGGTGGCCCGCCTGCAGGCCAAGCGCGATGCGACCCTCTTCCTGGCGCTGGACGGGGTCACGGATCCGCACAACCTGGGGGCCATCCTGCGGTCGGCGGCCGCGGTCGCCGCCGATGGCGTGCTGCTGCCGGAACGGCGGTCTGCCCAGGTGAACGAGACCGTGATTCGCGCCAGCGCCGGCACGGCAGGCCGGGTGCCGGTCTGCCGCGTGGTGAACCTCGGCCGCGCCCTGGATGACCTGAAGGAGGCTGGCGCCTGGATCTACGGCCTGGCGGCCGGCGAGGGCAGCCGCGACTACCTGGGGGAGCCCTTCGATCGCGCCACGGTGCTGGTCCTGGGCGCCGAGGGGGAGGGCCTGCACCAGAAGATCCAGGAGCGCTGCGACGGGCTGCTGCACATCCCCATGCCCGGCGGCATCGAAAGCCTGAATGTATCCGCCGCCGCCGCGGTCACGCTCTTCCGCGTGGTGGCGCGGCGAAGCCAGGTCACGAGCTCCGTGCCACTTCAGAAGTTTCCCCTTGAGGCACCTCCGTCGCCGTGATACCTTTCGAGTTCCCTGTCAGGAAAGCCCTGCCTCGCAGTGCCCCTGACACGCAGCTCCAAGGAGCTTCGATGGGGTGCCTTCCCGGGGTGACCCGGACAGGTTTGACAAGCCCCGGGAGGGGCGCCGGACAAGCATGCCGAGATGGCCGAGTGGTTAATGGCAGCAGACTGTAAATCTGCCACGCAACGCGTTACGGAGGTTCGAATCCTTCTCTCGGCACCAGTCCCCTGGAGCTCTTCCAGGCGGCTGGGTCCCGTACTCGGAGTTCCACCGCGGGAATAGCTCAGTTGGTAGAGCGTCAGCCTTCCAAGCTGAATGTCGCGGGTTCGAACCCCGTTTCCCGCTCCACCCTCCCGTCATCCGGACCACTCCGGAAGGCGGTTCAAGTCACCCGCCGGGCGGCGGGAGCGTTCAAGGCCCACATAGCTCAGTGGTAGAGCACTTCCTTGGTAAGGAAGAGGTCACCGGTTCAAGCCCGGTTGTGGGCTCCACCTTTCGCACAGTTCCCCTTCATCTTCTCTCCCACCTTTCAGGAGGCATTCGTGGCCAAAGAGAAATTCGATCGTTCCAAGACCCACGTCAACATCGGCACCATCGGCCATGTGGACCACGGCAAGACCACGCTGACCGCGGCCATCACCTACGTGCTGTCCAAGAAGTTCGGTGGCGAGACCAAGTCCTACGACCAGATCGACTCCGCGCCCGAAGAGAAGGCCCGCGGGATCACGATCAACACGGCCCACGTCGAGTACCAGACCGAGAAGCGTCACTACGCTCACGTCGACTGCCCCGGCCACGCCGACTACATCAAGAACATGATCACCGGCGCGGCCCAGATGGACGGCGCCATCCTCGTGGTCGCCGCCACCGACGGCCCCATGCCCCAGACCCGTGAGCACATCCTGCTCGCCCGTCAGGTCGGCGTGCCCTACATCGTCGTCTTCATGAACAAGGTCGACATCGCCGATCCCGAGCTCACCGAGCTGGTCGAGATGGAAATCCGCGACCTGCTGTCCTCCTACCAGTACCCCGGCGACGATATCCCCATCATCAAGGGTTCCGCCCGTCTCGCCCTCGACCACGCCGAGACTCCGGATCACGCCGACTGCGCCTGCATCCATGAGCTCATGGCGCCGTCGACTCCTACATTCCCGATCCCGTCCGCGCCATCGACAAGCCCTTCATCATGCCCGTCGAAGACGTGTTCACCATCACCGGCCGCGGCACCGTGGTGACCGGCCGCATCGAGCATGGCATCGTCCGCGTCGGTGAGGAAATCGAGATCATCGGCCTCAAGGACACCGTCAAGAAGGTCGTGACCGGCGTCGAGATGTTCCGCAAGTCCCTGGACCAGGGTCAGGCTGGCGACAACGCCGGCATCCTGCTCCGCGGCGTGGAGCGCAAGGACGTGGAGCGCGGCCAGGTGCTTGCCAAGCCCGGCAGCATCACCCCCCACACCAAGTTCAACGCCCAGGTGTACGTGCTGACCAAGGAAGAGGGCGGCCGCCACACCCCCTTCTTCAACAAGTACCGTCCCCAGTTCTACTTCCGCACCACCGACGTGACCGGCTCCATCGAGCTCGAGGCCGGCCGCGAAATGGTGATGCCTGGCGACAACGTCACCCTGACGGTCGAGCTGATCCAGCCCATCGCCATGGTCAAGGGTCTGAAGTTCGCCATCCGCGAGGGTGGTCGCACGGTGGGCGCCGGCAACGTGGGCGAGATCCTGGCCTAAGGCCGATCCGCCCTCCGACTTAGGAGGTCACCATGCGCGACATCGTTCACCTGCAGTGCAAGGAATGCAAGCGCAAGAACTACAGCACCACCAAGAACAAGAAGACCACCACGGGCAAGCTTGAATTCAACAAGTTCTGCCGTTTCTGTGGCGGTTACAAGATCCACCGCGAGTCGAAGTAGGCTTTCGGCCCGAAGGGTTACCCGCCCGGCCCCACCAGAGGCCGGGCGGTTCCCACAGGGGAGTAGCTCAGCTGGTAGAGCAGCGGACTCCAAATCCGCAGGTCGCGGGTTCGAACCCTGTCTCCCCTGCCACTTTCCGGCCCCGGCGCTCCCGCTCGGGGCCAGGTTTTTCTGATCGACGTCCTTTCCACGGGGTCCATCGTGATCGGTGCCATCAAACAGCAGGCCAAGGATCTCTTCGCCGAACTCGACCGGGTGGACTGGCCCAGCAAGGAGAAGGTGTTGACCTCCGCCTGGACGGTGGTCATCATCTCGGTGTTCGTTGGGGCCTATCTCTGGTCCGTGGATTGGGTTTTCTCCAAGGGCTTCGCGTACTTCTTCCTGAAGACCCGCTGACGCGGAGGCAGGCATGACCGATCTCGTGAGCACCCCCCAGGACACCCCGCAGGACGCCCCGGCCCAGCCGCAGGGCCGCGAGCTGAAGTGGTTCATCATCCACACCTATTCCGGCTACGAAGCCAAGGTGATGGAGCATCTCCGCCAGCGCATCCAGATGGAAGAGCGCCAGGAGAGCTTCGGGGACATCCAGATCCCCGAGGAGACCTACGAGGAGATGAAGGTCGACGCCAAGTCCGGCAAGAAGGAGCGCGTCGTCAAGAAGCGCAAGTCCTTCCCCGGCTACCTGCTCGTGCAGATCCAGGTCGAGCGCAAGCCCGATGGCTCCGTGGAGATGGCCGACGCCGACTGGCACCTGGTGCGGAACACCCCCAAGGTCACCAGCTTCGTGGGGGCCAACAAGAAGCGGCCCACGCCCCTGACGGACGAGGAAGTCCGCCAGATCATGCACCACACCGAAGAGACCCAGGAAAAGCCCAAGCCGAAGTACCACTTCGAAAAGGGCGAGAAGGTGCGCATCATCGATGGCCCCTTCGCCAACTTCGAGGGCGATGTGGAGGAGATCCACGAGGAGCGCTCCACCATCAAGGTGATGGTGACGGTCTTCGGCCGCTCCACCCCCGTCGAGCTGGACTTCATCCAGGTCGAAAAGAGGTAGGATTTCCATATCTCCTGAGGACTTTTCAAGGCCTTTTGGTAGACTTTCCAGTCCCGGTCTCTTTCGGCCGGGACCTTTTCAACCCCGGTCGGCGGTCCCCCGGATCGCCACCCTCAAGGCGGACGTCGCCGGCATGCGCCGGAATCCTCCGCGGGAGCAACCCATGGCAAAGAAGATCACTGGCTACATCAAGCTGCAGCTGCCCGCGGGCGAGGCCACTCCGGCCCCTCCCGTCGGTCCCGCGCTGGGCCAGCACGGCGTCAACATCATGGAGTTCGTGAAGCAGTTCAACGCGAAGTCCGTGGGCAACGTCGAGAAGGGCACCACGCTGCCCGTCGTCATCACCGTCTACGCCGACCGCAGCTTCAGCTTCATCCTGAAGACCCCGCCCGCCGCCGTGCTGATCAAGAAGAAGCTCGGCCTGGACAAGGGCAGCCCCACGCCCAACAAGCAGAAGGTCGGCAAGATCACCAAGGCCCAGCTCGCCGAGATCGCCAAGGTGAAGATGCCCGACCTCACCGCCGGCAGCCTTGAAGCCGCCGTCCGTTCCATCGCCGGCTCCGCCCGCTCCATGGGCGTCGAAGTCATCGACTAGCCTTTATCGCGCGGGTCCCGAACCCGCGCGACCCTTTTTGACAGTTCGCTTTTGTTGGAAAGCCGCGCCGTGCGGCGATCCCGGCCACCGCGACCGTCATCGCGGGAGATTGTTCGAATGGAGCCACAATGGCAAAACCTGGAAAGAAGTACCGGGCTGCCGCGGCCAAGATCGAAGATCGCCCCTACGAGCTGAAGGATGCGCTCACCGTCGTGAAGGACCTGGCTTTCGCCAAGTTCGACGAGACGGTTGAAGTGCACATGCGGCTCGGAGTGGATCCCCGCCACGCGGACCAGATGGTCCGCGGCACCATCGTCCTGCCCCACGGAACGGGCAAGACCATGCGTGTGGCGGTGATCGCAGGCGGCGAGAAGATCAAGGAAGCGGAAGCAGCGGGCGCCGAGATCGTGGGCGGGGATGAACTGGTCGAGAAGATCGCCGGCGGATTCCTCGACTTCGATGCCCTCGTCGCGACCCCCGACATGATGAAGGGCGTTGGTCGGCTGGGCAAAGTGCTCGGTCCCCGAGGCCTGATGCCCAACCCCAAGACCGGCACCGTGACCTTCGACGTGGCCAAGGCCATCAAGGAGATCAAGGCCGGCAAGGTGGAATACCGGGTCGACAAGACGGGCATCATCCATGCGGGCGTTGGCAAGCTCTCCTTCGGCGTCGAAAAGCTGGAAGAGAATGCCAAGGCGCTCATCGATGCCGTCCAGAAGGCCAAGCCCGCCACTGCCAAGGGCAAGTATGTGAAGACGATGTATATCGCCTCCACCATGGGCCCCTCGGTCACCCTCAACACCAGTGTTGAGAAGTAGGAGGCAGACCATGGAAAAGAACAAGAAATTCGCCGAAGTCGCCGAGCTCAAGGAAACCTTCTCCTCCGCCACCTCCGCCGTCGTGATCGAGTTCAAGGGTCTCGTGGTGGGCAAGGACACGGCGTTCCGGAAGACCATCCGCGAGAGCAAGGCCCAGTATCGTGTCAGCAAGAACACCCTGCTCCGTCTCGCCGTGAAGGACACCTCCTTCGATGCGCTGGGCGGATCCTTCAAGGGCGCCAGTGCCATCGCGACGACCAATGTCGACGTCGTGGCCATGGCCAAGGCCGTCAACGGCTTCCTGAAGGACAACCCGGCTGCGACCTTCAAGGCCGGTGTCATGGATGGCCAGCTCTTCGACGCCAAGCAGCTGCAGGTCCTTGCGGACCTGCCCAGCCGCGACGTGCTGATCGCCAAGCTGCTGTACCTGATGACCTATCCCATCTCCGGTCTGGCAGTCGTCCTCGAGGGCGTCCGCAAGCAGAAGGCCGGCGAGTAGCACCTGAACCCCGAATCCAAAACCCATTTCGAATTTTAGGAGACCATCATGGCTCTCACTGCCGATCAGCTCATCGCTGAAATCGAAACCATGACCGTCCTTGACCTGGCTAACCTGGTCAAGGCCCTTGAGGACCGCTTCGGCGTGTCCGCCGCTGCCATGGCCGCTCCCGCCGCCGGTGGCGCTGCCCCGGCCGCCGCGGTCGAGGAGCAGACCGAGTTCAACGTCGTCCTCCTCGAGGCCGGTGCCAACAAGCTCAACGTCATCAAGGCTGTGCGCGAGATCGTCGCGGGCCTGGGCCTCAAGGAAGCCAAGGACCTGGTTGACGGCGCTCCCAAGGCCGTCAAGGAAGGCGTGGCCAAGGACGAAGCCGCCAAGATCAAGGAAAAGCTTGAGGCTGCTGGCGCCAAGGTCGAGATCAAGTAGCCTTTTCACAGCATTAACGCAAAGCGTGGGGTGCCACTCGCACCTTACGCTTTGCGGTTTTGTCTCGATCTGGTACGATTATTCCTTCCGTCCGGTTTCCCCACTGGACATCGCCTCATAAAGGCCCCTGGTTGCCAAACGCCCGCCGTCGCAGCGCCATCCTCGTTCCTGGGCCGCACCTTCCACCGATGGGTGGGGGGGAGGCCATCGGTTCGTACCGGGGCATCCAACACCATCACCTGTAAGTCCGCCCCGGGGCTGCGGTCCTGGGACAAAGCCGTCTTTGCTCAAGGCCCATAGCTGTGATTCACCGTGCCGTGTGCCGTCCATAGAAGGTTCCGCCAACTTTACCTGGAGCGAACCATGAGTGTTCAGCAGAACATCTACCGCCAGCGCCACAACTTCTCTACGATCCGGTCCCTGGTTCCCATCCCGAACCTGATCGACATCCAGAAGCGGAGCTACGACGAATTCCTCCAGATGAACCTGCTGCACAGCGAGCGGGAGACCCGCGGCCTGAAGGCCGTGTTCGAGTCCATGTTCCCTGTGCACAACGGCAAGAACCCCGACGGTACCGACGCGAACCTCGAGGTGGAGTTCCTCGACTACACCGTGGGCCACTGGGCCTGCAAGTGCGAGAAGTACCTGGGCCTCGAGCACCTCCGCACCAGCTGCAAGCACTGCGGCCACAGCATCGTGTCGGAGCACCCGAAGGATCCGACGGTAGACTGCCCCAAGTGCGGCACCCGCAACAAGAATGCGGCCACCATCTGCGACGTGTGCCAGGAGCCCGTCTCCATGAAGCAGAAGATGGGCATGGACGAGTGCGTGGAGCGCGGCTCCACCATGGCCGCCCCGCTCAAGATCCGCGTGCGCCTCAACCAGTTCGACAAGGATGACAAGGGCAACCGGCGCTTCAAGCAGAGCCAGGATTCGGAAGTCTACTTCGGCGACCTGCCGATCATGACCGACCGCGGCACCTTCATCATCAACGGCACCGAGCGCGTGATCGTCAGCCAGCTGCACCGCAGCCCGGGCGTGTTCTTCAGCATCGCCTCGGACAAGAGCCTCTACAGCGCCCAGATCATCCCCTATCGCGGCTCCTGGATCGAGTTCGAGCTGGATGCCAAGGGCCTGCTCTACGCCCGCATCGATCGCAAGCGCAAGTTCCTCGGTGCCACTTTCCTGCGTGCCCTCGGCCTCTTCAGCGAGAACCTGTCCTCCAATGAGCCCATGCTGCGGCACTTCTACACCCCGGCCACCTTCTTCCTGAAGAAGGGCAAGCTGAGCGTCGCCGTGGGCGACCACCTGCAGGGCAAGAAGACCGAAGAGGACGTGAAGCACCCCAAGACCAAGGAAGTGGTGCTGGCCAAGGACAAGAAGATCACCCGCCGCCTCCTCGACCAGATGGAGAAGGCCGGGATCAAGGACGTGCCCGTCTCCCGCGAGATGCTGGACGGTGCCGTGCTGCTGCAGGACATCGTGAACATGAACACCGGCGAGGTGCTCATGGAGGCCAACGAGCCCTTCGTCCAGACCCACCTCGAGATGTTCCTGGCCAATGACGTGAGCACCTTCGACGTCTGCTTCCCCGAGGCCGATGCCACCGGCAAGGTCCTCTCCGAGACCCTGGCCAAGGATCACACCGAGGACAGCGAAGAAGCCGCCAAGGAGCTCTTCAAGAAGATCCGTCCCGGCGAGCCCGCGACCCTGGAGTCCAGCAAGAAGCTGCTCTTCGGCATGTTCTTCGACGGCCAGAAGTACGACCTCAGCAAAGTGGGCCGCCACAAGATCAACGCCAAGCTCGGCCTGGCGACCGACCTGGATTTCCGCACCCTGGGCACGGACGACTTCATCCAGACCATCCACTACCTGCTTCGCCTGAAGAAGTACGACACCACCCGTCAGGACATCGGCGAGATCGCCCCCGTCCGGGCCGATGACATCGACCACCTGGGCAACCGCCGCGTGCGGTCCGTGGGCGAGCTCCTGGAGAACGGCTTCCGCGTCGGCCTCGTGCGCGTGCAGCGGGCCATCAAGGAAAAGTTCAGCATCGCGCAGGATCCCAACAATCCCCTGCAGGCCCACGACCTGATCAACAGCAAGCCGGTCATCGCCGCCATGAAGGAATTCTTCGGCAGCAGCCAGCTCTCCCAGTTCATGGACCAGACCAACCCGCTCTCCGAGATCACCCACAAGCGCCGCCTGTCCGCCCTCGGACCCGGTGGCCTGAGCCGCGACCGTGCCGGCTTCGAGGTGCGCGACGTGCACACCTCGCACTACGGCCGCATCTGCCCCATCGAGACGCCGGAAGGTCCGAACATCGGCCTCATCAGCTCCCTCTCCTGCTACGCCCGCATCAACGAGTTCGGGTTCATCGAGAGCCCCTACCTGAAGGTCGAGAACGGCAAGATCGTCCACTTCGCCAAGGTCACCAGCGTGGGCGACTCCAAGCTGGGCTACATGGAAGTGGTGCGCCTGGAGGACCTCGAAGCCGAGAACAAGAAGCTCACCAAGGCCGGCAAGCGTCCCGCCAAGTACGAGATGCACGCCTTCTACCTCTCCGCGTGGGAGGAGGATGAGCACGTCATCGCCCAGGCCAACGTCCGGGTCGACAAGGACGGTGCCATCCAGGACGAGGACGTCACCGTGCGAATGGCCGGTGAGACCAAGATCGTCTCCAAGGAGAAGGTCACGCTCATGGACGTGAGTCCCAAGCAGGTGGTCTCCGTGGCCGCCTCCCTGATCCCCTTCCTCGAGAACGACGACGCCAACCGGGCCCTCATGGGCGCCAACATGCAGCGCCAGGCCGTGCCGCTCATCCGCACCGAGGCCCCCATCGTGGGCACCGGCATGGAGTACGTGGCCGCCAAGGATTCCGGCGCCTGCGTGATCTGCCGCCGCTCCGGCATCGTCGAGACCGTCGATGCCAACCGCATCGTGGTGCGCGTGGAGGATGACCCCGAGACCGAGGGCATCGAGTCCGGCGTGGACATCTACACGCTGGTGAAGTTCGCCCGCAGCAACCAGAACACCTGCCTCAACCAGACCCCACTCGTGAAGAAGGGCGAGTACGTGACCTCCGACCAGATCCTGGCCGATGGTCCCTGCACCGATCACGGCGAGCTGGCCCTGGGCCGCAACCTGGTCGTGGCCTACATGCCCTGGCGCGGCTACAACTTCGAGGACGCGATCCTGATCTCCGAGCGCGTGGTGAAGGAAGACCTCTACACCACCATCCACATCGAGGAGTTCGAGGTCCACGCCCGCGACACCAAGCTGGGCCCCGAAGAGATCACCCGCGACATCCCCCAGGTCCGGGAAGAGGCCCTCAAGAACCTCGATGACAGCGGCATCATCCGCACCGGTGCCACCGTCAAGCACGGCGACATCCTGGTGGGCAAGGTCACGCCCAAGGGCGAGACCATCCTCTCCCCCGAGGAGAAGCTGCTCCGCGCCATCTTCGGTGAGAAGGCCAGCGACGTGAAGGATGCCAGCCTCACGGTGCCCCCGGGCATCGAGGGCACGGTGGTCGACATCAAGGTCTTCACCCGCAAGGGCCAGGAGAAGGACCTCCGCACCCAGCAGATCGAGCGCGACCAGATGGCCAAGTGGGAGAAGGATCTCTCCGACGAGGAGCGCATCATCCGCGCCGAGGCCAAGAAGAAGGTCGTGACGCTGCTCAAGGGCCGCGAGCTCGACGAAGTGCTCAGCGACGACAAGGGCAAGGAGCTGCTGCCGAAGGCCAAGAAGCTCACCCAGAACATGCTCGAGGCCGTGCCCTACCACCGGTTCCGGCAGATCTCCGTCGCCGCCGGCAAGAGCCGCATCAACGCCGAAGTGCTGGACATCCTCGACAAGACCGAGAGCCAGCTGAAGGTCCTGCGCGACATCCTGAACGAGCGCATGGAGCGCCTGCTCAAGGGTGACGAGCTGATGCCCGGCGTCCTCAAGACCGTGAAGTGCTACGTAGCCGTCAAGCGCAAGCTGCAGGTCGGTGACAAGATGGCCGGTCGCCACGGCAACAAGGGCGTGGTCAGCCGCATCCTCCCCGTGGAGGATATGCCCTACCTGCCCGATGGCCGCCCCGTGGACATCGTGCTGAACCCCCTCGGCGTGCCTTCCCGTATGAACATCGGGCAGGTGCTCGAGTGCCACCTCGGCTGGGCGGGCAAGACCCTCGGCGTCCACTTCTCCACCCCCGTCTTCGACGGCGCCCGGGAAGCCGACATCAAGGGCTTCCTCAAGCAGGCCTGGGAGAAGAACCACAAGCTCGGCCCCGATGTCACCGGCAAGACCCGGCTCTTTGACGGCATGACCGGCGAGATGTTCGAGCAGCCTGTGAACGTGGGCTGCGTCTATATGCTCAAGCTGCACCATCTGGTCGACAACAAAATCCACGCCCGGAGCATTGGGCCCTACAGCCTCATCACCCAGCAGCCCCTCGGCGGCAAGGCCCAGTTCGGTGGCCAGCGCTTCGGCGAGATGGAAGTCTGGGCCCTCGAGGCCTACGGCGCCGCCCACGTGCTGCAGGAACTGCTCACCTACAAGTCCGACGACATGCACGGCCGCACCCAGATCTACCAGGCCATCATCAAGGGCGAGACCATCAAGGATCCCGGCCTCCCCGAGAGCTTCAACGTCGTCAAGAAGGAACTCAACGCGCTGTGCATCGATGTCGAGATGCTCACCCGCGACGAGCTGGACCCGGCCATGGCGGAGGAAGAGCCCGCGGCCTTCTCCATCGAAGGCTGATCTCGATCCCGCATCCGTTTCCGACGAACACTTGAGAGGTCCACATGTATCCCGAGCAGCAGAACATCAACGCCTATGAGTGCATCCGGGTCTCCCTGGCCAGCCCGGACAAGATGCGTTCCTGGTCCAAGGGCGAAGTCACCAAGCCCGAGACCATCAACTACCGCAGCCTGAAACCCGAGCGCGACGGCCTCTTCTGTGCCCGCATCTTCGGCCCCGTGAACGACTGGGAATGCCTCTGCGGCAAGTACAAGCGGCAGAAGTTCAAAGGCGTCACCTGCGACAAGTGCGGCGTCGAAGTCACCAAGAAGTCCGTCCGCCGCGAGCGCATGGGCCATATCCAGCTGGCGTCACCCGTCAGCCACGTGTGGTTCTTCAAGGGCGTCCCCAGCCGCATCGGCTACCTGCTGGACATCCCCCTCAAGGACCTGGAGCGCGTGCTCTACTTCGAGGCCTACACCGTCACCGAGAGCGGCGGCACGACCCTGAAGGAAGGCGAGATCCTCAACGAGGACAAGTACCGCGAATACCGCAGCCTTCACGGCGAAGGCTTCAAGGCCCAGATGGGCGCCGAGGCCATCAAGGAGCTGCTCAAGCAGGTTGATATCGAGGCGCTCACCATCGAGCTCCGCGACATCATGAAGAAGGAGACCTCCACCCAGAAGCGCAGCAAGATCGCCAAGCGCCTCAAGGTGGCCGAATCCTTCCACCGCTCCGGCAACAAGCCCGAGTGGATGATCCTGGACGTGGTGCCCGTGCTGCCCCCCGAGCTGCGCCCCCTGGTGCCCCTCGACGGCGGCCGCTTCGCCACCTCCGACCTCAACGACCTCTATCGCCGCGTCATCAACCGGAACAACCGTCTCAAGAAGCTGCTGGAGCTGAAGGCCCCCGATGTCATCGTGCGCAACGAGAAGCGCATGCTGCAGGAGGCCGTCGACGCCCTCTTCGAGAACGGCAAGCGTGGTCGCCTCCTCCGTGGCGTCAGCAACCGACCCCTGAAGTCCCTCAGCGACGCCCTCAAGGGCAAGCAGGGCCGGTTCCGTCAGAACCTGCTTGGCAAGCGCGTGGACTACTCGGGCCGTTCCGTCATCGTGGTGGGCCCCGACCTCAAGCTGCACCAGTGCGGCCTGCCCAAGAAGATGGCGCTCGAGCTCTTCAAGCCCTTCATCTTCAACCGCCTCGAGCACAAGGGCTACGCGGCCACCATCCGCCAGGCCAAGGAGATGGTCGAAGAGGGCCGTCCCGAAGTCTGGGATGTCCTGGAAGAGGTCATCAAGGACCACCCGGTCCTGCTGAACCGCGCCCCGACCCTGCACCGCCTGGGCATCCAGGCCTTCCAGCCCGTGCTGGTCGAAGGCAAGGCCATTCGTCTGCATCCCCTGGTCTGCACCGCCTTCAACGCCGACTTCGACGGCGACCAGATGGCCGTGCACGTGCCCCTCAGCCCCATGGCCCAGATCGAGGCCAAGGTGCTGATGATGTCCACTCAGAACATCCTGAACCCCGCCAACGGCCGACCCAACGTGGTGCCCTCCCAGGACATCGTGCTTGGCGGCTACTACCTCACCAAGAAGCGCCTCGGCCGCAAGGGCGAGGGCATGGTCTTCGCCAACGCCAACAACGTGGTGGCTGCCCATGACGCCGGTGTGGTCGACACCCACGCCATCATCCAGATCCGGCACACCGGGGAGTGGGTGGACACCGAAGCTTGGCACGCCAAGGACCCCAAGAAGAACTCCGAGCAGGAAGTCTTCGAGGCGCCCGCCGAGGTCTGCACCAATCAGCTCAAGACCACCACCGTGGGCCGCGTCCTGTTCAACCGGGCCCTGCCCAAGGAACTGCCCTTCATCAACGGCCTCCTCAAGAAGGAGGGCCTGCTCTCCCTCGTGAACCGCGCCTACAAGCTCAACGGTCCCGAAGTGACCATCCGCATGCTGGATGCCATGAAGGACACCGGGTTCATGTGGGCCATGAAGGCGGGCGTGTCCGTGGGCATTGACGATCTCGTCGTGCCCGACTCCAAGGCCAAGCTCCTGAAGAAGGCCTCGGATGAAGTGCGCGCCATCGAGAAGGAATCCTACGAGGGCCGCCTCGATGCCTCCACGCGCTACAACCGCATCCTGGAAGTCTGGGGCAAGACCAGCGACCAGGTGGCCAGCGACATGATGAAGGAGCTGGAGAAGCGGAACGAGACCGGGGAATTCCTCAACTCGATATACATCCTCGCCGACTCCGGCGCCCGTGGTTCCAAGACCCAGATTCGCCAGGTCGCCGGCATGCGTGGCCTCATGGCCCGCCCCTCCGGCGACATCATCGAGACGCCCATCACGGCCAACTTCAAGGAAGGCCTCAGCGTCCTCGACTACTTCATCTCGACCCATGGCGCCCGCAAGGGTCTGGCCGACACCGCGCTGAAGACGGCGGATTCGGGCTACCTCACCCGCAAGCTGGTGGACGTGGCCCAGGACGTCATCGTCAACGAGGACGACTGCGAGACCATCAGCGGCATCGAGGTGGAGTCCATCGTCAACAGCGACGGCACCATCCGCTCCCGCCTGCGCGACCGCATCATGGGCCGCGTCTGCCTCGATGACATCGTGGATCCCTACGATGCCACCAAGGCGATCGCCCCCGCCGGCACCCTCATCTCTGAGGAACTGGCGTTCAAGATCGAGACCAGCGGCATCCCCAAGGTCAAGATCCGCTCCACCCTCACCTGCGAAGCCCGCCGCGGCATCTGCGCCAAGTGCTATGGTCTGAACCTCAGCACCGGCCGCCTGGTGGATCTCGGCGAGGCCGTCGGCGTCATCGCCGCCCAGTCCATCGGCGAACCCGGCACCCAGCTGACCATGCGGACCTTCCACGTGGGCGGTGCGGCCAGCCGCACCTCCGAGAAGAGCACCCACGAGGCCCAGATCGCGGGCATCGTGAAGTTCGAGGGCCTGGAGAACACCAAGGACCAGAAGAAGACCGTTGTCAACCGCAAGGGCGAGACCGTGGCCCTGACCCGGAACGGCTACATCCTCGTCACCGACGAGGACGGCAACGAGCGTGAGCGCTACAAGATCACCTCCGGCGCCATCCTCAGGGTGAAGGACAAGGAAGCCGTCGAACCCCGCACGGTCATGGCCGAGTGGGATCCGTACAACGACGTGCTGCTCACCGAAGTGGGCGGCCTCGCCGACTTCAAGGAATTCGAAGTCAACGTGTCCTACCAGGAAGAGAAGGATCCGATCTCCGGCAACTTCCGCAAGAAGGTGATCGATCCCACGGACGACAAGATCCACCCCCACATCAACATCAAGGGGGACAACCACAAGGTGCTCAAGCGCTACAACATCCCCACCGGCGCCTACATCGAAGTGGAAGAGGGCCAGGAGCTGCTGCCCGGCGACGTCATCGCCAAGACCAGCCGCCAGCAGGCCAAGACCAGCGACATCACGGGCGGCCTGCCGCGCGTCACCGAGCTGTTCGAAGGCCGCAAGCCCAAGGAACCCGCCATCATCAGCGAAGTCACCGGCATCGCGCGCTATGGCAACCGGGTCCGCGGCAACCAGAAGGTCGTGGTCGAAGCCGAAACGGGCGAGAAGGGCGAGTACCTCATCCCCCGCGGCAAGCACATCCAGGTGCAGGACGGCGACGAGATCCGCGCCGGTGAGAAGCTCACCGAAGGTGCCGTCAGCCCCCACGATCTCCTCAAGGTCCAGGGCGATCGTGCCCTCCAGGCCTTCCTCGTCAACGAGGTCCAGGAGGTCTACCGGGCCCAGGGTGTGGTCATCAACGACAAGCACATCGAGGTCATCATCCGCCAGATGATGCGTTGGGTCCTCATCACCGACGTGGGCGACACCCCGCTCATCGTCGAGGAGAAGGTCGACAAGCACCGCTTCAAGGAGATCAACGAGCAGGCCCTCAAGGATGGCGGCCAGCCTGCCACCTGCGAGCCCCTGCTGCTCGGCATCACCAAGGCGGCGCTGACCTCCGAGAGCTTCATCTCCGCCGCCAGCTTCCAGGAGACCACCCGCGTCCTCACCGAGGCCGCCCTCGAAGGCCGCGTGGACTACCTGCGCGGGCTCAAGGAGAACGTCATCCTGGGCCGCCTGATTCCGGCCGGCACCGGCATGGCCCACTACCGCAACCTGGAGATCGAGGAGGGCGAATACCCCGAGCCCAGCCTCACCGAGTTCCAGGGCGGCGAGGACTTCGACGACGAATACGCCCGCATGGCCATGCACGTGGAAGAACTCCAGGGCATGAGCGAGATCGACGGCGAAGACCTGTAAAACGTTTTAGCCACACAACAAAAGGGCGGGAGCGATCCCGCCCTTTTCACGTCCACTCCAACCGGGCTTCCTACCAGGCCTGGTCCTGGATCCCGGACCATCCCGTCACTGCCACGCCCTGGCGCTCGTAGGAGGCCTCACCCCCATAGAGCAGGCGGCGTTCAACCGGGCTGCCGGCCTGGAATTGGTCGGCCAGTGCTTCCATGGGACGGAAGAAGCTGCTGTCTACCGTGGTTCCCGACTTCGCCTCGACCAGGATCCACCCCCGCTCTGCCTGGACCAGGAGATCGACTTCAGGCCCCCTCGCTTCGCGGTAGTGGAACATCCGCACCGGAAGGCCCTGATGGAGGCGGGCCTTCATGACATGGATTGTCAATTTAATTGAAAATATAGGAAATACATTAATATTAACAATTTAGAATACGTACCACGCACTCCGGGAAGCGGGGCCTTCCTTCTGGGCCTCCCCTGCGACTACCCTGAGCCCAGCCGCACCCCTCGCGGCGAAGCCCTGAACGGGTAGGAACCGGCCCAGGTCCACCCGGTGGGTGAAAGGGCAAACCTCGGCCCAGAACCCGCCACCTCCTGGGAGAGGAACCAGGTCAGCCAGT
>CAVUDX010000002.1:0-1313974 GCA_963740385.1 uncultured Acidobacteriota bacterium
TCCTCCCCACTTCTATACCAAGGATGGTGAGAGTCCTGGGTTAAGGGTTGTCTCGCTGGGATTCGCGGAGGGAGCCGTAGGCGACCGGAGTGAATCCCAGCGTTGCGCCGCTTCGGCAGGGGTGATGTCACCGAGGGGGCCGTGGGGTCTGCGGTGATTGTAATCATTTCGCCAGGCTTCGGCGATCCTCCTGGCTTCGGGGAGGCTCCGGAACCAGTGCTCGTTCAGGCATTCATCTCGGAAGCGCCCATTGAAGCTCTCGCAGGTGCCGTTCTGCATGGGCTTCCCCGGCTGGATGAAGTGATGCCGGATCCTTCGTTGGTAGCACCACTGGTCGAACACCCGGCTGGTGAACTCCGGGCCGTTGTCGGTGACGATGACCTCTGGCCTGCCCCGTTCGTGGATGATCCGGTCCAGCACCCGCCCCACCCGAAGACCCGGCAGGCTGGTGTCCACCTCGATGGCCAGGCACTCGCGAGTGAAGGTATCGACCACATTCAGGGTCCGCAGCGCCCGGCCATCGGCCAGGGCGTCCGAAGTGAAGTCCATGGCCCACTGCTCACCGGGCCTGGTGGGGGCCTGTAGCTCCTTCCGGGGGCACCCCTTCAGCCGCTTTCGGATGCGCTTCCGCACGGAGAGCCCTTCCTCCTTGTAGAGCCGGTAGATCCGTTTCACGTTCACGGGGAAGCCCTCCCTCCGCAGGAGCACATGGAGTCGCTGGTAGCCAAACCGCTTCCGTTCGGCGGCCAGTTGCAGGAGTCGCTGGCGCAACTCGACCCAGTCCTTTCGCCGGGACTGATACCGATAGCTGCACCGCTGCATTCCGATCACCCGGCAGGCCCGCCGTTCGCTCATCTGAAACTGGGTCCGAAGGCCACTCACAGCCTTCCGTCGATCCGGGGGCCTCAGAATTTTTTTGTGAGCAGGAACCTCAGGCCCTGATTGTCGAGCGCAAGCTCCCCTACAAGCTGCTTCAGCTTTCGGTTCTCATCCTCCAGCCCCTTCAACCGCTTTGCATCGGCCACGTCCATGCCGCCGAACTTGGCCTTCCACCGGTAGAAGGTCTGCTCGCTGACTCCGAGCTTTCGGCAGATCTGGGCTGTGGTCCTGCCGGCCTCGTGCTCTTTCAAGGCCAAGATGATCTGCTCCTCGGTGTATCTGCTCTTTCTCAAGGGGCCCTCCAGAGGGGGAGGACTCACATTATCCTTGGTCTAGTTTTCCGGGAGGACGTCACCTACTCACGATGAAGTGATTCAAACCCTCTCTCGGCTTGCCATAAAGAATGGCCTTGCCACTCCTATGCCCTACCCACCCGTTGCACCGTAGCCGGTCGGCCTAACCCTCCGCTCAAGTCGGACCCCACCTGCATTGCCTCCCGCTCTCTCTCAACTCCCTGCTTACTCGGCTTCGTTCAGCGTCTCGGCGCAGGCGGTGCCGGTTAGCCTTGTTCGTTTGGCCGCAACCCCATCGTCACAACTACCAGTTACCAGGAGAACGACATGATCAAGCAGGTTTTCCTAACCCTTCCGGTCGCCGATCTTCGGAGGTCGGTCGTCTTCTTCAAGGCACTTGGCTTTACTCACAACCCGCAGTTCAGCGACGATACGGCGGCGTGCTTCATCATCAACGATGCCATTTCTGTCATGTTGGGCACCCACGCCAAGTTTCGTGAGTTCACACCCAAGGCTGTCTGCGACACAAGCCAGGCCGTCGAACTCCTGATCTCCCTTCATTGTGAGAGCCGCGAGCAGGTAGATGAATTGGTTGCCAAGGCCCTTGCCGCTGGTGGTTCAACCTACGACAAGCCTGAGGATTTCGGGTTCATGTACACCCACAGCTTCGTGGACCTGGATGGCCATGGGTGGGGGCTGCTCCACATGGTTTCCGATCCAGAATCCTAGCCATATCGACAGTCAAGCCTGCGTCGTCTGTGGCCGAACCTCTCCTTCAAGTTCGACCCGTCTGCATGGTCTCCCGCTCTCTCATTTCCCCCTGGGTCCTCGGCCCCACTCAGCGCATCGGTGCAGGTGTGGCCGTTCAGCCTGTTCCGTGGACCAACTCTGAAAGGCCCCGACATGAATCGCTTCCTATTCGTAGCGTCCTTGGGCTTTGGCGTTCTGATCACCGTCATCGACGCTCGACCTTCGTGGGACGACACCGGTGTTCTGGCTGGCGTTCTGTTCCTGCTGGGGGGTATCGCGGGGTTCCTGGGGCCAGGTCGCCCTTGGCTCTGGGCAGTGTTGCTGGGGCTCTGGATCCCCCTTCGAGGCATTTTCATCACCCACAACTACGCAAGTGTTATCGCCTTGGTTGTGGCCCTTGCGGGCGCGTATTCTGGGGCATATCTGTTGAGACTCCGAACCACAAAGTCTGCCTAGACAGGCCATTCGAAGCCTCGCCTAACCCTCGGCTCAACTTCAACCTCACCTGCCATGCCTTCCACTCTCTTTCAACCGCCCGGTATTCCGGCTTCCCTCGCCGCCCTGGTGCCGGCGGGGCCGCTTCACGACATTCGCTAACGGTCTGAGCCCCGCACCGCCAAGCAACACCGACGTCTAATCAAGGGGAGGACTTCCTGTGGCCGAACAGCAGCCCGCATTTGACGCCGCGAAGTACAAGGACACGCAGCGAGAGCAGTGGAACAAGGACGGTGCCGCATGGCGGCGCTGGAACCCCACTTTGGATCGATGGTATGGCGAAGCCACCTGCCAGATGCTTGATCTGGCCTGGATTCAGCCCGGTCAGCGGGTCCTGGACGTCGCGACCGGGGCCGGTGAACCGGCGGTCAGTGCTGCCGAACGAGTGGGCCCGAGCGGGTACGTGCTGGCGACCGACATCGCGGAGGGGATCGTTGAGCTTGCGCGTCAGGTTGCCCATGAGCGAGGGCTCAAACAGATCGAGACCCGTGCGATGGACGGCGAGAAGCTGGACCTTCCTGACGCTTCCTTTGATGCGGTGCTGTGCAGGCTTGGTCTGATGTATATGCCACACCCGGTCACGGCGCTACGCGAGTGGCGCCGCGCTCTGAGGCCGGGCGGTCGGGTCGCCGTCGTGGTCTTTTCCACTCCCGATCGCAACAGCTGGGGTGCCATGCCCGCCTCCATCATCCGCCGGCGTGCGCAGCTCCAGCCTCCCGTCCCGGGGCAACCCGGCCCATTTAGCCTTGGCGCACCGGGAGTGCTCGAAGGCCTCTTCCGTCAAGCCGGATTTGCCGACCCCGAGGTTTGCGCCCTGCCGGTGCCCCATAGAATGGCGAGTTCTGCCGAGTACGTGCAGGTCGCCCGAGAAGCCTTCGGTGCCTTCAATGCCATGATGGCCCACCTGCCCCCTCAGGAACGCGAGTCCGTGTGGAATGAAGTGGAAGGCTCCATGCGCAGCTTTGAATCGCCTGGTGGGTTCGAGGTGCCGGGTGAGTGCCTTGTGGGAGCGGCCACGAAGTAATCCTGCGCAGGCTGCTGACCCCCAGAGCCTTGATGTTCAACAGGCTCCGGCCAAGCCCAAGGCTCCCGTCACCCGGGCAGGCGGTCCAGGGGGTTCGGTGCCTTGGCGATCAGCTTGGTGGAGACGCGCAGGTAGAGCACGGTGGAACGGATGGCGGCGTGGCCCAGGAGCACCTGGATGACCCGCAGGTCGGCGCCGGCCTCCAGGAGGTAGGTCGCATAGGTGTGGCGCAGGGCGTGGGGAGTGGCCCTGCGGCCGAGGCCGGAGGCCCGGCAGGCGGCACGGAACACCCGGCGGGCATGGTCGGGGTCGAGGGGAAGACCCACCCGCCCGGTAAAGAGCCAGGGCGGCACGGGGCGAGCCTCGCGGCAGTGCGCACGAAGCGCCTTGAGCAGGGCCCGCGGCAAGGCGACCTGGCGTTCGACACCTCCCTTGCCGACCGTGCGGATCACCCCTCGGGCCGCATCCAGGTCGCAGGTTCGAAGGCGGCAGGCTTCCCGGATGCGGAGCCCGGTGGCCAACATGGTCCGGAAGAGCATGCGGTAGATGGGGGAGGGCACGGCCGCCAGCAGGGCGGCGGCTTCCTTGAGGTCCAGGACCACCGGCAGCTTCCGGGGGATCTTCGGCCAGGCGAAGAAGGAGACGACGTTGGGCCGCCCCAGGGTCTTGCGGTAGAGAAAGGCAAGGGCCGTGAGGTGCTGCCGGAACCGCTGGGGGCTGATGGGCTGGCGGCGCAGGTGGGCCACCCAGGCCCGCACCTCCCGCTGCCCCATGGTCCGCGGGCTGCGGCCATGGAAGGCCGCGAAGTCCCGGGCCGCGGCCAGGTAGATGCGCACGGTAACGGGCGACCGTTGCGCGAGGGTCAGATCCTCCTTCATCCACTGCCACAGCCGGTCCATGCCGCCTCCAGGTCTGCGGCACCCGGCCGCCTCAGGAGGGCTTACCAGACCCCTCACCCCACGCGGTCAAACAACCCGGGCTGGCAGGGAGGAGGGACGCTCACGGGGGCGGGAGCGCCGGGCGGGGCGGACCGCCGCGACCGCCGCGCCGGGAACACCTCCTGGAAAACCGCGCGGATGCCCTCCCGGTAGTCGGGATCGAGCACCTTCAGCCAGCCGTGGTCGGCCAGCACCTTGTAGAACGGATCCTGCTTCAGCAGGCGCAGTCCGCCCACCCAGGCACTGGTGGCGCCGCTGGCCCGGGCCCGGCGGGCAAAGGCGCGGGCATCGTGCACCGCCAGCAGCGGCGCGACGCCGATGGTCACCTGGATGCCCGCCTTGGCCAGCCGCTCGACGGCGGCCCAGCGGCTGGGGATGGCCGGGGCGCGGGGCTCCACCACCTGGCGCACGGTGTCGTCATCCGTGGGAATGGACAGACCCACGGAGAGGCGGCGGCCGAAGGCCTTCAGCAGGTCCAGATCCTGGAGCACCAGGGGGGAGCGGGTGTGGACGATGACGTCGGTGGTGGGGCAGAGCAGCAGCACCTCAAGGCAGCGCCGACTCAGGCGGTACTGCCGCTCCAGGGGCTGGTAGGGGTCGGTGGCGGAGGCCATGAACACACGCTGGCCGTGCAGCCGGTGCCGCTGGGCCCACAGCAGCTCAGGGGCGTTCAGCTTGGGCGTCACCCAGCCGCCCCAGTCCTCCGGCCTGTGGAGGGCGTTGGGATACTCGCGGACGTAGCAGTACCGGCAGCCGTGGCTGCATCCACGGTAGGGGCTGAGGGCGAAGCCGAAGCCGTAGCGCTCGTCCTTCTGGGGGCGCAGGATGGACCGGGCCTCCTCCGGCTCCACGGCCAGATCGCGGAACGGCAGGGGCGAATCCTGGGGCAGCGGCAGCGGGGTCATGCCCCAAGTGTTCGCTTTTTATTCGTCAAGTCAAGGGGTGGCGGCACGGGCGATGACATTGATGCGGCCATTGGTCTCCAGGATGGCCACCCGCACCTCGGCGACATCCGACAGCCCCGCCTGCCGCACCGCCGCCATCAGCTCATGGCGCGTGATGCGCTCCGAGGCCAGCATGGCCTCGTCCAGCACGCCGTTGTGGATGAGGATCTGGGGGCGGCCCTCCAGCAGGATCTCGGCCCGCTTGCTGCGCCAGGTGAGCCAGGAGAGCAGGCCGTTGACGGCGAGCAGCGTGGCCACCAGGATGAACCCGGCCGCCACGGTGTTGTCCCCGGCGTTCATGCTGTTCTGCACGGCGTTGCTCAGCACCAGCAGCAGCACCAGGTCGAAGGGCGCCAGCTGGCCCACCTGCCGCTTGCCGGTCAGCCGCAGGGTGATGAGCAGGAAGCCGTAGACCAGGAGGGCCCGCAGCACGAACTCCCACCAGGGCTGGGCGATGCGCCACATGGACGCGCCCACGGGCAGCGCGCCGTCCAGGAGGCCGGCAACCAAGCAGGGGGCGCCGAGGCTCAGAATGAGAGCACCAGGGAGGTGGTGAAGACCGTGTCCAGCTTCTTCAACTGGACCGCCGTCTGGCCCAGGATGACCGGAGGCGTGGCCACCGGGGTCTGGATCACATCCACGCCGACGGAGGCGGGCCGGTTCTTGTAGGTCATGTCGTAGCCCACCTTCAGCGCCAGGCGGGAGGACAGGGTGGTGGTGAAGGACGTGCGCCACACGGCGAGGTAGTTCTGGCTGTCCTTCAGGCTGTCGGACACATTCAATTCGGAGGTGAAGAGGGAGGCCGCGAACACCTTCTGCTCCACCTTGGCGCCGAGGCGGAAGGTGCCAAAGCCGCTGTCGGTTCCGGCGGGGGTGTAGACGAGCGATTCCTTGGTGTAGCCCAGGCCGGCATCGGTGAAGACCTTGGTGCGGTCATCCTTCACCCACCAGTAGCCGACCCCGGCGAGTCCCGTGGTGCGGCCCTCGAGGCCTGCGGGGATGTTTCGTTCCCAGCCCGCCGAACCGAACCACTCGAAGCGCTCGGACAGCTTGTGGTCATAACGCAGGTTGGCGTAGTAGGTCTCGGTGTTGGTGGTGGTGAGGTCGGTCTCCGTCACCGTGGCGGCGGGCAGGCTGGCGCCGTAGGCAGTGCGGCTGGTGGTGGTGGTGGCGACCCGGACACCGCCCAGGTTGAAGGCGAAGCTCGCATCGCTCCAGGCGTACTTGTACTCGTTGGCGAACCCGAGGCTCTGGCTGGAGGCGTTGCCGCCCACCGCGACATAGCTGAGCGAGGCCTTGTCGGACCAGGGCTGCTTGGGGGCAGCGGGGGCCTGGGCCACCAGGGGTAGGCTGAGGGCGAGGAGGCTGGACAGGGTCAGGACAGGGGTACGCATGGGAATCCTCCAGAAGGGAACCCGTTCATTCTGGCCTGCCCAGCCGCTCAGGGCGCTCACGGTTTCTTACACTCACACCAGCCACCGGGCATGGCTTCCAGGTGATCGACAGCCCATGCTGAAGGGACCAGGCCCGGGCGCGGACGGGTCTACTGCAGCGCGACGGTGAAGGTGGCGGAGCCGAGGATGGCGTCCTGGTCGCCGACCAGGGTCACGGTCCACTCGCCCGCATCGCCTTTGCGGAAGGTCTTGTAGGCGTTGGTCCGGTAGGGCGAGCGGGGGATCTTCAGGGCCTGCTTGGAGGTCTTGTCGCCCTGCTTGAACACCACGGTGACCGTGCCATCCGTCACGCCCATGACCTTGGCCCAGACGTAGATGCGGGTGTCCGGGGCGATGTTGAAGGCGGAGCCCTCGCCCACGATCTCCATCTTCTCCACGCCGGTGCCGGTCTTCAGCTCGGCGTGGGGCCGGATGGGCGTGCTGACGGGCTGGGCGCACAGCAGAGCGGGAAACAGGAAGGCGGAGAGGGCGCGGCGCATGAGGGCTCCTTGGAAGCTGGGCCCATTCTGTCCCTGCCCTGCCACCCTGTCACGGATATTTCCCGTGAACGGGCCCCGCCCTACTGCCAGCCCTCGAGCCCTTCCAGGATGTCCCGCACGCCCGGTCCGAACCGCGCGTTGCTCAGCCAGTCCAGGCCGGCGGGCAGACCGTCCAGCGCCTGCTGCACCCGGGCACGGTGGCCCAGCTCGGGCCGGGGGATGGCCCGCTCGGCCCGCTCGTGGCGCACCGCCGACGCCGCGCCGAGCGCGGGGATCCAGCCCTGCAGCCGGGCCTGGACGCCCTCCCAGGTCTCCAGGTCCGATGGCTTGCCGAAGGCGCCGCCGATGAAGCTGCGCAGCTGCATGAGCCCGGCGGGCGCGCTCTGGGGATCCATCCAGGAGGGCACCAGGGACCCCAGGTAGCCCCGGCCTTCCGGGGGATGGATGAGGAAGCCGAAGCTGTCCTTGAGGTCGGGCAGCGGCGCGTGGCGGCTGTGCCAGAGGTCCACGGAGGTGTAGGAGATGGCCCCCAGGGCCTCGGCGCTCCGGGGTGCCACGCTTCCGAGGAGCAGGGCGGCCTCGAAGGCCGGAAGGGCCAGGACCACGCGGTCGGCCTCCCGCCCCTCGCCGCCGCCGCTCACCCGCCAGCGGCCCTCCGGCAGGGCCTCCAGGCGCTCGGCGCGCAGGCCGGTGCGCACCGCTGGCAGCTTGGCCGCCAGCCGGATGGGCAGCTGCCCCATGCCGCCCTCGGGCACCACCATGTGGCTGACCCCGCTCTTGCGGATGCCGTTCACCAGGCTGCCGGTGGCCTCCCACTGGCGCAGCTTGGGGATGGCGTCGACGGACAGCACCTCGGCCGGGGCCGCCAGCACCCCCGCCACCATGGCGGGCAGCAGCTCCGTGGCCACCCCGCGGCCCAGGCGGCGCTCGATGAAGGCGGACAGGCCCTCCTCGGGCTCGGCGGCCCGCACGGGCTGGAAGGGCTCCAGCATCATCCGCAGCTTCGCGCCCAGGGACATGAGCGGGGAGAACATCAGGGAGGGCGGCGAGGCGGGCACGGGGATGAGGCGCCCCCCCTTCCCCACCCAGCGGGCGCCGGTGCCCGGCGACTTGAAGGGCAGGTCGATGGCGCTGAAGAGGCGGTCCACGGCGGTGCCCTTCTGCCAGAGCACGCCCTGGGGGCCGGTCTCGTAGTGGCCCCCCTCCCAGGGCAGGGTCTTCATCCAGCCACCCACGCTGGGCGCGGCTTCCCAGACTTCCACGGCCTCGCCGCGCTGCTGCAGGTGCCAGGCGGCGGCCAGGCCCGTCACGCCACCACCGAGGATGAGGGTGCTCATGGGAGGATCTCCAGGACGCGGCGCGTGAGGCAGCGGATGAAGGCGGGGTCGGTGCCGGGGGGGGCCACGCGACGGTAGGTGCGGATGCCGGCGGCCTCGGCCACGTGGCGGTACTCGATGTCCAGCTCGTGCAGGGTCTCGATGTGCTCGGTGACGAAGCTGACGGGCACGACGATGACGTCCTTTCCACCCATGGACTCCAGCACGGTTTTGAGCGGCGGTTCCAGCCAGCGCACCGGCCCCGTGCGGCTCTGGTAGGCCAACAGGTAGCCGCCGGGCAGCTCGCCCAGCCGCGCCTTCAACGCGTCGCAGGTGGCGTGGATCTCCATCTCGTAGGGATCCCCCGCCTCGATCTGCCGCATGGGCAGGCTGTGGGCGCTGAAGATGACCGTGGCCCCGGGCAGCTCCGCCAGGGCTGCACGCAGGGGCCGCTCCAGGGCCTCGAGGTAGTCGGGATCGGTGGCGTAGTGCGCCACGCCCGGCAGCACCTCCATGCCCAGGCGGGCGGCTTCCCGGGCCAGCTCCCGCAGGCTGGAGCCGGTGGTGGCGCGACAGTCGTGGGGATACAGCGTGAGCGGTACCAGCCTGGTGATGCCCTGGCGCTTCAGCGCCTGCAGCAGGCCCGCGGCCCGGGGCGCGGTGCAGCGGAAGCAGAGCTTGATGGCCTCCTCCCGCCCGGCCGCGCGCAGGGCCGCGCGGAGTGCCGAAGCCTGGAAGGCGCTCTCCTTCAGCAACGGCGAGCCGCCACCGATCTCGGCGTAGCGGCCCTTGGCACTGGGGGCGCGCAGCCGGGCGATGAGCCGCGCCAGGGGAGGCTGCAGCCAGGCGGGCACCGGCAGCTTGATGAGGTCCCGGTCGCCGAACAATGCCGCCAGGAAGGGTTCGACCTGGCCCAGGTTTACCGGGCCGCCGAGGTTCAGGAGGAGGATCGCCGTGTCTCGCATCACCCTCTACCTTACGCGAGAGCGATGGGCACAATCGTCACGGAACCCTGGACGGATTCTGTCGATACAGGAGATACGGCGCGCCGGGCGGCATCCCATAGACTGTCCTGAGCCCTGGAGCCCCCATGTCCATATCCGACCTCGCCGCCCTGCCCGACAGCGCCCGCCTCTGGCTGCTGGCCTTCCAGGCGGCGCCCGAGCCGGCGCAGCTTGCCGCCGAGCTGGACGGCCTGATGGGCAAGTGGCGGCACAAGGGCGTGGCCTACCACGGGGCCTGGGCCCTGCTGGAGGGGCGCCTCCTGGCCATCGCCGAGCCCACCCTCGCTGCCGAGCCCTCCGGCTGCGCCATCGACGGCATGCTGCGGGGGGTGCATCACCTCGCCGACCGGCTGGGCCTGCCCCTGGAGGACCCCCAGGCCGTGCTGGTGCGGCTGGCGGAGGGCCTGCGCACGCTCCCGCGCAGCGAGCTCGAGGCCCGCCTGGGGGATGGCACCCTGGACGGCGCCACGCCGGTGCTGGATCTGGCGCTGCTCACCCTGGGCGACCTGCGCGGGGGCCGGCTGGAGCGCCCCCTGGCTGCCACCTGGATCGGCCGCAAGTACAAGGTTCAGGCCCCGGCGGAAACCGGGGCCTGAGGGGGATCGCAGGGAGCTAGAAGATCGATTCGCCGGGCTTGCGGCGCCAGGCTTCGGAGCGCTTCTGGCCTTCGGCCTTGGGTTTGGCGTCCTTCGCCGCCGCAAGGGTCTGCAGCAGGGAGCCACCCATCTGGGAGGCGACGGACTTGGCCAGGGCCGGGGCGGCGAGCAGCACGGGGGCGCTCACGGGGCCGGAGGCGGAATCATCGGACGCGGTGCCCTTGGCGGTGATCTCCTTGAGGCGCTTCTGGTACCACAGCTTGCGCTTGGGATCGATCACCCGGGTATTGCTGCCTTTCTCACCCTTCTTGAGAACCTTGGGCTTGGGCTTTTCACGGTCTTCCCGCAATACGGAATCGGGCTTTGCTGCTTCTTCGAGGATCTTCGCCAGGTTTCCAAGGCCACGCAGGTTCATCATGTGGGGTGAGTTCTCCAAAGGGGCACACGGGCCACCGCCTTCTAGGCTACCGGCAAATCCTTTGCTTACATAGTGATTTTAGGCACCAGGTGCGGTTTTTTCGCCGACACTGGGCGCCATGGGAACCTCACCTGCACGGTTGAAGGCACGGCTGGACAGCCTCTGCGAACGCTACGACACCCCGCAGGCCCTCGACCGGGATCCCCTGTCCGTGCCCCTGGGCTACCCGGACCCCCTGGACCGGGAAGTCAGCGCCTTCGTCGCCGCCCACCTGGCCTATGGCCGAGTGGATCCCATGATCCGCGCCGTGCGGTCGGCGCTGGCTCCCCTGGGGCCCCATCCAGCCCAGTACCTGAGGGAGGCCCCGGTGCGGACGCTCCAGAGCCGCCTTACGGCCGCCCTGGGGGACTGGGCCTGGCGGTTCCACACCGGGGCCGACCTGGTCGCGTGGCTGCTGGCCTGGAAACGCCTGGACGCGGACGGTGGCCTGGAAACCCACCTGCTCCCCACGCCGGGCGAGCCGTTCGATGGGGCGCTCTCGCGCCTGGTGCAGCGGCTCCGACGGGAGCTGCCTGCCACCTACGGCACCCGGTTCTCCCTCCCCGATCCCCTGGAGGGCGCGGCCTGCAAGCGCTGGCGGATGTTCCTGCGCTGGATGGTGCGGCCCGGCTGGCCCGACCTGGGCCTCTGGCAGCGCTACCCAGCCGCCGCCCTGGTGATTCCCCTGGATACCCACGTCGCTCGGGTCTCCCGCTACATCGGCCTCACGCGCCGAGCCACGCCGGATGGCCGCATGGCCCAGGAGATCACCGCCGCCCTGCGCCGGCTCGATCCGGTGGATCCCCTGCGCTACGACTTCGCCCTGAGCCACCTGGGCATCCTCGGGGACTGCCCAGGGGTGCGAAAACGCAGCACCTGTGCGGCCTGCCCGCTTTATGTCGTGTGTCGGGCCGGTGCGGGAATCACGGAGCGTATTCGAAGGTAGCCTGCCCCGCGCTGCTCTGGCGTGATTCCAGTGTGCTCGGCGTGGGGTTCTTGTACGTCGGGACCCGGCAAGGAGCGTTCGCCAGTGCCGACCCGTGAGCGCAAGCCGAAGGGCGGCCCTTTTCGGCCGCTCCGTTCCCGGCGATCGCCTCAACCACGAATCCGCTGCGCGGCTTCGTGGGCTGCGGTGATTCCTTTTGCTGGCGAACGCTGCCCCGCAGCGTCCGCCCTGCGCTGCGCGCTCTGCGCAAAAGGAGGGGCCGGGCTTACCACGGCACTCGCGGCAACGACTTAGGGCTGCTTCTTCCGACCTGACCCGGTTCGTCGCACCCCGATGCATGGGGCCCGGCTTGGTGCCAGACTAGCCGCGAACCCGGCCGGGATACCAGCCAAAGGCGCCTGCGCCGAGGGGCATGGTTGCTCAAAGTCGCTGATTTTCGCTGTCTTTTTAATCGCTGGAAAAATCCGGTGGTCAGGCCTTGACACCCCTACATCTTGGGGCCATCCTTTTCTCCCGGCACAACCCATAGAGGTTACCTCGAAGTTCCCCCACCCCCTGGGGAGTGCTTTGTACGCCTCGCGGGCCACCCATATCTTTTGCACCGTCCTTCCCCACCCCATGCCCAGGACAGCCCCATGCAGATTGCCCGCCACTTTACGAAGGCAGGTCACGATCCCCTGGAAGGAATTCCCTTCGTTCCTCGGACCAGCCGCATCTCCAAGCTCGACGGCACCGTGGTCTTCGAGGCCAAGGATGTGATGGTGCCGGAGACCTGGTCCCAGGTGGCGGTGGACATCCTGGCCCAGAAGTACTTCCGCCGGAAGGGCATCGACGCCCAGAACGGCGGGGAGAAGGATGCCCGCCAGGTCTTCAACCGCATGGCGGGTTGCTGGCGGCACTGGGGCGAGACCCACGGCTACTTCGACACCCCCGAGGACGCCCAGGCCTTCTACGACGAACTCACCTATATGCTCGCCAACCAGATGTGCGCGCCCAACTCGCCGCAGTGGTTCAACACAGGTCTGCACCATGCCTACGGCATCAGTGGCCCCGCCCAGGGCCACAGCTACGTCGACCCCAAGACCGGCCAGATGATGAAGTCCACGTCGGCCTATGAGCGGCCCCAGCCCCACGCCTGCTTCATCCAGAGCGTGGCCGACGACCTCGTGAACGAGGGCGGCATCATGGACCTCTGGACCCGCGAGGCCCGCATCTTCAAATACGGCTCGGGCACCGGCACCAACTTCTCCAAGGTGCGCGGCTCTGAGGAGCCCCTCTCCGGCGGCGGCCGCAGCTCGGGGCTCATGAGCTTCCTGGCGGTGGGCGACCGCGCCGCCGGTGCCATCAAGAGCGGCGGCACCACCCGCCGCGCCGCCAAGATGGTCTGCCTCGACCTCGATCACCCCGACATCGAAGCCTTCATCGACTGGAAGGTGACCGAGGAACGCAAGGTCGCCATGCTGGCCGCCGGCAGCGCCCTCACGCGGCGCCACTGGGATGCCATCTGCCAGGCCGTGGAAGGTTCCACCACCAGGGATGCCGACCCCAAGACCAACGAGGCGTTGCGGAAGGCCCTGGCCCACGCCAAGCGCGAGGGTGTGCCCCCGGCCTTCCTGACCCAGTGCCTGGGCCGCCTGGCCGAGGGCGACTTCGCCCGGGACCTGCACGGCTACGACACCTCCTGGGACGGCGAAGCCTACTACACCGTGGGCGGCATGAACTCCAACAACTCGGTGCGGGTGCCGGACTCCTTCATGCGCGCCCTGGAGATGGACGGCGACTGGGACCTGAAGCGCCGCATCGACGGCAAGACCAGCCGCAAGCTGCGCGCCAAGGACCTCTGGGAGAAGGTGAACAAGGCCGCCTGGGCCTGCGCCGACCCCGGCATCCAGTTCAACACCACCATCAACGACTGGCACACCTGCCCCGAGGATGGCCCCATCAACGCGAGCAACCCCTGCTCGGAGTACATGTTCCTGGACGACACGGCCTGCAACCTGGCCTCGCTGAACCTCTGCACCTTCCTCACGGAGGATGGCGGCTTCGACCTGCCCGGCTACCGCCACGGCATCCGCCTCTGGACCGTGGTGCTGGAGATCAGCGTGCTGATGGCCCAGTTCCCCAGCGAGGCCATCGCGAAGCTCAGCTACGACTTCCGCACCCTGGGCCTCGGCTACGCCAACCTGGGCGCCATGCTCATGCGCATGGGCATCCCCTACGACAGCGTCGAAGGCACCCAGTGGTGCGCCGCCCTCACGGCCATCCTCACGGGCGACGCCTACGCCGCCAGCGCCGAGATGGCCCGCGAGCTGGGCCCCTTCCCCGGCTACCAGAAGAACGCCGCCCACATGCTGCGGGTCATCCGCAACCACCGCCGCGCCGCCTACAACGCCCCGGGCTCGGAGTATGAGCAGCTCTCCATCCGGCCCCAGGGGCTGCATGGCGCCGGCGTGCCCAAGCGCATCGTGGAGGCCGCCCGCGAGAGCTGGGACACCGCCCTCACCTACGGCGAGCAGTGGGGATTCCGGAACGCCCAGGTGAGCGTGCTGGCGCCCACGGGCACCATCGGCCTGCTGATGGACTGCGACACCACCGGCGTCGAGCCGGACTTCGCCCTGGTGAAGTTCAAGAAGCTCGCCGGCGGCGGCTACTTCAAGCTGGTGAACCGCGCCATCCCCGAGGCCCTGGCCCGGCTCGGCTACAGCCCCCGGCAGATCCAGGACATCGAGAAGCACGTGGTGGGCTGGCTCCAGATTACCGATGAGACCCCCGGCATCACCCGCAGCATGCTGAAGGGCGCGGGGTGGGCGGAAGAGGAACTGGCCCTGGTGGAGCAGAAGCTCCCCACCGCCTTCGATCCCGCCTATGCCATCGATGTCGAGCGCCTAAAGACCACCTTCAGCCCCGAGCAGGTGGAGACCTTCCTCCTGGCCCTCAGCGGCAGCATGACCGTGGAAGGCGCGCCCCACCTGAAGGATGAGCACCTGCCCATCTTCGACTGCGCCAACCGCTGCGGCCGCACCGGCCGGCGCTACATCGCGCCCATGGGCCACCTGAAGATGATGGGCGCGGCCCAGCCCTTCCTCAGCGGCGCCATCAGCAAGACCATCAACCTGCCGGCGGAAGCCACCGTGGCCGAGATCGGCGGCATCTACGAGGCCAGCTGGCAGCTCATGCTCAAGGCCGTCGCCCTCTACCGGGACGGCTCCAAGATGAGCCAGGCCATGGCCACCAGCCTCGACCTGCTGGACGGGGCCGACACCCTCATGGATGAACAGGCCACCCACGCCGAGAAGACCCCGGTACTCGCCCAGGCCCTCACGCAGCAGCTGGTGCGCACCTACCGGCGCCGCATGCCCAACCGCCGGGGGGGCTACACCCAGTCCGCCAGCGTGGGCGGCACCAAGCTCTACCTCCGCACCGGCGAATACGAAGATGGCAGCCTCGGCGAGATCTTCCTCGACATCCACAAGGAGGGCGCCGCCTTCCGCGCCGTGCTCAACTGCTTCGCCATCGCCGTGAGCATGGGCCTGCAGCACGGGGTGCCGCTGGAGGAGTTCTGCGACGCCTTCCTCTTCACCCGCTTCGAGCCCAACGGCATGGTGGCTGGCAGCGACACCATCAAGCTGAGCACAAGCCTCATCGACTTCGTGTTCCGCGAGCTGGCCATCAGCTACCTGGGCCGCTACGACCTGGCCCATGTGGAACCCGAGCAGCTGATCAACGCCACCACGGGGCTGCGTCCCAACAGCCAGGCGCCCGGCCTGAACCTGCCGAGCCTGCCCACGGGCACCCCTCTGCCCTTCCCGGACGCGCCGGTGGCCTCCGCCCCCGTGGCCCCCAGCCCCGTCCCCGAGCCGGTGCTGGTCTCCGTCTCCAGCGGCCGCGCCCAGGTCTCCGCCGCCCAGGCGGCGCGGGAGAAGGGCTACACCGGCGATCCCTGCCCCGAGTGCGGCCACCTCACCCTCGTGCGCAACGGCGCCTGCATGAAGTGCCAGACCTGCGGCGCCACCACCGGCTGCAGCTGAGGCAAAGCCCTCCGCAGGGTGCGCAGACCTAAGGAAGGGCGGGAGCGATCCCGCCCTTCTTAGGTTTATGATTCTCTGCGGCTGACCCTACCCTCTCATACGAACAGGGCTGCTGGGCCGGAGTAGCACCGAAGGCCCTCAGAGCCTACCGTTTGCCGGAGCCTTTGTGCTCACCGCGCTCGCGGTTCTCGTGCTTCTCCTGGCCCTTGTGCTTGCCATGGTCATGGTGCCTCCGGCCGGGCTTCCGCTCCACGCGGCGGCCGTCTCGGCTGGGCGCCGGGGCGGGTTTCTTGGACAGTCCCAGCGGGTCCGGGAGGTTCAGGGGATTGGGGATCTGGGCCAGGAGCAGGGAACTTCCGAACAGCACGGCAACCAACATACGCATCGAGCGGATCACGGGTCCTCCAGGGACGAAGCGCGAGGGAGGGTGTTCCCACGCACCGGAGCCTCATGCTACCCCTTCTGCACAAGGTGGCCGGACCAAGCTTCAAACAAAAGCCACCGCATGCACCGGCGGCAGGTGCTCGGCGAGGGTGATCCAGTCGTCGCCCTGGTTCTCGCTGATCCACACCGAGCCCGTGGTGGAACCGAAGGCCAGCCGTTCCCCGGTGGCGTCCAGATCCAGGGCATGGCGGTACACCAGGTCGTAGGCCCAGGCCTGGGGCAGGCCGCGGTGCAGCGTCTCGAAGGTGCGCCCCCCGTCCCGCGTGCGGTTCACCACGACCTTGCCTTCGGCGGGGATGCGGCGCTCGTCCTTGATGGCGGGCACGAACCAGGCCGTGTCCGGATCCCTCGGATGCACCACCACGGGGAAGCCGAAGACCGAGGGCTGCACGTCCGTGAGCTCGGTCCAGGTGGCGGCATCGTCGGTGCTGCGGAAGATGCCATTGTGGTGCTGCAGCCACCAGGTGTCGGGGGCAGCTGGGCACTGCACCAGGCGATGGGGATCCTGGGATTCCGGTGCCTCCACCAGCTCGGGCGGCGCGTAGTCGGCCCGCATGCCCTTGGTGTGGGGGGCCCAGGTCTGCCCCCCATCCGGGGTAAGCCACACGCCGCCGCTGGAGACGGCGATGGCCACGCGGTTCCCGTCCCGGGGGTCGACGCAGATGGAGTGGATGCCCGGGGCGTCAGCGCCGCCCCCGGCCCACTTCCGCCGCTCGGGCATGTGCCAGAGGGATTCGACCAGGCGCCAGGTGTCCCCGTGGTCCTCGCTCAGGAACAGGCCTCCGGGCAGCGTGCCGGCCCACAGCCGACCAGGCTGGCTGGCCAGCCCTGGGGTCAGGCACCAGAAGCGGATGAGCCGCCAGGGGATCTCCCGGCCCAGGAAATCCTTCTCCACATGGCCCTCGGGCGGGGCGGGGTAGGCAGGTACGCCCACCTCGACCCAGGTGGCACCCCGGTCACGGGAGCGATGCAGCTTCGCCCCGAAGTGCCCGTGGTCCAGCGCCGCATACCAGGCGCCGTCGCGGGGATCGCGCAGGGCGAGCGTGACGTTGTCACCCAGGAAGGAAACACCGTCCAACCCCCATTCACCCGCATCCAGTCGTCGGGCCGAGAAGAGCCCCTTGCGGGTGGAGATCAGCAACTGGTCGGACATCTCACCCTCCGGAAAGCGCTTGCATGACGAAGATCTCGCTGGCCTCGGTCACCGGATCGCTGAGTCCCCGGCGGTCGGTGATGGGGACCCCGTCCACGTAAATGGACATGTGGAAACGCAGGGCTCCGTGTTCATCCAGCACGTAGCCCTGGAGCCTGGGGTGCAGGGCGAAGCTGGCGGCGAGCGATTCCCTCACGGTTGCTCCCGGCACCGAGCAGGGCGGGCAGGGAACGTGACGCTGGAGGTTCTGGGTGAACACGACCCGGGGCATGGCGCTCCAAAGGAGACCAGCCACTTTCCCCCTGGCCGTGACACCTGTCAAGACAGGTTAGTCGAACCGCGATGGTTCATCCCAGCGTACCAGGTGGGCCCGCACCCGCTGGCGTTCCCGCTCCACCTGCAGCTTCGCCTCGACAAACTCTTCATCCTCCAGGCGCGACGGGTCGGGCAACGGGTGCCCGTTGAGCTCGTGGATCGGCGCGGACCGCCGTTCCACACCCACGAGCCTGCTCCACATCTGGCGCCGTTCCAACCGAGTCATCACGGTCCACCTCCGGCTTGAATCCGAGGATAGGCCGCCTGAAGTGTCACGCCATTGTCAAAAAAACGGCAGGGAGCGCACCCCCTGCCGTTACAGGTGTTCCGTGGAAAATTAAATGAGACCGAGCTGCTTCACGGCCTCGCGCTCCTCGTCGAGTTCCTTGGCGGTGGCGTCCATCTTGGCGCGGCTGAAGGCGTTGATCTCGAGGCCCTTGACGATCGCCACCTGGCCGTTCTTCACGGTGACGGGGAAGCCGTAGACCAGGCCCTCGGGCACGCCGTAGCTGCCGTCGGAGACGAAGGCCATGCTGGTCCAGTCGCCCTCGGGGGTGCCCAGGGCCCAGCTCTTCATGTGGTCGATGGCGGCATTGGCGGCGCTGGCGGCGCTGCTGAGGCCACGGGCTTCGATGATGGCGGCGCCGCGCTTGGCGACGGTGGGGATGTAGGTGGTCTCGTACCAGGCGTGGTCGTTCACCAGGTCGTAGGCGCACTTCCCGTCCACGGTGGCGTGGTAGAGGTCGGGGAACTGGGTGACGCTGTGGTTGCCCCAGATGGTCATCTGCTTGATGGCCGTGACGGGCTTGCCGGTCTTCTCGGCCAGCTGCGACATGGCGCGGTTGTGATCGAGGCGCACCATGGCGTGGAACTGGGTGGGCTTCAGCTTCGGGGCGTTGGAGAGCGCGATGAAGGCGTTCGTGTTGGCGGGGTTGCCCACCACAAGGACCTTCACATTGCGACTGGCCACCTCGCTGAGGGCGTGGCCCTGGGGCTTGAAGATGCCGCCATTGGCGTTCAGCAGGTCGCTGCGCTCCATGCCGGCCTTGCGCGGCAGCGCGCCCACCAGCAGGGCGTAGTCGGCGTCCTTGAAGGCCACCATGGGATCGTCCGAGGTGACGACGCCCGCCAGCAGCGGGAAGGCGCAATCCTTCAGCTCCATGACGACGCCGTTGAGCGCCTTGAGGGCGGGGGTGATCTCCAGGAGCTGGAGGATCACGGGCTGGTCCTCGCCAAGCATCGCGCCGCTGGCGATGCGGAAGAGCAGGCTGTATCCGATCTGACCGGCAGCGCCGGTGACGGCCACGCGTACGGGAGTCTTCATGCGGGATCCTCCTGGGTGATTTCGCCCATTCTATACCCCGGTCCGTTCCAGAAAACCCAGGTGTCGGGAATCGTGACCGGTGCCCAACAGGGGCCACCCCGCTGGAGGCTTCCGCCCGTTCAGGATCGCGTCATCTCCATCCCGAAGAAGGGGACCCACCTTCCCTCCCGTTCCATCTCCCCGACTTCTTTCCAGGTCCTGCCCTCGATGCGGAGGGTGTACCGCATCCGTCCAGCGTGGGGGATCTCCATGTACCAGACGAAGGCCCCATCCTTCCATTCGGCGTGGTAGTCCCCGGAGCGGCCATCCGTAAGATGGCTGCGGAAGTGGTACCCCCCGGTGGCCTCGTCCTGCGAGATCACCGCGAAGGCATGGTGCACCGGATGGCCATCCTTGGCATCCAGGTGGCGCCCCTCCACCAGCAGCACCCGGCCGTCCAGCCGGGCCTCGACCACCTCCTGGCCCTTGAACCGCTGGGGTTCGCCGGGCCCCCGGCGGATCCAGCCTTCGCCGGCCCAGGTGCCCACCATGGGGGCCAGGCGGGCCATGGCCTCGGGAGTCACTGGCGCTGGCGTCTGGGCCGAGAGCAGGACCGGCAGGACGAACAGCAGGGCATGGCGCATGGGACCTCCGGAAAGGCCCAGTGTCCCTCCCTGAGGGGGCCGGGTCTTGAAGAAATCAACCCCCCAGCAGCCGATGCGCCATGCGCGAGCCTTGCCGGCGGAAGGCCTCCGGGGGCAGCCCCAGCAGCTCCTGGAATTCCCGGACGAGGTGCGCCTGATCGGCGTAGCCCCGCTCGGCCGCGATGGCTGCCCAGCGCCCGCCCTGCACCGCGTCGCCCGCCGAGGCCCGCACCCGCCGGAGGCGCGCCAGCTCCTTGGGCGTCAGCTCCACGGCGGCCAGGAAGCGGCGGCGGAACTGGGTGGGGCTGAGGCCCACGCTGGCCGCCAGCGAGCCCACAGGGGACTGCCCCGCGTCGGCGATGACCCGCGCCACGGCTGCCAGCACCGAAGGATCCAGCGGCGCCCCCAGGCCCCGGCCAGCCAGGGCCTGATCCAGCTCGGACCAACGCCCCTCCACGGCGCCGTCCCGCAGCGCCCGCTCAAGCCCGGCGACCCAGGCCCCATCCAGCAGGTTCGCCAGGGGCAGCTGCCTTTCCCGCAGCGGCTGCCCGGCCCGTCCCAGCCAGGCCCGGTGCACGCCGGGCCAGAGGTGGATGCCGACGTAGCGGTCCCCGCCCTGCACAGGGATCACCAGGGGGCTGGTGCGGGGACCGACGAGCACGGCGGGTCCGCCCCTCAGGTTCATGGCCAGCACCGCCCCCCCGGTGGGGGGCACGCGGTGGTCAAAGGGGGCCTGATCCGCCCGCACCGTAAAGGTCCAGTAGGCCGCCACCCAGGTGCGCAGGGCCCGCGCAGCCGGCCACTCGGCGTAGGCGAGGGCGGCGGGCTCCGTCATCCACCCAGTTCCTTCACCAGCTGGTCGCCGCCCAGCTGGCGCATCTGGGAAAGGATCCAGGCCTGACGGCCCCGGATGTACTCGCTGGGGGCGTTGGCCTTGAACTTGCGAGGATTGGGCAGCACCGCCGCCAGCAGCGCCGACTCGGAGGGTGTCAGCCGCTTCGCGGACTTGCCGAAATACGTGCGCGCCGCCGCCTCGGCTCCATACACGCCATCGCCGAACTCCACGATGTTCAGGTAGACCTCGAGGATGCGCTGCTTGGACCAGCCCATCTCGATCAGCAGCGTGAACCAGGCCTCCAGGCCCTTGCGCGTCCAGGAGCGGCTGTTCCACAGGAAGAGGTTCTTGGCGGTCTGCTGGGAGACGGTCGAAGCCCCCCGCTTGCGGCGGCTGTGCTCGTTGTGCTGCACGGCCTTCTCGATGGCCTGCCAGTCGAAGCCGAAGTGGTCGGGAAAGTTCTGATCCTCCGCCGCGATGACCGCCACGCCCAGGCTGGGGGCGATGTCCTCCAGCGGCACCCAGCGGTGCCGGGACAGGTAGGGCTTGTCGCTGGACCACGACTCGATGCGCCGCTGCACCATGAGTCCCGAAACCGGCACCGGCGCGAACCGGAACACCAGCACCAGGAGGACATTCAGGGCCAGGAACAGGCCCGCCGCCCAGCCCAGGCCCACCAGGATTCGTTTCCACCAGCTGCGCTGCTTCGCCATCCTCCCAGTCTGGCAGCGCCCCGCTCGACAGCCAGCCTCTGAATCAGGCATCCTCGCCTTCGGAGGCCCCCATGCGTGAATCCCTGACCGGTCCTGAACTCGTGGCCCTGGTGCAACGCGTCTTCCAGCCCCGGCCCGGCGAGGCCGCCCTGGCCATCCTGGTGGACCTGCCGGATGCCAAGGTGCCGGACGATCCCGACTGGGCGGCCCGCCGGGCCATGGCCCTGGCCTGGACGGCGGAACTGACGGCCCACCGCGCCGAGCTGGGCCTGGCCGCGCACCTGGTGGTCTATCCCAACGTGCACACCAACAACGGCGAGTTGCCGGAGCGGGCCTGGCTCCACCCGGGCGGCCCCCTGCCCGCCGTCGAGCAGCTCGACCCGGCGGCCTCCACCCCCTTCGCCGAGCTCTACGCCAGCCACCCCATCCTCATCGCCCTCACCAAATTCTCGGCCACGGCCCCCCTCAAGCTGGCCGCCAAGCAGCACCCCATCCGCGCCGCCACCATGCCCGGCTTCCGGGCCGACATGATCCCCGCCCTGCGCCTGGACTACACCGAGGTCAACCGCCGCGTGAACCTGCTGAAGGACTTGCTGGACCGGGCCGAGGGCGCGGACTTCCAATTCGGGACACCGACGGGCCGCTGCGCCCTCCACGTGGACCTGCGTCACCGCACCGGCCACGCCTCGGGCGGCCTCCTGCCCAACCCTGGCGTCGCGGGCAACCTGCCCTCCGGCGAGGCCTACATCGTGCCCTACGAAGGGGAGCTTGAGGGCGATCCCAGCCGCACGGCCGGCGTCATGCCCGTGCAGTTCGGGGATGAGGTGGTGCGCTACCGGATCACCGGCAACCAGGCCCTGGAGGTCATCAGTGAGGGACCCAAATCCCGGGAGGAAGCAGCACTGCTTGCGAAGGAGCCCGCCTACGGCAACCTCGCCGAGCTGGGCCTGGGGGTGCTGGCAGCCTTCGGGGTGAAACCCATCGGCGAGATCCTCCTGGACGAGAAGCTGGGCCTGCACCTCGCTTTTGGCCGCAGCGACCACTTCGGCGGCCAGGTGGGCCCCGCCCAGTTCTCCAGCCCCGACGCCGTCATCCACATCGACCGGGTCTACGTCCCCGAAACCCAGCCCGACGTGAAGGTCGTGAGGGTGGATCTAAGAATGGCTGACGGCACCACCGTGGCCCTCATGCGGGATGGCGAATACGCAGTGGGGTTCTGAGGCTTGGCTCGATCTGGAATCCGCCATCCGGATCAGCCCCCTGGCCTGACGCAGGCGCAGGATGTCTCCGCCTTCACATCCGCACGCCGCTGGGCCCGCGCCAGCCGGGACGCGGCCTTCGCCGCCTCGGCCTTCCGTCCCTGGGCATCCAGGGCCCGGGCCAGGCCGAGCAGCGACCAGTAGTTGGCTGGGTAGGCTTGGAGGTCGGCCCGGTAGACGGCTTCCGCCGCCTGGGCCCGCCCCGCCGAGAGGAGCACCGCCCCGAGGGCATGCCGGGCGGGGATGATGCAGGCGGGGGGTTCGTCATACTTCAGGGCATCCTCCAGGCGCACCGCCGCCTCAAGCGCTGTCACGGCGTCGTCCACCTTCCCCTGCCGAAAGGCGATCTCCCCGGCCAGGTAGGCCTGGGCCACCTTCAGCACGGGGCCCGAGGGATTGGAGCCCCAGACGTAGCTCTCGGGCACCTTCACCCGCGCCGCCTCGAAGGCGGCCTGTTCCTTCAGGGCCTCCTCCACGCGGCCCAGCGCCGCGCAGGCGGTCCCCCTCAGCGCATGCCAGTAGGCCGTGGACAGGGGCAGCCGGGCATCGGGCGCAGGCTCCGCGAGCAGGTCTTCCCACAGCCCGAAGCGCTTCAGCGCCTCCCAGTGGCGGCTCTGGAAGGCATCGGCGAAGAAGGCGTTCTGTACCACCCAGTCCAGGGGGAAGGAGGTCACCACGGCCTTCGCCTGCGCCAGGGCCACCTCCTTCCGCCCCTCCATGAAGGCGGTGTAGGCGAGGAAGTCGGCGTTGTGCACCATGTAGAGGCCATAGAAGCCGATCTCCGGCTGCCGCACGCGGTAGCGGGCATCCGCCGCCAAGGCCCGCTCGTTGGCGAGGGCGGCGCCCTGCCAGTCGCCCAGCCGGGCATACGCATGGCCGGGCATGTGCACCAGGTGGCCCGCGTCGGGCACCAGTTGCCGCAGCCGATCGGCAGCGGCCCGGCCCCGCTCGGGGTGGGGCGAGGCCTCGGTGGCATGAATCGTCAGGTGCAGGGCCAGGGGGTGGTTCGGGTCCAGCCGCAGGCTGCGCGCCAGCGCCGTAAGGGTCTCCCGGGTGCCGGGCTGCGCTGCGCCCCCCCGGGTCCACTGGTCCCATGGGCGCACGTCCATGAGGGCCTCGGCATACAGCGCGGCGACATCGGCATCCTTGGGATGCCTGGCGGCCAGCGCCCCCATCGCTTTGGCGTAACCCTCATCCAGCGCCTTGCGGTCCTTGGGATTGGGCATGGCATAGCGATGCTCCAGGGCCGCAATGAGGCCCTGCTCCACGGGCGCGGCCTTGGCCGCTCGGCGCTTCGCCTCGGCCAGGGCCTCCCAGGCCGCCTTGGCGTGACCATCATCCAGTTCGGGGTTGTTGATGTGCGGGCCGTTCACCAGGGCGATGCCCCACCAGGCCATGGCGAGGTCAGCATCCAGTCGCGCGGCTTCCTGGAAGGCGCGCACGGCCTCATCGTGGTTGAAGGCGTAGGCCCACACGAGTCCCTGGTCGAAGGCTTTCTGGGCCCCGGGGATGCGGGTGGAGACCTTGCGGTGGTAAGTCCCGAGGTTGAAGGGCTGCCAGGGGCGGGGGGCCGGGGCGGGCCCGGGCGTCTCGCCCGAGAGGCCAAGGGCGACGGTGAGGAACAGGGATGGAAACAGGCGCATGGTTCACCTCGCCGGAAAGGTCGGGGCCGCAAAACGCCCTAAGTCTTTCCGGTGAGGCACCACAGTTCCATTAATTTTTTGGAATAGGTTTTGTATTTTATCGATCTATTAGCTAATGCTGAAATCAATGCGCCAGCCCAGGACGCCGGTCGGGGCCTACCGCTTGGGATAGGCCGGCACCGGCGGGAAGGTGGGGGTGGGGTTCTGCTTGAGCTGCTGCAGCAGGGTGGCGATGCCCACTTCGAGCTGGCGGTCGCGGCCCTGGAGCAGGCTGGCGGGGTCGTTCTCGACGGTGAGGTCGGGGTCGGCCCCGTGGTTCTCCACCCACCAGGTTCCTTCCTTGCCGTAGAAGCCGTTGTTGCTCTGCTCGACCCGGCCGCCGTCCAGGGTGAACTGGGTGTTGATGATGCCCACCAGGCCGCCCCAGCTGGGGACGCCCACGATGGTGCCCAGGTTGCGGGCCTTCACGTGCATCAGGAAGGCCTCGCCGTCGCTGCCGTTCTGTTCGTTGCTGAGGAAGAGGTAGCGGCCATCGGAGGCGGTGTTGGGATACCGGAACTGCCCCATCCCCCGCATGTTGTTGAAGCCCACCTGCTTCCGTTCCAGCTTGTCGATCATGAAGTACTCGGTCCAGCCGCCACCGTTGCCGCGCACGTCGATGACGAGCCCCTTCTTGTAGCGGAAGGCGCGCCAGTACTTGTCAAACTGGCCGATGTTCTGGTCGCCCATGGCCGTCAGGTGCATGTAGCCCAGCTGCCCGTGGGAGGCCTTGTCCACCGCCTCGATGTTGCGGGCGACCCAGGCTTCGTAGCGCAGGGACCAGTCGTTCGCGATGGGCTCCACCTCGATGGTGCGGGCACCCTCCAGGGTGGGCTTGCCGTTCACGGTGAGCTGCACCTTCTGGCCCTTGGTGACCTGCAGGCGGGCGGCGATGGCCTCCGGGGCCTTCAACGCCTTCCCGTCGATGGCAAGGAGGTACTCGCCCGCCTTCACCTTGGGTGCGGGGTCGGCCAGGGGCGCCTTGAGGTCGTGGTTGTAGGGGGTGGGGCCGAACACTTCTGTGAACCGGTAGACGCCGTGGTCGGCCGTGAGGTCCGCGCCGAGCAGGCCCGTGTGGACCGGGCTTGGCAGGGGCCGGGCGGGGCCGTAGTCCCCTCCGCTCACATAGGTGTGGCTGACGTTCAGCTCGCCCACCATCTGGCTCAGCAGCCAGTTCAGCTCCTGCCGGGAGGTGAGCTCCGGCAGCCAGGCCCGGTACTTGGCGCCGATGGCGTTCCAGTCGTTGCCATTCATGTTCACGTCATAGAAGAAGTCCCGGTACCAGCGCCAGGTGTCCTCGAAGATCTGCTTCCACTCCGCCCGGGGTTCGGCCGTCATGGTCATGCGCTCCAGGTCCAGCTTCTCCGGCAGGGCCTTGGTGGCCAGGAGGGCCGCGACCTCCCCGACGTGGTAGGCGGCGCCCTTGTGGATGAGCACCTGCTTGCCCTCGGTGTCGAAGGTCCAGTCGCTCACCGTGGTGGCCAGGACGATCTCCTTGTCCTTCTTCGCCGCCGCGTCGTAGACGTGCACCTTCCACTTGTCTTCGCCGCGGGGGGCGTAGAGTTCCTCCACCACGCTGTCGTCCCAGCCCTCGACCTCGTCCCAGCCCACGAGGCCCCTGCCCGCCTTGAGGTGGAACAGGTTGCCGGGCTTCACGGGCAGGGGGGCGATGCGGTTGGCCAGTCCCGCCACGTCAATGCGGAAGGCGGCCTTGCCCGAGCTGGAGCCGGTGGGCTTCGCCTCCTCCGCCTGCAGGGACACGGCCATCACCTGCACAGGCGCGGCCTGGATGTGGTTGTCCTGGCTGGGATCCAGGCGCGTGTGGAAGTTGCTGTAGCTGAGGAAATACAGCTTGTCGCCCTGCTTGTCGAAGGTGGGGTTCAGGCAGTCGAAGAAGCCGTCGGTCAGCGCCACCTTCTGCCTGGTGGGCAGGTGGTAGAGGAAGATGCGGCTGTTGCGGGTGGGCTCCACCAGGGCATAGGCCAGCCACTGCGAGTCCGGCGCCCAGGTGTAGTCGCTCACCTCCCAGGTGAACTGGTCGTTCTTCAGCTCGTGGGACTCATCGATCTTCGTGAGCTGCCGGGTGGCCACGTCCATCACATAGAGCGCGAAGCTCTTGTCGCCGAAGAGGAGCTTGGTGCCATCCGGGCTCCATTCCAGGTGGTAGAGGGCGGTCTTCAGGCCGGTGGGGATGCGCTCAGGCGCGCCATCCACGGGCTGTACATAGAGGTCGTAGTCGCCGCTGGCATCGCTGAAGTAGGCCACCCGCTTGCCATCGGGGGACAGGCGGGGGAAGCGCTCGCGGGTGCCGGGAGTCTTGGTCACGTTCACCGCAGGTTTGGTGGCGTCCGTGGGGACCAGGAACACCTCGCCCCGGGCTTCGAACACGGCGGTGCCCCCCACCAGGCTCATGGACTGGATCCAGTCCTTGGGGTTCAGGGTGCGCGGCGCGGCCTTCCAGCCATCGCTGCTGGTGGTGATGGGCACCAGGCGCACGGCCTTGGTGGCGAGGTCCAGGGCCTGCAGGTGGCCCCCCTGCACGAAGACGACCGTGCGGCCGTCGGTGCTGGGCTGCTGAACGTCGAAGTCCTTAAGGTCGGTCAGCGGCTCCACCGCCTTGGTGGTGGGATCAACGGCATAGAGGTTCGTGATGCCGTTGGCGCCTCGGTCCGATTCGAAGATCACCCTGCCGCCCGCCCAGATGGGGGCGCCGTTCCGGCCCACGTAGTCCGTGAGCGGGCTGAAGGTCCCCGCTTTCAGGTCTGCCAGCCAGAGGTCCTGGTGCCGGCCGCCCTTGTAGCGCTTCCAGTAGTACTCCACCACGCCCTTGGTGCTGTAGGCGAGGTGCCGGCCATCGGGCGCCACCGTGCCCTGCACGGCCCGCGGCACGGGCAGGGCCTGGGGCTCGTGGCCTTCGAGGTCCACCGTGAAGAGCCGTTCCACGGGGCGGTACTCGTAATCCGAGAAGGTCTTGTAGAGGACGTGCTGGCTGTCGGGCAGCCAGCCCTGGACGGACGCGAAGCCCGACCAGGTCAGGCGCCGGGGGGCGCCGCCCTCGGCGGGCATGACATAGACCTGGGTTGCGCCGTCGTACTGGGCGCTGAAGGCGATCCACTTCCCGTCGGGGCTGAACCGCGCGCTGGTCTCAAGGCCGGGATGGGTCGTGAGCCGCCGGGCCGGGCCGCCATTCAGGGACCCCAGCCAGAGGTCATCCTCCCAGGTGAACACCACCTGGTCCCCGTGCACATCCGGGGCGCTGACGAAGCGGGGGGGGCGCGCCTGCCCCATCAGGGCGCAGGCCACGAGCAGGAGGGCGGCGGTGCGGAAGCTCGGCATCAAAGACTCCGGGAACGGGTTCAATGAGTATACCTCGTTTCACGAGGAGTCAACCCGAAGGCTGTGCCCCCCTGCTTGTGCCGCACCCGCCCCGGGTGGTACCTTGGCGGCTTCCTGCCATGACACCGACCCTCCCCCCCAGCCACCCCGCCTGCCTCGCGATGATTCCCTCGCGCCAGGGGGCCTAGGCCGGAGTTTCCACTTGATTCCAAGCCACCCCCCGCACCGCAAGGTCGGGGGGTGCTGCATTTCCCCTGGAGCCCACCATGGACCCCGCCCCGGATCTCCTCGAACGCATCCTGACGGCCCTGGTCTATGACGTGGCCATCGAGTCGCCCCTGGAGGCGGCTCCCCGGCTCTCGGCCCGGCTGGGCACCCAGGTGTGGCTCAAGCGGGAGGACCTCCAGCCCGTGTTCTCCTTCAAGCTCCGCGGCGCCTACAACAAGCTGGCCCACCTCACGGCCGCCGAGCGGGCCCGGGGCGTGATCGCCGCCTCGGCGGGCAACCACGCCCAGGGCGTGGCCCTGGCGGCCCGCAAGCTGGGCTGCGAGGCGGTGATCGTCATGCCGGTCACCACCCCCCGCATCAAGGTGGAGGCCGTGCGCACCCTGGGGGCCCAGGTGGTCCTCCACGGCGACTCCTTCGACGAGGCCTACGCCCACTCCCAGGCCCTGGCCGACCGCGAAGGCCACGTGTACATCCATCCCTACGACGACCTCGACGTGATCGCGGGCCAGGGCACCATCGGCATGGAGCTGCTGCGCCAGAAACCCCGGGGCATCTCGGCGGTGTTCGTCCCCGTGGGCGGGGGCGGCCTCATCGCGGGCATCGCCAGCTACCTCAAGCGGCTGCAGCCGGGGATCCGCATCATCGGGGTGGAGCCGGTGGACGCCGACGCCCTGTACCAGTCCCTGGCGGCGGGGCAGCGGGTGCGCCTGGAGCGGGTGGGGCTGTTCGCCGATGGCGTGGCCGTCAGCCAGGTCGGCGCGCTGCCCTTCGACCTCTGTCGGCGCACCGTGGATGAGGTGGTGCGGGTGAGCACAGACGAGATGTGCGCCGCCATCAAGGATGTGTTCGAGGAGACCCGGTCGGTGATGGAACCCGCCGGGGCCCTCGCCGTGGCGGGCCTCAAGGCCTGGTGCCTCCAGCAGGGGGCGCCGGAGGCCTCCGGCCACCTCGTGGCCATCCTCTCCGGCGCCAACGCCAACTTCGACCGCCTGCGCTTCGTGGCGGAGCGCGCCGAGCTGGGGGAGCGGCGGGAGGCGATCTTCGCCGTGACCATCCCGGAGCGGCCCGGCAGCTTCAAGGCCTTCTGCGAGCTCATCGGCCACCGGGCCATCACCGAGTTCAACTACCGCTTGGCGGACCCGGATCGGGCCCACATCTTCGTGGGCCTCCAGGTCGCCGACCATGCGGAGCTGGCGCCCCTCCTGGCCCGGCTGCGGGCCGAAGGCCTGGCAGCCCAGGACCTCAGCGACAACGAGATGGCCAAGCTCCACGTGCGCCACCTGGTGGGCGGCCGGGCGCCCGCCGCTACCCACGAGCGCATCTACCGGTTCGAGTTCCCGGAGCGCCCCGGCGCCCTGTTGCGGTTCCTGGAGCACATGAACCAGGGCTGGAACATCTCGCTCTTCCATTACCGCAACCACGGGGCCGACTACGGCCGGGTGCTCGCGGGCATCCAGGTGCCGCCGGAGGATCAGGCGGCCTTCCAGGCCTTCCTCGAGGGCCTGGGCTATCCCTTCGTGGCCGAGGGAGACAACCCGGCCGTGCGGCTGTTCCTCAGCTAGGGCACCTCCATCGGGGCATGGCCCCTCAGGCGCCCTGACGCGCAGGCGTGCCAGGGCTGTCACCCTCCTGGGGGCACTGGGTTGCCCCAGCCCCCTGCCACGTGGCGCCCACGGGCGCAGGGGATGATCCAGGCATTTCGCGCGGGCACCGCTAGAAGAGCCTGCCCACCAGCGCGGCCAGCGCCGTCTCGGTGCGCAGGATGCGGGGGCCCAGGTCCAGTGGCTGCAACCCCGCAGACAGCAGGCTCTGCAGCTCGGCCTCGATCCAGCCGCCTTCAGGGCCGATGGCCAGCGTGAGGGGCGACGTGCGTACCTCCGGGGCGGCTGTGCCCGCACCCGGGTGGGCCACGAGGCCTGTCCCCTGCCCCACCAGGCCGGGCAGCTCGTCCTCGACGAAGGGGCGGAACAGGCGTGCCAGCCGCAGCTCGGGCAGTACGGTGTCCTTGGCCTGCTCCAGGCCCAGGATCATCTGACGGTGCAGGTTGTCGGCCTGCAGCTTCGGGCTGGCCCAGTAGGCCTTCTCCACCTTCCAGGCGTTGAGCAGCACGAGGCGGGCGACGCCCAGGCTGGTGGCGGCGGCCACCACGCGGTTGAGCACCTTCGGCCGGGGCAGCGCCAGGATGAGCGTGAGGGGCAGCTTGGGCGGCGGTGCCTGTGTCAGCGTCAGGGCCAGCTCCAAAACCTCATCCGTCACGGCCACCACCCGCCCGGTGCCCATGGGTCCGTTCAGGAGGCCCACCGCCAGGTCCTCGCCCACCTGGGCCCGGTGCACCTCGCGCACGTGGGTCAGGCGGCGCCCCGCCAGCCGGGCGAGGTCGGGCGCCACCCGATCCTCCGGCAGCAGCAGGACCAGGTTCACCCGAGGTCCTTCACCAGGATCAGGTCGCGGTCCGCCTGCTGGCCGATCATGAACACATGGTCGCCCGCCACCCGGAAGCCATGCCGCGCGTAGAAGGCCAGGGCCCGGTCGTTGTGTTCCCAGACACCCAGCCAGAGGGCATCCACGTGCCACAGCCGGGCCATATCCAGGGCCGCGGCCATCAGCGCCGCCCCATGTCCGGCGCCCTGGGCCTCGCGCAGCACGTAGATGCGCTGCAGCTCGGCGGGCCGGAGCCCCTCGACGCAGGGCTCCCGGTGCCCCAGCCGCAGCTGGACGAAGCCCACGGCCTGCCCATCGAGCTCCAGGATCAGGGCGGGCCGGTAGGGGTCCGCCAGTTCCGTGCGCTGGATGGCATCGCCATAGGCCTCCGCAAGGAACGCACCCAGGTCCTCGGAGGAGCAGATGGCGGCAAAGGTCTCCTGGAAGGTGCGGACGCCCAGGTCCGCCAGGAGGGCGGCATCGTCCACAAGGGCGGGTCGGATGGTGGCGGTGGGCATGGGGCCTACTTCCGCCGGGGGGCGGGCTTGGGTTTCGGCTTCGCCTTGGCCTTGGCCCGATGCGCCACGGCGATGGCCAGGGTCATCCAGACCTTCAACTCCTCTGGATCTTCAAGGATTTCCGGAGGCAGCTCGTGGTCCTGCATGGGCTTGGCAGGATCCCCGAAGGGCAGGAAGGGTCCCATGCCAGCGGCCTCGAAATCCGGGCGGTTGGTGTCGTCGACCTTGAAGTAGATCACCCCGTCGTCCGCCAGCGCGAAGGCGCGGCCATCGGCGAAGAAGGTGAGCCCCCCGAACATGGGTCGCGTGGTGATGGGGCGCACCTGGCCCAACTGCTCCAGGAGGTATGTGCGGAAGCTCACTGAGACGGCCATGGGGTCAATGCTACCCTCCATCCGGACCCGCCGGTGCTCCGGCAGCTTTCTACAGGCCTTGCCATGCGGATCAACACCCTCGACGAACTCCTCCGGTCCGTGCAGGACCGGCCCCGCAAGCGTCTGGTGGTGGCCTGGGCCAACGATGCCCACACCCTCGAGGCGGTGAACGCCGCGGTGGAGGCCGGGCTGGTGGAGGCCATCCTGGTGGGCGACGAGCCGGTGATGGCCCGGGTGTGCCAGGAGTTGGGCCTGGCGACGGCGCGGTTCCGGCTGGTGCACGCGGCCACGGATCGCGAGGCCGCCACCAAGGCGGTGGCCATGGTGCGTTCGGGCGAGGCGGACCTGCTCATGAAGGGCCTGCTCAGCACCGAGCTCTACATGAAGGCCATCCTGAACAAGGAAAACGGCCTGCTCGACCCGGGCGCCATCCTGAGCCATGTCACGGTCATGGAGCATCCCGGCCATCCCAAGCTCCTCATCGCCGGCGACGTCGCGGTCATTCCCGAGCCGGAGTTCAAGGAGAAGGTGGCCATCCTCGGGTACCTGGTGAAGACCGCCCGGGCCCTGGGGGTGGAGACCCCCAAGGTGGCGGTGCTGGCCGCCAGCGAGCAGGTGCAGCCGAAATTGCGGGCCAGCGCCGAGGCCGCCATGCTCTCCAAGATGGCCGACCGCGGGCAGATCAAGGGGGCGCTGGTGGACGGGCCCATGGCCCTGGATGGCGCCATCGATCCCGAATCGGCCCGCATCAAGGGCATGACCGGCCCGGTGGCCGGCGACGCCGACTGCCTGCTCTTCCCCAACCTCGAGGCCGGCAACACCTTCTACAAGGCCGGCACCAAGCTGGGCGGCGCGGAGATCGCGGCCCTGGTGGCCGGGGCTCGGGTACCCTGTGTGCTCAGCAGCCGCGGGGACACCGCCAAGACCAAGCTCAGCTCCATTGCCCTGGCGGCCCTGCTGGCCTGAGCCACCACGCCACCCGGGAGCGCCCCATGAGCCTGTTCGACCTGCCCAGCCCGGCGGAGACCGCCGCCGTGGATGCTGCCCTCACCACCCGCCATTCCATGCGGGCCTATCTCCCCACCCCCGTGCCGCGTGAGGTGGTCGCGGAGATCCTGCGGGTGGCCTCCCAGGCGCCCTCGGGCACCAACACCCAGCCCTGGCAGGTGCACGTGCTCATGGGCGCCGCCAAGCAGCGGCTCTCGGACCGCCTCACCGCGATCTACGAGCGGCCCGAGGAGCTGGCCCAGCACACGGAGGAGTACGCCTACTACCCCAAGGCCTGGGCCTCGCCCTACCTCGAGCGGCGGCGCAAGGTCGGCTGGGACCTCTACGGGCTGCTGGGCATCGACAAGGCCGACAAGGCCCGCATGCATCAGCAGCATGGCCGCAACTACCGCTTCTTCGACGCCCCGGTGGGCCTGATCTTCAGCATCGACCGCGTGATGCAGCAGGGCAGCTGGCTGGACTACGGCATGTTCCTGCAGAGCGTCATGATCGCCGCCCGGGCCCGGGGCCTGCACACCTGCCCCCAGGCGGCCTTCACCCAATTCCACCGGGTCATCGCAGAGGCGCTGGCCTTCCGGCCCGAGCAGATGCTGGTGTGCGGCATGGCGCTCGGCCATGCCGACCCGGCGGCAGTGGAGAACACGCTGGTCACCGAGCGGGCCCCGGTCTCGGAGTTCGCCCGGTTCATCGAAGCCTAAGCCTGCGGCCCGCCTACTGGGACGGGTAGTCCTTGGCGATCTCCCGGCCCGACAGCACCCGCAGGGCGCCCTTGGCGAGGGCGGCCATCTCGTTCTCGCCGGGGTAGACCTGGATGGGGCAGCCCAGGGCCGCCGTGAGCTGCCGCAAGGCCTCGACGAGGGTCTGGGAGCGGGCCATGCCGCCGGTCAGCAGGATGGCCTCCACGGGTTCGCCCCCGAAGGCCGGCAGGAGGGCGGTGATGCCCTTGGCGATCTGGTAGACCATGGCGTCGAAGACGAGCTTGGCCTCGGCGTCCCCCGCCGCGACCCGCCGCTCCACCTCCCGTACGTCCGAGGTTCCCAGGAGGTCGATGAGCCCGCCCCGGCCCTTGTTGAGGCCCTTCAGCTCCGCCTTGGTGTACTTGCCCGAGAAGCAGAGGTCGATGAGCTGACCTGCGGGCAAGGTGCCGGAACGCTGGGGGGAGAAGGGGCCTTCCCCGTCCAGGCCGTTGTTCACGTCGATGTACCGGCCCTTGCAGTGGGCGCCCACGGTGATGCCGCCCCCCATGTGGGCCACGATGACGTTCACCCGCTCGTAGAACGTCTCGTGCTCCTCGGCGTAGCGGCGGGCGGTGGCGATCTGGTTCAGGGCGTGGCTGATGACCCGCCGGGGCAGCTCCTTCACGCCCGAGACCTTCACCTTGGGATCCGCCTCGTCCACCACCACGGGATCCACGATGAAGGCGGGCTTGTCGGTGCCCGCCACGAGCTCCGCCGCGATGAGGGCGCCGAGGTTGGACGCGTGCTCCCCCCGGGTGCCCGCCTTGAGGTCCGCCAGCATGCCCTGGTCCACCTTCCAGGTTCCATGGGGGATGGGGCGCAGCAGCCCGCCGCGGCCGGCCACCGCGTCCAGGTCCGCCAGGGTCAGCCCGTGGTCGCCCAGGAACCGCAGCACGGCCTCCTTGCGGAAGGCGAACTGCTCGGTGATGGGGTGCCCCTCGAAGGGCTCCAGCTCATCAGCAGAGTGCTGGATCTCCTCAGTGAAGCGCTCCTCGTCGCCTTCGAAGACGGAGGTCTTGGTCGAGGTGGAGCCGGGGTTCAGCACCAGCACCCGGTGGCGCCGGAAGAAGGTGTCCTTGGGGGTGCGCCGCCACTCCCCGAAGGCGTGGAGCCGCATCACCGACGCCTTCACCGCCAGGCGGATGTCCTCGGGGGTGCAGTCCATGGGCAGGTCCACGCCCTGGAACCGCAGGCCGAACAGCACCGGGAACTTCTTGGCCTCGGGGAAGCGCGTGGCATAGAGGTGGTAGAGCAGGTTGCCCATGTCCAGGTTGGGGCAGACGATGACGTTGGGGCCGCCCTCCCAGGGCAGGCTGTCCGCCTGGTAGAGGCCAGCGGAGCGCCGCGACAGCGCCACGCTCACCTTCACTTCGCCCCGGATGCGGATGCTGCGATAGCGCTCGCCCTGCGCGATGCGCTGTTCGAGGATGCCCGGCACCAGGTCTGCCGCCTGCCGCACCAGCTCGGGGGAAGGGCCTTCGTCGCTGCCGCGGTTGGAGTAGGACACCATGGCGCAGCGAATCTCCGGCAGCACCTCCTCGGGGATGAGGTCCCGGGCCACGGCGCAGGTGCCCACCGCCACCTCCGCCAGGGTCTTCGGCGTCATGGTGGCGTTCACCCCCACGTCACCGAACACCACGATGTTGTGGGGATAGACGTCATCGGGATGGCTGTCCGGCAGCACAAAGACGCCGGTTTCGCAGGTGACGTCGCGCCGGGCCAGCAGGTCCACCATGGGCCGGAAGAAGTCCTTGGGACCATGGATGGCGCCCCCCACCACCATGTCGGCGTGGCCCTGCTTGACGGCCCAGATGCCGAACTTCCCGGGCTCGGCCACGCTGCACTGGGCCTCCTCCAGGCTCAGGTAGCGGCCGTGGCTGTGGCCCCACTCCACGCAGGCCGCGGCGAAGGACGCCACCAGGTCGGGCCGGGAGGCGGGGTCCACGAAGGCGCTCTCCGAGAAGGTGTAGGCCACCCGGTCCGCGCCCAGGTGGGCCAGGTGCTCGGCGGCCAGGGCCCGCACGGCGGCCTCTGAGGCCAGGAACACGGGGCGGATGAACCGGGCCAGGAAGCAGGCCGCTTCTAGGGTGCGCACATCCAGCGCCTCCGCGAACACCACGGTGGGGCGGATCCTGGGCACGGCCAGCAGGCGGCTGTCGAGGGAAGCTTCGATGTCAAACATGGGGCTCCAAGGCCACCCGGGGCCTTCGCTGAGCGAGTGTACCAGGCGGCCACGGGGGATTTCACGACCCCTTGGTCACATGCTGCCTCACCGGTCTGTGATCCGCGCCGCCGCCACCCAGACCACCTCGCAGGAGCCGTCCCCGGTATCCGCACGGGTGAGGCTGCTGACCCAGCGCCAGCCATCCTTCCCCTCGGCCCGCACCAGGAAGCCGGAGAGGTCCGCCAGCTGGCCGGTGCGGGCGGCGAGCAGGCGCCGCGCCACGCCGTCATTCGCCGGGATGAGGTGCATGTTCGCGCTGTGGGTGGTGATCTCATCCATGGGCAGCGGCAGGGCCGAGGCACTCCAGAAGTACCATCGGTCCCGCTGCTGGATCGTGATGGCCTCCAGGACGCGGCTGTCGGACATGGGGCCCCAGCCCAGGGCGAAATCCACTGGGGACAGGTCCGCCGGCCGGTCGAAGCGGTACCGCTCGGTGTGGAGGATGCGGGCCCGGATGTGGAACCGCGCGAGCGGCACCAGCCGGTAGCCCCGGTGGTCCCATGCGGTCTGACCATCAGCCGGGTCCTGCTCGGGGTCGGAGGCCGCCAGGATGCCCGGAGGGTGGGACACCGGCCGCCCCTGCAGCCAGTGGAGGCCCAGCAGCAGAGCGAGGAGGCCCAGCAGCAGCAGGCCCCAGCGCTCGCGCACCCAGTCGAGGAACTCGTCCATGGGGCCAGCATAACGAAGCCTCCAGCGGCCCCCCGAAATGGTGATGCCCGTCACGGCGCGGGGCATTCCGGGGCCTATGTTTCGAGCCTTCGTATGGTTCTTTCCCCCTCACCTTCCCGCTGCCCGCTTCGCCTGAAGCCGGGGCGCGCGACCGCGAGGAAGAACCCCGACCCCCTGGCGGAGCGGCGCCGCGGATCGGCATCCTGGCCCCAATCCGCTCCCCGGAGTCCCCATGGACCTCGCCTGGCTTTCCGCCAACCCCGGCCTGACGCTGCTGCTGCTGCTCGGCGCCACGTTCGCCCTGATCCTCCTCAGCAAGTGGATCCGCTACATCCCCAACAACCGCGTGGGCATCGTGGAGAAGCTCATCAGCGGCAAGGGCTCGGTCAAGTCCGGCCTCATCGCCATGAACGGCGAGGCGGGCTTTCAGCCCCAGCTGCTGCGCGGCGGCTGGCACTTCCTCACGCCCTTCCAGTACCGCATTCACAAGATGCCCCTGGTGACGATCCCCCAGGGCAAGATCGGCTACATCTTCGCCCGTGACGGCAAGGACCTGCCGCCCACCCAGACCCTGGCCAGCAACGGCCGGGGCGCCGACTTCCAGGATGTGGTCGCCTTCCTCCAGAACGGCGGCCAGAAGGGCCCCCAGCGGCAGATCCTCCGCGAGGGCATCTACGCCATCAACCTGGCCCAGTTCGTGGTGCTCACCGAGGACCAGCTGTACTACCTGCCCCTGGACAAGAGCGAGCTGGAGACCTTCCAGAAGATGAGCGCCATCATCGCCGAGCGCGCAGGCTGGCGCCCGGTGATCATCCGCGGCACCGACGACGCGGTGGGCATCGTCACCGTGCATGATGGCCCCAGCCTGGGTAGCGGCGAGATCATCGCCCCCGCCGTGGGCGAGGATCCGCACCAGGCCTCCGGGTACCACAACAACTTCCAGGACGCCGACAAGTTCCTGGTGGCCGGCGGCCAACGCGGGCGCCAGTACCAGGTGCTCGTGGAAGGCACCTACTACATCAACCGCCTCTTCGCCACGGTGGAGCTGATTCCCAAGACCGTGGTGGAAGTGGGCACCGTGGGCGTGGTGGTGAGCTACACCGGCGCCGTGGGCACCGACATCAGCGGCCAGGAGTACCGCCATGGCGAGCTGGTGGCCAAGGGCACCCGGGGTGTCTGGAGCGAGCCGCTGCTGCCGGGCAAGTACGCCTTCAACACCTACGCGGGCAAGGTGCTCATGGTACCCACCACCAACTTCATCCTGAAGTGGAACAAGGCCGAGGTGGGCAGCCACAAGTTCGACGAGAACCTCACGGAAGTGAGCCTCATCACCAAGGACGCCTTCGAGCCCAGCCTGCCGCTCTCCGTCGTCGTGCACATCGACTACCGCAAGGCGCCGCTGGTCATCCAGCGCTTCGGCGACATCAAGAAGCTGGTGGAGCAGACCCTCGATCCCATGGTCAGCGCCTACTTCAAGAACATCGGCCAGACGCGCACCCTCATCCAGCTCATCCAGGACCGCAGCGCCATCCAGGAACAGAGCGGCGTCCAGATGAAGGAGAAGTTCGCGCAGTACAACCTGGAGCTGCAGGAGGTCCTCATCGGCACGCCCAGCAGCGGGGCCCAGGGCGGGCAGATCGAGCAGATTCTCATCCAGCTGCGCAGCCGCCAGATCGCCGACGAGCAGGTGGAGACCTACGGCCGCCAGCAGAATGCCGCTGCCAAGGAGCGGGAGCTGCGGGAAGCCGAGGCCAAGGCCAAGCAGCAGACCGCGCTGACGGAATCGGCCATCAGCATCGAGGTGCAGAGCAACCAGGGCAAGGCCGACTACGCCAAGGCCCAGCAGCAGGCGGCCCAGATCCAGACCCTCGCCGGGGCCGAGGCCGAGAAGGTGCGCCTGATGGGCGAAGGCGAGGCCAAGCGCATCAAGGTCATGGCCGAGGCCCAGGCCGAACAGGCGGCCCGGGTGGGCATCGCCCAGGCCATGGCCATCGAGGAGCAGGTGCGTGCGTATGGCGGGCCCCAGTTCCAGCTGGTGCAGCAGGTGATGAACCGCTTTGCCGAGGCCATCGAGAAGTCCCAGGTGGATGTGGTGCCCAAGATCCACATGGGCGGCGGCGACAAGGGCGGCGGCAGCCTCATCGAGAGCCTGCTGGGCCTGCTGCTGAGCGAGAAGGCCGGCCAGCTGGCGGGCGTGGTGCCCACGGGGGCGAACCCCGAAGCCGAGGCCCTCAAGACGGCCCTCCGTCAGCACCTCACCAAATAGGAAAAACGATCCCGTGGGTTCGGGGGCGGCGCGAGCCGCCCCGGACGGGTACGTGGCTGGCGCTGGCGCCGAGGGGTGGGCCATCGGGGAGGGCGGGCCTGTCCTGGTCGCATGCCCAAGGCCTCCCCCTTCAGCAAGCCCAAGGCCGCGCTCCGCAAGGCCGCCCTGGCCCAGAGCGCCTTCAAGGTGCGGGTGAAGGTCTTCCTGTTCATGTCGGAGGCCGAAGGCTGCCTCCGCCTCTCCATGAAGCTGCCCGACGCCTGAGCGTTCGCCCTGCTCCTCCCCTTCACCCAGCCCACCGGCTGCGGGCTCGGAAAGAGTGGGTGGATCACGGCGACCTTCGGACCAAAGGAGCTGCCCCTTTTGCTCGACTGGATGGACGAGCGCTTCCGCGCCGTGGCGCCGAAGCGGGTGCGACTGCTGCTGGACAGTTAGGCCTGGCGCCCCTCGGGGGGCTCCCGCAGGGTGCAGCACGCGTGCTAGCCTGCGGCTCTCCCCTCCATGGGCTGTCCTTCCGTGTTCCGCGAGGACCGCCGCTTCGGTTCCCTCCTGCTTCGGATGCCGCCATGCTCGTCTTTCTGCCCTTCCAGGTGCCCCCGCCTGTGCCGCAAGTCCAGTCCCAGGGCCTCACACCTAGGCTGCCCCCCGCTGGCGAAGCCCTGCTCAAGGCCAAGGACTGGGCGGGGCTGGCGGACTGGTTCGAGACCGTGCCACCTGCCACGCGCGGAAGGTTCTATGAGTTCTGGCTCCAGAGCCTCAACCGCAGCCAGCGCTGGAGCCGCCTGCTGACGGTGTGCGAGGCCCTGCAGCCGCAGTTGGAGGTCAAATCCGGCCCGCAGCTGGGCACCTACCGCCTCTACCGCGCCCAGGCCCTGGGCCAGTTGGGCCGCCATGCCGAAGCGGCCCAGGTGCATGCCGAGAACGGCCGCCTGGGATTTTCCGATGGCCTGCCCAATGCCTGCGCGGAGGCCCGGTTGGCGCAGGACTGGACGGCCCTGCTCGGCTACTCGGAGGCGCTGCTCCAGGCCACGCCCGACCACCCGGCGGGCCTGGCCTGGAAGGGGGAGGCGCTGGCGCGCCTGGACCGGTTCACCGAGGCCGAACCCCTCCTGCGCTCGGCCCTGGCGAAGGACCCGACCATTGCCTACGCCTGGAACAACCTGGGCCGCTGCCTGAACGAGACCAAGGCCTGGGCGGAGGCCTGCGCGGCCTTTGACAAAGCCTTGGCCCTGGAGCCGAACCAGCTGGAGGCCCTCTACAACCGGGGCCGGGCCCAGTTCGAGCTGAAGCACTACCAGGCCAGCCGGGATGACTTCCGTGCCGCCCTGGCCCTCCGCCCCGGCGACCCCGTGCTCACCGAGAACCTCCGGCAGGCCGAGCGCTACGCGGCCCTGCCCGCCCCCAAGCCCGCACGACCGGCCAGGAAGACCCGGTAGGCCGTCCCTAGCGTCCGGGCTGCTCCTCCAGGAGCGCGTCCAGCACTCCTTCCAGAGCGTCTGGCCGCAGTCCGAGGGCGCGCAGGATGCCATTCCGGTCCACCACGGCATAGGTGGGCCACCACTGGACCTTCCAGGCCGCAGTGGTGGCAGGGCTCGCGATGGCTGTGGGGTATTGGAGTTGCAGGAGCTCTGCGTAGTAGGCCATCTTCTCTTCTCCCCGCCCGCTGCCGCACGCGCCGAGGAGCAGGACCCCCCGGTCCGCGTACTTCCGGGCCAGCTGGTTGTTGTGCGGAATGGCCATCAGGCAGGGGCCGCACCAAGTGGCCCAGAAATCCACCACCAGAATCTTCCCAGTCCGGGAGTCCAGGGACAGCTCGCCCCCGGCCCAGCCGGATAGCTCCAGGCGGGGCGCGGCCTGACCGAGCATCGGGCCATGAGCGGCCCAGCCGCTTGCCTGCCAGTGACCTTCCCTGGCCAGGGCCCCCACCTTCGGGTTCTCACCCGCGGTGACGGCAAGGCTCCATGCCAGGCTGAGGAAGATGAGGAGACGGTGGCCCATTGGCGCTCCTAAAGCTGCCTCCACCCTAGCGCGACCGCAGGCTGCTCTACACTGGTGCCATGTCCGACGCCCTCCTCCAGGACCTCCTCGACGGCTGCCGCCGCCTCCATGCCGCAGGCCTGCTGGCCGCCTCGGACGGCAACCTCTCCGTGCGCCTGCCCAATGGCCTCATCGCCATGACCCCCAGCGGCGTGCCCAAGGCGAAGGTGAAGCTGGCCGACCTGGCCTACCTACAGCTGGATGGCACCGTCGTCTCGGGTCGCCCCAGCAGCGAACGGGCCATGCACCTGGCCATCTACCGCGCCGTGCCCGAGGCGAAGGCGGTGGTGCACGCCCATCCACCCACCGCCATCGCCTGGTCCCTGGCCCGACCCGAACTGGCGGAACTGCCTTCCGACGGTCTCCCCGAAGTGATCCTCGCCGCGGGCCGCATCCCCATCGTGCCCATGGCCATGCCGGGTACCGAGGCCATGGGCGCGAGCCTCCTCCCCTTCCTCCCCGCCCATCGGCTCCTGATCCTGGCCCGCCACGGCGGACTCTGCTGGGGCGAGCACCTGGACGAAGCCGTGGGGGGCCTCGAGCGCCTGGAACAGGTGGCCACCATCCTCTGGAGGGCTGAGGCCCTGGGTGGCGCCAAGGCCCTGCCCGATGACATCCTGGCGGCCCTGCGGGTGCTGCGGGCCCAGCTCGGCTCGAGGATCATCTGATGCACCCCTTCGAATCCCTGGGACTCCGTCACGACGGCCGCACCCTCTGGGTGCTGGATCAGGCGCAGCTCCCCGACACGGAAGCCTGGCTCGACGGCAGCGACCCTGTCGCCATGATTGCCCTCATCAGGCGCCTTGCCGTGCGGGGCGCCCCCCTCATCGGCGTGGCCGCCGCCGCCAGCCTCGCCACCTTTGCCCACCGGGGGGCGTCCACCGCCGAGTACGCCCTGGCCTGCGCGGCGCTCCGAGAGGCTCGGCCCACGGCCGTGAACCTCATGTGGGCCATGGACCGCATGAAGGCGGCCACCGATCCCGTGGCCGAGGCCCGGGCCATCTTCGAAGAGGATGTGCGGCTCTGCGAGGGCATGGCCACCCACGGCGCGGCCCTCATCCAGGACGGCGAGGGCCTCCTCACCCACTGCAACACCGGCGGCCTGGCCACGGCCGGCATCGGCACGGCCCTGGGCGTCATCCGCCGGGCCCACGAGCAGGGCAAGCGCCTCCACGTCTACGCCGACGAGACCCGGCCCCTGCTTCAGGGCGGCCGGCTCACCACCTGGGAGCTGCGCCGCCTCGGCATCCCCTCGACCCTCATCACCGACAGCATGGCGGCGCTGCTGCTGCGTGACGGCAAGGTGCAGCGGGTGCTGGTGGGCTCGGACCGGGTGGCCGCCAACGGCGACTTCGCCAACAAGGTGGGCACCTATGGACTGGCCGTGCAGGCCCGCCACCACGACGTTCCCTTCCATCCCGTGGCCCCCTTCTCCACCGTGGACCTGGCCTGCCCCGATGGCGCAGCCATCCCCATCGAGCTGCGTGAGCCCGCCGAGGTGCGCGGCTTCGGCGCCTGGCGCTGGGCCCCGGAGGCCATGCCCGCCTGGAATCCGAGTTTCGATGTCACCCCGGTGGACCTCGTCACCAGCCTCGTCCTGGACCGCGGTGTCTACACGGCGGATCAGCTGAAGGCGGGCCTGCTGAGCCGGGCCTAGCCAGGCCTAGTGCCAACCGTCTCCATCGCTGCTTCAATGGCTGAAGCCCTCGACCCCTGGAGCACCCATGACCCCCAAGTCCCCTGCCGCCGCGTGTCGGGCGCTGCTGCTCTCCGCCCTGTGCCTGAGCCTGGCCGCCCAGGAAGCCACCCCTGAACCAGCCGGGGACAGGCCCCCGGAATCCTGGGCCGCCGAGGCTCAGCCCGTGGCCCTGGCGCGCACGCCCGGCCAGGTGGTGGTCTTCACCGAGGAGGACCTCCAGCGCTCCGGCGCCCGGACCCTCGGCGCCTTCCTGGTGCGCGAGCTGCCCTCCCAGGTGCAGAACGAGGGCGGGCCAGGCCTGCCCTCCCGCGTCTACCTGGGGGGCAGCCGCCCCCAGGACACCGTCGTCCTGGTGGATGGCGTGCCGCTCATGGACCCGGGGCGCCTGGGCCAGGACCTGAACGAGATCCCCCTGCTCGGCATTGCCCGGGTCGAGGTGCTCACCGGTGCCCCGGGAGCTGGCGCGGGCGGCTCGGGCGGCACCATCGCCCTCTACACGGGCCGCCCCCTCAAGCCCGGCGTCTCGGGTGACCTGAGCGGCCTCGGCGGCAACCAGGGCCAGGGCCAGAGCACGGCGACCCCCGGGTTCGCCTGGGAGGGCGGCTACCTCCGCGGGGGCAACCTCAGCGCCCGGGAACAGCAGGCCACGCCTACCGACCGCCCGTACCGGCAGGTCACCAACTTCCTGAATCTGGGCCAGCAGTGGGGGGCCACGGTGTGGAGCCTGGGCTGGCGGGGGACCGCCTTCGGCGTGCCCCAGCCCTATGAGGAGGTGACGGACGCATCCCGGATCTACAACCCGGCGCGGGAGAGCCGCCAGCGCAGCGACAGCGGTCAGCTTCGCGTCGACTGGGCCCTGGCCCCGAACCTGACCCTGGAGACCATCCTGGCCCTGGCCCGGTTCCGCCATGAGCAGCCGCCCCCGGGGTCGGCCGAGCCGAGCGCTTTCGAGGGGCGGCAGACCTGGTTCCAGTCCGTCCTCCACCTCAAGACCGGCGCCCGCTCCGGCCTGAGCCTCCGCGTCGAGGCCCAGGACGCGCAGCAGGATGGCGATCTCAACCCAGCCATCCTGGGCCGCGCCAGTGGCCGCCAGGTGGGACTGGGCCTGGAGTGGCGGTTCGAGCCCCGACCCGGCCTGCGCTTCCTCGGCCAGGCCCGGGCCACCTCCGACCGCCAGTCCACCGATGTGGCAGGCGTCAGCACCGAGGTGCTGTCCACCTCGGGCCACACCCTGCGCCTGGGCTTCACCCAGGACCTGGGCGCGGGCCTCCGCCTCTACGGCGCCGCCGCCAGTAATCGCAGCGCCCCTACCCTCCTGCAGCAGCTGCGCAACGCCCAGGTCGCAGGCACTGCCTCCCTGGGGATGGAGACCACCGCCTCCCTGCAGCTGGGCCTCGGCTGGGGCCGGGGCAACTGGTACGGGAAGCTGGAAACCCAACAGCAGCGCGGGCAGGATCTCATCGGGCTCAGCGGCTCCACCTATGTCAACCAGGACCGGCTGCAGACCCGCGCCACCGAAGCCGCCCTGGGCTGGCGCACGGCCCGGAAGCTGGGCGTGGAAGCCTTCCTGCGCGCCCAGGAGGCCCGGGACCTGCAGGCGCCCAGCGACCAAGCCTTCGCCACCCTGGCCTCGGAGCGGCGGCCCTTCTCGGCCCACGGCCTGAAGGGCTTCATGGGCTGGGGCCGGGTGCAGGCGGAGCTGCACTACACCCTCCAGGGGCACCAGTACTCCACCTATGGCGAGTCCGCTGGGCGCGCGGCGACCAACGGCCTGCCGCCCGTGATCCGGCCCACCCAGGTGGTGTACCGCACCGTGGGCATGACCACCACCGTGACGGCCGGGCGCCACCTGACCCTGATCCTCCGGGGGGAAAACCTCCTCCAGCCCCGCACCAGCCCCGAGGCCTGGGCCGGTCAGGTCAAGGAAGGCCAGAGCGACGCCTACCTCGTGGATGGCTACCCCGCGGCTCCGCCCACCTACAGCCTGGAAGCGCGCTACCGGTTCTGAAGGGGGTTACCGCGCTGCCGGGGCATTGGTCTTGGCGGCGAACCCTTCGGGGGGGTAGATGTAGTCCAGGTCGAAGCAGGCGGTGCAGAAGGCTGGCCGGCGCTCGCCCAGCAGGCCGTCGAAATCAGCCACCTCCAACCACCGCAGGCTGTCGGCGCCCAGGTAGGTGCAGATCTCCCCCTCGGACATGCGGTTGGCGATGAGTTCCTCCCGGGTGGGGGTGTCGATGCCGTAGTAGCAGGGACCGATGACCTTCGGCGAGCCGATGCGCAGGTGGATCTCCTTGGCCCCGGCGCGGCGGATCATGGAGACGATCTTGCGCAGGCTGGTGCCCCGGACGATGGAGTCGTCGATGAGCACCACCCGCTTGCCCGGGAAGAAATCAGGGAGTGGGTTGAACTTCTGCTTTACGCCTTCATCACGGCTGGCCTGGGTGGGCTTGATGAAGGTGCGGCCCACGTAGTGGTTGCGCAGGAGGCCCATGCCGAACTCGGCGCCCTTGGCCTTGGCGTAGCCCAGGGCGATGAAGTTGGAGGAATCGGGCACCGGCATCACCACCAGGTCGTCGCCGTTGGCCAGGGCCCCGTCCTTGGCCGCCATGCAGGCGCCGATGCGCTCCCGGGTCTGGTACACGGTCTCGCCGAAGTGGCTGCTATCCGGGCGGGAGAAGTAGATGAGCTCGAACACGCAGTGCCGCGGCTGCAGCGCGTGCTGACTCACCGAGACCACGGGCTGCCCCTGCTCCAGGCGCAGGATCTCCCCGGGCTGCACTTCCCGCTGGAGGCGGGCGCCGATGATGCCGAAGCCGCAGGACTCCGAGGCGAACACCGTGCCTTCGCTGGGCTGAGCCCCCTGGCCCTCATGGGTGAGGTGGCCCATGACGAAGGGGCGGAAGCCGTGGGGGTCCCGGAAGGCGTAGAGCCGATCCCGTACCATCAGCACCGTGGAGAAGGCCCCCTTCAGCTCCACCTGCACGCGGGCGATGGCCTGCTCGATCGTCAGTCCATCGCGAACATGGTAGAGGGCGATGAGGCGGCCGATGAGCTCGGCATCGTTGTCGCTCTTGAAGACGACGCCCTCGCCCTCCAGGCGCCGGCGCAGCTCCCCGTAGTTGATGAGGTCCCCATTGGAGGCGATGGCCATGATGGGACCTTCCGCCAGTTCGATGAGGTGCGGCTGGGCATTTACCACGTCGCTGCAGCCCGCGGTGGGGTAGCGGACGTGGCCGATGGCGGTCACGCCGGACAACCGGGCCTGGACCTCCTCATCGAGTACCTGCTTCACCAGCCCCATGCCCTTGTGGCCGACGATGCGGCCCCCGGCATCCCTGGCGGCGGCCCCGCAGCTCTCCTGACCCCGGTGCTGGATGGCGAAGAGGATGGACGCGATGAGCCCGGAGGCGCCTTCGGCTTCAAACACACCTGCAATACCGCACACGCTCAACCTCCAGGGGACCCGCCACCAGCCCCCGGGGGCATGGGATGGGAGCCCCCCCTTCGGTGTCAGTGGAACGTCCAGGATACCCTGGCCCCGCCGCCCTTGATTCCCTCGAAACCGCCTAGCGGAGCATCTCCAGGATGCTGTCGATCTGGGTGGACACCTGGGTGATGTTGGTGTTCACGCTCTCGATCTCCTGGGTGAGGGCCCGCACCGTGTCTACCGACTTGCCCATCTGGTCGGCCACCACGGCGAAGCCCCGTCCGTGGACCCCGGCCTTGGCCGCCTCGATGCTCGCGTTGAGCGCCAACATCTGCATGCTGGACATGACCTGGTTGATCTCCTTGACGATGGCCTGGCTGCCCTGGAGGCCCGTGGCGAGGCGGTCCTTGATGGGATGGACCACATCGGAGACTTCCTCCTGCGTATGCCTGCGGTGCTCGGCCATGACCTGGATCATCAACGCCGCCATGCCGTGGGTGAGGATGCCGGTACGGGTGCCGACCAGGTGGCTGGCCAGGCGCTCATCGAAGCCCTCGATGCCCGTGGTTTCGATGACGAAATCCACCTTCTCCCGGGCCAGGGCCTGTTCGAAATCCGTGTAAGTGGGGATGTGGCGGGCCTTGGCGGCCATCATCGCCGGGGCGGAGACGTTCTTGTCCACCACGAAGCAGATCCGGGCCAGGCGGCTCGCGTTGAAGAAGCCGAAGAGCTGCATGCCGCCGCGGCCCCCGCCGATGACGCCCAGGGAGATCGTCTTGTCGCCTTCCACCAGATCCACCAAGGGGCCACCTCCGCATTAGGGACCATGCTCCGGCATTCCCCCCGGCCCGTCCAGCCTGGCCGTGCCGGTTACTGGCCCCGCCCACTGAGCGCCTGCAGGCCCACCCCCACGACGATGACGGCAAGGGCCACCCAGCGCATGGGCGTCATGGCCTCGCCCAGGAAGGCACGGGCCATGAGGGCGTTGGCGATGAAGCCCAGGGCCAGGAAGGGGTAGGCATAGTTCACCTGCACCAGGGAGAGGGCCCCGAGCCAGACCACGACGCTGACGGCGTAGCAGGCCAGCCCTGCCACCACCCAGGGTTCGAGCATCAGGCGGAACAACGGCCCCGCCGCCAGCTGCATGCCCCCGGCGGCCTGCAGCCCCTTCTTCAGGCAGATCTGGGCGGCGGCATTGAGCAGCACCCCCAGCACGATGAGGGGAATGGCCTTCAGGTTGGGACTCAAGGGGACTCCATCAGGGCGGCCAGCTCATGCCAGAGGCTATCTTCGCCGAGATCGTTCATGCACGGGTGGTTCGGCAGCGGACAGTGGAAGGTCATGCACTCCAGGCAGGGGAGGCTTTCAGCCCGGAACACGCGCACCCGGGGCCCCCAGGGGCGCGAGTGCCGCGGCCGGGTGGGGCCAAACACTGCTAGGGTGGGAATCCCTGCCCCGCCCGCGATGTGCGCCAGCCCCGAGTCCATGCCCACGATGGCCCGGGCCCCGCAGACCCAGGCCGCCGACAGGGAGAGGTTGCAGCGGTCCACGAGGTTGACGGCCCCGGGTACGTGGCTGGCCAGGGCCTCGCCCAGTGGCTGGTCGTTGGAACCCGCGCCGAGCAGGACCACCTGCAGCCCCTGGGCATGGAGCCGCCGCCCCAGGGCGGCAAAGAGAGGAATGGAGAGTCGTTTGGAGCCGCTGTTGGCGCCCGGGGCCAGCACCACGTAGTCGCCCGTAATGCCGCATTCCCGGGCCTGGGCCTCGCGACGGCTGAAGGCCTCCATCCGGGGTTGGAAGGGGGTGAAGCCCATGGGGCCCAACTCCGGAAAGGCCCGCGCCACCACCGAGGCATAGCGCTCGACGAAGTGGTCGTCCCGCTTGTAGAAGGCGACGCTGTGGGTGAGGAGCAGGCTTACCCCCCCGTCGCCACAGCCCAGGCGGAGGGGGACCCCCGCCAGCAGGCTGGCCGCATGGGGACGGGCGCTCTTGGGAAAGCCGATGACCGAGGCCGGACGGTGGGCCCGCAGCATGCGGGAGGCCTGCCAGACCCCGTACTTGCGCCCAGGCTCGGCGACCGTCGCCACCACCTGGGGGCTGCCCTCGAAGAGGTCCACGATGGGGGCAGGCCCCCAGACCACCAGGGGCAGCCCGGCCCGCCTCAGGGGCTCGATGGCGGCGTAGGCCATCAGGGCATCGCCGAAGAACCGGTTCACCCGCACCCAGTGGGCGCCCTCGGGAATCATGAGGCCCGCTTCCTGAGCAGCAGGATGTCGCCGCCCCCGGTGGGCACGGACAGCAGCACCTCGAAGCGGGCGCGCAGGGCCGGGGTCATGCCCCAGGCATCCTGCTCCCACTCGCCGCGCTGGGCCACCAGGCGGGCCTCGCCATCCATGGATTCCAGAGCCCGGGCGGTGCGCAGCTCCGGCATGAGGTGGTCGGTGTAGACCATGACGCCGCTGCGGATGGTCTGCCAGTAAAAGACCTGGCGCCCCGCGATCAGCGGCTGCACGGCCGTCGTCCAGCGGCGGTAGCTCTTCTGGGGATCGAGGCGATGGAAGCCCCAGGTCCCACCCACGAGGTAGAGCAGGCCCAGGGCCAGGGCCGTGGCGGAGACCAGCCGGGAGCCGTTCCGGCGCACCGCCTGCGCCACGAGGAGCACCACGCCCGCCCCGAGCAGGAGGGCCAGGAGGCGCACTGGCCCCAGGAAGGGGGCAACCTGGGCCTGCAGCTTGGCGCCCCCGGCCCCCAGCGCCACCGCCGCCAGGGCCCCGGCAGGCACCGCCAGTCCCCCGGCCAGCAGGCTGCCCAGGCGCCGGGCCCGGGCCGGCGTCAGGGTCCGGAACAGGTCTCCCAGGAGCAGCGCCAGGAAGGGGTAGCTCATGAGCAGGTATTTGCCCTGCTTGCTCTGCACGGCGCTCAGGAAGGCGAAGGGCACCAGAAAGGCCAGCAGCAGGAAGCGGTGGGCGGGTGATGCCAGGCGCCGCTCCCGCCAAAGGTGCAGGGCCAGCGCGGGCAGCAGCAGCACCCAGGGGAAGAAGTCACCCACCAGGTACTCGCCGTACTTCCACCAGGGCTGGATGTGATCCCAGGCCTTGGTGGCCCGCTCGACGTTCTGGAAGATGATCAGCTCATAGGCATAGTGGGCGCCGCCCTTGATGCCTGCGGCGACGTACCAGGGCGCCACCAGGAGGAAGGTGAGGCCCAGGCCCGCGACGATGTGGGCCCGGCGGAGTACCCGAAAATCCCGCTGCCAGGCCAAGAAGACAGCCAGCACCAGGACAGAAAGCACCGGCGCCAGCGGCCCCTTGGCCAGGAAGGCCAGGGCCAGCCAGAGGTAGGCCTGCAGGAACCAGTGCCTCGGGGCCCCCTGCGGCTCGGCGCCGGGATCGCGCAGCAGGAGGTAGCCGCCCAACCAGCACAGCCAGCTCCAGGCCAGCAGCGCCGAAAAGAGCAGGTCGATCTGGATGAACTGGCTTTGCCAGAACCAGAGGGGCGTGGTGGCGAGGATCAGTGCGGCAGGCGTCGCCACGCCCGGTTCCAGAAAGCGGACCGCCCACCGGCGGAAGGCTGCGAGGAAGGCCACAGCCGCCACCACGGAGGGCAGGCGCAGGGCCCAGGCGGCCACCCCCTGGGAGAAGCCCAGCCCGCCCGTCAGGGTGTCGAACAGCACGGAGGAGGCCTTCATCACCCAGTAGTAGAGGATCGGCTTCTCGCTGTAGGGGACGCCGTTCAGGTACGGCAGCAGCCAGTCGCTGCGCAGCCGCATCTCCTTCACGCACTGGGCGAAGTCCGGCTCGTCCGGAGCCCACAGGTCGCGCATGGGCAATACTGCCAGCAGCAGCAGGGCGAAGAGCAGCTCCGGAGCGTGGTGGCGGCACCACCCTGAAAAACGGGTCCAGGGAGATGGCTGGGCGGTCGGTAATTCCATGCCTTCATCTTCCCCTGGAAGGCAGCCCTGCGCCCAGGGCGTAGAATGGACGCATGACCCCCACCCTGCTCAGCCTCCTCCTCCTGACCCTGCCCGCTCCGATGGACGGGGTGAAGGCCGACCTCAAGCAGGCGGGCAAGGAGGTCGGCCAGGCGGCCAAGAAGGCTGGCAAGGCCGTGGGAGAAGCGGCCAAGGAAGGCGGCCAAGCAGTGGGGCATGCGGCCAAGGACGTCGGGCACGCAGCGAAAAGGGGCGCCAAGACCGTGGGGCACGCGGCGAAGACCGCCGGCAAAGGGGCCGCCAAGGGTGCCAAGGAAGCGGCCAAGGAAGTGAAGGAAGCCGTCAAGTAGCCGCCGACTAGCTGTAAGTGCCAATCAGGTTGTTCACCCGAATTCTGGGAAGCTGAAGTCGCCAAACACCAGCTTTCCGGGAGACTCGGGTGAACATCCACAGTCGAGCAAAGTCTTAACCCTCCAGTCGAGCCTTATTTGTCCAGCGGGTTCATGGGGGGATGACGGTCATTGAAGCCTCCTTGATGGCCGGGTTCAGTGAACGAACCGGCCACAAGTGGTTGAAGCGGTTCAAGGAAGAGGGCGTCCCGGGACTGAGGGACCGCTCCAGTCAGCCCCATCATCTGGCCCGAAGCCACCAGGCTGGCCTCGTCGTCGAGGCCGTAGGCCGAAGACGGCGGGGCCAGCCTGCGGTCCGGATTGCACTGGAGCTGGGGGTGCCGCGCTCCACGGTGGGTTTCTGGCTGCGGAAGGCAGGGACCTCCCGAGCCTCATCCCTTCAGGCGAAAGAGCCGCCCAACCGCTACGAACATGAGGCTCCCGGTGATCTCCTCCACCTGGACACAAAGAAGCTCGCGAACTTTAATCAGATGGGCCACCGTGCCACCGGCATCAGGCACCACAGGAACCGCAAGGCTGGCTACCAGGTGCTCCATGTCTGCAGCGATGACCACTCCCGGGCCTGCTACATGGAGGTCCTGCCGGATGAGAAGAAGGACACCACGGCGTCTTTCCTCCAGAGGGCGCTTTTGCATTTCCAGGCCCAGGGCGTGCGGGTCCGTAAGCTGCTGACGGACAACGGTTCGCCCTACCGATCCAAGGAGTTCAAGGCCATGCGAGAGGCCTTTGGCCTCAAGCACAGCCGCACCCGACCCTACCGGCCAAGGACCAACGGCAAGGCCGAGCGCCTCATCCAGACCGCCCTCCGCGAGTGGGCCTATGGCCCCACCTGGCAGAGTTCAGACGAAAGAAACCAGGCGCTCAGCGCCTGGCTCCACTTCTACAATCACCACAGGCCCCACTCGGCCTTAGGTGGTCAGCCCCCAGTCACAAGGCTGAACAACCTCGTTGGCAACGACAACTAGCGTCGGCGTGCCACCACGGCGGCGGGGCTGCGGTCCAGCTCTTCCCAGCCGGCGCGCTCCTCCTCCGTCAAGTGCCGCCAGGTGCTGGGCTTGGCCATCACAAGCACGGGAAGGCTGGGGGATTCGGACCGCATGCGATCAGCCACGGTGCCCAGGGCGCCTGGATCCTCGTTGAACCAGAGGGCGGCATCCGCAAGGCGGTCCCGCCCATAGGCCAACTCCCCGGTGCCCGCGACCACCACGACGCGGGTACGGGCATAGAAGGGCAGACCCTGGAAGTAGGTTCCGTAGCTGATCCAACGGGCGTTCGAGGGAGCCGTGCGGGCCAGGTCCGCCACCGACTTGCCTGGTCCGGCGGCGGCCTGGGCGGCCAGCACCAGCAGCCAGAGCGCGAGCCCGAAGGACACCATGAGCCGGGGCCCCGTCAGTGCCTTCGGGCGCCGGGCCCAGAGCCCCAACCCGGCGAACGCGGCGCCCAGGGCGATCATCCAGCCCAGGCCCGCGAGGTCCTTCCGGAAGACCACCGCCGCGGCCAGGAAGAGGCCCCCGAGCCCCAGCAGTTCCCAGCCCATCCGGCGCAGGGCCTTGGCCTCCTCCCCCACCCGCTCGAAGGTGCAGGCCAGGGCGGCCAGGGGGACCAGGACCGGCAGGATGTAGGGCGGCAGCTTGGAACCCGAGAGGCTGAAGAAGACCAGCGGCCAGAGAAAGGCCATCAGCAGCAGGCCGACGGTCCACCGCGCCAGCTGATCCTGGCCCTGGGGACCCCGGCCCCGGAGGAAGACCCAGCTGCGCTTCAGCCCCACCACCGTGGCAGACAGCCAGGGCAGCAGGCCCACAGCGAGGATGCCGACGAAGTAGAGCTTGTCCAGCAGCCAGTTGTTGGAGCCCTGCCGGGCGTGCTCGTGGGTCAGGAACCGCGTGAAGTGCTCGTGGATGAAGAAGAACTGGGCATGGCCGGGATTCGCTTGGTCCACGGCCCAGAACCAGGGCACCACCAACACCAGGTAGAGCAGCCAGCCGAGGGGATCCAGGGCCGTGCGCAGCACCACGCGGCGCAGGTCCGGGTCTGGCCAGGCGAAGGCCAGGGAGAAGAGCAGGATGCCACCGGTGAGGATCACCTCCGCCAGCCCCTTGGTGAGCATGGCGGCCGCCAGGAGGGTGAAGGTGACCAGGGTCCAGCCCAGGGATGGCAGCCCCACGCGGCGGCGTCCCACGGCCTCCACGAAACTGACCAGGGCCGCCACCAGGAAGGCGCTGAAGAGGGCATCCAGGGTGAGGATCTGACCCACCAGGAAGGCCAGCAGGCCCGTGGCGGCCATGAACGGCGCCCACAGTGGGTCCCGCGCCCCCAGCCGCTTCGCCACGCGCCAGGCGGCCCAGATCATCAGGCCCGAAGCCAGGGCCAGGGGCAGTCGCGCCGCGGCCCCATTGAGGCCGAAGAGCTTCATGCTGATGGCCGAGAGCCAATACTGCAGCGGTGGCTTCTCGAAATAGAGCACGCCATTGAGGTGCGGCGTCAGCCAGTTGCCCGTGGCCAGCATCTCCCGGGGGATCTCGGCATAGCGGCCCTCGTCAGGCTCCCACAGGGGGCGCACCAGCAAAGGGAGCAGCCCCAGGAAGAACCAGAGGGAAAGGAGGGTCCAGCGCTCGCGGCGGGTCATGGGTCGTGGTCCATTCCGAAAAAATCTCACCACCAAGACATCAAGGAAGAACAACCCCAACAATCCGTTTCGGTTTTCTTGGTGCCTTGGCGTCCGGGTGGTGATCAGTTCAGAGCTGTGGAACCGGGGCTAGTTCTCCGTCTCGATGACCTTCTCCTGGGCCTTGTGCTCTTCCACAAAGAAGTCGATGGTCTTCTTGAGCGAATCCGTCATGGAGACCTTGGGCTGGAAGCCGAAGGTGCTCTGCATGCGCTTGATGCTGGGCGTGCGGCGCGCGACGTCCTGGTAGCCCTTGCCGTAGAACTCGCCGCTGCCGGTCTCTACCATGCGACCTTCGGGGATGCCCCGCTCGATGCGGAACGGATGGTCCTTCCAGATGGCGATCATCATCTCGGCGATCTCACGGACGCTGTAGTCGTTCTTGGGGTTGCCGATGTTGAAGATCTGGCCGTCGGCCTTGCCGCCCTCGTTCTTGAGGACAGCCATGAGGCCATCCATGGCATCGGCCACGTCGATGAAGCAGCGGCGGGCGGTGCCACCGTCCACCAGCTGGAGGGGTTCGCCGTTGAAGAGGTTCCAGCTGAACTGGGTCACCAGGCGGCTGCTGCCCTCCTTGGCGGTGTTGAGGCTGTCGAGCTTGGGGCCCATCCAGTTGAAGGGGCGGAACAGCGTGAACCGCAGCCCCTGCTGGAACCCATAGGCCCAGATGACGCGATCGAGGAGCTGCTTGCTGGTGCTGTAGATCCAGCGGTTCATGGGGATGGGGCCCGTCACCAGGGGCGATTCGTGCTCGTCAAATTCGGCATCGGGGCACATGCCATACACCTCGGAGGTGCTGGGGAAGATGACCCGCTTCTTGTATTTCACGCACTGCCGGACGACCCGGAGGTTCTCTTCGAAATCCAGCTCGAAGACGCGGAGGGGATCGGTGACGTAGACCTTGGGGGTGGCGATGGCCACCAGGGGCAGCACCACGTCGCACTTCTTGATGTGGTACTCGATCCACTCCTTGGAGATCGTGACGTCGCCCTCCACGAAATGGAAGCGAGGGTTGGCCAGGTGCTCGGACACCTTGTGGGCGCCAAGGTCCAGGCCGTAGACCTCCCAGTCCGTATCCTGCATGATCCGGTCCACCAGATGGGAACCGATGAAACCGTTGACACCAAGAATGAGGACTTTCACGGGGACTCCTTGCGCAAACATTTCAGTCTACCGGCTCGGGGCGCCGGGCGCAGTACCTGACTACCGCAGCCACCCCTTCCGGCGGAACCAGGCCCAGATGCCCAAGGCCGTGAGGACCATCGCGGCCAGGACCAGGGGATAGCCCAGCCGATGCTCCAGCTCGGGCATGCGGTGGAAGTTCATGCCGTAGACCCCGGCGATGAAGGTGAGCGGCAGGAAGAAGGCGCTGAAGATGGTGAGCACCCGCATCACCTCGTTCGTGCGCTGGCTGGCCAGGTTGATCTCCAGGTTCATCAGGTGGGTGGCACTCTCCAGCAGTTCATCGGCCCAGGTATGCAGGCGGTCCGCTTCCTCCACCGCGTCCGCCCAGAGTCCCTGGTCATCCCGGGCCTGCTCCTTCAAAGGGGCCAGGGCTCCCAGGGTGCGCCCGAGCGTGCGCTTGATGACCGAGCAGCGGCGCTTCAGCCCGTAGACCTGCTTCACACCCAGGTGGGGCACCCGTCGCGTAAACAGGGCCGACTCGATCCGGTCGAGCTTGTCTTCGCTCTCCTTCAAGGGTTCCTCAAAGGAAGCCACCACCGCGGCGCACAGGGCCAAGGCCAGCTGATCGGGTCGCAGTGGCCCACCCCTGGCAGCCCGCTCTGCGGCAGTGACGAAATAGGGCTGCTCGCGTCGGTGCACCGTGATGAGCACGCCCTCCATCATCAGTACCACCAGGCGACGGGTCATGGCCTGGATGGTCTCCCCCCGCTTGGCCACCTCGTCGTAGGCCCGGAGGATGAGCAGCTGCTGCCCCGGCAGGCGCTCGAACTTGGGGAGGTGAAGGAGGTTCAGGAGGTCCCGCACCGCGGCCGGATGCAGCCCATGTCGGTCCGCCACCTCGGCCATCTCCTCGGCCGTGGGCTCCAGCAGATCCACCCAGGTGAAGGTCGACCCTTCCGGCAACGGCAGGGTGCGCAGCATCAAGCCACGCCGCAGACGACCTTCCCGAAGCCCTTGCCCGCCTCGAGATGACGCTGAGCCGCGGGGTAGTCGGAGAGGTTGAAGACCCGCTCGAGGACGGGCTTGAAGGGCGGATTGGTGGGGTTCCGGCGCAGCAGGCCCAGCAGGGTCCAGAGGTGCTCCCGGCGGCCCATGTAGGAGCCGCGGACCTGGATCTGCTTGGCGAAGAGGGCCCGGAGGTCGAAGGGGGTCTCATGGCCCGTGGTGGCCCCGCAGGTGACGATGCGCCCGCCCCGGGCACAGACGGAAAGGCTGGTGGACCAGGTGGCGGCGCCCGTGTGCTCGAAGACCACATCCACCCCGCGCTTGCCGGTCAGCTCGCGCACCTTGGCGCCGAGGGCCCTCATCTCCCCCCGCACCAGTACATGCTCGGCTCCGAGGTCCCAGCACTGCATGGCCTTGTCCTCGCTGCCCACCACCGCGATGGCCGTGCCCCCGAGGAACTTGACCAGCTGGATGGCGGCGCTGCCCACGCCACTGCCGCCGCCCCAGACCAGCACGGTCTCACCGGGTCGAAGGTTCACCTTGTGGACCAGCATCTCCCACGCTGTGAGGAAGACCAGCGGGAACGCCGCCGCCTGCTCGAAGCTCCAGTTGCCGGGGATGGGCAGCAGGTTGGCGGCGGGTACCAGCACGTGGGTGGCGGCGGTGCCGTCGCAGACGTGACCGAGGATGCCGTAGGAGCCGCAGAGCATGTCGTCGCCCCGCAGGCAGGCCTGGCAGACGCCGCAGCTGAGCCCGGGCGCGATCAGGACGCTGCCCCCCAGGTCGACCCCAGGCGGCAGTACCGTTCCCGGCCCTGCGGCCTCGACGATGCCGGCGCCATCGCAGCCAGGGGTGAGCGGCAGCGGCAAGGCGAGCCCCGGAATGCCTTCGGTGGTCCAGAGGTCCAGGCGGTTCAGCGCCATGGCCTTCAGGGCGACCCGCACCCAGCCTGGTTTGGGCTCCGCCGGGACGAAGGACTCCTGCACCGGAGAGCCGGCCGGGCCGTGCTGCAGGATGCGGAAACGGAAGGGTTCAGCCATGGGGGACCTCCGTGCTATTCCGACTTCAAGGACCTCGTCATCAGGCGCCGCACGGCCTCTTCCGGGGGTTCACCCTGCAGCAGGCGCTGAACCTCGGACGCGATGGGCAGGTCGAGCCCGTGCTCGCTCGCCAGGGCCAGGGCGGCCTCGCAGGTGAACATGCCCTCGATGACCTGCCCGCCCAGGGCGTCCCGCGCCACTTCGACGCTGTTCCCCTTCCCCACCAGCTCGCCAAAGGTCCGGTTGCGGCTCTGGGGTCCGGTGGCGGTGAGCAGCAGGTCGCCCATGCCGGCGAGCCCCATCACGGTGCTGGACTGGCCGCCCAGGACCTCCACCAGCCGGGCCATTTCGGCCAGCCCCCGGGTGATGAGGGCCGCCCGGGCGTTGTAGCCCAGCTGCAGGCCATCCACCAGGCCCGCAGCGATGGCCAGGACATTCTTGAGGGCCCCGCAGAGCTCGGTGCCGACGACGTCACGGCTGAGATAGATGCGGAGTTTCTCCGAGGCCAACTGGGCCTGCAGGGCCCTGGCCTGGGCATCTGGGATGGAGGGGGGAAGGGCGAGGACAATGGCGGAGGGGACGCCTCGGGAAACTTCGTCGGCAAAGGTGGGGCCGGAGAGGGCGCCTACGGGCACATCCAGCACCCCCGTCAGGGCCTGGGAGAGCGTCTGGTGGGTGCTCTGGAGGATGCCCTTGCTGACGTGGATCACCGCCTCGGGCGCCCGGGGGGCCCTGGGCCGGAGGCCGCGCCAGGCCTCAGGGGTGACCTGAGTGGGCATGGCCGAGATCCAAAGGGGAGCCGCGAAGGCCTCGCTGGGATCGTCGGAAATGTGGAGGCTCTCCGGAAAATCCACGTCCTTGAGGCGCGGATGCCTGCGAGCGGCGGCCAGCTGAGCCATCTCCTCCGGAAAAGGTCCCCAGAGGGCGACCCGCGCGCCGGCCCGGGCCCAAGTGATGGCGAGGGCGGTGCCCCAGGCGCCGGACCCGAAGACACCGATGTCCGGACGGCTAGCCATGGGTTGCCTCCTGCTTCGCGCCCCACAGCTTCGATTCCGTACCCGCCTGCAGCCGCTTGATGTTGTCGCGGTGCTTCCAGATCACCAGGCCCGCCAGCCCAAGCCAGGGCAGGATGGGCGTCAAGTCCTTCCGCATGGACGCGCCGTAGGCCAGCACGAACCAGGCCAGAAGGATCTCCACCGGCACCATGGCCGCAGCGAGGATGCTGCCCAGGCTCACGTGCCGCGTGAGCCAGAGGGCCAGGATGAACACGCCCATGGGCAGCACCACCAGGGAAGGATCCACGGCCAGGATCACCCCCAGCGCCGTGGCCACGCCCTTGCCGCCCTGGAACTTCAGCCACGGGGTGAAGGCGTGGCCGAGCACCGCCGCCAGGGCCAGCAGCGACAGCAGATGAAAGGAAAGCCCGGCCTGGCGGGCGAGGAACACGGGCAGGAACCCTTTCAGAATGTCCAGCAGCAGGGTGACGATGCCCAGGGCCTTGCCGCCCACCCGGCTGACATTGGTGGCGCCGATGTTGCCGCTGCCGTGCGCCCGGACATCTCCCTTGCCGGCCAGTTTCACCAGGAGGAGGCCGAAGGGGATGCTGCCGCACAAAAAGGCGGCCAGGCACCAGAGAACCGGGGAGGACGGGGATGTCGGGACCATGGACGCAGTGTATCAGCGGCTTGCGGCCAGGGTCCGGCGCAGGAGGTCCAGGGCCATGGCGGCGCTGCGCAGCTGCATCTCCGCGCGGTCCCCCGCCATGCGATGGGCCCGCACCACGGTGCCGGATGGGCCCGCCAACGCCAGAAAGACCGCCCCCACCGGCTGGTCCCCTTCTGCCTCGGGCCCCGCATTGCCGCAGAGACCCAGGCCCCAGGTGGCGCCCAGGCGCTGGCGGACGGACTCGGCCAGGGCTGCCGCACAGGCCTCGGACACGGTGCCGACCTGGCCGAGCCAGGCCGCATCCAATTCCAGGAAGGTGGACTTGGCGCCCACCGTGTAGGCGGTGACTCCCCCGAGGAAGGCGCGGCTGGCCCCCGGAATGGCCGTGAGGCGCGAGGCCAGCAGCCCGCCGGTCATGCTCTCGGCCACCGCGAGGGACTCGCCCCGGCCACGCAAGGCTTCCAGGACGGCGTCCTCCAGGTTGGCGTCACCCACGGCGACCAGGTCGGGCCCTAGCACCGGCTCGAAGTCGGCCCGGGCCGCGTCCAGGGCGGCCGGGTCGGTCCCCCGGGCCAGGAACTCCACCTGAGTGAGGGAGGCGAGGATGGTCCAGTCCAGGTGGCCATGCCGCGTTCGCACCTCGCGGGTCCGCTCGTCCAGGTTGCTCTCGGGCACACCGGCCACCACCATCCGCAAGGTGTGGGTCGGCGCCCCTGCCAGGCTGCGCAGGCGCGGCTCGACCGCCTCCTCCCACATGCGCTTCATCTCCCGGGGTACCCCCGGCAGCATGACGATGCGCACGCCTGGATGACCTGGCGGATCTTGCCAGTAAACCCCCGGCGCGGTGCCCACCTGGTTCCGCAGGGGCTCGGCGCCCACGGGGATGAGGGCCTGTTTGAAGTTCACCTGGGGCGGCACCCGGTTGCGGGCGGCGTAGAAGGCCAGCATGTCCTCACGGGAGGCTGCATCCTCCACCAGCTCGGCGCCCAGGCATTCGGCAAAGAGTTCCTTGGTAAAATCGTCGAAGGTGGGGCCCAGCCCGCCGGTGGTCACGATGAGGTCCGAGCGGCCCAGGGCCTCGCGGAAGAGGGCGGCTAGGTCCTCCCGGTTGTCGCCCACGGCGGTCTTGCGGTGAAAGCCGAGGCCCAGGCCCGCCAGCCGCTCGCCCAGCCAGACGGAGTTCGTGTCCACCCGCCGGGTGGTCAGCAGTTCGGTGCCGATGGCAATGCATTCGATGCGCATGGGGGAATCTCACCATGGAGCTTGAAAATCACCAACCCGCTCAGGACTCCAGCCAGCGCCGGGTGGCCCAGCGCCCTGCCCAGAGCCCGACACCCGTGCCCACCATGCTCAGCACCACGCCGGTGGTGAACCCCACCATGGCCCCCAGGTACCAGCCCAGCAGGCTCACCACCGTGGCACCAACCAGGCCCATCAGCTTTTCCATGGTGTGTCCTCCCGGGCGATACGATGGTGCAAACCGCTGAGGTGTTCCCATGATCATCCCCGATCTCGACGACCTGGTGCTCGATTCCGACGAGGATTCGGGACTGGAGGAGCTGGGCCGACGCTTCCTGGCCCGGGGCCCCTGGACCACCGTGGCCTTCCTGGTGCGCACCCGGTCGAGCCCCGAGGACGACTGGTCCGACCCGTCCCTCTGGCTCCATCGTTACCAGAAGGTGGCCCAGGGTTGGAAGCTGGTGAGCCGCTTCCGCACCACGGAGGCCGCCCAACTGGCCAACCTGGTCGAGGCGCTGGAGGGCTGGAAGGGCTATCTGAGCCCGGGCAGGTAGCGCTCGCGGATCACCACCAGATGGTGGGCCGCATGGCCCAGGGTGATGAAGGGCAGGCTGCGGGCACTGAGGAGCCGGTCGTTGGAGGTGCCCTGGTGGGTCCAGGCGGCCTCCGGCAGGCTGCGGAACAGGGCGAGGCTGGCCGTTCGCGTGGCCTGGAAGTCCGCCAGCAGGTCCGCCAGCGGCCGACGGTCCGCCTCGGCCGTGCGGGCGTAGTCATCCTCTTCCCAGCCCGGCAGCGGAGTGGCATCCCCCCGGCCGATGCGCAGGCAGCGGTAGGCGAAGATGCGCTCCGCGTCACTCAAGTGCTGGACGAGGTCCTTCAGGCTCCATTTCCCGGGCGCATAGCGGTATTCGGCCTGCGCGTCCGTGAGCCCGGCTAGAAGGGTGGTCACTTCGCCGAGCTGGGCCTGGAGGCCCGCCAGCACGTCGCCATCGCCGGCGGCGGCCACATAGGCGGCCTGTCCTTCTGAATATTCGCCGGGAAGCGGTCGGGTGAGTGTCATGGCAGCCCTCCTCAGAAGGTCATCACCTTCATGGTGTTGGTGGTCCCGGATTTCCAGAGGGGCAGCCCCATGGTCATCACCACGCGATCAAAGCTGCCCGCCTGGTGCTTGGCGATGAGCAGTTCTCGGACAACCTCCACCATCTCATCCGTGCTGGCTACACGGGGGATGATGAGCGCCGTGACGCCCCGGAGGATGCCCATGCGCCGGGCGGTCAGCTCGTCTACCGTGGCGCCCAGCACGGGTGTGCGACCGGCGAGGCGGCTGACCATGCGCGCGGTGCCCCCACCTTCGGTGAAGGCCACGATCCACTTGGCGTTGATCTCATCGGCCGTGCGGCAGGCGGCGAAGGCCACGGAGATGTCCGTGCGCGCCAGCACCTTCTCCGCCAGATCCTCCGGCAGGGTGGTGGTGCGCTGCTTCACGTTGGCGTCGGCCTCGGCGGCGATGCGGGCGAGCCACTGGACGGCCTCCACCGGATAGGCGCCCGAAGCGCTCTCCGCGCTCAGCATCACCGCATCGGTCCCATCCCAGATGGCGTTGGCCACGTCGCTGGCCTCGGCGCGGGTGGGCTGCGGGTGCTCGATCATGCTCTCCAGCATCTGGGTGGCGGTGATGACGGGTTTGAGGGCCTTCCGGGCCGCCTTGATGATCTGCTTCTGCAGGCCGGGCACCCGCTCCACCCCCAGCTCCACGCCCAGGTCGCCCCGGGCGACCATGACACCCCAGGACACGTCCAGGATCTCCCCGAGGTGCGCCAGGGCTGTGGGATGCTCGATCTTGGCGATGATGGGCTGGGTGCCCCCCAGGTGCTGGATGATGGCCTGCAGCTGCTGGACGTCGGAGGCGCGGCGGACGAAGCTCTGGGCGAAGAGGTCGACGCCGTGCTCCACGCCCCAGCGGATGTCGATGTGATCCTTCTCCGTGAGGGGATCCATGGCGATGTCCATGCCGATGGGGTGGATGCCCTTGCGGGCCTTGAGCGCCCCGCCGATCACCACCTCCGCCTTCAGGAGGTCGACCCGCTTCGCCGTGATGCGCACCGTGATGGCCCCGTCGTCCAGCAGCCAGTGCTGGCCGACCTCGGCGCCCTCGAAGAGCTCGGGATGCGGCAGGGGTGCGGCCCAGGCGAAGCCCTGGGGCACGCTGCCGCCGGGCGCGTAGAAGACGCCTTCCGCCCCGACGATCAGGTCCAGCGGTGCCTCCAGCAGGCCGATGCGCCACTTGGGTCCCTGCAGATCGAGGAACACGGGAATCGACCGGTCGAGCTCGAGGGCGAGGCTGCGGACCTTCTGCAGGGCCTCGGCGCGGGTGACGGGGTCGCCGTGGCTGGCATTGAGCCGAACGGCATCCGCCTCCTTCAGCGCTTCCCGCAGGCGCTCTCCCTGCATCAGCGCAGGTCCCAAGGTCATTACGAGTTTGGTCTTGCGCACGTCTTCTCCCGTCGCTTGCACAGGCATTCCACAGCCTTTTCCACAGTCTGGGCCTGCAACAAAAAGGTATCACGCCCCTTTCCATCGTCGCATCCGGGTGCTACCTTCGGAATCCCGATACGGTTTTTGGAGAAGACGGAATGCGCGAAAAGCTGCGAATCCTCGTGGCCGAGATGGTGCGTGGCGGCATCCCCCTGGACCTGGCCCGGCGAGAGTTCGAGCGGGTCTATCTGGAGGAGGTGCTGAACGCCCACGAGGGCAACCACAGCGCTGCTGCCAGGGAGCTGGGCATCCACCGCAACACCCTGGCCAAGAAGCTGGATGGCCCCCCCAGCCGCCTGCGGCGGGTGAGCCTCGCCAGCTGACCCTGTCTTTATCCATCTGTCAAAGCCCGGTGGTGACCGGGCTTTTTCTTTCGACAGGACCTGGCCGCCTCGGTAGAACAAGGGTTTCGGGAGTGCCATGGGGCGGGTGGCCATCAATGGGCTGGGACGGATCGGCAGGCTCGTCCTCCGGCAGCTGGTGACGGTGCCCGGCTTGGAAGTGGTTGCGGTCAATGACCTCGCCGACGCCGGGACCCTCGCCCACCTGCTAACCTACGATTCCGTGCATGGCCGTGCCGAGGTCCCAGTCCGGTTGGAAGGGGCCGACCTCCACGTCAATGGGCAGCAGATACCGGCCTTCCAGGAGGCAGACCCGGCCTGCGTGCCCTTCGGGGAGTTGGGCGCCCAGCTGGTCCTGGAATGCACAGGCCGGTTCACCCGGAGGGCCGACGCCGCCGGGCACCTGCGGGATGGCGTGCGCCAGGTACTGATCAGCGGGCCCTCGGAGGATGCCGATCGCACCGTGGTCCTCGGCGTCAACCAGGCCTCCCTGGTGGGCAGCGACACGGCGGTAATATCCGCGGCCAGCCCGGTGGTCCAGGCCTTGGCGCCCCTGCTCCAGGTGCTGGATGGGACCTACGGTGTGGAGGCCGCCTTTGTGACGTCGGTGGAGAGCCATACCAACCAGCAGCGGATCCTCGACCTTCCGCACCCGGACCTGCGCATGGCCCGGGCGGCTGCTCTCAGCATGATTCCCGAACGCACGCAGGTGGCCCAGACGCTCTGCCAGGTGCTGCCGCACCTCCAGGGCCGGGTGGAAGGCCTGACCGTCCACGTGCCCACACCGGACGGGAGCATCCTGGACCTGACCGTGCAGCTCCGAGTCGATGCTTCCCTCGAGGCCCTGCACCAGGCCCTGATCCAGGCCGCGACGACGGGCCCGCTGGCCCCCAATCTGGAGGTCCTGGAGGCGGAGCTCGTCAGCGCCGACCTGGTGGGCCGCACGGCGAGCTGCCTCTTCGATCCGTTCCTTACCCGCCAGCTGGGGCCCCGCCTCTTCAAGCTCTTCGCCTGGTACGACAACGAGCTGGCCTATGCCACCCGGATGAAAGAGCTGAGCCTGCGCCTCCTCGATGGGATGGCCCCATGACCCGCATCGCCCTCAACGGCCTCGGCCGCATCGGCCGTCTCGCGGTCCGCCGCCTCGGCGCCGCCGAGCCCCACGGCCTGAGCGCAGTGAACGACCCGGCCTCCCTGGAGCAGGTGGTCCAGCTCCTGCGCCGGGATTCCATTCATGGGGCCAGCCCGATCCCCATTGAGGGGCGGACGGAGGGGGGCCAGGATTTCCTGGGCTTGGGCCATCGGTGGGTGCCCCTGTTCCACGTTTCGGACCCCGCCCAGATCCCCTGGCCGGAAGGCACCCGGCTGGTGGTCGAAGCCAGCGGGCGGTTCACCCAACGGGCCCAGGCGGCCCGGCACCTGAAGGCCGGGGTGACCCATGTGGTCATCAGCGCCCCCAGCCCGGACGCTGACTTCACGGTGATCGCGCCCGTGAATGGTGCGGCGCTGGATCCCGCCCGGCACCAGGTCATCTCCAACGCCAGCTGCACAGCCCACGCCACCGCCCCCATGCTGCAGATCCTGGAGGAGGCCTTCGGCCTCGAACATGCGGGCATGAGCACCGTGCATGTGGTCACCAACGACCAGCGCCTGCAGGACCACGCCCACAAAGACCGCCGCCGCGCCCGGGCCGCGTTCCAGAGCATCATCCCCACCACCTCCAGCGCCTTCGGTGCCCTCCACCGGGCCATGCCCCACCTGCCCCCGGGCTTTGACGGCGTGGCCCTGCGGGTGCCGACCCTTAGCGTGAACCTGGTGGACCTGGTGGCCACCCTGCGGCGGGACGCCACGGCCGAGACCCTCAACCATGCTTTTGAGCAGGCTGCCCTGGGCCGCTGGCAGGGCCTCGTGGGCCTGGCCGATCCCCACACCGTCAGCTGCGATGTCACGGGCCGCTCCGAAAGCGTCCTCATGGACCTTGAGCTCACCCAGGTGCTGGGCACCCGCTTCGTGAAGGTCTTCGGCTGGCACGACAACGAGACCGCCTACGCGGCCCGCCTGTGCGAGCTTGTGGTGGATCTGGCGGCCCGGGTCTAGATCGACCCCGCCGCAAACCCCGTGCTGAACGCCGCCTGCAGGTTGTAGCCCCCGACGGGGCCGTCGAGGTCCAGGAGCTCGCCGCAGACCCGCAGGTTGTCCCAGCCTTTCAGGCTCATGGTGCGCGGGTCCACGGCGGCCAGGTCCACCCCGCCTGCCGCCACTTCGCCCCGGGCCAAGGGCACCGCGCCCGGCGCCCCCAGCGGCAGCGCCGTCACGGCCTCCACCAGAAACCGCCGGCCGGTCTTCGGCAGGTCCTTCAGCATGAGGGCCGGATCCAGGGCGGCCCCTTCCAGCAATGGGGCGGCCAGGCGCTCAGGAAGGTGGCGCCCCAACCAGGTGGCGGCCCGCAAACGGGGGTTGGCGCGCTGCTCGTCCTGGAGCTCCCGGTCCACCGCCTCCGGCGCCTGCAGCAGCGAGGCATAGGTCAGCCAGGCGGCCCCCTCCCGCCGTGCGCGCTCGGTGGCCTGGCTCAGTTCGAGCGCCGCCGGACCACTGATGCCGGTCTTGGTGAACACGATGTCACCGCGGAAGGTCCCTAGCCCCCGCCCCGTTTCGCCGGCCCGGAGCCGCAACTCCCCATCCCGCAGCGCCACGCCTTCCCACTCCGGATGCGGGCCGCGCAGGGGAATGGGGGCCAGGGCCGGGTGCCAGGGTCGGATGGGCACCCCAAGGTCCTGGAGCCACCCCAGCACCTCGCCCCGGGTGCCGGTCTCGGGATAGCTTGCCCCCCCGGTGGCGAGGACGCAGGCATCGGCGCGAATGGCCTCCCCATGGACGAGTACGCCCGACAGGTGGGGTACCTCTCCCAGCAAGCCGTCCACCCGGGCACCGGTCCGGAGGTCGACCCCTGCCCGACCGATGAGGGCTTCGAAGGCGGCGACGACGGCCCCCGCGCTGCCGGGGCGATCCAAGGGAAACACGCGGCCATTCTCGCGTTCGTAGGTATCCACCCCTTCCCGGCGCAGCAGGTCCAGCACGGCCCCGTTGTCGAAGGCGTGCAGCGAGGGGCGCAGAAACCGCGCCTGCTCACGGGTGAAGGCGGCGAGCAGCTCCTTGGGCGACCCGGCGTGGGTGATGTTGCACTTGCCCCCGCCGCTGATGCGCAGCTTCACCCCGAGGCGGCCGTTGGCTTCCAGCAGGGTGACGCGGTGGCCCAGCGAGGCCGCCCGCCACGCGGCCACCAGCCCCGCCGCCCCGCCGCCGACCACGATCACCTTCGCCATGCCTCCATCATGGCCGAGGCGGCGGGTAGACTCATCCCATGACCGAATACGGCTTCTCTGCCCCGCGCCCCGCCCAGCTCCGCCGCTTCGGCCGGGTGTTCTACCCGGCGGGCCTGCGGCTGCAGAAGGCCCTGGCGGCCTATGTGAGCGAGGAGGCCAGGCCCGACCAGCTGGTGCTCCTCGAGCACGACCCCGTCTTCACCCTCGGGCGCAACGCCACCCCCGCCGACATCCACATGAGCGAGGCCTTTTTGGCGTCCCAGGGGGTGAGCGTGCACCGCACCGACCGGGGCGGCGAAGTCACCTACCACGGTCCGGGGCAGCTCGTCGCCTACCCCATCTGCAACCTGCGGGGGGGGCGCGAGGATGTCGGCCGCCTGGTGCGGGGCCTCGAGGAGGCGATGATCCGCACGGCTGCAGACTTCGGTGTCACCGCGGACCGGCTCAAGGGCGCCCCCGGCATCTGGGTCGAGACCCCCCGCGGCATGGAGAAGCTTGGCGCCATCGGACTGCACCTCAGCAAGTGGATCAGCACCCATGGCATCGCCTTCAACATTCGGCCAAACCTGGACCACTTCCGGTGGATCACGCCCTGCGGCTTCACCGACAAGGGCGTGTGCAGCCTGGCCTCACTGCTGGGCGACGCGGCCCCCACCTTCGAGGAAGCCGCCGACCGGCTCCAGCACCACCTGGCGGCCATGCTGGCCCTGGACTTCCAGCCCACCCGGTCCCCCAGCCGCAGCGTCTCGGCCCTCACCTGGCGCCGGGGCCCCACCGGCCCCGAGGTGCTCCTGATGCTGCGGGTGCCCGCCCACGGCCTCTGGTGGCAGAGCGTCACAGGGATGATGGAGCCGGGCGAGACCCCTGAGCAGACCGCCCATCGTGAACTGCGGGAAGAGACCGGCCTCACGGGCACCCTTCGTCCCCTCGGGCTGGCCCACAGTTTCTGGGTGGATCCTGCCATCGTGCGCTTCCCGGACGGGGAACCCCGGTTCAACACCGAGACCTGCTTCGCCATGGAGGTGGCTCCCGAGGCCGAGGTGCGGCTGGAGCCATCCGAGCACAGCGAATACCTCTGGTGTGGCCTGGACGAGGCCCAGGCCCGCATGAAGTGGGAGGGCTCCAAGGCGTCCGTGGGGTTGCTGCGCGCCGCCCTCCAGGGCTGAGCCTGTCGCCAGGCTGACCATCCCCTGCCGCCGCAACACCCAGGCTCATGGCCCCCCAGGTCGTGGCCGAAGAGGAAGGCACGCCATGGCCCACCTCGTCTCCCCTTCCCCCGCGCAGCCGCCTCGCCGATGGCCGGCCTCTACGGCTTGGCTGGTGGCTGGGTATGTCGGCCTTGGCCTGGGAACCTTGCTGCTCGGTCCCGGCCCCAGGGAGCTGACCCTCAACGTCGTCAACCTGGCGGTCTTCATCCACGCTGGAATCCTGAGCCTCCTGCGCAGCCAGCGGGAGGTCACGGCCCACTGGGGCTGGCGGGCCATCGCCATGGGGCTGTTGGCCCAGGCGGTCAACCAGGGCTGGGCCACCCTCTACATGATCAAGCACGGGGTGCCCCCGCCCTTCCCAAGCTGGGGCGATCTCTTCTCCATCCTCTCGCTGGTACTCTTCATCGTCTCCCTGCTGGCCTGGCCGCTGACCTCCACCACGGGGTCCGAGCGGCTGCGCAAGGGGGTGGATGGCCTCGGTGCCGCCCTCTCGGCCTTCCTGGCCAGCTGGACCTTCGCCCTGGGTCCGCTGTTCCACCAGTCGGGCTCTTCAAGCCGGGAGCGCCTCGCCCTGGTGGCCTTCTTTCTTGGCAACGCCACCATCCTGGGCACCTGCGCCTATTTGGGGGCGCGGTCCCCCTCCCGGTTCCGGGGCCCCCTCGGCTGGATCACCCTCGGCTTCGGGGTGTCCACCCTCCAGGTGGTGCTGCAGGTGCCTCTTTCCCTGTCGGGCCTCTACCGCATGGGGGATCCCCTTGACCTCGTGGTGCTGGCGGCGGCGCTGGTGATCTTCCTGGCGCCCCTCGCCCCGTCACCGGTGGAGCCAGGCCTTGCCCCGGGATCGGAGATCCGGGATCGGTCCCTGGCCGCCCTGATCCTGCCCATGCTGCCCTCCGCCACCGCCGTCGTCTTCGTGCTCGGCATCCTCCTTCTGGTTCCCTCACGGATGGATGGGGTCAGCCTCGGCCTGGCGGCCACGCTGGCGGCCCTGGGGCTGCTTCGTGGGGGGCTGGCACTGCGTGATCTGCAGCGGCTGTCCAATGACCTTGAGTCCCGCGTCGAGGCCCGCACCCAGGACCTCCAGGACATGCAGCGCACCCTGCTCCGGACCGAGCGGATGAACGCCATGGCGGTGCTCGGTGCGGGGATGGCCCATGACCTGAACAACGCGCTGGCGGCCATCCGGGCCGGTGCCGAGCTGGCCCGGGGGCGGCTGGAGGTGGGCCAGGCGCCGGAGGTAAAGGACCTGGACCACATCCTGGTGGCCGCCGAACAATCCGCGACGCTGACCCGTCGGCTCATGAGCTATGGCCGGGCGGACGAGACCCGGGCCGAGCGCCTGGACCTGCGCGAGGAGCTGGCGCACATGGAGACCATCCTGCGCATGTTGACTGGGCGTAACATCACCCTGGAGCTGGACCTGGGAGGGATGGCCCTGCCCATCACAGGTAGCCGCGGGCAGATCGAGCAGATCATCGTCAACCTCGTGGCCAATGCCCGGGACGCCATGCCGGAAGGTGGGGCCATCCGCATTGGGCTCTCCCATGCCGTGGCCGGAGGCCTGCCTGTCGCCCGGGTGGAGGTGGAAGACACCGGCATGGGCATGACGCCCGAGGTCCAGGCCGGGCTCTTCCGTCCCTTCTTCACCACCAAGGGCCCCGGGCGCGGCACCGGCCTGGGCCTGGCCTCGGTGCGTCAGCTGATGCACGACCTCCACGGCACCCTGGCCGTGGCCTCCCAGCCGGGCGTGGGGACGACTTTCGTACTGCGGTTTCCGCTGGCGGAAAACTGAGCTTGCCCATCCAGCATTGCAGCCGGTAGACCATTCACCCCGCCAGGGCGGGACCGGCCCTTCGCCTTCTGCGGTCTGTCCTTCTTCCGGGGTCGGAGGGAAGGACCTCGGGTGGGTGGGCCTCGCTTGGTAATCTGAACCATCCCCCGGAGTACCCATGTTCCCAACCTTCACCGACGACCAGACCGTCATCCGCGAGGCCGCCCGCGACTTCGCCATGGCCGAGATCGACCCTGGCGCGGCGGCACGGGACGCGAGCGGCGAGTTCCCGAAGGCGATCCTGACGCAGCTCGGCGAGATGGGCTTCCTGGGCATGACCGTCCCCGAAGCCTACGGCGGCGCGGGGGTGGACTTCCTCAGCTACATCCTGGCCCTGGAGCAGATCGCCTACGCCGACGCCTCCGTGGCCGTCACCATGAGCGTGAACAACTCCGTGGCCTGCGCCCCCATCCTCTCCTTCGGCACCGAGGCCCAGAAGCAGACCTACCTGAAGCCCCTGGCCAGCGGCGCGGTGCTGGGCGGCTTCATGCTCACCGAGCCCGACGCGGGCTCCGATGCCGCCGCCCTGAAGACCCGGGCCGAGCGGGTCGAAGGTGGCTGGCGCCTGAACGGGGCCAAGGCCTGGATCACCAACGGCGGGGTGGGTCGGTATTTCGTCACCATGGCCCGCACGGATCCCGACAAGGGCAAGAAGGGCATCAGCGCCTTCATCCTCGACGCGGACCAGCCGGGGGTGGTCATGGGCCGGCCCGAGGCGAAGATGGGCCTGCGCTCCAGCAAGACCGTCATGGTGGCCCTGGAGGAGGCCTTCGTGCCCGAGGATGCGCTGCTGGGAAAGCCCGGGGATGGACTCAAAGTGGCGTTCGGTGGACTGGACGGTGGCCGCATCGGCATCGCGGCCCAGGCCCTGGGCATCGCCCAGCGCGCCATGGATGAGAGCGTGACCTACGCCAAGGCCCGGCGCTCCTTCGGCAAACCCATCGGTGAGCACCAGATGATCCAGACCTACCTGGCGGAGATGGAAGCCCGCCTGCAGGCCTCCCGCCTGCTGGTGTACCGGGCCGCCGCTCTGAAGGAGGCCGGGAAAACCTGCACCGTGGAAGCCGCCACCGCCAAGCTGTTCACCACCGAGAGCGCCGTCTGGCTCTGCGACCGGGCGGTGCAGATCCACGGCGGCTACGGCTACTCCCAGGAATACCTGGTGGAGCGCCTCTACCGGGACATCCGGGTGACCACCATCTACGAAGGCACCAGCGAGATCCAGCGCATGGTCATCGCCCGTGAACTGCTCAAGTAGGCAATTTCAACGTGTGATGAATTTTTCTTGCCCTCCTCTCGCGAGGTAGGCAAGCTGCTTCAGGGGTAATCTAAACCGGCCCCTGGACTTGTCCGTAGGCAGCCTGTCCCCGTGGCGGCTCTTTTCGATCCTCTTAGGAGTGGTGATGACGCGTCTCCCAATCTTCCCGGCTCTGCTGGTGGCCTTCTCCCTGGTGGCCCAGGAGGCGCCCAAGGCCGATGTTCCCCAGGCAGCGACCACCCCGCTGACCCTCCAGAGCGCCATCGAGACCTCGCTGAAGAACAACCTGCAGGTGCAGATCGCCGTCGAGACCCGGGACTTCACCCGCGCCAACGAAATGACTTCGTTGGGGGTCTTTGATTGGAATCTGAACAGTTCCTTCAATCTCACCCATTCCAAATCCATTTTCGAAAACAAAGTTTTTTCAGTCGGCGGGTCACCCCGCTCGGGGGACACCATCAACGACACCCGCAGTTGGTCTCTTGGAGTCGCAAAGGCCTTCGACTGGGGCGGTTCCTTGCAGGTGAACTACAATCCCACCTACGCCTCCAGCAGTACTAACCTGGAGGCTACGACCACACCTCCCAATGCGGCTTATTCCTCTGTGACCCCCAACCCCTACACCGGAACCATTGGGGCCACCTACACTCAGAGTCTGCTCAAGGGGTTTGGCCGAGACGTGACGGGCAGCAGCGTCATCGTGGCCAAGTTGGGTTCCAAGGCTGCTGACTATGCCTATCAACTTGCCATCATCAATCTCGTGGCCAGCACTGAATCTCAATATTGGGATGTGGTTTACGCCCAGCGGAACCTCAGCAACAAGCAGCAAGCCCTTGAACTGGCGCAGAAGCAGCTCAGAGAGAACCAGATCCGTGTGCAGGTTGGGACCCTGGCTCCCATTGAAGTCACCAGCTCCGAGGCTTCTGTCGCCCAGGCAGAACAGGACATCATTACCGCCGAAGCCCAGTTACTTAACGCAAAGGACGTGCTCATCAGGGCCTTGTATCCCAATGCGCAGAGGCCTGCAGGACTCGACTTAACGGATGCCCCTACGCTTGGCCATACTGTGCTAGATGAGGCCGCCGCGGAGCGAATGGCGCTTGATCGCCGCGTCGAGTTGAAGAGTGCCCGGCTAGATCTTGAATCCAAGCATGTCATCGAGAATGCCGCCAATAACCGACTTCTGCCCCAGCTTGATTTAAGTGTTGGCTACAACGGCAGCGCTTCCAACTACGACAGCTACAGCCCGATTAATAAGGATCTGACCCAAGGCAAAAACCCTGGTTACTCCGTAGGCTTGCAGTTCTCCCTGCCCATCCAGAATCGTGGGGCCAAAGGGGTCCTATATCAGGCCAAGGCCAACCGTCGCAGCAGTGAACTGACCTTGCAGGATCAGGAGCTCGCCATTCGACTCCAGGTCCGGCAGTCCATCCGAAATATTGAGGCTGCCGAGAAGGGCGTGAAGGCGGCCGAGAAGACCCGCATCTTCCGGGAGAAGGACCTCGAGGCCGAGCGCAAGAAGTTCGAGAACGGCATGAGCACCAACTTCCTGGTGCTCTCCAAGCTCAACGACTTGAACACGGCCAAGGGCAATGAACTGCAGGCCCAGATCACCTACGCCAAAGGTGTGACCGCCTTGGAGCAAGCCGTAGGTAACTTGCTGGAAGCCCGCAAGCTTGAGATCAGGTAATTCCGTCCACCTGTCAGAAACCGGGCCCAGAGACGGGGCCCGGTTTCTGTTTACCTCCGCCGCGAGGCGACGGAGCCGGTGGGGTCTGACTTCCCATCAGCATCGGCTGGCAGGGTATCCAGCAACGCCTTCCAGTCGAACCATTCCTTCCGCCCCTTGATCCACTTCTCGAACCAGCTGAACTCGCTGACCATCTTCACCAGCTGGTACCGGGGTTCGCGCAGGCCGTGAGGCATGCCCGGGTAGACGATGTACTCCACGGGCACCCCCAGCTGCTTGAGGGCCATGTAGAGCTCGTCGCTCTGGGGTTTCGGCACCCGCTGGTCCGCCTCGCCCACATGAATCAGCGTGGGCGTCTTGGCTTGCGTGATGTACTTCAGGGCTGACTCGTGGATGAAGTTGTCCCAGGCCTCGTAGGGCTTCCCTCCCAGGTAGAACTCGCGGACCGCCTGCACATCGCTCTCGGCGTACATGGAGATCCAGTTCACGGCCCCTGCCCCTGTACTAATGGCCTTGAAGCGGTCGGTCTGGGTGAGGGCCCAGCTGGACAGGTGGCCGCCCGCGCTCCAGCCCATCAGCCCCAGGCGGTCGGGGTCAGCCAGCCCCTGTTTCACCAGATGGTCCACCCCGCTCATGATGTCGGCGAAGGACAGCCGCATGAAGTTGCCACCGATCTGCCGTGTGAAGGCCTCGCCATAGTTGGTCGAGCCCCGGTAGTTGGGCTGGAACACCAGATACCCGGCGGCCGCGTAGACATGGGGATAGGTGACGTAGCGGCCCTGGAAGCCATTCAGTTCGGCTGCCGCAGGCCCGCCATGCAGCTGGACGATGAGCGGATAGCGCTTTCCCGGCTCAAAGCCGAGGGGCTTGATGAGCAGCCCCTCCACCGGCGTGCCATCCGTCGAAGTCCAGCGCACCGCCTCCGTCTCGCCCAGCTTAAGCAGGCCCACCTTGGGGTTGGCCCTGGAGACCTTCACCCAGGCGGATGGCGTCCCGACCGTGTTCGCCTTGGCCACCACATAGTCCATGGGGGAGCTCGGGTCGCTGAAGGTCAGCAGGAAGGCTTTGGCTTCAGGTACATAGCCGCCGCCGATGACGCCCCGCTCATGCGTGAGCTGGGTGAGGGTCCCCTCGGGAACGGACACCGAGAAGAGGTGCTGATCCACCCCCACGCCTTCCGTGAAGTACAAGGTCTTCGAGTCCTCCCGCCAGGTGGCGCTGGACACGCTCAGGTCTTTCCCGGCCAGGAGGTTCACCGGGATGCCACCCACCGTGGAAACCGCCCAGAGCTTGCGGTTGCGCAGGCGCTCGAAGCGCTCGGGGGCCGCATAAACCAGCCAGCGGGCATCCGGGGAAAACGCCGAGAATCCAGCAGACTGTGGAAGTACGGGCCGGGCCTTCCCACTGGCAAGGTCCAGCAGATGCAGGCTGGCAGCCTCCTGCGTGATATCCCCCACTCGCCGTGCGGCGGGCAGGGCGCGGTAGGCAAGCCAACGGCCGTCTTGGGACAGGTGGAAGTCGACGACCGTGGCACTGTCACCTTCGGTCCAGCGCCGCTCGGCTTTGTCTGCCAGGTCCACGGACCACAGGTGGACCGGGGGTTGCTCCGGGTCGGCGATGCGCACATCGAACTTCTTCTCCCTTCGTTTGACCTCATCCTTGTCCAGTCGGTCCGGGCTGGTGAAGAAGAGGCGCCGGCCTTCGCCGGCAAAGGCGAAATCCCGAATGGGGGTGGCATGCTTGGGCAAGGGCGTGGGGGTCAGGGTTTCAGAAGCCAGGTCCACCACGAAGAGCTGCCGATCCTCAGCCTTGCCCGCACTGAAGGCCAGCCACTGCCCGTCACGACTGAAGGCAAAGGCGTGGACGCCGTCCTTGGCCTCCGACACCTTGCGCGCCTCGCCGCCATCGATGGCCATGAGGTAGAGCTGTTGGCTGCCTTCCCGATCGCTGAGAAAGGCCACCCGCCGCCCGGTGGCATCGAACTGGGGCGCCGTCTCATTCTTCTCCGGGGTGAAGGTCAGCTGGCGCGCCACGCCCGTGGTGGCGTCCGCCAGGAACAGGTCAGTGGGGGTCTTCCCGGATTTCCAGTGGGGGAGGCTCACGGTGTAGACCACATGCGACCCGTCCGGGGACAGCTGGCCAGCCCCCACGCCGCGCATCTCCATGACGTCCATGAAGGTCATGGGCCGCGGGGCCTGAGCCTGCACGCCGAACCCCACCGCCAGGGCCACTAGGGCCCGCCACCCGCGCATCAACCGCATGCCGCCTCCTGCCTCGTGAGTTGAGGCTACTAGCATGTCTCAAGCCAGGTATCTCAGTCCATCCTCAGGCTGAGGTCCGCGGCGGGGGCGCTGTGGGTGAGCGCCCCCACGCTGAGGAAGTCGACGCCGGTCTCGGCCACGGGACGGGCCCGCTCGAGGGTCATGTTGCCACTGGCCTCCAGGAAGACCCGTCGGCCGCTGCGGTCCCGCAGGGCCACGGCCTCGCGCATGTGGTCGAGGCTCATGTTGTCCAGGAGGACGCCATCCACATCAGGGAGGTCGAGGCAGGCCTTCAGCTGGCCCAGGTTCTCCACTTCCACTTCGATTTTCAGCAGGTTGGGTGCCACCTTGCGGGCAGCCTCTACGGCGGCGCGGACCCCGCCCGCCGCGGCCAGGTGGTTCTCCTTCAGCAGCACGCCATCGCCCAGGGTGAGCCGGTGGTTGACGCCCCCGCCGCAGCGCACAGCGTACTTTTCCAGGAGCTTGAGCCCCGGCGTGGTCTTCCGGGTATCCAGGATGCGGGCGCCCGTGCCCTCCACCGCATCCACGAACTTGCGGGTCAGAGTGGCGGTCCCTGACAGCCGCTGCAGCAGGTTCAGCATCACGCGCTCGGCCAGCAGAATCCCGTGGCTGGAGCCGCGCAACCGGAGTACTTCGGTGCCCTTCTTCACCTTCTGCCCGTCCACCTTGGGCTGTTCAAAGGTGATGGCCGGGCAGGTCAGCCGGAGGGTCTCCAGGGCCATGGGGAGACCCGCCAGCACCAGATCGCCCTTGGCCACCACCCGGGCGGTCATGGGGCGGTCGGGTACGGCGGCGGTGGTCCAGTCCTGGGTGCCCCAGTCCTCGCGCAAAAACGCGCGCAGCTGCTCGCGGTAGGTCTCGGGATGTGGGGGATGCAACATGAATCACTCCGGGGCCAGCGTACAATGGATGGAAACCAGGAGCTCCCATGTCCTTCATCCTCGTCGAAAAAGCCGACCGCATCGCCTGGGTCACCCTCAACCGCCCGGAAAAGCTCAACGCCCTGAACAACGAGGTGCTGAAGGAACTGGAGCAGGTCTTCGCGGACCTGGAGCACGATGCCGAGGTGGGCGTCATCGTGGTCACCGGTGCCGGGGAGAAGGCCTTCGTCGCCGGGGCCGACATCGCCGAGCTGAGGTCCCTCGACACCGCCTCGGCCCGGGTGCAGGCGCTGCGCGGCCAGGCCGTGTTCCAGCGCATCGAAGCCATGCCGAAACCCGTCATCGCCGCCGTGAACGGCTTCGCTTTGGGCGGCGGGTGCGAGCTGGCCCTGGCCTGCCACATCCGCATCGCCAGCGACAACGCCCGGTTCGGCCTCCCCGAGGTGAGCCTCGGCCTCATTCCTGGCTATGGCGGCACCCAGCGCCTGCCCCGCCTGGTGGGCAAGGGGGTGGCCCTGGACCTGATCCTCAGCGGCGAGATGGCTCCCGCCGCCGACGCCCTCCGCATGGGCCTGGTCAGCCGGGTGGTGCCCCCGGCCGACCTGCGGGCCGCCGCCGAGAAGCTGGCGAAGACCCTCCTTTCCCGGGGGCCTCTGGCCCTGCGCAGCGCCCTAGCCGCCGTCCAGGAAGGCCTGGAAATGCCCCAGGAGCAGGGCCTGCAGTACGAGGCCGCGCTGTTCGGCCTCCTCGCCGCCACCCAGGACATGCAGGAGGGCACGGGAGCCTTCCTGGAGAAGCGGGCAGCCCAGTTCACCGGCCGCTAAGAGTCCTTCCCTGCCTGCCCCACAGGGGTAGCATGGGCCAAGCCACTCCAAGAGCCTTTCGCATGCCCATTCCCCTCCATGGCCCTTCGGGACCTTCGCTTTGGACGCCCCTGGCCTGGGTGTTCAGCCGGGGCTTGCCGCCGCTCCTGCTGGGCTGCAGCCTGCTGACCGCGCCGCTCCAGGCCCAGGCACCTGCGGCGACGCCCCTGGTGGTGGGCATCGACCGGGATGACCGGCCTTACGAGTATCTGGACAAGGATGGCCAGCCGGCGGGCTATGACGTCGATCTGGTCCGGGCCCTGGCCCAGGTGGAGGGCCTGGACGTGACTTTCCGGGCGGACACCTGGGAGAACATCCGCAGCCGGTTCGCCTCGGGCGAGGTGGATGTGCTGCCGGGCATGCTGCGCTCCAAGGAGCGGGAGGCGGAGGTCGCCTTTTCGGCGCCCCACCTGGTGGTGCACTACGCGATCTTCGTGCGGAATGACAACACGGCCATCCACGGCCTTGAGGACCTCCGGGGGCGCCGCATTCTCGTCCAGCAGCGCAGCCAGATGCAGGAGTTCCTGACCGCACGGGGCCTCGGCGCCTGGCTGGTGCCGGTGGTCTCCGAACCCGAGGCCCTGAAGCTGCTGACGGTCCGTTCAGGGGATGCCGCCGTCGTCACCAAGTTCCAGGGCATGGTCATCGCCAAACAGCGAGGGCTGCCCCTCCGGCCCGTGACCGGCACCAACATCACCCGCCAGCTCTGCCTCGCGGTTCACAAGCAGGATCAGGACCTCCTGGCCCGGCTCGACACGGCCCTGGCCATCCTGAACCAGACCGGCCGCTATGCCGAAATCTACCGCACCTGGTTCGGGCAGCCAGACCCGGATAGCGAGACGACCCGCCGTTTCACCCGCTGGGCCCTGGCGGCCCTCACCATCGGTCTGGGGATCATCGCGTTGATCCTGCTCTGGACCTGGACGCTGAAGCGCCGGGTGGACCGGGCCACCGGCCAGCTGCGGGAGGCCAACCGGGATATCCAGGAGCGGGAGATCTTCCTCCACACCATCATCGAGAACCTGCCCGTGGCGATCTTCGGCAAGGATCCCCGGAAGGGCTGGTCCTTCACACTGTGGAATCAGCGCAGCGAGCAGATCTTCGGCCTCACCAAGGCGGAGGTGCTCGGGAAGTCCGACTATGACCTCTTCCCGGCCGAGCAGTCCGACTGGTTTCGCCAGAAGGACGAGGAGGTCATTCGCGAGGGCAAGGCCGTTGACATCCCCCTTGAGACGGTCACCTCCAAGACCCTGGGGACCATCAGCCTCTTCACCCGGAAGGTGCCCCTTTTCGACGACCAGGGGCGTCCCATGCTGCTGCTGGGCATCGCCGAGAACCGCACTGAACAGCTGGCCATGGAGGAGGCGCTCCGACAGGCCCAGAAGCTGGAGAGCCTGGGGGTGCTGGCGGGTGGCATCGCCCACGACTTCAACAACCTCCTCACGGCCATCCTGGGCAACCTGGGCCTGGCACGCACCCAGCTGGAGGAGGGCCTGCCGGCCGAGGCCTTCCTGGAGAACATTGAAAAGACAACCTTGCGGGCCGCCGACCTCACCCGGCAGATGCTGGCCTACTCGGGTCGCGGGGTGTTCGTGAAGGTGCCGCTGGCCTTGGATGAGGCGGTGCGCGAGATGGTGAACCTGCTCCAGGTCTCCATCTCCAAGAAGGTCCGGCTCCTGTTCGCCTTCGAAGACCCGCTGCCCGCCATCCAGGCGGATGCGGCACAGGTCCAGCAGGTGATCATGAACCTGGTCACCAATGCCTCCGAGGCCATCGGCGATGCGGATGGTGAAATCCTGCTCGCCCTGGCCGCCCGAGAGCTGGATGCCGCGCAGGTCGCCCTTCTCCACCCCGCCACGCCGGTGTCGCCGGGTCGCTATGTCACCCTCAAGGTCAGGGATACCGGCAGCGGCATGAGCCAGGACGTGCTGGCGCGCATCTTCGATCCCTTTTTCACCACCAAGTTCTCGGGCCGGGGCCTCGGCATGTCGGCCATGCTCGGCATCCTCAAGGCCCACGAGGCCGGCATCCGGATCCAAAGCGAACTGGGCGCCGGAACCGAGTTCGAGATCTGCTTCCCGGTCTGCACCCGACCCGCCGAGCGCCAGGCAAGGGAGGAAGCCCCGCCCCTGGCCGGTGGCAAGGTCACCCTGCTGGTGGTGGACGATGAACCGGACATCCTGGAGGCCACCACGGCCTTGTTGCGCCAGCTGGACTTCGTGGTGGTTCAAGCCCGGGACGGGGAGGAGGCCATCGAGGTCTACCGTCGCGAACAGGGTCGCATCCAGGCGGTGCTGATGGACCTCACCATGCCGCGCCTGGATGGGCTGGAGGCGGCGGCACAGATTCTGGAGCTGGATCCTGCGGCGCGGCTGATTCTCACCAGCGGGTTTTCTCCTTCGGCCCAGATGAACCTGGAGGGGCTGGGGCTCGCGGGATTCCTGCAGAAACCCTTTGGCCGCTCAGCCTTGCTGGGCGTCCTGCGCTCTGTCCTGGGCCAGCAAGGCTGAGGCCCTGGCCCGGGGGATTTTTGGGCCCCGACCAGATCAGCGTTTCTTAGGGCCTTCGCCAATGGTGATGGCGGCGGACTGCTCGTTGTTGTGCTGATCCGAGACCTTGACCAGGATGCGGCTCCCCCTCACCGCGGAGCGGGGAATCAGCACGTCAAAGCGCTCCTCCTTCTGGTCGAACACGCGGTCCTCGGGCACGATCTGGAGCCAGCGCTCCCCGTCGGCGCTGATGGCGGCGTCCTTGAGCACCGAGGTCTCATCCCGGGCCAGGAACTTCACCCGGATGCCTTCTCCTTCTGCGGCCGCTGTCAGGTCGAGGAGGGTGGGCGGTGTGTGGTCGATGGTGAAGGGGGCGGTCTGCCAGGTGCTCGCCAGGGCGACATTGAAGGGCGCGCTGGGGGCGTCCGAGGCCGTGACCTCCAGCCGGTAGCGCCCATCCGGTACCGGCAGGGTGTCGAAGCTGAAGAACTTCTCCTTCCAGGCCTGATCGAGGAGCATGGGCGTCCCCTGCTCCGGCAGCAGGCGGATGGTGAACTGGAGCGCATCCCCATTGGGATCGTTCACCCGGAACACGAAGCTCTGGCCGCCCCGCCGGAAGCTGCGCTTCTCGGCGCCCATGTAGCCCAGGGCCGGAATGAGCTTCTGGGTGTCCAGGGGCACGCGCTCGATGCCGATGTCATCCGGGGGTGCGGTACGGGTGATCACCAGCCCAGGTGGCATGGTGTCGACGCCCTCCCACACGGGTGCCAAGTTGCGGTGGGCCCAGTAGACCGTCACGGTCTCTACCACGGGGGTAGCCCCGCCCCGGGTGCTGCTGAGGCGCAGGCGGAACTGCGCGAAGCGCGCCGGCGGCAGGGCCGGCCGCTCACCGCTGCGCAGAGGCGGCGTCCAGGCACTCCAGGTGGCGTCGGGTGTTTCGGTGCTGCCGGTACGGAACTGCAACTCCACGTTGGTGCCGGTGGGGGTGTCGGCCTCCAGGTAGGCGCGACCCCAGTCGGCGATGGGGGCTCCTTTGAGGACCTTCGACTCGAGGGTGCCCTCGGTGGCCTGGGCCTCCGAGAGGAGGTGCAGCTCCGCCGGGTTGGAGCCCACCACCAGGAGGTCGCCACCCGAGGGCAGGAACCCAGTGGCCTGGGCGGTGCCCAGCTCCTGCACCACGGCGAAGGATTCGGTGTTGGGCGTGCGCCCAAGGGGCAGCGCGAAGATGCGGGAGCGGTTGCCGGTCCCCACCAGCAGCTGCCCCTTCCAGGCTGCCAGGGCGTAGACCTGGCTCTCGGTGCTCTGCCAGAGGGTCTCCGGCACATGGTTCGGATCCAGCCGGACGATGGCGGACCGGGACGTCGTCGCAGTGTCAGCCTTCAGATAACCCTCCCGCCGCTCCAGCTGCCCCGTGCTGAATTTGGGCGTGAGGCCGTTGTCCGCACCGACGTAGAGCATTCCATCCACCAGCGCCAGGGCCCGGACTTCCTCGAAGGGCGTGTCCATCAGCGTTTCCAGGCGATCCCCCTGACGGCTGTAGCGCAGCACGAGGCCCCGCCCGTGGCTGCCGAGGTACCAGCCGCCCTGCCCGTCAGAAATCAGGGCCGTGAAGGCGGTCTCGTCCGCCAGTTCCGTGAGTCGCCGGCTGGAGCCCTCCCGTGCCTGGACCAGCACGGCGCCTTTCTCCGAGCCTCCGGCCACGATGACGGCGTCGCCGTCCGTCGCAAGGGCCCAGACGATGCGGGCATCGATCTCCGCGAAGGGCTTCACATCCCCGGCGGGCGTCACCCGCAAGAGCTTGCCCTCGCCGGTGGGGGCGACGATGAGGTCCTGGCCCAGGCGGGTCATGGCGAAGACGATGCCGCCCTTCACCTGACCGAGGGGCTTCATCTGGCCGCCCGTGTAGTGGAACAGCTTTCCTTCCGTACCGGCGGAGAGGTAGGCCCCGCCGGCCCCGTCGGACACTGCCGACCAGATCACGCCTTCCGGAAGCTGGCCGACGCGCCGGAGGTTGGGCGCCAGCCGCAACCGGCCATCTGCGCCGATGCGCACACCCCGGGTCTCGGCCCCAAGCCAGTCGTTGAATCCCGAGAAGGACGCCGAGGGTTGGTCCGCCAGGGCGAACACGCCGACGAACACGGACAGCAGGAGGGGCTTCCAGCGCATAGAATCCTTTCGCACGTCGTTCATAACCTAGTCGATTTCCACTTCCAGCTGGCTGAGGCCGCGGACTTCGCGCTCCAGCGGCAGGAGCGCCCTGCCGACAATGCGGCGCTGCAGTCGGTTGTCGCTGCTCGCCCCGTCGCCCATCACCAGGCTGGCGACGGAAGGAGGGATGCCCTCGATGCGGCTGCCCCGCAGGCCCGCGCCTGGCTGGGACTGGACCAGCAGGGCATAGGCGTGATTGTTCCTCAGCGCCCCGTTGAGGAGACGGACCACGTCCCCCAGGGAGGCCACATCGACCATCCGCTCGTCCGGATCGGCGGCGGTGAGGCTGAAGCCGTCCCCCACCATGAGCAGGGCCTTGCCCTTGGCCGCGGAGGCGGGGACCTGGATGTTGAACGTGGCGGTCTCCCGGACGCCCTGGATGTTCTGCAGCGTCACCAGCACCGGCAGCACTTCGCCTCGCTTGGCCCGGGCCTTGAGCAGCCGCACGCCGGCGATGGCGGTGAGATCGAGGCGCTCTTCGGCCTTGATGGTGAGCGAGATGCCCTCGAAGACCGGCTTCTCGAAGGGATTCAGGGAGATGGCCTGGATCATGGCACCCACGTACTGCGCCATGCGGCCCGGGTTCAGGTCCGCCATGACATTCTCGATCTGGATGGCCGGGTGACCCACGAGCTTGATGTTGCCTTGCATGGACAGGCTCTGCACCCCAACTCCGCGGGTGTGGGCGTCGAGGGTCTGGGCCACGGCCGTGGCCACCAGGGCCGCAGTGGCCACGGGATGGTCCATGAGCTCGAAGCGGAAGTTCAAGGTGCGCTTGCCAGCCAGGTTCAGGCCGATGCGCAGGGGCACCATGCGGGCCTCGGCCCCCAGGATGCCGGCCACGCCGGAGCTGCGGTCGAGGCGGAGGGCCCCGATGGGCGCCACCGGCATCGCCATCTTGAAGGAGCTCTGGTAGCTGGACACCGTGGTCGCCACGGTGGCAGACCAGAGCGGGAGGTCCACCGGCCCCAGGTTGAAGAGCTGGTGACCAAACAGCAGCACCCGCTTGCCCGACACATAGGTGATGGTGCCAGCGGCGGCCAGATCCAGGTCCCCCTGCATGAGGGTGATGGCCGCCATGCCCCCGGGTTCCACTGGACTGGCATCTTCAAGCCCACCAGACACCAGGGCGGGGCCCGCCATGAAGGTCACACCCGCGCCATTCCAGAGGCGTTGGGCCGTGCCCCCCAGAGGGCTGCCCACCAGGGCCATGGGCAGGGTCTGGGCATCCGAGTCCCCCAGCAGGGTGGGGAAGTCGATCATCTGGCCCAGCAGGGCCGACTTCAGCACCTTTGGCGGCGCCAGCTTGGGGAGGATCAGGGGCGTTCGGCTGGGGGCGATTTCCGGAATGTCCCGCAGCTGGTCGAGCATCTCGGCGATGGGCGTGATGCCGCCGATGGGCTCCTTCTCGAAGGCGATGCCCGTGCTCAGGGCGCCGATGAGCTTCCCGTCGATGTAGCAGGGGCTGCCGCTCATGCCCGCCAGGATGCCGGTGTCCGCCAGGGGGCCGCCCGAGGCGCGCACCATGATCCGGCTCCGCCCGGGGGCCGCGTTCTTCTGGATGCCCAGCACCTCGAACTCGAAGCGCTCGATCTTGCCCCCTTGGAAGACGGTCTTCCCGTAGCCCTTCATGCCCGCGCGGATCTCCGCCACTCCGAGGGTGGCGGGGGCCTGGGCAAAAAGGGCAGTCAAGGAGGCGAAGCAGATGGCGACAACGGCCAGTTTCATGGGCATCTCAAGGAAAGAATGAAGCCTAACAGATGGCCCACCCTGGACCCGCCTGTGACCTTGAGGTGTCGGCGAGGTGACTTTCGTTCCAGGATGCAGAGGTCCCCTTTTGGAATCCCACCCGGCCCGTTACCCTACAGGGCATGGAGGAACTTCCTATGCGTTCGAGGCATTTGCGCAACTCATCCCTGGTGGCCCTGCTCGTGGCAGCAGCCCCCCTCATGGCCCAGGGGGTCTCCGCCCAGCTGGGCGGCCGGGTGCTGGACAGCCAGGGGGTGGGCGTCCCCAGCGCCACGGTGGTTATCCGCAACGGCGAGACCGGCCTGACCCGCACCGTGCAGACCGACTCCAACGGACGGTTCGTTGCGCTGGCCCTCCCGGTGGGACCCTACGCGGTTAACGTCAACAAGGCTGGCTTCCAGGCCGCAAGCAACATCAAGGTGAACCTGAACCTGGGCGATGCGGCGCCCTTGACGATTCGCCTCGCGTCAGAAACAGGAGCGGTGGTCGAAATCATTGCCTCCGAATCCAGGATCGATAGTGAACGATCCACCGTGGCTGCCACGGTGGCGCCCTCGGACTTGGTGAACATTCCCATCAAGGGCCGCAGCCTACTGGACTACTCAAGCCTCACCCCGCAGGTCAACGTGACTGGTCGTGGCCAGGTGGCCATCGCCGGTTCACGGGGCGTCAACACCTCCATCAACATCGACGGTGGTGACTACAACTCGTCCTTCTTTGCGGGTGCTACGGGCACCAGCACCGTGGCCGGCAGTCCCTTCTCTGTGTCCCTAGAGGCCGTGCGCGAATTTCAGGTCGTCACAGACGGTGCATCCGCCGAATTTGGCCGCATGGGTGGTGGTTACCTGAATGCCATCACGAAGTCTGGCTCCAATGAACTGAGCGGAGGCCTCTTCTACTACTACCGCCCCAGTTCCTGGGTGGCGAAGGAAGTGAATGTGTCCGGCACCCCGGGAGCCAACAATATTCTTGATTTCAAGACCATCCAATACGGCGGTTCCATCGGCGGCCCCATCCTCAAGGACAAGCTGTTCTATTTCGTCGCCTTCGACTTCCAGCGGGAAGACCGACCCCAGAACTTCGTCTGGGGCGGCAGCAATCCCGTGACTTTGAACAGCTCAAATCCTGCTGATGCCGTCCTGCTCTCCAAGACGGGCTCTTACTCGAAGCCGAACGATGGGGACAACCTCTTTGTCCGTCTCGACTGGAATGTGAGCACCGATCACACCCTGCAGTTCCGGGTTACCAAGTCGAGTGTGAAGAGTATCTACAACGCCGGTTTCACGACCGCCAAGGAAGGCACCGCGCGGGATGAATACAACACGACTGCCCTTGGCCTCCAGTGGAACTGGACCCTTGGCGCCAACTGGCTCAACGAGTTCAAGCTGAACTGGAACAAGGACGAGCAGCCACGGGTTGCTGAAACCCTTAACCCCCAGGTCTCGATCAGCTCGGTGGGAACCTACGGCAAGGTGCCCTACACCCGCGAGTTCGAGCTGAAGAAGCTCCAGATCTCGGAGGCCATCACCTACTTCACGCCCACCCTTCAGGTGAAGGGTGGCTTGGATGTCATCCTGCATGATGTCTTCGAAATCTTTGCACCCTTTGTTGAAGGCTCCTATTCCTTCAACACTCCTGGCCTTACCAATTTCGAGAACGGAATCTGGAGATCGTACTCCCAGAACTTTGGGTTGAACGGCCTGGGCGGCTACGAGGCCGGAAAGTTTGATCAGAAGGAAAAGGATCTTGCCCTGTTCGTCCAGTCTGACTGGCGCGTGACCAACGGCATCAAGCTAGGGTTCGGCCTGCGCTATGACAAGCAGGAACACCCTAACTTCCCCATCCTCGATGTCTCCAACCCCATGGCCACCACCCTGCCGCTGACGGCCAAGATCCCCAGCTACGATGCCGTTAGCCCCCGCCTCAGCTTTACCTGGACCCCCGAGGCCGATAAGGGCAACACCGTGGTTCGCGCCTCTGCGGGCCGCTTCGTCAGCCGGACTCCGGCCATCTTCCTCTATCAGGTGTTCACCAACAACACCGCCCGGGTCGGCGCCTACACCTTCAATTCCAGCAACGCGGCCCAACTGGCACTCGCTCAGTCTCTTGGCATCGGCTACGGCCCCGGGTTTAATCCGGCTGCCCCAGCCTCCATCGATCCAGCCACACTGGCGGCACTCACGCCCGCCCAGCAGGCCATTCTGGCTGGCACCGCGCAGATCTCCACCTTCGGGCCCAATTTCAAGAACCCCTCCACCAACCGCTTCAGCCTCGGCATCGAGCGGGCTTTCAAGATGGGCTGGATCTTTGGGGCCAATGCTACCTACGCCAAGACAGCCAACCTGGAGCGCATCACGGACTACAACCTGGCCGAGACCAGCGTCAACGCCCAGGGTCGGCCCATTCTCACGCGTCCTAACCCCAACTACGGCGCCATGAAGGTCTATGTCAGCGACGCCGAAGCCAAATACACCGCAGTCACGCTATCCGCGAAGTACCAGAAGTCCGATTCCCCCTTCACCGCGCAGGTCTACTACACCTGGTCCAAGTCGGAGGACAACGACTCCAACGAGCGGAACTACAACAGCTGGGGTGTCCAGAACCCCCTCCGCTTGGGTGAGGATTACAGCTATGGAGACAACGACCGCCGTCATGTAGTCGTCGGAAACACCACCTACCTGGAACCCTTCACCAAGATCCAGTTCGGCGCCACCCTCCGCTACTTCTCTGGCCTGCCGTACACTCCCTGGTTCTCCAATGACCTGAACGGGGACACCATGCGGGTCGATCGCCCTGTAGGAACCGAGCGAAATTCCCTTCGCACCGCAAGCCAGACCAATGTGGACCTCCGCCTCACTCGGGAATGGAGGATCTCCAAGGTGAAGTTCGACCTTTCCGTCGACGTATTCAACCTCTTCAACCGAGCCGACACCTATACCCGGCTCTCCTACCAGGGAACCGACGCTGCACCGATCCTGAAAACCAGCTTTAGTACACTCACCCGCGTGGATGACACCCTCTTCCCCACGCGCCAGGTGCAGCTGGGCGCCCGGATCTCATTCTAAATCCTTGCATCCACCTAAAGGGCGGCGCACCTGCGCCGCCCTTTTTCCTTTAGGCTTGTTCAATGAGAGTTCTTGCCTTGGGCGATGTGGTGGGGGAGCCGGGGCGGCGGCTGGTGGAGGCCTTTGTGCCCGACCTGCGCCGGGAGACCGGGGCCGATTTCGTGGTCATCAACGGCGAAAACGCGGCGCACGGCCACGGCATCTCCGAAGCCATCGCCCGGGAGTGGTTCGACCGGCTGGGGGTGGATGTCATCACCACGGGCAACCATGCCTTCGACGTGAAGGGTATCGAGGGCTACTTCCGCCAGGAGCCGCGCCTCCTGCGACCCGCCAACCATCCCCCCGACACCGCCGGGAATGGCTGGGTCAAGCTGCACACGCCTTCGGGGGCCGAGGTGCTGGTCATCAACCTCATGGGCCGGGTGCACATGCCCCCCTGCGACTGCCCCTTCCGCTGCGTGGATGCGATCCTGCAGAAGGAGCGGGCCGACCTCGTGCTCGTGGACATGCATGCCGAGGCCACCAGCGAGGCCCAGGCCATGGGTTTCCACCTGGAGGGCCGGGCGGCGGCAGTGCTGGGCACGCACACCCACGTGCCCACCCTGGATGCCAAGGTGCTGGCCGGGGGCACCGCCTATGTGTCTGACATCGGCATGACCGGGCCCTACGATGGCGTCATCGGCATGAAGAAGGAGGCCAGCCTGGGCCGCTTCCTGCGGGTGCAACGCCCCCGGTACGAGGTGGCGGAGGGCGACCTGCAGCTGCATGCGGTGCTGGTCACTACGGAGGGCAAGCAGGCCACGGGCATTGAGCGGATCGTGCGGAAGCTTTGAGGGCCAAGCCATTCCACAAGCGGAAATTGGCGGAGGAGCTGAGGAAAGCGGAGAACAGGCAAAGAAACCAGTCGGTTTCAGTTCTTGGCTTTCCTTAGCCCCTCAGGGCTCCTCTGCTTTCAAACGTCTGCTTCCCTAAAGGGCCCACAGCTTCAGCGACTGAAGCGCCTGAGCATCCGCATGTTCCTTCGGTAGGCCACGCCCCGGGTGAAGTTGATGGCCACCTGCCGGGGAAAGCGGGTGATGGAGCTGGCCAGGGTGATGAAGGTGCGCACGGTCTGAGCCGAGCCCCGCCCCTGGCGGCTGGCATTGTCGTAGTAGACCATCAGGGCCTGCCGCATGGTCGCCCGGGGCAGGTTGAACAGCCCGTAGCTCTCGATGACATCGTGGTTGATGCGGCGGGTGCCGTCCTGCTCGGTGACGATGAGGTCCTCGGGGCGGATCTCTTGGCTCATGGGAACTCCCTGGGTCAGAAGTGTATCGGCCCAAGCATGGGTTTGCTCAAGCCGTGCCAATTCGGCCGCCTGGATGGGGCGGGGTCGCCCTCAGGCAAGCCGTTCCCAGCCTTCCAGATAGACCTGGAAGGCTGGATCCAGGGCGGCCTTCTCCAGGACCAGGGCCCGGATCTGGGCCTCCTCGGCCTCCAGCTGTTCGGGGGTCAGGTGGCCGGACAGGGTCATGGCCCGCAGCCACACCAGGAAGGTGGTGAGGGCATCGAACTGGTTGTACCGGACGATGCCGGCAACATCGCCGTTGCGCCAGAGGTCGATGACGCTCTTGCCGTCCGTGCCCAGCTTGCCCGGGATGCCGCAGGCCGTGGCCAGCTCGTGCAGGGTGGAGGAGGCCCTGCCCCAGGCGCCGGTGATGTCACGCAAGTCGATGTGCTGGTTGCCATAGCGGTCGAAGAAGTCGCCGGCAGCCCACTTTTCAGCACTGCGTCCAAAGCCGGGGATGGACAGGCGGTGCACCATGGCCCGCTGGGCCAGGATGGGCAGGTCCGCCTCGCGGGAGTTGAAGCCCACCAGCTGCGGCTTCTTGTCCCCGAGGGCCACCAGGAACCGGCGCAGGAGGTCATCCTCGGGCAGGGCCTCAGGGCCTTCCGGCAGGGCGAAGAGGCGGTGATGCACCTCACCGTGCTTCACGGTACGGATAACCGCCGCGATGGACACCACCCGGCAGAGGATGGTCTTGAGGTAGGGTCGAGGCTCGGCCTCCGTGCCGCCCCCGTGGGCCCACATGCGGGCCAGCACCTCCTCGTCGGACATGTCCGCGGGCAAATCCAGCACCCGCCTTCCCGTGGGCGGGTCCGGCACCCACTCGGCGTCAAACGCAAACAGCTGGTGCAGGGGTGGTCGCAGCATGGTCAGCGCTCCAGGGCCCACCTGCCGCCACCCCCGATGGCGCAGGCCAGGCCGGTCAATAGGCGGAAGAGGCCCTGCAGGTTGGACAGGAATCCGCTGCCATGGATCCACCCATGCACCAGCGGCCAGCCCAGGAGGGCCACCAGCAGGCCCCCGGCCACGGGCACCCAAAGGCCCATCAGCAGCAGGGCGCCGCAGACCAGTTCGCCCAGAGCCAGTCCGAGGGTGGTGGCCTGGGCCATGGTGATGGCCCCATGGGCATGACGAAGCATGGCCGCGCCCTGCAGGACCGCCAGGCCGCCCACGGCAAGCCGCAGCAGGAAAAGGGCCCAGTCGGTGCGGGTCTTGGATGCGGCCATGGAATCCCCGGGAAAGGCCCCATGGTACTCCTGGTGACCGATTCCGCCGACCCCAGAGGCTATGCTTAGGCGTCTGGAGGACTTCCCATGAGCATTCAGAGCATTGGTGTCATTGGCGCGGGCCAAATGGGCAACGGCATCGCCCATGTCTTTGCCCAGGCGGGTTTCAGCGTGGTCATGCAGGACATCACCGAAGCCTTCGCCGCCAAGGGCCTAGCCACCGTCGACAAGAACCTGCAGCGCGGCGTGGACAAAGGCAAGCTGACCGCCGAGGAGAAGGGGGCTGTCCTTGGCAGGATCCGGACCACCACCAGACTTGAGGATCTCGCCGCCTGCGACATCGTCATCGAGGCCGCCACCGAAAAGTGGGAGGTCAAGAAGCAGCTCTTCGAGACGCTGGACGCCCTCTGCAAGCCCGGCGTCATCCTGGCGTCGAACACCAGCAGCATCTCCATCACCAAGCTGGCAGCCGTCACGAAGCGCCCAGAGGCCTTCATCGGCATGCACTTCATGAACCCGGTGCCGGTCATGCAGCTCATCGAGGTCATCCGTGGCCTGGCCACCAGCGACGCCACCTTCGAGGCAGTCATGGAACTCTCGAAGAAGCTGGGCAAGACCCCCATCCCCTGCAACGACTTCCCAGGCTTCGTGAGCAACCGCGTGCTGCTGCCCATGATCAACGAGGCCATCTACGCCCTCTACGAAGGCGTGGCCACCGTAGAAAGCATCGACGGCATCATGAAGCTCGGCATGAACCACCCCATGGGTCCCCTTACCCTGGCCGACTTCATCGGCCTGGACACCTGCCTCTTCATCCTCAACGTCCTGCACGAAGGCCTGGGCGATCCCAAGTACCGCCCCTGCCCCCTGCTGATCAAGTACGTGGATGCGGGCTGGCTTGGCAAGAAGAGCGGGCGCGGCTTCTACGACTACAGCAAGGCCTGATTGGTTTCTTGAAACGGCAACTGTGACACCGAAGGAGGTAGACATGGCCACCAACCGAGTTCGCGAAATCCTCTCCTGGTACAGCTCGGAGACCCCGGGCGTGAAGGCCAACCTGGCCCGCATCATGAACACGGGCCGCCTGGCGGGCACCGGCAAGTTTGTGATCCTGCCCGTGGACCAGGGCTTTGAGCACGGCCCGGCCCGTAGCTTTGCGCCGAACCCGGCGGGCTACGATCCCCGCTACCACGTGGAGCTGGCCCTCGAGGCGGGCTGCAACGCCTACGCGGCGCCCCTGGGCTTCATCGAGCACGTGGCCTCCGACTACGCTGGTGACATCCCCTTCATCCTCAAGCTCAACAACAGCGACTGCCTCAGCAAGGGCATCGAACCCTGCAGTGCCATCACCGGCAGCGTCGAGGACGCCCTGCGCCTGGGCTGTGCCGCCATCGGCTACACCATCTACCCCGGCAGCGGCGACCGCAACATCCAGTACGAGAACCTGCGGGAGCTGATCCTCGAGGCCAAGGCCGTGGGCCTGCCCTCGGTGGTGTGGTCCTATCCCCGGGGGGCGGGCCTGACCAAGGACGGGGAGACCGCCGTCGATGTGGCGGGCTACGCCGCCCAGATCGCCGCCCAGCTGGGCGCCCACATCATCAAGGTCAAGCCCCCCAAAAAGCACCTGGAAGTGAAGGAGGCCGCCGCCACCTTCGAGAAGACCGGCATTCCCATCGACACCCTGGCCGACCGCGTGAAGGAAGTGGTGCGCAGCGCCTTCGGGGGCCGCCGCATCGTCATCTTCAGCGGTGGGGAGGCCAAGGGCACGGACGAAGTGCTCAAGGAAGTGGCCGAGCTGGCCAAGGGCGGGGCGTTTGGCTCCATCATGGGCCGCAATGCCTTCCAGCGGCCCAAGGCCGAGGCCATCCAGCTGCTGCATTCGGTCATGGATATCTTTGCCAGAGCCTGAGCAAACCCCGGAAACCCAAGAACCCTTTTGCAACGGCTGGCTGGAATCGCTAGCCTGAGTGACTATGCCCAGGAGAAACGCATGCCAGTCGTCAGCCCTGCCCAATACAGCAAGATGCTCGAAGTCGCGAAACAGGCCCACTACGCGTTCCCCGCTTTCAACGTCACCTCCACGGAAACCGCCAACGCCGTGCTCCTGGGGTTGAAGACCGCCAAAGCCGATGGCATTGTCCAGATCTCAACCGGGGGCGCCGAGTTCATGTCGGGCCTGGGGGTAAAGAGCATGGCCCAGGGCGCCATCGCGCTGGCGGACTATGTCCGGTTCATGGCCGAGCAGTACGATGTCAACATCGCCCTGCATACCGACCATTGCCATCCCAAGTATCTCGAATCGTTCGTACTGCCGCTGATTCAGGAGACCGAGCGCCGTCGCGCTGCCGGGCAGCCGAACCTCTACAATGCCCACATGTTCGATGGCAGCGAGCTTGCGCTTGCCGACAACATTGCCAAGTCCTCCGAGCTGCTGAAGCGTTGCGCAGCCTGCGACATCATCCTGGAAGTCGAGATCGGCGTGGTCGGCGGCGAAGAGGACGGCCACGACACCAGCCACCTGGGCAAGGAAAAGCTCTACACCACGCCCGAGGACATGGTGGCCGTGCACAAGGGCCTTGCGCCCATTGGCCGCTACATGCTGGCCGCCACCTTCGGCAACGTGCATGGTGTCTACAAGCCCGGCAACGTGGTGCTCAAACCCAGCATCCTGCGCGATGGGCAGGCCGCCATCGCGCGCGCCTGCGGGGGCGAGAGTTCCCTGCTCGTCTTCCACGGAGGCTCCGGTTCGAGCCTTCAGGAGATCCACGAGACGCTTGACTACGGCGTCATCAAGATGAACATCGACACCGACACCCAGTACGCGTTCACCCGCGCGATCGCCGATCACATGTTCAAGAACTACGATGGCGTGCTGAAGGTGGATGGCGAGGTGGGCAACAAGAAGACCTACGATCCCCGCCCCTACATGAAGAAGGCCGAGCAGAACATGGCCGATCGCGTCGTTCGAGCCTGCGAGGACCTGCGCTGCGCTGGGAAGAGCCTGGGAAGGATCTGAGCCCCGGCCCCCTGACAGTCGACTCCCCCCGGAGATCACGAGGAGCAACGCGATGGTGCCGCTCCTCTTCGGACTGGACGTTCAGCCTTTGCCTGGAGCTGGCTTGACCACTCTGAAGCCCATCCTTGGCCTCATCGCCTGCTTGTCCCTTCAGGCCCAGGTGCTCGAGTTGAAGCTCCAGGGCGGTGGGGAGCTGACGATCGGCGCGACCACCTACCAGTTTTCGCTGAAGAACCTGAGCATGGCTCCTGCCAAGGGAGGCCTGCCTGGCGCCTTGAAATTGGAGGGCGACCTGCTTCCACGGAATGGCGGCAGGCACTTCCATCTGGCCCTGACCGTCCTGAAGAACGGCGCACTCTACCTGCTAAACATTTATAGGCGAAACGGTCAGGCCTACCCCGATTCCTGGTGTGCCACCCTGAAGACGAGGGCGACGGTGCTACGGCTGGAAGACCGACCAGGAGGGCGCATCGAGATCCAGTGCGAAGGACCGCTGACGGGCGTCATCGCCCAACGGCCCGCGAGCGCCTCCTGGTCGGGAACCCTGTGGGCCTTGATCCCGGGAGGGGAAGCATCGCCCGAGAATCAGACAGGCTCCTGAACCGGGCTCAACCGCGGATTATTTGAGTGGGTGTTCCAGGAAGGTCAGGGTAGGGCACTTCTCGGCCGTGGTGCGGCGCTGCCAGTCGTTCTCGAAGAGGATGGCGGGGTTGCCCTCGGTATCCTCCACCAGCTCGCCCCAGAACCGGCTGGGCTCGGGCCAGCCACCCTGGATCCAGCGGGCCATCTGGAAGCCGCGCGGTTCCAGGAGGACAGGGCAGGCATATTCGTCCTTCAGGCGGTGCTGGAGCACCTCGAACTGCAGGCGGCCGATGGCGCCCAGGATGGGCAGGGGCGCGCCGCCTTTGGGCCAGAAGACCTGCACGACGCCCTCCTCGGCGATCTGGCCCAGCCCCTTCAGGAAGCCCTTGCGGGCCCCGGGATCCGCCAGGCGCACCGACGCGAACTGTTCGGGGGAGAACCGGGGCACAGCGTGGAACTCCACGGCGCCCTGGGCGCTGAGAACATCCCCGATGCGGAAGAGGCCCGGGTTGATGAGGCCCAGAATGTCACCGGGGTACGCCTCGTCCACAATCTGCCGCTCGCGGCCGAAGAACATGTGGGGGTAGTTGAGCTTGATGGACTTCTTCTCCCGCACATGGAGGGCGTCCATGCCCCGCTCGAAGCGGCCAGACACGATGCGGGCAAAGGCCACGCGATCGCGGTGGGCCTTGTTCATGTTGGCCTGTACCTTGAACACGAAAGCCGTGAACGGCTGCTCAGGTGAGATCTCGCCGCCCGCCATGAGGGGCCGTGCCCCGGGCGCCGGGGCCAGGTCCAGGAACTCCTCCAGGAACTCGGCCACCCCGAAATTGTTCACGGCGGAGCCGAAGAACATGGGGGACTGCTCGCCGCGCAGGAAGGCGTCGCGGTCGAAGGCGGGCAAGACGTGATCCATGAGGTCGACGTCGTCCTTGAGCTGCTGCAGCTCTCCAGGGGTCAACAGGGCGGCGATCTCGGGATCGTCCAGGCCCCCCTGCCCTGCCACCCGGGCCTTGCGGCCGGCCTTGGCCCGCTCGAAGACCTGGATCTGCCCCGTGGCCCGCACGTAAACCCCTTTGAAATCGGTCCCAGATCCGATGGGCCAGGTCATGGGCACCGCATGGAGGCCGAACAACTCTTCCACCTCGTCGATGAGTTCCACCGGCTCCCGCCCGGGGCGATCCAGCTTGTTCACGAAGGTGAAGATGGGCAGCTTCCGCTCCCTGGCGACCCGGAAGAGCTTCTTGGTCTGCTCTTCCACGCCTTTGGCGCAGTCCAGCAGCATCACCACGGCGTCCGCGGCGGTCAAGGCGCGATAGGTATCCTCGCTGAAATCCTGGTGGCCCGGGGTGTCCAGCAGGTTGATGGCCTTCCCCAGATATTCGAACTGCATGGCCGCCGAGGTGACGCTGATGCCACGCTCCTGTTCGATGCTCATCCAATCGGAATGCGCGGCTGCCCCCCCTTCGCGGGCCTTGACGGACCCCGCCCGGTCAATGGCCCCGCCATAGAGCAGCAGTTTCTCGGTCAAGGTGGTCTTGCCGGCGTCGGGGTGGCTGATGATGGCGAAGGTTCGCCGCCGCTGGATTTCTTCAATCAGACTCATGATTTCCCAGACATAACAAGCGCGGCGGGTAGCCGCGCGCTTTCATTGTCTCGGGTAGCGTGCCAAGACTCAACCTTCGACTCACAGGCACACCCAAACAAGAACTGATCACCACCAAGGCACCAAGAAAAACTAAAGCCAGGAATTCACTTGCAGTTCTTGGTGTCTTGGCGTCTTGGTGGTGAGATTTTTCTTTGCCTTAGCCCCAGAAATCAACTCCGGGCAGCCATTCGCCGCTGGATCTCCGCCGCATCCACGTCCTCGATGTGCGTGGCGATCCACCAGTTGTTGCCCCAGGGATCCTGGACCCCGGCGTTCCGGTCTCCATAGAACTGATCCGAGGGCTCCAGCAGGGAGCTGCCACCAGCCGCCAGAGCCGCCTGGTAGGTGGCATCGGTGTCAGGAACATAGAGGTAGAAGCCCGTGGGCATGGGCTTCCAGGGCTCCTTGGCCTGGGCGACCATCACCATGGAATCCCCCACCCGCACCTCCGCGTTGGCGATGGCCCCATCGGGACGGACCGCCCGGCTGAGTTCTTCGGCCCCGAAGGCCTGACGGAGGAAGGCGATGAGGCCTTCCCCGTCAGACACGATCAAGTAGGGCGTTACCGTGTGATAACCCGCAGGCATGGGCGAGATGGCCATGGGCGCCTCCAGAAGGTGGTCCAGCTTACTTGGTGATGCCCACCTGCTGCAGCATCCAGGCGTATTCGAAGGCGGCATCCTTCAGGCGGTCGTAGCGCCCGGAGGCGCCACCATGACCCGCGGGCTCCATCTTGCACTTGAAGACAAGGGGGTTGGTGTCTGTCTTCAGGCTGCGGAGCTTGGCCACATACTTGGCGGGCTCCCAGTACATCACCTGACTGTCGTTGAAGCTGGTGGTCACCAGGATGGCCGGGTAGGCCTTCTTCGCCAGGTTGTCATAGGGGCTGTAGTCCCGCATATAGTCGAAAGCCTTCTTCTCATTGGGGTTGCCCCACTCCAGGTACTCGCCCACCGTGAGGGGAAGGCTGGCATCCATCATGGTGTTCATCACGTCCACGAAGGGCACGGCGGCGTGCACCGCCTTGAACAAGTCTGGGCGCAGGTTGGTCACCGCGCCCATCAGCAGGCCCCCGGCGCTGCCGCCTTCGATGACCAGCCGATCCTTGGCGGTCCACTTCTCCTTCACCAGGAACTCGGCCGAATCGATGAAGTCCGTAAAGGTGTTCATCTTTTTCATGAGCATGCCGTCGTCGTGCCAGGCCTCGCCCATCTCATTCCCACCCCGGATGTGGGCGATGACGTAGACCATGCCCCGATCCAGCAGGCTGAGGCGGTTGCTGCTGAAGGTGGCCGACATGCCGATGCCGTAGGAGCCATAGCCATAGAGGAAAAGGGGCGCCGTGCCATCCCGCTTCACACCCTTACGGTAAACGACTGAGAGGGGCACCTTGGCCCCATCCCGGGCCACGGCCCACAGGCGCTCGGTGGCGTACTGGGCCTTGTCGTACCCCCCGAGGACTTCGGTCTGCTTCAGGAGGGTCTGTTTGCCAGTGGCCAGGTCACAGTCATAGACGCTGGGGGGGGTCACCATGGACTGGTAGCTCAGGCGGAAGGTGGTGGAGGTGAACTCGGGTGTGCCCCCTGGGAAGGCCGCATAGACCGCTTCGGGGAAGGTCACCGTCCGCCAGGTCTTCTTCTTGAAGTCATGGATGCGGAAGCGCTCGAGGCCCTCGTGCTTCTCCACGACCACAGCATGGTTCGCGAAGAGGTCCAGCCCCTCGAGGAGCACGTCGGGTCGGTGGGCGATGAAGACCGTCCAGTGCTTGGGGTCGGGAGTCGCCACGGGGGCGGTCACCATCTGGAAGTTCTTCGCGCCCTTGTTGGTGCGGATGTAGAACAGGCTGCCCCGGTGGTCCAAGTCGTACTTGTGCCCCTTCTCACGGGGGAGGAGCACCTTGAAGGCCTTGGCGGGGGTGGAAGCGTCCAGATAGCGAGCCTCCCAAGTGTCGGTGGACCGGCTCTCCACCAGGAGGAACTTGAGGTCCTTGGTGCGCCCCACTCCGACACCGAAGAGCTCGTCCTTCTCGGCAAAGACCTGCTCAGGCTTGCCGCCCTTGAGGTCCAGGCGCCAGACCAGGTCGGAGCGCTTGGTGACCGGATCCTCGGTGACGAAGAAGATGTGCCGGTTGTCGGCGGCCCAGGTGTAGGAGGTCACCCGCTCGGCGAGGGGACCCGCCACCGCGCCGGTGGCCAGGTTCTTGGTAAACAATTTGTACTGGCGAAAGCCGGTGGTGTCCGTGCTGAAGAGCAGGGTCTGGTCGTCGTCGCTGACGCTCATGCCTCCCAGACCGAGGAACTTCAGCCCCTTGGCCAGCTCATTCTGATCCAGGAGCACCTCTTCAGCGGCCTTCTCATCGTACTGACCAGCCTTGGCGGCCTTCCGCCGGCACTGGATGGGGTACTGCTTGCCCTCCTCGGTGCGGGAGTAGTAGAAATAGGCACCCCGGCGGACCGGCACGCTCAGGTCGGTCTGCTTGATGCGGCCCAGCATTTCCTTGTAAAGGGCTTCCGAGAAGGGCTTCAGGTCCCCGGTCATGGCCTCGGTATAGGCGTTTTCTGCGTTGAGGTAGGCCACCACCTCCGGGCTGCCCTTCTCCCGCAGCCAGAACCAGGGGTCGTTCACCTTTTCCCCGTGCCAGTCCAACAGGTGCTCCACCTGCTTGGCGACGGGGGGTGTGGGGGCCTGGGCGGCCAGGGCCATGGAGACGGCCATCAGGGACGCGAGGCCCAGAAGGCGGAGGGCGCGGGAGGGCATGAAAGGCTCCTGTCAGTCATGGTGACTAACGTACCACGAAGGAACAGGCCCCTCGGTTGAGGGGCCTGTCGGTTAATTCTTCGTCAGGTAGCTGGATCTACTTCTCATCCAGCACGGGAATGCGCATGCCGTAGAAGGAGCGCCAGACAAAGACCGTGGAGATCAGGAAGAAGACCAGGGCCGCGATGTGGGCGGTCATGGGATTCAGCCCAATGGCCAGCTCGACGGCCAGCAGGCCGAAGAGGGTGGTGAACTTGATGACGGGATTCATGGCCACCGAGGAGGTGTCCTTGAAGGGATCGCCCACGGTGTCGCCCACGACGCAGGCGTCGTGGAGTTCCGTGCCCTTGGCCTTCAGCTCGGTTTCCACCAGCTTCTTGGCATTGTCCCAGGCGCCACCGGCGTTGGCCATGAAGATGGCCTGGTAGAGCCCGAAGACCGCGATGGAGATCAGGTAGCCGATGAAGAAGAAGTGGTTCAGGCAGGCGAAGGCCAGGGTGGAGAAGAACACGGCAAGGAAGATGTTGAACATGCCCTTCTGGGCGTACTGGGTGCAGATCTCCACGACTTTCTTGGAGTCTTCCACCGAGGCCCTCTCGGCACCGGAATCCAGCTTGATGTTCTGCTTGATGAACTCCACCGCACGGTAGGCACCCGTGGCCACTGCCTGACAGGCCGCGCCGGAGAACCAGAAGATGATGGCGCCGCCGGTGATGAGGCCCAGGAGGAAGAGGGGGTTGATGATGGAGAGGCCCTCGACCACGTTCGCGGTACCGAACTTCCCGTTCAGCACCTGGATGATGGAGAAGATCAGGGTGGTGGCGCCCACGACCGCGGTGCCGATGAGCACGGGCTTGGCCGTGGCCTTGAAGGTATTCCCGGCGCCATCGTTCTCTTCGAGGTACATCTTGCCGTTCTCGAAGTCAGGCTTGAAACCGAAGTCCTTCTGGATCTCCGCTTCGATGCCAGGAATGTTCTCGATGGTGGAGAGCTCATAGACGGACTGGGCGTTGTCCGTCACGGGGCCGTAGGAGTCCACCGCGATAGTGACGGGGCCCATGCCCAGGAAGCCGAAGGCCACCAGGCCGAAGGAGAAGATCGCCGGGGCTTCCATGAAGGCGCCGAGGCCGAAGGTGGAAACGTAGTACGCGGCGCCCATGAGGGCGACGATGGTCAGGCCCATCCAGTAGGCGGAGAAGTAGCCCGCCACCAGGCCCGAGATGATGTTGAGCGAAGCGCCGCCCTCCTTGGAGGCTGTCACCACTTCGCGGACATGGCCGGAATTCGTGGACGTGAAGGCCTTCACCAGCTCTGGGATGAGGGCGCCGGCGAGGGTGCCGCAGGTGATGATCGTGGAGAGCTTGCACCAGAGGTGGGCAGGCAGGTTGCCGATCAGCATGTAGGACAGGACATAGGTCATGACGATGGAGAGGATCGACGTCAGCCAGACCAGGGTGGTGAGGGGCACTTCGAAATCAAACTTGGAGGAGATGCCGAACTTGGCCTTCGACCACAGGCCGTTGATCCAGTAGGAGGCGGCTGAGGTCAGGACCATGCCCACACGCATGACGAAGATCCACACCAGCAGGGAGACCTGGATGGCCTGGAAGCCCGCACCGGCGGACTTCTCGTTCACCGCGAGTAGGATGAAGGTAATGAGCGCGACACCCGTGACGCCGTAGGTTTCGAATCCATCCGCCGTGGGGCCCACGGAATCGCCTGCATTGTCACCCACGCAGTCGGCGATGACGCCGGGGTTGCGGGCATCGTCTTCCTTGATCTTGAAGACGATCTTCATGAGGTCGGAGCCGATATCGGCGATCTTGGTGAAGATGCCACCCGCGATGCGGAGGGCGGCGGCACCCAGGGACTCGCCGATGGCGAAGCCGATGAAGCAGCGACCGGCCGCATCACCAGGGACGAAGAGCAGGATGGCGAGCATGAGGAACAGCTCGACGGAGATCAGCAGCATGCCAATGGACATGCCCGCTTTGAGAGGGATCTCCATGGTGGGGTATGGCTTGCCACCGAGGCTGGCAAAGGCCGTACGAGAGTTGGCGAAGGTGTTGATGCGGATGCCGAACCACGCCACCGCAACGGAACCCAGGATGCCGACGATGGAGAAGAGCAGGATGACGATGACGTTCGGCCAATCCATCTGCGGCGTCGACAGGTACTTGAAGTAGGCGATGATCACCAGGGCGATGAACGTCCAGAGCACCGCGATGAACTTGATCTGGGTCATCAGATAGGTCTTGCAGGTCTCGTAGATGAGTTCCGAGATCTCCAGCATGGACTTGTGCACTGGGAGGTCGCGGATCTGGGCGTACTGCACGAGGCCGAAGCCCACACCCAGCAGGCAGATGACGAGCCCGATGAGCAGCAGGTTGTGGCCAGTCATCCCCAGGAAGCTGCCCTGCAGCGCGGGGATCTTCAGGTCGGCCTCACCACCGGCGAAGGCCGGGGGGGCCAGCACGAGGCCCATGAACGCGATCATGGCCCCTTTCATCAGTCGGCTTGACGCCAGCGCGCCAAACAGGCGTTTCATGATCTCCATGGGTTTCCTCCGGATGAAACTCGGGACAGGGGGTTTGAGGGGAATGTGGGTTGGGACAGCCGTCGGCGATGGATAGGGCGGGACTCAAGCAGAAGAAGCCCCCACCCGGGGGCAAACCACCAAAGATCAGGTTCGGATCGCAGGTGACTGTAGCGTGGATGGGCCTGGGTCTGCAAGGCGAGGCCACCTCTGGGGCAGGGATTCCACCCGGGTGCCAGGGGTCACTGTGACGAACGTCCATGCTTGGGGGCTTGGGATTCCTCCCATCGAGGAAGATAATCAGGTCCCATATGGCCCCCTCCCTGAGTTCCGTTCCCCTGGCACCCGTTGGGGTCCCCACCACCCAATCCCGCCCTTTCAAGGAGTCCACCTATGTCCGTCGCTGAACAGAGCATTGCGGGCGCGGAAGCACGCGGCCACGGCTTCATGGCTTCCTCCGTCGGCCGGAAGGTCGTCATGGCGGCCACCGGCATCGTCCTTTTCGGGTTCGTCACCGTCCACATGATCGGCAACACCCAGGCCTACATGGGCGCCGAGGCATTTAACGGCTATGCCAAGTTCCTGCACAGCATGCTCCACGGAGGCGGCATCTGGATCTTCCGGGCGGTGCTCCTGGCCGCCGTCGGCCTGCACATCTGGGCCGCCGTCAGCCTCACCCTCGACAACCGGGCCGCCCGACCCATCGGCTACCGGGAGCAGCAGAACCAGGCCTCCACCTGGGCCTCCCGCACCATGCGGTGGAGCGGTGTCATTCTGGCTGTGTTCATCGTCTACCACCTGCTGCACCTGACCACGGGCACCGTCCACCCCAGCTTTGACCACGCGAATCCCTACGCGAACTTCGTGACCGGCTTCCAGGTGCCTGCCGTGGCGGGCTTTTACATCGTGGCCCAGCTCTGCCTGGGTCTGCACATGTGGCACGGCGTCTGGAGCGTCACCCAGTCGCTCGGGCTGGCGCACCCCCGCTTCGACAGCCTGCGGCGCAACTTCGCCACTGGGCTGACCCTGCTGGTCGTGGGCGTGAACATCACCTATCCCATCGCCGTCCTGACCGGCTTCATCCACTGATCCCAGGAGCCAACCATGGAACTCAATTCCCGCATCCCTGACGGCCCCATCGAGAAGAAGTGGGAGAAGCACAAGTTTGATCTCAAGCTTGTGAACCCAGCCAACAAGCGCAAATACAAGGTCATCGTGGTGGGTTCCGGCCTCGCCGGTGGGGCGGCCGCCGCCTCCCTGGCGGAACTCGGCTACGAGGTGGAGTGCTACTGCTACCAGGACAGCCCCCGGCGGGCCCACTCCATCGCCGCCCAGGGCGGCATCAACGCCGCGAAGAACTACCAGAACGATGGCGACAGCGTCTACCGCCTCTTCTATGACACCGTGAAGGGTGGCGATTTCCGAGCCCGCGAAGCCAACGTGCACCGGCTGGCGGAAGTCAGCAACAACATCATCGACCAGTGCGTGGCCCAGGGCGTGCCCTTCGCCCGGGAATACGGCGGCCTGCTGGACAACCGCTCCTTCGGTGGCGCCCAGGTGAGCCGCACCTTCTATGCCCGGGGCCAGACCGGCCAGCAGTTGCTCATCGGCGCCTACCAGGCCCTGGAGCGGCAGATCGGCCTCGACAAGGTGAAGATGTTCTCTCGCCACGAGATGCTGGAACTCATCGTGGTCGATGGCGCCGCCAAGGGCATCATCACCCGCGACATGGTGACCGGCGAAGTGGAATCCCACCTGGCGGACGCTGTCTGCCTCGCCACGGGTGGCTACGGCAACGTGTTCTACCTCTCCACCAACGCCAAGGGCTGCAACGGCACCGCCGTGTGGCGCGCCTACAAGAAGGGCGCGGCCTTCGCGAACCCCTGCTACACGCAGATCCATCCCACCTGCATCCCCGTCACCGGCGACCACCAGAGCAAGCTGACGCTGATGTCCGAGTCCCTGCGCAATGACGGCCGCATCTGGGTGCCCAAGCGCAAGGAGGACTGCGGCAAGCCCGCCAGCGAGATCCCCGAGGCGGACCGCGACTACTACCTGGAGCGCAAGTACCCGTCCTTCGGCAACCTCGCCCCCCGCGACGTCTCCAGCCGCGCCGCCAAGCAGGTCTGCGACGAGGGGCGCGGAGTCGGACCGACCCGCCTGGGCGTCTACCTCGACTTCAGCGATGCCATCAACCGCCTCGGCGCCAACAAGATCGAAGAGAAATACGGCAACCTCTTCGAGATGTATGAGCGCATCACGGATGAGAACCCCTACCAGACGCCCATGCGCATCTTCCCGGCCAGCCACTACACCATGGGCGGGCTCTGGGTGGACTACAACCTCATGAGCACCATCCCCGGCCTTTTCGTCCTGGGCGAAGCCAACTTCTCCGACCACGGCGCGAACCGCCTGGGCGCGTCGGCCCTCATGCAGGGCCTGGCGGATGGCTACTTCGTGATTCCCTACACCATTGGCGGCTACCTGGCGGGCATCAAGCCCGGCTCCCGCGTCAAGCCCGACCACCCCGAGGTGAAAGCGGCAGAGCAGGCGGTCTCCGATCGCACCCAGACCCTGCTGTCCATCGGCGGGAAGGAGACCCCCACCCACTTCCATCGCGAGCTGGGCAAGGTCATGTGGGAGTTCTGCGGCATGGGCCGCAACGAGGCGGGACTCAAGAAGGCCCTCGAGCTCATTCCCCAGATTCGCGAGGAGTTCTGGAAGAACCTCCGCATCCCCGGTTCCGGGAGCGAGGTCAATCAGTCTCTCGAATCGGCGGCCCGGGTGGCCGATTTCCTGGAGATCGGCGAGCTGATGTGTCTCGATGCCCTTGATCGCCGCGAGTCCTGTGGCGGCCACTTCCGCGAGGAATGGCAGACGGAGGAAGGCGAGGCCCTGCGTGACGACGAGAACTTCTGCCACGTCGCGGCCTGGGAATACAAGGGCGAGGGCCAGACCCCCGTCCGCCACGTCGAGCCCCTGAGCTTCGACAACGTCCACCTCGCGACCCGCAGCTACAAGTGAGGATCTGAGCCATGACCAAGCACCTCAATCTCACCCTTCACGTGTGGCGGCAGAAGAACGCCAAGTGCGACGGTAAGTTCGTCGAATACCCCGCCCAGGACATCAGCCCCGACATGTCCTTCCTCGAAATGCTGGACGTCGTGAATGAGGGCCTCATCCGCAAGGGCGAGGACCCCATCACCTTCGACCACGACTGCCGAGAAGGCATCTGCGGCACCTGCAGCATGGTGATCAATGGCCGGCCCCACGGCCCCAGGGAACGCACCACCACCTGCCAGCTGCACATGCGCAGCTTCAAGGATGGCGACGCGATCACCCTCGAGCCCTGGCGCGCCGAGGCGTTCCCGGTCATCAAGGACCTGATGGTGGACCGTGGCGCCTTCGACCGCATCATCGCGGCGGGCGGCTTTGTGAGCATCCCCACCGGGTCCCCCCAGGACGCCAACGCCCTGCCCATTCCCAAGCAGAACGCGGAGCTCGCCATGGATGCCGCCGCCTGCATCGGCTGTGGCGCCTGCGTCGCCGCCTGCCCCAACGCCAGCGCCATGCTGTTCGTCTCCGCCAAGATCAGCCACCTGGGCCTGCTGCCCCAGGGCCAGCCCGAACGCCACCTCCGCGTCCGCGACATGATCGCCCAGATGGATGCAGAGGAATTCGGCACCTGCACCAACCATGGCGAGTGCGAAGCCGCCTGCCCCAAGGGCATCAAGATGGAGAACATCGCGCGCATGAACCGCGACTTCATCAAGGCCAGCCTCACCTACCGTCCCGCCACCACCGGGGGCGGCGCCGGCTGAGGCCGCTGGGCCCCATGAAAACGCCCGGCTCCAGCCGGGCGTTTTTTATGTCTTGGGAAGCTCCTGCAGCGCAAGGGCCGCCAGGCCCTCCGAAGTGTTCAGGCTAGGATCCTCCAGCACCGCCTCCAGCAGCCGCTGCTGCACCACCCCCACCCAGGGGCCACCCTTGCGGCCCGTCAGTTGCAGGAGCGCGGCGCCATCCAGGGCCAGGTCCCTTAGGGCCAAGGGTGGGCCGGCGGCCAGGAGGGCCCGGAGGCGGTCGACCACCACGCCATGGGCGACCGCGCACTCTGCCTGATCGAACCCCTTGCCCAGCTTGTCCGCCAGGCGGAAGGCCGCCCAGGTATCAAGCGGGAGGCCGTCCTCCGCCAGCCGCCGCAGAAACCGCCGGCAGGCCGCGTCACCCCAGGCCCCATCCGGGTGGGTGCCGTGGTGCCGGATCAGCGCCAGAACTTCCTTGCGCAGGGCATGGCTGGCTTTCAGGCGGACCAGGATGGCTGCGGCCAGCCGCTGGGACTCCGCTTCATGGCCATAGAAATGCACCTCCCCCTCCGGCGCCACGGTGCGCGAGCCGGGCTTGCCGGCATCGTGCAGCAGCGCCGCCCACCGCAGGGCCGGCTCGGGGGGAGCCGCGCGGACCACCGCGAGCGTGTGGGTCCACACGTCGTACCGATGGTGCCGGTTCTGGCCGCAGCCGAGCATGGGCTGCAGCTCCGGCAACCACACCCCGATCAGGCCCGTCTCCGCCAGGAGGGCCAGCCCCCGGTCAGGCTCGGCCCCTCGAAGCAGCTTGTCGAGCTCCGTGAAGGCCCGCTCCACCGACACCTTCCCTGCCACGTCCAGCCGTTTGGGGATGGCGGCCAGGGTGGCCGCTTCCACCTCAAACCCCAGCTGGGCGGCAAAGCGGCAGGCCCGCAGTGTCCGCAGCCCGTCTTCGCCGAACCGCGCCAGGGGGTCGCCCACCGCCCGGATGAGCCGGGCCGCCAGATCTGCCCGGCCGCCAAAGGGATCCACCAGCGCCCCGCCGCCCACAGGCTGGGCCATGGCATTGATGGTGAAATCACGCCTGGCGAGGTCCTCCACCAGGTCGACCCCGAGCCGCACCGAGGCCGGTCGTCGGCCGTCGAGGTAGTCGCCGTCGCTCCGGAAGGTGGTGACCTCCACGGGCTGATCCTCCAGCAGCACCGTCACCGTGCCGTGCTGGAGCCCCGTGGGGATGACCTTCATCCCTGCGGCCTGGGCGCGCGCCATCACGGCCTGGGGAAGCAGCCGAGAAGCGAGGTCCCAGTCGGCATGGGAGCGGCCCAGCAGCTCATCGCGGACGGCCCCCCCGACGATGACCAGCTCCGCCTCAGGCCCCAGGGCCTCCTTCAGCCGGAGCAGGGGGGCCCAGGTCATCCGGTGGGCCCAGCCAACTTCTGCAGGGCCTCGCCCGCCACCCGGCAGGTCAGCCAGGGGTGCATCACGCTTGCGCCCTGGGCCTGGTAGAACTCGATGGCGGGGGTGTTCCAGTCCAGCACCTGCCAGACGAACCGGGTCCACCCCTCCGCCACGGCCAGCGCCGCCAGGTGCTGCAGAAGGGCCTTGCCGATGCCATGCCCTCGGAAAGCCGGTCGGACGAAGAGGTCCTCCAGGTAGAGGCCCGGCTTGCCTTCCCAGGTGCTGAAGTTCAGGAACCAGAGGGCGAAGCCAGCCGCCTGCCCATCCCACTCGGCCAGGGTCACCTTGACCAGCGGGTGCTCCGAGAAGGCGTATCGCTGGAGGTCAGCCTCGGTGGCGACCGCCGCCTCAGGCTCCCGTTCGTATTCCGCCAGCTCGCGGATGTACTGGAGGATCAGGGCGGCATCCTCGGGAACGGCGGGTCGCAGGGTCAGCATGGGTCTATGCTAACCCGATGGACCAAGACACCGCCCTGCGCCTCTATGAGGCCATGCTGCTCACCCGCCTTACGGAGGAACGGCTGGTGAAGCTCTTCCGGCAGGGGCAGACCCTGGGCAGCGTGTACCGCAGCCTGGGCCAGGAGGCCACGGCCTGCGGCACCGCCCTGGCCCTGGGACCCGACGACGTGATCGCCCCGCTCATCCGCAACCTGGGCTCGATGTTCGTGCGGGGGGTGACCCCCCGTGAGGTATTCCTGCAATACCTGGGCCGGGCCACGAGCCCGTCGGGCGGCCGGGAACACAACAACCATTTCGGCTCGGTGGCCCGGTGCATCATCGCCCCCACCTCCATGCTGGGGGCCCTCATACCCGTCATGGCGGGTGTGGCCCTCTCCTTCCAGCAGAAGGGCGAGCGCCGGGTGGCCATGACCTGGATCGGTGACGGCGGCAGCTCCACCGGCGCCTTCTACGAAGGGCTGAATTTCGCCGTGGTGCAGAGACTTCCCCTGATCGTCGTGGGGGAGGCGAACGGCTATGCGTTCTCCACGCCGCCGGAACGCCAGATGGCCGGGCGGATGACCCAGCGCTCCCAGGGGGCCTTCACCCTGTCGGTGGACGGCAATGATGCGGCGGCGGTCTACGATGCCGCCGCCCAGGCCCGCCAGCGCTGCCTCGAAGGCAAGGGACCGGCCTTCCTCGTCTGCGAGACCTTCCGCCAGGCGGGCCACGCCGAGCATGACGACCAGCGCTACGTCGACCCGGCCCTCCTGGCGGCCTGGGCCGAAAAGGACCCCCTGCCCCGGTTCGAGGCATGGATGGCCCAGCGGGGATGGAAGCTTGACCCCACCCTGGCCCCCCGCCTGGAAGCCAAGCTCCAGGAAACGGCGGAAGCCGCCCTGGAGGCCCCATTGCCGGGCCCCGGGTCCCTGGACCTGGGTGTTTTTTCCTCCTGATCTGCTTGCTGCACAGCAGGAGGTCTGGATTCCAGACAGACTTGCCTCCCCTGGGCATAACGACCCTTTTATCGACAATGCGGCGCCGGTCACGTGGTCTGACCGCTACACTACCCCTGTCATGGGGGATACCGTGTTCGTTCTCGTCCTGAATGCCGGCTCGTCGAGCCTGAAGTTCAATCTTTTCGACATGGCGAAGGAAGTCTCCATCGCCGAGGGCATGGCTGAGCGCATCGGCCTGGAGGCAGCCAACCTCGCGACCACCATCGAAGGTGAGAAGCGCAAGGAGTCCATGCCCCTGCCGACCCACAAGGAGGCCCTGGAGGCCATCCTGGATCGCCTGCGGGCCACGGTCCTCCAGGAGACGCCCGTCCATGCCGTGGGCCACCGCGTGGTGCACGGCGGTCCAAAGTACGGCGACTCGGTGCTGGTCACCGAGGAAGTGGTGAAGGACATCGAGCATTTCGCCATGTATGCCCCCTTGCACAACCCCGCCAATGCCATGGGCATCCGGGCCGCGCAGATCGCCTTCCCCGATGTGCCCCACGTGGCGGTCTTCGATACGGCCTTCCACCACAACATCCCGGATCACGCCCGCACCTACGGCATCCCCTACGAACTGAGCCAGAAGTACGGCATCCGGCGCTACGGCTTCCACGGCAGCAGCCATGCCTTCGTGGCCGCCCGCACCGCCATCCTCCTCTGCCGCCCCCTCCGCGCCCTCAAGATCGTCACCTGCCACATCGGTAACGGCACCAGCATCTGCGCCGTCAACGGGGGCAAAAGCATGGACACCAGCATGGGCATGACCCCCCTGCAGGGCGTCATCATGGGCACCCGCTGCGGCACCATCGACCCCAGCGTGGTGGAGATGCTGATGGAATACGAGCACCTGGACTACGACGCCATCACTGACCTCCTGAACAAGAAGTCCGGCCTGCTGGGCATCTCCGGTGTCTCCTCCGATTTCCGCGAGATCGAACTGGCTGCCGAGCGGGGCAATGACCGGGCCCGGCTGGCCCGGGATCTCCTGACCTACAACGTGCGCCAGTACATCGGGGCCTATGCCACGGTACTCGATGGGGTGGACGCCATCACCTTCACCGCCGGCATCGGCACTCATAGCACCTTCGTGCGCGCCAAGGTCTGCAGCAAGCTCTCCTTCCTGGGCGTCAAGCTCGACCCCGAGGCCAATGAGCACGGCACAGGTGAGCGCATCATCACCACCCCCGATTCCAAGGTGGCCGTGACCGTGGTCCCCACCAACGAAGAGCTGATGATCGCCCGGGAAACCATCCGCTAACCTTCAATTTACCCAGGCCAGGGCCCCCGGATTGCCCGGGGGCCCTGGTGCGCATTGGCGGCGATGCAGTGCCACCATTCCCCCAGTGGTCTGGCTCGTTCACCGACCGCTGGTGGAGGCTGGCCGACTGCTCCCCGAACCGTCCTCTAAACGGGGCCAGACTCTGCTGCGTAGGCTCACCAACAACCCGGCACGTCCGGAGTCTTTCCCATCAGGGGGTTCCATGCAGAAGCGATGGGTCATCGTGTCCGTGGCAGGCCTGGCCTTAGCGGCGGGCATGTTTTTCACCCTCAAGGGGGACGACGGCAAGGGCAAGAAGGCCGAAGCCAACACCCCCTTCCGGGTGGGCAAGGTGCAGGCCGAGGACCTGCAGGTCAGCGTCCGCGAAGTGGGCGTGGTGGACCCCCTCACCAAAGTCGATGTGAAGTCCACGGTCTCCGGCCGCGTCGTCGGCCTGAAGGTGCGCGAGGGCGCCACGGTGCGGGCCGGCGAAGTCATGGCGGAGGTCGAGCCGGACGTGAACCAGGCCCAGACCCTCTCGGATGTCCAGGGCAGCGTGTCCCAGGCCCGCGTGAGCTTCAAGAATGCCGAGCGGGATTTCGCCCAGCAGACCGCCCTGTTCAAGGAGGGCCTCATTTCCGACCAGACCTTCCGCTCGGCCCGGACCACCCGGGACCTGGCGGAGGAAACCTACAAGAGCGCCCAGACGCGCTACCAGATCGTCGAGGACCGCGGCATTCCCATCAGCGGCAACGCCTCGACCCAGATCGCGCGCGTGACCGCCCCCATGAACGGCGTGGTCATCAAGCGCGGCGTGGAGCTGGGCGACACCATCACCTCGGGCGTCAGCTCCTTCAACGCGGGCACCATCGTCTTCACCGTGGCCGACCTGGGCTCCCTCATCGTCCGGGTGAACCTCAACGAGGTGGACATCGCCAAGGTCAAGGTGGGCCAGCCCGTTCGCATCACCCTGGACGCCTACCCCCAGCGGGCCTTCACCGGAAGGGTGCGCTTCGTGGCACCGGCGGCGGACCTGGTGGAGAAGATCAAGGTCTTCAAGATCGAAGTCGCCCTGGACGAGCTCACCGATGCCTTCAGGACCGGCATGAGCGCCAACGTGGAGATCCTCGGCGAGAAGCGGGACAAGGCCATCAGCGTGCCCCTGGAGGCCCTCCAGCGACGGGATGGCCAGACCGTGGTCTACCGCCTGAAGGGAAACCTCTCGCCCCAGGACATCAGCCGGGCCAAGGATGGCCTGACGGGCCGGGGCAAGTTCATCTGGCTCGCCGACCACTGGAAGGAATTCTTCGACGTCGTGCAAGTGAAAGCGGGCATCGCCACCCTGGAGCGGGTCGAGATCATCTCGGGGCTCAAGGCCAACGACCAGGTGTGCCTGGAGGACCCGAGCAAGAAGAAGGTGGAGAAGGACGATGAGAACAACTAGCGGCCCGTCCTCTGCCCCCATCATCCAGACGGAAGGGTTGACCAAGGTCTACGGCAGCAACGGCGCGGCCGTGCACGCCCTGCGCGGCATCGACCTCACCGTCAAGAAGGGCGAGTTCGTGGCCCTCATCGGCCCCTCCGGTTCCGGCAAATCCACCCTCATGGCCATCCTCGGCTGCCTGGACCTTCCCACCCAGGGCACCTATACCCTGGACGGCCGCCCGGTGCAGGGACTGTCCGGCCCCGAGCTGGCCATGATCCGGAACGAGAAGGTCGGCTTCGTCTTCCAGAGCTACAACCTGCTGCCCAAGGCCAGCATCGTCCGCAACGTGGAACTCCCCATGCTCTACGCGGGCGTGGGGCGCAGGGAACGGCGCGAGCGGGCCCTGGCCCTGCTGGACAAGGTGGGCATTGCCGACAAGGCGGACAAGCTGCCGGCCACCCTCTCGGGGGGCCAGAAGCAGCGGGTGGCCGTGGCCCGGGCGCTGGCGAACGAGCCTGCCCTGCTGCTGGCCGACGAGCCCACCGGTGCCCTCGATTCCAAGACCGGAGCCGAGGTGCTCGACCTGTTCCAGGAACTGCATGGCCAGGGGCACACGCTGCTGCTGGTCACCCATGATCCTTCCATCGCCGCCCTCGCGGAGCGGCGGGTCGAGATCCGGGATGGCGAAGTCGTGATGGGTGGCGAGGAGGAGGACTTGATGTCCTCCCCGCAGCCGGGCACCCATCCGGCTGAGCATCACCTCGGAGTGGGTCGATGACCTCCTCGGGCGCCTTCCGCGAGCGCCTGCTCGGGGCCTGGGTGGAGATCCGGGAGAACCTGGGCCGCTCGGTGCTCCAGGCCCTGGGCGTCCTGCTCGGTGTGGCCTCGGTGCTCGGCGGGTTCTCCATCTCCGACAGCCAGCGCAAGCGGTCCGACGAGATGTTCGTGAAGATGGGGGGACTCGACAAGCTCAACGTGCAGCCACGCGCCGCCATCCGGGACGGCCAGCCGTCGGCCCTCCAGCAGGCCAACCTCGGGCTGCGGGACGCGGATGCCCACGGCGGGGAGGCCCTCCAATCCGAGGCCATCCAGGGGGTCAGCCGCGAGAAGAACGCCCGGACCCGGGTGGTCTCCAGCTACGCGGACCAGGACCGGTCGGTGACGGGCATCGGGGGGGACTACATTCCCGCCAACGGGTACGGCGTGGTGCTGGGCCGGGCCTTCTCCAGCCAGGAGATGGAAACCGGCGCCCCCGTGGCCATCCTCGGCACCGAGGCCGCCAACACCTTCTACCCCAAGGGCGATGCCCTGGGCCAGGTCATGCGCATCGGGGAGGTGCCCGTCACCGTCATCGGGGTGTTCGAGGAGCGGGTCTTCCGCTTCCGCGAAGGCCAGGGCAACCAGTTCTGGTGGCGGAACCGCATCATCGCCGTCCCCGCCAGCCTGGTGCAGCGCCGCATGAACGGGGACGCCTACCGGCGCCTGGACCGCGTCACCTTTCGCATCCCCGACCTGAACGTGATGAACCGCTTTGCCCAGCAGCTGGAGAACCTCGTCAAGGCCAACCACCGCCTCCAGGATGACTTCCGGCTCGACGACGTGGCCGCGCGCATCCGGCGGCGGCGCAGCCAGGGCAGCGTCTACGACATCATCTTCATGCTCTCCGGCGTGCTCGCCCTGGTGGGTGGCGGCATCGTCAACGTCAACATCCAGATGGCCAGCCTCCGGGAGCGGGTGCGGGAGGTGGGCGTCAAGATGGCCATCGGGGCCTCGGGCCGGGAGATCTTCAAGGGCTTCATGACGGAAGCCCTGCTCCTCACCGCCCTGGGCAGCCTGGCGGGCCTGATCCTCGGCGTGGGCTTCTCGTGGATCATCACCTCGAGCATCGGCATCCCCCTCTACATGACCCCTGCCAGCTTCCTGTGGGCCTACGGGCTTGCCGCCGCCTTCGGCTTCCTGTTCGCGCTGTATCCGGCCTGGAAGGCCAGTCGGCTCTCTCCGATGGAGGCCCTGCGCTATGAATAGCCTCCGATCCCCTCTCCACGTGATTCGCTCCCTGTGGGGCCCCGCGCCGCAGGCGACATTCAGTCGCCTGCTCTGCGACCCACATGGTCAGATGATTCGCTCCCTGTGGGGCCCCGCGCCGCAGGCGACATTCAGTCGCCTGCTCTGCGACCCACATGGTCAGATGATTCGCTCCCTGTGGGGCCCCGCGCCGCAGGCGACATTCAGTCGCCTGCTCTGCGACCCACATGGTCGCGAGGAGGCCCTGCGCCATGAATGACCAGGCCCTCACCCTCAGGGCTCCGGGCCCCTCCCTGCTCAACGGCGAAGCCCCCGCCCCGCCCGTGGCCACTAGGGGCTTCAGCCTCGGCATGCTCTGGGAAGTGATCCGCACCGGCCTGGTGGAGCTCTGGGCCCACAAGGTCCGCAGCCTGCTGACCCTCACCCTGCTGATGCTGGGCGTGTTCGCCCTGGTGGTGATGACCTCGGTGCTCGATGGTGTCATGGACAAGATCAGCACCGGCTTCGCCGGCATGAGCTGGGACGGTACGGTCCGGGTAGCGCCGAAGACGCCGGAGACCGGGGAGGAGCGCAAGCGCTTCAACATGAGCCCGGGCCTCCGCATGGAGGACCTCAGCCGGGTCACCACACCCAATGCCAAGGTGCTGGCCTTTCTGCCACGGGCCCAGAAGGTCACCTCGGTGCGGATTCTGGGCGGCACCGAGCGCATTTTCGTCAATGGCGTAACAGCGGACTACGCCCAATGGATGAACCGTCCCATCGGCCTGGGGCGAGGACTGACGGAAGATGACCGACGCCGCCGCTCCACGGTGGCGGTGGTGGGTGCGACCCTCGCCACCAAACTGTTCGGCGGGGCCGACCCCGTCGGCCGGGACCTGGTGGTGGAAGGGGTGCCCTTCCGCATTGTCGGCGTGCAGGCGCCCGGCCAGATCTTCAACGAGGAGAACTACACCGACGCGAACGGCATCCTGATCCCCCTCGAAGCCTACATGGACCGCATCGATGCCACCCACAAGCTGAACCAGATCACGGTGAAGCTGCGCAATCCCGATGACATGGGGGAAGTCTCCGCCATGCTCCTCGGCCGCGTCCGGCAGGCCCACCATGGCATCGAGGATGTGGAGGTGGTGGACCTGGACGCCGAGGCCGCCAAGGGCTACCAGAACTTCCTGGAGCAGATGCGCGGCTGGAAGATCGTGCTCATGAGCCTGGCGGGCACGGTGCTGCTGGTGGGCGGCGTGGGGGTTCTGTCCGTCATGCTCATCAGCTTCAGCGACCGGCGTTTCGAGATCGGGCTCCGCAAGGCCCTGGGGGCCTCCGACCAGGAGGTCTTCATCCAGTTCCTGCTGGAGGCCCTGGTGCTGGCGGCCATCGGCGCTCTGCTGGGCACCGTGTCGGGCGCCCTGCTCTGCCAGGCCCTCTCCGCCAGCTTCCCCTACGGCCTGGTGGTGAATCCCATCGGCCTGCTCACGGCCTGGATCGTCGCCCTGGCCCTGGCCCTGGTCTTCGGGCTCTACCCCGCCTTCCGGGCCATGCGCCTGAGTCCCATGGAGGCCATGCGCTAGTCTGGAGGCATGGCTGATCCCATCCCTGTCACCGAATCGGTCCGCGTTCCGGGCGAAGGCATCCGCTTCAAGGCCGTGCGCGCCGGGGGCGCCGGCGGGCAGAACGTGAACAAGGTGTCCTCCAAGGTCGAGTTGCGCATCGACCTCACTGCCATCGAAGGCCTGCCCGAGGACGCGCTGATCCGCCTCCGCGTGGCCCAGCGCAACCGGCTGGACGCAGAGGGCCTCTGGATCGTCACCAGCGACCGCACGCGGGACCAGCTGAAGAACCTGGAGGATGCGAGGTCAAAGGTGGCCGAGGCCATCCGTGCGGCCTTGATCCGGCCCATCCCCAGGAAAGCCACGCGCCCCACCAAGGGCTCCAAAGAGCGGCGCCTGGACGCCAAGAAGCGTACCTCCGCCACGAAACAGCAGCGCCGGGGGGGTTTCGAGTAACCTGGGGCCACCCCACGGGAGGCTCCATGCCCGCACCGCAGACCTTCGCCACGCACCGCCGCTTGGATCCCCCCTACCACTTTTTCCTGGTGCCGCTGTTCCTCGTGGCCTTTCTCGTCACCGTGGTCCAGCTGGTTCGCCAGCCAAGCCTCCACCACCTGCTGCTGGTGGTGGGTGCCGTGGCCTTCCTGTTGCTGGTCCTTCAGGTGCGGGGCTATGCCCTGAAGGTGCAGGATCGGCTCATCCGCCTGGAGGAGACCCTCCGCATGCAGCGGGTCCTGCCCGTTGAGCTTCAGGGGCGGATCCAGGAGCTCTCTCCCAGGCAGTTCGTGGGGCTGCGCTTCGCGCCCGATGCCGAATTGGCCCACCGCGTGCGCGAAGCCCTGGATGAGCAACTCAGTGGCGAGGCCATCAAGAAGCGCATCCAGGGCTGGCGCCCCGACACGTTCCGGGTCTGATCAGTCCCGCACGTAGTGGCAGGTGTACCCGCCTGGGTGCTTGATCAGGTAGTCCTGGTGGTACTCCTCGGCCTTCCACCAAGGACCGGCGGCGGTAATTTCGGTGACGATGGGCCGGGGCCACTTGCCGCTGGCATCCACCTCGGCCTTGACCGTTTCGGCGGCGCGACGCTGGGCGTCGGAGTGGTAGAAGATCGCGCTGCGGTAGGAACTGCCCAAGTCGTTGCCCTGCCGGTTCAACGTGGTGGGATCGTGCATCTTGAAGAAGAACCGCAGCAACGCCTCAAAGGTGGTCTTGGTGGGGTCGAACCGGATCTGCACCGCCTCGGCATGGCCCTCGTGGTGCTCATAGGTGGCGTTGGCCACGCTGCCGCCGGTGTAGCCCACTTCGGTAGCGAGAACGCCGGGCTGCTTCCGCAGCAGGTCCTCCATGCCCCAGAAGCAGCCCCCGGCCAGGGTGGCGACCTCCTCTGAGGGGGCGGGTTTGGTAGTGGTGGGGGCCAGCCCGAACAGGGGCAGGAACTGGCCGAGGCCCTCCTTCTCAAGGTCCTCGGCGGGGATGAAGCGCAGCGAGGCGCTGTTGATGCAGTAGCGAAGGCCGCCCTTGTCCTTCGGGCCGTCATCAAAGACGTGCCCCAGGTGGGAATCCGCCTCCTTGGAGCGCACCTCCGTGCGGAGCATCCCCAGGGTGGCGTCCTTCTTCTCCACCACATCCTCCCCGGCGATGGGCTTGGTGAAGCTGGGCCAGCCGCAGCCCGAGTCGAACTTGTCCTTGGACGTGAACAGCGGCTTGCCGCTGACGATGTCCACATAGACGCCATCCCGATGCTCGTTCCAGTACTCGTTGCGGAACGGCGGCTCGGTGCCTGCCTCCTGGGTGACGCGATACTGCATGGGAGTGAGCCGCTGCTTCAGGTCTGCAGGGCTGGGTTTCTTGGCCTGGGTCACCGGGTCCTCGTGAGTGGTCGGGGCCGCCGTGGGGGCGGGCCCATGGGTGGTGGAAACAGCGAAACCGAAGCCCGCCAGGGCCACGGTGAAGGCAATGACGCCCCAGAACATGCGTCTGCGCATGGTATGCCTCCTTTGTAACTCTTGGATGCATCAATGGCCAGGTTTGGTACATTCCGGCTGGATGGGCCTCATGCGCCCCCCCGCTGCCCCTTGAGCCAGGCCCTGGGGGAGGCGCCGGTATGCTCCCGGAAGGCCCGGGACAGGGCCGTGGAGCTGCCGTAACCCACGTCATAGGCGACCACCTTCAGGGGGATGCCGCGCATCAGCTGCTCCTGGGCCGTGGCAATCCGGAAGCGCGCCAGGTGGTCTCCCGGGGTGAGGCCCACGGTCTGCTTGAACAGCAGGGCAAAGCCGCTCCGGGAAAGGCCGGCGGTCGCGGCCATGTCGTCCAGGGTCCAGGGCCTGGCTGGCTCTGCATGCACGGCTGTCAGCGCATGGCCCAGCTGGGGATGGGTCAACCCCGCCAGCAGCCCAGCCTGGGTCTGCCCCTGCTCCAGGGCCTGGCGGACAAAGTGCACCAGCACCACCTCACAGAGCCGATTCACCACCGCCTGCTTGCCCGAGGCCTGACCAAAGGCCTCCCGGAACAAGGACGCGGCGAGCGGGCCGACCTCCTCCACGCCCAGGTGCATGACCTCGGGCAGGGCCAGGGCCAAGGGGCAGCCCACTCCGGTGCCGAAGGTGATGGTGGCGCAGACCAGATCCAATCCCTCAGGCTCCGCCGGGACCAGATGGTGCGGGAGGCTGCGGGGATACAGCAGCAGACCGGGACCTTCGATCACGAAGGGCGTGCGCTTCCCCTTGAACCTCACCTCGCCCCGCCCCCCCCGCACCAGGTGGAGGTGCCCCTGGCCGCTGGGCTGATCGAAGCTGGCCACTGCGCAGAGATTCCCCGTGAAGAAGGTGCGGGCCTCCAGGCGGAAGCGCTCAAACAGAGGCTGGAGGGCATCGAACGGCATGCAGGACTCCTGGTCTGGTTTCTCGGACGCGCGGTCACCTTGGCCTGAACCCAGGGTGCCACTTTTGGGACGTGCACTGCGCACCTTTCCCCAAGGAGCCTCCCATGGCCAACATCCTTCCCCTCGATCCCGCCCGTGCTTCCGCGGAGGTCGCCCCCATCCTGCAGGCCGTCAAGGCCAAGCTGGGCCGCCTGCCCAACCTCATCCTCACCCTGGCCCAGTCTCCGGCGGCCCTCAAGACCTACCTGGGCGCTTCCGAGGCCACCAGCACCGGCCGCTTCGACGCCAAGCAGCGCGAGGCCATCGCCCTGGCCGTGGCCGAGGCCAACAGCTGCGAGTACTGCCTCAGCGCCCACAGCGCCATAGGCAAGATGGTGGGGCTCGACGAGGAGGCCATCCTCCAGGCCCGCGCGGGCGTCCCCTCCGACCGCCGCCAGGCGGCCCTGGTGGCCTTCGCCCGGGCCGTGGTCCGCGAGCGTGGTCGGGTCTCCGCCCTGGACCTGCAGGCCGCCCGCGAAGCAGGGCTGGACGACCAGGACCTGATCGAGGCCGTCGCCAACGTGGCCGTGAACCTCCTCACCAACTACACCAACCACGTGGCGGGCACGACTGTGGACTTCCCCAAAGTCCCCAGCCTGACGCACGCCTGAGATGCGGGGCGGCCCGTACCTACCCGGTACGGGCCGCCCTGGCTATCGCCCAGAGGAGACTTCCATGGCCTTGCGATTCCGCGAACTGACCCAGACCCCCGACGTACAGGCCGCCCAGGCCCGGTACTACCGGCGCGCCCAGCAGCAGGCGGCTGCGCCAGGACCGGATGCCCTGGGCCCCGATGAGGTGTCCTTCATCGCGTCCCTCGACAGCTTCTACCTCGCCACGGTCAACCAGGACGGCTGGCCCTACCTGCAGCACCGCGGCGGGTCCAAGGGCTTCCTGAAGGTCCTGGGCCCCAACCTGCTTGGCTTTGCCGACTTCAAGGGCAACCGCCAGCTCCTCACCACGGGGAATGTGACACGGGACGACCGGGTCTGCCTGTTCCTCATGAGTTACCCCCTCCAGGCCCGCCTGAAGCTCCTCGGCCATGCGGAGGTGGTGGACCCCCGGCAGGATCCGGCCCTGGCCAAGGCCCTCGTGCCGCCCGGTGGCGAGGATTCCGTGGAGCGGCTCTTCCGCATCCGGGTGGAAGGGTTTGACTGGAACTGCCCACAGCACATCACCCCGAGGTTCACCGAGGCCGAGGTGGCCGAGGCCGTCGAGCCACTCCGGGCGCGCATCCGGGAGCTTGAGGCAGCCCTTGGCCGGCTGCGGACATGAGGGGCCCTTACCCCAGCGGGCCTAGGGCTGCAGGTTCTTGAGGTAGGGCACGTAGTCCAGGTCCTCCCGCAGGACGTGGTTGGTCAGCCAATCGGCCAGGAACCGGACCACGGACTTCATGCTGCCGTGCCCCCCGGAAGTCAGCCTTCCCTGCATGGCGGCCACCTGTTTGAGCAGTTCCCCATGGATCCTCCGATGGGCGGCCGCTCCAGGAAACCGGATCTGCTCCAGGAGGCCTTCTTCGTAGGCAAAGTGGGCTTCGGTGGAGGCGATGAGGTCCTCCAGGATCAGCCGCAGCTCGCCTTCCATGCCCATCTTGATCACATCATCGAAGTGGTTGACCAGTTCGAAGAGCTTCCGGTGCTGCTGGTCCACCTCAGGGTGGTTGACGCGGTATCGATCGTGCCAGGGCAGGAATGCCATGCGGATTCCTCGGGCAGGAAGGGGGGAACAAAGCGAGGGATTGGAAGTGGCTTCGCACCTTCGGTGCTGTTCCTTGATTCAAGCATGCCCGGCGGGATCGGTCATCCCTGAACCCGGAAGGAAGCGGGGCCGACCCGCACCATCGGGATTTGAACCGCATCTGGCTTCGCCAAATGCCGGCCATCTGCGGCGCGACATCTAGTCGCGCCTCGAAGTCAACTCGACACGAGATCCTTGCGACGCATGCGTCGCGAGGGCAGGTTCGAATCCTCTTCGTTCCAGCAAAAAAGCCCCCGCTCGCGGGGGCCTTTTTGCTGGAGCCAACTACAGGATTCGAACCTGCGACCTGCTGATTACGAATCAGCTGCTCTACCAGCTGAGCTAAGTTGGCGCTGGCCCTCCAGTCTGCCCGGGGAGGCGGCTGGAATCAACCGGAGCCTAGTGGGAGAACCCTTCTGGCAGCTTCATGTGCAGGTTCTTCACCAGGAAGGCCCACATGTCGGCCCGCTCGGCGATCTGCTTGGCGGTGGGCTTGCCGGCGCCGTGGCCCGCGTTGGTCTCGATGCGGGTGAGCACGGGGGCGGGACCCGCCTGGTCGGCCTGCAGGGTGGCGATGAACTTGTGGCTGTGGGCGGGCACCACCCGGTCATCGTGATCGCCGGTGGTCACCAGGGTGGGCGGGTACGTCACGCCGGGCTTCAGGTTGTGCAGGGGGGAGTAATTGATGAGGTTGGCAAAGCCTTCCGGGGTGTCGCTGGACATGTAGTCGCTCTTCCACATCCAACCGATGGTGAAGGTGTGGTAACGCAGCATGTCCATGACGCCGACGGCGGGGATGCAGGCTCCGAACAGGTCCGGGCGCTGGGTCATGCAGGCACCCACCAGCAGACCGCCGTTGGAGCCCCCGAAGATGGCCAGCTTCGGCGTGCTGGTGTACTGCTCCTTGATCAGCCACTCGGCGGCAGCGATGAAGTCGTCGAAGACGTTTTGCTTCTGCTCCCGCTTCCCGGCGGCCCACCAGTCCTTGCCGTACTCGCTGCCCCCCCGCAGGCAGGCCACGGCGTAGACGCCCCCCATGTCCATCCAGACCTGGTTGATCGGGGAATAGCCCGGGGCCATGGCGATGTTGAAGCCACCGTAGCCGTAGAGCAGGGTCGGGTTGGTGCCGTCCAGCTTGAGCCCTTTGCGGTAGGCCAGGAACAGGGGCACCTTCGTGCCGTCCTTGCTGGGGTAGAAGACCTCCTTCACCTCGTAGTCCGATGGCCGGATGGCCACCTTGGGCTTGCGGAACACGCTGCTGGTGCCGCGCTTCAGGTCGTAGCGGTAGAGGGTGGGCGGCTGGTTGTAGGAGGTGAAGGTATAGAAGGTCTCCCGGTCCTTGCGGCGGCCATTGAATCCGCTCAGGCTGCCCAGCCCTTCGGGCTTGACCGCCCCCTGAAGGCGCCCCTTGAGGTCATAGAACTTGACGGTGTTCAGGGCGTCGACCTTCCAGGTAATGGCGAAGGTGTTGCCGAAGAGATCGGCGCCGGCGAGCACATCCCGGCCGGGTCCTTCGGGGATGATGACCCGCCAGTGGGCGGGAGCGGGATCCTTGCGGTCCACGGCCACCAGGCGATGCCGGGGGGCCCCCGCATCGGTCATCACATAGAACAGGTCGCCGTCATTGCCGATGACGTTGTAGGCGCCGTCGTACTGGTCGAACAGCGGCAGGACCTTGCCATCAGCCGCCTTCAGGTCCTTGATGAAGAGGCGGTTCTTCCGCTCCGTCCCCTGCCGCTGGGTGATGAGCAGCCAGCGGCCATCGTCGGTGACGGAGGCGCTGAAGCCCCAGTCCGGCTGATCGGGTCGGGCATAGACGACCTGGTCCTTCTCGACGGGATCCCCCAGCTTGTGGAAGAAGAGCTTCTGATGCTTGTAGACCGCCGTGAGGGCCTTGCCGGCCTCAACCTTGGGGTAGTCGGTGTAGTAGAACCCGCTGCCGTCCTTGGCCCAGTCATCCACGCCCATGCGGCCGGGCGGGAAGGCATCCGGCAGGTCCTTCCCGGTGGCCACATTGCGGACCTTCCAGGTGCTGACATCGGATCCGCCCTTGGAGAGGCGGTAGGCCACCAGGGCGCCATCCTCGCTGAAGTTCAGGCCGCCCAGGGCCACCGTGCCATCGGCACTGAGCGCGTTGGGATCGAAGAGGACCCGGCCTTTCCGGTCCAGCCGGTCCGTCAGGTAGATCACCGACTGGTTCTGCAGCCCCGAGTTGTAGGCATAGACGTAGTGCTTCCCATGCTTGCTGGGGGCACCGTACTTCTCGTAGTTCCAGAGCTTCGTCAGGCGCTCCTCGATGGCCATTCGCTCAGGGATTTGGTCCAGGTAGGCCCGGGTCACCTTGTTCTGGGCCTCCACCCAGGCGACCGTCTCCGGGGCGTGGTCATCCTCCAGCCACCGGTAGGGATCCGCCACCTTGGTGCCATGGTAGTCGTCCACCACATCCCCCTTGCGGGTGGTGGGATAGGCCAGGGGTGCCTGGGCCGAGAGCGCAGAGGCCAGCAGGACTGCCAGGCTGATTCGGGACGGGAAGGACCGCATGGGGAAGCCTCCTAGGAATGCGTGGACGATGTCCCAGGATACCTCGTAACACAAGGTCAATCCACCCCTACGGACGTTTCATGTGGAGGTTCTTCACCAGGAAGGCGAGGACGTCTGCCCGCTCGGCGATGGCCTTGGCCGTGGGCTTACCGGCACCGTGGCCCGCGCTGGTCTCGATGCGGGTGAGGATGGGCGCGGGCCCCGCCTGGGCCGCCTGGAGGGTGGCCGTGAACTTGTGGCTGTGGGCAGGCACCACCCGGTCATCGTGATCGCCCGTGGTCACCAGGGTGGCGGGGTATGCGGTTCCAGGCTGGATGGTGTGCAGCGGCGAATACTTCATGAGGGTATCGAACCCCTCCTTGGTCTCGCTGCTGCCGTAGTCGCTCTTCCAACCCCAGCCCAGGGTGAACTTGTGGAAGCGCAGCATGTCCATGACCCCCACCTCAGGGACCGCCGCCCCGAAGAGGTCGGGCCTCTGGGTGAGGCAGGCGCCGACCAGCAGGCCGCCATTGCTGCCGCCGTTGATGGCCAGCTTGGGCGTGGAAGTCACCTTGTGCGCGATGAGCCACTCGGCAGCCGCAATGAAGTCGTCAAAGACGTTCTGCTTCTTGTCCTTGCGCCCGGCGTCGTACCACTCAAGGCCATATTCCCCGCCGCCCCGCAGGTTGGGCATGGCGAAGACGCCCCCCATTTCCAGCCACACCATCCGGGACACGGAGAAGGCCGGTGTGAGCGAGACGTTGAAGCCGCCGTAGCCGTACAGCAGGGTCGGGTTCTGGCCATCCCGCTTCAGGCCCTTCTTGTGGACCAGGAACATGGGCACCTGGGTGCCGTCCTTGCTGGGATAGAAGACCTGCTCCACCTCGAAGTCCGCCGGGTTGAAGGCCACCTTGGGGGTGCGGAAGACGCTGCTCTTGAGGGTCTTCAGGTCGAGCCGATAGATGGTGCCGGGATAGGTGAAGCTCCCAAAGGTGTAGAAGGTCTCGGGGTCGGTGCGCAGGCCACCAAATCCGCCCACCGTGCCCAGGGCCGGCAGGGCGAGGGTACCGGTCTTCTTGCCCTTCAGGTCGAAGAACTCGATGACGGAATGGGCATCCCGCATCCAGGTGGCCACGAAGCGGCCCCCGACCAGGGACACCGATTCCAGGACGTCCCTGCCCTTGGCCTGGGGGATGAGTTCGCGCCACTGCTTCGGATCGGTCTTCCCCTTCTGGATGACCACCAGGCGGTTGCGGGGTGCGCCCTGGTTGGTGGTGACGTAGAAGCGGTCGCCATCGCTATCCACCACTCCATAGGTGGCGTCCATCTTGTCGAGAAAGGGCTCCACGGGGCTTCCAGGCTTGTGCAGGTCCTTGAGAAACAGGCTGCTCTCGGGGTTGGTGCCCTTGCCGCAGGAAATGACGAGCCAGCGGCCATCCTCCGTGACAGACCCGCCAAGGTACCACTCGGGCTGGTCGGGGCGCTGGTAGACGAGGGTGTCCTCCGCCTGGGGCGTGCCCAGCTTGTGGAAGCAGAGCATGTGGTTGTTGTTGATGCCCGTCAGTGCCCCGCCCTCCTTGGGGGCCTCGTACCGGCTGTAGAAGAAGCCCGAACCGTCCTTCAGCCAGGAAGCCCCACTGGCCTTGGACCAGTGGATTTCATCAGCGAGGTCCTTGCCGGTGGCCACGTCCCGCACCTTCCAGGTCAGCCAGTCGGAGCCGGCCACCGAGATGGCGTAGGCCATGAGCCGCCCATCCTGTGTGAAGCCCAGCCCGCTGAGGGCCACGGTGCCGTCCTTGCTGAGGGTGTTGGGATCGATCAGCACGCGGCCCTTGGCCTTGGGGTTCTCGGTGACATAGAAGACCGACTGGTTCTGGAGGCCTGAGTTGTGGGCGTAGAAGTAGTACTTGCCGCGTTTGAAGGGTGCACTGAACTTCTCGAAGTCCCAGAGCTTGGTCATGCGCGCCTGAATCTCGGCCCGCTGGGGGATCTGCGCCAGGTAGGCGGAGGTCACCTGGTTCTGTGCCTCCACCCAGGCCTTGGTCTCGGCGCTGTTGTCATCCTCCAGCCAGCGATAGGGATCCGCCACCTTGGTGCCGAAGAAATCGTCCACCACATCGCCTTTGCGGGTGGGAGGGTAGGTCATGGGCGGCTGGGCTGCGAGGGCGGTGCTCAGGACAAGGGCCATGGACAGGATCCTCATGGAACAGACCTCCGGGGGAGCAGCATTCTCGCACCTCTTCACCCTGGAATCCCAGCCGTGCAAGGGGAGCCGCTTGGTGGTAGGGTGCCCTCAGTCCTGGAGGTTTCATTGGTCCCGCCATCCGGCAAGAAGGTCTTCGTCCTCGACACGAATGTCCTCCTGCATGACCCGAACTCCATCCTCCACTTTCAGGAACACGATGTGGTCATTCCCATCGTCGTGATCGAGGAAGTGGATCACTTCAAGAAGGACCAGACCGAGATCGGCCGGAATGCCCGCAGCGTCTCGCGGATGCTCGACAAGCTGCGGGCCTCTGGCACCCTCAGCCGGGGCGTGCCCCTTGCCGGGGGCGGCACCCTGAAGGTGGATGTGGCCGCCCACAGCCTCGACCTGGGCATCCTTTCTGCCGACAAGCACAAGGCCGACAACCAGATCCTGGCCTGTGCCCGGGAGTTGCTCCACACCTGCAAGGAGCATGTGGTCCTGGTCACCAAGGACACCAACCTGCGCATCAAGGCGGATGCCATCGGCGTGCAGGCGGAGGACTACACCACCGACCGGGTGGAAATGGACGAACTCTACACCGGCCACAAAGCCTGGGAGGTGGAGCCCGCCAAGATCGACCTGCTGTACGACGGGGGGCTGGCGCCCGACCCCGAACTGAACCTCCAGCCCAACCAGTTCCTCACCCTGGTGGATCAGACCAATGCCAGCCACACGGCCTTGGCCCGGTACATGGCGGGCGAGGGCATTCTGCGCCCCCTTCGGCGCATGGAGAGCTATCCCTGGGGCATCAAGCCCCGGAACCGGGAACAGCAGTTCGCCTTGGAGTTGCTGCTGGATCCCGTGGTCCAGGTCGTCACCCTGCTGGGCAAGGCTGGCACGGGCAAGACCCTTCTCGCCATCGCAGCGGGGCTGCAGCTGGTGGTGGATGACGAGGCCTACGACAAGATCCTGGTGAGCCGCCCCGTGATGCCCATGGGCCGCGACCTGGGCTACCTGCCCGGCGACATCAGCGAGAAGCTCCGCCCCTACATGCAGCCCATCTACGACAACCTCGAGTTCATCGTAGGGGCGAACACGGAAGCCAAGCGGCGCACCACCATGACTGCTGGGCAGCTGGAGGAGGCCGGGTATCTGAGCGTCGAGCCGCTCACCTACATCCGGGGCCGGAGCATCCCCAAGCAATACCTGGTGGTGGACGAGGCCCAGAACCTCACGCCCCACGAAGTGAAGACCATCCTGACCCGTGCCGGCGAGGGCACAAAGGTCATCTTCACCGGCGATCCGCACCAGATCGACAACCCCTATGTGGATGCCAGCACCAATGGGCTCAGCTTCCTCGCCGAGCACTTCAAGCACCTGGACATCTCCGGCCACGTCACCCTGCAGAAGGGCGAGCGCAGCAAACTGGCGGAGCTGGCCAGCAACCTACTCTAGGAGCGAGTCCATGGCCGAATCATCCTGGGACAACGGCGGACAGGCTCCCGCCCCGAAAGCGGGCATGCCCCTGTGGGGCAAGATCCTGCTCGGGTGCGGAATCACGGTCCTGGTGGTGCTGGTGACCTGCGTCAGCGGCGTGGCTTACGTGGCCCACAAGTTCAAGAAGGACCCTGAAGGGTTCAAGCAGAAGGCCATGAACGTCGTGGCGGACAAGGTGCGCCCCGACTGGGAGGATTTCCGGATCGTGGTGGAGCAGCTTCGCACGCCGGAAGGCTGCCAGGCGCTGTACCAGGCCAACCCGGCCCTGGGAAAGACCTGGCCCACCGAGGCCGCCTTCCTGGAGGCCTCCTCCCGCTGGCACAAGGAAGTGGTTTCCGCGCCGGCGGAGCTCACCTTCGACCTCATGGAACACGGCGGCCTCCAGATCAACCGGGAGCTCGGCGGTCAGGTTCGGGTGGGCTGGAGCCCCAAGGATGGGCGGGCCGTCTACGTCACCTTCGAGGGCCACCGGAAGCCGGGGGAGACAGCCCCCCGCCGGGTGGTGGAACTCGACGTCCGCTAGGGGAAAGGCCCGATCCGCATTGAGCTTGCGGGGTTTTTCCGCCAAGATGCAGACATGACTGCCGTTCCAGGATCCGTAACCGATGCCCTTGCCCTGCTCGTCAAGGGCACGGTCACCTGCCACAAGGTTGACCAGCTGGAGGCCAAGCTCAAGGAGGGCCGGCCCCTGCGGATCAAGGCCGGCTTTGATCCCACCGCGCCGGACCTCCATCTCGGCCATGGCGTGCTGATCCGAAAAATGGCCCAGTTCCAGCGCCTCGGCCACGAAGTGACCTTCCTCATCGGGGACTTCACCGGGCTCATCGGCGACCCCACGGGCAAGAAGGCCACGCGCCCGGCCCTCACGCGCGAGGAAGTGCTCGCCAACGCCGAGACCTACAAGGCCCAGGTCTTCAAGCTCCTCGACCCGGAAAAGACCAGGGTCCGCTTCAACAGCGAGTGGCTGGGCAGCATGGTCGGCGAGGGGTGGATTCGCCTCGCTTCCCGCTTCACGGTGGCCCAGATGCTCGAGCGCAATGACTTCGCCAAGCGCATGGAGGCCCGGGAGCCCATCGCCCTGCATGAGCTGCTCTACCCCCTCACCCAGGCCTACGACTCGGTGGCCCTGGAAGCCGATGTGGAACTGGGCGGCAACGACCAGCTCTTCAACCTCATGCAGGGACGCATCCTGCAGGAAGCCTCCGGCCAGAAGCCCCAGGTGGTGCTGACGGTGCCCCTGCTGCTGGGCCTCGATGGCATCGAGAAGATGTCCAAGTCCCTAGGCAACTACATCGGCTTCATGGAGGAGGCCGACACCCAGTTCGGCAAGGCCATGAGCATCAGCGATGCGCTGATGTGGGACTGGTACCTGCTGCTGACGGATCTGCTCCCTCCGGAGATCGAGGCCCTGAAGGAGGGGCACCCCATGGATGCCAAGAAGGCCCTGGCCCGGCAGATCGTTGCCGATTTCCATGGCCCCACTGCCGGGCAGGCCGCCGAGGAGCGCTGGGTCCGGCGGTTTTCCGAGCGGAGCCAGGACGAGGCCCCCGAGGTCCACCTGCCCCCCACCACCGACGAAGTCCCCCTGGCCCGCCTCCTGGTGGAACGAGGCCTCGCCACCAGCCGGAAGGAGGCCGAGCGCCTCATCGGCCAGGGTGGCGTGAGCCTTGATGGCCAGAAGGTGGCGGAGCCCACCCTGCGAATCTCCCTTCAAGCTGGCCAGTCCCTCCTGGTGAAGGTAGGCAAACTCAAGCTCGAGCGATGGGTGGTGTCATGAGCCTTCCGGCCCTCAAGGATCTCTTCTCCCGGCACCGCGGCCGGGCCACCGGCCTGTGGCGCCTGGGGCAGGAACCCCATCGGATCGTGTTCCTGGAAGCAGGAGACATCGTCTTCGCCACCAGTACCCATCCACTGGACCGGCTGACCCACCTGCTGGTGGAGCGCGGCAAGATCACCCAGGCCCAGTTGGACTACGCCATGGCCAACTTGAATCCGGCCATGTCCATTGGCAAGAACCTCATCGAGATGGGCTTCATCACCCAGCGGGACCTGCTGGACGTGGCCCGCGCCCAGGTCGAACGGGTGGTCTGGGCGGTAATCGCCGCCACTGAGGGGCTGCCAGTCTTTGAAGCCAAGGAATTGGACGCCACCACCGTTCGCCTGCCCTTCGACACCCCCGCCATGCTGCTCTCCGGGGTCCTCAACCTGCGGGACCGTGAGCTCGTACTCGAAGAACTCGGCCCCTTGAACCAGGTGGCCGTCATGGAAGGCCGTCGCTTCCAGGAACTCCTGCTGCCCCCGGACTTGGCCAAGCTCCCAGGGGTCCTCGACGGTAGCCGCACCCTCCTGGAACTCAGCCGTGAGGCCGGGATCGAGCCCTTCCGCCTGGGCGCCTTCGTCCTCTTCCTGCGGGAGATGGGTTGGGCCCGGTTGCATCAGCTCCCCCCGCTGGATCGCCGGGCCCTCGAATTGGCCCTGGACCCCGCTGAATCTGCGTTGTCGCCCGCCCTACCGGAACCCGACCCCACCCCAGCCCGATCCCTGTTTGCGGAAATCCACGCCAGCCAGCACCCCACCACCAACCTCGAGCACCTCTCCGAAGCCCTCGACCAGTTGGGTCCCGAAGACGAACTTGAGGATCCCTTCCCGGACGAGGCTCCGCCTGCCGTGCCCAGCGAACCGGCCCTGCCGATTCACCACCAGGCCGAGGGAAGCACAGAGGCCCTTCGGGAACCCCCTGCTGCCCCGGTCTCCCCTGCCCCTGCCCCACGACGCCCCTGGTTGCTGGTGGCCGTCCTGGCGGTGGCGGTGGCGACGGCTGGAACGCTCTGGTACCGGCGGTCCCATGCCCAACCCAGGACTCCGGCCCAGCCCCTCGCCCCTTCCTCCGCTGCCACCCTTCCTCCCCCCCCCCACCCGGCTCCAGAGGGTGCCAAGGACCCCGCAGCGGCCCCAGTCTTACCGCCTGAGGTCCCGAAGCCGCTTCCACCCGCCCAGGAGGCTCCCACCCCGGTGAAGGCCGCCGATTCCAAACCACCCGTCCAGGCCACAGGGGCCAGCAGGTCCGAACGCCTGGAAGCCATCGTCCAGGGCCGCTGGCCCCAGGCGGTCGCCCAAGGGGCGTACCAACGAAAGGCGCTCCAGGGACGGTGGACCCTCCGCCTGGAGATCGCCTGCCAGGGAAGCACCGTGCAGCACGCGGCGGAATTGCTCAAGGGACGCGACCCTGACCTCTTCCTGGTGCCCATGGCCATGCGGGATGGGCGGACCTGCTACCAGGTCTTCCTCGGCAGCTTCGGCTCGGAGGCCGCCGCGAAGGACGCTGCCCGGAAGCTCCCCCCTCCCTTCCTGACCGAAGGGAACCGGCCCAAGCCCTTCCGGGTCGCTCAAATCCCCGATAAGCAATAAATGTAAGTATGGTGGTGATTGGCTATATTATAATTTTAAAGCACGGATCTTTACAAATGGTCTAGGCGCGTCGATACTTTATACGTATACGAGGCGGTTCATTCATTATGACCACCTGATCTTTGTGGAGCCCGATGCCTTCCCCCTTCCATCCAACCAATTGGAGTCAGGCCTGTGTGTCGTGGATCCATGAGATCCAGGTGGCCTTCGACCCTCCAGTTCCCGTGGTACTTGGGAAGGGTGGCCTGCTCCGCATCATGCGCTGGAGTACGCCAAGGGTGGCTGCTCTGGTGGCCTTGAGCTTCACCCTTCACTGCACCCATCCAGTGGCAACCTACAGTGACGCCAATACTTCAAGGCGTGGTCCGGCGGCCTCCGGCAGCCAGGCCTATGTGGAAGAGGGCATGGCCAGCTGGTACGGCGGCAACGATGACGGCTTCGCGGGGCGCCCCACGGCCAGTGGCGAGCTCTTCGACCCCGACCAGTTCACCTGCGCTCACCGGACCTTGCCCCTCGGCAGCTTCGTGGAGGTAGAGAACCTGGACAACCACCGCCGCACCGTGCTCCGGGTGAATGACCGGGGGCCCTTCATCAAGGGCAGGATCCTCGACCTGTCGAAGCGCGGCGCCCAGGAACTGGGGTTCCTGGAGAGCGGGACCTCCCGGATCCGCCTTAGAACCGTCGATGCCATGGGTCTGCCCACGGCCCTGGATGCCGCCGGGAAGGGGACCGAACCCTACGTCGTGCAGGTGGCTTCACTTTCTGATCCCAAGAATATCGAATCACTTACACGCGAACTCTCGAACACGTTCGGTGTCGTCACCCTCCAGGATGCCGTGACCCGGCGCGGCGCATCCGTGAAACGGGTGCGCGTGGGCAGCTACACCAGCCGCGAGGATGCCGAACAGGCCGCGCAGCAGATCGCCAAGCTCCTCAAGGACCGCGGTGTCGAGCCCTTCATCACCCGGCAGCACTGATCCGCTGCGACCCTTCCTGGTGATTCCGGCCGGGGGCCGGGGACTGCGCATGGGGGGTGGCCTGCCCAAGCAGTTCCGTGACTGGGACGGTCGGCCTCTGCTCCAGGCGACCGTGGAGGCCTTCCTCGCGCCAGGCATGCCGCCCCTCGCGGGCATTGTCCTGGCCGTGCCCGATGCCCATCTCGAAGAGGCCCGCTCCTGGACCTTCGGGGTGCCCTGCAAGGTGGTAACAGGGGGGGACACTCGCCAGTCCTCCGTCTGGGCGGCGTTGCAGACCCTCCCCGACCTGCCGATGGCCCCGGTGATGATCCACGATGCGGTGCGCCCCTTTCCGCCCACCACCCCGCTCTGGGAGGCCCTGGAAGCCCTCAACCGCTACGACGGCGTACTGCTGGGCGAACCCTCAACGGATACGCTGAAGCGCGTCGATGCCCAGGGGCGTGTCCTTCGGACCGAACCCCGGGAGGAGTTTTTCCGGGCCCAGACCCCGCAGATCGCCCGGCTCGGCACGTGGCTGCAGGCCTTCCGGGTGGCCGAGGCGGAGGGCTTCACGGGCACCGATGATGTGGCCCTCCTGGAGCACCTTGGCCTGGCGGTGAAGCTGATCCCGAGCCCGAGCTCGAACTTCAAGCTCACCACCCCGGAGGACTGGGACCGGGCCCAGCCGCACTAGGACCAAGGCCCGAGCCACAGGGTGTGGTGGAGCGACCTACAGACGATCTGCCATTCAACCGATTTAAAAATTGCAATTATTTATCTTATAGTTTGGCATAAACGTGGCTTGTTCTCTTGCGAGGTCAAGCCATGTCCCGCCGTTCCCAACCCCAGACCCTGAGCCGTGAGATCACCCTCACCGGCCACGGCCTGCATGGGAACCGTCCCTGTACGGTGCGACTGGTTCCGGTCGAGCAGCCCACAGGTCTCCAGTTCGTGCACACCCCCAGCGGCACGGAGATCCCCGCCCGGGCCGAGTTCGCCGGCGACCTGGTCCTCTCCACCACCCTCGTGAAGGACGGCATTCGGCTGCAGACCATCGAGCACCTGCTCTCTGCCCTGGCCGGACTGGAAATCGAGCACCTGCGCATCGAGGTGGACGCCGAGGAACTGCCCATCCTGGATGGCAGCGCCGCACCTTGGGTGGACGCCATCCTCCAGGCCGGCACCCGCACCCTCGAAGGCCGGCGCCGCTTCATGAAGGTGACCCAGCCCATCGAGGTTCGGAACGGCGATCGCTGGATCCGTGTCCTGCCCTTCGACGGCCTCCGGTTGCGCTACGTCATCGACTTTCCCATCCCCGCCCTGGGTCGCCAGAGCCGCGAGCTGAGCCTCACCCCCGAGAAGTACCAGCGGGAGCTCGGGTCTGCCCGCACCTTCTGTCTGGCCCAGGAGATCGATCAGATGCGGGCCCGGGGCCTGGCCCTCGGCGGCAGCCTCGACAACGCGGTGGTCTTCGGCACGGACGGACCTCTGAACGAATCCCTTCGCTTCGAGGACGAAGCCGTACGCCACAAGATGCTCGACCTCGTGGGTGACCTGGCCCTGCTGGGCGCCCCCCTGCTGGGTCTGGTCGAAGCCCACGCCGCCGGCCATGCCATGCACGTCGCGCTCGCCCAGGCGATCCTGTCGAACCCAGGCAGCTGGGAGTGGACCGAGGCCACGGAGCCCGTCAACGTGCGGGTCTTCTTCCAGCCCCTCGTGGCCCAGCCCGCTTGAAGTCCTCCTCGCGCTGCGGTCTCAGGACCTGAACAACCACATTTGCGGTTGCACCGCGTGGCTCCGGCTGGCAGGCTGAACGCTCCACCCATGAGGTGTATAGGTGTTACTTCATCTCCATCAGTGACCTGACGAACCGGGCCGAGTTGCCCGGGTGGGTGGCCGCACTGGCCAGGAACGGGACGACGGAGGCGGAGACGCGGGAGGCCGTGACGGCCATCCTCGGGGACGTGCGCCGCGAGGGTCTGCCCGCCGTCCTGCGCTGGACCCAGCGGCTCGATGGCGTGGCGCTGGAGCCCTCGGCCCTGCGCATTCCCGAGGCGGCGCTGACCGCCGCCCGGACCGACCTCGACCGAGCGCAACCCGAGCTCATGGCGGCCCTGCGGGAGCTGATCCGCAACGTCCGCCGCTTCGCCGAGGGCCAGCGCGGCTGCCTGCGGGACCTGGACCTGCCCCTGCCTGGCGGCGGCACGGTGGGCGAGCGCTGGTGCCCCCTGCAGACGGCCGGAGTCTACATTCCCGGAGGCCGGGCCTTCTATCCCTCCACCCTCGCCATGACCGTCATCCCGGCCCAGGTCGCCGGGGTCCAGCGCATCGTGGGCGTCACGCCCCCGAAGGCCCAACCCACGCTCACCGGCGCCTGGGGCGTGGATCCCCTGGTCCTGGCCTGCGCCTCGGAACTGGGGCTCACGGAACTCTATCCCTTCGGCGGGGCCCAGGCACTGGGCTGGCTGGCCTTCGGCGAACCCGCCGTGGACCTCATCGCCGGTCCCGGCAACCGCTTCGTGGCCGAGGCCAAGCGCCAGCTCATCGGCACCTGTGGCATCGACGCCCTGGCAGGCCCCACCGAGGTGCTGATCCTTGCCGATGCCAGTGCCAACCCCGCTTGGGTGGCTGAGGACTTGCTGGCCCAGGCAGAGCATGATCCCGATGCCGCCGCCGTACTGGTGAGCGCCGACCGGGACTTCCTCGCCGCCGTTGGCCGGGAACTGGAAGCCCGCGTGGCCACTTCGCCACGCCGGGAGATCCTGGAGCAGAGCCTGGGCGCCCACGGTCGCCTCGTCTGCGCCGACCGGGACGTGGCCATCGCCCTGGCCCAGCTCTGGGCGCCCGAGCACCTGGAGCTCTGCGTCGCCGACCCCGATGCCTGGCTGCCCTTCCTCACCCATGCCGGCGCCGTCTTCATTGGCAGCGCCAGCGCCGAGGCCTTCGGCGACTATGGGGCGGGGCCCAACCATGTGCTGCCCACGGACCGCAGCGCCCGCTACACCAGCCCGCTGGGCGTGGCCACCTTCCTCAAGCGCCAGAGCCTGCTGCGCCTCGCCCCGGCGGACGCCGCCACCATGGCCCCCTGGGTGATGAAGCTGGCGGACGCGGAAGGGCTCACCCACCACGGCCGCAGCGCCGCCCTTCGCGGCCGCCATCATCCCTAGGGAGCGCCGCCTCGCCGAGCGCTCCGGTTCGCTTCTCCTCCCCTGGAAGCCTGGTTTTCTCCTACCCTCACATCGAGCCCCCATGACGCTGCTCAGACCCGACCTCGCCGATCTCCCCGCCTACCAGCGGCCCCCCGAGCCGTCCGCCGGGCGGCGCCTCCACATGAACGAAGCCGCCTCCGACTGGCCCGAGGCGGCCCGCAACGCCCTGCTGGCGCGGCTGCGCGACCTGCCCTTCAACCTCTACCCTGAACGGCAGGCCGAGCTCACCGAGCGGCTGCGGAAGCGCGTGGGCGCGCCGGAAGGTGGGCTGCTGCTGGGTCCCTCCAGCGGTGCCCTGCTGGACCTTGTGGCTATGGCGGGGGTGTCCCCCGGTGAGCGGGTGGCCCTGCCTGACCCGGGCTTCAGCCTCTACCCCTTGCTGGTCCGGCGCCATGGGGGCCGGGTTCGCCTGGTGCCCCAGGGCACCGGCTTTCCACTGGAACCCTGGTTCGCCGCCCTGGACTGCCGTCAGCTCTGGCTGACCCTGCCGAACAACCCCACCGGAGCCTGGATCGCCCCCGGCGACCTCGAGCCCCTGCTGGCCGCTGCCGCTGCCAAGCCCGTTCCGCCGCTGGTGGTGCTGGATGAGGCCTACGCCGAGTTCGCCCCCGCCACCCATCGCCTGGCCGTGGACCGCTACCCGAACCTGGTGCTGCTGCGGACCTTCAGCAAGGCCCTGGCTTCTGCAGCCTGGCGCCTCGGCTACCTGGTGGGCGACCCCACCCTCATCGCCCGACTGGCAACGCTTCAGCTGCCCTACTCCCTGCCTTCGGCCAGCCTGGAGGCCCTGGACGTGGCCCTGGACTTCGCCCCCGCCTTCGAAGAGGCGGTGCGGACCCTGCCGGAGCGCCGCGATCGCCTCGCCGCAGCCGTGACGGCCCACCACGCCGCCCCCAGCGCGGGCAACTTCCTGCACTTCACGCCGGATCCCTCCGGTCCTCTGGAGGCCGCCGCCCTGAAGGTGCGCCGCCTGCCCGGAGCCGATGCCGCCCGGGTGACCGTGGGCACCGAGGCGGACGCTGCCCGCGTCGCGTCGGCCCTCGGGGCCGACCTGCCGGAGGCCGCCCCCCGGACCCGGCGGCGCCTCCTGGTGCTGGACATCGACGGGGTGCTGATCGACGCGGACCGCAGCTTCATGGAAGCGGTGTCCCGCGCCTTGGGGGAGCTCCGCCCCGGCCTGCGCTGGACCGATGACACCTTCCGCGCCTTCAAGCGGCTGGGAGGGTTCAACAACGATTTCCGCCTGGCCGCCGGGGCGCTGGCCCTGGCCGAAGTCCACGGGGATGGGGACCTGCAGCCACGGGTGGAGGGTGCCATGGGCACAGGCTTCCCCCAGCTCGAAGCCCGCATCCAGGCCCTGGAGCCCATCGCCCAGAGCGTGGTGCAGAAGCACTACGCCGACACGATCCGCCTGGAGCGGCCACTCGTCACCCTGGCCGACCTCCAAGGCACCGGCTGGCACCTGGCCGTTTTGACCGGCCGGCCCCCGGAGGAACTGGTGCTCGCGTGGCAGGTGCTCGGCTTCCAGCTACCCGCCGTCTGCGATGCTGCGCCCCACCTGCGCAAGCCCGAACCCGCAGGGCTGCTGCAGCTGGCCGACGCCTTCCGCGCGGAGGACATCCTCTTCGCTGGAGACACAGTGGATGACGCCCGCTGCCTCCGCGCGGCGGCGGACCTGCGCCCCGAGCTGACCTGGCGGTTCCTGGCCATCGGGCCGGACCGCGCCCGGTTCGCCGCGCCGGAAGACCGCCAATCCGCGACCCTGCAGGACCACCTGCCGATGCTGAACCAGGAGCTGTCATGAGAACCGCCACCCTGACGCGCACCACCGCCGAGACCCGCGTGCACCTCACCCTGCACCTGGATGGGGGCGAGGCCCGCATCACGACGGGTCTGGGCTATTTCGACCACATGCTGATGCAGCTGGCCCGGCATGGAGGCTTCGGGCTCATTGTAGAGGCCACGGGCGACCTGCCGGTGGACAGCCACCACCTGGTGGAGGACGTGGGCCTCTGCCTCGGCGACGCCCTGAAACAGGCCCTCGGCGACCGGGCGGGGCTGGTGCGCTTCGCGGACGCGCACGTGCCCCTGGACGAGGCGCTGGCGCGGGTGGTGGTGGATCTCTCCGGCCGCCCCTGGTGCGAGTTCCATGCGGACCTGCCCCCCATCATCCTGGGCGACGGCTTCCAGGTGGAGATGGTGCGCGAGTTCTTCGTGGCCCTGGCCATGCGCGGCGGCCTGGCCCTGCACGCGGATCTCCTGCGCGGCGTCAACACCCACCACAAGGTGGAAGCGCTCTTCAAGGCCCTGGCGCGGGCCCTGCGTCAGGCCACGCGGGTCGAAGGCACCGACGTGCCCTCCACGAAGGGAACCCTCTCCGCATGAGCGACGGTTCCATCACCCTCATCGACTATGACGCCGGCAACCTGGCCTCCCTGGAGGGTGCCCTGGAGCGTCTGGGCTTGACCTACCACCGGGCGACCACCCCAGATGCGGTGGCCGCCGAGGGCCCCATCATCCTTCCTGGGGTGGGGCACTTCGAGGCGGCCCAGAAGTCCCTGCGGGAGCGGGGTTGGTGGCGGGCGCTGCCCAGCCTGGTGGCGGAGGGACGCCCCGTGCTGGGCATCTGCCTGGGTCTGCAGCTGCTGGCCGAAGGCAGCGAGGAAGCGCCCCGGTCCTCCGGGCTCGGCCTCATCCCCGGCCTGGTGCGCCGCCTGGGCCCCGGGGTCAAGGTACCCCACATGGGCTGGAGCCAGGTGCAGCGCCACCGCGCCCACCCCGGCCTGCCGGAGGCCACCGGGAGCTGGCTCTATTTCGTCCACAGCTATGCCCTGGAGCCCACGGTGGACACCCTCTATGTGGCCGACCACGGGCGCAGCTTCGCGGCGGTCGAGGCACGGGGCACCGTGATGGGCTTCCAGCCCCATCCCGAGAAGTCCGGCCCGGCGGGCCTGCTCCTGCTGAAGTCGGCCCTGGCCTGGATGGGTGCCGTCCAGCCCACCCCGGAGGTGCCATGCAACTGATCCCGAGCATGGACCTGCTGGAGGGCCGCATCGTGCGGCTCCGGCACGGTGACCGCGCCCAGGTCACCTTCTACGATCTTGAACCCGAGGATTGGATCGCACAGCTGGTGCGGGCAGGGGCCCGCCGCATCCACCTGGTGGATCTGGATGGCGCCTTCGGTCAGGCCCGTCAGGGACGGTTCTCCGCCTTCCCCGCCCGGTTCCCCGAGGTGGTGTTCCAAGTGGGCGGCGGCCTGCGCGACCGCGCCGCCATCCAGCAGGCTCTGGATCAGGGCTTCGAGGCCGTGGTGGGCACCCTCGCCGTCGAGCAGCCTGCCGCGCTCAAGGGCTTGCCGAAGGAGCGGATCATCGCCGCCCTCGACCTGCAGGGCGACCGCATCGTAACCCGGGGCTGGCAGGCCCCCAGCGCCTGTGCCTCCACGGATGTCTTCGAGGCGCTGCTGACCCTCGGGTTCGACCGCGCCCTGGTGACCGATGTGAGCCGTGATGGCACCTTGCAGGGTCCCGGTGTGCAGGCGGCCGCCTGGGTGGCGCAAGAAGGCTTCCGCGTTCAGGCGTCTGGGGGCGTGAAGGACCTGGAAGACCTCACCTCACTGACGGGCATTCCCGGCGTGGTGGGCGCCATCAGCGGCAAGGCCTTGCTGGATGGGCTCATCTCCCTCGAGGACCCGCGCACCCGCGCCGCCCTGGACGGGGTGGCCTGATGCCCGCGAAGCGTGTCATTCCGTGCCTGGATGTGAAGCAGGGCCGGGTTGTGAAAGGCATCCAGTTCAAGGACCTCCGCGACCTGGGTCACCCGGTGCAGCTGGCCCGCCGCTACGATTCCGAAGGCGCCGACGAGCTGGTGTTCCTGGACATCGCCGCCTCGCTGGAGAACCGTGGCACCCGGGAGGCCTGGGTACGGGAGGTGGCCCGGGAGCTGAGCATCCCCTTCACGGTGGGCGGGGGTGTGGCCCATGTGCAGGATGCCCGCAGCCTGCTGCGGGCGGGCGCCGACAAGGTGGCCGTCAACACCGCCGCCGCCCTGCGGCCGGCCCTGGTCTCCGAGCTGGCCGATGCCTTCGGGCGGCAGTGCGTGGTGGCCGCCGTGGATGTCAAGCGGGACCCGGACCTGGGGTGGCGGGTGTTCCTGAAAGGTGGCACCGAACCCACCGACCGCTCGGCCCTGGACTGGCTGCACGAGCTCAACGACCTGGGCGCGGGGGAGATCCTGCTGACGTCCATGGATCGCGACGGCACCGGCGAAGGGTTCGACCTCCAGCTGCTGGACCTCGCCTCCCAGCTGCCCATCCCCCTCATCGCCTCCGGCGGCGCGGGCCGGGAGATCCACTTCCTGGAGGCCCTGGAACACGGCGCCGACGCGGTCCTGGCCGCCACCCTCTTCCACGAGGGCATCCTGCCCATTGAACGCCTGAAGACCTACCTCGCCCAGAACGACCTCTCCGTGCGGATCTGACATGAACCTCGACTCCCTCACCTTCGACTCCCAGGGCCTCATCCCAGGCATCGTGCAGAGCCCCGCCGGCGACATCCGGATGGTCGCCTGGCTCAACCGGGAGGCCCTGCAGCTCACCCTGGACACCGGCTATGTCACGTTCTGGAGCCGCTCCCGGCAGACTCTTTGGGTGAAGGGCGAGACCAGCGGCCACCGGCTGAAGCTCATCCAGATCCGGCCTGACTGCGACGCGGATGCCCTGCTCATCCTGGCCGAGCCCGAAGGGCCCAGCTGCCATCGCGGCACCGAGACCTGCTTCGATGCCAACCCGGAGGATCCGGCCAGCGCTGAGCCCTGGCCCGCGACCCTGCCCTGGCTGGGACGCCTCGAAGCCCTGCTCCGAACGCGCAAGGCCACAGCAGATTTAAGTGGCAGCTACACCCAGAAGCTCTTCGCCCAGGGAGTGGACCGCATTGCCAAGAAGGTGGTGGAGGAGGCCGGGGAGGTGATCCTGGCCGCCAAGAACGAGGATCGGGTAGCCTTCCTGGGCGAGGCCGCGGACCTGCTCTTCCACCTCGACCTGCTGCTGATCGAGCGCGGTGCCAGCCTGCTGGAGGTTGTGGAGGTGCTCCAGCAGCGCCACGGGGCCCGGTCGGGAGGGCCCGCCTGATGGCCGTTCGCACCCCCCACTTCCCCGACCTGGGCTTCGGCCAAGCCGCCCGGCTTCGCCGCTGGGAAGATGCCCTCATGGACCTGCTCGCGGGCCAGGGCTACCAGGAACTGCATCCGTCCCTTGTCCTGCGGGAAACCATCCCCCCTGGCGCCCTGCGCTTCTTCGACGGGGACGACCTGGTGGCCTTGCGCTGGGATTTCACGGTTGCCCTGGCGGGCCTGCTGGCCCGCGGCGGATCGGCCCCACCCCCCAGGGTGTCCTACGCGGGAGCGGTATTCCGGCGACCGGTGCAGCCCTGGGAGGCCGTGGAGCGCTTCGAGGTGGGTTGCGAGCGCATCCAGCCCGAGGGCGAGTCCTCGGCCGAGGCGGATGTGGAACTGGCCCGCCTGCTCATGGCCATCCCCGGGGTCCTGGGCCTGAAACATGCCATCCTCCACCTCGGCAACGCCGCCCTGGTGCGCCGCCCTCTGGAGGCGGAAGGCCTGATCGGTGACCTCGCCGACGCCGTGGTGGCGGCCCTCTCCCGGCGGGCGCCGCACCGTGTGGCCCAGGTGATGGAAGGGCACCCCGCCGCCCAGCGCATGGCCGACCATGCCCAGGCCCTGCTGTCGGAGTTGGATGGCCCCCGTACCCTGGTGGCCCTGGGCGCCAGTCCCTACGCCGACCTGCTGCAGGCGGAGCGCCACCACATGGAGCGCGCCCTGGCGGCGCTGCTGCCCATCCTTCCCGCCAACCTGGAGCTGCGGGTGGACCTCGCCGATGTGGCCGGGCTCGGCTTCTACACGGGGCCTACCCTGCGCCTGTGGGCGCCCGGCGCCCAGCAGGAGTTGGCCGCGGGGGGCCGCTACGATCGCCTGTTCCCGGGCCTCGGCCGTCCCTGGCAGGCGGCGGGCTTCTGCGTGCGCCTCTCCCGTCTTCTGGACCTCGCCGAGACCCGGCCCGACCTCTTCGAGCAACCCTGATGACGCCCACCACCCTCCTCATCGCCTTCCCGAAAGGTCGCCTCGGCGACGACCTCGTGCCCAAGCTGGCAGGCACGCCCCTGGCCCTGGATGCCGAGGCCCTGAAGTCGCGGGTCCTGCGCATCCCCACGGCCACGCCCGGTGTGGCGGCCCTGCTGCTCAAGGGCGCGGACTTGCCCCGCTACGTGGCCGCGGGCGTGGCCTCCCTCGGCATCGTGGGCTCGGACACCCTCGACGAGATGGACCTGGACCTCCTGGAACTGGCCGACCTCGGCTTCGGGGCCTGTCGCCTCTCCCTCTGCGCCCAGGCCGGCATCACCCTCGACGCCCTCAAAGCCAGGCCCCACCTGCGCCTCGCCACCAAGTTCCCCAAAGCCACGGAAGCCTGGCTCACCCGGGAGGGCCTCACGGCCGAGCTTGTGCCCCTCAGCAGCAGCGCCGAGCTGGCCCCCCTGCTGGGCCTGGCGGATGCCATCGTGGACCTGGTCCAGACCGGGGGCACCCTGAAGGCCCACGGCCTCGTGGAGACCGCCGTCCTGGGACGCTCCTCCGCCCGCCTGGTCGCTGCCCGCGGCGCCTTCCTCAGCGAGCCCGGCCGCATCCGGCCTCTGGCGGATGCGCTCATCGCCGCCCTGCGTCAGGATTGACTCCCTCCGGCATGCCCTAGCCTCGCAGGTCGACTGCTTGGCCAAGCGGGCCCACCGGACTGGGGCCCTGAGTTTCCCCCGGCCGCGACGGGGCAATGGCCGGATTCCCGCCAGGCCCTGCCCCGGCGGAAGCAGAGGTGGTTGGGACCTGCCGGGACTGGGTCGCCACTTGGGCGATCCGGCTCCGGAGGGCCTGCACCCGGGCCGTCAGCCGCTGAATCCGCGCCTGCCCTGCCGTGGTGTGGGCGGTGGCGCAGGTCAGGCAGTCCGCGAGCTGCCGAGCCGCCTCCTCCAGTTGGGTCTGCAGCGCTCCGGCCGATCCGCCGGTGGGCGCGGAACCTGGCGAGGGGACGGAACCGACAGGCAAGGGCATGAATCCCCTGGCGTGAGAATTAGGTGGGAGGCCACTGACCCTTTGGGTGCGCTCGCTGGCGCCCCTGTGACGAGGGGATGCCTCCTGGCAGGTCCCGGCCAGGCCGCTAAACTCAGAACCTCCCCCCCGGACAGGACGCCATGGCCCTCCGTTTCCGCAAGTCACTCCCCATCGAAGACCTCGGCCTCGGTCTCAAGGGCGGGCCCGGGCGCGCCGTGAACAAGGATGGCTCCTTCAACGTCCGCCGCACCGGCCTGCCGCGCTTCCGCCAGTACGAGCTCTACCACCGCCTCATCACCATGGGGTGGAGTCCCTTCCTGGGGCTGCTCTTCCTTGGATTCCTGCTCACCAATGCGATCTTCGCCGCCCTCTACCTGGGCATCGGGATGGAGCACTTCACCCGGCCGGGCGGAGCCAGGCTCTCCGACCACGCTTTGGACGCCTTCTTCTTCAGCGCCCAGACGCTCACCACGGTGGGCTACGGCCACATCAGCCCCCTGGGCGTCCTGGCGAGCGCCGTGGCCGCCCTGGAGTCCCTCCTGGGCCTGCTCAGCTTCGCCCTGGCGACGGGCCTCCTCTACGGGCGGTTCTCTCGTCCCCAGGCCTGTCTGCGGTTCAGCCACGCCTCCGTGGTAGCCCCCTACCAGGGGGGCACAGGCTTCATGTTCCGCCTGGTGAACATGCGCAGCAACCAGCTGATCGAGGTCGAGGCCACCGTCAGCCTGTCCTTCCAGGACCCGGCGACTCGCACGCGGCGGTACATGCTGCTGCCGCTCGAAAGGTCCAAGATCCACCTGTTCCCCTCCACCTGGACCGTGGTCCATCCCATCGACGAGGCCAGCCCCCTGCATGGCCTGGGTGACGTGGCGCTGCGGGAAGCCCAGGCCGAGTTCATCGTGCTGATCAAGGCCTTCGACGACACCTTTGCCCAGACCATCTATGCCCGTACCTCCTACACCGCCGAGGAAGTCCGCTGGGGCGCGCGGTTCAAGCCCATGACGTCTCTGGGGCCCGATGGGATGACGGAGCTGGATATGGCCCAGATGGATGTGCTGGACCCCGTGGACACGCTCGCCGGAGGCTCACCTGCGACGGGCAGCGCAGACCTGCCAGAGGCTCAGGTGGGAACGGAATCGTAGATGTTGTCCCGCTGCCAGGGCGCGTAGCCAGCAGCCGCGATCATGCGGGTCATCTCGTCCCGGTTCACGCTGTAGCAGGTGCCTGCGGCACTCACGACGTTCTCCTCGAGCATGAGGCTGCCCATGTCGTCGCAGCCGTAGTGCAGGGCCAGCTGGCCGGTCTTGCGGCCCATGGTGACCCAGCTGCTCTGGATGTGCGCGAAGTTGTCGAGGAAGATCCTGGCCACGGCGATGGTGCGGAGGTACTCCACGTCCGTGGGCTTGGGCACCTTGCCTTCCCAGGGGGTATGGCCACTCTGGAACGGCCAGGCGGCGAAGGCGGTGTAGCCACCCCCGTTGCCACGGGCGAGGGCCCGGTCCTGCTGTTCCCGCAGGACCTCCAGGTGCTCGATGCGCTCGGCGAGGGTTTCCGTGATGCCGAACATCATGGTGCCGGTGGTCTTTACGCCCTCTTCATGGGCAGCTTCCATGACCTCGAGCCACTTCTCCCGGCCGCCCTTGAGGGGCGCGATCTTCTTGCGGATGCGGTCCACCAGGATCTCGGCGCCTCCGCCGGGGATGGACCCGAGCCCCGCCTCGCGCAGGTCGGCGATGGTCTTCCGGAGCGTCTGGCCACTGAGCTTGGCCATCATCTGGATCTCCACCGGGGAGAAGCCGTGGACCCAGATGCCCAGGTCGTGGTGCAGGTAGCGCACAAGGTCCAGGTAGTAGCCCCAAGGCAGATCGGGGTTCACGCCGCCCTGGAGCAGGAAGCCCGTACCGCCAATGGCCTTGGTCTCCTCGGCCTTCTGCTTCAGCTGCTCCCGGGTCAGCACATAGCCCCGGGCATCGCCAGGCTTGTGGTAGAAGGCGCAGAAGGTGCAGTAGACGTTGCAGACGTCGGTGTAGTTCACGTTGCGGTCGATGACATAGCTCGCCCGCCGGGGGTCGTTGTGCCGATCTCTGAGGGCTGTGGCCGCTACCGCCAGGTCCGGCAGGTCGGCCTGCTCCAGGAGCACCAAGCCTTCGGCCGCCGTGATCCGGCGGCCTTGCAGGACGCCTTCGAGAATCTCCTCGGCAGCGGTCGCGAGGCTTGGCATGCCTAGACCTTGTACCCCATGACCTGGAGGCAGCGCCGGCAGACGCAGTCCTGGCCTTCGACGCCGTGCTGGAAGTGATCAAGCGTATAGGCGCAGCGGCACTTCTCGCAGATCTGGGTGGGATCGGTGCAGGTCTTGGGGGCGTAGAGGTGCGTGGGATCAGGCATGGGGGACTCCGGACGGTTCAGAATACCAAAGGCGGCCCCGCCGGGCCGCCTTTGCGGGGAAAAGTGGGGAACCTATTCCTCGACGGCCCCGGCCTTGGCACTGTCGTGGGGGCGGCTGTTGCGCTTCCCCTGGTGCTTGTGGGCCTGCACATCCAGCTTTTCGATGGCCTGGGTGATGCTTGAATACATGTCATCCGTCGTGGCAGAGGCCACGAACGCGCTGGCGCGGGTCTTCAGAGTGATCTCGGCCTCATGCCGGTGCTTCTCCACACCCAGGATCACGTGGACATCGATGATGTCGTCCAGGTAGGTGGCCATCTTGTCCAGCCGCTCCTTCGTGTACTGCTTCAGGGGCTCGGTGAGCTCCATGTGGCGGCCGGTGTAGTGGACCTTCATGGGACACTCCTGAAAGGGGCCGGGTGGCCCAAATGGGTGGTTCCGACCCCTGTTATCGGCGCCGGCGCTGGGAAGCTGGAGGAATCTTCAGCTCTTCGCGGTACTTGTTGACGGTGCGGCGGGCCACCTTGATGCCGTCCCGCTCCAGCAGTCCGGCGATGGCCTCGTCCGAGAGCGGCTTGGCAGGGTCCTCGGCCTGCACGAATGCCTTGATGCGGTGCTTGACCACCGTGGCCGACACGTCGGAGTCCTTCGGCCGGGCGGAGAAGAAGTAGTTGAGGTCGAAGAGCCCCTGGGGTGTATGGATCGTCTTCGCCTTCACCACCCGGCTGATGGTGCTCTCGTGGAAGCCGGTGGCTTCGGCCACATCGCGGAGCACCATGGGGCGGAGCCCCTCGATGCCATGCTCGATGAACTCCTTCTGCAGTTCAACGATCTGGGCCGAGACCCGCAGTACCGTGCGGTTGCGGTCCTCGACGCCGCGAATGAAATCCCGGGCACTGCGGAACCGTTCGCGGATGAAGTCCTTATCCGACTTGGCTTCGCTGGAGGCCATGAAGCGCTGGTATTCGCCGTTGACCTTGAGGCGGGGCAGCCCCTCGTCATTCAAGTAGACCTTCCAGTTGCCGTCCTCGCCCTTGAGCACCACCACATCGGGTTTCACCACCCGCTCACCCTCAGGATCGAAGGCGCGGCCCGGCGAGGGGTTGAGGTGCTTGAGCTGGTCCATGGCGGCACACAGCTCCTCGTCGGTGCAACCCAAGGCCCGCCGCAGCTTCCCGCTGTCGCGCTGCGAGAGCAGCTCCGAGAAGTCCTCGATGATGCGCACCGCCAGATCATCCGGCTCGGCGCCCGCGTGGCGGAGCTGCAGGAGGAGGCTTTCCTGCACGGTGAAGCAGCCTACCCCGGACGGATCAAACTCCTGGAGCACCTCCACCGCCGCCAGCAGGGACTCCAGGGGCACGCCCAGGTCGGCCGCGAGTCCCTCCGGCGTGGCCTCCAGGCTGGGCTGGTCTGGATCGATGCGCAGGAACCCCTTGGGGTCCATGCGGTCAATGAGGCGCTCCACCAGCGGCGCCCGCAGGTCCTCGTGCTCGAGGGTTTCGTAGAGCTGGGAGAGGAGGTGATCCTGGAGCGACTCGAAGGCGCTGAGGCGGTCCTCCCAGGAGAGGCGATCTTCCTCGGGCAGGTTGCTGGTGCGGGGCAGGTCCTGGTCCCAGCTGTTCTCAGCGCCCAGCTCGGTCTCCTGTACCTGAGCCACGCCCTCCTCCGTGAACTTCTCCAGGTCACTCTCGGGGTCCATCTCCCCCGCGGCATCCAGGATCGGCCCCAGATCCACCGTATCGGTCCCTTCCGGAACCTCCCCGGGGTCGGCCATCTGCTCTGCCGAGCCTTCCGTCACCTCGGAATCTCGGCCCTCCTCGATGGCCTCGAGGGTGGGGATCTCGTCACTCTCGTCCGTGAGTTCCAGCAGCGGGTTCTCCTCCAGTTCGCGCTCGATGGTTTCCGAGAGTTCCTGGAGGTTCATCTGCCAGAGCTTCAGCTTGAGCTGCATGGCGGGGGTCAACGCGAGGGTCTGGCTCTGGGCCAGGCGCTGGGAGAGGAAGGGGCCGGCTGCCATTAGGGTTTGATTTCAGAATGGATGCGAGCCGCGGCTGGGCACATCCTGGAGGGCAGGCGGCGGCACCCGGCGCGAGACCGCGTCAAGCTCCTCATCAATAGTGCCGCTATTGCCATCGTCGCTTTCCTTGTCTCGCTTGGGTGGCGCCGCCTGCGCGGCCACACCCCATTCTAAAATCAATCCCTAATCCAGCCTAAACCGTTCGCCCAGGTAGACCCGGCGAATGTCCGGATCTTCTGCGATCTCGCTGGGCAGGCCGTGCTTCATGATCATCCCGTCCGCCAAGATATAGGCCCGGTCGGCGATCTGCAAGGTCTCCCGGACGTTGTGGTCGGTGATCAGCACGCCAATGCCTCGCGCCTTGAGGTCGTCAATGAGCCCCTGGATCTCCAGGACAGACTTGGGATCCACGCCCGCAAAAGGTTCGTCCAGCAGCATGATGCGGGGCTCGGTCACCAGGGCGCGGGCCAGTTCACAGCGACGCCGTTCCCCGCCCGACAGGCTCATGCCCAGGGTGTCGCGCACCTGTTCCAGGTGGAAGTCCGCCAGCAGGCGCTCGCAGCGAGCCTGCTGTTCGGCCTTGGCGATGGGCTGCAGTTCACCCAGGGCCATGAGGTTTTCCCACACCGTCAGCCCCCTGAAGACGCTGGACTCCTGGGCCAGGTAACCGATGCCCAGACGGGCCCGTCGGTGCATGGGCAGCATAGTGACGTCCTGGCCCAGCCAGCGGATATGCCCCCGATCCGGCGCCTCCACCCCCACCACCATGTAGAAGGTCGTGGTCTTGCCGGCCCCATTCGGACCGAGCAGGCCCACCACCTCACCCATGCCCACGCAGAGGCTTACATCACGCACCACGGTGCGGTCGCCATAGCGCTTCTGGAGGTTGACGGCCTCGAGGCAGGGGGGTGTTTCGGTCATGAATCTATCAGACCACACGAAGGCTCAGGAACAACCCCCGGGGACGCCGGGGGTGGCCCGTTCGGGCGTGCGCCTTCAGCGGAGGGTGCGCCCGGGTGTGTAGGGTGCCTTGGCGTTGTCCAGGGCCGTCTCCAGCAGCTTCAGGTTGGCAAGGGCGCCGTCCAGCCGCTGCACCACCGATCCGAGGCCTGCTTCGGCCCAGGCGAGGCCCTGGCGCTGGGTGGCCGTGGGCAGCTGGGTGGTGACCCAGACGCTGCCGGTCACGTCCCCGATCCGCCCGAGGATGCTCGGGGCCGTCGGCTCCTGCCGGGAGGCCACGGTGTCATCCCCGCTGAGCAGGGTGCGCAGGTCCAGCAGTTCCCCCCGGAGGTCCTTGGCCTTGCCGAGCAGGGCTGGATCCGCCCCGGCGGTTTCCAGGAGGGCCTTCTGCATGTGGTCCAGCTGGTTCTGGGCTTCCTTGAGGCGCTCCGACGTGCCCATGGCCCGGCGCTGGGCTTCCCCCATCCGCGCGCAGAAGGCGCTGAATTCAGTCCACTGGGCGGGGCTCAGCCGGTCAGCATCCAGGGGCCTGACTTCGAAGGGCACCGGCCCCGCGACCGACCGGAGCACCCCGTCCACCTGGAAGGCAAGCGAAGCCTGGTACCGGCCTGGAACCGCCAGCGCCCCGCGGGACCCGTAGTCCCACGGGTCGCGGTCGGTGGGGGACTTCAGGCGGATGGGGGCCGGGTTCTGGAGCCGCAGGTCCCAGGCCAGGCGATGCACGCCCTTCTCGGGCTTCGCAGTGAGGCGGCGCACCACCTGTCCATCGGCCCCAGCGATGGTCAGAACCACCTTGGGATCCAGTTCCCGGTCCTCGGCGCGCAGGGCATCCCATCCGGGCACGGTGAGATCCTGGCCGGCCTTGGTGGCCTCCTTCTCGCGCTCCTGTCGCTGTTTCTTGAGGGTTTTGGGCTCCGTCTTGACGTGGTAGGTGAAGACCGCACCGAAGGCAGGGTTGGGCACCAGGTAGAGGGAATCGCCCTGGAAGGACTTGCCCGGCCCGCCGAAGGGCACTGCCTGAATGTAGGCCTGGGCTGGCCGCAGCCCAAACAGATGGGCCTCCTCCCCCAGCTGCTCGGGGCGGGCCTCCCGCAGGGCGGTGAGGTCATCGAGGATATAGAACCCGCGGCCGAAGGTGGCGGCCACCAGGTCGCCTTCCCGGCTCTGGATGGCGAGATCCTTCACGGCAATGGGGGGCAAACTGCTGAATTTGGACCAGGTCTGCCCCGCATCGAGGCTGAAGTGGAGGCCGAACTCCGTGCCGCAGTAGAGCAGCCCTTCCCGGGCGGGATCCTCCCGCACGGTGTACACACTGCCCCGCTCCGGAAGGCCGGCGGCGATGGATTCCCACGTGCGACCGCGGTCCCGGGATCGCAGCAGGTAGGGCTTGAAGTCGCCTTCCTTGTGGTTGTCGAAGGCGGCGTACAGCGTGCCCGCCTGGTGGGGACTGGCAGAAAGGCAGGACACGTAGGTCAGGTCAGGCACGCCGGGAAACCTGTCCAGCTTGCGCCAGACCTTGCCGCCATCCTCGCTGGTCTGGAGCAGGCCGTCATCGGTGCCGACGTAGAGCAGCCCCTCCGCCTTCGGGCTCTCGGCAAAGGCCACGATGTTGCCGTACACGCTGGTGGAGGCATTCCGGGCGACGGCATCGACGCTCTGGACCTTGTCCATGATCTTGAGGCGACTGCGATCGACCTTGCGCGTCAGGTCGGGGCTTACGGCGGTCCAGCTGTCGCCCCGATCATCGCTGCGGAAGATCTTCTGGGCGGCGAAGTAGAGCCGCTTGCTGCTGTGGGGACTGATCATCAGGGGGGCGTCCCAGTTCCAGCGGTAGGGATCCTCGCCTGGTGCGGGCTGGGGCTGGATCTCCACCCGCTCGCCCGTCTTCCGGTCGTAGCGTGCCAGGCCGCCGTACTGGCTTTCGGAATACACCGTGTTGGGATCATCGGGATCCACCTGGCTGTAGAAGCCATCGCCCCCCTGGGTGACAAACCAGTCGAGGTTCGTGGACCCATGCAGGTTGCGGGTGCGGCTCGGCCCGCCCATGGAGAAGTTGTCCTGGGTGCCGCCGTACACGTTGTAGAAGGGGCGGGCGTTGTCCACCGCCACCCGGTAGTACTGGATGATCGGCAGGTTGGCCTTGTATTCCCAGGTGGCCGCGCGGTCCCGGCTCTCGTAGACGCCACCATCGCAGCCAGCGATGAGGTGGTCGGAATTCGCGGGATCGATCCAAAGGGCGTGGTTGTCCACGTGCTTGTATTTCTCGCCCACCCGGCGCCAGGTCTTGCCCCCGTCCTCGGTCACCTGCATCCAGGTATCCATGGCGTAGACCCGCAGGGGATCCTTGGGATCGCAGAAGAGTTCCTGATAGTACTGGGCGCTGCCGGACACCTGCTCGCTGCGGCGCTCCCAGGTCTGGCCGCCATCCTGGCTGCGGAAGAAGCCCCCCGCCTTGTTGGCCGCCTCGATGGTGGCGTATACGGTGTCCGGTTCCCCTACGGGGATGGCCAGGCCGATGCGGCCCATGTCGTCCTTGGGCAGGCCCTCCTTCAGGCGGATCCAGGTCTGTCCGCCATCCGTGCTCTTGTGGATGCCGCTGCCAGGGCCGCCATCCACCATGCCCCACACATGGCGGCGGCGTTGATAGGTGGCCGCGAACAGCACCTCCGGGTTGCGGGGATCCATCACCACATCCGTCACGCCCGTGTGGGCATCCACCTTCAGGATCGAGGTCCAGGTCTTCCCACCATCCGTGGTCTTGTACAACCCTCGGTCCCCGCCCTCCTTCCAGAGGGGGCCCTGGGCGGCCACGTACACCACCTTGCTGTTGCGCGGATCCACCAGCACCTTGGCAATGTGTTCGCTGGCCTTCAGGCCCATGTTCTCCCAGTGCTTGCCCCCGTCCAGGCTGCGGTAGACGCCATCGCCGTAGGCCACGGAGCGCTGAGAGTTGTTCTCGCCAGTGCCCACCCAGACCGTGAGGGAATCCTGCGGATCCACGGTGACGCAACCGATCGAGAAAGAGGTCTCCTTGTCGAAGATGGGGGTCCAGGTGGTCCCCGCGTTCACCGTCTTCCACACGCCTCCGGAGGCGGCAGCCACATACCAGGTGTCGCCCCGCCGGGGATCGATGGCGAGGTCGGTCACCCGCCCTGAGGTGAGTGCTGGACCGAGGTTCCGGAAGGGCAGCTTGGCCAAGGGGGATTCCTTCGCGCTGGGGGCCTCCTTTTCCCTGGGCGCGGTCACCGCCAGGGGAGCCACGGCCAACAGCAGGGCAAGCGGAGAGAGGAATCCGAATCGGGCCATGGTGCCTCCTATTACGATGTTTATTCCATCATGCCCGAACTGGGGGCAAGGTCACCAGCCGGAGCCGGAGCTGGTGCCCCGCACCCGCCCCTGCCAGCGAACCACCTGATCCGCAGGTTCCAGTTCCAGGGCCTCGCCCTGGCCCTCGCCCAGCCGGCCCCGCAGGGTGACCGCACCCTTCGCCTGGATCAGCTTCACCTGGCGGTCCGGCCCCACCCGGACCGTCACCGAGTCCGCCAGCAGGCGCCACCCCTGCCCCTGGCACTCGACCCCTCCGCTCAGGGTGATCTGCTGGGCCTCACTGACGCCCCGTTCGGCGCGCAGGGACAGGTCCCCATCCGTGGCGGCGAGGTTGCCACTGAGCCCGGACGGGAAGGTGACCGTGTCGCCCTGGCGAAGAATTTTCGGGCCCGAGAGCCGCTCCCGGAGGCGACTCCAGGTGGCCGGACGGCCCGTCAGGGTCCACAGGGTGTCTTCCCAGGACAGTCGGGAGCCCCGCAGGCTTCCACCGGTGAAGAGGTTCACCTGGATGGGCCCCTCAATGATCCAGGCCCCTGGGCTGCCCTGCCCAGCCCCGCCCGAGAAGGTTCCGTCTTCGCCTCGGCCCAGCACTGGACTCTGCAGCTTCCAGCGGCGCGTGGCACGCTCCACCAGGATGCGGGGCGAGGACAAAGTTCGCCGCCCCCAGGTGAGAATCGCCTGGCCTTCCGCCACCGCCTGGCCCACCAGCAGGGATTCGGGCAGTTCCGATCCCGGCGCCTCGCGGAGCAGCACCCGGGGGGCCCGGAGGGTGAGGGTCTGGCCATCGGCGGGCTGCTCCCACACCACATCGCCTTCAAGCCGCAGGCCCGCGGGGGTCCAGCGGGCGCCCTGCGTCGACAGCTGCTCCCGGCCTCCCGGCAAGTCCCGGTGGGCTCGGAACCCCTTCAGCTCGACCTGCTGGAAACTTGCACCGGGGGCGGGTCGGGGGGCGCGGCCCGCCTGGGCCTCACCGCGCCAGCCATCCTGCCGCTGGAAAGAGAGTGGGCCTGGCCAGGTCACCTGGTCAGGGGAGAGGTCAGCCACCGAGGCTTCCAGGAATCCCTGGACCAGGTGCGCCTTGACCCCCTCAAGGTGCCCCGTCTGGAAGCCCGGCGTCGCCCAGAGACGATCCGCATCCATGGCCTTCAAGGTGGCTGGAGCGTTTCCATCCACCGGTGCCTGCCAGCGCACGGGGCCTTTTTCCACCCGGAGGTGGCCGTCGGTCTCCCGGCGCCAGCCCGCCGGCAGGTTCCATATGCCCTTGGAGGAGCCTTCCAGGGCCTCCCAGCGGAGGGGGGAGAGGCCCTCCCACTCCCCGCCCGTCCAGCGGATGGCTGGTCCAGGCGTGTCCACCCGCCCCGTGCCGAGGAGGTGCGTGGACCCAGGTTCGCTCACCGACAGGTCCAGGGGACCCTGCAGGGTCCAGACGCCGGCCTGCCGGTGCGCACTGGGAGCCACCATGCGCCACTGGCCCGCCTGCTCATCCAGGTGGCCTGTGACCTCCTCCAGCTGGAGGTCTTCCTCGGACCCCTGGATGGTGCGGTAGGAGAGCACCATGCGATTGGGACCCAGCTGCTCGGTGAGGGTTCCCACACTGCCCAGGGTGCCATTCCCGAACAGGGGGTCGCCCCCCACGGTGCGGCCAGGCAGGCCGGCGTCGCCATTCACCAGGAAGCGGGCCGTGAACCCCAGGGTGGACAGCACCAGGGTCCACCCGAGCACCCGCCAGAGCGGATGCCGCGCCGGGGGAAAAGCCATGTGCCAGGGCGGGCGGGTCACGGGACCGCCTCCCCCAGCACTGCATCCACCAGCCAGGAGCGGCCCCAACGGGGGCTGCCCTGGGGCGTGGCTGCGACCTGGATGCTCGCCCCGGCCTGGGGCAGCGCAGGCCGGGGGTGCCCGGCAAACCAGGTCAGGGGATCCGGCAGGCCGACCAGGCGCAGCTTCCAGTGGTCCGCCCCAAACACGCTGGCCGAGTGCACGATCCCCTGCAGACGCGCCACGGGAGCGGCGAAGCCCTGGCCGAAGGGCTCCAGGCGCGCGAGGTCTGCATCGTCGGGGATGTGCTCCGGCTCGCCGTCCACCAGCAGGGGTTGGGGCTGCCGCGCCCCTGCCTGCTGGGCGGCGCCGTGCTGCAGGGCCTGGCGGACGAAGGGCAGCCGGGCGGCCTCGAAGCTCAGCCCCGCCGCCACCCGGTGCCCACCTCCACTCAGAATGAAGGGCTGGGCCAGGACCAGCAGCTCGCCCAGGTCATAGCCCTCGGGGGCCCGGAGGCTGCAGTGGGCGATGCCGTCGCTGACGGTGCAGACCCCCGCGGGGCGGCCGGTGGCCCGCATGCGATGACCGGCTACGATGCCGATCACGCCTTTGTGCGCATCGGGATCCACCACGAGATCAAAGGCCGTGGCGTCGGGGGCCGCCAGGCGCTCGGCCAGGTCCCGCTGAATGGACCGGCGCTCGAGGTTGAGCGTTTCCACCCGGGCCATGAGCCGCTCCGCTTCGGCGGCATCCCGGGTCAGCAGGAGGCGGACCGCGTCCTCGGCGCCCCCCATGCGGCCCACGGCATTGAGCCTCGGGCCGATGCCGAAGGCGATGTCCTGGGCGCCCAGCGCACCTTCCTTTTTCGCGGCCTTGAGCAGGGCGGCCAGCCCCGGGCCGTTCTTCGCCCTCAGGGAATCCAACCCGCGCCGCACCAGGAGGGCGTTCTCACCCGCCAGGGGCATCACATCCGCCACCGTGCCGATGGCCACCAGCTTCAGCAGCCCATCCAGGAAGGCGGCGTCGGGGCCGGAGGGCTGGGTTACCGCGCCGAGCAGGGCCTGGGCCAGCTTGTAGGCCACGCCAACGCCCGCCAGCCCGCGGTTGGGGTACTCGCCCAGGTGGGGGTGCACCACCGCCGCCGCCGCCGGCAGCTCCGGCCCCAGGCTGTGGTGGTCCGTGATGACCCAGTCCATGCCCAGGTCCCCGCTGGCCTTTACTTCGGCCACGCTGCGCACCCCGCAGTCCACAGAGATGAGCAACCCCGGATCGCGGGTCGTCTTCAGTTCCTGAATGCAGTCCAGGTGGAGGCCATAGCCATCGGAGAACCGATTGGGAATGAAGAAGGACACCTCGGCGCCCAGCTTCTCCAGCGTGCGCACCAGCAGGGCCGTGGCGGTGACGCCATCCACGTCGTAGTCCCCGTAGACCACGATCCGTTCCTGCCCCTCGATGGCACGGTGAATCCGGGCCACGGCGGCATCCACGCCAGGCAGTAGGTGGGGGTCGGTGCTGCGGCTCCAGGCCGGGTCCAGGCGCCAGGCCAGGTCCTCGGGCCGATTTAGCCCCCGCAGCCAGGCCAGCCGCGCCAGCCGGGGATCGAGATCCCAGGGCTCCGCCAGGGCCCTCCAGGGCGCCGACCCCGCCGGACTGCTCCGGCGGATGCGCCACGGCAGGGCGTCCATCTCAGCCCACGCTGCCCATGCGGGCGAACTTCTGGTACCGCTCCTCCACCAGCTGCTCGGCGGACAGCTCGGCCACTTCAGAGAAGGCCTCGATGATGGCTTCCTTCAGGGCCGCGGCCGCCGCGTCGAAGTCCGCATGGGCGCCGCCCAGAGGCTCCTTCACGATGCTGTCGATGACGCCCAACTCCAGGAGGTGGGGGGCCGTGAGCTTCAGGGCCTCGGCGGCCTTGGGGGCCTGGCTGGCGTCCTTCCACAGGATGGAGGCGCACCCCTCGGGCGAGATCACCGAGTAGATGGCGTTCTCCATCATGAGCACCCGGTCGGCCACGCCCAGGGCCAGGGCCCCCCCGCTACCGCCCTCGCCGATGACCACCGCCACGATGGGCACCTGCAGCTTGGCCATCTCCAGCAGGTTCCGGGCGATGGCCTCGGCCTGGCCGCGCTCCTCCGCATCGACGCCGGGATAGGCCCCCATGGTGTCGATGAGGCACAGGACCGGGCGCTGGAACTTCTCGGCGAGCTTCATGAGGCGCAGAGCCTTGCGGTAGCCCTCGGGCTTGGGCATGCCGAAGTTCCGCAGGATCTTCTGCTTGGTGTCCCGGCCCTTCTCCTGGCCGATGATCATCACCGGGTTCCCCTCGATCCAGCCGAGGCCGGCGATGATCGCCGCATCGTCGCCGAAACGGCGGTCGCCATGCAGTTCCTCGAAGCGCTCGCAGATGCGCTCCAGGTAGTCCTGGGTGTAGGGGCGCTTGGGATGCCGCGCCAGCTGGCAGCGCTGCCAGTCCGTCAGGTTCGTGAACAGGTCCGCCTTCAGCTTGTCGAGCTTCTTCTGGAGCTTGTCCCGCTCCTTGGCCTGGGTGGGGTCCATTTCCATGGCCCGGATCTGGGCCTCCAGTTCGAGCACCGGCTTTTCGAGCTGGGCGAGATCCATGGCCTGTTCGGGGGACGCGTCTTTCATGTGACCTCGAGTCAAGAGGGAGGAGCCCCAGTGTAGCCCATGGGACGCCCCCCGGCTGGGGGCCCCGAGCGGCCCGTTGGAGGTACGGGCACAATCGGACCTGGAGCGCTGCATGCATGCCCTGCCCTTCCCCCTTCTCGGCCTCAGCGGCGGCATCGCCGCCGGGAAGAGCCACGTGGCCCGGCTGCTGGCCGCGCGCGGTTGGGCGGTGGTCGATGCCGACCAGGCGGCCCGGGAGGTCGTTGCCCCTGGTACCGAGGGCCTGGCCGCCGTGGTGGCTGCCTTTGGACCGGACTGTCTCTTGGCAGACGGCGGGTTGAACCGCCCCTGGATGGCCGCCCACGTCTTCTCGGATGAAGGGGCCCGCGCTCGGCTGAACGCCCTCCTCCACCCCCGCATCGAAGCCCACCTGACGGCCCAGCTGCAGGGGCTTCCCACCCACAGTCGCGGAGCTGTCCTGGACGCGGCCCTTTGGGTGGAGCGTGGGCGGGCCCATCATTTCGACGCCTTCTGGACGGTGGATGCCCCGGAACCCCTGCGCCTCGCACGGCTCATGGAGCGGGATGGCCTCACCCGCACGGCGGCCCTCGATCGTCTCTACGCCCAAGCCAGCGCTCCAGAGCGTGCCCTGCACGCGGACCTGGTGATCCCCAATGACGGTCGCGACCTGTCTGGAATCCTGGAACAGGCCGAAGCATCCCTTCTGGCAGACTGGAAGGTCCGCCGCGCGCGGAGCTGGAGACCCGCCATGCCGTCCCCGTTCAGCCCCGAAGAGCTCCGAACCGTCCTTGAGGCCCTGCTCACCCGGGGCGGGGACTACGGGGAGGTCTTTGTGGAGCGGCGGCGCACCCACGCCCTGGGCATGGATGACGGGCGCATGGAGGACCTGCTGGCCTCCGAGGCCTTCGGGGCCAGCCTCCGCCTGGTGGTGGGCGAAACCACCCGCTTCGCCGATCTCATCGCGCCCACCCTGGACGAGTTGCTGGAAGCCGCCCGCACCCTGGCCGCACCCGGTACAGGCCAGGCCACCCCGATCCCCGCCTTGACCCTCCGGACCCACCCCACCCCCAGCCCGGTGGAACGGGACCCGGGCACTGTCCCGCTGGCCGAGAAGGTCGAGCTGGTGCGTCGGGCCGAGCGCCTTGCCCGCTCAGAGGCCGAAGCCCTCCGGCCCGGGGCCCTCAAGCAGGTATCCATCGGCTACGGCGACAGCACCCAGCGGGTGTGGATCGCCTCGGCAGAGGCGCGGGAAGGCGTCTTTGCCGGGCAGCTTACGGAGGACCACCGCACGCAGGTCGTCCTGCGCGCCAGTATCACCGCCGGCGATGGCACCCAGTTGCAGACCGGCTACCAGCCCCTCGGCGAGACCCGGGGCTTCGAACTGTTCACCGAGGAGGCGGTGGGGGCCATGGTGCGCGAGGCGGTGCGCCTGGCCATCCAGGCCCTGGATGCGCAACCCGCCCCCGCCGGCACCTTCCCGGTGGTCCTCAGCAGCAGCGCAGGCGGCACCATGATCCACGAAGCCTGCGGCCACGGCCTTGAGGCCGACCTGGCCCTCGCGGGCATGAGCGCCTTCGCGGGCAAGCTGGGCCAGCGGGTGGCAGGCGAGGGCGTGACGATCATCGACGACGGCACCCTGCCCCACAAGCGCGGCAGCCAGGCCATCGACGACGAAGGGAATCCCGTGAGCCGGGTGGTCCTGGTGGAGAATGGCATCCTCAAGGCCTACCTCCAGTCCCGCAAGACCTCCCGCCAGATGGGCACTGAGCCCACGGGCAATGGCCGCCGCGAGAGCTACCGCCACCTGCCCATCCCCCGGATGAGAAACACCTTCCTCGCGCCCGGTCAGGAGACCCCCGAGGCCATCCTGCGCGACCTGGATAGGGGCCTGCTGGTGAAGCACATGGGGGGAGGCCAGGTGGACACGGTGACGGGGAATTTCGTTTTCCAGGTCACCGAGGGTTACTGGGTCGAGAAGGGCGTGGCCAAGTACCCGGTGAAGAACGCCACCCTCAGCGGCTGCGGCCCCGACGTGCTGCGCTCCCTCACGCGCATCGGTAACGACCTCCACCACTTCGACATCGGCACCTGCGGCAAGGATGGCCAGGGGGTGCCGGTCAGCGATGCCCTCCCCACCATCCTCTGTCCCGCCCTGGTGGTCGGTGGCACCGCCGAACCCCTGCCCAGCGTGATCTGACCATGACCCCCTTCGCGTCCTTCATCTCCGATGCCCTCGAGGCCCGCCTGCAGGAAGGCATCCGCCATGCCCTGAGCCTAGGCGCCGAAGGTGCCGAGGCCTTCCTCACTGTCTCCCGCTCCCGCAAGGCCAAGGTGCAGAATGGTGCCCTGCAGGACCTCACCACCAGCAAGCGGGGCGGCCTGGGCGTGCGGGTCATCCGGTCGGGTGACAGCGGCTTCCGCACGGGTCTGGCAACCACCACGGACCTGGCCGCCGAGGACTTCCGGGCTCTGTTCACCCAGGCTTGGGAGCTGAGCGCGCTGGGCGACGAGGATCCCTGGCTGCGGCAGGCGGATCCTGAAGGCGTCGACGACCTGCCGGACCGCTTCGATCCCGCCATTGAGGCCATCCGCCCCGAGCAGCGGATCGCCTGGGCCATGGAGCTGGAGACCGAGGCCCGCAAGGCCTCCGCCAAGGTGGCCGCGGTGCGCGAGTCCGCCTGGACCGACGGCTCCGGCGCCAGCCTCCTGCTCACCCAGAAGGGCGTGCGAACACCAGACGCCTGGACCAGCTGCTCCGCCGCCATCGAGCTCGCCGTGGCCGATGGCGACGAGCGCCAGGCCGCCTGGCACTGGGATGTGGCCCGCCGCCCCGGGCTCGACCTGGCCGCCATCGGGGCCGAAGCCGCCCTCAAGGGTGAGCGGAAGCTCAACCCCCAGCGCCTTCCCGCGGGACGCTATGCCGTGGTGCTGCACCCCGAGGTGGCGGTCGATCTCCTCGGCATCGTGGCGGGCATGCTGGACGCGGAATCCGTGCTCAAGCAGCGCAGCCTCTTCGCAGGGAAGCTGGGCGAGCGCATCGCCTCGCCCCTCCTGACCCTGGTGGACGATGGCCGGCTGGCCGAGGGCCCGAACTGTCCGGCCCTGGGCACCGAGCCCTGGGATGCGGAAGGACTCCGCACGCGGCGGAATGTGCTGCTCGAAGAGGGCGTGCTCAAGACCTACCTGCACACCCTGAAGACCGCCGCCGAAATGGGCACCGCACCCACAGGGAGCGCCGGTCGCGGGTTGGGCAGCCAGCCTTCGGCCACCACCTTCAACCTCCAGCCCCTGCCCGGGCAGCAGACTCCTGAGGCCCTGTACCGCCTGGCCGGCCAGGGCGTGCTCATCACCGAGATCATGGGGTTGCACACGGTGGATCCCGTCAGCGGCGACCTGAGTGTCGGCGCCAGCGGTCTCCGCATCCGCGACGGCCAGCTGGCGGAGCCCGTGGACAAGCTCACCTTCGCCGGCAACCTGCGCGACTTCCTCACCCGCATCGTGGGGGTGGGCAACGACCTTCGCTGGTACGGCAGCAGCGCGGGGTTGAGCCTTCTGCTGGAAGACATCGCCCTCGGTGGGGCATGATCCATGGCAGGCGGCCCTTCGTCCCGCTGATGTTTACGAGGTTCCCATGTCACTGACAGCCGCCAAGCAGTACCTGTCCTTCCCGCACCTCGAAGCCGACCTGCGCGCCGAGCTTGAGCCCCTGGTGGCCGCCGCCGACCGGGGCGACGCCGCCGCGTTGGCGGAACTGGAGGATCGGTTCTTCGAACCCCTCGCCTTCGGCACCGGCGGGCTGCGGGGCTTCATGGCTGCGGGCCTGCGGCGGATGAACCAGCCCAATGTGCGACGGGCCACCCTGGCCCTGGCCGCCGTCGCCCAGCACCATGCGCCGTCGAAACGGGTCGCCGTGGTGGGCTACGACACCCGCCTCCGCTCTGATGTCTTCGCCGCCGAGAGCGCCGCGGTGCTCGCCGCCGCCGGCTACCTGGTCTACCTGGGCACCCGCCCCCTGCCCACGCCCTTTCTCTGCTTCGCCATGAAAGCGCTGGATTCGGGCTGCGGCGTCATCATCACCGCCAGCCACAATCCAAAGGAATACAACGGCTACAAGGCCTACAACGACCTTGGTGGCCAGCTGGTGGAACCCTGGGATGCGGAGGTCGAGGCGCACATGGCTGGCCTGCCCCTCGTGCCGACGCCACCGGTGGCGCCCGCGGGCCGCATTGTGCCCATCCCGGTTTCGGTCGAAGAGGCCTACCTCGCCATGGGCCAGACGCTGCTTCAGCACCCCGAGCCGTTCACCCCCTGCCGCATCGTCTACACCCCCTTCCACGGCACGGGCGTGGCCTTCGTGCCGGCCCTGTTCGAGCAGGCAGGCCTGCCCCTCACCGTCAGCCCCAGCCAGGGCATCCAGGACGGCACCTTTCCCACGGCACCCCGGCCCAACCCTGAGGAGCTCGCGGCCTATGCGGCGCCCCTGAAGGAAGCCGACGCCCTGGGGGCCGAGCTGGTGCTGGCCAATGATCCGGACGCCGACCGCATCGGGGTCGTGGCCAAGCGGAAGGGGGCCTGGGAGCTGATGTCCGGGAACGACCTCGCGGCGCTGACCCTCGACTACCTCTGCACCCAGAAGGGCCGGAGGGGCGCCGTCATTAGCACCGTGGTCACCTCTGACTTCATGGCCGAGGTGGCCCGGTGCCACGGCCTTCCGGTGGTCTGGACCCTCACAGGCTTCAAGAACATCGCGGTCTGCATGGACCGCTTGGAAACCCTGGGCGAAGCCTATGCCTTCGGGGCCGAGGAAAGCTACGGCATGCTGCTGCCCCCGGACCTCCGCGACAAGGACGGGGTGACCGCGGCCCTGGTGGTGGCGGAGATGGCGGGTCACTTTAATGCCCTGGGCCTGACCCTCTTCGAGGCGGTGGAAGCCCTCATGGCCCGGGTGGGGACCTTCCACAACCGCCTGGTCAACCTCGAGGATCCCCGCCCAGGCGGTGCCAAGCGGTTCGCCGAGGCCATGGAGCGCATCCGGACCGCCGGGCTCACGTCCCTGGGCGGCGAGGCCGTCACCAGCTGGGAGGATTTCCAGACGGGGCTCTGGCGGGCCGGAGGCAAGCAGGAACCGATCCTGGACCGCCCGAACCAGCGGGACGTGGCACTGCCCATCGGCCGCAGCAACGTGCTGAAGTTCCGGCTGGCGAGTGGTGCCTTTGCGGCCTTCCGCCCCAGCGGCACCGAACCCAAGCTGAAGGTCTACCTCCAGAGCCGAACCGATGTGGCCCTGCTGGACCGCATGGAGGCCGAAGCCCGCACCCTGCTTGGACTGTAGATCAGCCTAAAGCAGACAAGGGGCGCCTGTATGGGCGCCCCTTGCTCGTTGAAAAGAACCGACTACTTCCGGGTTGCGAAGTAGTCCTTCATCCAAACCACTTGGCACTCCGCGGCCTTGCGCGCCGCCTTCTGGGCCAGCAGCCATTGGCCCGCGGGGTTCAGGCTGTCCTTGGCGTTCCGTTCCCCGTGGCAGGACTTGCAGTCCTTGATCTCGGCGATGCCCAGGTCCCTGGCTTGCTTGATCCAGGGCACCTTGGCCTGGGCGCAGGGCACCAGGACCAAGGATGCGAGGGCGGAGATGAGGCTGTGATTGCGCACGGGGTATCCCTGCGGAGCCGTGAAGTGCCTACTTCTTTTTGAAGGTGGTCAGCTTGCCGTTCTCCCAGGCGTGGCAGTTCTTGCACTCGGCTTCCTTGTACTTGGGGAACATCTTCTGGGTGGCCGCGTTGAACTTCTTGTCCTTGGGCGCCCCCTCATGGCAGGTGGTGCACTTTGCACCCTTGACGGTGGTCATCTTGGCCATGGCGGCAGGAGAGACCGCGAGGGCGAGGGCGGCGGTGAGCAGGGTGAGGCGACGCATGGTGGCTCCTCTGGAGTGAGTGGGACTCGGTGCATGCAGCGAGTCGGGGGGGAAGGATGGACAGGCTCAGGGCTGGAGTCTGCGGGTTCCGAATGTCGGGGTCAGTGACGACAGTCACAGACATCTGCGGATTACCTCATTGCTTCTTTCACTTACGGCAACCTTTCGGGCTCCGTCGCGCCCGAGGGAACTGCAGCCGCCTCAGTGCGCCAGGCGCGAAACCATGGCGTAGATGATCAGCACCAGCAGGAAGAGGCCCACGCCGAAGAAGATATAGCCGGTGGTGCGGGCGATGCCCTTCCAGGCTTCCCACTCATCCTTCACCCGGTAGTCGTCCAGGCGGCCTTCGGCCACCAGGCGGTCATACCAGCGCTTGCGCTCGTGGAGCATCTCGGACTTGGAGATACGACCGGAGAAGATCACGGTGTCCATGGGGAACTTCTCCAGCCGGAAGTGGGTGTTGAAGAAGTGGACCGTGAAGATGAAGCCTGCGGCCAGGAGGGCCTCGTCGGAGTGCACGATGAGGGAGACGTTGATCATCCAGCCCGGCATGAACTTGCTGAAGAACTCCGGGAACCACATGATCAGCCCGCTGACCCCGATGGCGAAGACGCCCCAGAACACGGCCAGGTAGTCGAACTTCTCGAAGTAGGTCCAGCGGTCGAACTCGGGCCGGGGCCCCTTGCCGAAGAACCACTTGTTGTGGGCCACGAAGTCCCGCACGTCCTGCTTGGTGGGGATCATGGAATCCGGGTGGGACATGGCCTTGAAGATGCGCGAGAACTGGAAGGCGCCGGTCTCGGGATCCTTCAGGTAGCCACGGCGCTTCCAGAGGTGGCTCAGCATGGTGCTGAGGTGCAGCACGAAGTAGACGAAGGTGACCACCGCTCCGAAGTGGTGGAGGGTCCGGGCCACGTCGGCACCGCCGAAGAAGCGGAAGATCGCTTTGGCCCAGTCGGTGTAGTAGAACTTCAGCGGCATGCCGGTGATGGTCAGCAGCAGGAAGCTCGTCACCACCAGGATGTGCAGGAACCGTTCGAAGGGCTGGAACCGCGTGAACTGCTCGTCGTCAGCCTGGATCTTGGCCTTGGCTTCGCGGAACTGCTTGGAGTCATGGCGGTAGAGCCAGATGGACCGGAACAGCCACAGCAGGGTGTGCCCGCCGAACAGGGCGAAGGTGAAGACCAGCAGGGTGGTCATCAGGATGAAAACGTAGTTCAGGATCGGGTAGTGCTCCCGGTCCAGCGGGTTCGCATGGGGGGCGTACTTCGTGAAGCTGACCGTTGCATCGGCATGGCACTTCTTGCAGGTGTTCACGATGTTGGCAGGGGACAGGTAGGAGTTGGGATCGGAGGCCCGTAGCACATCGTGGTGACCGTGGCAGTCGTAGCAGGCCGCCACGGCGCTGGCGGTGTTGGCCTTGCCCAGGGCCATGGCCTTACCATGGTAGGTGTCGCGGTAGTGCTCGAGCCGGTCGGCGTGGCACTTGCCGCAGATCATGTCGCTGCCGGCCTTGAAGTGGCCACTGACGGGGGTCTCGATGGTGTGCGCCGTGTGGCACTGGATGCAGACAGGGCCGCGGGGATCGCCCTTGGCCAGCAGCTGCCCATGGATGCTCTTGTTGTAGATGGCCTCGACGGTGACGTGGCACTTGCCGCAGGTCTTGGCCACGTTGGCGTGGTTGATGGGCGAGCTGCGGTCGACGCTCCGCTTGATGTCATGGACCCCATGGCAGTCGTTGCAGCTGGGCGCCACGATGAGCCCCTTCTGCAACAGGGCCATGCCGTGGATGCTTTCCTGGTACTGCTCGCCGACGGCCGGGAACTTCATCTTGTACTCGTCGGTCAGGCGCTTGTTGGCATGGCACTTGGCGCAGGTTTTGGGCAAGTTCATCTTGTAGACCGGTGAATCGGGGAGGTTCACGCGGCCAATGTAGTGGTTGCCATGGCAGTCGGTGCAGTTCGCCGCGGCGGAAGCCCCCATGGCCTTGCTCATGCCATGGATGCTGCCCTGGTAGACCTTGTCCTCTTCCGTATGGCAGTTGCCGCACTTCACCTTGGGCACGGCGCCGCCATCCCCCGGATGATCCTTGTGCAACTCGGCGTGGCAGTCCCGGCAAGACAGGGAGCCGTGGACGGCCTTGCCGAAGCGCTCGGCATCCACGAAGAGGGAGATGGTCTTCCCACCCTCGTCCTTGGTCATGTCCTTGTCGCTGTGGCAGTCAAAGCAGGACTCCTGCGCTCCCTTGCCTCCCGCAGCCTGGGCGGGCGTCACGAACAGCAGGCCGGCCACCAGAACGAACACAGGCAGCAGAACCTTCGCTTTGGCGTGAATCAGAACCTTCTGGAGCATGGGAGCCCTCCCGGGAGCAGGCGGAGATCGGTCATGGAAACCTCACAAGGAGGTGCCCATTATTGTCCACTCTCAGGTGGTTTAATGCAGCGGATCTGCGTCACATTTCTCCCACCTCAGTGGGAGGACTTGTCCTCGCTCGCGTCACCTTCGGGAAGGGCTGTCCCAAGTTGTTTCTCAACCAGCTGGCGGTAGTAGTCCGGACGGGTCTCCCGCATGTGATCGCCGGACGCCTTGCCCGTCAGCCAGGCGAGGTCCATGGGGTAGACATCCGGGTCGAAGACCACCAGGTACCAGTGCCAGACCAGGATCGACAGGGTGGCCAGGATGGCTTCGTACCAGTGGGCTGCCGTGGCGGCGTCCAGCACCCAGGTGGGGAAGTGGCGCAGGCTCCAGGTCTGGGCCCACAGCAGCAGGCCCGAGACTGCCATGACCACGGTGCCCCACATGAAGGCCCAGTATTCCATCTTCTCGGCATAGCCGAACATGCCGAAGGTCGGCCGCCGATCAATCAACCCGAGGTTGTAGCGCAGCATGTTGGCGATGTCCTTGGCATCCTGCCAGGACGGCAGCAGCTCCTTCAGGATGATGCGGTCGCGCTTGACCAGGGCCAGGTGGACGAAGTGGAACACCGTGGCGGCGGTGATGATCACCGCGGCAATCCGGTGGAGGATCGCCCGCAGGGCACCGGCCCCATGGAGCCCGAAGGCCTTGACCCAGCCCGCCTCGGGGAACTTCAGGGCGAACCCGGTGATGACGAGTGTCACGAAGCTCAGGATCACCAGGCCGTGGGTGATCCGGAACAGCTTGTTCATGCGGGGCAGCTGCTCCCCGGTGCCATGGTGGGGCTTGTGCCGCCGGAGCTTGGCCAGCCAGTCCAGCCCGTTGTGGAAGAGCATGAACCCGATGGTCAAGGGGATGAGGGCGTAGTAGGCCCAGCGGATCCAGGTCACGGAGATGTGTTCCATGCCCCCGGCGGTGCGCACATGGACCTTCCCGTGGGTGATCTGCTCGCCCAAGCCGGGATGACACTGCCCGCAGGTCTTCTGAAGGTTGGCCGGGTTGACAGTGGAGCGGCTGTCTTCAGAGGGAAGGATGTTGTGCACGCCATGGCAGGAGGCGCAATTGGCGGCGGTCGGCTGGCCGCCCCGGATCGCCAGGCCATGGAAGCTGTCCTGGAAGGCAGGCACCTTGTCGCCGAAGGCGTAACGGGAATTGAGGCGTTCATCCCCATGGCACCGGCCACAGGTCACAGTGGACACGCGCGCGGCATTCACGAGGGAATCCGATTCCTTGGGGGCAGAGATGTCGTGCTCGCCGTGACACCCCGTGCAGGTGGGGGAATCCTTGGAGCCCCGCTTCACGGCCAGGCCATGGGCGCTGTCCGCGTAGACGGCCTGGATGTCGTTGTGGCAGACCCCGCAGGTCTCGGCCACGTTGGCGCGGTTCATCTTCGCTTTGGGATCAGAGCCGCGCAGGATGTCGTGGCTGCCATGGCAATCGGAACAGGAGGCGGCGCTGTCGTTCCCCTTGGCCACCTCGCGGCCATGGACGCTGAGGCGGTAGGCTTCCACCGGCTTGGCGAAAGGGATCTGGTGCTTCGCCAGGAATTCAGGATTGGAGTGGCAGGCGGCACAGGTACTGGCCAGGTTCTTCTTGTTCACGGGTGAGGCGGGATCGCTGCCGGCCATGATCAAGTGGGGCGAGCCGTGGCAGGAACTGCAGGTGGCCGAATCGGCCATGCCCTTCTGCCGGGACATGCCATGGATGCTCTTGCCGTAGGCCTTGACCTGATCCTCGTGGCACTCCGCGCACTTCACCGGCGCGGGCTTGTCCGCATGAGGCAGCCGCGTGATGCTGCTATGGCAGCCGAAACACCCCATGCTGCCATGCTTGGAAGCCTCGAACTTCACCAGGTCCACCTCGTGACAACCCTGGCAATCCTTGGCGCTCGGGGGCGCGGCGGCGAGGGTCAGGGCGAGAAGTCCGGCGAACAGGAAACGCATAGCCACCTCACAAGTCATCTAAACCCTAACCGAAGATGACCGGAAGGTGTGACATGCCGGTGACAAAAATCACTACACCTGGCGGCATCTGCTCCCGCCCATGGTCCTGAATCTGCGCACCAACAGCAAGGCGCCGGGGAAACCAGACCCCCCGGCGCCTTGCTGTTCGAGCCTTGCGACCCTACTTGCCCTTGTATTCCTTCAGCCAGGCCAGATCCACTTCCGCAGCCTTGTGCTTGGCCTTCATCTCGATGAGGAACTTGCCACGCGGGGCCATTTCGCCGCCCTTTTTAGGGGGCATGGTGGCATGGCACGCCTTGCAGTCCTTGATTTCGGCGAAGCCTAAGGCCTGGGCCTTCTTCACGAAGGGCAGCTTGGCCTGGACCGAAAGGCTGGCCATGGCCAGGAGGAGAACTGCAGCAAGCGTGCGCATGGGCGACACTCCTTTGGGATGGGTTGTGGGGATAGCGTTTTCATCATGGCAGGCCCACGATGGGCTGGCCACGCCTCATGAAAAACGCCGGTGGAGTCCCACCGGCGTTTCCGAAGTCGTGAGATCAATTCTCACTTGCCCTTGTATTCCTTCAGCCAGGCCAGGTCCACTTCCGCAGCCTTCTTCTTGGCCTTCATGTCCTCGAGGAACTTGCCGCGCTCGGCCAGCTCGCCACCCTTCTTGGGGGCGCCCACATGACAGGCCTTGCAGTCCTTGATTTCGGCATGCCCAAGTTCCTGGGCCTTCTTGACCCACGGCATCTTGGCCTGGGCGGGAAGAGCGAGTAGGACCGCGGTGGCGGCGATAAGGGTGGTGATGCGCATGGTGCCTCCTAAGAGTGGCGTCCCGTCTGAAGGGACCGGTTGGGGAAGGTAATGCAACAAGAGTACCTGGATTACAATTCCATACAAGACCTCGATAGGAACTGATGGTTCTAGAGCACCATGTGCTCCTGATACTCCCCGAACACATTCCGCAGCGTCTCGCAGATCTCCCCCACGGTGGCTTCGGTTTTGACCGCTGCAAGGATAGGCGGCATCAGGTTTTCCGATCCCTGGGCAGCGGCCCGCAAGGCCACCAGCCGCTCGGCCACGGCAGCGTGGTCCCGCTGGGCCCGCATGGCAGCGACTTCGCTGCGCCGCTTGGCCCCCAGTGCCTCATCCACCCGCAGCAGGTCAGGCTTCGGTTCGCCGCTCACCGTGAAGCGGTTGACGCCCACCACCACCTGAGTGCCCTTCTCCACAGCCTTCTGGAAGGCATAGGCCGCGTTCTGGATCTCCCGCTGGGGAAAGCCCTTCTCGATGGCGTCCACCATGCCGCCCAGGTCATCCACCTTGGCCAGCAGCGCCATGGCCCGGGCTTCCAGTTCATCGGTGAGGGATTCAATGAGATAGCTCCCTGCGAAGGGATCTACGACGTCGGCCACCCGCGATTCATAGGCGAGGATCTGCTGGGTTCTCAGGGCGATACGGGCACTCTGCTCGGTGGGGAGGGCCAGGGCCTCGTCGCGGCTGTTGGTGTGCAGGCTCTGGGTGCCGCCACACACGGCGGCCATGGCCTGCACCGTGGTCCGCACGATGTTGTTGTCGGGCTGCTGGGCCGTGAGCGTGCTGCCCGCAGTCTGCGTGTGGAATCGCAACATCTGGCTTTTTGCATCGTTCGATTTGAAACGATCCCGCATGATGCGGGCCCAGAGCCGCCGGGCGGCGCGAAACTTCGCCACCTCCTCGAAGAACTGGTTGTGGGCATTGAAGAAGAAGCTGAGGCGGGGGGCGAAGGTATCCAGCTTCAGGCCCGCGTCGAGTGCGGCCTGCACATAGGCGATCCCATCCCCCAAGGTGAAGGCGATCTCCTGGGCCGCCGTGCAGCCGGCCTCGCGGATGTGATAGCCCGAGATGGAGATGGTGTTCCAGTTCGGCACCTGATCCGCGCAGAAGGCGAAGATGTCGGTGATGAGACGCAGGCTCTGACGCGGCGGGAAGATGTAGGTGCCCCGCGCCATATACTCCTTAAGGATGTCGTTCTGAATGGTGCCGCTCACCTGGTCGCCGCGCACCCCCTGCTCTTCCGCCACGGCCAGGTAGAGGGCCAGCAGCACGCTGGCGGGCGCGTTGATGGTCATGCTGGTGCTGACCTTGTCCAGCGGGATGTCGCGGAACAGCGTGCGCATGTCGTGGATGGAGCTGATGCTGACGCCCACCTTCCCCACCTCCCCCAGGGCCATGGGGTGATCCGGGTCCATGCCGATCTGCGTAGGCAGGTCGAAGGCCACGGACAGCCCGGTGGTGCCCTGCGCCAGCAGGTAGCGGTAACGGGCGTTGCTTTCTTCCGCAGTGGCGAAGCCTGCGTACTGGCGCATGGTCCAGAGGCGGCCTCGGTACCCGGTGGGCTGCACATGGCGCGTGAAGGGAAACTTCCCGGGGGCGCCCAGGTCCCGCAGCGGGTCATGGTTGGCGAGGTCCGCCGGAGTGTAGCTGTTCTTCAGCGGGATGCTCGAGCTGGTCTCGAAGGTCCGCTCACGCAGCTTGGTGGGGTCTTCGGACACAGTCAGCTGTGCGCGCACCTGCTCCAGGAAATCCCTCTGGTACATGAGCCCTCCAAAGCACCAACATAGCACCGGGCGTCAGGCCACTACCCCACCTTCCGTCCCTGCCGGGGACTCATTCAGGGAAGGCGGGAAGAGCCCGGGGATCTCCTCTGGGGGCAGGGGTGCGCTGAACAGAAAGCCCTGGGCCCCGTGGCATTCCTTCTCCCTGAGGAAGGCCATCTGCCCTTCCGTCTCGACGCCCTCGGCCACCACCTGCATGTTCAGGCAGGAGGCCATGGCGATGATGGCTGTGGCAATGGCCGCATCCGTGGGACTGTGCTCCAGATCGCGAATGAAGGACTTGTCGATTTTCAGCGTGTTTACGGAAAAGCGCTTCAGCTGGGCGAGGGACGAGTATCCGGTGCCAAAGTCATCTATGGAGACGTGGATGCCGTGGCTCCGGATCTCGTCCAACACGGCGATGGCCAGGGCGGGGTTCTGCATCACCACTGTCTCAGTGATTTCCAGTTCCAGCCACTGCGGCGGGAACCCGGTTTCATCAAGGATCCGCATGATGGAACGAACCAGGTCGGGATGCTGCAGTTGGAAGCCGGAGAGATTGACTCCGATCTGAACAGGTGGAAGCCCCCTCTGCAGCCATTCAGCCGCCTGCCGGCAGGCTTCCCGCATCACCCACCCGCCCAAGGAAAGGATGAGACCCGCTTCCTCAGCCAACGGAATAAAGGTCTCCGGGGACAGCAGGCCCAATTCCGGGTGCTGCCAGCGTACCAAGGCTTCCAGGGCCGTGATTCGGCCTGTGTCGACCTCCACCTTGGGCTGGTAGTGGACTCTGAACTCACCGGCCTCCATTCCCCTCCGGAGGCTGTTGGTCAGGAGCAGCCGCCGATTCGCGTCCTCATCCATCCGGGGTTTGTAGAACTGGTAGTTGTTCCGGCCCACGTCCTTGGCATGGTACATGGCAATGTCGGCCTTCTTGACCAGTGCCTCAAGATCCTCGCCATCCTCCGGGTACACGCTGATGCCGATGCTGGCGGTGACGAAGATCTCGTTGCCACCGATTTGGAATGGCTTGGCTAGCGGCTTGAGCAGGCGCCCGGCAAGATTCGCGACTTCCTTGAAATCCTGGAGGTCCGTGAGGGCCACGATGAACTCGTCCCCACCAATGCGGCAAACGATGTCTGAGTCTCTGAGGGCTCCCTGGAAGCGGTCGGCCACGACCTGGAGGAGCTCATCCCCCACGGAATGCCCCAGAGTGTCATTGATGAGCTTGAAGCGATCCAGGTCGATGAAGAGCACTGCCAAATGCCTGCCTGAGATTTCGGCCAATGCCCGAGCCTCTTCGAGGCGGTTCATCAGGGTCGAACGGTTCGGAAGGCCCGTGAGCCCGTCGTAGTGGGCCATGCGGTAGAGCTGGTCCTCGGCCTGCTTGCGCGTCGTCACGTCCCGGCAGATGCACCAGGCCATCATGGGCCGGCCTTCATGCAGGGTGGGAGCGATGTGGCCTTCCACAGACACGTGCTTCCCGTTCCTGCCCAGGAATTCCGCTTCGATGGAGGTCCCGGTGGTCTCCAGCATCGCCCGCCCGAATTCCTTGAGGACACGGGCACGATGCTCCAGATCGATGAGGTCGAAGAACGTCTTCTGTTCCAGGTGGGCAAGGTCATAGCCCATGACCTTCATCCACAGCGGATTGACGTAGATGAACCGCCCCTCGGGAGTCAGGCAGACGATGAGGTCGTTCGCGCCGTCCACGAACTGCTGGAGTTGGGCCTCCCGGTTCTTGAGCGCCTGGTGGTCCCACCGGATGATGGACATCAGGTAGGCCGAGATGAAGGCCACGGCAGCATTGAGGATGGCGACCCAGGACCAGATGAGCCCCAGAAACAGGGCGTTGCCGTGCAGGGCGGCCGTGGAGAAGGGCATGGAGACAGGCGGGAGCATCCCCAGGTAATACCCAGCGAGCATCAGACCGTACATGGCGCCACCGGCAGCACCGACCGCCCAGACATCCCGCTGCCGGGGAAGCAGGAAGGAGGCTTCAATGGTGACGATCAGGTAGGCGGGCCAGAACCAGCTTTCCGCCCCCCCGCTGAGGTGGATGAGGACGGTGATGAAGAAGAGGTCAATCAGGATCGGCCCGAAATCCAGGAGCCGGGAGGCGGGCTCCTGGAGCCAGCGGGTCTGGAACAGCAGGTTGCAGGAGGCCACACCCGCCACCGAGACCAGCAGCAGCGCCAGCTGGGCCCTGCTCAGGAAGAAGCCATAGGAACTGAAGGAGAAGACCCCACCTGCAAAGAGCCCGTAGAGTCCGAGGATGCCGAGCAGCAGCCACCTGGTCCGTGCCACCATCTGCTTCCGTTCCCGCGCGTTGGACCAGCGAGAAGCGCCGAAGGGCAGGGCCCCAACCTCAGAGGCAATTCCCCCCGAAAGTGAGTCCAACCATCCTGCTCCTTGTGTCCATGGGGGGGTCATCATGAATCCTTTTTTCGACCTACTGGTAAATTGTGTCCAAACCGGATCCTCCAAGCCTGTGATCAAGGTCACGGAATTGAATCCAAAAATCTAGTGTTTACAAGATCTTAAATATAAAATTCCGGCGTTTTTTTCTATCACTCTGCCACGTTCCCCTTGCCTAAAATTCCAAAACACTCGCAAGTAGCCTGGTCATCCCCTGCGGGCACCTGAGTCGCATCAGCCTCAGGCATCGGTATGCTTCCCAGAACTCCCCAAGGACCCGCCATGCCTCTCCCGCCACCCCCCGCCGCCATCCAACTCATCACGGGCGCCGACCTCTGGACCCCCCAGGGGCTCCAGTCCGGTCAGGCCGTGCTCGTCCAGAAGGGCCGAATCACCCAGATTGGTGACGTCGACCACTTGGTCAAGGCCCACCCCAAGGCCCGTCGGATCGACCTGCCCGGCGGCACCCTGCTCCCTGGGTTCATCGAAGGCCACGCCCATGTGGGTGGCCTGGGCGCCCTGGGCCGCAAGGTCAACCTCACGGACACGGTTTCCCTCGCAGACACCCTCGCCAAGGTGCGGAAATGGGCGGCCAGCCACCCGAAGGGCTGGCTGCAGGGCCGGGGCTGGGATCAGAACCGGTGGTCCGGGAAGGGCTTCCCGAAGGCGGTGGACCTGGATGCCGTCACCGGCTCCCGCCCCGCCTTCCTGCAGCGCGTGGATGGGCACGCCGTCTGGGTGAACACCGCGGCGCTGGCCATCGCCGGCATTGATCCCGACACGCCGGACCCGGAAGGGGGGCGCATCTTGAAGGATGCCTATGGACGCCCCTCCGGCATCCTGCTGGATGCAGCCGTGGAACTGGTCGCGAAGCACCTGCCCGCGCCAACGGACGCCGAACTGGAGGCCAGGCTCAAAGCCGGGCTCCTGTCCCTTCGGGCCCAGGGATTCACGGCGGTGGCCGACATGGGCATCGACGGACGCGAGCTCGCCGCCTACCGGCGGATGGCCACGGCCGGTACCCTGCCCATCCGCGTGTTCGCCTACCTCAGCCACGACCATGCCTTGATGCTCCAGGAGCTCAAGCGACCCCGGCCCAGCCGCATGTCGTTCTTCCAGGTGCAGGGCGTGAAGTTCTACCTGGATGGTGCCCTGGGCAGCCGGGGCGCCCGGATGCTGGCGCCCTATGCCGATGAACCCGGCACCTCCGGGCTCTGGGTGACGGACCCCGCCAAGGTCCAGCTGGACGCCTCCATCACCCTGCGGGCCGGCTACCAGCCTGCCATCCACGCCATCGGGGACGCGGCCAACCGCGCCGCGCTTGACCTGCTGGCTGAGGCGCTGAAGAAGGGCCGTGGTGCTCTCATGCCCCGCATCGAACACGCCCAGATCGTCACCCCGGAAGATGCCGCCCGGTTCGGGAAGGAGCATGTGGTGGCCAGCGTGCAGCCCATCCACTGCACCTCCGACCACAGCTGGACCCCGGCCCGCCTGGGCCCCGAGCGGGTGAACGAGGCCTTCCCCTGGCGAACCCTGGCTGAAGGCGGCGCCGTGCTGGCCTTTGGCAGCGATGCGCCCGTGGAGGATGCCAACCCCTTCCTGGGCCTCGCGGCTGCCGAAACCCGCCAGGACCCGCAGGGCGATCCCCCGGGTGGGTTTCTGCCCCAGCGGCTGACCCGCAGCGAAGCCATCCAGGCCTATACCTCAGGCAACGCGGCGGCCCTGGGCCGAACGAAGGAGCTGGGCGCCCTCCAGAAGGGGGCCGTGGCCGACCTCCTCTGGGTGAAGGTGCCCCTGGCCACCCTCACCCCCGACACGTTGCGGAAGGTGAAACCCGGACGCCTGTGGGTGAACGGGGTGGAAGTCCCCCTGGCACACTAGGGCCATGGACCTCCGCCCCCCCTCCCCCTCCTGGCCCCTTCCCTGCTCTCCGCCGACTTCACAAGGTTGGGCGAAGAGCTTGAGCTGATCGAGGCGTCGGGCGCCCAGGTGGTGCACGTGGATGTGATGGATGGCCGCTTCGTGCCCAACATCACCATCGGCCTGCCCGTGGTGGAGAGCCTCCGCAAAGCCACCTCGCTGCCGCTGGACTGCCACCTGATGATCGTGGAACCCCTGCGCTACGCCGCCGACTTTGTGAAGGCCGGTGCTGACTGGGTGAGCATCCACCAGGAGGCGGATCCCCACCTGAATCGCACCTTGGCCTCCATCCGCCAGGCCGGAGGCAAAGCGGGCGTGGTCCTCAACCCCGGCACGCCTGTGGAGACCCTCGTCGACCTGGTGGGCGACTTCGACTTCGTGTTGCTCATGAGCGTCAACCCAGGCTTCGGCGGCCAGAGTTTCATCCCCCGGGTGCTCGACAAGGTTAGGCGGCTCGACGCGCTGCGCACCGAGCGGGGCCTGCCCTTTTTCATCGAGGTGGACGGCGGCGTCGGCATGAAGAACGCCGGAGACCTCATCCGTGCCGGCGCCGACTGCCTGGTGGCCGGGAACGCGGTGTTCAAGGCCGCCGATCCCAAAGCCGCTGTGGCTGGGCTGCTGGGCGAGATGGCCAGGGAGCGGACCTGACCATCCCCCAGTGCCACCAAAACCCTACTCATCCATTCTCATAAAGGAGTCTGTTTCTCCGCGGCGCTGGACTTCAGTCACGTTCTCCCTAGTCCCCGTTTCCGATGTGATTTCGCTGATTTTTTTTTGCGATACTACTCTCAATTATTTTCGGCAAACACCTGTTTCGAGATGCCCTCCTCACTGGGTTTGGTTCGTGATGGGTTTAGGTTTCCTTGCCGATCCAAGCTAAAAATTGGGGGTTGATCTTGAAACACTGGGCCCTTTTCATCCTGCTTTCAATTTGCCTGAACGCAGGCACCTGGGACCCTGTTCCTGCTGAAGTCTGGGCCATCAAACCCGATTCTCTTCAAGGGTCTGCAGGAGCCGTGTTCCTATCGGATTGGTCTCGGTACGGAGTTGCAGACACAGAACACCGGCTTCGGGTCCTGATTTTGAGCGAGGCTGGCAAGGCCAGCGTTCAGTTCGAGCCGTTCTCTCCCTACCTGGAGATGATCGAAGGCAGGACGATCTATCCGGATGGGCGAGAACTGGCCTTCAACAAGGCACAGGATTTTTCGGATCTGGTCGTAAAAAACGGATTTGACAATGCATCGCTGAAAGTTGTCATCCCCCCAGGATTGACCGACCACTGCATTGTGGATCTTCACTGGAAGGACCGTGCAACCTTCCTTTGGGGGAAAGGATTTGACCGAACCATTCAACGACCATACCCCATCCAGCATCTTGAGCTTCGACTATCAAAACGGTCTCCACTTTCGTCGGTTTGGCTCCGCCCCGCCAGCATGGCCATGACAGGAACCGAAGATGCTGACTACCGGATCTACACCTTCACCGATCTACCCGCCTTGGAGTCCGAGCCCTATTCAAGAGAGGCATGGAGATTTCGCCCCAAATTGATCTGTTTCGGTCAACCAACAGCCTATAGAAGTAGCCAGGACAGCGGCCCAGATATCTATTGGCAGGAGGTTGCGAAGGGCATGCAGCGCGAGTATGAGCGAGACCTTTCAACGGGACGGAAGTACCGGTCGCTCGCCGCTGAAATACTCACCAACCTACCGGACGATCCATTCCAGAAGGCGAAGACCATTGTGGATCGTCTCTATGCTCGAGTCCTCAATACCAATGCTATGACGTCTGAAGAAAAGGCAGCGCGGGACCCCAAGGATGATAAACAGGCGATCCGGAGCGAAGATCTCGATGAATCTGCTGGACGCAGGTGGACCGATGGAACCGGTATGTACTACCTTTCCTACCGGTTGTTTTCGGACGCAGGGCTCCACCCCAAAGTCCTCCGGGTGGCCAACCGCGACAAACGTGGCTTTCGTTTTGAACTCCCTAATGTCTACCAGTTCGACAACGCCTTGTTGGGAATCGAAAGCACGGATGGAAAGACGATGCTTTGGTGTGACCCTGCCATACGCATCCAGCCCTTCGGAATCATCGACCCGGACTACCAAGGCACACTTGCCCTCCTTGTCGATCCAAAGTCAGCGACAGCCAAGCGTTACCGAGTTCCCCTTCAACCGCCGGAACTTAGCACCCGGGACTTTGACTACGAGGTGGAATCAAGAGGATCAGACGACTGGTTCAAAGTTAAAGCAAGGTTTTTTGGATTTGAAGCATGGGCGGAACGATTTAAATTCTACAAGTTGACCCAGAAGGAGGCGGAAGACCACCTCAAGGAGCAACTGGAGAACTCCAAACGCTACAGGGTGACTCGGACCGTCTTGACCGGCGCTACCGAGCGCGAGAAACCCCTGGTTTGGGAAGCCGAGGGGACACGAGAATCCGACGGGGGTAGGCATCGGAAGGTCAATCCTTTTCCTGGTATGGACTGCCCACTCTGGATTCCTTCAATCTGGCCGGCGCACCGCAAGAATCCGGTGGTCATGGCCTACGCTTCCATCGGGCGTGCCGCAAGCCGTGTCAGGATTCCGGAAGGCTGGAAAGCCGTCCTCCAAGAGGACAAGCAATTTGAAAATCAATTCGGCAAGGTCTTCTGGCATTCACAGACCACTGACGACGGGCAAGGAAGGGCCGTACTGGTTTCCTATGAAGTGAGGACCACAAAGGTCCTTGCGGGACCTGAATCCGAAGGGGACCTGCGCAGCTTTCTGGCGGCCATCGAGGATGGCTGGAGCAGAAAGATTCGCCTGGAGAAAAATCTATGAGGATTTGTTGTTGGTTCTCCATCCTTCTTGCGGCCCATGGCCTCCTAAATGCCCAAGGTTTCAAGAAACTCCCGGACTGGGCAATCCCCACGTACCTAACCACACGAAATCATCCCAAACCTGCGGAGACGGATGCCTGGGTTTTGTTGGACCGCACTGAATTCGCGTACACCGGTGACGGGACGGTGGCCATACATCAATTCCGATTGATCGAAGTGCTCTCCCACCAGGGCACAAGCGCGGGGATTTTCATTGCGACCGGGCTTGGTGGCAACGCGAGCAAAATCCGAAAACTGAAGGGGTGGAACCTCCGGCCCGACGGGGAGATGATCAAACTCGACCGTGAACAGGTGGTTGCCATCGAGAAGCCCGGCGATGGCAACGGGGTATCCAACATACGCCTGACAGGGGCCTCGCTGGATCGGGTGGTCAAGGACAGCGTGGTCGCCTTCGAATCCATCCAGGAGGTCACCAACCCTTCCGGCCCAGCCCTCATTTCGGGCGTCATGGATCAATATCCCATCTTTCGGTGGGAGGTTTCAGCCGCCACCCAAGGCGGATGGTTTCGCAACCTGAAAGATGTCTCCTTTCGTCTTGAATATCGTCACTTCAGCCCGTGGATCGAGACGCCCAAGCTGGTTCCCAATGTCAGCATTTCGGCCGGCCGGGTTCCTCCGATTCCGCGAGGTGAGAGCGCCTCACCACATGCATGGAACATCCTCCCCAGGGTAATGCTGACCTTCACCGACCCTGACCTTAAATCGGTACCCTCATTCCAATCCTGGGACGGCCTTGCCCTGTGGATCGAATCCGTCTTCGCAGAAAGGGCAAGCGCCAACCCGTTGCCGGAACAACCCACGCGAGGAGGAGTTGAAGGTTTGTCATCCATCCACACCTGGATGAACCAGCACTTGAACTACAAGCAAGTCTATCTTTCCCCTGAGCGGGGCTGGATGCCGCTACCAGCGGCACAGGTAATCCGAAGCCGCTACGGAGACTGCAAGGACCTGACTTCCTGCTTCCTGGCCGCAGCCCGGGCTGCAGGCTTCGAAGCCTACCCCGTTCTTGCAAGGATTGAGCATGAGCCAATCGAGGCGGACGAACCTGTGAATCCCGCCTGTTTCAATCATGTGATCGCTGCAGTCAGATCCATACCTGACACTCACCTGGGTTCCGAGGTGACCACTTCAGAGGGTCGGTTCATTCTGGTGGATCCAACGGCGAGGTTTACGCCCATGGGACTGCTTCCTTCCACCCATTTCCAGGGAAGGTTGATGATTTGCGCAAAGGGTAAGGGCCTGTGGGTTGACGTCCCAGAGGCTGCGCTGGAGAAACCTCGACTGGAAATCGTCTTTAAGGGAGATGGCCAAACAACTGGTCAGATACTCGGCATTCTTTCGCTTCGGGAGTGGGGTAATGCGCGTGGCCTCAGGTCTGCAGCCCTCGGCCTGCCCCCGACCGAATTCCAACAATTTGTCTTCTCTTCAGTCCTTTCCCTGCCCTCGAGTGCACGCCTTGATGTAATTCAGCACAGCAATCCGTTGCTAACGAGGGGTCCGTTCGAGGTTAGCCTTCGCCTCAACCATCCTCAAGGGTTCGACATTCATGAGTCCGAATGGGCCCTCAATCCCATGGGAATATTCCGAATGGTCCCCTCGATTATCCAACAGGCCGGGCAACTGAGGCATTTCCCGATCGAAACATTTGGATTCGAATCGGTGGATGTTGAAGCACATATCACGGTGCCTGCGCGCCTAGCACCCATCCTGAGCCGCTCCGCAGGAAGTTCACCCTTCCACGAATTCCAATGGGAGGCCCAGGCCCATCCCTCGGAGGGCCTGGGCACGACACTCTCCCTCTCGTTCAGGAACACGGAGAAACCGGCAAGGTTTGGCTTCGAGACTATGGAAAAGGGGTTGGCCGAATGGTCCAAGGATCGCCGAACGATGCAGGATGTCCTTACCGACGCCCTTGCATTTAAGGTTCAACCTTGACCCCACCCCCGTTGCATAAAGACAAGTAATGGGTGGTACGCCTAAGCCCCGAGGCCCCAAATACAAGAAATCACTGATTCGAGGTCATCTCTTGGGCGCTGTGTTGCGGGATCGCGGTCCAGGCCAAGATGGATGCGGGAGGAAACCCAGGGGCAGATGCTTATTGGCGTCAGGCAACCAAGGGTGGATCCTAGAATTGATTACAAAATCAGGATTCACCTTGGGATCGATCCTGGTGAAGCTCAGATGGGTCCAGGCTCCCGGGCTCAGGCCAAGCCGACCAGCTTCGCCTTCCGGAGGCGGGGCAGGCGCTTGATGGCCCGTTCCCGTCGCAGGGCCTCCGCCTTGGAGGGGCAGGCCTCCCGGTAGACCAGCGTGAGGGGGCCCCTGCCGCGGGTGTATTTCGCGCCGGTGCCCGCCTGGTGCTGCTTCAGGCGTGCCTCCACATCGAGGGCGATGCCGCAATAGAGGGTGTCATCGCCACAGCGCAGGAGGTACACCCACCAGATCATGGCTGCCGCCAGGAGGCGGGGAAGGCCTCCCCAAGAATCTGTTCGGCGTTGGCGCCCTGGGCCGCCCGGAATCGGGCCGTTGCGAGGCAGAGCCCCGCATTGTGGCCCCAGCCCCAGCCCCGCAGATGGAGGGCCCCATTTGGCAAGGGGGTCGCCTCGCAGGCATTGCTGGGCCAGAGGGTCCACCCGAAGCGTCGGCCCGCCGCGAGGCGCAGGCGCTCCACGGCGTAGGGCCCGGAGTCCCCCAGCATGAGCCCCGCCTGCCCGGGTTGGAGGCCTGGCTTCACCGATCCCTTGAGCGCAACCACCTGGGCCGGGGTGAGGGTGCGCGTCCAGGTTCCCCAACGGTCGCCCGGGACCTCCGCCGTGCCGGCGGGTTCGCCGGGCCCGTCGCCCCAGACCGCGCGGGGACTGAGGGAGTGATGTCCTGCGGAGCCAGTGAAGAAGGCCCAGCGCGGGTCCATGGGGAACGCCGGGGCTGTGGCCACAGCCCGCAAGCTGTCGGCGCTGGCTGGGCCCCGCACCACGGCACAGTGCGTCAGGGGACACAGCCGACCCCCCGGGTGCTGGTGAGCATGGCCGTCCAGCCAGCGCTCAAGCACCGCCGCCAAGGCGCGGCGCGCCTCGAACGGGGCGTCGGCCCCCAGCTCCCCTTCCGTGGCCGCCGCCACCCAGCCGGAGCGGGTGGTGGTCCAAGTCAGTCGCCAGCCCTGCTGGGTGGCGTCGACCCGTACGCTGCCGTCGAGGCGTCCCACCGGGAACCCTTCGGAAAACTGCACCCGCCCCTGGAACCGCCAGGATCGACCCACGTCGTGGGGCAGGGTCGTGCCATTCACCGCCAGGGGACCCCGGAGCCGCTCAGGGGGCCAGACCACGGTCACGCCCCCGGCCAGGGCCAGGCTTTCCTTGGTCCATGTGTCAGGCGGGCGCGGCGGCGCAGTCGGTGGCGGTGGCAGCGGGGCGCCGCGCAACCAGGCCCGCAGGCACCGGTAGGCCCAGGCCTGCTCGCGTGTGGTGCCGCCTGCGAGGGCGCGGTCCAGTCGGCCCTGTTGGGGTCCCGTGGGGGGAGCGGGCCAGCGGGCCGGTGGGTTCCGGTGGGCTTCGGCCCACAGGCAGCGGGCCTCCTCCTGCCAGCGCCGGAGCCCCTGCCCTGTGAGGCGTCGATGGGTCGCCTCGTGCCGCAGGATGGCGCCCAGGTTTCGGCGCCGCAGCTGCTCCCAGGGTCGCAGGTGCAGGGTGGCTCCCACCCACTGGGCGCTGCGCCCGGTCGGGGCCCCCGTGGCCTGCGCGAAAGCGGCCGCATCGGCATGCAGGCGCACATCCCAGCGCCCCGGGGGCCAGGCCCCAAAGGCCGCCGTGGCGGCCAGGGCCTCGCGCATGGCCTGCTCCAGGACCCCGAGATGGGCGGGATCCCCTTCGAACCCGGGTGGCGTGAAGGGTGGCGTCAAAACCACCAGGCAGATCATCACCCCTTCAGCCCCAGGATCTCCCGGATGCGGGCCATGCCTTCCTGCTTGCCATGCCCCCTCGGCAGGTGGAGGACGAACAGCACCGGGCCCTTGCCGCCCGCCACCCAGGCGCTGGTGGCGCCTGTTTCCCCGGGTACCGGCCCCGTACCGGTCTTGAACCACCACCCTTCCTTGCCGAACAGATCGTGGAACTCCACCCAGAAGCCCGCCAGGTAGCGCTTTCCAAACGCCACTACCTCCGCCTTGTCCGGTTCCATGAGCCAGCGCAGGAAGCCTTCGGGGCTGGTGCGCAGCAAGTCGCCGTCGCCCACCCAGGCAGCGGTCAGGGGGGGGAGGTCGTCGCCAGGTGGCAGCCGGCGGCCAAGAAAGGGGGCGAAGACCTCCTCCATGCGCAGGCGCGCCGCACCTTCGCCGTAGTCGGACCGCCAATGGGTCTGGGCATCGCTGATCCAGGCCAGGAAGGCGAGGTTGCAGCTCTCCTGCAGGGCCGTGCCCAGGTTCACGCGACCATGGCCCTCGCGGTTCCAGCAGACGAAAGGACCGGCCTTGCCCGTGCAGCGGAACTGCACGCCCCGGCTGGCCCACTCGGAGCCTTCCAGGCGCAGCCACACCAGCTTGGCCAGGCTGCCCATGGGGGCTTCTTTCTTCGCCTCGCCGTAGGCCCGCACCTCGCCATCGCCAAGGGTGATGGCGAAGCCTTCGCCGGGTTTCAGAACCGGCGTCGGGAGGGTGGCGGGCGGGGGCTCGGCGGCCCCCAGCAGGGCCACCACGCCGCAGAGGAGGAGCGGTCTAAGGTTCCACATCGAAGGTCCCCAGGGTCACCGGACCCGTGCCCGGCAGGATCAGGCGCTCCCAGGTCCAGCGGCGTTCCTGATCCGTGCCGCCATCCAGCACCGCCTCCACCTTGATGCGCCCGGGCTTCCCGCCCCGCCAGCCCCCGCTCCAGGTGAGCGTGTAGGTGCCGGGGGGCGGGGTGTCGTGGGTGTACTCGCCGGACCAGTGCAGCATCCCTCCAGAAGGGGTCCGTCGGCCTCCGGTGGCCAGGGCACCATCGGGCTCGAGCACCTGCAGGTTGCCGCCGATGTATTCACCCGGGGCCTGGAGCGTCACCACCCGCAGGCGCGTCCGGGTGGTGGACACCCACCAGCTGCGCACCACCTTCAGCCCGGAATCCGGTTCAACAAGTTCCAGGCGGTTCTCCCCATTCTGGGCCGTGAGCTCCGTGGTGAAGGCGGTGCCGACTCGCAGGGACCAAGTCATCGCCTCGCCGTTGAACCACGCCTTGACCGTGCGTTGCCGCCAGGCGTTGCGGGCGGCCTCGGCCTGCCGGGCCAGGCGCTCCGCCTTCAGCTGGTCGGCGGTGCGGGGCACCCGCTCGCTGACGTCTTCCTCACCGTCGCCTTCGTCGTAGAACCGCTGGGGCGAGGCTTCCTCCTGGGGCGGGTTCGGATCCTTCGGGTCCACCAATTTGACGCGCAGGTTGACGGTGCGGTCGCTGGCCCAGCCACCCAGGGCGGGGGACACCTCCAGGCGCCATTGGCGGAGATCGGGCACATAGGCCGCCGGGCCGGACGGCGGAGTCGGGGGCTGGGCCCGCAGGCCCGCGGCCAGCAGCACCAGGGCGACCAGCAGCGGGCGCCTCATCGCACACCTCCATCCGTCACCTTCAGGTCCAGGCCGTCACAGGTGACCCACTGGCCCTCGTTGGACATCAGGCTCAGCCTCGCCGGCCGCAGGCGGTACCGCCCCGCCATGCCCGCCCGCAGGAGAATCCGGACGGTGTGGGTGTTCCAACTCCAGGCCCGGTTGAACAGGAAGGTGACCTTGTCGGCGTGCACCTCGATGCGGGGCTTCGTCCAGACATCCGCGCTGCCCTCCTCCGTGAAGGGCTTGCCCTCCAGCACGAACCCCTCCAGCTTCACCGTGGGATTCAGCCCACCCGGAATGGGCACTTCGAGCATGACGTAGTCCGCGTCACGGTCCGTGCGGAACTGGACCTGCATCCAGGCTTCGTCACCCGCCTTCAGCGTGCCGGTCCAGGGCTCCCGCACCCAGCCTTGACGTGCGTTGCCGGTCTGCTGGGGCGTCTTCAGCCGCCAGAGCTGGCGGTTGACCGTCATGCGCAAGGCGGAGGAAGCCTCGCCCTTGGCCACCCCGGCGGCACTGCCCGCCACCTGGTAGGCGTAGGTCCATACCAGCAGGCCCTTGCCGCTGGCACTCAGGGTGACCGGCCGGGCCTCCGCCATGGGGAAGCTGCCGGCCCTGGGCTCGCGGGCATTCCAGCGGCGGGACTCGGGACGCTCCTTGAAGGTGAAGGAGGGGCCCCCCTGCACCGCCGCCTGGATGGACAGCGGGCCGAAGTCGAGCTTCCGGGTCTTCATCAGGTAGGGGAGGAGGTCGACGATCTGGCCCGTACTCCAGGTGGAATACCAGCCATAGCCCCGGTATTCCGAGGCGAGGAAGGTCTCCCCCTGGCGGATGAGCGGAGACTGGGGTCGGGCCAGGCAGAGGGCCTTCAGGGCCATGACGGTGGGAACGATGTCCCCCGAGACGTAGCTCCACCAGTCCTCCCGCCGGCCCTCCCAGCGGGCCAGGCCACCCTTGACCACCGCTCGCTGCTCCAGGCGTTCGATCAGCGGACCGGCCTTGGGATGCCGCGCCACCGCCGCCGCGAGCGCCACCATGGCGTGGACGTGGGCCCCGCTCCACTGCCCGGCCAGCACCTTGTCGGCGGCGCTGTCGAGGAGCCCGGCGATGGGCTCTCCCGTCTGGGCCAGGGAGAGCAACAGAAAGGCTGCATCGGCCTGGGGGTCGTAGCTGCGCCCCTGGCCGGCCTTGCCCACGCCCGAGTCGGCCTGGCGCGCCACCTGCTGGAAGAGGTTCAGGGCCGCGGCCCGGCCCCGGCGGTAGACCCCATCGTCCACGGCATAGCCCAGCCGTTTCATGGTGGCGAAGCTCTGGATGGCATAGCCCGTGGTATGCGGGTTGGCCTCCAGCCCGAAGTCGTTGGGCGCGTACCAACCCCAGCCGCCATTGGGCTGCTGGTAGCCGTACACCTTGAACACGCCATCGCGGATGTTGCGATCGAGATCCGTGAGCTTCTTCCAGTCGAGGTCCGGCATGGCGCCCTGCTTGACGAGGTCGGCCACCAGCAGGTTGGGCACGAAGCTCGAGAGCGTCTGCTCCACGCAGCCGTAGGGGTAGCCGATGAGGTAGGGCAGCGAGGGCCCCGCCAGGTGCTCCAGGTTGCCCACCGGTGTGCACACCAGCGTGGCTTCCCCCTTGGCGCCCGGGGGCACGGGGATCGTCACCGTCTGTGCGCCGCCATCCAGCAGGAGGGAGCCCGACATGGACGCTGGGACCAGTTGATCCTGCACCGTGACGCGCTGGCGTTCCGCATCCTTCAGGCCACCGCCCTCGACGCGGGCCGTGACCGTGAGGGGTCCCGTGGCGTCGGCGAGCAGGGCCAGGGCCAGGCGGAATTCGCCCTGATCCGAGAGGCTGAAGGTGCCTTCAGGGGTCCCCAGCAACCGGCCGTTCTGCACCTCGAGGCGGACCTTCCCCTGGAGCGGCTGGCCCGAGAGGTTGCGGACCAGGGCAATGGCCCGCGCTTCCTCGCCTACACTCAGGGTGCGCGGCAGGGTGAGGGCCACCTGCAGGGGCTTGGAGGCGGGTTTCGAGGCCCGACCCACACCCACCTTGGTGTCGGCGGTGACAGCCAGGGCCGTGGCGCGCCAGGCCGTGAGGTTGTCCGGCAGCACCAGGTCCACGCTGGCCAGGCCATCCCGGCCCGCGGCCACGAAGGGCGCCCAGTGGGCGGTGTCCTTGAAGTTCTGGCGCACCTTGTCATCGTCATCGGCCTTGAAGTCGCCCCGCTTGGTCTGCTTGAGGCTCCAGACTGGCCGCTGGCGCCGCAGCAGGTCGTGGAAGCTCCAGTCCGTGGAGCCGGAACGCAGCACGCCGTGTCGGCGCGTGGGGTGGAAGAAGCGCACCGGGTCCGGGTGCAGCTCCTGGCTCAGGGCATAGATGGCTTCGTCCACCACCCCCACCGCGAGGTCCGCAGCAGAAGGCCGTCCCGCCGCGTCCTTCACCATCACCGAGACCTTCATGGGCTGGCCTGGCTGGTAGCGTTCCTTGTCTGTGGTCACGGCGACCGACAGCCGGCGGTCCCGCTTGGGCACCCGGATGGGCACCTCCACCAGCTGGCGGCGACCCTCGGCCACGATCTCGAAGACGGCCCAGATATTGGGCTGCATGGCGGAGGTGACCGGAATCTCAATGAGCGCCGTGGTACCTGCCACCACGCGGCTCTGCTGCTGGCCGAGGCCTTCGTGTTCTAACGCCCAATGGAGGGTCAGCCGGGGCCGGGGCAGCTGCACCAAGATGCGGGCCGTGTCGCCAGGCTGGTACTCGGGCTTGTCCGCGGCGGCGCGCAGATCGGGCACCGCCGGCAGGGGCGTGCCCTCTGCGGCCACCGTGATCTGGCGCTGGGCCACCACGGTCCGTCCCTTCGAATCCTTCGCCTCGGCCACCAGCAGGAAGGCCCCGCCTTCGGGGATGCTGAGCATGGCCTGAGGTCCCGCCGCCGACGCCACGGTCTCTCCAGGTTTCAGGGCATTGGGCCGCGACCACCAGGCTGCGTGGTCCTTCAGGGCCACGATGCGCGCCGCACGGAGGCTGATGGCGACGCCCGGCACCACCTTGCCATCCAGGTCCAGGGCGCGGGCGGTGACCTGGAAGGGCTTCCCGGGCAGGGCCACCTGCCGGTCGGCGGAGATCATCAACACCAGGTCACCGGCTGAGGCGCGCACCTGAGCCTGGCCGCTGTTGCGCTGGCCCGCGGCGTCGGCCACCTTGACCACCATGCGCCAGAGGCCATCGCCCTCGGCCTTGAAGGTGGGGAGGTCCACCTCACCTTCGTCATCCAGGTCCACCTGGCCGCTCTCCATGAGCTCCGGGGCGGGGCCTCCGTCCTCGTCATCCCAGACCCAGCCCACCTTGGGCGGCACCACCTTGTAGAGGAACCAGTCGGCCTTGGCACCCCGCACGGCGGCACCGTAGAAGTAGCGGGCGGCGGCGTGGAATGCCAGGGGATCCCCGAGCCCGACCTTTGGGCTCGCGGCCGTCACCTTCACCTCGAAGGCGGGCTTCACGAACTGTTCCACCTTGAACTCGGCCTGCCCCGGCCCCTGGGGCGCATGGAAGACGATGCGGAAGAGGCCGAGGCGGCCCGCCCCGGGCAGCGTGAACTGGGCGCCGTAGGTGCCGGTCTCGGCATTCAGCAGCTTCGCCTGCCCTTCGGTGACCTTCGTGTCCTCCGGGTCCAGCACCGTAAAGGCGAGGAATGGGGCATCGCTGACCACCTGGTTCTCGCCCCCTTCCACCCGGCGCAGGATGGCCTTCGCGAACACGTCCTGGCCCGGGCGGTAGAGGGGCCGCTCCGTGAAGGCATAGAGGCGCTGGCGCACGGCGGAGACACTCTGCCCCTCGCTGGCCAGGAGGGCAAAGCTGCCGCCGCTGCGGGCCAGGACCACCCGCCGCTGGCCGGGGCTGGCGGCCACCTCCGCGTGGCCCTCCCCGTCGAAGGCCAGGGGCTGGGTCCGGGTGCCTTCCAGAAGCTCCCCGGTGACGCCGTTCCTCGGGGCACCATCCCGGGCCGCCACCGCCTGCACCCGCAGCCGGGACCCGTCCTGCTCCGAGAGCAGCGCCAGGTCGGTGACCATCCAGGGCACGTAGGCCGCATCGGAGCCGCGCAGCACCTCCACCAGGTACAGCCCCGCCCCCTGGGCGGGCAGTTCGACCCGGCTGAGGAAGCCGCTGTCCCCTCCGTCCTCCTCCTCTCCTGGCTTCCGGCTGATGTCCTCCCGGACCTTGGGCACGATTTCGGAGACCAGTGTCAGACCCGGCTGCCCCTCGATGGGCAGGGCCGTCCCCTCTCGCACCTTCGCCGAGGCGGTTCTTGCCGAGGTGAGGCGATCAGTCTGCTTGGCGGCATCGCGCAGGGGCTGGGTGGCCGTGCGATGCACAGTGACGAAGGCGCGCCGGCCGCCCCACAACACAGCCTCCCGCAGCACATCCAGGGGATCCTGGGCGCCCCGCCCCCCCTCGGCGGCCGGGGCGCCCTGCCCTCCGATCACCCGCTTCAGGAAGGCATCCGGAGCCTCCACCCGATAGATGCGGATGCGCGCCTCTGCGGGGATGGGCCCCGCGGCCTCCAGCTGACCTGGCATCCCGGGCAGGGTGGGCCTGAGCGTGGCGAAGGCGCCGGTCCAGCCCCCTTCCCGCCAGGGGGCTTCGGCAGCGCGTTTCTGCGCGGTGCCGAGGGTGGGCAGCAGCAGCAGGGCGGGCAGCAGGATGGTCAGGAAGGGTCGGAACCAGCGCATGTCAGGACCTGGGGAAATAGGGGATGCTGGACCCGCTTGCCAGCAGCTGCCAGCGGTACAGGCCCAGGAAAGCGGGGTTCTCGGACAGGGGACGGAAGTCGGGATCCGGGTGGTGCAGCAGGTCGTCCAGGCGGACGCGACGGACCTCGCCCGGAGCGCGGGTGGCACCGCTGCCTTCGGGGCCCGTGTGGTAGAGCAGCATGGGGGTGCCATCGACATCGGGACGGACGAAGGCCATGGCATGGTCGGGCTGGGCATGGGCGCCGCCCCGGGCGAAAAAGAGGAGGTCACCCGGACGCGCGGCCTGCAGGTCCCGGCCCACCGGCACGCAGGCCAGCCGCCGCAGGTAGAGGCCGCGCGCGAAGGGCTGGGGGCCTTCGGGCGTGGGGAACCCCGCCCGCCAGCCGTGACCGAAACTGGGCGATGGATCCTGGGCCGGGGGACCGGCCGAGTAGCCGACGCGTTCCCGCCAGGCGGTGGTGTGGACGGCGAGGGCTTCCCGGAAGGCGAAGCGCAACAGCCCCGCGCAGTCGCGCTGGGCGGGTTCCCAGGCGGGACTCGGGCCGTCGAGCTGCTGCTCCAGGAGGGCCACGAACCAGGTGCTGAAGGCCTCGCGATCCCCCTCCTCCCGCAGGTCTTCGGGGGTGAGGCCCGAGGTGGAGGTGATTCGGAGCGAGTGGCGGAACCCCGGCCAGGCGGTCACGGTGAGGTTCACAGGGTGCTCGGCCCCCATGAGGAAAAAGCTCCCCTGGCCATCCGACCAGACGGGGGCGCCCGTCAGCGCCAGGTTCCAGCCGGGACGGGCCAGGCCCAGCAAGCTGCGGCTCTCGACGCGGATGCGCTGGACGGGGTTCGCCGGATCGGCTTCCACGCGGACTCCATGCCGGATGGGAGCCAGGGCCAGGAAGGCCCCGGCAGCCAGGGCCAGACCCACCCCCAGGATCCGAAGCCTTGTCATCGGGGCCGGCCCTCGAGGCCGCCGGCCGTCCAGTTCCAGTCGATCCGCACCGGACCGAGGGCCCGCACGGCCCCCAGGAAGGGCCCGAGGCTGAAGGCCAGCTCCGCGGCGGCCTCATCCTCGGTGGTGGTGTCGCCGATCCACCAGCCGCTGTTGGTGCGGCTGCGCAGAAAGGCCAGCAGCAGGTTCTCCAGTTCCCTGGAGGCCTTCGGGCCATCAAGTTCCATGCGCGCCCAGGCAGTGGATGGGCTGTCCGCCAGCGTGGGCGCCTGCCCCTGCAACCCGGCGGACATGGCCTTCACGGCGGCCTCATCCGTGCCCAGCACCAGGGTGTCGGCCACCAGGGTCCAGGCGGGCCGGAAGGCCTGGGCGGTGAGGATGCGGTGCAGATCGGCGGCACCGAAGGCCTGCTTCTGATTCTGCCCCTTGAAGAGCCGGGGCAGGAGCTTCTTCAGCAGGTTCTCCAGGTGGACTTTCTTCGCGGCCTGGACCGGCAGGGCCAGGGCCAGGCTGGGGGTCATTCCCGGCTCGCCGAAGCCCCCGAAGGCGAGGACCTTGCCGTCCCGCTGGGCCTGCATGGCCTGCCAGGGGTCCTCGCGCCGGAGCTTGGCCAGCTCCAGGAGGGAAGCCTTCTCCCCCGGCGTCTGGGGTGGGGCGCTCACCCAGCCGTTCCAGACCAGGGCCGCACCCCGGAGGTCCAGGCAGGCCTTCACGGCATCGGCATCCTGGCGCAGCAGGGTGCGCTGGCGCTGGCGCTCCTGGGCCTGGGCCAGGGCGTCCTGGTAGCCCTTCAGCTGGGCGGGACTCAGGGACGACCCGCCATTGGCGAAGTCGGGCATCCGGGGCAGCCGAAACTCGCTGGCATCATCCACACGTAGGATCGCCTCCACGAGCTTCTCGGTGGGCCCAGCGCCCAGGGAGAGCGTGACGGCGCCGGTGCGGGGGGCCGCCTTGGCCACGAAGGGATTGGGCCAGGTTTGCTGCTGCGAGCCCAGCAGCCGTCGGCGCAGGGCCTGGATTTCGAAGGCCGCGTCGGCGCCCACGCGGGGCGCCATCCAAAAGGAGAGCTCCGTATCCGGCGCCATGGCCGCCAGGGCCACCCGCAGCCACTCCTGGCGCTCCCCCAGGGTTGGCTCGGGGCCGGGGAAGAGCAGGGCCCGCAGGGGCGCCTCCCGGTCGCTGATCCAGGTCCCCTCGGTTCTCTGGATCAGGTGGAACACGCCGCCGGAACCACGCAGCTGCTGCACTTCCGTGGCAGCACCCGGCCCCTTCCAGGTCACCACCCGGGCGCGGGCGCCCGCACTCAGGGGGTTCAACTTCAAGATGGCCATCACCAGCTGGGTACGGGCCGGCAGGTCACCGGGAATGAACACCAGGGTGCCCTGCAGGGCGCGGCTGCCTGGGCGGTCGGTGCCGTAGTGCAGCACCCAGGCTTCGCGGTTCGCCAGGGGCTCCAGGGCCGGGGAGGCCTGCTTCAGCCAGGGGTCGAGGTGCCGCACCAGGAACCCGGCACGGCTGCCCTGGGCCAGGGCGGGAATGACTCCGGTGCCCTGGCCCTGAGTGGCCGAGCCACCTCCGCCAGCCAGGGCGACGAGCTTCTCCAGGCCCGGACGCAGCTGCTTCAGGTGGATCAGGAGGCCCGGTTGGGCCGCCTGCTCCATTCCCTTGGGCAGCGCGGCAGTTCCAGTTTGTGTGAACAGCGCCGGGCTGGGCAGCCATTGGAAGCGCCAGCCGGCCTTGTCGAGGTGGAGGCCGAGGCCGTGGGTCCAGGGACGATCCACCCGCTCCGGGGCGCCGAGGTAGGCCAGCGGATCCGGGCCGGACTGGCGGTAGCCGCGCTGGTAGAGGAACAGCGCTGCTTCCGGATCGCGCAGCTTCAGGGCCTCGTCAGCCCAGGAGGCCGTGGGCCAAGCGGACAGCGCCCACAGCGCGGCCCGCCGGTCCTCCTCGCTGCGCAGCCGGATGAGGGCTTCGGCCCGCTGATCGCCCTCCGGGGACTGATCCCACTGTTTCCCGGTCCATTGGGCCTGGCCCCGCGAATCGTAATGCGACACCGACCATTTCCGAACGCGTTCGCTGGCCCAGGCCGGCACCTGCGCGTATCCCTGCGCCACCAGCGGCAGGGCCAGCAGGCTCCAGCCAAGCACGGACGATGCCCATGCGATCCATCGCATCCGAATCCCCCTGCCCCGCACTGGACCCTCCGGTGTGAGGCGATGCTACCAAGCAGGGCAGGCGACGCAAGGGACCGCCACCTGAATTTTTCTTGCGGCTCCCTGGCAGACTGGAGCCATGACGGATCGCCGCGTGCTCGTGAACCTGCAGGGGGTGCTGACCCCGGATCCCGCCCGGGCCTGGGCGGTGGACCGCATCCCCAATGCGGCGCTGGCCCTGGAAGGGGGCAAGGTCACCTGGCTGGGGCGCAGCGCGGACCTGCCCGCAGCCTGGGCGGACGCGCCCAGGGTGGATGGCGGCGGCGCCTGGGCGACGCCCGGCTTTGTGGATCCCCACACCCACCTGCTCTTCGGGGGCAACCGCTCGGGCGAGTTCAACCGGCGTCTGCACGGCGTCAGCTACCAGCAGATCGCCTCGGAAGGGGGCGGCATCCGGGAAACCATGCGGGCCACCCGGGCCGCCTCCGTCGAGGAACTGGTGGCCGACGGCGAAGCCCGCCTGAAGGCCTTCCGCCAGCGCGGCGTTGTGCACCTGGAGTGCAAGACCGGGTATGGCCTCGAACTGGAAGCGGAGTCCCGCCTGACGGCGGCCTATGCCGAGCTGAAACGGCGGGGCTGGAGCCTGGATGTCACCCTGTTGCCCGCCCACGACCTGGCGCCGGAATTCGGCGGTGACGCGGAGGCCAACGCCCGGGCCGTGGCTGAGGACTGGCTACCGGAGCTGGTGCGGCGCCATCCCGGCGTAGCTCGCTTCTGCGATGTCTTCGTGGAGACCGGCGTCTTCAGCGCCGACCAGGGGCGCCAGATCTTCGAAGCAGGTAGGCGCCTTGGGCTGATGCCCCGGGTGCACGCCGACGAGCTCACCTGGACGGGCGGCGCCGAGCTGGCCGCCAGCCTGGGAGCCGCCAGCGCCGACCACCTCATGTTCTGCAGCGAGGCCGGCATGCAGGCCATGGCGGCGGCCGAGGTCATACCCGTGCTGCTACCGGGCACCACGCTGTTCCTCGGCATGCGCGACTGGGCCCCGGCCAGGAAGATGATCGAAGCGGGCTGCCGGGTGGCCCTCGCCACGGACTTCAACCCGGGCTCCTGCCCCTGCGTGGATCCCCTCACCATCCTGCGCCTGGGCTGCCTCCAGCTCCGCATGACCTTCGAGGAGGCTTTCACCGCCATGACCCTCCACGCCGCCCGGAGCCTGCGCCATACCGACCTGGGCCACCTGCATGCCGGCGCCCGGGCCGAGGTGCTGCTGTGGGATGTGGAGGAGCTGCTGGAGTTGGTTTATTGGGTAGGTGAACCCTACCGCCCCAGGTTCCTACCAGCGTGATTCCGCCCAGGCGCGACAGTTCTCGGAGAGTTCAAGGGCCTCCATCGGCCTTCTTCGGTTCTGTGCGGCGCGGTCGGGCCTTGGCGAAGGCCACCCAGGCCGCGTCCTCGCCCCGGACGTGTTCTTTCAGCCAGCCGTGGAGCAGGTTGACCAGCTCCAGGCCTACGCTGGCATCGCCTGCATCGAATCGCTGTTTGAGTGGGTGGACCTTCTCGCGGAAGCCTCGGTGAAGCTCTTTGTGGTCCGCAGCCCCGGTGAAGTGGATGTGCTCCAGGTAGGATTCCTCCAAGGTGAAGTACTCGTCGGTGTATCGCTCAAGGAAGCGCATGACGTTGGTGATGCCCTCGGCCCCCGCCCCGGCCTTGATGGCGGCCTGCAGGGTTCGCAGCGCGTTGAAGAGCGCCCCCTGCTGTTCATCGATGCTGGCGACGCCTGATTTCCAGGACTGGGAGGCAAGCTTGGCGGCATCCGGTTCCGTGGAGCCATCAGGTCCTGGGGCACGTTTCGATGGAGGCCGCGTGGGTTTGCGCCGCAGGATGAACCGCTCGATGAACACGCTCAGCGGGATGTAAAGGATCCGGAAGAATCCATGCCGCCTCCGGTCCACTATTCGCTCAACCAAGGGAAGCCCCTTTCTCGGATCTGCCATGACATTTGCGTGATCGTCTCATATCGTCGTTCAACGGTGGCCCCTTGAGCCGCGATGCTCCACGAGGCATTCTCCAAAAACAAGAAGCCCCGGGCCAATTCCCGGGGCTTCTCCTGTGGGTGCGGCGGCCTACTGTTCGGCGTGTCTGCAGACCTCCTGCACGATGTGGTAGATGCGTTCCTTGGCCCGCAGCTTGATCTTCTTGAGCTCCACTTCCTCCAGGGACTCCTTGGCGCTGAGGCTCGGTTTCTTCTGCAGGTCGCCAAGCCGCGAGTCCGCGGACTTGTGTTCTTCCATGAGCTTTCGGAATTCGAAATGCTCCTTCATCAAGCGCTCCTGAAGCTCTGGGCGCAGGAAATCCATGAATCCTCCATAGCCATGGCGGGACTGGTTCAAGTCCCGCGGGGTGATCGGGTGGACCAAGGTTAGGACCAGCCCGGGAGGCGTCAAGGCCTATTCGGACTCTGGTTGGAAGTGTATTTGATCACTCGACTTCCCTGCCAACCTGGGACCATGTCCCTTACCGTCGAAGAGCTTGTCCTGCAGCGCCCGGACGGGGTCCGTCTGCTGGGACCCCTGAGCCTCTCGCTGTCCGCCGGCGAGCGGGTGGCCCTCGTGGGCGAGAGTGGCTCCGGCAAGAGCCTGCTGGCCCAGGCCTTGTTCGGAGTGCTACCAGTCGGGGTCCGCCAGGTGAAGGGAAGGATCACGGCCTTTGGCACGCGCATGGACCTGCCCAGCCCGGGTCGTGACGCCATCCGCGGGCCCCGGCTGGCCTGGGTGCCCCAGGAACCGAGACGGGCGCTGAACCCCCTGCTCACCCTGGAGGAACACCTGGCCCTCCTCCCGGGGATCCACCGCCGCGAACAGGTCCGGGCGACGCTGGCTAGGCTAAGGCCCCTGCTGAAGCGGCTCGACCTGCCTTCAGATACCTCCTTCCTCGGGCGCTTTCCCCACCAGCTCAGCGGGGGGCAGCGGCAGCGCCTGTGTCTGGCCATGGCCCTTTCCTGCGACCCAGAGCTGCTGGTGCTCGACGAGCCCACCACCGCCCTGGATCCCTTGGCCCAGAGGGGGTTCCTGGACCTGCTGCAGGACCTGCAGCAGACGCGGGGCCTGGGCACACTTTGGATCACCCACGACCTCGCAGTGGCCTCGGCGGTCTGTGACCGCATGCTGGTGCTGTATGGTGGCGACCCTGTGGAAGCCGGACCGGTGACTCGCCTCCTCTCCCACCCCGGCCATCCCTACACGGTCCGGCTACTGGATGCCGCAAGGCGCATTCCGAGCCCGGAGGCAGGGTATCTGGAGGCCCCGGAGGCACGCGGCCCGGGCTGTCCCTTCGGCTCCCGCTGTGCGCGACGGCAGACCACCTGCGCCGAGTGGCGTCCCTGGACCGGTGGGTGGGCCGATGGTCTGCGCTGCGAGGCCCCGCTGGAACCTGCGCCCGCCCCGTGAGACCATGGGTTGCAAGGTCCCGCAGGATGCGGGTCCCCCCAAAGGTATCCCCATGCTGACCTTGCCCCTCCTGCGCGCCCTCACCTTCGACGATGTCCTGCTGGTGCCCGGCTACTCGGAAGTCCATCCGAACCAGGTGGATCTCGGCACCCAGCTGACCCGCGACATCTCCCTGCGCATCCCCCTGGTGTCCGCCGCCATGGACACGGTGACGGAAAGCCGCATGGCCATCGCCCTGGCCCAGCTGGGGGGCATCGGCATCGTGCACAAGAACCTCAGTCCCGAACGGCAGGCCGAGGAAGTGGACAAGGTCAAGCGCAGTGAATCCGGCATGATCACCGATCCCATCACCATCGAGCCCGACGCCCCCATCCGCGACGCCGAGGCCCTCATGGCCAAGTTCCGCATCAGCGGGGTGCCTGTGGTGGAGGGCCACCGCCTGGTGGGCATCCTTACCAACCGCGACCTGCGCTTCGAGACCCGCTGGGACATCCCCGTCCGCGAAGCCATGACCAAGGACAACCTCATCACCGTGCCCGTGGGCACCACCCTGCAGGAGGCGCGGGCCATCCTGCAGAAGCACCGCATCGAGAAGCTGCTGGTGGTGGATGGCCAGGGCCAACTCAAGGGCCTCATCACCGTCAAGGACATCGAGAAGTCCATCGAGTACCCCAATGCCTGCAAAGACGGGTTTGGCCGGCTGCGCGTCGGGGCCGCCGTGGGCGTAGGCAAGGACCTGCTGGCCCGGGCGAGCGCCCTGGTGGATGCCAAGGTGGACGTGCTCTGCCTCGACAGCTCCCATGGGCACAGCCAGGGCGTGGTGGAGGCCGTGCGAGCCCTCAAGGGGGCTCATCCCCACGTGCCCGTCATCGCGGGCAATGTGGCCACCTATTTGGGCGCCAAGGCCCTCTGCACCGCTGGGGCCGACGCCGTCAAGGTCGGCATCGGGCCCGGCTCCATCTGCACCACCCGCATCGTCACCGGCGCGGGCATGCCCCAGATCACGGCGGTCGCCGAGGCCAGCCGCGCCTGCCGCGAGGCTGGTGTGCCCTGCATCGCCGATGGCGGCATCAAGTTCAGCGGCGATGTGGCCAAGGCCATCGCCGCCGGTGCCAACGCCGTGATGATCGGCAGCCTCTTCGCCGGCACGGACGAAGCGCCGGGTGAAACCATCTTCTATGGCGGCCGCACCTTCAAGGCCTACCGGGGCATGGGCAGCCTGGGCGCCATGAAGCAGGGCAGCAAGGACCGCTACTTCCAGGAAGGCAAGGAGGACACCAAGCTGGTGCCGGAGGGCATCGAGGGCCAAGTCCCCTACAAGGGCAAGATGGGCGACCTGGTCACCCAGCTCATGGGTGGCCTGCGGGCGGGCATGGGCCTCAGTGGCGGCCAGAGCATCCCCGACTTCCATCAGAAGGCCACCTTCGTGGAAATCAGCGGCGCCGGCCTCCGCGAAAGCCACGCCCATGACGTCATGATCACCAAGGAAGCCCCGAACTACCGCATGGAGTAGATAAAAAGGATTCACCACCAAGGCGTCAAGGCACCAAAAGGGAAACAAAAAGTTGCTTGGCAGTTCGTCTCGGCATCGCCTGCAGCGAAACGCGAGACACAAAGAAACTTGGTGTCTTGGTGTCTTGGTGGTTTGCTTTTCTTGGTCTGAAATGCTCCGGAGCCTCTCATGTCTCTCCTCGTGAAGAACGTCCACCTGGTCGACCCGGCGCAGAAGCTGGACGGACCGGGTGCCCTGCTGGTCATCGAAGGGGCGGTGGCGGCCATTGGTCCCGAGGCCGAGCGGGATCCGCTGGCTGTGGGGGCCGAGGTGCTCGATGGCGGCGGGGTGGTGCTTGCGCCGGGGTTCGTGGACCTCCATGTGCACTTTCGCGAGCCGGGGCAGACCCGGAAGGAGAGCATCGAGAGCGGCAGCCGGGCCGCGGTAGCGGGAGGGTTCACCTCCGTGTGCGCCATGGCGAACACCAAGCCCGTGAACGACAGCGTGGCCATCACGGAACTGATGCTGGCGCGGGCGGCCAAGGCCGATCTCTGCCGCTACTTCCCCATCGGCACCGTGAGCCGGGAGATGAAGGGCGAGGAACTGGCCGACATGGGCACCCTCAAGGCCGCAGGCTGTGTGGCCTTTTCCGATGACGGCCTGCCCATCTCCAATGCCTCCCTCATGCGCCGGGCTCTGGAATACACGCGCTGGCTCGAAGTGCCTGTGGTGGCCCACGAAGAGGACCGGGACCTCGCCGGGAAGGGCTACATGCACGAGGGAGCGGTCAGTGCCTCCCTGGGCTGCCTGGGCATTCCCGCCGCTGCCGAAGAGGCCATGGTGGCCCGTGACATCGTGCTCGCCGAGCACACGGGCGGCCACCTCCACCTGGCCCACCTGAGCACCAAGGGGTCGCTGCGCATGGTGCGTGAGGCCAAAGCCCGCGGCCTGAACGTCACCTGCGAAGTGACGCCCCACCACTTCGCCCTGTCGGACAAGGAGCTGATGAAGTTCGACAGCGACTACAAGATGAACCCGCCCCTCCGTACCGAGGCCGACATCCAGGCGGTACTGCAGGCGCTGGCCGACGGCACCGTCGATGCCATCGCCACCGACCACGCCCCCCACGGCTGGGACGACAAGGAAGTGGAACTGCCCATTGCCGCCTTCGGGGTCATCGGCCTGGAGACCGCCCTGCCCCTCACCCTGGAGCTGCTGGTGAACCGCCAGGTCATCAGCCTCGCCAAGGCCATCAGCCTGCTGTCCTGGGAGCCCGCCCGGGTCTTCCACCTCGACCGCCAGGGCCACGGCAGCCTCGCGCCGGGGGGGCCCGCCGACTTCGTCCTCTTCGATCCCCATGCCAAGGTGCAGGTGGACCGGGCCTTCATCCAGTCCAAGTCCTTCAACACCCCCTTCAAGGGCTGGAGCCTTCCAGGTCGCATGCTGGGTACCTGGGTCGCGGGCAGAAAGGTCTGGGGCTGATGCGCGCAGCGCCGCCACATCCGCTCGACCTCGGTAATCGCTCCGAACCCGAGGGCAACTCATGAGCATCAGCAGTTACATCCTTCTGGTCGTCGTGGTCTTCTTCGCCCTCGTCCTCCACGCCATCCACCGGGAGGACAAGCGGCAGGCAGAGCGCCGCAAACAGAACGTACCGGTTGCCGTGGAACGGCGACAGGCCCAACGCCGCCGGAAGAGCCTCGCCTCCCTCCTGGCCTGGGTGCTGCGGCTGTCCAAGGCGGGTCGGCCCCGCTGATTCAGGAGACCCTCATGGTCGCCACCCCATCGGAACTTGTGGCCACCTGGGTGGACGCCTTCAACCGCCAGGATGTGGACGCCCTCGCCGCCCTGTATGCGCCGGACGCCATCAACCACCAGGTGGCCGAGGCGCCCGTCGTTGGACGCGACGCCATCCGCACGATGTTCGCGGCAGGCTTCGCCACCGCCGAGATGGTGTGCCTCGTGGAGAACCTTTTCGAGACCGGCGAATGGGCCATCCTCGAGTGGCGCGATCCCCTGGGCCTGCGTGGCTGCGGATTCTTCCACGTCCTGGAGGGGCGCATCGTCCTCCAGCGCGGCTACTGGGACAAGCTCACCTTCCTGCGCCAGCACGGCCTGCCCCTGCCCACGGTGTAGGCTGCGGGACAGACCGATGGCGCTTTCCCCGGCCGGACCCTAGAGGGTCTTCATGTCCAGCACGAAGCGGTAGCGCACGTCGTTCTTCAGCATCCGCTCGTAGGCTTCGTTCACCTGCTGCACGGGGATGAGCTCGATCTCGGAGACGATGCCGTGTTCGGCGCAGAAGTCCAGCATCTCCTGGGTCTCCGCGATGCCGCCGATCAGTGAACCGCTGAGGCTGCGCCGCCCCATGATGAGGGGGAAGGCGGACACCGGCGTGGGTTCGGGCGGCACCCCCAGCAGCACCATGGCCCCTTCGACCCGGAGCAGGCCGAGGTACTGGTTGTAGTCGTGGGGCGCGCTGATGGTGTCGATGATCAGGTCGAACCGGCCTGCGAGCCGCTTGAAGGTCTCGGGATCCGACGTCAGCCCGAAGTGGTGGGCCCCCAGCTTGCGGGCATCCCCCTCCTTCGACTTGGAAGTGCTCAGCATGGTCACCTCTGCCCCCATGGCGGCGGCGAGCTTCACGGCCATGTGGCCCAGGCCCCCCAGGCCCACCACGCCCACCTTGTCACCCTGCTTGGTCTTCCAGTGCCGCAGGGGCGAGTAAGTGGTGATGCCGGCGCACAGCAGCGGCGCCGCGGCGGCCAGATCCAGCTTGGGGCTGATCTTCAGGCAGAAGGCCTCATCGGTGACGATGCTGGAGGAGTAGCCGCCCTGGGTGGGTGTCTTCCGATCCATCTCGGTGCTGTTGTAGCTGAAGGCGGCGCCCTTCTCGCAGAACTGCTCAAGCTGGCGCTGGCAGCTGGGACAGGTGCGGCAGCTGTCCACCAGGCAGCCCACCCCGGCCAGGTCGCCCACCTTGAAGCCCTTCACATGGGCGCCCACCCCGGTCACCTTCCCCACGATCTCGTGGCCGGGAACCATGGGATAGGTGCTGTTGCCCCACTCGTTGCGGACCTGATGCAGGTCCGAATGGCAGATGCCGCAGTAGGCGATCTCGATCTGGACATCGTGGGGCCCCACGGACCTCCGCTCGAACTGGTAGGGTGCCAGGGCGGATGTGGCGGAAACGGCGGCATAGGCTTTGGCGATGGGCATGGAGGCTCCGTGGATGACAGGTCTTCCACTGTAGGCACACCCGAAGTAAAGGGACAGGACGCACTTCGAGGTTCGTGGGGGATTGGCGCCGGGCCTGGTTTCCCCGATTCTGGACACATGGACCCCCTGCTCACGGAGCGCCTGGTGATCCGCCCCTTCCGGGTGGAAGATGCACCGTTCATCCTCAGGCTGCTCAACGAACCCTCCTTTATCGAGTTCATCGCAGACAAGGGGGTGCGCACCCTTGCCCAAGCCGAGGATTACCTCCGGAGCGGCCCCCTGGCCAGCTACCTAACCCATGGGCATGGACTCTGCCTGGTGGAACATCGGGAAACGGGCAATCCCATGGGCATGTGTGGCCTGATCAAACGCGACAGCCTGCCCGAGGTGGACCTGGGCTATGCCTTTGTGCCTGAGTTCTGGGGCCTGGGCTATGCGCGGGAGGCCGCCGAAGCCTGCGTGGCCTGGGGGCGCGATGGCCTCGGCCTGCCGGGATTGCTGGCCATTGTGACCCCGGGCAACCTGGCCTCGATCCGTCTGCTGGAGGCGCTGGATTTCGAATTCGTCACCATCACCGAACACCAGCCTGGCGATCCAGTGGCCGTGTACCGGGCTCGCCTGCGATCGGGCATGAGCAAGGCCCCCCCGCACCCTTAGGAGATGCCACGCCGTGACCGATTCCGCCCTTCCTGATCGCGCTCCGGCCTGGGCCCGGTCCCTCCACCGCCTCGGCACCCGCCTGAGCGAGGACGCCTTCGGGGGTCCCCGCCCCTGGCGGCTGTCCACCCTGATCAACCTGCAGAAGGGGGGTACCTGCCTGTTCGTGCTGGGCCTCATGACGGCCTATCGCAATTGGGGGCTGGCCGCCTGGACCTACCTGGCCCTCCACGGCACCTATGGCCTCTGCTGGCTGGTCAAGCACGCCGCCTTTCCGGACCTGCGCTGGAAGGTCCGGGTGACCTGGGGCGGTGGCCTGGTCGCCTTCGCCGCGGTGCTCGGCCCCTACTGGCTCGCACCGGTGCTGGTGGTCACCCCCCTGCTGGGACCAAGGCCCGAACCCGCCGCCTGGTTGATCGGCGCTGCGGTCACCATCCACACGCTCGGCCTCGCCCTGATGATGAGTGCCGATGCCCAGAAGCACGCCCTGCTGAGCCAGCGGCCCGGCCTCATCACCACGGGCCTCTTTGCCCGCGTGCGGCATCCCAACTACCTCGGGGAGATGCTGCTCTACGCCGCCTACGCCCTGCTGGCACGCCACTGGGCGCCTTGGCTGGTGCTCGGCTGGGTGTGGGGCGGCCTGTTCCTGCCTGGCATGCTGGTGATGGAGGAGCGGTTGTCGCGGCATCCGGGGTGGGCCGAGTACAAGGCCAGGACCGGTCTACTGTTGCCCCGGTTGCGCGCTTTGCCCCCTTCGAGCATCCAATCCTGACCTTCAGGAGGTTCCATGCCCCGCCCTGCCACCCTGCCAGTACTTGATTGGAAGGCCATCTTCGCCTCCGGAGCGACCTACGCCGATTGGCTCGCCGCTGCCGAAGCGGACGAACAGCGGGAGAAACTGGAGGCTTAGGCCCACGCCCTTGACCTGGAACCCCAGGTGGCCGCGCACCTGGCGGCCCTGCCCCGGTCCGTGCATGTGGTCGCCATCGCGGAGGACTGGTGCGGCGATGTGGTCCGCCATGTCCCCGTGCTGCAGCGCATGGCGGAAGCTGCCACCCGCCTGAAAGTGCGATACATCAGCCGCGAGCAGCATCCCGAGGTGTTCGTCCGGTTCCTGACGAACGGCGGCGAGGCCATCCCCAAGTTCATTTTCCTGAGCGATGCCTTCGTCGAGTGCGGCAGCTGGGGGCCCATGCCGGACGCCTGCCGGGAGCTGATCGCCCGGGGCAAGGCCTGCGGCGATGTCGCGGCCGCCCGCCGCAAAGTCGCCGCCCACTATGAACAGGATTCCACCCGCCGGGAGGTGGTGGAGGAGTTGGTCCGGCTGGTGGATACGGCGTCCTGTTCGATCCCATGACCTTGGCTGGGATGGATCAGCTTTGGGCCGAAGTCAGGAGCGCCCTTCTCCTGAGTTCGATTCACCATGTCATCCGTTTATCATTCGAAATACCCTTGTATCCAAATAATGTTGATTTGAAAAAACATTGAACAATTGCTCCATGCCCCGGACAAAAATGATAGGATCCTCACTTGTGGTACCCGGTCCCAATTTGGTCCGGAGCATCCTCCGGGTGGACGATGATTCCGCACTTTCCTAAGCCAGCCTTGGAACCTCAAGCCCTCCTCTTTCCCGATTCGCTCGCAGGATTGACTTCGGGCCAGACGAATTGGCCGCTGGCCTCCGATCGCACCGTACTGGTGGTGGAGGATGATCCCCATGCCAGGCGCTTCATCAAAACCACCTTGCGAAAGGCGGGATTCCAAGTGATGGAGGCGGAAAGTGCCGAAGAGGCACTGCCCCTTTTTGACTGCCAGCCGGCGCGGGTAGCCCTCCTTGACATTGGGCTTCCTGGCATGGATGGGTTCGAGTTGTGCCGAAAAATCCGCGAGCGAGGAGAAGAGGTCGCCATTCTCATCCTGACTGGACGAGGGAGTGATGCGGACCGGGTTTTCGGGCTCAACCTGGGTGCTGACGATTACCTGGTCAAGCCCTTCAGTCCGGAAGTCCTGGTGGCCAGTATCAAGGCTGTCCTCAGGCGCTGCCTAAGACAGGCCCCCGCCTCCGACACGATCATCCTGGGTGACCTGAAATTGGAGTTCCGTACCATGAAAGTTTGGAAGGGTGACCGCGAGGTGGACCTCACTCCCCGCGAGTTCTCGCTGCTGGTGGCCCTGCTCGGCCAGCCTGGAAAGGTGCAGACCAGGGATCAACTCCGGAGCATGGTCTGGGGGGAGAACCACCACGGCAGCACCAAGGCCTTGGATGTCTTCGTGTGTAAACTCAGGGAGAAACTCGAGGACGATCCAGCCCACCCCAAGTACATTCGAACCGAGTGGGGAGTCGGGTTCGTCTGTGGCTAGTGGCGCAGGTTCCCGTCGCCTGAACCTTACTGGTAGTTCACGGACACCGTAAAAATTCCCCGGTAGACTCCCGGCGCTTGGTGGGCAGGAACAACCAACCCCGCCCCCACCTGGAAGCGGAGCCCACCGACGGGAACGCTGGACTGGAGTGGAACATTGCATTGGAACCCCTGCAGTTCCACCGGCGCCCCAGGGCCTTGGAGCCACACCCGACCAGGCAGTTCCAGGCTGTACCAGGTCCCGGTGGCACCGCTGAGCTGGAACACAGCCGGATGCGGATTTCCTTTGAACTGGGTGGGTCCTCCCGTGCCTTCTCTCCGCCCGCCCCCCTCCGCCAACACCACATAGCGGCCATCCACTGGTCCGGGAATCAACTCTCCAAACTCAAGCCCGGCCAAGTTGACTAGGCGGAGGATGGGACGGACCCTCGCCGTGATAGAAAATTCCTGGGTAGCGGGCTGCCCCGATTTCCCATTCAGGAGGGCCAGTTGGAGGCTTACCTGCCTTGTGACGTAGGAGCCAGCCGGGATGCCCGCCGGGATGTTCAGCCTTGCCCCAACCCGCAGGAGAGCTTGCCCCTGGGCATCGAATACGCCTTCTTCCCCGGCGGTAGGCCACACGAAGGATTCGATGCGAACCTGGCTCCCGCTCGAATCACTGAGCATGGGGGTCGGTGGGATCATGCTGACGCGGAATCGAGTGTTTGGGGGACCTGCCAACGCGAAGCGGGCCTCTTGGACTAGCGAGCGGCCGGTGGTCTGGACCCCTGCACCATAGGACACCAGGATGCCTTCCGAAGTCAGGGCAACGGCTCCCCCGGGTAGGTCTACCACGAGGTCCCCGAAGTGCAGGTCCTGGATGACGTGGACTGCCGGGGCTTGACTCCAGAGCACCCACGAGGCCGTGCAACACAGCACCAGGAAAGGGGAATGTCGAGACATGGTGGAACTCCAGGATGAGTGGTGCTTGGATTCAGGGTGCCGGCGTCGGGCCTTCGGGCTTGGAATCGGGTGGAGGCGGGGCCGGAGTGGCCTTGTTTTCAAACTCCACAATTAGGTCTTGGCCGTCGAACAGGCTTGTCTGTCGGTCGATGTGGATGCGCCGTTCCGCCACCCGCCCGAGCCCCAGACGACCAACGTCTCTAGGGGTCACTCGCAGAAGATAGTCGCCCGGCAGGAGCTCCCTGAATTCGAAATAGCCATCGTAGGCACTTCGCTGGCTGCTGACACGCTCGCCATTTGCTCGGACGAGTTCCACTTCGAGACCTGCCATGTCTTGGTTCTCACCTTGTCGATGGAGCCGCGTAGTACCGTTCACTTCGCCCATCACCACGATGGGGTAGTCCAGTTTCAAGAAGGTCCCGGGCCTGGGAAGGATTCCAAAGGCAGGAAGGGCTGGCTGCTGGGCGGCATCCTCCAGAGTGGAGGTATCTACTTCGACTTCCACCACACGTCCACCACTGATCTGGGTGTAGAGGGCGACCGTGGGGTCGGGCCTTAACTCTGGATGTTCCGACTCAGCGATGCGAAAACGCACCTGCTCTAGGGCGCGCTCGCCGGGATCCCGTGTTCCGTTGTAGTTGTCGTCTGCGAAGGCCTGGGCGGACACAGCTCCCATGCCGGTCATCGGCTGGGCATCGGAGAGCCAGCGGCCCGTGCGGGGCTCCCGGCCGACCGACACCTGGAACCGGACTCCAGCCGAATAGCCGCCTGAACGGGAGTAGCCCAGATCCACTCCGAACGAGAAGGTGCCTGTCTGCCGCAAGGCACTGGCGAAATACGTGGCGTCCTTCAGCCAGCCGCTTGATCCCCTCAGGCCAAAGGAATAGAGCATTCCGGCCTCCGCCCGGCGGTTGCCTATCAAGGCCCAGGAGCCCATTTTTAAGCGCCCCTCTGATCTCTGGTACTGGAAATTCGCCTGCAGGCTGAAATCCCGAAGGTAGGTGGCCACCAGAGATTGGCCTTCGAACTGCCTGAGGTTCTGCCCGCGGGTGGTGTCGCGCGTGTAGCCGAAGGATTGAGAGACACTCAGCCGCTGGAGCGCTGCCGTCAATTGAAGGCGATGGCGTTTGAGACTTCCTTCCCCAACAAAGGCCTGCCCTTGGTAGAGGTACCCGAGGTTTAAGGGTGTGCCCCAGGCAGGGATCGTGGTGAAGAGGCTGGCGGCATCCTCCTTCTGGAGGGCAAGGCCATCGAGCCTGCCTGCAAGCAGCATTGTGGTCGGCTCAAATCCACGGCGAAACTCGGCATGCTTGACTTGGAGGCTTGAGTAGTTGAATCCGGTGCGAAGAGAAGCCTCAGCCGCCAACCCTGGTGCAGCGTCCACGGCCTCTCCCCGGTGCCGGTCTGTGGCCCCTGACAATTGCAAGGTAAGGAAGGGGAGCACGGTTCGAACCCCAGCCACGGCATAGTCCCGGCTCCCGAGGGGCATGTGCACCCTCATGAAACCGGATTTCATCGAAAAGGATTTCGAAAGTCCGTACTCAGCTTCGGCGAGCATCGCCGTCCGATTCGCTTCGGGATCTGCCACTGCGGCATCGTCCGCAAGGAGGGGGCGTGTGGGGCGAACCCCCATGAAGCGGTAGAAGAATTCGCCTGGCGCGGGTTGGTCCTGATCGATGTCGATGCGGTGGGCTTCCTCCCGCTGCTGCCCCTGAGGGCCGTGGAATACCATGCGGAAGAGGTTCAGCCCGAACCGCAACGGCACGGAAGGGAACTCGTAGGTGCCATCGGGCCTTGCGTGCTGGAAGCCGACCAGGCCGCTGTTCTGGAAGAGTTCCACGGTCCAGCCATCCGGAAGCGCCCCACGGAAGGAACGCATGGCGAAGGCAGACCGAAAACTAGTGGGGTAGTTGTCCAACAAGACACCCCGCCCCTGGGGTAGCCCACCTGCCAACTCTAGAGCTGCGGATTGTTGCATGTCCCCCAGGGCGAAGCGCCGGGCATGGAGGGGGCCGAGAAGCGTTCCGTCCGGATCCTCGCGGAATAGCGTGGCCCGACTGGAGCGGAAGGATCCCTGTGCATCACGCGCGAGGTAGATCTGGGAGCTCATCCAGAGCAGATCACCAGCCAGGGCCAAGGAGGCGGAGGGGGGGGCCGCTGGCGCACGTTGAGACTTCTGCCAATTCACCGCCAAGTCCATCACAGGGAGGGTGGCCAAGGCATAGGGGAAGGGATATACGGGAGCATGGCGGTCACTTGCCCCCCGCCCCGACACCAGTGCCCGGGCATTCTGCCGGTCCCGATCCCAGGCCACCTGGATGGGCAAGGGTTCCTTGGGCGTGAAATAGATCGCAGAATCCCGGAGTTCCACCTTCACGGTCATGGGAAACCACGCCTCCAGGAGCGGCGCCTCTACGTAGAGGTCGTTGCCCCAGACCCGGACCTGACCTTCCTTGAAGGGAAGGCGCTGCGTCCCTGTCTGAGCCGTCCGTGTGGCCATGTCGAGCGTGAATGTGCGGTCGGGCGAAATGAAAAATCCACGCGCCCGCCCCTGGGGCGCATTGACCTCGATGCCGAAGGCAAGCAATCGACAGATCTCCCCCAAGGGAACCAGAACCGAAGCCGAGGTGGGAAAGGCCTGGATCCCGTCTCCCAGCGGCGTGCCTTCGAGAGTGGGGAGCAGATAGAGTGCGTCCCTTTCATCCAGTTCGGGACGCCCGACTTCCTGGCAGATCACAAGGGGCTGCGCCAGGAGACCTAGGGCTAGCATCGCTTGAAGGGACACCATGCGGGCCGAGCTTCAAGGAACAAGGTCGAGGTAGGCCACCACCGGGGCCATTTTGCCGTCGGTCGCCGTGAAGGTGACCTTGACGCGAGTCCCTTTCAATTTGCCGTCCTTTGCCTGGTACATCGGGAGGTGCACTTCGCGTCGGTCGACGTTGGTATAGATTCCAGTGCCCTTGAGCTCGAACAGCAGGGTTCCCTTGGCGAGTTGTCCCCCGGATTCGACCGTGGCCCGCATCTCTCCAACCACGCTCCGGTTGCCGGTGCGATCAATGAACAAACTGATGACTGGGGCCGTCCCGGGCACGTCGGGTTGCCAATAGCGCAAGCCCGTCAGCTTGAGGGAGGCGCGGGTTTCCCCATGCCGAACAATGACTGGAATGGAAATGCCCATGACCTGGGTGATGCTGAAGGAGAGGCGCCGGTCCGCATCCTCGGAGATGGGGTGGGCCGAAGGAGCCGGGGGGATGCCCTGGAACAACGCATGGGAGCGGTATTCCCCTGGGGGAAGATTCTCGGGTTTTCGCAGTTGGAAACGAACGATCTGACTCTCTCCGGGGGCCAGGTTGACCTGCCTTGGCGAAAATCGAACCAGGTCCGCCGCCGTGATCTCTCCGGTCTTCTTGGCCCTGTCCTGCAGTCTCCCGTTCGGGAGCATCTCCATCTCTTTGAGGCTCACGCGGAAGGACGCCGGCGTCGCGCCACCGTTTTTCAACATCACCTCAGCGGCACGATCCCGACCTTCCAGAACCACACGCGAAGGCATGATCACGACCCCACCCGATGCCTGGTCCGGTGACATGGGTGGCCCATCCCCTGGATTGGCCTGGGCCTGGGCAGGGAGCCCGGTAAACAAAAGGATTCCAGTGAGCAGTGCGAAGAGGAGGGGCACACGCATGGGAGAGGTCCTGTCGTTCGAGGTTGGACGTAAACAGGGGCCGCGCCGGCCATGCGCGGCCCCATGGGTGAGCCTTCTTCAGACGCTACAGATAGGCGACCATCACATGGATGGTTCCGGTTTTGACACCGAGGGCCTTGGCGGGAATGTCAAGCGTGCCGCCCACACCAAAGTGCTTCTGCTGAGTACCCGCAGTGTTGCCCAGGTCGGCCAGGAAGCAGGCATCGGCCGGCAGGTCGTTGTTGGTGGTCAGGGTCACATCCGGGCCGAAACCGCCCGTGAGTGTCACGGTGGGGTCGATGGTGATGCCGATTTCGTTGATGGCGACGCCCAGGTCATAGGAATAGTGGAAGCTGGCCGCCTTGACTGTACCGGCCTTTTTGTAGGGTGCGCACTTGTCCCAGCCACCCAAGGTGGCAGAAGAATAGAGCATCCCATCGGAAGTGCTGGTAGTCATGGTCACCTGGGCAGCCTGGTTGACGTCGTCCACCACGATGTTTCCGAAGTCCAGGTTCTGGTTCGAGAGGATCTTGATGGGGGCCACAATGCGGACACTGGCTGTGGCGGTGGTGGAGGCCGAGTTGCCATCGGCAAAGGCGAAGCTGGAGGCTCCAGCGACAAGAGCAAGGGCGATGAACGTACGCATGAGAACTCCTGAAGGGACTGCCCTGGGCGGAATGGCTCCTGACCATCCAGCCTGGACATGTGGGGGGGGGCCGGCACCCGAGAGAAGGTTGCCGGAGGGTAGGAAATGTGCACCGATCTGGCATGACCCAGGTCGGGTGACGAGTCACTAGTTATAGGAAACACTGACGTTGATAATTCCCGTTTTGGTCCCGAGGGACTCGGCTGGGATGGTCAGGGTTCCCGCAAGTTGGAAGCGCCTGTAGATCACGCCGGGCACGGCTCCTGCCGGCAGGAAAGGGTCGGCAGGCAGGTCTGAGGCCACCTGCAGTGAGACGGGAGCTCCATAGCCACCAGAGAGGGTGATGAGGTGGTCCCAGGTCACCGTGACATCGGTATCAAAGAGGCCCGTACCGCCAAGGTTGCTGTTCGAGGCGACCCATGCATCCTTCTGAAAGTGGAACAAGGCTGGTGAATGGGCAGGGCTCTTTGAATAGGGTGTGCAGTTGCCGTAATGGGTCAGTTTTGTGGTGGCCAGATCTCCCGTCAGGTTGCCACTGGCGCCCGGCAGAAGGCCGTTGAACGCCATCGTGAGAGTGGAGGCTTTCCTGATGTCCTCCACGACGATGGACCCGAAGTTCAAATTCTGAATGGCGCTGATCTTCACTGGAGCCACAATGCGGACTCCGGCACTGGCTGTGGTGGAGGCCGAGTTGCCATTGGCGAATAGGGCCATAGGAATGCCCATCGCCATGGCAATGACTTGGCTTTTGCCCATGCATCCTCCCTGGGTGTGCCAAAACAATAGGACCATCAGTCCTTGTTTTTAAGCAATTGAGGCTGCCTCAAAATCAAGTTTGATTTTGAGCGTTTATATACTGATAAAACAATCCGTATATACCCGGGTAAATACACGTTTTGTTCTATCGGTTTGAGATGAGATAAGGGAAGAATCCGAAAAGGCCTTCCCTCATCCTTGAGGACAGTCTGGTGAGCATCAAGTTCGAGTTCAATGAGGAAAATGGTTAATATTTGCTAACAAATTATCTTTTTTTTCTAATTATAATTAATAAATATTTATATTTTTTTGATCACTATTATTTATATTGTTTAATTTATAAATTTTTCGTATTATACGTCATTACAATTGATTCATTTTTTAAGAAAGCAGGGTATCAGTCGATCGAGAGCTTCGATGGTCCCTTCAAGCGGGCCTGGATCCCCACTTGGTTCCTTCCACCATGGATGCACCCAGAATTCCGTTCTTGGGACCGACAAGAGTTCCAAGCGTGCCATTCCCCCAAGATGAGCGGGCGACAGAAACCCTGGTGCGCACCCATGGGTTTGGGACGATCCGAGGCCTCCGGTTTTCATCAGATAGGCGATACGCAGCTATCTCTTCCCTTCTTGCGCATCAGAGCCACTGGCAATGGTCTCCCACCATCCGGAACATCAGAATGGCCCCGGCCGCTGCCACGTTGAGGCTGTCCACGCCCGAGGCCATGGGGATCATCACGGCCCGGTCGCAGCGGGCGACTTCCGAGGCATCCAGGCCAGGCCCCTCGGGGCCTAACACCAGGGCACACCGCTGCAACGGCTGCCAGGCCTGTGCCGGCAGGGCCTGAGGGCTCAGCGCGGCGGCGACCGCCTCCGACTCCGGCCCGCCATCCTTCCAGGCCTGTAGCCCGGCCCAGGGATCCGCCATGCGCCAGACGGGCAGCCGCCAGGCGGCGCCCATGGACACCCGCACCGTCCGCCGGGTCCACTGGCCCGGCCCAGGTCCAGCCAGGACGCCTTCGACCCCGAGGGCCGCGGCGCTGCGCAGCAGCAGGCCGAAGTTCTCGGTGTCGTGCAGGCGAGGCAGCACCAGCAGCCTGCGGACGCTGAGCAGATCCTCCTCGGGCGGCGGCGGCAGCACCACGGCACAGGCCAGCAGGCCCCGATGGAAGGGGAAGCCCGCAAGATCAGAGAGCACCGCAGGCTCCGCGGTCAGCAGCTCGGTGCCCACAGGCAGCAACGGCCGCACGGCCTCCGCCGCGGCGGTCATCGCCGCCACCGAGACCACCTTCAGCTGCCCCGCCCGGCCCGCCGCCAGGAGGTCCTCCACCAGGATGCGCCCCTCCGCGATGAAGCAGGTCCCGTGTTCCGGGTGCTCCCGCGTCCCGGCAAAGCGCAGGTCGCGATAGGGTTCCCAGGGGTCGAAGGCGGTCATGGGAACAGGGTAGCGGCGATACCCTGGTGGACATGCCCCGCAAACTCCCCCGACATCTGACCTGGCTCGAGGCCTTCGTGGCGGTGGTGGAAACCGGCTCACTTGAAGCCGCTGCCCAGCATCTGGCGGTGGCCCGATCGGTGGTGAGCGAACACCTGCGGGCCCTCGAAGCGACCCTCGCCGGGGGCGAACCCCTGGTGGAACGTGGCCCCGGCCGCCGGCTGCAGCTGACCCCCCGGGGAGAGCGGCTCTTCACAGGGGTGTTGGATGCCTTCCATCAATTGGACCTCAAGCGGATGCGGGCCCTTACCTCCTCGGAGCCAATCCTGCGCCTGGGCCTGAATCCCACCCTCTCCACCCTGCTGATGGAGCCCGTGGCCCGCGCCGCCGCAGGGGCGGGTCTGCGCCTGGAGGCGGCCTTCGGCGGGGCCCATGAGCTGGTGCGCCAGGTCCAGGACCGTCAACTCGACCTTGCCCTTGGCTTCACCCCCCTGCCGCCCCATCGGGGGATTGAACATCGCACCTTGGCTAGGCTTCCCTTTGTGGTGCTGGCCTCGGCAGCGTGCCCCTTGGCGCGGGAAGCCCCGTTCCTTCGGGTGAAGGAGCTTGCCGAGCAGCCCTTCGTGGACTGGTTGCGGGATGATCCCTATGGCGGGGCCAACTCGGCGCGTTTCCTCGAGGCAGGCATCGACGTGCGGGAGGTGGCGAGGGTTGAGAGCTTCCTCCAGCTCTACCCCGCCTTGCGGGCCTTTGGCGCCTGCACCATTGCGCCCGATCTGCGGGCGTTGGGTCCCTTCCCCTCGGATTTGCAGGTCTGGCCGCTGAAGGAACGCAAGGCCCAAACCGTCGACGTGGTGGCCCTATGGCCCTCTGGTGGAGCCTCTGCTGCGGCCGAAACCTGCCTGGGCGTGCTCAAGGGCCATCTGGACAAACGTCGTTAATTCGACGATTGGTTCATTATTTTTTGGATTTCCGCCTATCTGTTCTGACACTAGGCTGGAAGGGTCGACGGAGGCAGGCTTGACCGCACCCACCCACCCTGGCCCCACCCCCACGCAGCGAGCCATCGAGCGCCTGCCTGCCCATCTGCGCCGGTACGTGGTGGATCAGGACTATGACGCCTACTCGCCAAGGGATCAGGCGGTGTGGCGGCACATCATGCACCGGCTGACGGAGCATTTGCGCGCGGTGGCGCACCCCAGCTACCTGTCGGGCCTGGCGGCCACCGGCATCGGACTGGAACGCATCCCCATGCTCGACGAGATGAACGAGAAGCTGGAGCCCCTGGGGTGGTGCGCCGTCGGTGTCCGGGGCTTCATCCCTCCGGCGGTCTTCACGGAGCTGCAGTCCCTGGGCGTCCTCGCCATCGCGGCGGACATCCGCAGCCACGAGCACATCGAGTACACCCCGGCCCCCGACATCGTCCATGAGAGCGCCGGCCATGCGCCGATCCTCGCGGACCAGCGCTATGCGGACTACCTCAAGCGCTGCGGCGAAGCGGGCTTCCGCTCCATCGCCTCGGTGGAGGATCAGGCCGTCTACGAGGCCATCCGCAACCTCAGCGTGGTCAAAGAGGATCCGGCGGCCTCCGCGGCGGAAATCAGCCTCGCGGAGGAGCGCCTGCGGGCGGCTTCCACCAGCCGCCGCTATGTCAGCGAGAGCACCCGGGCCAGCCGGCTCTACTGGTGGACGGCGGAGTACGGGCTGGTGGGCGATCTGGACGCTCCGAAGCTCTACGGCGCAGGCCTGCTCAGCAGCCTGGGTGAGGCCGTCCACTGCCTGGGGGGGGCTGTAAGGAAGGTGCCCCTCAGCCTGGCCTGCGCGGATACGGAATACGACATCACCCGCATGCAGCCCCAGCTGTTCGTGGCCAGGGATTTCGATCACCTCTTCGAGGTCCTGGAGGCCTTCGAGGCCTCGCTGAGCTGGCGTCGGGGGGGCGACCACGGTCTGGAGGAGGCCCTTCGAGCCCGGACGGTCAACCACCTGGTGCTGGAGGGTGGCCTAGAGCTGTCCGGCAAGGTGGTGGCCCGGATTCCCTCCCGCCAGCCACTGGCGCCGGGGCTGGCCACGGCCCTGGTTCGGATTGAAGGCCCGGTGCAGTTGTCCCAGGAAGGCCGGGGCCTCGACCGCCCCTGGGCCGGGGAGGCCCTGGTGGCCTTCGGGAGTGGGCTGCTGCCCCACCGCGGCCCCTTCAGCCTCGACCTGCCCTCAGGTCTCTTCCTGACGGGGTTCCGGGTGGGGGAGCACGAGGTGATCAACCTGCGGGGCCACCAGGATGGCCGCCCTCTGGACCTGCCGAGCTGGGCCTGGCTTTTCCTCAGCGCCACGCTTCCCTCCGTGGGGGGCGGCCCCGCCGACCCCGGCGCCTGGGAGCGCGCCACCGAAGGTGGCAGCGCCTTCGCGGAAGGCGAAGCCGAGTCCCAAGCCCGGGAGCGCAAGGCCAAGGCCCTCACCGAAGAGCTGGCCGACCTCTATGTCGAGGTTCGAGCCCTGCGGGAAGGGGGCCTGGCGAGCGAGGATCAGAGACGGGATCTGGTTCGCCGCGCGCGCCAGCATCCTGGGGAATGGCTGCTTCAGGCGGAATTGCAGGAACTGGAGGAAGTTCGATGAGCTGGATGGAACGGGATGGGACCTTAGTCAGAACCTTCAAGACCCCGGATTTCCTCACCTCCTACAACCTGGTGAGCGCCCTGGTGGGCCCGGCGGAAGGGTTGAACCACCATCCGGACATCGCCTTCGGCTGGGGCTATGTGCGGATCACCCTCACCACCCACGACGCCGGTGGCATCACAGAGCTGGACCGGCGCCTGGCCGATGCCATCGATGCAGCAGTTAAGCCTTTTGGCCTATAGCTTTTGCAGAATTTCGACCTGTCCATCCCCTGGAAGGTCCGGTATTCTGGAGTGTCTCACGAGGAGTCCCTTGTCGAACCCGTCGCCCTCCTTCCTTCGTTCCAGCCGACTGCCCCTTCCGGCTTCCCTTCTGGCGGGGATCGGCGCCCTCAGCCTGACCTTGGCCTGCCAGTCGGACCAGGTGGCGCACTACCGGGTTCCCAAAGAAGGCCCGTCCATGGAAGCGGGTCCCCGGCCCACCATGCCCCCACAGCCCATGGGCGCGCGCACAGGTGAAGCTGCCCCGGGACAGATGCCCCCGGGCGATGTCCCGCCGCCCCCCGTGCCCAAGGGCTCGCTGAAGTGGTCCTTGCCCAAAGGCTGGAGCGAGCTGCCCGGTGGCGGCATGCGCTTCGCCACCTTCAAGGCTCCCTTCGCTGGGAAGGTGGAGGCCACCGTCGTGGTCCTGCCTGGTCCTGCGGGTGGCGAGCTGGCCAATGTGAACCGCTGGCGGGGGCAGATCGGCCTGCCGGCCATGGACGAGGCGGGCCTGGCCAAGTCCCGCACAGTGCTCAAGACGAAGGCCGGTGCCGTAAACGTCTACGACTTCACCAGCGAAGGTCAGGTCAAGAGCCGCATGGTGGCGGGCTACATCTCCACCCCCGACGGCAACACCTGGTTCCTGAAGCTCAATGGGGACGCCGATCCCGTGGCCAAGGCCAAGTCCGATTTCATGACGATCCTGGGGAGCCTGCACCTTGATTAAGACCTACGCCTCCCGGACTTGGACCTACCTCAAGTCCCTGCACCTGACCATCATCCTGCTGGCCCTGCTCATGTGCCTGGTGGTGCTCTGCACCCTGGCCCAGGTGGAGATGGGCACCCAGGGCGCTGTCAACGCCTACATGCGCAGCTTCATCGTGTGGAAGCAGACCGCGATCTTCCCCTTTCCCATTCCTGTCTTCCCCGGCGGGGCCCTGGTGGGCCTTCTGCTCACCATCAACCTCACGGGCCGCACCCTCGAGCTCAAGCGCACCTGGGGCAAGGCCGGCATGTGGCTGGTCCATGCGGGCCTGGTAATCCTCTTCGCGGGCGAGTTCGTGGCCGGCATGATGCAGGTGGACACCAACATGTCCATCGAGGTCGGGCAGACCGTCAACTACGTGCAGAGCTACAAGAACATGGAGCTCGCCGTCATCGACACGACCGATCCCACCTGGGACGAGGTCTATTCCATTCCCGACACGCTGCTGGCGAAGGGCGGGGCCATCCAGGTGCCCGGCACCCCCATCACCATCAACGTGAAGCGCTACTACGCCAACGCCGAGCTGACCAACCTGCCGCCGGGCGCACCGCCCTCTCTGGCGACCATGGGCGTGGGCCCTGGGGTTTCCGTCACCGAGAAACCGGTGGTGTCCGCCGACAACGACATGAACCAGACCTCCGCCTTCGTGGAGCCGGTGGCCGGTGGCCGCAGCTACGGCACCTGGCTGACGTCCGTGGCCCTGGGCGCCCCGCAGTCCTTTACCCACGAGGGGCACACCTACGTGCTGGCCATGCGGCTGCGCCGTCAGTACCTGCCCTACGCCTTCACCCTGAAGCAGTTCCGGCACGACGTATACCCGGGCACCGACATCCCCAAGAACTTCTCAAGTCTGGTGCAGGTGGTGAACCCCTCGCGGAACGAATCCCGCGAAGTGCTCATCTACATGAACCAGCCGCTGCGGTACGAGGGCAAGACCTTCTACCAGGCGAGCTTTGGCAAAAACGACACCCTGTCTGTCCTTTCCGTGGTTGAAAATCCCGGCTGGCTGCTCCCGTATGTGTCCTGCGTGCTGGTCTCCCTGGGCCTGCTCGTACACTTCGCCATCGTCCTGCGTCGCTCGCTGAAGCGGCGCCAGGACCAGAAGGAGGGCTGACCATGACCTTCGTGAAAAAGTATCTTCCCTGGGGCGCGGGCATCCTTGCCCTGCTCATCGCCCTGGTGTTTGCCCTGCCTGCGGGCAAGGCCCGGGGCTTCGACGTGTCCGGCTTCGGCAACCTGCCCATCCTCGAGGGCGGCCGTATCAAGCCGCTGGATTCCCTGGCCCGCAATTCCCTGTTGGTGATCCACAGCCGCCAGGGTTTCCGCTTCGACGGCCGCACCATCGGGCCCGATGAGTGGCTGCTCGACGTGGTGTTCCGACCCCAGGTGGCCGACCAGCAGCCCATCTTCGTCATCGACGATCCCGAAGTGATCAGCCTCATCGGGGCCAAGATGACCAAGAACCGGAACTACTTCAGCTTCGTGGACCTCTCGACCCACCTGGACGAAATCCAGAAGCAGGCCTCCTCGGCCCAGCCCATCGCCGCCCAGAAACGCACCCGGTTCCAGAGCGCCATCGTGAACCTCTTCGACCGCGTCTACCTCTACTACAAGCTCCGAAACACCCTGCAGCTGGCCGGTTCACCGGGTCTGGGCTGGGAGATCCAATCGCTTGGAACGCCCGATGCCAACCTGCGTCACCAGGATCTGATCCAACTGGCGCAGTTCCGCATGCTGCCACCCCAGGCCGGGGCCAACCCGGATGCCTGGGAGAGCGTCGGCCAGGCCCTCAGCGCCGCGAACGCGGGCGGCACCCTGCACCCCGGCCTGCCGGCCCTGGCCAAGCTCAATGCCGCCTACCTGGCGGATGATCCGGCCACCTTCAACCAGGCCGTCACCGAGATGAAGGGCGTCGTGGCCACCCTCAAGCCCGGTGCGCTGGGCCATGCCAACAACGAGATGGTCTTCAACCGCGCCCAGCCCTTCTTCGTGGGCCTGTCCATCTACTTCGTGGCCTTCCTGGTGCTGTGTGTCTCCTGGATCTACAAGCCTGAGATCCTGCGCCCCACCGCCTATGCGCTTCTGCTTTCCGGCGCCATCGTGCACACCCTCGGGCTGGCCGCCCGCATCATCCTGCAGGGCCGTCCCCCCGTCACCAACCTCTACTCCTCCGCCGTGTTCGTGGGCTGGGGCGCGGTCATCCTCGGCCTCATCGTCGAGCGGATGTACCGCAAGGGCTTCGGCACCGCCGTGGCCGCCGCCGCCGGGTTCGCTTCCCTCATCGTGGCCCAGAACCTGGGCACCGAGGGCGACACCATGGAGATGATGCGGGCCGTGCTCGACTCCAACTTCTGGCTGGCAACCCATGTGGTGACCATCACCATCGGCTACGCGGGCACCTTCCTCGCCGGCTCCATCGCCATCGCCTACGCCCTGCGCAAGCACATCGTCGCCACCGTGGATCCGGAGACCAACAAGGTCCTGGCCGACATGGCCTACGGCATCATCTGCTTCGCCCTCTTCTTCAGCTTCGTGGGCACGGTCCTGGGTGGCATCTGGGCCGACCAGTCCTGGGGCCGCTTCTGGGGCTGGGATCCCAAGGAGAACGGGGCCCTGCTGATCGTGCTGTGGAACGCCATCATCCTCCACGCCCGCATGGCTGGGTACGTGCGCGAGCGCGGCACCATGGTCATGGCCATCTTCGGCAATGTCATCACCGCGCTCTCCTGGTTCGGCGTCAACATGCTGGGTGTGGGCCTGCACTCCTACGGCTTCATGGACAAGGCCTTCATGGCCCTGACCCTGTTCTGCATCAGCCAGCTGATCCTCATGGCCATCTGCTGGGCGCCGCCCCGGTTCTGGGTGTCCAAACCCGACTCCCACGCCTGATCGGTTCCACCTCATAGAAAGGCCCCCAACCATGGGGGCCTTTCTATGGGAGCCATGCGACGCCCGTCTCAGTCCAAACGGGTGGTCCCCAGGCGATTCTCTGGATCCAGCTGCGCTTTGAGGGCCCCGCTCGTGGTCCGGACCGCCTGTGGCGTGTACGCCTCGTAGAACCTGAGGTTGTGGGGACCGACCCCGTGTTCCGCGCTGAAGCTGCCTTCGAAGCCCCGCACGGCCAGGTCATAGATGCGGGTCTGCAGCTCGGGCACCAGCTCGGCGGTGGGCCGGGGTGCCGTGGCCTCGTTCCATACCAGGTTCAGGTGGGTGCCGCCGTCGCCCCAGTGGCCGAAGTCGCAGCAGCGGACGAAGGGATATTCGGCGGCGAGCAGCGACCGGGCGGCCGCAGTGAACTCCGCCATGCGGCTGCGGGGCACGCTGAGGTCGAAGGCCAGCACCTTGCCTTCCTGGCGCAGGCCTTCGCTGACATGGTGGCGGATGGCCCAGAGGTCTTCCGCCCGACCCATGAACACGTCCGTGATGCCTTCCCCAGCCTCCGATTCCAGGAAGGCGCCAAGGCGGGCTTCCAGCAGGTCATTCAGGTCCAGGGCCGCGATGGGCAGGCTGGAAGCTAGCTCGGCCAGCACGGTGTAGGCCGGCAGCGCTGCGGCGCCATAAGGATTCCGCAGGGCCTCGTGGTGGGCGAAGACCGGTCCCAGGGCGTCCGCGCTGATGACCTCGAAGGCCGTGAGGACGTCTGACAGCTCCCGTTCCAGGGCCCTCAGCAGGCCCAGGGCTGCCTCGCCGGAACTGCAGCCCACCAGGGCCGTGGCCCGCTGGCCCGGCACCGGCACCACCTGGAGCACCGCCCCGGTGATCACCCCGAAGGCGCCCCCCGTCCCCACGAAGAGCTGCTTGAAGTCCAGGCCCGTGTTGTTCTTCCGCAGCCCCTGGAGGGCCTCGACCACCGTGCCGTCCGCGAGCACCACCTCGAGCCCCAGCAGGTTGTGGCGCACATCGCCATATTTCAGCAGCCGGGTGCCCCCCGTGTTGGTGGCGATCATGCCGCCCACCGTGGGGTCCGCCCCCAGGTCGATGGGGAACATCAGGCCTTCAGCCGAAAGCGCCTCATTGAGAGCGCTGAGCAATACCCCGCCATCCACCCGGACCGTGCGGTTGAGGGCATCGAGGTCCAGGCGGCGGTTGAGACGCTCCAGGCTGAGCACCACCATGGCCCCGCTGGCATCGGGCGTGGACGCCCCCACCAGGCCCGTATTGGCGCCCTGGGGCACGAGGCGGACCTTGGCCTCGTGGCACGCGGCCAGGGTCGCCGCCACCTGGGCCGTGGTGCCGGGACGCACCACCAGCAGGGCCTTGCCCTTGCCATAGCGCCAGCCTTCCTCGTACTTCAGCCGGTCAGTCGCCTCCGTCAGCACGGCATCCTCGCCCAGCAGCGCCCGCAGCCGGATGGCCAGGGACCCGCTCATGAGGCGCTCCAGGCCCGCACCAGGGCTTCGAAGCGCTCGCCCCGCTGCTCGAAGTTGGCGAACTGGTCGAAGCTGGCGCAGGCGGGGCTGAGCAGCACCTGATCGCCGGCCTGGGCCAGCGCGAGGGCCGCCTGCACGGATGCATCGAAGGCCGGGATGGTCTCGTGGGGGAGGTCGCCCAGGTCCCGTTCCAACTGCGGAATGGCCTCACCGAGGAACACCAGGCGCCGCAGCTTGCCCTGGAGGGCGGCCCGCAGGGGCGCGTAGCTGGCCCCCTTGTCCGTGCCGCCCAGCAGGAGCACCAGGGGGCCCGGCAGGGCCCGGATGGCCGTCAGGGTGGCATCCACGTTGGTGCCCTTCGAGTCGTTGTAGGCGCGGATGCCACCCTTCTCGCCGCAGAGGACCATGCGGTGGGCGAGGCCCGGGTAGCTGCGGAGGCCGGCCCGGAGGCCTTCCAGGGAGGCGCCGGCGCGGCCCGCGAGGAGGCAGGCCGCCAGGGCGTTCTCCACGTTGTGGTCTCCGGGGATTTTCAGTTCCGAGCGGTGCAGCAGGGGCTGGCCGTGCAGGTGCAATTGACCCGCGGCATCGCACCAGGCGTCGCAGGGTGACCAGCCGAACCGGACGGTGGCGCCGAGCCCGGGGGCATCCTGCCACCACTCGGGATGGGCGGCGGGCACCACCCGCAGGTCCTCTGGCCCCTGTCCCCGGAAGATCCGCAGCTTGGCCGACCGGTAGCCTTCCATGGTGCCGTGGCGGGCCAGGTGATCCGGGGTGAGGTTGAGGAAGGCTGCGGCTTCCGCATGGAAGGCTTGCACCGATTCCAGTTGGTAGCTGCTGAGCTCCACCGAGAAGCAGGTGCTTGGGCCAGCCGCCTGTACCGCCTCCATCATGGGAAGGCCCAAGTTCCCACAGGCCACCGCCGGCAGGCCCGCCGCCCGGAGCAGGTGCGCCAGCAAGTCGGTGGTGGTGCTCTTGCCGTTGGTGCCCGTCACCGCCAGCACTCGGCTGCCGTCCTGTCGCTGCCGCAGAATTCGGTGGGCCAATTCCACCTCACCGATCACCGGAATGCCCCGGTGCAGGGCCTCGGCGACGAAGGGTTGGGTGCGGGGGATGCCCGGGCTGATCACCAGCTCGTCGCAACCTTCCAACAGCGCCAAGGGATGGCTGCCCCAGACGCCTGGGATGGCCCTCCGGGCCAAATCTGCCTCTAACTCCGGGCACGGCGGGTCGCCTTGATCCGTAAGCAGCACTGGTTGGCCCATGGCCGCGAGCGCTCGCGCAGCCGCCAGGCCCGATCGTCCCGCTCCCATGACCACCGTCCGCATGGCACCTCCCCCTTCAGACTAGAGGTCCGACCACGTCCTGGGAATGGTCCGTCTTCCACCTCGAGTGGCCTCTGCCGCGTTACACTTGCCGGGTGCCCCCTGACTGAGCGCGGAGTGACCATGCCCAAGGGCATTCTTCAAAGCATGCTGTGCGGCGAGGGGACCCTGGTCCCCCATGTTCAGCCCATGTACCGGCTGAGCGATAACCGCCTCATGGCCCTCGAGTACCTGGCGCGGTATGTGGATGGCGAGGGGAACCCCCACCCGGTGGGCCCCATCCTGGCGGACCCCACCCTGCGCCCCGAGGACCGGTTGATCCTGGATCTGAAGTTCCTGGAGTCCACCTTCCAGACGCTTTCCCGCACGGGTGACCGGAGCCACCTCCACTTCGTGAACCTGGAACCCGTGAGCCTGGAGGCCCCGGGCTTCTGGGAGGCCCTGCCCCGCTGGCTGGAGGCCCTCCCCTTCGAGGCCGAGTATCTGGTGATGGAGTTCACCGAATCCCAGGGCGTGCATGACCTCGAGGCCCTCCAGGCCTACTCCTACCGGTTGCGCGACATGGGCCTGCGCGTGGCGGTGGACGATCTCGGCGCGGGCGTGGCGAGCCTCACCCACATGGCCCGGCTGGCTCCGGAATTCATCAAGGCCGACCGCAGCCTGGTGGACCAGGTACACCGCCGCCCCTACCAGGCGGCTCTGCTCAATGCCCTGTCCCACTTCGCTCAGCGCATGCGCATCGGTTTCATCGCCGAGGGCATCGAGACACTGGAAGAGCTGGAGGCCGTCATGGATGCCGACGTGCCCTGGGGCCAGGGGTTCATCCTCGGCCAGCCCTGGCCGACGCGGCCAAAACCTATCGCAATTTCAGAGAGCTGAGCGCCAGGATCGAGCAGACGATGGCTGTGATCCACATGCGGATCACCACCTTCGTCTCCTGCAGTCCGCCCAGCTCGAGGTGGTGGTGGAAGGGTGCCATGCGGAAGATGCGCTTGCCCCCCCGCAGCTTGAAGCTGCCCACCTGGAGGATCACGCTCACAGCCTCCAGAACGAAGAGGCCACCCGCGATGACGAGCAGCACTTCCTGCTTGATGACCACGGCCACCGTGCCCAGCGCGCCGCCCAGCCCCAGGGAGCCGGTGTCGCCCATGAACACCTCTGCCGGATGGGCGTTGAACCAGAGAAACCCCAGGCACGCGCCAGCCATGGCGCCCATGAAAACGGAGAGCTCCGCGCCACCGGGCACATGGGGCACCACCAGGTAGGCGGCGATTTTCGCGTGGCCCACGATGTAGGCCAGGATGGCGTAGGTAAGGGAGACGATCAGCGTACCACCGATGGCCAGCCCGTCCAGGCCGTCCGTGAGGTTGACGGCGTTGCTCGTACCCACCATCACCAGCCAGATCCAGGGGATGAGCAGCACCCCCACGTCGGGCTTGAAGTTCTTGAAGAAGGGGACGGACAGCTGGCTGGTGGCATGGCCCCGGAGGCCGAAGTGCAGGATGAGCCAGGCCACGAGGAGGGAGATGCCCGTCAAGAGGGCCATCTTCTGCCAGCTGGTGAGGCCGAGGTTCTGCTTCTTGAGGAGCTTCTGGGCATCATCGAAGGCGCCCACCATGCCGAAGCCAAGGAGGGCCATGAGCACCACCCAGATGGCTCCGCTCTTGAGGTCGCACCACAGCAGGGTGGAGACCGTGATCACCAGTAGGATCAGGATGCCGCCCATGGTGGGCGTCCCGGCCTTTTTCTGGTGGTTCTCAGGCCCCACGTCCCGGATGTGCTGGCCCATCTTCAGCGCGGTGAGGGTGCGGATCACCCAGGGCCCCAGCACGATGCTCAGCACCATGGCGGTCGCGGCCGCCATGGCCGTGCGGAAGGTGACGTACCGGAAGACCGAGAAGCCCGGCACAGCATCGCGGAAGGGGTAGAGAAGCCAAGGCAGCATGAGGTTCGTCCGGTAGCAGGAAGGTGGTCAGGTCGATCGGGGCAGCAGCCAATCCACCACGCGCTCGGCGCGCCAGAACCGGCTCCCCTTCACCAGGATACGGGCTCCGACGGGAATTGCGGAGAGCCCCTGCGGCGCATCCCGCAACGGCTCGAAGTCCGGGAAGGCCACGGCCCCAGCCCCGAAGCCGCGCACATAGTCCCCGGCGTGATCGCCATAGGCCCACAGCCGGGCCAGGCCCAGCTCCTTGAGCACCCTTCCGGTCGCCTCATGGATTCTCGGGGCGTCCTTGCCCAGTTCCCGCATGCACCCCAGCACGGCCACCGCTTCGCCGCCTTGCAGCTGCAGCAGGGACTCGGCGCAGGCCTGGATGGAATCAAAGCTGGCGTTGTAGGTCTCGTCGAGCAGCATGCCGCCGCCCGCCAGGGAGTGCAGGCGACCCCGCCCGGGTTCCGGTGCCACCGTGGCCAGGCCCTGGATGACCTGGTCCGGGGCGAAGCCGAGCTGCAGGGCCAGGGCCGCCGCCAGGGCGGCGTTGCGCACCTGGTGCTCGCCCGGCAGATGCAGGCGCAGGGGCACCGCACCCCCGGGCGTGCGCAACTGGAACGCACTGCCCGCAGCTCCGAGGGAGGTGACCCCCTCCCACCCATAGGCTGCGCCCTCACCCACCGGCAGGGCCTGGGCGTGACGGGCCCAGGGCTGCTCGGCGATCCAGCGGCACCAGGGGTCGGCGGCCAGGTGGGTCCAGAGCCCGCCCCGGTTGAGCCCGGCCACCAGCTCCCCTTTGGCCCGCGCGATCCCCTGCTGCCCATCGGGGAAGTTCTCGATATGGGCCGTGCCCACCAGGGTGATGAGCCCGGCATCCAGCGGTGCGATCTCGGTCAGCCGCTGGATCTCCCCGGGCGTGCTCATGCCCATCTCGAGCACGGCGGCGCCCAGGCCCTCCGGCAGAGTCGCCAGGGCCTCAGGCAGGCCCAGGGTGTTGTTGCGGTTCCCCGGGGTCTTCCAGGCGCCCAGAGCCGCCGCCAGGAGTTCCTTGGTGCTGGTCTTCCCCACGCTGCCGGTAACCCCGAGGACGGCCTTCGGGCGCACGGCTTCGAGCCGCGCCTGGCCCCAGCGCTGCAGCGCTGCAAGGGTGTCGGGCACCACCAGCTGGGGACAGTCCAGGTCCAGGGGATGGTCCACGAGGAGGGCGCTGGCCCCGGCCCGGACGGCCTGGGCGGCGAAGGCATGGCCATCCCGCTCCGCGCGCAGGGCGACAAAGCAGGCGCCATCCAGAAGCGACCGGCTGTCCAGCGAGAGGGTACTGGGCCGAACTGAGCCATCCCCCAGGAGCTCGCCCCCCATCTGGGCAGCCACCTGATACAGGGACCAGAGGCTCATGGTTGCACTTCCGCAGAGGCCCGACGCAGCCGGTCCCGCACGGCCAGCCAGGCTTCTTCCAGCGGTGGGTGTTCGATGAACACCTGCTGGCAGCCCGCGTCATCCAGTTCGTGGAGCAGGGCGTAGAGCCTCGCACCCACCACCTCCGCGTCCAGGGGCAGTACCATCCCCCGCACCCCCTGCGGCAGGGAGGGGAGGCTTCCGAAGGCCACATAGACCGCACCTTCGGAACCTGTAGGAAGCGTATCCCCGGGTTCGACAAGCTCCAGCCGGGCCCGGGGGGCGTAGTGGCGCTCCCCCATGCCTGGGGCAACCTGGCGATCGCCGGAGCGCACCGCACCTTCCCAGAGGTCCACGGGGCCGAGCAGCTGTTCCACCTCGGCGGGACCGATGGGTCCGGGGCGCAGGATGCGGGGGCGGTTCCCCCGCAGGTCCAGGATGGTGGATTCCAGTCCGGCGGCTGTGGGACCAGCATCCAGGATGAGGTCCACCGCCTCGCCCAGACTCGAGGCCACATGCTCGGCCCGGGTGGGCGACAGGTGCTGGCTGCGGTTGGCGCTGGGCGCCGCCAGGGGGCGGTTCGCCGCCCGGATCAGGGCCAGGGCGATGGGATGATCGGGGCAGCGCAGGGCCACGGAAGGTCCCCCGGCCCGCACGATGGCAGGCACCCGGTCCGAGGCGGTGAGCACCAGCGTCAGGGGCCCGGGCCAGAAGCGCTCCGCGAGGCGCTGGGCCGCCTCCGGCCAGTGGGCCACCAGGGGCAGCGCCGCAGCGGCTTCGGCCACGTGCAGGATGACGGGGTTGGTGGCGGGGCGGCCCTTGGCCGCATAGATGCGGGCCACCGCCTCGGGGTTCAGGCCATCGGCCCCCAGGCCATAGACGGTCTCCGTGGGAAAGGCCACCAGCTGGCCCGAGACCAGCAGGGCCGCCGCCTCCCGGAGGGCGGGCGAGTCGGGTCCGGAGACGGCCACCAGGCGGCTCACCGGCCCCCCCCCAGGGCCGCTTCGACGGCAGCCCGATCGCTGTAGGGATGCTTCACGCCGTGGATCTCCTGGTAGGGCTCATGGCCCTTCCCCGCCAGCAGCAGCAGGTCGCCGGGCCGACAATCCGCCAGGGCCAGGCGGACCGAAGCTTGGCGATCCGCCAGGCGGTGGTAGCGCTGGGTATCGCAGCGAAGGGTCTGGGGAATGCCGGGGGCGGCATCGTCGAGGATGCGCTCCGGATCCTCGGTGCGGGGGTTGTCGCTGGTGTGCCAGAGCACGTCGGCGCCGGCGGCCACCGCGGCGGCCATGAGTGGGCGCTTGGTGCGATCACGGTCACCGCCGCAGCCGAACAGCACATGGAGGCGGCCGCCGGGGGGCAGGAGGCGACGCCCTTCGGCCAGCAGCTTCTCCAGCGCGTCCGGCGTGTGGGCGTAGTCGACCATGACGCCAAAAGGCTGGCCGCAGTCCACCCGCTCGAGGCGACCGGGCGCTCCGGTGACTCCCGCCACGGCCGGCACCAGATCCCCGAGCCAGAAGCCGGCCTCGGCACAGGCCGCCAGGGCCGCCAGCAGGTTGTAGGCGTTGAAACGGCCCAGGAGGGGGCTCTCGATTGCGTAGCTCGCTCCGGAGGCCTGCAGGGTGAAGGTCGTCCCCGTGGGGCCCAGCTGCAGGTCCACGGCACGGAAGTCGGCGGGCTGGTCGATGGCGTAGCTCCAGGTCCTGCCCCGCTCCAGCAGCCGCGCGCCATAGGGATCATCCAGGTTCACCAGGAACCGCTCGCTCTGCTGGCGCAGCCGGGACTTGGCTTCGAAATAGGCCTCCATGGTGCCGTGGTAGTCGAGGTGGTCCTGGGTGAGGTTCGTGAAGACGCCCACTTTGAACAGGGCGCCATGCACGCGCCCGAGGCAGAGGGCGTGGCTGCTGACCTCCACCGCCGAGGCCACGTCGCCCGCCGCCACGCTGCGCCCCAGCCAGCGGTAGAAGGCTGAACTCTCGGGCGTGGTGCGGACGGCCTCCTCCTCCACCGTGCCCGCCGCGTTCAGCACGGTGCCAACCAGGCCGCAGCCGAGCCCCGCGCCGCGCAGCAGCTGGCGGATGAGGGTGGTGGTGGTGGTCTTGCCGTTGGTACCGGTCACGCCGATGAGGGCCAGACGCTCATCCGGGGTGCCGTGCAGCCGACGGGCCAGGTCGGCCATGGCGAGACGGGGATCGCCGAGAAACCGGCAGCCGGCCACCTCGGGAGGCAGGTCCACCGGCGTGTCCGAGAAAACTGCGGACGCTCCCTGGGCCAGGGCCTGGGGCAGGAAGTCCCGCCCATCGAGCTTCTCCCCCCGGAGGGCGAGGAAGGCCCAGCCGGGCCGGATTTCCCGGCTGTCGCTGGTGAGGTCCACCACCTCGGCGGCGGGGCCCGATTCCTGGGTGACGAGCCCCAAGATGAGGTGCTGGAGGTTCATGGGCTGCCCGCCTTGATCTTCACCACGGCCCCGGCTTCCAGGGCCGCACCCGGTTCTGGACTCTGGCCCACCACCCGCGTGGCCGTGGTACCGGGCGCGGCTTCCACCTTGGGGGTGCCACCAACCATGACCACGCGCTGGATGGCGGCCTTCAGGCTGAGTCCCGTGAGGTCCGGCACCCGGCCCCGCTCCACGTGCATGGTCGCCTCGTCCGATTCGCTGATGGGCCAGTCCCGCAGGGACAGCTTGAGGTCCGCTTCCCGATCCAGGTCCGGGGAGGTCTCGCGGAACCGCATGATGCCGTCACCGATGCGCTTGAAGAGCGGGGCGGCCACATCACCGCCAGTGGTGTCCCCGGCCGGATCATCCAGCATTACCAGCACGCCGTACTGGGGCTTGTCGGCGGGAAAGAAGCCCATGAAGGAGGCATAGTGGCGTTTGAGGTCGTACTGCCCGTCGATGAGCTTGCGGCTGGTGCCGGTCTTGCCGAAGGCCTCCACGCCGTTGTCCAGCTGGGCACGCTTGCCCGTACCCTGGGTGATGACCCCCTTGAGAGCCTCCTTCATGAGGTTGGCCGTCTCCTCGCTGACCACCTGGCCCCGCTGCGTGGGCTTGAATTCCTTCAGCAGGAACCCCTTGTCGTTGTAAATGCGCTGCACCAGGATCGGCTGCATGAGCTTGCCGCCATTGGCCAGGGCACAGCCGGCCATGAGGATCTGCAGCGGAGTGGTGCTCAGCCCGTACCCGTAGGAGAAGGTGTACTGGGTGGGGACGCTCCAGCGGTCCGGCGCGATCATCCGGCCCTGGCTCTCCCCGGGAAAATTCAACCCCGTCATCTCCCCGAACCCGAACTTGCGGAGGTAGTGGTAGTGCACCGCCGGATCGAGCCGGATGCCCATCTTGGCGGCCCCGATGTTCGAGCTCTGCCAGAGGATCTCCTCGAAGGTCAGCACCCCGTGGTTGTGGGTGTCCGTGATGGCCGGCACCTTCGGGCTGTAGAGCCAGCGTCCGCCCATGCAGTCGATGCGTTCCCCGAGATGCACCTTCCGCTCTTCCAGGGCGATGGCGGCGGTGAAGATCTTCATGGTGGAGCCGGGCTCGTACACGTCCTCCACCGGGTGGACCCGACGGGCGGCTTTCTGGCGTTCCAGTTCCCTGCGCAGGTCATCCCGCTCCGCAGCCGAGAGATCCGCCTCCGACCGGTTCCGGAACCGCTTGGGGAGGATGTGGTTGGGATCGAAGGTGGGGGTGCCGGCCATGGCCAGGATCTCACCCGTCTGCGGGTCCACCACCACCGCATAGGCGGTGCGGGGATGGGAGAGGCGGACACCCTCCTCCAGGGCATCCTCGACGATGTGCTGGATGGAGGCATCGATGCTGAGCTGGAAGGAGGCGCCATTGACCGGGATCTGGCTGTAGTTTTCCTGGAGGATGAGCAGCTTGCCGTGGGCGTCCCGGGGGGCGATGAGCTCGCCCTTCTCGCCTGAGAGGTCCTTGTTGTAGGTCTGCTCGATGCCCAGCTGGCCAACCCCGTCGATGTTGGTGAACCCCAGGATCTGCGCCGCCAGGCTGCCCCGTGGGTAGAAGCGCTGGCTCTCGGGCTGGAACTCGATGCCGTCCAGTTCCATGGCCCGGATGGCGGCCACCTTCAAGGGGGGAAGGTGCCGCTCCAGGTAGACGAAGGTCTTCTTGCGCAGCAGCTTCTCCAGAACCTGGGCCCTGGTCTGGTCCAGGACGGGCGCCAGCTTGGCAGCCACTTCAGCCGCGGCCGCCCGGTCCGGAGTACCCCACTGGCGCTCATCTCCCTTGGCGGCCTTGTAGTCGGGGTAGAACACCCGGGGATCGGCGAACAGGCTCTCCACCTTGATCGAGATGGCCAGGGGCTCGCCCCGGCGGTCGCGCAGCTCGCCCCGGATGGGTGGCACGGGCACCACCGTGGTGTGCTGCTGGTCGGCCTTGGCCTGGTAGTGCTTGTGCTCCACCACCTGCAGCCAGAGCAGCCGCAGGAAGATCAGCAGCGCCCAGAAGGCCATGCCGCCCATGATCCAGGGCATGCGGCGGCTCAGGAGGTCCTGGGGGTCCTGCCGACCCAACAGGCGCCGGGACACGCGGGGTTCAGTGGCGAAGCGGAGGTGCACAGGAATCGTCCGGGGGTGATTCGGGACCGAAGGGGCCCTCCTCTAGCCTACAGCCCCTCGGAGGACACCGGACGGAGCTTGGCCAGGCGCTGGTCCTCGGGGGTGAAGGACCGCCGGATCAGGCGACCCTGCTTGCGGGGCTGGAGGCCCGCCTTCTGGGCGTAGACCTGGATCTCCTCGTCCCGCTGGAATCGGCTGCGCTCCAGGAGGAGCTTCCGCTGCAGTTCCTCCTCCTTGTGGATGCGTTCCTTGATCTCGCCCATGGCGTAGCCCAGACGGGTGCTCTGGATCTTCAGGTAGGCCAGGGTTCCGAGGGGCATGGCCAGGGCCAGCACCAGCAGGAGCATGCGCAGGATGCCCTCGCTCTCCACCATCCGGGGGGGAGCAACGGGGCTCTGCAGGGATGCGACAGCCATGGGGACCTCGATCAGGGGAGCCGTTCCGCCACGCGCAGGCGGGCGGAACGGGAGGGGGGATTGGCGGCGGCTTCGGCCTCACTGGGCGCGAGCCCGCCGGCATGGATGAGTTTCAGGACTTTAGGCAGTGGTACGGGGGCGGTTCGGCCCGGCCCGTCGTAGATGCCAGCCAGACGGCGGAAGGTCTGCTTGACGATGCGGTCCTCGAGGCTGTGGAAGCTGATGACCGCCAGGCGGCCGCCCGGCTTGAGGTGGGACACGGCGGCTTCCAGGGTGGCGGCCAGGCCCTCCAGTTCGCCGTTGACGGCAATGCGGACGGCCTGGAAGGTCCGGGTGGCGGGATCGCTGTGGCCCTTGCGCTTGGCGGGCTCGCGGGGGATGACCGTGTAGACGGCCTGCGCGAGGTCGTGGGTCGTCTCCAGGTGCCCTTCCTGCAGGGCCCGGAGGATGGCGCGCGCGATGGGCCGGCTGGCCCGCTCCTCGCCGTACTGGTAGATGGCATTGGCCAGGCTCTCGTCGGTCTGCTCAGCGATCCAGGCCCGTGCGGAGACTCCATGCTCGGGGTCCATCCGCATGTCGAGGGGGCCCTCGTCCCGGAAGCTGAAGCCGCGTCCCGGGGTGCGGAGCTGCAGGGTGGAGACCCCCAGGTCCGCCAGGATGGCGTCGAAGCCCTGCGGCGCCTGGGCGGCCCGCCACGCCAGGAAGTGGGGGTCCTCCCAGAGGTCCTCATAGGCACCGGCCAGGAGGCTCAGACGGGCATCGGCACCGAGGCGCTGGGTCGCCAGGGCCCGGGCGTCGGGGTCGCGATCCACGCCCAGGTAGCGGGTGTCTGCGTCCGCCTGGGCCAGCAGCGCCTCGGCATGGCCACCCAGGCCCAGGGTGAGGTCCAGGATCCGGGCGGCTGGCGGCAGCACCAGGCTGGCCAGCACTTCCTGGAGCAGGACGGGCACATGGACGGGGGGCTGCAGGGTCATCATCAGATCCCCAGGTCGGCCAGCTGCGCCAGGTCGTCGGCCCCGAGGGGCTCCGCCGCCAGACGGCGCTCGAAGCCGGCCTTGTTCCAGAGGGCGAGGTGGTCCATCTGTCCCAGCACGGCCACTTCACCCTGAAGCTGGGCCGCCTCACGCAGGATGGGCGGGATCACGAAGCGGCCCTGGGCATCGGGCTCGACTTCGCTGCCGAAGTAGGCGGTGGTCTCGAGGAACTTCCGCTTGGCGGGACTGGTGGAGGGCAGCGCCGCCAGCCGGGCTTCGATGGCCTCCCAGACCGGCAGGGGATAGAGCCTGGCGGAGCGGCCATCCAGGGACGTCAGGTAGTGTCGCAGGGGGCCAGCCCCATCAGCCAGAGCCTGGCCCCCCTCGCCCTGGGCGAAGGATTCCAGCTCGGCCTTGAAGGAGGAGGGGAGCTTCAGTCGGCCCTTCTCATCCACCGTGGCCGGTGTATTACCGCGGAGTCGCAGCACCGGCATCGCCTTTCAACCAGGTGCCCACTGAAGGGGTTGGGGACGAAGGTGAGACCACTTTGATCCACTTTCAGCCACTTTTCTCCACTGAGAACCACTTCAAAGTCTATAAAGACCTTGAAAGTCAACAAGCGGAAATAAAAGCGAAATTATTGAACCTCTTTGGGGTTTCGTGCGGAACCCGGCGCTCCCATCCGTCCGATTCACAGGTTTTCCCTGGATCTTCCGATACCCATGGCAGGCGGGAAGGCCTGTCTGCCCTGTGTCTGGGCCACCGATCAACCCGATGGAAGGAGGCCAGCATGTCATTCGCTGTTTTTTCGGACGAGCTAAGGGTGGGCCACGAAGAAATCGATGCGCAGCACGCCTCCCTGTTCGAGGCCGTGAATCGGCTGCACGATGCCATGCGGGCCGGTCGCTCCCGCGAGGAGCAGGCGAACATCCTCGCCTTCCTGCGGTCCTACACGGTGGAGCACTTCGCCACGGAGGAAGCCTTCATGGCGAAGTCGGCCTATCCGGGGCTCGACCACCACCGGAACGAACACGAACGGCTTCTGGGCCAGGTCCAGGACCTGGAGGCCAAGTACGCTGCGGGCTCCATGACCCTGTCGATCATGGTCATGCACTTCCTGAAGGACTGGCTAACTCACCACATCGCCGAGGAAGACCGGAAGCTGGTCGATTACCTCAACCAGGCATAGTTCCCCTGCTTTCCACCCACAGTGCGGGTGGATACTGCAGCGAGAGGTTCCCATGGCCCTCGTGGTGATCGTGGATGACAGCCGCCTGGCGAGAACCTTCGCCTCGGTGGCCCTCCAGCAGGCGGGCCACGAGGTGGCCGAGGTTGAACCGACCGGGCTGGAGGCGGTGATGGCAGAGCTCCGCCGCCTCCAGCCGGACCTGCTGCTGCTGGATCAGCACATGCCGGCCTGTCCGGGCTCGAGTCTGGTCCGCGCGTGCTTCGAGGATCCGGGACTGGGCTCTCTGCTGGTGGTGATGTTGACCGCCCAGCGGGACGAGGACCTGGCGCACCGCATGGAGAAGCTCGGGGTACACGGTGTCCTTCACAAGCCCATCCGTCCCCAGGATCTGGTGAGCAAGGTCGAGGAGGTTCTCCGTCGTGACGGCTAGTCCATCACCTTGATGGGTTCCCGGATCTTGCTGATGCGGGCGAAATTCCGGAGCTTCTGGAGGTGGGCCAGCCCCAGTTGGGTGCCCTCGGGCACCACCAGCAGCCCATCGGCGGTTTCGATGCCGCACTGGGTGACCTGGCCGATCCTCAGCTCATGGAGGCCGACCTCGCGAACCACGGGGGTCAGGGCCGGAGCCGGTTCGCGGCCAAGGCAGCGCCCCAGGGCCCGCAGCACCTCGCTGTCGTACCAAGTGCCCCGGGTCTCCATTTCACGCAGGACGCTGTTGTCGGCCCCCGGTTTTGATCGCAGCCGCTCGAAATCCCAGACCACGCGAAGGATCCGGCCTCCCAGGGGAATCTGCTCGCCCTTGAGGTCATCCACCGGAAAGCCCGACCCGTTGTAGTTCTTGTTCATGTACTGCACCGAGTCGGCCACTTCCTCCAGGCGCGGGATGTGCCGGATAAGGTCGGCGCCGATCTTGGGGACGAGGTTCGCGAGGTCGCGCTCGTGGCTGTTGAGGAAGGCCCCCGTCTGGATCTTGGTGGCGACCGCCTCGGGCACGGTCAGGATCCCGATCTGCGAGAGGATCGATGCGATCCCGAGCACCCATGGATTCTCCATGCCCATCTCCCGGGCCACCGATTCCGCCAGGTCGGTCATAGCCTGGGCCCGCCCGAAGGACACTGGGTCCAGCAGGGTAAGCAGGTCCACCAGCATGCGGATGGAGCCCTTGAGGGTGTCTTGCAGGAGGGTCTTTTCCACGGTGATCAGCTCGTGCTGCCGCACCGCCTGCTCGATGGTCTGGCCCAGGAGCTCGGAATCGCACGGCTTGTTGAGGAAGCGGAAAATGGCGCCCTGGTTCACGGCGTTGGTGGCGGTCTGCTGATCCGCATTGCCCGTCAGCATGATCCGCACCGTGTCGGGGCAGCGCTGGCGCACCCAGGTGAGCAACTCTACGCCGTCCATGCCGGGCATCCGCATGTCCGTGACGATCACGGCGTAGGCCTGTTGTTCAAGCAGGCCGAGGGCCTGGGCACCACCCTCGGCGGTGTCAAGGGCGAACCGGGTCCTCAGGACCCGCGTGTAGGCCTGCAGCACATTGGGCTCGTCATCCACCAGCAGGATCCGGGGCTTCATGGGGTCACTCCGGGGTCAGGCCGTCAAAGGCAGGCACCTGGTCCGGCAAGTCCAGGAGGCCTTCGAGGTTCCGAAGCAGCTCCAGGTGCCCGGGCCCCAGCCGCAATCCCCGCCCCAGCACCAGCTGGCCCGATCCGGTGGCCAGGTCCGCAGCCAGAATCATGCCCGGCGCAAGGTCCCGCAGCCGGACCAGTCCGGGGGCCTGGGCACGGCCGGAGGGCGACCCGAAACATGCGTCGATGGCGGCAACCACCTGCGGGTCATAGGGCCGGGCATGCATCTTCAGCTCTTCGAGTGCAACGGCGCGGCTCCGGCGGCTGGCCTCGAGCGCCGTCAAGTCGGAGACGGCCCTCAGGATGCGTGCCCCCAGGGGAATCGCTTCGCCCGCATGGCCCTCCTCGGGCACACCGGAGCCATCGAAACCCTTGGCCTGATAGCGGATGATCGCCGCGACGGACTCCATGCGCGGAATCGATTCCAGCATGCGTCCGCCCACCTCCGGCACCCGCGAAAGGATGGCCTGGACTTCGGGACTCCCCTGATCTGCCTTCAGCACGTCCCGTGGCAGGGCGATCCGCCCGATGGGGGCCAGCATCGCCGCCACCTCGATGGCCCAGAGGTCGGGACAGCCCAGGCGCTTGCCCACTTCGCTGCAGCGCCTCCGCACGGTGAGCCCGAGGCTGAAGGCGGCGGGGTCCACACTGGCCAGCAGCTCGGAGAGCACCTCGATGGCACCCGTGAGGGTTCCTTCCAGGAGTTCCTGTTCGGCATGCACCAGCTCGTACTGGCGCAGCCCCGCCTCGATGGCCAGTTCCAGTTCCTGTGGGGTGCAGGGCTTGGAGAGGAAGCGGAACACCCGACCATGGTTCACCGCATCCGCCGCGGTCTGCTGGTCGGTGTTGCCCGTCAGCATGATGCGAATGACTTCCGGGTAGCGATCCTGGGTGGCGGCCAGCAGTTCCAGGCCGCTCATTCCGGGCATCTGCATGTCCGCCACGATGACGGCGTAGGGGCCCTCCTCCGCCAGCCTCCGGAGGGCCTCTTCACCGCCGAGGGCCACATCCACCTCCAGGGACCTGCGGAGCACCCGCTGGTACCCGCTCAGGATGTTGCGGTCGTCGTCCACCAGCAGGATTTTGCGGTTCATCGAGGCCCCCTATTCCGAGATGGCCGCACAGGCGGCGGCCCAGATGTCCTGCCGACCGGCAAGCCCGGACCGCTGGACGGCTTCCTGATTCATGCGCCCCGCCTCAAACAGCGGGTGGTGGCTGGCATCCCCCTGCAGCACATCGGCGGCATGGACGGCCAGCAGGCTGCTCGGACCCGTGAACTCCGCGACATGCGGCCGGTGGTGGAGGCTCACGATCTGGAGGATGGGAGCAGGCAGGCCCCAAAGACCCAGCAGGTAGGCGCCGATTTCCGCATGCGTCACCCCGAACAGTTCCTGTTCCGCGGTGGGAAGCATGAGGTGCTCGGTCTGGGCCAGTTCCACCACGCGGTCGTAGGTTTCTGGAAAATTCGAGGCGAGGATGAGCACCCCCACGTCGTGGAGGATCCCGCCCACGAAGGCCTCCTCCTGAAGCTGGGTCGAGAGGCCTTCCTCCCGGGCGATGGCCTTCGCCCCGGCGGCCACCCGCATGCTGTGCTGCCAGATGTCGGAGATGCTGAATCGGCTGGTCTGGAAGGGCTTGGACTGGTCGAAGATGCTGTTGGTCAGCACCAACGTTTTCACCATGTCGATGCCCAGGTAGGCCACGGCGTCATGGGGATTGGTGATGGTCCGACGGAGGCCGAAGAAGGAGCTGTTGACCAGCTTCAGGATCTTGGCGGTCATGCCGATGTCCTTCTCCATGATGACGGCCAGCTCCCGGGAATCCGGCTCCGCCGCTTTCAAGGCCTGGGTGAGTTCCAGGTAGACCTCGGGCACCGTGGGCAGGCTGTCGATGCCGCCAATGACGCGCTTGACCTCCTCGTCCACCAGGCGCCCCGAGAGCAGGCAGGCGTTTCGGATCAGCGTCTTGAGCTGCTCGGGGTCACAGGGCTTGGAGATGTACTGGTGGGCGACGCCCACGCACTGCGCCACCAGGTCCTTGTCAGCATGCCCCGAAAGGACGATGCGGACCATGGCGGGGTACTTCCGCTTCACCTCCTGCAAGAGCTCAGCCCCGTTCATGCCGGGCATCCGCATGTCCGACACGATGACATCGAAATGCCGCTCAAGCAGCAGGGCCAGCGCTTCCTGACCACTCCCCACGAAGGCCATGTCCCACTCGGTCCGGGTGGGGCGGAGCAGGCGCTGGAGCCCCTGCAGCAGCATGGGCTCGTCATCCACGAAGAGAATCTGCTGTCTGGTCATGCCCCCCTCAGTGCTGGGCCGCGTCTAGCGGCAGGTAGACGCGGAAGGTGGTGCCCTGGCCCAAAGTCGACTCGAGGGTGATGCGCCCCTTGTGCTTCTCGGTGATGACGCCATGAACGATGGCCAGGCCCTGACCAGAGCCCTTCCCCACGGCCTTGGTGGTGAAGAAGGGTTCGAAGATTCGGTGCTGAATCGCTTCGGGAATCCCCGTGCCATCGTCGGACACCCAGATCTCGACTTCCGTCCCGTGGTTGCGCGTGCCCACCCGGATGAGGCCCGGATTGGCCCCGCCGTGTGCCTCGATTCGGCCTGCAATGGCGTGGGCCGCATTGACCACCAGATTCAGGATCACCTGGTTGATCTCACCCGGGAAGCAGGGGACCAGCGGCAGGTCCGGGGCGAAGTCCGTCTCCACCGTGGCCACGGACTTCCATTCCCCACGGGAGACCGTGAGGGTGCTCTCGATGGCTCGATGCAGGTCGACACTCGTCAACGACTCGCTGCCGGGATGGGAGAAGTCCTTCATGGCTCCGACGATGGCAGAGACCCGCCCCACCCCTTCGAGGGTCTGCTGGATGGCCTTGGGGATCTCCTCCTCCAGGTATGCCACATCGCAGGCTTCCAGGGCCGCAAGGGCTTCCTGGGCCTTGCCGCCCTCACCCTCACCCTGCTGGATCTGCGCCAGGTGGGTCTGGAGGGTGCGGATGAGTTCCATGGCCTCCCGGAAGGCGTCCCTCAGGAAGGTCGTGTTGTCCCCGATGTACTGGGTGGGGGTATTGATCTCGTGGGCGATGCCGGCGGCCAGCTGCCCGATGGCCTCCAGTTTCTGGGAGTGGCGGACCTGGATTTCAGCCTGTTCCCGCTCGCGCTCCAGCTGCTTGCGGAAGCTGATATCCCGGGAGATCAGCACCACCGAGTCGGCATGCCCGCCGGGGTCTTCCACCGCCGAAACCTGCCCCTCCACATCGGCCCAATGGCCATGGGCATCCGCCAGCCGGTACTCGAAGACATGGCTCCGGCCGGATTCCGACCCCCTGGACAGCGCGGCCATGAAGGTGGCTTGATCCTCCGCGTGGACGAAGTCCGCCATGCGGCAGTCGGGGCCACAGGCCACCTGGGGTCCCAGAAAGGCCTGCAAGGCCGGGTTGTGATAGGCCATCCGGCTGCCCGCATCCAGCAGGCAGATGAAATCCATGGCGTTGTCATTGGTGGCCTTGAACAGCCGCTCGGCGCGCCGCATGCGCCGCTCCATGGCGGCCCTGTGGGTGATGTCCCGGAGGTGCACCACGGCCCGCACCCCATGCGCCGGCGAACAGGCCACCCCCGTTAGGCCGAAGTCGTGCGGGCCATCGGCCTCGTGGAAGGGAAAGTCGAAGGTCACGCGGGGCAACCGCCCCTCCATGAGCCCCAGCAGGCCCAGGGCCACGATGGAGAGGTTGCCATCCGGGGAAGTGGACAGGCCACGGCACAGGTCCAGGTAGGAGGCTCCCAGGCCCTGGCCAGCCAGGAAGGGGTTGGCGCCCGCGTAGGCGTGCCACCCAGCCGTGAAGGCCACGATGGTGCCGGTTTCGTCCAGCACGGCGGAGCTCGCATCCAGGCTGTCGGTCAGGGCGACCAGCGCCGCCCGGGCCCGCTCGTGGTCCCCGTGGAGCAGATGGATGGTCATGTCCCGGCCTCCTGCGGTGCCTGCAGGGGCAGGTGGAGCGAAAACGTGGTGCCGCGACCGGCCTCGGAGGCCACCTCGATCCGGCCCTGGTGCTTCTCGACAATGACGACATGGGCGATGGAGAGCCCCTGCCCGGTCCCCTTCCCCACGGGTTTGGTGGTGAAAAAGGGATCGAATATCCGCGCCTGCACCGAGGGCGGCATGCCGGTGCCGTTATCCGTGACCGAGATGATGGCTTCCGTGGCCGTGGCCCGGGTCGCGATCCGGATCTCGCCAAGGTCGCCCGTGTCCCGCCCCCCCTTGGCGGCCTCGATGGCATGGGCGGCGTTCACGATCAGGTTGAGCAGCACCTGGTTGAACTCGCCAGGTAAACAGGGCACCAGGGGCATGGCCGGGTCGAATTCGGTCACCAACCGGGCCACGTACTTCCACTCGTTGCGGGACACGGTCACGGTGCTGTCGATGGCCCGGTGCAGGTCTGTGAGGGTCTTCGACTCGCCGCCGGGATGGGAGAAGTCCTTCATGGCCTTGACGATCTTTGCGATCCGCCCCACCCCATCCAGGGTCTGCTGGATGGCCTTGGGAATCTCCTCGCCGAGGAAGGCCAGGTCGGTGGTGGCGAGATCGGCCAGGGCCGCACCCGCCATCGCTCCCGGGGGGCCCCCCAGGCCCTGGATGTCTCCGAGGTGGGCCATGAGCCGACCCATGAGGGCGAAGGTCTCGTCGAAGGAATCCTTCAGGAAGGTGGCATTGTCACCGATGTACTGGGTCGGCGTATTGATCTCGTGCGCGATGCCCGCCGCCAGCTGGCCGATGGCTTCGAGTTTCTGCGCCTGGCGGAGCTGCACTTCCATGGCCAACCGCCGCTGGTCCGATTCCTTCCGTTCCGTCACGTTGCGGGCGACCACCAGGGCCCGGGCCCTGCCATATCCGTCATCCGGGATGATGGCGGCAGTGCTCTCGAAGTGCAGCCAGCGCCCATCCTTGTGGCGCAGGCGGTATTCGAGCTGATGTGTGGCTTTCCCCTCCAGCAGACGTTGCAGGGCCTCGGAAACCCGCTCCAGATCATCCGGGTGGAGCAGGTCCGTCGAGGATAGTTGGCGCATCTCGGCCTCGGAATACCCCAGGACAAACTGATAGGACGGACTGGTATAGAGCCGCCGACCCTGATCATCGATGATGGCAATGAGGTCGACGACGTACTGGTGGATGGTGCTGAACAGCATCTCACTGCGACGCAGGGCGTCTTCCGCCGCCTTGAGGGGAGTGATGTCCAGCAGGGCGGCCACCCGCCCGGCCTCCCGGCCTTCTGCATCGAAGAAGGGTGCCCGGTAGGCCAGCACATGCTGGATCAGGTCGCCCTTGACCCTGAGCCGGAGCGCCACACCCCGCTCCCCCGGGCCTTTGCCTTGGTCAGCATGGGCCTCGTTCGCGAAGGCACATCCAAGCACCTCGGCGGTGCTGCGGCCATGGACCTGATCGGGCGGCAGCCCGAGGAGCGCCTGAAAGGCCTGGTTGCTGCCCAGAATCAACCCCGCAGCGTCCTCGTAGAAAAACGGGGTGGGCAGGGTCTCGATGAGGGTACTCAGGAACTGGAGCTGCTCCAGCTGCTCGCGCTCCACGTCCCGCTGCTCGGTGATGTCCTCGATCATGCAGAGGCAGCGGTCCTGGTCCATCCCCTCCCCTTGGACAGGGACCAGTGTCGTCCGGATGCACACCGTGGAGCCATCGGGCCGAAGGAGGCGCCGGTCCAGCCGGCTCGAGCGGACACAGTCCGCCGAGGGGAGGACCGGCCCTACTCCAAGGTGTCCCAGGAGGGCCTGCCAGTCGAGCCGAGTCAAGGCCGCCCGATCCTGGCCCGCAATCGTCGCAAACCTGGCGTTCACCTCGCAGGACCGGCCGGTCCTCGCATCCACCAGAGCAATGCCGATGGGCGCCTGCTCGAAGATGGTGCGGAATTCCGCTTCGCTCACCTGGACGGCGTGCCTGGCGGCGCTGCGTTCCCTCGCCTCGGCCACCTCCCGGTGGATGGCCGGGAGCAGCCGGGCCAGCCTGTGCTTGGTGACAAAATCCTTCGCACCAGCCCGCAGCGACTCCACGGCCGTATCTTCCCCAATGGCCCCGGAGACCACGATGCAGGGCAGGTCCGGCGCCAGCCGGCCCCCTTCCCTCACCACCTGCAGTCCATCCATGCCCGGCAGGCCGAAGTCCGTCAACAGGAGGTCCCACCCGGGCTGAGCCAGGGCCGCCTGCAGGTCTTCCAGCGTCATCACCCGCGTCAGCTCGACGTCCAGGCCCCCGCTCCGGAGGTGCTCCTCCAGCAGCAGGGCATCCGTTTCCGAGTCCTCGACCAGCAGAACCCGTATGGTCTGGACGGCCTCCATGGTGCGACCTCCGCAGGACGATCAGGTGTGCCTGCCACACCGGAGAGGATCCAAAGGGTCCAAGGCTGGCGGGCAGGTGACAGGTGCTCCATCGGCCCCAGGGGTGTCGAGATCAAGAATTGATCGATTCCGGCAGGGTCGGTCTGACGGTTTCTGCCTGCACTGCCCTGGACCTCGGCGCGGGGCCACTACCCCTCGGGAGGACGACGCGGCGTGGTGGAAACCTTCACCCTGCCAAGGTTCTGCAGACGGTCGGTCAAAGTCCCCTTCTTGACCCGGACCGAGCTGCGCTGAACGTCCCCCACCGTGCCGCCCAGGTCGACCTCCAGCCCAGCGGACTTGGACAGGCCCAGCTTCTGGCTGGCATAGACACTGCGGTGGCCGACGATCAGGAAGGCGGTCCCGGCGGCCAGGGCGGCATACACACCCTCGGTGTGCGGGAGCAACTCGATGCCCATGACCGCGGCGGCGATGGGCGTGTTGGCACTGGCGGCCAGGAGGGCGACAAAGCCGAAGGCCGCCAACAGCGGCTGAGGGAGCCCCAGCCAGTGGGCCAGGGTGGCCCCACTGGTCACTCCGATGAAGAAGATCGGGGTGACGATCCCCCCGCTGCCACCAGTCTCCAGCGTCACCGAGGTGGCGAGGATCTTCACCAGGCAGGCGATGGAGACCAGCCGCAGGCTGCCGGTGAGGGTGCCTTCGATGGTCTCGGTGCCAAGGCCTGCGTAGTGGGCCCCGGACACGGCGTAGAGGAGCGCCAGGAACAGCCCGCCGCCGACCGCGACCAGGTAGGGATGCTGCATGAAGGGATGGAGGCGCTTCTCCACCCCCCGCATGGTCTCAATGAGCACCAGGGCGATGAGCCCGAAGACGACGCCGGACAGGAGGGTCACCAGCAGGATCTTGGTGAGCCCCAGGTTGCCGAAGGCATCCTGCAGGACGGGGAAGGGCGCGCGCACCCCGCAGACCAGGTGCCCCACGATCCCCGCGAGCAGGCTGGGGAACAGCACCGTGTAGTCGATCCGCCCGAGGTAGAGCACCTCGATGCCGAAGAGGGCGCCGGAAATCGGGGTGCCGAATACTGCCGCAAACCCGGCGCTGATGCCGCAGATCACCAGGCGCCGCCGGTCTTCGTCACTCAGGCGGAGCAGGTCCGAGAAGAGGCTGGTCAGCGAGGCGCCAATCTGGGCGGCGGGACCCTCCTTGCCCACCGAGCCTCCGAAGGCCAGGGTGAGCACAGTGGCCAGCAGTTTGATGGGCGCCACCTGCCAGTGCACCTTGCCCGAACGCTGGTGGACCGCGGTGATCACCGCCTCGGTGCCGTGGCCCCTGGCATCCGGTGCGAAGGTGCGGATCAACCAGACGCAAAGGGGAAGGGCCAGTGGGAGCAGCCAGTAGGGGGAAAACATCCCCTTGGTCACGGCCGCCACCAGACGGCCGGAGGCATCCAGGGACCAGAGGAAGCCCCGCGTGCCCAGGCCAACGCACACACCCGCCCCGGTTCCCAGCACCGCCCATTTCAGGGTGCTGATGAGCAGGGCCGTGTGTTCGGTGTACCAGCGGGTTTCATCGGCCAGGCGCGGAGCGGCCGGTTCCCGGTCTTCGGTCCGGCGGAACCTCCGGAAGATCCGGGAGATGCCGCGCCTGAGGTCTTCAACCATGGTTCATGTCCCTGCCCAGGTGTCGCCGCTGAAAGCTGCGCTTCTCTTTCATCTTGACGGGCTCACGGGGTATGTGCGGGTTTATTCCCTGCCCTCCGCAGTCCCGGCGCCACCAGGGTCCAAAGCTGCCGGTTTCAGGACCAGACCCGCACCTTGCCATCCCGAGCCTCGATCATTTCCGAAATGGAGATGGCCGCATGGATCAGGCCCACATGGGTGTAGGCCTGGGGGAAGTTGCCCAGCAAGCGGCCGGTGGCGGGGTCGATGTCCTCACTGAACAGGCCGACGGGATTGGCGTGGCTGCTGACCAGTTCAAACACCTGGATGGCCTCTTCCAGGCGCCCGCTCAAGGCCAGGGCCTCGGCCCACCAGAAGGAGCAGATGGTGAAGGCGCTGGTGGTGGCCCCGAAGTCATCCTCGTTGCGGTAGCGCATCATCAGGCCTCGATCCGTGAGGACCCGTCCATAGACGTCCAGGGTGGAAAGGAACCGCGGATCCTTGGGATCCACCAGACCGATGGCCGGGAAGAGCAGGCTGGACGCGTCCGCGAACTCTCCGTCCAGGGCCTGGGTGAAGCAGCCGAGGGCCGGGTTGAAGCCGCGCCGGAGGATCAGTTCGCGCTCCTCCTCGGCGATGCGTTCCCAACGGGTGGCCAGGGCCGGCTCGCCGAAGCGCCTGGCCATGGAAGCACCGCGGTGGACCGCAGCCCAGCACATGGCCCGCGAGAAGGTGTAATGCCTCAGCAGGCTGCGGAATTCCCAGATGGAGGTATCGGCCTTGGGCGCGCACTCGATGGCTTCCTCCACCAACCGCCGCACCAGTGGGAAGAACCGGCCATCATCGTCATGGACCAGCCGTGGATCCCTGAGCAGGGTCTCCAGGCAGAGGATCACCTCGCCCATGAGATCGTGTTGACGCTGGTCCACTGCGGCGTTCCCGATGCGGACCGGGCCCTCTCCCCGGAAGCCCGCCCAGTGGTCCAGGATTTCCTCCGGGGCCGAGGGGTTGCCATCGATGGCGTAAAGGGGCTGAAGCGGGCCGGTCTCCGCCACATTGCGGAGAAAGCGCAGGAATTTCTCGCCTTCATGCAGGTGACTCAGACGCCGGAGAGCCTCCACCACGAACGCCGCATCCCGCAGCCAGCAAAAGCGGTAGTCCCAGGTGCGGCCGGAATCCAGGCTCTCAGGGATGCTGGTCGTGGTGGCCGCGATGATGGCCCCAGTGTCTTCGTAGGCATGGAGCTTCAGGCACAGCGCCGAGCGGAGCACCAGCTCCGGCTTGAACAGCGGGAGGGCGCAGGTCTTGGCCCAGCGGCGCCACCCTTCGATGGTCTGCTCCAGCTCATGCTGAACGCGGGCCAGGGTCATGTTGGGACCGGTGCCATAGGACAGGCTGAAGAACACCGGTCCGTCCAAGATGAATTCCCGGCCACCTTGGACGTAACTCAGAGGCAGGTTGGTCTGCAGCACGAGGGGGCCACCGGTGCCATGCACCTCGATGCAGGCGTGCTGGGCCACGAGCCGCGTGGTACCCCGGCCGTAGTCGAGGCGGGGATCGAAATCGATGCTCAGCTTCACCGGCCCTTGGAGGGGACGCAGGAGCCGGCAGAACTGAATGGGGGCTTCGACCCCCCAGCCGTGGGGCAGGCGGGGCGCGAAGTCGATGATCTCCCAGGCCCCGTCCTCATGGGAGAAGACTGTCTGCAGGACATTGGTGTTCGGGAGGTAGGCCATGGCCCCCTGGATTTCCATGCCACCGGCCAGGATGCGGAAGACGCCCCCCTTCTCCTGGCCCAGCAGTCGGCCGAACACCGAGGGGGAGTCGAACCGGGGCATACACAGCCAATCCACGGCACTGGTGGGGGCCACGAGGGCCAGCAGGCTGCCATTGCCCACCAGGCCGTGATCAAGGTGCGTGTCATTTGCCGTCAACAATCAAGCCTCCTGGGCGACGGGGGTTTCGGAAAGGGCCTGATGGAAGGCCCTGAGCAGCGCCCGCACCGCCTGCGGGTTGGCGAGGCGATAGGTGGCGCGGCTGGGGCCCTGACCCACCCGGATGGACAATCCGGAAGGTGGCAGCGCCGCAAAGAGGTCTTCGTCTGTCCGGTCGTCCCCGATGGCCACCACCAGGGTGTCCTCAGTGTTCATCTCCGGCGTGAAGGCCATGCCCTTGTGGACCCCGGCGATCCGGAACTCAATCACCTTGGCACCCTCGAGGAGCTCGAGCGCGTGCCGCTCGAGAATGGTCCTGGCCTCCCCGCGGAGTGCCCGGACGGTGCGCTCGCCGACCCCGGCCTGGGCGAGGCGGTAGTGCCAAGCCAGGGAGGACGTCTTGTGCTCGATGTGCGTGCCCGGGAAGCGTTCCACCCAGCTCTCCAGCAAGGTGATCACGTCGTCCATCCAGTCCAGGCGGGGGACGATGCAGGGTTGCCAGGACGCCTCCCCCGGTTCGCGCCTCCAGAAGCCGTGCTCGGCGTGGAGGGACATGGGCATCCCCTCGAACCAACGGCCCAGGGTCTCCCGGGAGCGTCCACTGACCAAGTGCACCCGCACCCTGGCCAGGCTGGCCAGGTCTCCCAGGAGCCGGATCAGACCCTCGTCAGGCGTGGCCTGGTCCGGGTGTTCCGCGAACGGGACCAGGGTCCCGTCGTAGTCGAGCATGAGCTCGATCTTCTGGGCCCGTGCGGACTCCTGGAGCAGCCGCTGCACCAAGTCCGCCTGCAGGGAGGATTCCGTCGCCAGGTCCACCAGATCCAGGTCGGCCATGAAGCGCTCGGCCCAGCGATGCACATCCCCGTGGAAGATCCGGCGGCGGAGGGCGCGCATCCGGGCGCTGCCTTCGATGGCGTCAATCTCGATGGCGCGCGCCATGGTGTCGGCCACCGCCCCGATGTTGTAGGGATTGACCAGCAGGGCCTCCTTGAGCTCGGCGGCGGCGCCGGCGAATTCGCTCAGCACGAGCACGCCCGCCTCGTCGTTGCGGCTGGCGCAGAACTCCTTGGCCACCAGGTTCATGCCATCGCGCAGGGGCGTAACGATCATGGCGTCGGCCGCGGCGTAGAGCGCCACCAGCTCCTCGAACGGCACCGACTGGTGCAACAGGTGGACCGGCACACTGCGAGGACTGCCGAAGCGCCCGTTGATGCGCCCCGCCAGCTGGTCCACCTGCCGCCGCAGGGCGTCATAGCCTTCGACGCCCTGTCTCGATGGCACCGCCACCTGCACCAGCATCACCTGCTCCACGACGCTGGGGTGTCGCTCCAGATAGCGCTCGAAGGCCAGTAGGCGACGGGGAATGCCCTTGGTGTAGTCCAGGCGGTCCAGCCCCAGCAGCAGCTTGCGTCCATGCGTTTCCTGGCGGATGGTCGCCACCCGGTCCTTGACTTCAGGCAGCGCGGCCGTGCGGGCGAATCCGGCCGCATCGATGCCGATGGCGTAGTGGGCGAGGCGGACCGACTGGCCGCAGTACCTCACCCCGCCGGGTTCGGGCTCGGCACCAAGGAGCTGCACCGCACAGGTCCGGAAGTGGTCGCGGTAGTCCCGAGTGTGGAATCCCACGAGGTCCGCCGCCAGGAGTCCCTGGAGCAGTGCTTCCCGCCAGGGCAGGATGCGGAAGATTTCCTGGGCCGGAAAGGGGATGTGGAGAAAGAACCCGATGTGCAGATCCGGCCGGAGCTCTCTCAACATGCGGGGCACCAGCATCAGCTGGTAGTCATGCACCCAGACCTTGTCACCCGCCCGGGCCACTTCGGCGATGGCCTCGGCGAACCGCTCGTTCACGGCCACATAGGCATCCCAGTCGAGGTCGGCATCCAGCCGGACCTTGTCCAGCAGGTAGTGGAACATGGGCCAGAGCACCCCGTTCGAGAAGCCCTCGTAGTACCGCTCGACCTCCTCGGCGGAAAGGGCCAGCGGCACGAACCGGCGCTCCCGCAGCTGCTCGAGGACCCGGGCCTGTTCCTCCTCCGGGAGGGCCGACAGATCCCCCGGCCAGCCGATCCAGCTGGTATCGCCCTGGGCGTGGGTGCCCGCCAGGGCCGTGGCCAGGCCACCGGAGGTGGGCTTCAGTTCGCCCCTGCCATCGCGAAGGGAGACGGTCCAGGGCAGCCGGTTGGAGACAAGAATGGTTCTGGACATGGATTACCTCTGGCACAACGGGTCGTGGGTGGGGGTGGGTTCAGCTCTGGTGGCGCCCCGCCTCAATGCTCGGGCGGTCGTCCGCTGCGGCGCGCCACCACCCGCATGCGTTCCAAGGTTCGACGCACGGTCCGCTCCGCCACATCGGCCGCCCGGTCGAAGGCCGACAGGAGTTCTCCTGCGTCTTTTTCGACCACCACCGTGCCTCCGTTGGAAAGCCATACAGTGATCGAGCAGGCCAGTGTGCGCTCTCCCTTGGGACCACTCTCGTGCCTCATGTGGACTTCGAGGGTCTGGATGTCCATGGCGAATTTCCCAAGCTTGAAACCCAGGTGTTTGCGGATGTAGGCCTTGGAGCCCTCATCTGCAGACAGCCCGAAGGTCTTGATGCGGAGGGGGGTTTCGCGGGTGAGGGAGCGCCCGCCCCCCACAGGGGCCTGAGCCTTGGCTGCGGCCGGAAAGGCGGCCCGTCGTTGGGGAGCATTCTCGTTTTTTCTCATGCGTGCCTCCTGCTGGAAGGGGCCAGCCGATGGCGACTGACCAGGGTGGAGGGGAACCGGGACGCTGGGGCGCGGTGATCGCCGATGATGGCTGGCCCAGCACCAGCCACCATCCCCCTGGCTTGGCCTAGGCCCAGGGGAGCGGATGGGTTCAGGGAAGGGCGTCGGTGCATCGGATCCTCCTTCAGCGCCGGGGGTGGCTGAAGGGAAGGCGGCCCGACCTTCCAAGATCCTGCGGCGTCATCGCCGCACCCTTGAGGTGATCCGGGAGGCTCAACGGTCTGGACCGTGGGTCCCCCCGTACAGAACACTGCCTGGCTGACTATTTCTCCGCGAAAAAAAAGGGGGCTTCGACATGCTCGGCTTGGAGGACGCCCTCCAGCGTGCCGAGCGCTTCCTGCAGGCCCTTGATGCGGGCCGTGGGCATGGCGCCCAGGCCGGCCAACAGGTGGCCCTGGGCTGGATGAGGGGCAGCGGCCAGGATCTCCCGGCCTCGCTCAGTGGGTTCGAGCGATACGCGCCGCCGGTCCGCAGGATCGGGATGCCGCACCAGCAGCTGCTTGGCCACCAGCCGATCGACCACCCCCACCACCGTGCTGGGTTCCAGGTGCATTCGAAGGGCCAGGTCCTTCAAGGCGATGGGGCCGCTCTGCCCCAGCTCCCAGAGGGCCCACAGCTGCGGGCCAGTCAGGCCGAAGCGCTTCTCCACCGATCTCGAATACTGCTCCATGGACTTCACGATGCGGCGGAGGCTCTGCATGCAGTCCTGGATCAGTTCCTGATTCTGGCTGGGGGAGCGGGGGGCCATGAAGGTCCTTGGGAAAGCGGGCGCGAAGGGTGCGAAGGCCCGGGTTGGGGTGCTTATTGATTGGCAACACTAGTAGTTTGCATTGCTAATTATAAAATGTCAATCTATCCTGATTCCCAGAGGGTCCGGATGCGAACCCTGACGCTTTGGAGAACGCCACGTGCCGTCGACCGTCGGTCACCTCATCCCCAGCCGGAACCAGCAGCTGCGGCTGCTGTCCCACTCCAGGCGGATTGTGGGGGTCATGCTGCCCCTTGGGCTGGGCATCGGCTTTCTGGTGGCCCTGGCCTTGAAGGGACTGGGCTCCTTTGAGCCCTGGGTGGCCACCCTGGGGGATCGCACCCACTCCGCCGTCTTCCTGCCCGGCATCGGCCTGGGGCTGACGACCCTGTTCCTGACCCTGACCCGCAATGGCGAAGTCTCGCTCTTCAAGGATCTGGATCTGGCCCGCAAGGATCCCTACCAGGTCTTCCCCTTCTGGTCCTCGCTGGCCAAGGTCGCGGCCTGCACCCTCACCATCGGCTTCGGCGGCAGCGCCGGGGTCGAGGGGCCCGGCAAGTGGTTCGGCGCCGCCGTGGGACTCCAGTTCCACCGGGTGCTGAACACCATCGCCATCCGGTTCCGCTGGCTGCGACGCCTGCTGGCCCGCCCCATTGTCATGGTGAAAGGCGGGGCCGCCGCCGCCCTGGCCGCCGTCTTCCGTGCGCCCCTGGCCGGAGCCCTCATGGCCGCCGAGCACCATGGCCAGATTTCGCCAGATGCCCTCATCCCCTGCCTGGTGTCCGCCGCCTCCGGTTACGTGGCCTTCGCCGCCTGGACGGGCCACGACCCCCTGCTGCCCATGGCGCAGCCCTACATCCTCCGGGGCCGGGAGATCCTCTGGGCCCTACTGCTCGGCCTGTGCTGCGGCCTGAGCGCCTCCCTCTACCAGTGGACCCGCAGCCGCTTCCGGCGGCTCCTGAATCCCATCCCCTTCGTTTGGCGGGGCCTGGTGGCGGGCAGCGGCCTGGTGCTCCTGGCCCTGCCAGCGCACATCTTCTGGCCGGGCCTCCCCGTCACCCAAGGAGGTGGCCTGGAGCTGGTCCAGCACTTCCTGCGGGGCGATGTGCTGCCTTCGGCAGCCATCCTGTTCCTCGCCCTCAAGCTCGCGGCCACCGCCCTGACCTTCGCGGGCGGCGGCATCGGCGGCCTATGGCTGCCCTCAGTGACCATGGGCGCCGCCATCGGCGCCGCCTTTGACGCCATGCTGGGCCTGGGCCAGCCCGGCTACATGACCCTGGTGGGGGCTTCGGCCTTCGCGGGCGCCACCCACGAGTCCCTCCTGGTGCCCTGTGTGTTCCTCGCGGAGACCACCGCCCAGGCCGCTTTGGTGGTCCCCGCCCTGGTGGGCACCACCGTGGCCTACCTGGTCTCCCGGGAGCACGCCTGAGGCGCCTGCCGTCCAGGTCTCCTTCACGCTGAAGGGCCACGCATTCCCTTAGGCATGCGTATCATCGTCGTTCACCATTTTTGGATTCAAAGGAGCCGGGTCGATGGATCGTCCAGCCGATGTCAGCCAGCCAAGGCCGCTGCCACCTGACTGTGTCGTGCGGCAACGCCATGCATCCGATGTGCCCGCCATCCGCGCCCTCATGCAGCGGGCCTATCCGCCCCCGCACGGACCCGAGGCCATCTGGTCCGAGGCCACCCTCCTGGCCCACCTCGAGGTCTTCCCCGAAGGGCAGTGGGTCGCGGTCGAGTCGGATGGCCTGGTGGTGGGCAGCAGCACCAGCCTGCGCATCAGCTCGGACCTGGCCATGAAGCCCCACACCTGGTCCGAGATCACCGGCCGCGGGCGCCTATCCACCCATGATCCGGCGGGCGATGTGCTCTACGGCGTCAACATCGTGGTCGACCCCGCCTGCCAGGGGCTGGGCTATGCCCGGCTGCTCTACCAGGCGCGCTACCGCCTGGCCCAGGCGCTGGGCTGCCGCTGGATCGTGGCCGGAGCGCGCATCCCGGGCTACCACGAGCTGGCCCACCAGATGACGCCCGAGGCCTACATTGGCGGCGTCGTCAGCGGCACCCTCTTCGACCCCACCCTCAGCAAGCAGCTGCAGGTGGGTTTCCGGGTCCTGGGCGTGCTGCGCGACTACGCGCCCGACCACGAAACCCACGACCACGCCGCCCTCATCGCCCTTCCCGTGGAGTCCGACCATGCGGTTTAAAGCCCCTACGCCTGTCATGTCCCGCCCTGTCCGGATCTGTTCGGTCCAGTACGCCCTGCGGCCCCTCACCAACTTCCAGGCCTTCGCGGAGCAGGTGGAGAACTTCGTGGATGTGGGCGACGACTACGATGCCGACGTCATTCTCTTCCCGGAGCTGCTCTCCTCCCAGCTGATCACCTGTCTTGATGGCGCCGACCTCAACGACCACGCCCGCCTCATGCGACAACTGAGCGACCAGTTCACGCCGCAGTTCGACGCCCTCTTCCAGCGCCTCGCCGTGGAGTACGACCGGATCATCCTTGCCGGCACCCATCCCCGCTGGCTCCATGGCAAATTCTGCAACGTGGCCTCCGTATTCATTCCCAAATACGAGCCGGTGCACCAGCCCAAGCTGCACCTCACCCCCACCGAGCGCCATGAATGGTGTTTCGAGGCTGGCAACGACATCGTGGTGGTGGAGACCTACTTCGGCCGGTTCGGCGTCTCCATCTGCTACGACGTGCAGTTCCCGGAGATTGCCCGGATCCAGGTGGCCCACGGCATGCAACTGCTGCTGGTGCCCTACCTCACCGACAACCGCCGGGGGCACCGGCGGGTCACCATGTGTGCCCAGGCCCGCGGCGTGGAGAATCAGATCTTCGTGGCCACGGCGGGCATGGTCGGCAGCCTTCCCCTGGTGACCGACCTCACCGCCCAGTACGCCCAGACCGGCATTTACACGCCCTCGGATTTCGCCTTCCCCGTGGATGGCATCGCCGCGGAAGCCACCCCCAACGCGGAGATGGGTGTGGTGGCCGACCTGGACCTCGCCCTGCTGGATCGGGCCCGATCCAACGGGTCGGTGCTGAACTTCCAGGATGCCGAGGCGGACACCCTCCACACCCATTTCGACGGCACCGTCACTGTGCACGAACGCCCCTGGATCGACTGAGGGACGTCCACCTTTGATGGTTCGGTCCAGCGACCATTTGATGCGACCATGGAGGCGTCCCCATTCCGCAATCGCATCTCTGCGGTGTTGTTCATCCACGGAGTACCGCCATGCCCTACGCCCTCCTGGTGGCCGATCCCTTTTCCAGCACCCTCGCCCTGCTCGCCCTGGTGTGGGTGGCCGCAAAGCTGGGCGGCGAGGTGGCCATCCGCCTCAAGCTGCCCTCGGTGGCCGGGGAGCTGTCCGCGGGCCTGGCCCTGGCCACCCTGCACCACACCTTTCCAGCCTTCCCCGACCTGGCGGCATCGCCCGCGGCCGAAGTGCTGGCCAACATCGGCGTCATCCTCCTGATGTTCGCCGTGGGCCTGGAGTCCACGGTGCCCCAGATGCTGAAGGTGGGCTTGGCCTCCCTGCGGGTCGCCATCCTCGGGGTGGTGGTGCCCATGGCCGCGGGCCTGCTGGGTGCCTGGGCGCTGCTGCCCACGGGAACTTCCTTCGTGGTGGACCTCTTCATCGGCGCCTGCCTCTGCGCCACCAGCATCGGGATCAGCGTCCAGGTGCTGCGGGAGAAGGGCGCCGCCGCCTCCCAGGAAGGGCGGGTGATCGTGGGCGCCGCCGTGATCGATGATGTCCTCGGCCTGCTGGTGCTGGTGGCCGTGAGCGGCCTCGTCACGGCCCTGAGCCTGGGCGGCCCCCTGCCCTGGGGCACCCTGGGGCGCACCCTTGGCCTCGCCCTGCTGTTCGTGCTGGCCGCCCTCACCCTTGGGCGCATCGCCACGCCGCACCTGTTTCGCCTGGCCAGCCGGCTCCGCAGCGAACAGCTCCTGCTCCCCCTCAGCCTGGCCTTCGCCTTCGTGCTGGCCTGGATCAGCAACCTGGCGGGCCTGGCTTCCATCGTCGGGGCCTACGCCGCAGGCCTGATCCTGGAACCCGCCAGCGTCGTGACGCTGCAGGAGCGTGAGTCCCACGACCTGGAGTCCCTCTTGCACCCCCTGGTGATGGTCTTGGCCCCGGTGTTCTTCGTCCTCATGGGTGCCAAGGTGGATGTCCGGGCCCTGGTGGCCCCGGAGACGCTGATCTTCGCAGGCACCCTCGCCCTGCTTGGCGTGATCGGGAAATACGTGGCGGGCTTCGGCGGGGGCAAAGGCCTGCGGTCCTCCGTGGTGGGCTGGGGCATGGTGCCCCGCGGCGAGGTGGGGCTGATCTTCGTGGCCGTGGGCGCCCAGATGCAGTTCAAAGGAGGTCCCCTGCTTTCGCCTGAGGTCGAGGCGGGCATCGTGGGGGCCATCCTGCTCACGACCATGATCGGGCCCGTGGGCCTGGCCTGGGTGCTAAGGACGAAAAGGGCCTAGACCCTTCGGTGCTACTGCAGCCTGCCCCAAGCGTTGTAGGCTGGCAGGGAGATCACCTTCCATGCGAGCCCCCTCGATGTCCGAGTTCGATTCCCGCAGCCTGATCTACGCCTTGGCCGAAGTGCTCGACCTGGTGGGCATCGACGATGTGGGCCACGGCCGACGGGTCGGCATCATGGCGGCCCAGTGCGGCACCCACCATGGCCTCAGCCTTGAGTCCATCACCTTCCTGTTCGACCTGGGCCTGCTGCATGACATCGGTGTCTCCTCAACCCAGGTCCACCACAGCCTCCTGGCCACCTTCGACTGGCCTGAGGCCCAGACTCACTGCGACCTTGGCTTCGACCGCCTGCAGGGCTTTGGCCCCCTGCAGCCCTTCGCCCTCCCGGTCCTTCACCATCACACGCCGTGGAGCCGGCTGGTCGAGCTGGCGTTGGCACCGGACATCGCCTGGCAAGCCAACCTCATCTACCTGGTGGACCGAGTCGATGCCCTGGCCCTGCGACACCACGCCCAGGGTGGGCTGCTGGCTGCGACGCCCGGCATCCGGGAGGCGATCCGCCAACGCTCAGGCACCACCTTCAGCCCAGAGCTGGTGGACCTGTTCCTGGATGCCTCCAGAGCCGAGTCTTTCTGGTTGCTCCTGGAACCGCGCGCCGCCCAGGGGTTTCTCTCGGACATGCAGCGGCAGAGCCCCACCTTCGCCACATCCCCCGAGGACCTTCGACGGCTGGCCCTGATCTTCTCCAGCATCGTGGACGCCAAGAGTCCCTTCACGGTGGAGCACTCTCTGGGGGTGGCCGGCGTGGCGCGCCTCCTGGCCAAACGACAGGGCCTGAGCGAGGCCAGCTGCATCAAGGTCGAGATCGCCGGGCTGCTGCACGACATCGGCAAGCTCCGGGTGCCCGACGAGATCCTGGACAAGCCCAGTGGGCTTGATCTCCAGGAGCGGCGGATCATCAACACGCACAGCTTCGAGACGTTTCAGATCCTGCGGCACCTCCATGGGTTCGAGGAGATCGCTCCCTGGGCCGCCTACCATCACGAAGAGCCTGAGGGGCGGGGCTACCCCTTCCACTTGGATGCCCTGACCCTCCCCATCGAGGCGAGGCTCCTGCGGGTCGCCGACATCTTCCAGGCCATGGTGCAGGACCGGCCCTATCGTCAGGGCCTCACCCTTGCGGAGGCCCTGGCCTTTCTGGAGGATCTGGTCCGTGCAGGCCGCCTGGAGCCTCAGCTCGTCAGTCTGGTCCGGTCCTGTGGTGACGAGGTGATGGCCGCGGCCCTCCCTGGCCGGCAGCCCGCCGCCTCCTGAGCCGGGTCCCGGCCTACTGGCAGAGCTTGCCCCCCAGCGCCTTCCCCCCCAGCAGGTGGAAGTGAAGGTGGAAGACCGTCTGGCCCGAATCGGGTCCGCAGTTGCTGAGCAGCCGCCACCCACCGGTCATCACGCCATGGTCCCGGGCCAGCTGAGCGGCCACCTGGAGAATGCGGCCCGCGGCAGTTGTGATTTCAGGCGTCAGGTCGCCCAGCCCCTCGCAGTGGGCCTTCGGAATGATGAGCAGGTGGACCGGCGCCTGGGGGAAGATGTCCTTGAAGGCGAGAAGCTCGTCATCTTCGTACACTAGGGCGGCGGGGATCTCCTTCCGCACGATCCGGCAGAACAGGCAATCACTCATCGGGGTCCTCCCATGTTCCACATCATCCTGCACCAGCCCGAGATTCCGCAAAATACCGGAAGCATCGGCCGCCTCTGCGTGAACAACGGGGTGAAGCTCCACCTCATCCACCCCCTCGGGTTCGACGTGTCCGACTACTACCTCCGTCGGGCGGGCCTGGACTACTGGGAAAAGCTGGAGCCCACCCACTACGACCACTGGGAGGACTTCCTGGCGCGGAACCCAGCCCGGCAGCTGTGGTTCTTCACCACCAAGGGGGCCCGTCGGCACACCCAGGTGCCCTGGGGCTACGGCGACGGTCTGGTCTTTGGGCGGGAGACTCAAGGGTTGCCCGAGGACATCCTTGCCGCCTACCCCCAGAACCTGGTGCGCATCCCCATGCTGGGCGACCACCACCGCAGCCTCAACCTGGCTCAGGCCGCAGCCATTGGCCTTTACGAGGCCCTGAGGCAGACTGAGAACTGGTAATCCTCCGGAGTGGTCCATGAACCAAGCCCCGATTCGTGTCGTCATTGCCAAACCCGGCCTGGATGGCCACGACCGCGGTGCCAAGGTGGTGGCCCGTGCCTTGCGCGACGCGGGCATGGAGGTGATCTACACGGGGTTGCGCCAGACACCCCAGCAGATCGCCGCCGCCGTGGTCCAGGAGGACGCCCGGGTGCTGGGCATGAGCATCCTCAGCGGCGCCCACAACCAGATCTTCCCGGAGGTGCTGCGGCTTCTGAAGGAGCAGGGCGCCGACGACGTGCTGGTCTTCGCGGGTGGCATCATCCCGGATGACGACATCCCCGCCCTGAAGGCCCTGGGCATCCGGGAGATCTTCCAGCCCGGCACCAACACCGACGACATCGTGGCGTTCATCCGCGACGCGATCCGCGACTGATGGTCAAGGCCAGCCCCCTGTTCGAGTGCACTGCCTGCGGTGCGCGCCACCCCAAGGCCATGGGCCGCTGCACGGCCTGCGGCGCGTGGGACACGGTGCAGGAGGTGCGCGGGACGTTGAAGCGCGACCTCCAGCGGGCCGGATCGGCCTACGCCCAGAGCCACTACGCCGGTCCCATCGCCCTGCCCGACGTGGAGGTGTCCGACGCCCAGCGCGCCCCCACCGGCATCGCCGAGCTGGACCGTGTCCTCGGCGGCGGCGTGGTGCCTGGCATGGTGGCGCTGCTGGGCGGCGAGCCGGGCATCGGCAAGTCCACCCTGCTGCTGCAGTGGGCTGCCACCACCCGGGGCACGGTGCTCTACGCCAGCGGCGAGGAGAGCGAGCGGCAGATCAAGCTGCGGGCCCAGCGCCTGGGCGCCGAGCACCCGGGCATCCATCTCCTGGCCGAGACCGACGTGCGCCGCATCCTGGAGGAAGCCGAGCGCATGAAGCCCGACCTCCTGCTGGTGGACAGCATCCAGACCCTCTTCGATCCCGACTTCGAGAGCAGCGCCGGCAGCGTCAGCCAGGTACGAGGCTGCGCCGCCCTGCTCACCCGCTGGGCCAAGACCACAGGCACCCCGCTGGTGCTGGTGGGCCACGTCACCAAGGACGGCAGCCTGGCAGGCCCCAAGGTGCTGGAACACCTGGTGGACACCGTGCTGGCCTTCGAAGGGGATCGGCACCACCACCACCGCCTCCTGCGGGCCCTGAAGAACCGCTTCGGCGCCGCCTTCGAGCTGGGTGTCTTCGCCATGACGGAACGGGGTCTGGTCCCTGCGGAAGGCAACCCCTTCTTCCTGGATGCGGAGCCGCGCCCCGGCTGCGCCGCCACGGTCGTGCTCAGCGGCACCCGCCCCATGGTGGTGGAGATCCAGGCCCTGGTGGCCGCCGCCGGGCTCGGCATCCCGCGCCGCACCGCCCTGGGCATCGACGGCCAGCGGTTGGCCATGCTCTGCGCCGTGGCCGAGCGGCGCGGCGGGGTGCAGCTCCACGACCGGGATGTCTACGTGAACGTCGCCGGCGGCCTGGAGATCGAGGATCCCGCCGCCGACCTGGCGGTGATCGCCGCCCTCTGCAGCAGTGCCGGGGGGCGCCTCCTCGCCGAGAAGTGCCTGTTCATGGGCGAGGTGGGCCTCACCGGCGAAGTGCGCCCCGTGGCCCAACTGCCCCTGCGCCTGCAGGAAGGCGCCCGCTTGGGCTTCGCCTGCGCCGCCGTGCCCCGCCTGGGCCTGGAGGGGAAAAGCCCCCTCGACCTCTTCCCCGAGACCAGCGTCGAGCGCCTGCGGAGCAAGGCGTGGCTGAAGGGCGTGGTGGAGGAATAGCCCGAAATCCGGACAACCGCCTGCGGGCTGGAAGGGACCGGACCTGGTGGGCATCTCAGGGGCATCACTGGGGGGCACATGCGGCTGTCGGACGGGATGAGGGCATGGTGGCTATGCCTGGCCTTGCTGATCGGGGGGATGGCCCAGGCGGCGGCATCCCTCACGGACTTCCCCTCGACGCGGCTGAACCGCACTGTGCCCCTGGCCCTGCATGTCCCCCGCCCGGCGTTGGTCCAGGCCTGGACCGCCGCGCACCCCGGGGAGCCCATGCGCCTGGTGGTCTTCCTCCCCGGCGCCTGGGACGGGCCGGAAGACCTGGATCGCCAGGGCCTCAGCGCCTTCCTCGCCGACCAGGAAGCCCAGGGGACGCTGGCCCCCAGCCTCTGGGTGGCCGTCACCCACTTCCAGAGCTGGTATGCCGACCGCGCGGACGGGAGCTTTCCCTACGAGCGGTTCCTGATGGAGGAGTTGATCCCCGCCCTCGAGGCGGAGCATCCCGGTTTCGGCGGCAGCCCCGCCGCCCGGTCCATCACCGGCCTCAGCATGGGCGGGTTCGGCGCCCTGAACCTGTCGGCGCGCACCGGCGCCTTCTCCCGGTGCCTGGCCCTCTCCCCCGCCCTGGTGCGGGCCCCCTTCGACGACGTGCAGTGGTTCATCCGCCGCAACCTCCGCAAGATCTTCCCCAGCGACCCGCAGGCCTTCGTGGCGTGGAACCCATGGCGGCATCTGGGCGGGTCGGTGGAGCTGGTCATCGGCAGTGGCACCGAGGACAAGTACAACCTCGGGGAGGCCTGTCAGGCCTTCGCCCGCATCTGCGCGGACCGCGGCCGTCCCCTGCAGGTGGACCTGCGCCCAGGCGGCCACGACTGGGGCTACTGGACCCCCGTCTTCAAGACCTGGGCGGGCTGGTTGGCTGGGGGACCCCAGGCGGTCCCACCCCAGGTCCCGCCCATGCTCGCCGCCCGCTGAGCCAACCCGGGTCTGGATTTCAGGGGTGCCCCCCGGGAACGGAACCTCGTAGGCTCGAACGATGACCTGGAAACCCCGTTCCCAGGCAGGCGCTGAGCACCTCGACCTGCCCCTCGATGCCGAGCTCGGCTACCTGCTCTCCAGGCTCGACGGCACCCTGGACATTCCCAGCCTCGCCCAGCTCATGAACCTGGGTGAGGACGAGGTCACCCTCCGCCTGGATCGCCTGGTGGCCCTGGGGGTGGTGGCCTCGGCCCGCGCCCCCCATCAGGCCGATCCTGCACCGGACCCGCCCCTTGAGGCGGAACCGGACACGCCCCCGGTGGAAGCAGACCCGGCCCTCAGCGATGCCAAGGTCACCACGCACCGGCAGCGCTTCGAGCAGGTCCTGCACCACCACTCGGTGGACGAGCGGGTGGCCCTGGCCCGCTTGGCGGAGGAACCCGACCTCAGCGCCCTCTGCTTCGATCCCACGGCGGAGGTCATCCGGGCCGTGCTGGACAACCCCCAGGTGGGTGGCGTCCACGCCCGGCTCATCGCCGCCCACCACCGCACCGCCGCCGGGCTGGAGGCGCTGGGTGGTCGGTTCGCCTTCACCAACGACGCCGGCGTGCGCCGGGCCCTGCTGCAGAACCCGCTGCTGCCGCCGGGGCTCTATCGGCGCCTCTGGTCCCCCCGACGCCTGCAGGAGCAGTTCCTCATCGTGGCCTCGCATGACGTGCCGGAGCAGACCCGTGCCCTGGCCCGGGACCAGCTGCGGGCCGCCTTCAACCAGCGCCCCGGCGAAGAGCGGGCCGAGCTGATCCTCGCCACCGAGGGCCGCTGCCTGGCCCTGCTCACGGGCCTCACCCTCGACAGCCACGCCACCGCCCTGCTCTGCCGCCGCACCTACGTCTCCACCCTGCTCATCCAGAACCTCGCCCGGTGGAGCGCCGCACCGCCCCCTCTCATCGCCCATCTCCGGCGGCAGGAAGTGGTGCGGCGCAACCCCATGCTGCGCCAGCTGCTGGAGCGGCACCCGAACGCGAGCTGAGGGAACTTCCCTCAGGGCGTCCGGATCAGCGGCGCGCTGGCGGTCTGGTTCATGCCGCTTGGACTGCGCGCCACCACCTTCAGGTGCAGCCGCCCTTCGGCGGGAAGGCTGAAGTGCGTCACGGTGGGGCCAAGCAGCCCGCTGATGCAGACGTAGTCGGCGTCCTGGCCGGTGAAGGAGCGCCAGATGGTGTAGCCCGCCGCATCGTCGGCCGCGTGCCAGGAGAGCTGGTTGCCCGCGAGGGCCACCTGCGTGGGTGCGCCGGGCATGGGCTCCCCGGGGACCACCACATCCAGGGAACCCACGGGCTCACTGATGTTCCCGGTCTTGTCCACGGACCGGAGGGTGTAGCGCTGGTAGCCGGGTGGCGTGTGCGGATCCAGGTAGCTCAGGGAGGACACGGGCGCGGCCGTGAGGCGGGTGGCGGTGCCCAGGGCGGCCCCTGGCTGGGCTTCGCCCTCCACCAGGGTGTAGGCCATGGCCTGCCGATCCACCAGGAACCCCGCCAGATCCGGCACGGAGATCTGGGTCCAGGAGAGGGCCACGTCCAGGCGCGACCCCTGCCCTTCCCGCAGGTCGATGGACCCCACCATGGGGCTCGGTGGCGGCACGATGTCCGGCAGGCGCACCTCGATGGGCTCGCCCACGGGCCCTTCCACCCGCCGACCGAACTCCCGGGTGGACGCCTTGATGCGGAAGTAGAAGGTGGCGCCGCCGTACTGGGCCACCTCCGCCGGGAAGGAGGTCACGAAGCGCTCGGCAGTCACCGGCGTCTCGTTGATCCGGGTGAAGGGGCCAGGGCCGAGCTTCATCTGCAGCGAGGTCCGCTGGTTGAGTCGCACATCCGAGAGCCTCAGCCCGCCTCCCTGGGCAGCCACGAGGCCCCTGGCCACGGAAGCATGCAGCTGGGGCGTGGCCACCAGCCGCGAGGTCAGGGCCACCGGCTCCGCGTGCGGGGCTGGGGTGGCGGCCAGCTGGGGCGTTGCCTTCGGGACGACCTCGGCCGCACTGCCCCGGGCCAGCAAGGGAGTCCTCAGGCTGGCCCACCCTCGGAGCACGCTCAGGTGCTGCACCGGCGGCCGCGGTACCGAGACCACCTCCATCAGCCGGGGTGCCTGCTGGATGTCGTACTCCATGGGGAAGCCCTGGACGGGCCGGGCCCACTCCAGCAGCACGTACAGCTCCTTCGGGGCCGGAGGCGGGGCCAGCATGGGATTGAAGCTCCGAGCGATGGGGCGCACCGTGGGCTTCATCAGGTGGGAGGGCTGGAGCGAGCCCAGGGCCTTCGGGGTCGGGGCCAGGGCCTTCACCTGGGAGACCGGGGCCACCTTGGCCACGGGGCGGAACCCGTGCGTCCGGGGCGCCGCCTGCAGCTTGGGCGCATGGTAGGCCAGCACCAGAGGCTCATTCGCGGCTTTCTGCACCTGGACCTGGAACCGGCCACTGCCCTGGGGCCGCAGACTCCCCGCCGCCTGAACGCGGCCCAGGGGCCTCGCCATGCGACGGTGGGCGGTGGTGGCCGGGAGTTCCTCGGACACCTTGGAGGCCGGCGGCAGCACCGCCAACCGGGCCGGGAGCCCGCTGTCACTCACCTCCACCCGGCCCTCGGGGGACCGCGTCGAGACGTTGCCCAGGCGGTCCACCGCCGCCACGGTGTAGCGGTAGGCCTGCCCCACCTCGAGGGTGGTGTCCGTCCAGGCGGGGTCCACCACCTCTGCCACCTTGTTGAAGGGGCCCTGGCCCGTGGCCCGGTAGACCTCGTACTGCTTGAGATCCTTATCCGGGGAGGACGCCCAGGTCAGCGCTGCGGGCGGGGCCGAGCCATCCGGCTGCGAGTGGAGCACGGCGGCCTCGGTCACCATCCGCAGGGCCGCCACCGGCATGGTGCTGGCCACGCGGCTGAGCTGCAGGCGTTGGGCATCCCGCTGCAGGGCGGGTGGCGCCGGGGCATGGAGCACGGACGCCGCTGCGGGAGCGGGGGCGAGTTGGAAGGGGGTGAGGGGAACGGTGGCCAGCCTCCGAGCCTCCCCATCCGCCTGGACCAGGCGTGGATCCTTGAGGCGGGTCTGCTGCCGCTCCTGCAGCTGGGTCAGGGCCTCCGCTTCGGCCTTGAGGACGGGCTTGCCCGGGGTGCGCGGCGGCTCCAGATCGCGGGGCGTGCCCTCGACCACGGGCGCGGTGTCCAACGGCTGCTCCAGGCCGCCGATGTCCACGGCAGTGACCTTGTACTGGTAGGTGTGCTCATCCTGCAACGCCTCCTGCCGGATCCTGCTGACCATGGCACGGCGGCTGTCGGTGTAGGCCGACACCGGGGCCTGGGGCCCCGCCGGGCGCAGCCTGCCCGCGGCCACGGCGGACTGGATGGCCTGTTCCACCGACGGCGGCAGCGCCTTCAGGGCCTTGGGGTCGGCGGTCTCCTTGACGGCCTGGGCATAGGCCTCCTGGACCTTCTGGGGCGTGCGGGCCCCGGCGGGCAGGGGCCGCAGCGACCGCGACATGGACGCCTGCAGGGCCACGGCCCGCTTGAGGCTGGTGGCGGGATCCTCCAGGTCGAGGGTCACCTTCTTCACCGGGTCCACGTTGATGCGCGTCCAGGCCTCTCTCGGGGCCCCCTTGCGGTAGATGTTGTAGCCCGCCACCACGTCGGAGGGGGCTTCATCCCAGTTGAGGAGCACTTCCCCGTTGCCGCTGCTGGCCGAGAGGTTCAGCGGTTGCGGCACCTCCGTGGGCACCGAGCGGTCGAACACCTTGGGACAGATGGCCTCCACCGTTCCACCCTCGGGCAGGGTCACCACGATCTTGTAGCGCCACTGCCCCCGGCCCGGCTCGTCCACATAGGTGAGGCCCAGCGCTTCGGCCACGTCCGTTTCCAGGTCCGCCCGGGCCGACAGCAGCTGGAGGTCGCCCCGGCTGAGGCGGCCGGCCAGGCGCAAGCTGCGGAACTGCCGGGCCGAGTCCTCTGGCGTCAGGTCCCTCGCCCGCTTGGGGCCATTCGCGGGCACCAGGGTGCTGCGCAGCCGGGTGGCGGGGTCGTGCTGGACGTCGCCAAAGGCGAACCCAAGCAGGTCCTCCCGGGTGTCGGCCTGCATCTTGTCGAGGCGCTTCTGAGCCGCTTTCCCGGTCATGAAGGTGATGCGGCGCGACCCCGTGAGGTCCTTCCAGGCGGTTTCTCCCACCCGCTGCCGGAACACGGAGACGCCTTCCGTGGGCATCTCGCCCTGGTCATTGGCCCAGCGCAGCAGCACCGACTGGTCGGGGCGCACCAATCCATTGAGGATGAAGGTGCCCTGCGTCTTCCCGGCGGGCAGCAGGTCGACGGGCACGGAGATGGCTGGCTCCAGCATGACGGGCGAGACCGCCTGGGGGGCCAGCTGGGGCTTGAGCTGGGCACCGAGGTCCTGACTGGCCAGCAGCAAGGCGAGGAAGGGAAGGTGGGACAGTGTGGGTTTCATGGCAGCCTCCCTCAAATGTCCAGATGGGCGGTGACGGTGCCCTTGAACAGGCCACCCAACACGCGGTAGTGGATGCTCACGGCGCCCGAGAGGGTCGGGCTGCCGGGCACCTGGAACGCCATGTTCGTGGAGATGCCGCCGCTGAAGATCGTGATCTTGTGGGTCTTGTAGGTCTTGAACTTCATGCCGAAGCTGGCCCCGCCGTCGGCGGCGAGGGTGCCCAGGAAGAAGGGATTGAGCTGCTCGTCCAACTCGATGATCAGGTCGCCCCGGGCGTTCAGCCAGGCACTGCCGTACATCGGACCGAAGTTGGCGCTCTTCGAGTAGCTGATGCCACCCCCCGCACCGAACACCGCCTTCCCGTTCACGAAATCGGAGGTGAAATACCCGTTGCCATCGAAGCCGTTGAGGTAGCGGGCCGAGATCGGCGCTTCCCGGGTGCCGATGTGCAGGAACTGGCCATCAGGACCGAAGTAGAGCTCGACGCGTCCCATGGCGCGAAGGACGCCCTGGTAGAAGTTCAGGTTCGCGTCGAAGGTGGCGCGGAAGGCGTTCGGGTTGCGGGTGAACCGCACATCCGCCGAGACCTGGTTGTCGGGGGGTTGCTGCGAGCGGCCGCAGAACAGCCAGCCCTGGCCCTGCAGGATGGTGGTGAGGTTCTGGCTCACATAGAGATCCAGCCCGCCATGGAAGGTGAACTTGTCGATGGTGCCCACGTTCACGCCCGCCATGACCGCGAGGCCCAGCGAGGGGTCTGCCGTGCCCGTGATGGCCTGCGTGTTGCCAATGTCATCGGGAAGGAAGTTCTGGGCCAGACCGCCCGAAAGCCCGTAGAGCTCCAGATCGGGGGCGATGGCGATGCCGCCCAGGGAACTCTCGAAATGGCCCAGGGCATAGAAGTACGGGAAATAGCCATTGCCCTGGTACCGGCGGCCGAAGCGCATGCCCGCATCCAGCGCGATGGGGGCATCACCCAGGGCCACCTTGAGGGCCCCCGTGCCCATGAAATAGGCGTCGCTCACCACGTCGTCCGCCGCCTCCACCGTGAATCCGAGGCTGCTCTGCAGCGAGCCCATGGAGGCCACCGAGAGATCCACGTCGAAGAGCTTCTCCAGCTCCACCGTGCCCTTCGTGGCATCCCCCACCTCGGTGGTGAAGAGCAGGCGGTTGTAGAGGGTCGGCAGGAGGGGATGGATCTCCGTGTCACCACCCAGACCCACATAGAAGCGCTTGTTCCCCGTCACCCCGTACCCGGACTCCATGAGCCCGAAGGGGTAGCCCCACAGCGAGACCTTGGGCTGATCCGGCAGGGTGGACCAGCGGGAACCCCGGAAGTCCAAGGAGAGGGGGTCCGTGCTGCCTTCGATGCCGCAGCCGCTGGCTTCCAGCACCAGGTGATCGAAGTCCACGGAGGGCAGCGCCGCCCCCGCGATGGCGAAGTCGAAGCGCCCGGTGAAATCCAGGTTCGTGGGATTCAGCCGCGCCGAGTCCAGCACCATCTGCACACCCACCAGGTCGGTGTCGAAGGCCATGGGGCCGGTGGGCGTCTGGGTGCTGATCTCGATCTGCTCGGCCCCGTTCTGCGTCAACCGGAACTGGATGGGGGCCTTGAAGTCCTCCAGCAGCGGTGGCGCGGTGAGCTCCATCTGCCCCTTCACCAGGGGGCCCTGCACGAGGGCCCCTTCGATGAAGGTGAGTTCGAAGGGATCGAGCCGGACCGGGGCGATGTGCAGGTTGATGAGGTCGGGGAAGTGGACCGCCACCACCCCGGAGAAGGTGCCATTCCCCTCGAAGCGTCCGTCCTTGCCCGCCACCAGCACCGGGGGGCGCTGCGGGCAGACCCCGGACGAATAGAACTCACCGGGCAGGGCGAGGTGGAAGACATCGAGGTGCACGCCCACCCACTCGGGCGGCAGGCCCTGGGGCGAGCGGGTGGTCGAGAAGTCGCAGATCGGCTGCGCCAGGGGCGTGTAGACCCGGAACGCGCCCACTTCCGCGGGAGCCTCCATGGGGCTGCCCACCACGTACAGACCATTCGTCAGCGCGGCGGGGGCGTCCTTGAAGCCGGTGCTGAAGGCGAAGGCCGGGCCCCAGCTCACCCGACCGGAGAGGCGGGTCGCATAGGGATCCACGACCCCCTGCTCCACCCGCAGGAAGCCTCCTTCGACCTCCAGCCGGTAGGTGGTGAGCCCCGCCGGGAACAGGCCCGCCGCCGGCAGGGGGAAACTGCCGGAGAAGCCCTCCCAGGCGGCATTCGGGGTCGCCAGAGCCGACGCGAGGGTGGGAGTCTGGCGGAGGATGGGGCCCGAGGCCACCTGCGGGCCCGAAGGCGTCGGTGCCTGCGGGGGCGGCACCTGGCCCTGGATGGTGCAGGGCAGGCTGTCCGTGAGGTAGGGCTGGTCCGTGGCCGCGACGCGGCAGAAGGCATTCAGCGGGAAGCGCACCTGGGCGGGACCCGCCAGGACTGGGGTGCCGCGCTGGAAGCCGAAGGCCAGCTTCGCCAGGCGCCAGGTCAGATCCTTGTGGAGGAGCAGCAGGTCCGTCGCCAGTGCGGGCGCCACCGCGGCCGTTCCCGTCACCTGGGCGGTCTCGAGGGTCAGCAGGCCGCCCTCCAGGCGGACCTCCTCGCCCGTGAGGTCATCCAACACCGGCTTGGCGATGACTACATCGAGGGTGCCCTTGAGGCGAGGCGGCTGAAGGCCGAAGGTCACCTCGGCCGACCGGAGGCTCGCCCTGAAGGGCCCTGTGGCCAGAAGCAGATCCCCCGGCGCCAGGGTGCCCTGCAGGCCCTGGGGTGTGAGCGTCAGCGGCTTCACATCGAGCCGCATGCCCGCCAGGGTGGCGGTGCCCTCCACACCGCTGCCCTTGTCCGACAGCCGCACCCGCGTGAGGTGGTAGGTCCAGCCCTGGTGCTCGGCCTCAGCCCCAGAGGGCAGTGCCGTTTCCAGGGTGCCTTCGGCTGCACTGCCCTTCAGCACCAGGTGCTTGAAGGTCAGCTTCCGGGGTCCGAGGGGCGGAGGCAGCTGGAAGGTGGCGGTGCCGCTGAACTTCTCGGCGGTGGCATCCCCTTCCGGGTCCACCTCCGAGGCCTGGAAGCCGCCCAGGCTGAAGTGGTCCACCTTCATCTTGGGGGTGAGGAGCTTCTGCACCAGCTTGTCGGTGAGGGGTTTCAGGATCTGCGCGGGCACCTGGGCCTGCAGCGCCAGCCAGGGCAGGAGGGCAAGGATCAGACGACGGGAAGCACGGGACCGGGTCATGGGGATCCTTTCGAAGGTTGTCGAGCAACGCACATCGAAAAAAACGCACACCTATGTTGACCTTTTGGTCGGGATTCTATGCCTCACCTGTCGGGAAAAGCAACCGTATTTTTCCTGTCACGGGCTCTATCTGGCCGCGCTTCCCGGCGGTCCATCTCCGTGCTCGGACGGCCAGGACTCAGGCGTAGACGCGCTGCAGCCCTGGATCCTGGGTGAGCTCTTCGATGAGGTCACGCACGCTGACCAGCTCGCGGAGCTTGGCGCCGTTGCTGCCCGTGAAGAAGAGGCCATTCTCCTCGTCGCCCTTCATGGCGTCGGCGAGGCGGTCGGCGATGCAGTAGCCCACTGCCATGGCGCCCTTGCCGTGGCCGCAGGGCGAGAGGCAGTTGCTGACGCAGCGCACCTGGGGGGCGGTACCCGCCTCGATGCGGCGCTGCAGGCTGGTGCGCACGCCCCGGGCCGGCAGGCCCACGGGGGATTTCATGAGGCCGATGTCCTCGGCCCGGGCGCGGAGGATGACCTCCTTGAAGAGGGGCGAGGCGTCGCACTCGAAGGTGCCGATGAAGCGCGTGCCCATCTGCACGCCGTCGGCGCCCAGGGCCAGGAACCGCTGGATGTCCGCGTGATCCCAGACGCCGCCGGCCACCAGGATCGGGAAGTCGCCCCACTGGTTCCGCTCGGCGATCACTTCGGGAAGGATGTTCTCCAGGGTGTGGGCCGGATCCAGGCAGCCGTCGTGGCTGAAGCCCTGGTGGCCGCCGCTCTCGGGACCCTCCAGCACCACCGCATCGGGCAGACGGTGGTACTTACGCTGCCACTGCTTGCAGATCACCTGCAGCGCCCGGCCCGAGGACACGATGGGCACCAGGGCCACATCCGCGTCGCCCACGTAGCCGGGCAGCGCGAGGGGCAGCCCCGCGCCGGAGACGATCATCTGGGCGCCGCCCGCCAGGGAGGCGCGCACGGCCTCTTCGTAGCCTTCAATGGCGCAGAGGATGTTCACCCCCACGGCGCCCCGGCCCTCGGCCCGCTCCCGCGCGGCCCGGACGATCCATTCCAGGGCCTTGGGGGGGTTCAGCGCGTCGGTGCCGTCGGGACGGCCCAGGCGCATCTTGGGGTTGGCCGAGCCGTGGTAGCCCGTGCCGATGGCCGACACCAGGCCCACACAGCCTTCGTGGGCCACGGCCCCGGCGAGGCCCTCCCAGGAGATGCCCACGCCCATGCCGCCCTGCTGGATGGGATAGGCCAGGTCGAGGTTGCGGATCTTGAGGCGGGGCAGCGTGCAGGCGCCCCGGCGCACAAAGGCCTGGGCCATGGAGTCGAGGCCAGCCATCAGGCGGGTGCGGAAGGCCGCCAGGGGAGAGGCGTCGAGCATCGAGGGGGTGCGGGGCTGGAGGCCCATGGCGCCATCTGCCATGGCCTGCCGGGCTTCGGCTTCGGTGTCGGCCACGGCCATCACCGGCAGCCCCAGGGAGCGCAGCGAGGCCACCAGCCCGGCCCGGGCCAGCAGGGCCGAGGCGCCGCCGGCCTTGGCCTGGACGGCTTCTTCGGCGGACTGCACCGCCACCAGGCGCGGCATGTTGGCGTGGCGCAGCAGCGCCAGGGAAGGCGGCAGTTCGGCGGTGTGCAGCAGGAAGGCCACGCCCGCCTCGCGGGCCGCCGCCATGACGCTGTCGGCGCTGTCGCGCAGGCCCCGCAGGTCGAGGCCGATCTTGCCACCTTCGCGCATGGAGGCCCGCAGCTCCTGCAGCCGTTCGCGCAGCTTGCCCGTATCCGGGAACGCATCGGTCCGCGGCAGCGCCCAGCCCCCCGCCCGCAGGAAGGCGGCCTGGAAGTCCAGCGAACCCGGCGCCTGCCAGCCCTGGAGGGTCGGCACGGTCGAGGTGGTGAAGACGGACTCGGTCATCCTGGCTCCGGGTGCGGAAAGCGTCTTCCGGCACAGCCCAATTGTCCTCCCGATCCCCTGTGATGGGGCGCAAGGATTTGACCCGGGGTCAAGAATCGTCGCGCCCCTCCCAGGTTTCTCCTTGGTTATTGCAAATAAATGCCTTTCCGCCCGTGGGGAGTTCACAATCCAGACACAGGCTGCAGTGGCCCAGACAGGCTTGGCATGGGTAAAGGATCTGAACCAGGGGGGACTGTCCAGAGGCGCCGTACGGTGCGGAGCCCTCAGGCAGGCCCAGCGGAGCGGCCCTTCCCGGTGGTGGGCATCGGCGCCTCGGCCGGTGGCCTGGAGGCGCTGGACGAATTCCTGAAGCACCTGCCCCCGAACCCCGGCATGGCCTTTGTGGTGGTGCAGCACCTGGATCCCACCCGCCCGGGGATGATGCCGGAGCTGCTGCAGCGCGCCACCCCCATGAAGGTGCTCCAGGCCACCGATCGCCTGAAGCTGAAACCCAACCAGGTCTATGTCATTCCCCCCAACAAGGACCTGTCCCTGCTGCGGGGCTCCCTCTTCCTCTTCGACCCGGTGGAGCCCACGGGTCGGCGGCTCCCCATCGACTTCTTCTTCCGCGCCCTCGCCGATGAGCGCCAGGACCGGGCGGTGGGCATCGTGCTGTCCGGCATGGGCTCGGACGGCACCCAGGGGCTGCGGGCCATCAAGGAGAGCGGCGGCCTGGTGCTGGTGCAGGAGCCTGCTACGGCCCGCTTCGACAGCATGCCCCGGAGCGCCCTCCGGGAAGGAATCGCCGATGCGGTCGCCCCGCCCTCGGGGCTGGCCATGGAGGTGGTCCGCCTGACCCAGGCGATCCGGATCAGCAAGCCGGCGGAGCCGCTGCTGAACGACCGGGACCGGAGCGCCTTCGACCGGATCTGCATCCTGCTGCGGGAGCACACAGGCCACGATTTCTCCCTCTACAAGAAGAGCACCGTCTACCGCCGCATCGAGCGGCGCATGGGGGTCCACGGGCTGCCGACCATCTCGGCCTACGTGCGTTTCCTGCGGGAGAACCGCCAGGAGTCCGAGTTCCTGTTCAAGGAGCTGCTCATCGGGGTGACCAGCTTCTTCCGCGACCCCGACGCCTGGCTTCAGCTGGGCGAGGAGGTGCTGCCCCCGCTGCTGGCCGCACATCCGGCGGGCGGCAGCCTCCGGGCCTGGGTGGCGGGCTGTTCCACCGGCGAGGAGGCCTACTCCCTGGCCATCCTCTTCCTGGAGACCCTCCAGCGGCTGCAGCCGGAGGTGTCTCCCACCCTCCAGATCTTCGCCACGGACCTGGATCCCGATACCGTCGCCAAAGCTCGCCAGGGGCTGTTCTCCGCCCGTGCCCTGGCGGGGCTCTCCCCTGAGCGCCTCCAGACCTGGTTCCGGCCCGAGGGCGACAGCTTCCGTGCCCGTTCGCAGGTCCGCGAGATGATCGTCTTTGCCGTGCAGGACCTGCTCCAGGATCCCCCCTTCATCCGGCTGGATCTTCTCACCTGCCGGAACGTGCTGATCTACCTGTCCCCCGAGCTGCAGCAGCGGCTGCTGCCCCTGTTCCACTACAGCCTGAACCCGGGCGGCTGCCTCTTCCTGGGCAGTGCCGAGAGCGGTGGCAACGCCCCAGACCTCTTCACACCCCTCCGAGGGAAATCCAAGCTGTTCCAGCGGGCCGCCTCGGTCCCCGCAAAAATGGCCAGTGCCTTCCCCCTCCCCCCCCTCGTACCACGCGGAACCCGCCGGGAGCCCCAGATGCCGCCACCCCCCATCAACCTCCAGGGCCTGGCCGACCAGGTGCTGCTGCAGCGCTTTGCACCGGCCGCGGTGCTGGCCTCGGCGGCGGGCGACATTCTTTACGTCAGCGGCCACACCGGCAAGTACCTCGAACCCGCCATGGGCAAGGCCAACTGGAACATCTTCGCCATGGCCCGCGACGGCCTGCGGGGCGAGCTGACCCTCGCCTTCCACCGGGCCCAGGGCCAGCCGGAGGCGGTCCACCTCCGGGGCCTCCAGGTGGGTTCCAACGGCGGCACCCAGACCGTGGATGTCACCGTGCAATCCCTGGAGGCGCCGGACTCGCTCAGGGGCATGGTCATGATCGTCTTCCGCGACCAGGCGACGGCCCCGGTGCGCAAGCGGCGGTCGACCAAGCCGGGCGCCACGGCCCTGGATGCCCGCATCGACGAGCTGGAGCGCGAGCTGAGCCTCCGGCTGGACGAGCTGCAGGCGGCCAGGGAAGGCATGCAGGCCAGCCTGGAGGAGCTGAAAGCGGCCAACGAAGAGCTGCAGTCCACCAACGAGGAGCTGCAGTCCACCAACGAGGAGCTCACCACCTCCAAGGAGGAGCTGCAGTCGCTGAACGAGGAGCTGCAGACGGTCAACGCCGAGCAGCAGGCCCGCGTGGATGAGCTGTCCCTGGTGAACAGCGACATGAGGAACCTCCTGGACGCCACGGACATTGCGACCCTGTTCCTCGACAAGCACCTGAACGTGCGGCGCTTCACCACCGGCACCACCCGGCTCTTCAAGCTCATCCCCGGCGACGTGGGGCGGCCCGTCACCGACATCGTGCACCTGCTGGACTATCCCGCCCTGGCGGAGGACGCCTTCCAGGTGCTGCGCACCCTGGCCCCCGTCGAGCGGGAGGTGGCCTCCCGCCAGGGGGATGGCTGGTTTGCCGTGCGCCTGCTGCCCTACCGCACGGCGGACGACTTCATCGCTGGCGTGGTGGTGTCCTTCCAGGATATTTCTCGCGCCAAGGCCCTCGAGGCCCAGCTCCGAGCAGCCTCGCAGCCCTGAACCAGACTCGGTGGTCAATTTTTATCTTGCCGCGCCAACCGAACGATGTAGGTTCAACTAGGTTCTTTGCCGACAATTCCCAGCCCGGTTCTTGCCCTCCGAACGGCAGAACCCTCCTGGCAGCAGGTACATCTCGCCAGTGCTTGGAGACAGGGGCATCCCCAGATGACCAGGGTCAAACGCAATCCAATGGTTCCGGCCGACCTCCGCCGCGTGGCCGAGCGCCGGTTCGAGCAGCAGGACGCGGGCCCCCTGGGTGCCTTCCCCGATGGGGAGATCCACCGCCTGGTGCATGAACTGCAGGTGCACCAGATTGAGCTCGAAATGCAGAATGCGGAGCTGAAGCGGGCCGGGGAGGAGATCGAAACACTCCTGGATGCCTACACCGACCTCGTCGAGTACGCCCCGGTGGGCTACCTGGTGCTGGACCCACAGGGCGAGGTCCTCCAGGCGAACCTGACGGCGGCCACGCTGTTGCAGCAGGACCGGTCCACCTTGGTGGGCCGGTCCTTCCCCTTCTGGCTGGAGGAGGGCGGTCGCCAACCCTTCACGGCCTTTCTGGCAGAGCGCTTCGCGGGGGGCGGCCCGGCCTCCTGTGTGCTGCCCCTGCGCCCATTGGCCGAGGGGGGCCGCCGGTGGCTGCGCCTGGAAGCGTCGGGGCCCGCCAGGGCAGGAGACTGCCGCCTGGCCTTCACGGACATCACCGAACAGCACCAGGCGGAGGAGGCGCGTCGGCACCAGGCGGCAGAGGCCCAGCATGCCCAGAAGCTGGACAGCCTGGGCAGCCTGGCTGCGGGGGTGGCTCACGACATCAACAACGTGCTGGGCGCCATCTATGCCGTGACGGAAACCCTGCAGGAACGGGCTTCCCTGGGCGCGGATGTGGATGAGGCCCTGGCCCTCATCGAGAAGGCGGCCCTGCGGGGGCGGGACCTGGTCCGGGGCCTCACCACCTTCTCGCGGAAGGACCTGCAGGAGCCGGAGCGGGTGGATCTGTTCCTGCTGGCGCAGCAGGTGGTGAACCTGCTGGAGCATGCCTCCTTCCACCGCGTCGCCTTCTCCCTGGAATCCGAAGCCCCAAGCCCCTTCGTCCTCGCCCAGCCGGGGCAGCTCTCTGGCACGCTCATGAACCTCTGTGTGAACGCCCTGGATGCCATGCCGGACGGTGGCCACCTGGACCTGCGCATCCGGCGGTTGCAGGGCAATGACCTCGTGCTGTCAGTGCAGGACTCGGGTTGCGGGATGGCCCCGGAGGTGCTGGCCCGGGCCACGGAACCCTTCTTCACCACCAAGCCCCTCGGCGCGGGCACGGGCCTGGGGCTGTCCCTTGCCTTGGCCACGGCCAGGGCCCATGGTGGCGACCTCACGGTCGAGAGTGAGCCCGGCAGAGGCACCATGGTCCGCCTGCGGCTGCCCGAGTGCCCGGCCCCCGAGATAAGCCGAGCCAGCACCCTGCCCCTGGTCTGCCGCAGCCTGACCGTGCTGCTGGTGGACGATGACGAGCTGATCCGCGGTTCCCTGCCCGACCTGCTGGCCAGCCGGGGGCACCGGGTGCACTCGGAGGCCTGCGGCCCCGAGGCCCTGGCGCGGGTGGAAGCCCTGGCCGACCTCGACCTGGTCATCCTGGACCAGAACATGCCCGGCATGATCGGGCTGGAGGTCCTGCAGCGCCTGCGGCAACGGCACCCGCACCTTCCGGTCATCCTCGCCACCGGCAACCTGGAGCGCGGCATCATCGACCAGGTGGCGCAGGACCGCTGGACCCGAACCATCGAGAAGCCTTATTCCATCGCCACCCTCATCCACCTGATGAACGACCTGATCCGGCAATCGCCCGAACCCTGAGCCAGGCCCCCTCGACTCGGGGGCCCGCCCAGGTCGGATCGCAATCCTAGCCCTGCTTCACCGGGGCCGGCGCTTCTGCCGCGTCCAGGAAGGGCATCATCTTGCGCAGCTGGCGGCCCACCACCTCGATGGGGTGGTCGTGGTCGGCGGCACGCTGGGCCTCGAACCACGTGCGGCCCGTCTTGTTCTCTTCGATCCAGGCGGCGGCGTAGCGGCCATCTTGGATCTCCTTGAGGATCTCCCTCATCTCGGCCTTGGTCTGGTCCGTGACGATGCGGGGGCCGCCGGTGTAGTCGCCGTATTCGGCGGTGTCGCTGATGCTGTAGCGCATGAAGCTGAGGCCGCCCCGCTGCATGAGGTCGACGATGAGCTTCAGCTCGTGGAGGCACTCGAAGTAGGCGATCTCCGGCTGGTAGCCCGCCTCCACCAGGGTCTCGAAGCCCGCCTTCACCAGGGCGCTGGCGCCCCCGCAGAGCACGGCCTTCTCGCCGAAGAGATCGGTCTCGGTCTCTTCGGTGAAGGTGGTCTCCAGCACGCCTGCCCGGGTGAGCCCGATGGCGGCGGCATAGGAGAGCGCCTGGGCCAGGGCCTGCCCGCTGGCGTCCTGATGGATGGCCACCAGGCCCGGGGTGCCCCCGCCTTCGGTGAAGACCTCGCGCACGCGGTGGCCTGGGCTCTTGGGCGCCACGAGGCTCACATCCACCCCCGCCGGGGGCTCGATGCAGCCGTAGCGGATGTTGAAGCCGTGGGCGAACATCAGGGTCTTGCCGGGCGTGAGGTGGGGCGCGATGGCCTGCTGGTAGAGCTCACCCTGCCCCGTATCTGGTGTCAGCACCATGATCACGTCGGCCCAGGCGCAGGCTTCAGCAGGCGTGGTGACCGAGAGGCCATGGGCCTCCGCCTTGGCCCGGGAGCCCGACCCGGCGGGCAGCCCCACCCGGACATGCACGCCGCTGTCGCGGAGGTTGAGGGCGTGCGCGTGGCCCTGGGAGCCATAGCCCAGGATGGCGACCTTGCGGGCGCGGATGAGGCCGAGGTCGGCGTCGTAGTGGATGGTGGCCATGGGGGCTCCTATGGGTAAGGGTTTCGTGGGAAATCAGACGGACATGGCTTCCGGCCCGGTGCCGGTGCGCAGGGGGATGGCGGTGCGGCTGGGCGCGGGGGTGCGGGTGCCGCGGGCCATGGCCACGGCGCCGGTGCGGCCCAATTCCAGGATGCCGAAGGGGCGCATGGCATCGACGAGAGCGTCAATCTTGGCCAGGCTGCCGGTGCACTCGATCACCAGGCTGTCCTCGGCGATGTCCACCACGGTGGCGCGGAACACCTGGGCCAGCTGCAGCACCTCCGAGCGGGCCTCGGCGGGGGTGGCCACCCGCAGCAGCATCAGGTCGCGCACCACCATGGGCCGCTCGCCCAGCTGCTGCACTTCGGTGACGTTCACCAGCTTCTTGAGATGCTCCACGGCCTGGCGCACCATGCGCGCATCGGCATCCACCACGATGGTCATGCGGGAGAGGCCCACCCGTTCCGTGGGGCCCACTGTGAGGGAGTGGATGTTGAAGCCGCGCCGCCGGATGAGGGAGGCCACCCGGGTGAGGACGCCGGGCTCGTCATCGGTGTAGACCACAAGGACGTGGGGCCCTGGTGCGTAGGACATGGAACCTCCTTTCAGACGGGATCGGCGCCGGTTTCAGAGAGGACGCTCGGGCGGCGGATCATCTCGTGCAGGGCGGCGCCCGCCGGCACCATGGGATAGACGCTGTCCTCCTGCTCGACCTTGAACTCGATGAGGGCCGGGCCATCGACGGCGCGGGCCTGGGCCACGGCGGCCGCCACCTCGCCCCGCGTGGTGACCCGCTGGCCCGGGATGCCGAAGGCCTCGGCCAGCTTCACGAAATCCGGCGAGAGGATGGGCGTGGCCGCGTAGCGCCCCTCGTAGAAGAGCGCCTGCCACTGACGGACCATGCCGAGGAAGCCGTTGTTGATGACGGCGATGTTGACCTTCGCGTGCTCCTGCACGGCGGTCATCAGCTCCGCGAAGGTCATCTGGAAGCCGCCATCGCCCGCCACCACCCACACTTCGGCGTCAGGCCGGGCCAGCTTGGCGCCGATGGCCGCCGGCAGGGCAAAGCCCATGGTGCCCGCGCCGCCGCTGGTGATGAGGCTGCGCTCGCCGTCGTGCTTGTAGTACTGGGCCTCCCACATCTGGTGCTGGCCCACGTCCGTCACCACCACCGCACCGCCCTTGGTGAGCCGCCAGAGGTCGTGCATGACATGGGCGGCGTAGAGGTGGCCATCGTCGGGCAGGTTCTTGATGTCGCGCACGGCGGAATCCCCCCGCCACTCGCGGATGGTGCCCAGCCAGGCGGAGCGGTCTGTCACCGTGAGCTGCGGCAGCAGGGCCCGCAGCACATCACCGAGGTCGGCGGCGATGGCCACGTCCACGGGCACGTTCTTGTTCAGCTCGCTGGCGTCGATGTCGATGTGGATCTTCTTGGCGTGGGGCGCGTACTCCTTGAGCTTGCCCGTCACCCGGTCGTCGAAGCGCATGCCCAGGGCCACCAGCAGGTCCGCCTCCTGGATGGCCCGGTTCACCCAGGCTTCGCCGTGCATGCCCATCATGCCGAGGCTGAGGGGGTGCGTGGCGGGTACCGCCCCCAGCCCCAGCAGGGTGATGGCAAAGGGGATGTCGGCCCGCTCGGCCAGGGCCAGCACCTCCGCCCGCGCCCCAGCCAGCTGGATGCCATGGCCCGCCAGGATGATGGGCCGCTTGGCCTGCCGGATGAGGTCGAGGGCCTGGGCCAGGGCGACTGGGTCCAGCGGCGCGGGCAGGTGGCGAAGGTGCCGCTGGGGGGCGGCCGCCTCCCAGTCCAGGGTGGCGCGGGACTGCTGGGCATCCTTGGTGATATCCACCAGCACGGGGCCGGGCCGCCCGCTGCGCGCCACCGCGAAGGCCTCGCGGATGGCCGGGACAATGTCCTCGGCCCGGGTCACCAGGTAGTTGTGCTTGGTGATGGGAATGGTGATGCCCGTGATGTCCACTTCCTGGAAGGCGTCGGTGCCTAGCAGGGCGGAGCCCACCTGGCCTGTGATGGCCACCAGGGGCGTGGAGTCCAGCATGGCTGTGGCCAGCCCCGTCACCAGGTTGGTGGCGCCGGGGCCCGAGGTGGCCACCACCACGCCCACCCTGCCGCTGGCACGGGCGTAGCCGTCGGCCATGTGCGCGGCGCCCTGCTCGTGGCGCACCAGCACGTGGCGGATGGGGTAGCCCACCATGGCGTCGTAGGCGGGCAGGATGGCGCCGCCCGGATAGCCGAAGACCGTATCCACCCCCTCGCGGAGGAGGCTCTCCCAGATGAGCTGGGCCCCGGTGTGGGTCATCTCCCCCTCCTTCATCGGGCCACCGTGATGGCCCCTTCCGCCGCGCTGGTGACCATGGCGGCGTACTTGGCGAAGACGCCGGTGCGGTAGCGCGGTGCCGGGGCCGTCCACGCGGCGCGGCGCCGCTGCAGCTCCTCGGTGGGCACCTTCAGGTCGAGGGTGCGGGAGGGGATGTCGAACACCACCGTGTCACCCTCGCGTACCAACGCGATGGGGCCTCCCACGGCCGCCTCCGGCGCCACGTGCCCGGCCATGAGCCCCCGCGTGGCCCCCGAGAAGCGGCCATCCGTCAGCAGCGCCACGGATTCGCCCAGGCCCGCGCCCACCAGGGCGGCGGTCACGCCCAGCATCTCGCGCATGCCGGGCCCACCCTTGGGCCCTTCGTAGCGGATCACCACCACATCCCCCTGCTCGATGCGGCCCGCCTGCACCGCGGCGAAGGCGTCGTCCTCGGTGTCGAAGACGCGGGCCGGGCCGGTGTGGTGCAGGCGCTCATGGCCCGCCACCTTGATGACGCAGCCATCTGGTGCCAAGGTGCCCCGCAGGATCACCAGGCCACCCGTGGCCTTGAGGGGATTGGCCAGGGGGCGGATGACCATCTGGCCCGGTGTCTCCTCGGCGGAGGCCAGTTCCTCGGCCAGGGTGCGGCCCGTGACGGTGAGGGTGCCCCCGTGGACCTTGCCGCCCTCCAGCAGCCGCTTCGACACCAGGCGGATGCCCCCGGCGGCATGGAGATCCGGCGCCGTGAAGCGTCCGCCGGGCTTGAGGTCCGCCAGGAGGGGCGTCCGGGCGCTGATCTGGTCGAAGTCCTCCAACGTGAGGGGCACGCCCGCCTCCCGGGCCAGGGCCAGGTAGTGCAGCACTGCATTGGTGGAGCCGCCGGTGGCGGCCACCGAGGCGATGGCGTTCTCGAAGGCCTCGCGGGTGAGGATGGCGCTGGGCCGCAGGTCGTGGCGCAGCATGTCCATGACGATGCGGCCACAGGCCTCGGCCGCGTCGCCCTTCCGGGGGTCCTCCGCCGGGATGCCGTTGAGACCCATGGGACTAAGGCCGATCAGCTCCAGGCTGGCGGCCATGGTGTTGGCGGTGAACTGGCCGCCACAGGCGCCGGCCCCGGGGCACGCCGCATCCTCCACCCGCTTGAGCCCCGCGTCATCGAGCTTGCCGGAGCTGTGGGCCCCCACGGCCTCGAAGACATCCTGCACCGTGAGGTCCTTGCCATCGCAGGCCCCCGGCGCGGTGGAGCCGCCGTAGAGGATGAGCCCCGGGATGTCGAGGCGGGCAAGGGCCATGGCCACGCCGGGGTTGGTCTTGTCGCAGCCCGACAGGCACACCAGGCCGTCAAAGGCATTGCCCCGGGCCACCAGCTCGACGGAATCGGCGATGACCTCGCGACTGATGAGGGAGGCCTTCATCCCTTCAGTGCCCATGGTGATGCCATCGCTGATGGAGACCGTGCAGAACTCCATGGGCGTGCCGCCGGCGGCGCGCACGCCCGCCTTCACCCGCTCGGCCAGCTCCCGCAGGTGGTAGTTGCAGGGGCCGATCTCGGTCCAGGTGTTCGCGATGCCGATGATGGGCTTGGCCAGATCCTCATCCGTGAACCCGATGGCCTTCAGCATGGCCCGGGCCGGGGCGCGGTGGGCCCCCTGGGTGATGACCCGGCTGTGGCGGTTCAGGGGCTGGTCACTGGGTGTCATGGCGATCCTCGAAGGTCTGATGCAGAACGGCCCCGCAGGGAAGTGCGGGGCCGGGGTCGGTGACGTCCGATCTGGCCCCTAGTCCGTCAGCCGCAGCACAAGGCCGGGGCCCACGGGCCCGGGAATCACACCTGCCACCGCCCCGAGGGACGGGAAGCGCGGGTGCGGGCTGGGAAGGGGTTGAGACATGGGGCTGTCCGAGCGGAGGAGCGTTTCAGTTGCCTTCGGGCGACCCGCACCAGGCGTAGGCGGAGTCTTCCAGGCGGGGCGCATTCGAGCGGGGAGCACGCAGCACGTCGCGGATGGCGGCCCCCAGGGAGCGGGTGCCGTGGCTGTGGCGGGCGCCCTTCAGGTCACCGGTGCCGTGGCCGCCGCGCAGCACGCGGTCCACCGCCGCCTCGAGGGCCCTGGCCTCGTCCTCCAGGTGCAGCCCGTGCCGCAGGAGCATGGCCGCAGAGAGGATGGTGCCGATGGGGTTGGCCTTGTCCTGGCCCGCGATGTCCGGCGCGGAGCCGTGGATGGGCTCGTACAGCCCCACGGAGCCGCCCAGGCTGGCGGAGGGCAGCAGGCCCAGCGACCCGGCCAGCACGGCGGCCTCGTCGGTGAGGATGTCGCCGAAGAGGTTCTCCGTGACCACCACATCGAAGTCGCGGGGCCGGGTGATGAGGGCCATGGCGAAGCTGTCCACGTAGGCGTGGGTGACCGTGACATCGGGGTAGGCCGGCGCCAGGTCGTCCACCACATTCCGCCAGAGGCGCGAGGTCTCCAGCACGTTGGCCTTGTCCACGGAGACGAGGCGGCCTTTGCGGTGGGTCGCCAGCTCGAAGGCCACCCGGGCCACGCGCTCGATCTCGACGCGGGTGTAGGACAGCGTGTTCACGGCGGCCTTGTCCGAGTAGGCCCGGGGCTCGCCGAAGTAGAGGCCGCCCGACAGCTCCCGAACAAACATCAGGTTGGTGCCCCGCACCACCTCGGGCTTGAGGGGTGAAGCGTCCTCAAGGGCGGGATGGACCGCCACGGGTCGGAGGTTGGCGTAGAGCCCCAGGGCCTTGCGCAGCCGCAGCAGGCCGGACTCGGGCCGCTGGTTGCGCGGGTGGCGGTCCCAGGCGGGCCCGCCCACGGCGCCCAGCAGCACGGCATCGCTGGCCAGGCAGCGTTCCAGGGTGGCATCCGGCAGCGGGTCGCCTGTGGCGTCCACCGCAGCCCCGCCGATGAGCGCCTCGCTGAAGTCGAAGTGGTGGCCGAAATCCTTGGCGATGAGGCCCAGGCAGGCCACGGCCTCCGCGGTGACCTCAGGCCCCACGCCATCGCCGGGCAGCACCGTGATGCGGGCTTCCATGGTCACACCCCCCACAGGTACTGGTCGGGGTCCGCCTCGGGTTGGACGGCTTCAGGTTCGGTCTCGACGCCAGGAGGCAGCTTCCCAGGGGATCCCGGGCCACGGTCGGTCTTGGGGTCAGGCATGGCGTCCTCCATTCAGCACCTCGCTCCGGCGGCGGCAGGCGCCGCGGCCCGGCGGGCGAAGAGCACCTTGTTGGTGGCATTCAGGTAGGCCCGCACGCTGGCTTCCACGATGTCCGTGCTGGCCCCCTTCCCGCCGTGGGTGACGCCGTCGAATTCCACCTGGACGAAGACCTCGCCCACCGCGTCGGCCCCGCCGGTGATGGCATGCATCCGGAAGTCCAGCAAGCGGCCAGTCAGACCGGTCAGCTTGTCCACCGCCGCGAACACCGCGTTCACGGGGCCGTCGCCCAGCGCGGTCTCGGTGGCTTCGCCCGTCTCCGAAGCCAGCGTCACCAGGGCCGTGGCGAACATGGAGGTGCCCGCAGTGGCCTGCACGGCCCGCAGCTTGAAGGTCTCGGGGATGTGCGTGAGCCCGTCCCGCACGATGGCCAGCAGGTCCTCGTCGAAGATCTCCTTCTTCTGGTCACTGAGCTTGGTAAACAGCTTGTAGGCCTTGTCCAGCTCGGTGCGGCCCAGGGGATAGCCCAGCTCCTCGAAGCGCTTGGCCAGGGCGTGGCGGCCCGAGTGCTTGCCCAGCACCAGGTGGGTCTGCCGCACCCCGACGGACTCGGGCGTCATGATCTCGTAGGTGGAGCGGTGGCTGAGCATGCCGTGCTGGTGGATGCCGCTCTCGTGGGCGAAGGCGTTGCGCCCCACGATGGCCTTGTTGGGCTGCACTTCGATGCCCGTGATGTTGGCCAGGGTCTGGCTGGTGCGGTAGATGGCCGCGTGGTTCACGCCGGTCGTGAAGGGCATGGCGTCCCGGCGGACGGAGAGGGCCATGACCAGCTCCTCCAGCGCGGCATTGCCAGCGCGCTCGCCGATGCCATTGACGGTGCACTCCACCTGCCGCGCGCCGGCAGCCACGGCCGCCAGCGAGTTGGCCACGGCCAGGCCCAGGTCGTTGTGGCAGTGCACGCTGATGGTGACGCCCGCGATGCCCGGCACCCGCTCGCGCAGGTAGTGGATGAGGCGGCTGTATTCGTCAGGCACCGTGTAGCCGACCGTATCGGGCACGTTCAGCACCGTGGCGCCCTCCTCGATGGCCACCGTGAAGACCTCCACCAGGTAGTCCCAGTCGCTGCGGGTCGCATCCTCCGCGCTGAACTCCACCTCCGGGCAGAGGGACTTCGCCAGGCGAACGCCGCTCCGCACCATCTCCAGGGCCTCGGCGCGGGTCTTCTGGAGCTTGTGGGCCAGGTGGATGTCGGAGGTGGCGAGGAAGGTGTGGATGCGCGGGTGGGCGGCCTCCTGGAGGGCCTCCCAGGCTCGCTCGATGTCCTTGGGGATGGCCCGGCACAGCGCCGCGATGGTGGGCCTGCGGCAGGTGCGCGCGATGGCCTGGACCGAGGCGAAATCATCGTCGGAGGCCACGGGAAACCCGGCCTCGATGATGTCGACGCCCAGGAGCTCCAGCTGCTGGGCAAGCTGCAGCTTCTCGTCCAGGTTCATGCTGCAGCCGGGGGACTGCTCCCCGTCGCGGAGGGTGGTGTCGAAGATGGCGATCCGTTCGGTGCCCATGGGTGGGTGAACTCCTTCATCCGGCCAGTGGCCGAAGGGATCACCCAAAGATGGCGCGAACAAGATCATTAATACATTTAATTTTTTTTATGATTCCATAAGCTATCCTTCTAATCCTACACTTCCACACGGAGCCGACATGGACCTCGGGCAGCTGGAGACCTTCCTGGTGGTGGCACGGGAGAAGAGCTTCTCCCGCGCGGCGGAGCGCCTCTTCCGCACCCAGCCCGCCGTGAGTCTGTCCCTGAAGCGCCTCGAGGAGGAACTGGGCGAGACCCTGGTGGACCGCACCACCAAGGGCGGCACCCTCACGGATGCAGGCGCCACCCTCCTGCCCCTGGCCCAGCGCATGCTCGACTTGCGCAAGCAGATCCTGGACACCTTCGGCGCCCTGAAGGGCCTCCAGCAGGGGCGCCTGAACATCGGCGCCAACGAGAGCGTGTCCGAGTTCCTGCTGCCCCAGGTGCTGCTCGCCTACCAGCAGGCCCACCCCGCCATCCGCATCCAGGCCTACCGGCAGAGCTCCGAGCGCATCCCAACGGAGGTCCTGGAGCGGCGGCTGGATGTCGGGTTCGTGTCCTACGACCCCATGCACCCGGAGCTGCTGAGCGAGGTCATCCTCCGCGACCACATGGTGCTCGTGGTGCCTCCCGGCCACCGCCTGGCCCGCAAGAAGGGCGTCGGCATCGCCGACCTAGGCCGGGAGACATTCGTGGCCCACAACGCCCTTACTCCCACCCGCAACGCCATCATCGACCTCTTCGCCCGCTGCGGCACGCCCCTGCGCATCACCATGGAGCTGGGCTCCCTGGCCACCATCCAGGAGTTCGTCGCCCTGGGCGCGGGCCTGGCGATTTTGCCCCGCATGACGGTGACCGAGGGCATCCGGCAGGGGCGGCTGGTGGAGGTGGCCGTCAAGGAGCTGCAGGTGGAGAAACTCATCCGCATTGTCACCCGGCGGGAAGAGTCCATGTCGCACGCGGGCAAGGCCTTCCTGCAGCAGATCCGCGCCACCGACTTCAGCCGTGCCTCGGCCCTCGCCCGGAGAAAGCCGTCATGACCCCACGCACCCTCTACGACAAGATCTGGGACGAGCACCTGGTGGCCGTCCGGGCCGATGGCACCTCGCTGCTCTACATCGACCGGCACCTGGTGCACGAGGTCACCAGTCCGCAGGCCTTCGAAGGCCTGAGGGAAGCGGGGCGCCCTTTGCGCCAGCCCAATGCCATCCTCGCGGTGGCGGACCACAACGTGCCCACGCTGGCGCGGGAGCGCGGCATCGCCGACGAGACCTGCCGCCTGCAGGTGGAGGCCCTGGAAGCCAATGTGAAGGCCTACGGCGTGCCCTACCTGCCGCTGCTGGATGACCGGCAGGGCATCGTGCACGTGGTGGGCCCCGAGCAGGGCTTCACCCTGCCCGGCACCACCATCGTCTGCGGCGACAGCCACACCAGCACCCATGGCGCCTTCGGGGCCCTCGCCTTCGGCATCGGCACCTCCGAGGTCGAGCACGTCCTGGCCACCCAGACCCTCCCCCAGCGCAAGTCGAAGAACCTGCGCATCCGCTTTGACGGCACCCTGCCCCGGGGCCTCGGCGCCAAGGACCTGGCCCTCGCCCTCATCGGCCGCATCGGCACCGCCGGCGGTACCGGCGCGGTCATGGAATTCACGGGCGCCGCGGTGCAGGCGCTCTCCATGGAGGGCCGCATGACCCTCTGCAACATGAGCATCGAGGGCGGTGCCCGGGCGGGCCTGGTGGCCCCCGACGACACCACCTTCGCCTTCGTCCATGGCCGCCCCCTGGCCCCCACCGGCGCCCTGTGGGAGCGTGCCCTGGCTCACTGGCGCACCCTCGACAGCGACGCCGACGCGCCTTTCGATGCGGAGGTGACGCTTACCATCGATGACCTGGCCCCCCAGGTCACCTGGGGCACCAGCCCCCAGTGGGTGACAGACATCAATGGCCGTGTGCCCGACCCTGAGGGCGCCGCCACGGCGGAAGACCGGCAGGCCATGGAGCGGGCCCTGGAGTACATGGACCTGCGACCCGGCACGCCCATCCAGGACATCGGCGTGCAGGCGGTGTTCATCGGTTCCTGCACCAACGGCCGCATCGAGGATCTGCGGGAAGCGGCCGCCGTGGCCCGGGGACGCAAGGTGGCCCCCGGCATCCGCGCCCTCGTGGTGCCCGGGTCGGGCCTGGTGAAGCGGCAGGCCGAGACCGAGGGCCTGGACCGGATCTTCCTGGGCGCCGGCTTCGAGTGGCGGCAGCCCGGCTGCAGCATGTGCCTGGGCATGAACGATGACCGCCTGGAGGAGGGCGTGCGCTGCGCCAGCACCAGCAACCGCAACTTCGAGGGCCGCCAGGGCCGGGGCAGCCGCACCCACCTGGTGAGCCCCGGCATGGCCGCCGCCGCCGCCGTGACCGGCCACTTCACCGATGTCCGCCGCCTGATGGGGGTCTGAGATGGAACCCTTCACCGTCCACACCGGTACGGCAGCCCCCCTGCTGCGCGCCAACATCGACACGGACCTGATCATCCCCAAGCAGTTCCTCAAGACCCTCGTTCGGTCTGGCCTGGGGCGGTTCCTCTTCCAGGAACTGCGCTACGACGCCGAAGGCCGCGAGCTGCCCGGGTTCATCCTGAACCGCCCGCCCTTTCGCCAGGCCTCCATCCTGCTCGCCGGACCCAACTTCGGCTGCGGTTCCAGCCGGGAGCACGCCCCCTGGGCCCTCAAGGACTTCGGCTTCCGCGTGATCCTCGCCCCCAGCTTCGCCGACATCTTCTACAACAACTGCTTCGCCAACGGGCTGCTGCCTGCCGTGCTGCCCATGGCCGCCCTGGAGGCGCTGGCCACGGTGGCGGGCCCCCTCACCGTCGACCTGCCCGCCCAGACCGTCACCGGAGGCGGTCACCAGTTCGCCTTCGACCTCGAGCCCGCGCGGAAGCAGGTGCTCCTGGAGGGCCTCGACGAGATCAAGCGCACCGAGGCCAACCTCGCCGACATCGCCGCCTTCGAGGCCAGGCGCCGCAGCTCCGCACCCTGGCTGGAAGTGCGCAACCGCTGAGCCGGCCGCCTCCTGGAGGCAGCCCTCCGTTTTTCGGGAAGCTCAGCCTTCCTTGTCCACCAGGACACCCGAGGTGGCCACGTGCTTGTCCATGGCCCGCAGGTTGCGCGCCAGGGCCAGGACTTCATCCGAGGGCACCTGGAGGACCACTTCCCCCGTGGTCTCGTTCACCACCTTGAAGATGGTCCGGCCTGTCTCCTTGTCCACCTGGACCTTCAGCTCAGAGCCTGTCTGCTGCAGGTGCTGGTTGACGGACGCGATGGCGGCCTCCGGTGCCCCGGAAGCAGGCGCACCCCCTTGCGGGGTTGCTGGAACTTCGAGGGTGCTGGGCGGGCGGGGATTCCTGGCAACGGGCTTCGGTGCCGGGGCGACCGAAGCGGTCAAGGAACTGCCTGGCGCCAAGCCACCCGTAGGGTTCACTTGATCAGCCATGGTCGCTAATCCTCTTCAACCGCATGGAGGGAGGGGACGGTTGGTGGCCGCCCCCTCCAAGAACCACCGACGACGAGCTAGCGGAAGAGCCCGAGAACCGTCTGGCTGGACTGGTTCGCGTTGCTCAGGGCGCTGGTGCCAGCCTGCATCAGGATCTGGTACTTGGTGAGGTTCACCATCTCGGCGCCGATGTCCGCACCATTGATGGAGTCAGAGATGGCGAACTGACCTTCCGCCTTGATGCCGGCGACGTTGGCGTTGCTCTGGGCCGTGGCCATGGTGGCGGCCAAGGTGGAGCGCTGGGTGGTGATTTCCGTCAGGGCGGTAGCACTGTTCGTTCCCCCGCCCGCCGCGCCGCCCAGGGTGGCCGCCGCACTGTAGGTGGCCTTCACGGCCGTGTATTCGGCGGAAGCGGAGTTGCCGCTACCCTCGAGCTCCGCCAGGCGCAGGGCCTGGTTGGTGGCCTCTTCCAGGTAGCCGTCCGACGCCTGGGCATTGAAGTAGGTGGTCTGGAACCCGCGGACGGATTCCTTGGCGGTGCGGGCAGCCGCTTCGGCCACGGTGCCCGCGACCATGCCAGCGGCATCGTCGGAGGCGCGGTTGATGCGCTTGCCGGTGGTGAGGCGCTCGATGGCCTGCTTGAGCCCCATCTGGGTCGCGCCGATCTGGCGGCTGGCCTGCATGGCCGTGACGTTATTGAGAATCGTAGGCATGACATCCTCCGTGATGTGCCTAGGCAGCATCCGTGCTGCCAGTGGGTTTGGGACGGGGAAGACCCCCGACCCCTCCTCTTTCGGCCGGAAGTCGCCCGGCCTTTAATCATTTTGTTGATAAAACTATTGGTGCAAGACCGCCCCTGAGGGCACTTGATCAGCCCTGGCCACGGGTCGCCTCAGCCACATAGAAGAAGGGGGCGGATGGTGTCCGCCCCCTCCAACAACCGCTGGCCGGATGCTATCGGAAGAGCCCGAGCACCGTCTGGCTGGACTGGTTCGCGTTGCTCAGGGCGCTGGTGCCCGCCTGCATCAGGATCTGGTACTTGGTGAGGTTCACCATCTCGGCGCCGATGTCCGCACCATTGATGGAGTCGGAAATGGCGAACTGACCTTCCGCCTTGATGCCGGCGACGTTGGCGTTGCTCTGGGCCGTGGCCATGGTGGCGGCCAAGGTGGAGCGCTGGGTGGTGATGGCGGTGAGGGCCGCGGCCGAGGTGGTGGCCGTGGCGGTGGCGCCACCCAGGGCGGCGGCCGCACTGAAGGTGCCGATCACGGCGGTGTACTCGGCGGAGGCGGAGTTGCCGCTGCCTTCAAGTTCCGCCAGGCGCAGGGCCTGGTTGGTGGCCTCTTCCAGGTAGCCGTCCGACGCCTGGGCATTGAAGTAGGTGGTCTGGAAGCCGCGGACGGATTCCTTGGCGGTGCGGGCAGCCGCTTCGGCCACGGTGCCCGCGACCATGCCAGCGGCATCGTCGGAGGCGCGGTTGATGCGCTTGCCGGTGGTGAGGCGCTCGATGGCCTGCTTGAGCCCCATCTGGGTCGCGCCGATCTGGCGGCTGGCCTGCATGGCCGTGACGTTATTGAGAATCGTAGGCATGACATCCTCCGTGATGTGCCTTGGCAGCATCCGTGCTGCCGGTGGGATTGGAACGGGGGGAGCCCCCGACCCACCCTCTTTCGGCCGCGGGTCGCCGGGCCATTAATTTTTTTTTGTGACCAGGTGGGGGAAGGGATAGGGCGGCCCCTGGACACGTCGGCCCTGACCGCCAGGCCAGGCCTCGACCCCCGTGCCAAGGACCGGGCCGACCCCATCCCCCGGGGCCACCTCAGTCGACGGAGCCGCCCGGATCTAACCCTAGGTTATTCTGGTGCTTCACCCCAGGATGTGCCGATGAGATCCATGACCGCCTTTGCTGAGCTCGTCCGCCCCCTGGACGCGGGGCAGCTGCGGCTCACGCTGCGCAGCGTCAATGCCAAGGGCCTGGACCTCAGCCTGCGCCTGCCCCCGGCGCTCTTCCCCCTGGAAGCGGGCATCCGCTCCCAGGTGCGAGGGGCAGCCCAGCGCGGCAAGCTCGACCTCACCATCGAGGTGCAGGACGAACCCTCGCTGGAGCCGCGCATGAACCGGGCGTTGCTGCGCTCCGTGGCCAAGTCCTGGCACGAGGATGCGGAGTGGCTGCACCTGCCGCCCCTCACGGCCGAGGCCTTCTTCCGGCTGCCCGGCGCGTTCCAGGCCCCGGCGTCGGACCTCGCCGAACGCATGGAACAGCCCGTCCACGACGCGGTGGCCCTGCTGTTGGAAACCTGGAACTCCGGGCGCCACCGCGAGGCAGAGCGGCTGCGGCCCTTCTTTCAGGAGAGCCTGGCACACCTGCAGACCCTCCGCGCGCGCCTGCAGGCCGAGGCGGAAGCCCAGGCGGCCGAGCTGCCCGCCCTCTTCCGCCAGCGCATCGAAGCGATCCTGGAGGAGGCCCGCCTGGCGGGCCAGCTGCCGGCGGAGCGACTCCTGGCCGAAGCGGGAGTGCTGGCCGAGCGGCAGGATGTGCGGGAGGAATTGACGCGCCTCGGCGCCCACCTGGAGGATTTCGCCGAACGGCTCGGGCAGGACCGCCTCGAGGGCAAGGCCGTGGACGTGTGGTGCCAGGAAGTGCTGCGCGAGCTCAACACCACCGGCAGCAAGTGCAAGCGCCTGGAGATGACGCGGGCCGTCATGGAGGCCAAGGGTGCGCTGGATCAGATCCGCGAGCAGGCCGCGAACCTGGAGTAGGTCACAGCCCCAGCGGATCGTAGGGCAGGTCCATGGCCCCCTTCCACGCGCCGAAGAGGCGGGTGCGGGTCCAGTCCTCCGCCTGGGGCCGCAGGCGCCGCATGCGCCGCGACACGAACCACACGGTGCCGTCCTGCATGCGCAGCTCATCGTAGGGGGCGAGGCGCACCCTGGCCATGTCCGCCGGGGGTACGCTGCCGGGGAACAGGGCCCAGGCCCAGCGGCCAGCGGCCAGGCCTTCGGCCCAGGCATGGCCCTCGAGAACCCCGGGATCGGTACGCACCTCCACCGCCGCGAACCCGGCCCGGCCCGGCGTGAAGCCATCGAAGCGGGTGAGCCGGGCGCCCTCCCGCCGGAAGGGTCCGCTGCCGGGGACGCGCCACTGGGCCAGCAGCGCGGGCATGCCCAGGGGACGCACCTTGAAGCGAAGGTCCAGGGTGGCTCCATCTACCATGCGGCACTGACCCCCGAGCGGCGCAGCAAGGGGTGCCAAGGCGGCGGCCAGGCGGGCCGCATCCAGCACGGTGCCGTCCTGCAGGCGCCACCCATCGATCACGGTGAGCCGCCAGCGGCGGCCATGCCGGGAGGCCTGCAGCGCGGTGATGAGCTGGCCGGCGAAGGTCCCCTCGCCTTGGTCCACCAGAACCGTCAAGGCCGACTGGTTGGCCAGAAAGGTGTCGGTCTTGGCCCCGGGCAGCATGACGGCCTCCACCTGCGCCTGATCCTGGCCGTACTCGGGACTGCCGGGCTGGAAGAGGGTGACCCCCGGCACCAGGGGAACCGGTACCAGGCCCTCCTGGTAGAACAGGTAGCCCCCCACCGCCAGGGCAATGGCTGCAAGGCCTGCGGCGAGCAGGATGCGTGGCCGCATGGTCAGGCCGTCCTCAGGAGGTGGGCCACGGGCTCCAGGCGGCGCAGGGCCTCCTCGATGTCGGCCTCGGTCAGGTCGCGGTGGGGGATGAAGCGCACCGCCGAGCCCACCGGCAGGGCCCGGACCCCGGCCGCCTCCAGACCCGCCAAGGCCGCCTTGGCATCGGGCACCGGCACCAGCAGGATGTTGGTCTCGGGGGTGGGGGCCGCCACGCCGAGGCTGCGCAGCCCCTCGGCCAGGCGCCGGGCCTTGACGTGGTCCTCCCCCAGCCGGGGCAGGTAGTCCAGCGCCACCAGGCCCGCCGCGCCCAGCACGCCGCCCTGACGCACCCCGCCGCCCAGCATCTTGCGCAGGCGCCGGGCGTCGGCAACCGCAGCCTTGGAACCCACCACCAGAGAGCCCACCGGGGCGCCCAGGCCCTTGCTGAGGCAGACCTGCACCGTGTCAACGCCCTCGGCCACGGCGGCGGGCGGGAGACCCTGGGCCACGGCGGCATGCCAGAGCCGGGCGCCATCCAGGTGCACGGCCAGGTGCGCGGCCTTGGCGGCGGCCACCAGGGCCCGGTGCTCCGCCTGGGGCGTCACCGTGCCGCCGGCGAAGTTGTGGGTGTTCTCCAGGCAGAGCAGCGAGGTGCGCAGCGTGTAATAGGGACCGGGCGAACCGGCCGCGCGGGTCACCTGGGCCGGTGTGGGCCGCCCCGCCCCGCCCTCCCAGGGCAGCGCCTCGGGCATGCCCCCGGCCAGCCAGGCCGCGGTGCCCAGCTCCGAACCGAGCACATGGCCCTGCATCGGGGCCAGAAACCGATCGCCGCGCCGCAGGTGCAGCATGAGGCCGATGGCATTGCCCATGCAGCCCGAGGGCACCCAGAGGGCCGCCTCCAGGCCCAGCAGGTCCGCCACCCGTTCCTCCAGCCGAGCCAGGGTGGGATCGCGCTCCAGCACGTCGTCCCCCACTTCTGCGGCGGCCATGGCCGCCCGCATCTCGGGCGTGGGCTGGGTGACGGTGTCAGAGCGGAGGTCGATGGGTCGCATGGGGAGATTCAATCATGGGAGGGAGATTGGGGGTTGACAGAACTGGTTTGCACTACAAACTGGTTTCATGTCGAAATCCGAAAGCGATCCCAGGGCCATCCTCGACCTCGACCGCACCGTCCACGAACCGGCGCGGTTGGCCATTCTCACGGTGCTGGCCGCGGCGGAGGAGGTGGCCTTCCTCTTCCTCCAGCGGGTCACGGGCCTCAGCAAGGGCAACCTGTCCAGCCACACCCAGAAGCTGGAAGTGGCGGGCTACCTGGAGACTGTGAAGGCCTTCCAGGGCCGCATCCCGGTCACCAGCTTCCGCATTACGGAGGATGGCCGCACGGCCCTCCACCTCTACCACAAGCAACTCCGGGCCCTGCTCCCGAAGGAAGGCAAGTCATGACCACCCCCGATCTCGAAGCCCTCGGCGCCCTCACCCGCGACTACGCCGCCTTCCAGACCCGCAAGAGTGGGTTGGCCACGGCCCTGGGGGGGCTCCTGGCCGTCATTCTGGTCCTGGCAGCGCTCAGTCCGAACTTCATGGGGGTCCACGTGCTGGATCGCCTGCTGATCGAGTACCTCGTCTGGGTCCCTTTCGTCTGGTTGTTCCTGCGGATGCTTCTCGGGCGCCTGGTCTACCGGGGACTCGGTCCGGTGAAGGCCAAGCCTGATGCGGCCTATGAGCGCCGCCGGTGGCACTGGATCCTGGGGCTCGCCCTGTTCCTCCTCGCAGCCGTCTTGCTGGGCCTCTACGCCTTCGCATCGGGCCGCCTCCAAGCGGGCCAGCCGCGGGCGGCGATCTGTCCGCCCCCTCTCTGGATCCTGCTGATGCCCTTCCTGTACCTTCTGGTCATGCCCTGGGCCATCCGGGGGATCGAGGAGGCGAGGGCCTATTGCGTCCTGGTGGCCCAGAGCCTCCTCTGGCTCATTCCCTGGTTCCTCTTCAGCTTTGGTCCCCCAACGCCACCGCTGAAAACCGGCTGGGGGCTGTTCGGCGACATCACCGGAATCAGCCTGCTGGGGCTCATCTACCTGGTGATGATCTGGGGCGCCCTCGCCATGGTGCGGGGCTGGAAGGAGCACCGCGACTACCTGGCGCTGCTGAAGGCCCTGCCACGGGAGGACTGAGCACTCTGGCACACTGTTTGTTTGTGTCGGAGACCGAATGAATTTGCTGCACGCCATCCTCCTGGGATTGATCCAGGGCCTGACGGAATTCCTGCCGGTGTCCTCCACGGCGCACCTCACCCTGGCCGAGCACCTGATGTTCGGTGGCAGGCCCATGCCGCTGGCCTTCGACGTGCTGCTGCACGTGGGCACCCTGGGCGCGCTGATGATCTACTTCCGGCGCGAGCTGGTGCAGATGGTGATGGGCTGCTTCGGCCGCGACCGGGACGGTCGGCGGCTGGCCTTCTGGCTGTTTGTGGCCATGATCCCCACAGGCATCTTCGGCCTGGCCACCAAGGGCGTGAAGGAGGCGGCCAAGGAGCACCTGTGGGTCTACGGGGTGGGCCTGCTGGGGACGGCGGTCCTGCTCTACCTGGCCAACCGGATCAGCCAGCAGCGCCTGACCCAGCAGAACCAGGACCTGGCCGGCCGCGACCTGGCGGACCTCCGCACCATGGACGCGCTGGCCGTGGGTGCCATCCAGGGCCTGGGCGGCGGCTTCGGCCTCTCCCGGTCCGGCTCCACCATCGCCATGGGCGTGTTCCAGGGCCTGAAGCTGCCGGCCTCCACCCGCTTCAGCTTCCTCCTCGGCATGCCCACCATCGCCGCCGCGGCCGTGGTGGAGCTGCGGGGCCTGGTCAAGCCGCTGCTGCACCACCAGCCCCTGCCGCCGGAGCTGGCCTTTCCCGCCGGTTCCCAGGGCCCGGCGCTGCTGTGCCTCACCGGCATCCTGGCCGCAGGCATCTCGGGTTACATGGCCATCGGCCTGCTGGACCGCTTCACCCGACGCCCCCGGCTCAACGGGTTCGTCGTCTACTGCCTGACCATGGGCCTGGTGATGCTGGGCCTGTCGATGTCAGGGGTGCTGGGGCACCACTGAAGGTCCGGGGCTTTCCGTTCGCCGGTTCCCCAAGCCCGTTCACCGATCCCCTGCCCAGCCCCTGCCCGCCTTCCCTAGACTGGGGCCTTCCCACCTGGAGGTCCCGGTGATCCATCTGAACGAGGTCCACAAATCCTTCACCGTGAAGGATCGCAAGGCCCGCACCACCAAGCGGATCGATGCCGTGCGCGGCATCTCCCTCACCGTGAAACCCGGCGAGATCTACGGCCTGCTGGGCCCCAACGGCGCCGGCAAGTCCACCACCCTGCGCATGATCGCCGGTCTCATGGCAGCGGACGCCGGCACCATCGAGGTCTGCGGCATGAACGCCAAGACCAAGTCCGAAGCGGTGCGGGGCTGCCTGGGCTACCTCAGCACGGACATGGGCGTCTACGCCCGGTTCACCCCCCGCGAGCTGCTGCGCATCTTCGGGGAGTTCCAGGACGTGGACCCCGTCACCGCCGAGCGTCGGGGCATGCACCTGCTGGAGAAGCTCCAGCTGGTGGATTTCGCCGACGTGAAGATGGAGGGCTTCTCCTCGGGCCAGAAGCAGAAGGTGAGCATCGCCCGCGCCCTGCTGCATGATCCCAAGGTGGTGATCTTCGACGAGCCCACCACGGGCCTGGACGTGCTCACGGCCAAGACCGTGCTCGACCTCCTGCGCATCATGCGCGACGAAGGCCGCACGGTCATCGTGTCCACCCACGTCATGCCCATGGTCGAAGACATCTGCGACCGGGTGGGCATCATCTTCGACGGCAAGCTGCACGGCGACGCCCCACCCCGGGACCTGCTGCAATCCCGGCGCGCCAAGACGCTCGACGAGGTCTTCTTCCAACTGGCGGCTGAATCCGAGGGAGGCAACTGATGCGCGGCGCCCTGCTCATCGCGAAAAAGGAGTTCCTGGAACTCTCCAAGGACCGCAAGACGATGTTCTTTGCGTTCGTACTGCCCTTCCTGCTCTGGCCCGGGCTCTACGGGATGATGGGCAAGATGATCAAGCGGGATCGGAACCAGAATCAGAACAAGGCGAGCCGGGTCTACCTCCTGGATCCCTCGCGGGCCATCGAAGGCCTGCTCAAGGCCGATCCCAAGCATTTCGAACTGGTGGCAAAGCCGGATGGCGATCTCAAGCAGGCGATCCGTAATCAAAAATTGGAGCTTGCATTGGAGGTAGATGCCAAGGCCGCCGAAGCCCTGCAAAAGCAGGAGACCTTCACCCTGACGGCCACCATGGACGAAAGCGAGCGAACCTCTGAACTGGCCCTCAAGCGCCTTAAGGAGGTCCTCGAACCCCAGCAAAAAGACTGGGTGCTTGCTCGGCTCAAGACCCTTGGCGCATCTTCTCAGCTGGCGGAGCCCATAAAACTTGAGGTGAAAAACGCAGCAGACACTGCACTGGAGTTGGGGAAGGCCATTGGCTCCTTTTTGCCCTACCTGCTGATGATCATGATGTACACCGGCGCCATGCAGCCCGGCATCTACTCCACCGCTGGGGAAAAGGAACGCAATACCCTGCTGAGCCTCATGGCCACGCGCCTTCCCCGCACCCAGATCATCCTGGGCAAGCTGCTCTACATCTTCAGCATGGGGGTCATTTCAGCCCTCCTGAATCTTCTTGCCATGAGCATGGCCATTCCTGCCATGGGCGGTGGATCCGCCAGTTCGCTCCAAGCTATGGCTGCCGTGGCCAATCCCATGACCCTGGGCCTCACCTTCATGATCATGGTGCCCTTGGGCCTTTTCTTTGCAAACTTCATCCTTCTCATGGGCGTGCAATCGCGAAACACCATCGAGGCAGGCAGCGCCATCACTCCTGGAATCTTCCTGGTGGTCTTCCTGGGGGTTTTTACCATGATGCCTGGTGTGGACAAGATGGCGTTTCTCTCCTACGTGCCTGTGGTGAACGTTTGTCTGGCCATGCGCAAGCTATTTAGCCAGCAGTTCAGCTGGATGGAGTATTTTGTGGCCTTCACCATGACGGTGGGCCTGGCGGCCCTGATGACCCTGGTGTCCACGCGGGTCCTGAACAAGGAAAAAGCCCTGTTCAAGGTGTAATCGAGGCCCCCGTCGCCGTGCGGACCCGGATTTGCCGGAGAAACCCTGTCACTCTATAGTTTCTCCAACGCACCCAGAGGATCCCGCATGGCGACGAAGGCCAAGACTGAACCCACTCCCAAGCCCACCCCGGCCCCTGCCCCGCCCACCCACTTCCCGCTGGCTGCCGCCTTCGCGAAGGCCGTGAAGCTGGTCGATTCGGGAAAGACGGCCGAGGCCGTGAAGGCCTTGGAAACCCTCATCGAAGAGGCCCAGACCACCGGTGACTGGCCCCTGAAACGTCGCGCCCAGGTGTACCTCTCACTGGCCCAGGCCAAGCTCCACCCCGCCAAGGCGGCCGCCCTGGATCCCGTCACCGAGATCCAGGCCTGCCTGAACCGCCGCGAGACCGAAGAGGCCCTGAAGCTGAGCGAGAAGGCCATCAAGAGCCACCCGACCCACGGCTCGCTGCACTACCTGCGGGCCGTGGCCTTCGCCCAGGCGGACAACGTCGAGGGCGCCGCCGAGAGCCTCAAGAAGGCCGTCGACCTGGATGGCGACCTGGTCTTCCAGTGGCACATGGAGCCCGATTTCAACGGCATGCGGAAATCCCCGCTCTTCGCCTTCACCGAAGGCCACTGAGCCCCGGCGCCGCGCGCCATGGCGGGCAAGCCGGGCCTCGACCCCGACCAGCCGCTGCGGGTGGTCGCCCTGGGTGGCGGCACCGGGCTGGCCGCGCTGCTCCGCGCGCTGAAGCCGGAAGCCGCCCGCACCCAGGATCCCTGGAAGCTGACCGGCATCGTCACCGTCTCCGACAACGGCGGCTCCTCGGGGCGGCTGCGGGACGAGCTTGGGGGCATTCCGCCGGGTGACCTCCGCAATTGCCTGGGGGCGCTCACCCAGGAGGATTCGGCGCTGTCGGACCTGCTGAACTACCGTTTCCAGGGCGAGGGCAGCCTGGCGGGCCACTCCCTGGGCAACCTCATGCTCTGGGCGCTGGCCGATATCACGGGTGACTGGGTGCGGGCCATCCGGCAGCTCTCGAGCGTACTCGTCATCCTGGGGCGGCTCTTTCCCTCCACGGTGGTGCCCGTCACGCTGTGCGCCGAGGACATGGACGGCCGGCGCTACGTCGGGGAGACGGCCGTGGGCTCCTGCCAGCCGCCCCTGGCCCGCCTCTGGCTGGAGCCCCGGGACGCGGAACCCCTCCCGGAGGCCGTGCTGGCCCTGCTCCGGTCGGACTTGATCTTCCTGTCTCCGGGGAGCCTCTACACCTCCACCATCTCGAACCTGCTGCTGCAGGAGCTGCAGGAGGCAGTGGCGTCCTCCCGGGCGCCGGTGGTCTATGTGGCGAACCTCATGACCGAGCCGGGCGAGTCTGCGGGGCTGGACCTGGAGACCCACGTGGCCGCCATCACCGCCTTCGGCCTCACCCGCATCTCCGCCATCATCGCCAACGATGCCTCCCTGGCCCCCGAGATCCTGGCCCGGTACCGGCTGGAAGGTGGCGAGCCCCTCCTGTCTGGTGCGGACCAAATTCTGGGGATACCTGTCTTCCGATTCCCGTTGCTGGACCCGGACGCACCCATGGCCCGGCACCACCCCGAGCGCCTGAACCGGGCCATCCGGGAAGTGCTGTCCCGGCTCTGAATCGCCTTATCCCTGGGGTCTGGACTGCCGATAGGTGATCAAGGGCATGATCGCCCTTGTAATTTCTCTTGGTGATGGATTTTCTGACAAGGACTCGGCTAGTCTGGTCCCTGCAGGAGGCGGCAAGTGGCGCTGAGCGGCGATCTGGCGACCATGGGCCTGGAGGACATCTTCCAGTGGCTGGCCGTCGGCAAGAAGACCGGTGTCCTGGAGCTCAAAGGCCCACTGCACACCAAGCGGGTCGCCTTCCACGAAGGCCGCATCACCAGCATCTGGTCCTCGGACCCCCGGGAGTACCTCGGCCAGTACCTGCTGGCCTTCAACCGCATCACCGAAGACCAGCTTCGCGACGCCCTGGCGACGCAGGAAGACGAGCAGCAGCTGCTGGGACGCATCCTCATCAACCGCCAGCTGGTGACCGAGGCCGAGATCCGGCGCATCGTGCAGCTCAAGGTCGAAGAGAGCATCTTTGACACCTTCCTCTGGAACCTCGGCAGCTTCGAGTTCCACGACGGAGCGAGCTCCCACCAGAAGTCCATGCTCCTGAGCCTCGACGTCACGGGGATCGTACTCGAGGGCGCCCGGCGCCTCGACGACTGGAAGCGCATCCGGAAGGCCATCAAGGGGGGGGACGCCGTGCTCTGCCCCATCTCCGAAGCCATCGCCGAGCGCCTGCCCCTGGCTCCCGAGGACGCCGACATCCTGGCGCGCCTGGACGGCATCAAGCGCATCGACCAGCTGGTGCTGGACATGCGCATGCCCGAGTACAAGATCAACAAGCTGCTCTTCGACCTCCACGAGAAGGGCCTGGTCCGCATCCTCAACCCGGGTGGCAACCTGGGTGAGAACCCCAGCCTCCATCTGCAGCGGGCCCGCGCGCTGGTGGAGAAGCAGAAGCTGCAGGAAGCCCAGGAGGAGTTGCGCCGCATTCTGAAGGACCAGCCCCGGAACCTGGACGCCAACAAGATGATGGCGGTGGTCCAGGACCTGCTCGAAGAGAAGAAGCTGGACCAGGACCTCGTGCCGGAACTCGCCGTCACCCTGGATGAGCTGATGACCACCAACCTGGGGCCCAACGAGGCCTTCCTGGCGAGCCGCGTGAACGGCCTCTGGACCATCCGCGACATCCTCACCATCGCCCCCTTCGAGCCCAATGAGTGCCTCGGCATCTTTTCCAAGCTGCTGAAGCGTGGGATTCTCAGGGCATCCAAGCCCGCACAGGGGGGGGACCAGCTCGGAGCTTTGCGCTGAACCCTCCTGCACCTGGAGGAACCATGCGCCGTGCCCTGTCCATGCTCCTGCTCCTGCTTGCCCTGCCCATGGCGGCAGCGAAAAAGCCCACCACAGCCCAGCTGCAGGCCCAGGTGAACCGCCTCACCGAGGAACGCGACAGCCTGAAGCAGCGGCTGGCGGCCACCGAAAACCTGCAGCAGGAGCTGGTGAGCACCCGTGCCGCCCAGGATCAGGCCAATGCCGAGGCCCAGGCAAACCGGAAGGAACTCGAGTTGTTGCGCGCCACGGTCAAGGAGAACCAACGTGGCAGCGACGCCATCCTGGACGAACTGCGGGCGGCGAAGCAGGCGGCCGAGGAAGCCAAGGCCGAGGCCGACCGCCTGAAGGCCGAAAACGAGGCCATGAAGAAGCAGGTCAGCCGCACCCCTGCCGAAGGGGACCTCGTCGTGCTCGGTGAGGACATCCAGGTTGCCAGGGCCATCAACCTCAACCGCGTGACCCCACGCCTCAAGGCGTCGAGCCTGTTTGCTCCCCGGCCCAAGGGCGCGGTGGTGGTCAACGTCCTGATCAGCGAGAAAGGCGACGTGCTCGCCGCCCGCCTCCTGCAGGGGCTGCCGGGGGACTCGGCGGACGCGCGGCAGGCCGAGATGGCTTGCGTAGAAGCGGCCAAGAGCCTCGTCTTCGACCCCGCCACCTCGAAGGACGGCAGCACCCGCTTCAAGGTCTGGCAGGGGGTTGGGTTCTACCTCGAATAGTCAGCTCCGCTCGCCGAAGGGACTTGGTTCACCCAGGTGCCAGCGGGCCTCGTACCAAACCTTCTCGAGGCAGAGTCCCTGGGGTGGCGCCGTGGGACCGGCCGCCGTGCGGTCCCTGGCGGCCAGCACGGTGGTCAGGGAGTCGGGGGGGCGCTTGCCTCGCGCCACGTCGAGCAGGGTCCCGGTCATGATTCGCACCTGGTGCATCAGAAAGCTGGTCCCTTCAAAAACCAGATCCAGCCCGCCCTCGACGAGGACCAACCGGATGTCGTGGATGGTGCGGATGGGCGTTGCAGCCACGCAGTCGGCACTGCGGAAGCTGGAGAAGTCGTGGGTCCCCAGCAGGCAGGGGAGGGCTGCCCGCAGGGCCTCCAGGTCGAGCGGCGTCGCCCGGTGGACGTGCCACCGCAGGTGGGCCAGGAGGGGGTCCGCGGTTGAACCGAGGCCCAGCCGGTAGACATACCGCTTGGCCACTGCATGCTGACGGGGGAAGAACCCTTCGGGGGCCGGCTGGGCGGCCATGACCCGAAGGTCGCCGGGGAGATGGGCGTTCAGGGCCGCCAGCAGGCGATAGGGCTCCCAGTCCCGCCGAAGGTGCACCAGGACGCCCTGGGCCCGGGCATGAACCCCCGCGTCGGTCCGGCCGGTGCCCTGTGGCAGCGGTGCGTCGGCATCCAGACGCTGCAGCGCCTTCCAGAGCTCCCCCTGACCGCTGCGCAGGGAGGTCTGGATCTGCCAGCCATGAAAGCCGGCCCCGGCATAGGCCACGGTCATGAAAAAGGGAAAGGACACCGCTTCATGATAGGCGGGCTGGGGCTCAGCGGCTCCAGTCACACGCGAGCTGCCGTTCTACGAGGATCTACGAGATTCATGGCACTTAGATCCAAGCATCCATGGATGCCTGGATGTTCCATGGTCGCTTAGATCCCCTAATGGCGGTCATCTGCGATTTTTAAATAAAGAAAAGCCTTGACCCTGCTGTGTCTGCGGCGTAGTTTCTTGGCAGTTTAGAAAATGCAGGTTTCACGGGCCTTTGAGTGCCATTGATCTTCCTAAGCTCAACAAACACGGTCATCTCAGAATCGAGACGATCCGTTTCTTCTAACCCTGGGAGACAACTCCCTAATTTCGGAGGTTTCATGAACAAGGCAGAACTCGTCAGCGCCGTGGCCGACAAGGCCGGCATCACCAAGGCCCAGGCTGCGGCCGCCCTAGACCAGGTGCTCGCTGGCGTCTCCAACGCGCTGCGGTCCGGCGACAAGGTCACCCTCGTGGGCTTCGGCACCTTCTCGGTGGCCAGCCGTGGCGCCCGCACTGGCCGCAATCCCCGTGACAACAAGCCCATCAAGATCGCCGCTAAGAAGGTCGCGAAGTTCAAGCCCGGCAAGAAGCTCGCTGACGAAGTCAACGGCAAGGGCGGCAAGAAGCGGAAGTAAGCTCTATCCGACCCGCCATCCGCCGGGATCAACCAGTCATGGGGCCTGTCTCGACAGGCCCCATGGCTTTTCTGGAATTCTTTTTCAACGATTATTCAGCTGCTTTCCAGGAAACCCACATAGTCAAACTCAGAGGGCCTCACGCTCCCTGCTGAGTGCGTAAATCCCGTTCTCATTGTGCGTGCGTGGCCATCCTCTTCGATGATCCACAATTCAGGCCCTTCGGCACAGAAACCGATGAGGTGGCATGTGTCGAGGTCCCCATGTCTGAAGAGGAAGTTGCCCCCCCCAAGAAAAGCCCCGTCAAGTTGATCATCCTCATCGTCGCCGCCCTGGCGATCCTCGGTGGTGGTGGATACGGCGCCCGGTGGTTCCTCAAGCGCCGTGCGGCGGCCAAGGCTGCCGCCGAGCTGGGCAAGGCACAGCAGGCAACTGCGCCAGAGAGCGCCCTGGGCGCGGACGAGGACTCGGACGACTGCGGGGACACGGGAGAGAAAAAAGAGGGCGGTGGCCACGGAGGCCCCGAGGCCGCCCCGGTGATGGTGCTGACCCGCACGGTCAACCTCATCGGCCCGAGGCGGAACGCCTTCCTCCGCTGCGAGCTGAACATCCTGTTCTGTGACACCGAGCTCGGCAAGCTCGTCTCGGGCGACAAGCCCTCCCCTGAGAAGAGCCTCATCCAGTCCATCATCCTGGCGACTTTGTCTGGCAAGACGGTCGAGGAAGCCTCCGACGCCGAGTCGCGCGACGCCCTCAGCAAGGAGATGAAGGACAAGCTCAACGAGGAATTCAAACCCCATCCCCCGAAACCCGGCGAGGAGCCGGACCCCAAACACAAGAAGCCCAAACGGCCCATCAAGAGTGTGCTCATCGTCGATTGGGCCATCCAACAGTAGGGCACCGCCCGCTGGCACGGGCGTTGCGGTGCAGCCCACCAGGGTCCATGCTTTGACAGACCCACCAGGAGACACATGGCCAAGCGAGGGGAACGGATCGACGGGGACCGCGTGCTCAGCTTCGAGCAGGTGGTGGCTGAGGTCATGCCCTTCATCGACACGCCCCTGAGCCTGGAGATCCAGCTCGGTCAGGCGCGCATGACCATCCGGGACCTCCTGGACCTGGAGCCCGGTTCCCTGGTGGAGCTGAAGAAAAGCGCGGGCGAACCCATGGACGTGCTCTGCAAGGACCGGGTGCTGATCCGAGGTGAGGTAACGGTCCTCGAGGACAGCCTCGGTCTGCGGGTCACGGAAATCGTCGACTCCGACCGCCGCGTCTAGGCTCCGCCCAACCTGTGTCATCCTGGGACTTCGCCATGGATGCCACTCCGCCCAGCCCCGCGCCGGTCGCCCTCTGCCTGGGTGGCATGGATCCGTCTGGGGGCGCGGGCCTCGTGCAGGACGCCATCACCTTGGCCGCCCTGGGCTGCCTGCCCATGGCCGTGAGCCTGGCGGAAACCCTCCAGAACGGCTTGGCCTGCACCCGCATCGAGCCCCCCAGCCTGGACCCCGTGCAGCGGGTTGAGCTGCTCCTGCCGCACCTGACCGGGGCCTGGGGCGTGAAGCTGAGCCTCTGCGCCCTCCCCGCCCAGGACTTCCGGCGCCTCTGTGCCACCCTTCGCCACCTGGCCCCGCCCGTCCGCATCTGGGATCCCATCCTGGCCCCGAGCGCTGGTGTCGGCCTCCACGACGGCGCCGACCTGCGCCAGATGGCCGAGGCGCTGCTGCCCATGGGCGGCTGGGTGGTGAGCCCCAACCGTGGCGAGGCGGCTGCCATGGCCGGCCTGCCACCGGATGCCATTCTCTCCGCCGCGCCCGAGGTCCTCGCCGCCCCCTGGCTGGCGGCCGGGGCGGTGGCGGTCTGGCTCAAGGGCGGGCATGCCCGGGGCGACGAGGTGGAGGACTTTTGGATCACCCGGGAGCGCACCGAGGGTCTGGGAGCCTCTCCCCGCCTGCCCGGTGAACGCCGGGGCACGGGCTGCCTGCTCTCGGCCAGCTGGCTGGGCCTCCGGTTGAGGGGCCTGGGCGACCGCCCGGCGGCACGCGAGGCGGCCCGCCAGCTGCGGCAGCGCTGGGCCGCCGCCTGCACCCCCGGCGGCCTGGGCCGCCCAATGTTCATGCCCATCCCACCGCTCCAGGGGGCGCCGTGATCACCCAGGAGGGTCGAGGGTTCCTGTTGAGGTCCGCGCCCGACGGCCCCTGGGCGGGCTGGGCCGGCTCCCGGTTCCTTGAAGAGGGCCTCGCATCCATCCACGCCGCGCCTGGCCGGGCCCTGGCCCGACTCCTGGGGGTGACTTCCCTGTTGCCAGGCGGCTTCGGATTGATCTGGGACCACCCCCCCGCCTGGATGCTCGCGCTCCCTCCCGAGTCCCGGCAGGGCTGGTGGGAAGCGCTGTCCGCCATCCCGGGGGTGACCCTCCACCTGGGCCCGGAGGTGGTCCCCCAGCTCCCTGGAGGCGCATTCCGAGGCTGGGTGCATGCCCCGGACATGCCCGAGGGCCCCGTCGGTGAGGCCTGGCGTCAGGGAGTCGTAGGCTGGGTACCCCGTCCCGGAAAGCGCTGGGAGCTGCCCAACCTCGGCCCAGCGACGCCCGGCGATGAGGTGGCTCCTGGCTGGCTGTGGGGGGAAGTCACCCTCGCCCTGGGTGCCCTGCCTGCGCTCGCCGCCGGAGAGGCCCTGGTGGCTGCCATGTCCGAAGCCCAGGGGACCGCCGAGCGGGGTCTGGCCCAGCGCCTGGCCTGTGGGGCCTGGAGCGACCTGCCCTTCGCCCGGCGAGACATCGCCTGGCGGCTCTCCCTGCTGGGCGGCACCGAGTTCCTGCGCTCGGGTGGCAGTTGGCCCAGCGCCCTCGGCCAGCTGCGGGCGCTGAAGGCGCTGCTCCAGGAACGCCTCCGCACCCCGGTTCACCTGGGCGCCTGCGAGGACCTCCAGGTGGCTTCGCGCCTCGGGCGTCAGGCCCTGCGGGAAGGCCTGCCCTGGCGGGCCAGCCTCCCCCTGCCGCCGGCCCCGGGCACCTTCTCGCCGGGGCTGGCGGCCGACCCCCGGGACCCCGCGCCCCTGGAGGCCCGCGCGCTCCAGCCACCCGCCTGGCCGGACACCCTCGACCATGCCCCCACTTCGCTCTTGCGGGTTCCCGCCGTGCCCCCGGAAGCGGGCGCCCTCATGCTGCTGGGCCAGATCGCACCGGCCCCCGCCATCCGCTGGCTGCCCCCGGAGCTGCCCCCGCCCGGGCCCTTTGATCCGGACCGGCCCTGGGCACCGGCTGCGGCCTTCCCCTTCCCGGCCGACCCCGGCAGTGGGGTGCAACGCGGGCTCTTCGAGGAACTCGGCTGATAGGCTGGAGGTTGGAGCCTCTATGTCCGCCGAACGCGCCGAACAGAACGTCAGGATCCGCATCGCGCTCCTCTCCATCGTGGCGGGTGTCTGCGTCCTTGGCCTCAAGTACCTGTCCTTTGTCCTGTCCGGCTCGGTGGCCCTGAAATCCGATGCCATCGAAAGCGTCGTGAATGTGGTGGCGGCGGTGTTCGCCCTGGGGGCGGTGATCTTCGCGGGCAAGCCCGCGGACAAGGAGCACCCCTACGGCCACGGGAAGATCGAGCATTTCAGCGCCGCCTTCGAAGGGGGCCTCATCTCCCTGGCGGCCGTCTTCATCCTGCTGGAAGCCGTCAAGGGTCTGATCTACGGCGTCGAGCTCAAGAACCTCGGCACCGGGCTGCTGGTCAACCTGGTGGCGGGCGCCCTGAACGGCCTGCTGGGCTGGTTCCTGCTTACCCAGGGCCGGAAGACCCGCTCCAAGGCCCTGGAAGCCGATGGCCACCACATCCTGTCGGATTTCTGGACCACCGTCGGGATCGCGGGCGGGCTGTTGGCGGTGAAGCTCACCGGCCTGAAGTGGTTCGACCCGGTCATGGCCATGATTGTCGGGCTGCTGCTGGCGCGCACCGGCTTCAAGCTGGTCAAGGAATCCTCCCAGGCCCTGCTGGACATGGAGGACCCCGAAGTGCTCGACAAGGTGCTCGCCGCCATGAACCGGGTGCGCACCTGGGACATCATCGCGATCCACGAGCTGCGCTCCTTCCGCAGTGGGCGCTACACCCACGTCGATGTGCACATCGTGGTGCCCGAGTTCTACCCCGTGCGCCAGGCCCACGACCTCTGCGAGGGGTTCGGCGAGAAGGCCCTGCGCGATGCCACCATCGAAGGCGAGGTCCACACGCACGTGGATCCCTGCGGCCGCCTCTACTGCGACCGCTGCCCCGCGGAGAACTGCGCCATCCGGAAGGTGCCCGTGACCCGGGCGGCCACGTTCCGGCTGGAGGAAGCCACCGCGGCCGGGCCAGCCTGAGCAGGCTAGACTTTCCCTTTCCGATCCGAGGTGACCATGACCCAGCCCCTGCTGATCGCCCGCGGCGCATCCGACCTGGAGCTCCTCCCGCGCATGGCCAACCGCCATGGCCTGGTGGCCGGCGCCACCGGCACCGGGAAGACCGTGACCCTGCGCACCATGGCGGAGCGCTTCTCCGCCATCGGCGTGCCAGTGTTCCTGTCCGACGTGAAGGGGGATCTGCCCGGCACCTGCAAGGCCGGAGGGGACAACCCCAAGGTTGCCGAACGCGTTGCGCAGCTGAAGCTGGAGGGCTTCGAATACCAGGGCTTCCCTGTGGCCTTCTGGGACCTCTATGGCGAACAGGGCCACCCGGTCCGCACCACCATCAGCGACATGGGCCCCCTGCTCTTCTCGCGCCTCCTGAACCTGAACGACACGCAGGGCGGCGTGCTGAACCTGGTCTTCAAGATCGCCGACGACAACGGCCTGCTGCTGCTGGACCTCAAGGACCTGCGCAGCATGCTCCAGTTCGTGGGCGACCACGCCGCCGAGTTCAAGACCCAATACGGGAATGTCTCCGCCGCCAGCATCGGGGCCATCCAGCGCGGCCTGCTCGAGCTGGAGAGCCAGGGCGCGGAGGCCTTCTTTGGCGAGCCCGCCCTCGACCTCGACGACCTCATGCAGACCGATGCCAAGGGCCGGGGTGTCATCAACATCCTGGCGGCGGACAAGCTCATCAATGCCCCCAAGCTCTACGCCACCTTCCTGCTCTGGCTGCTCTCCGAGCTCTTCGAGCGCCTGCCGGAGGTGGGAGATCCCGAGAAGCCCAAGCTGGCCTTCTTTTTCGACGAGGCCCACCTGCTGTTCAACGACGCGCCCGACGCCCTGGTCGACAAGGTCGAGCAGGTGGTCCGGCTGGTGCGTTCCAAGGGCGTAGGCGTCTACTTTGTCAGCCAGAACCCCCTGGACATCCCTGAGAAGGTGCTGGGCCAGCTCGGCAATCGCGTCCAGCACGCCCTGCGCGCCTTCACCCCGCGGGACCAGAAAGCGGTGAAGGCCGCGGCCGAGACCTTCCGCGCCAACCCCAACCTGGACGTGGCCACCGCCATCACCGAGTTGGGCGTGGGCGAGGCCCTGGTGTCCTTCCTGGACGAGAAGGGCCGCCCCGGCATCGTGGACCGGGCCTTCGTCTGCCCACCCGAGAGCCAGCTCTCGCCCATCACCCCCGCGGAGCGCCAGCAGGTGATCAAGACCTCGCTGCTGGCGGGGCACTATGAGCAGGTCGTCGACCGGGAAAGCGCCTTCGAGAAGCTGAAAGTCCGCGCCGAGGAGGCCATGCAGCAGGAGGCAGCCCAGGCCCAGGCCCAGGTGGAGGCCAAGGCGGCGAAGGGCTCCGGCCGCCAGTCCGACAGCATGGTCGAGGCCTTCGGCAAGAGCCTGATCCGGGCCGCCGGAAGCTCCATCGGTCGCCAGCTCATCCGGGGCGTCATGGGCTCCATCTTCGGCGGCGGAAGCAAGCGCCGCTGAGGCAGTCCGCCTAACCCACGCCCTGGTGCCGCAGCGCGTCGATGGCGGCCATCAGGGCCTGGGGGTCGCTGGCCGCGTGCAGGTTCTGGCGGAAACCGTGCCCCCCCGGCACCCCCTTGGTGAACCAGGCGCCGATCTTCTTGATCTTGTGCAGCGCCTCGCGCGGTTCCAGCAGGTCCAGCAGGATCTGGAACAGCCGCAGGGTGGCATCGATGCGCATCTCCGTGGTCACGGGGAACCCGGGCTCCAGGATCTGGCGGAACAGGTAGGGATTGGTGAGGGCGCCCCGCCCGATCATCACCGCCGCGCAGCCTGTCTCCTCCACCATGCGGAAGGCGTCGGCGGCCCCGTTCACATCGCCATTGCCGATGATGGGGTAGGCCGTGCCCGCGTCGACGGCTCGGGCGATGATGCTCCAGTCCGCGTGGCCCTCGTACTGCTGGGCCCGGGTGCGCGGGTGGATGGCCAGGGCCTGCACCCCCGAGGCCTCGAACATCCGCAGGAAATCCAGGAACTCGCCCCGGTCCTTCTGGGAGGCGTCCCAGCCGGCCCGCATCTTCACCGTGACGGGCACCTTCACGGCCTTCACCATGGCCGTGACGCAGCGTTCTGCCAGGCGGATGTCCCGCAGCAGGGCCGAGCCCGCCCCGCCCTTGGTGACATTGCTGGCAGGGCAGCCCATGTTCAGATCCACCAGATCGGCTCCCGCCGCCTCGCAGAGCTGGGCGCCTTCCGCCAGGGCCTCCGGCCTCCCGCCGGAGATCTGCATGGACAGGGGGCGCTCGCCGGTCGCCGCCATCATTTTCTCGGCTTTCACCGCGTGGCGAATGAGCGCCTCGCTGCTGATCATCTCGGAGACCACCAGGCCGACCCCGCCGATCTCCCGGATGAACTTGCGGAAGGGCTGATCCGTGATTTCATGCAGCGGGGCCATGACGAGGCGGTTCGGCACCTCGATGTCGCGGATCTGGAAAGGAGAGTGGGGAAAGGTCACGGGCAGGGTCCAGTGGACCTTCCAGTGTACCTGCTGAGCCCGGAATGGCCTCCGGCTAACGTCAGAGGCCGCGGGGCTGGCGGGCCGGCGGCAGCCGGGACCGGACGGCCCGGATGAGCATGGGCAGCGCAATCATGGCACCCAATACCACCATCACCGTGGTGCCCGGATCCTTGACGTAGGCATTCAGGCGCAGGGTGGTGAGGGCGACGACGGCGTAGTAGAGCATGTCCCCGGCGATGGCGAAGGCCCAGCCAGCCAGGAACCCATGCCCCGCTGCGAGTGCCGAGGCGCGCCCCGTCATGGGATCGACGCCGAAGGCGATGAGGACGAGCGTGATGGGCCCCGCGCCGGTGCCCGACCAATGGCTGACCGTGCGGGCCATGGCCACCTTCATCGCTGCGGTGATCCGGGCGAGGGCCGGGATGCGCCCGCCCAGGTGGACCAGTCCCCGGAGGATGGGCTCGAAGGCCAGGGCCAGGAGGACATCCGAGATGAAGTAGAGCCCGGCGGTGGTGGGCCAGGCGAGGCCCTTGGCCTGGGCCAGCAGCACCCCGGCCGGGATGCCGCCCCCGACAGGCAACAGGAAGAGCAGCAGGACCGCAATCATGGAGGCGTTCAACCAGGGGCCGGTTCCGTGGTCCTACCCACGAGTCGTATCGGGTTCCACCACCACCGCTGTGCCGTAGCAGAGGACTTCGGTGAGGCCGGACATGAGCTCGGTGGCGTCGTACTTCATGGCCAGGATGGCATTGGCCCCATGTTCGGCGGCGTGCCGGCACATCAGCTCGTAGGCCTCCGTGCGCGCCTGTTCGCAGAGGTCCGTGTAGATGGTGATGTTGCCCCCGAACAGCGACTGGATGCCCCCGAGGAAATTGCCCACGATGGAGCGCGACCGCACCGTGATGCCCCGGACCACGCCCAGGCTCCGCACCACCTTGTAGCCCGGAAGGGTGAGGGTCGTGGTGACCATGGCGTGCTGCATGGGATGACTCCTGGGAGGCAGGCTCCAGCCCAAAGCATACCTGCGAACCAGCGGCTCCCGGACCTGGACCCACGCCCGCCTGATAGCCGCCCCATCCTCGCTCCCGTTTGACGCTGCTGTAGCAGCGCCCAACTGGGCTCGGCTCGGCTAGCGCCCGACCTGCACCTCGACCCACGCCCGCCTGATAGCCGCCCCATCCTCGCTCCCGTTTGACGCTGCTGTAGCAGCGCCAAACGGGGCTCGGCTCGGCTAGCGCCCGACCTGCACCTCGACCCACGCCCGCCTGATAGCCGCCCCATCCTCGCTCCCGTTTGACGCTGCTGTAGCAGCGCCAAACGGGGCTCGGCTCGGCTAGCGCCTCGGGGGCGGCTCTTGCAAATTGGCTAGGAACTCGTCGTTGGTCTTGGCTTTGCCCAGGCGGTCCACCAGCAGCTCCATGCTCTCGCTGGGGCCGCTGGCGCTGAGGATCTTGCGGAGGACCCAAATCTTGGCCAGTTTGGCGGCTTCGATGAGCAGGTCCTCCTTGCGGGTGCCGGATTTCTGGATGTCCATGGCCGGGAAGATGCGCTTGTCGCTGAGCTTGCGGTCCAGCACGATCTCGCTGTTGCCCGTGCCCTTGAACTCCTCGAAGATCACATCGTCCATGCGGCTGCCGGTCTCGATAAGGGCCGTGGCGATGATGGTCAGGCTGCCACCCGCCTCGATGTTCCGGGCCGCGCCGAAGAAGCGCTTGGGCCGCTGCAGGGCGTTGCTGTCCACGCCGCCGGACAGCACCTTGCCACTGGGGGGCACCACGGTGTTGTAGGCCCGGCCCAGACGGGTGATGGAGTCCAGCAGGATCACTACGTCCTTCTTGTGTTCCACCAGCCGCTTGGCCTTCTCAATGACCATCTCGGCCACCTGGACGTGCCGGGTGGCGGGCTCGTCGAAGGTGCTGGAGACCACCTCGCCCTTCACGCTGCGTTCCATGTCCGTCACCTCCTCGGGCCGCTCGTCGATGAGCAGCACGATGAGGAAAACCTCCGGGTGGTTGGCGGTGATGGAGTTGGCGATGTTCTGCAGGAGCACGGTCTTGCCGGTGCGGGGCGGGGCCACGATGAGGGCACGCTGACCCTTGCCCAGAGGCGTCATGAGGTCCATCACCCGGGTGCTCAGTTCCTGGGCATCCCGCTCCATGCGCAGGTGGTGCTTCGGGTAGAGCGGCACCAAGTCATCGAAATGCACCCGCTCCTTGGCCTGCTCAGGGGGGTCGAAGTTCACGGCATCGACCCGCAGCATGGCGAAGAACTTCTCGCCCTCCTTGGGGGCCCGGATCATGCCCGACAGCGTGTCGCCAGTGCGCAGGTTGAACTTGCGGATCTGGCTGGGGGAGATGTAGATGTCCTCGGAGCTGGCCAGATAGTTCTGGTCCGGGCTGCGCAGGAAACCGAAGCCTTCAGGCAGCACCTCCAGCACGCCTTCGGCGAAGAACTGCCCCTCCCGCTCAGCCTGGGCCTGCAGCACCCGAAACACCAGTTCCTGCTTCCGCATGGCGAGTGGGCTCTCGATCTGCAGGTCCTTGGCCAGTTCGGCAAGTTTGCCGATGGAGAGTTCCTTGAGCGCCTGGAGGCTCAAGACGGTCGGCGCGGAAGGAGGGGTGGCCATAGGTCACCTGGGGATGGGGCGAGTCGGAAGTGGCTCGGGGATTCTGACAGGATAGGTCAGATTGGCGAAGGGACCAAACTGGGCTAAGGGTGTGGAATGAATGCCCTCACCCGGGCCACGAACGCTTTGGGATCCTCCACGGGGAAGGCATGGCCGATGCCCGGCACCACCTCGAAGCAGCTCCCGGGAATCCCCTTGGCCGTCTCCAGGCACTTCCAGGGGGGCGTCAGCAAGTCCTCGGCGCCGCTGAGCAGCAGGACCGGAGGGAGGATGCGGTCCAGTCGGTCCCTGATGTCCCAGCCCAGGGTGCCGCGGATCTGGTGCAGGTTGCCGTGCATGGGCCTGTCACCACCTGTCACCACCTGGTGGTAGGCGCGGAGGACCCCATGCCGCGCAGCCAGGAACCGATCCCCCCAGAGGAAAGGCGCCACCGCATCGAACTGCATGAGCGGGCCGCCCACTTCGAGGCAGCGGGCCCAGTGCTCGGCCTTCAGGTTCATGGCGAAGTCGAACCGCGGCATGGCGCTGGTCAACACGGCGCCGGCGAAGGCCTGGGGGTGGGTCGCCAGCAGTTCAATGCTCATGGCGCTGCCATTGGACAGGCCGATGAGCCAGGGGCTCTGGACGCCCAGGACCTGCAACAACTCCCAAGCTTCGGCCGCCAGCAGGGCCGTGGGATAGGGTCCTTCCAGGGGCGCGTCGGATTTCCCCTGCCCACGGCTGTCGAAGGTGAGGATGCGGAAGTCCTCGACGAGTCCGGGCAGCACCCCTGCCCACATGGTCGTATCCGACAGCAGGCCATTCAGGAGGACCAGCCAGGGACCCTCGGGGTTGCCCTGGACGCGGTAGTGGAGCCGCAGGCCCGAGGCAAGTGTCGCCATGGTCGGAGTCGGCCTCATGTCAGCTCCTGAGATCGGCGGGGGCCAGGTGGCGCTCGAAGTGCCAGCCCCCGCCCTCCCAGCGAACCACCGTGCAGCTGGCCTTCTTCACGGCCACCTCCCGGCTGGTGAGGTGGAAGATCAGGTCCCCCAGGAAGGGCTGATGGCTGACCAGGGCGAAGGCATCTACTTCCCTGGCGGAGGCGAGGAGGCCTCGCAGCCACAGGTCCACCTGGGCCGGCCGCCCGTCGGGCATCAGGTCCACCCGCGACTCCATGGGGAAGGCTCCCGCCGCCTCCTGGAGGCAGGTCATGGTCTCCGCGGCGCGCCGGTAGGGGCTGTGGAAGCCGCGGGTCGGCACCAGGCCCAGGGCCACCAGCCCCCGCATGGCTGCCCGAGTCTTCCGCCAGCCCTCTTCGGTCAGCGCGCGATCGGCGTCCCGCTGCCCGGGGAGCGGATCCTCGGCGAGGCCATGGCGGATGAGGAGGAGCGTCGGCATGCCCCGGATCTTAACGCGGGCCGGCCATCCCGCGAATTCCCATGTCGTTCAAGGCATTTCCATGAGACACTTGCCGTTTGGGCCCCTCCCGGCTGGCGCTGTTCGCCAATAGAAGTGACTGCCACTCGGCACACTCACGCAGGGATAGCCCCGGGAGATTCCAGTGAGTGACATGACCTTCGCAGCCCTCGGCTGCAGCGAAGCCCTGCTGGCCGCCCTGGCCAAGCGCGGCTTCGAGACCCCCATGCCGGTCCAGGCCCACACCATCCAGCCCGGCCTGGAAGGCCGCGACCTGCTGGTGCAGAGCCGCACCGGCAGCGGCAAGACCTTGGCCTTCGGCCTGCCCCTGCTGCAGCGGCTTTCCGACGAACGCCGCACCCAGGCCCTGATCCTCGCCCCCACGCGGGAGCTGGCCCAGCAGGTGGGCGCGGAACTGCATAGCCTCGTGCCCAAGCTGCCCATCGCCTCCCTGGTGGGCGGCGTCAGCTATGCCCCCCAACTCAAGGCCCTGAGCATGGGCGCCCCGGTGGTCGTGGGTACGCCTGGCCGCGTCATGGATCACATGGAGCGCGGCACGCTGGACCTCAGCCATGTGCGCATGATCGTGCTCGATGAGTGCGACGAGATGCTGAACATGGGCTTCCTCGAGGACGTCGAGACCATCCTCGCCAAGGTGCCCGTTGGCCCCCAGACTTTCCTCTTCTCGGCCACCCTGCCCGCCCCCATCGCCAAGCTGGCCAAGCGGTTCCTCAAGGACCCCGTCCAGATCCAGCTGGCGGAGGCCGGCGAGCACGCGGTGCACGCCGACATCGCCCACACCCCCGTGCTGGCCCCCGACCACCAGCAGGTGCGGGCCCTCGTGAACCTGCTGCTGCGGGACCAGCCCAGCGCTGCGCTCATCTTCACCAAGACCAAGGCCCAGACCGAGGAAGTCGCGGAGGAATTGACCGTCTCCGGGCTGCCTGCCGCCTTCCTCCACGGGGACCTCGCCCAGGCCACCCGCACCCGCATCCTGGGCCAGTTCAAGGACGGCAAGCTGCGCTACCTGGTGGCCACGGATGTGGCCGCCCGGGGCCTCGACATCGGCGGCCTCCCGCTGGTGGTGCACGTGGGCATCCCCACCCAGCTGGAGAGCTACATCCACCGCAGCGGCCGCACCGGTCGCGCCGGGGCCAAGGGCACCAGCCTCGCCCTGGTGAACTGGAAGGAAAGCCGCATCCTCCTGGCCTGGAGCCGGCGGGGCGGGCTGAAGCTGGAGTGGCGGGCCATCCCGACGCCGACCGAGATTCGCGAAGCCCAGGCCCAGAAACTCCTGGATGGCATCCAGGGCTCCGTCAGCGCGGCCCTGCTCAAGCAGGCCTCCCAGCTGTTGAAGGACGCTGACCCTGTGCACCTGGTGGCCGGCCTCCTCGGCCTTGTCCAGGCCGACCAGGCCTCGGGGTTCGAGCTGTTGGTTGAGCCAGAGAAGAAGAGCAAGGCCCGCTTCGACAGCCCCCGCGCCCGCCCGGAGGGTGGCCCCCGCCCCCAGCGCAGCTATGCCGAGCGTGCGGCCACCCGGGGCACCGACCGTCCCGATTCGGCCTTCTCCAAGACCCGCCCCGACGGCAGTTTCAAGCCTCGCAGCGACTTCGAGGACAAGCCGCGCCCCTATGTAAAGCCCCGCCCCGAGGCCGCCGCCAAGCCCCGCAAGACCTGGGAGGACCGTCCTGCCCCCCGGCCCGACGCGAAGGATGTGCCCCGCCCCTGGAAGCCCAGCGCCAAGGCCGCCGGCAAGTTCGGTGAGGACCGCCCCGCGAAGACCTGGAAGAAGAAGGGCTGAGCCCCGATCCACCACTGCGCCAGAGAGCCCTCAGGGGCGCTGGCGCAGCGTGTAGATGACCTCCATGCGAAAGTACCGGCCGGCATCTGGCCCCGCATAGAAGGTGCCGGGATCCAGGCGCTCGTAGAGGATGTGGCCCTGCCACCGCTCGGTGAGCTTCAGGTCGCCCCGCAGCTCCAGCACCCGCCCCCGTCCCAGTCCGTTGGCGAACAGCGGGCCGAGCACGGTGGCGGGCTGGTGGGCACGCAGCCACATCACGCTGGTCCTCAGGCCCACCCTGGCGTGGGGCTTGAGCTGCAAAGTGACTTCCCAGAGCCGCAGGTTGGTCCAGGTGGCGACGCCCGCTTCGGGAATCTGGCTGGAGACGTAGGCCTCGCTCCACTGGGGCCAGCGGCTGAAGAGGGGATCCCACCCTTCCTTCGCGGGCGTGGCGGGGTCATCCCCCGACAGCTCCACCCAGCCCAGGGTCAGCTGAGGGTCGAAGGCCGTGGCGAAACGTTGGGTGAGCCGAGCCTGGCCGCCCCAGGCGCGAATGGAAACGGCGGGCTCGGCGGTGCCGGGGCGTCCCTCCTGGCGGCCACCCTGGACGGCGCCCTCGCCAACCAGGGTGAGCCCGCGCCGCAGCCGCCCGGACCACCGGGCGCCCAGGGTATCCACCCGCCGGTCCGGCGTGAAGCGGGGGTCGCCCAGCGCACGGCTGTCGTGCCGCTCGGTCTTGTGGAAGAGGTAGCCCTGCAGATCCTGGTCCCCCTGGCGCCAGGTGCCGTACAGGCCCAGCGCCGCCTCGTCCCGTTCGTTCAGCAGCACCCGTTCCGTCGGGTTGGCCGCCTCGTTCAGGCGGGGCAGGTACTGGTCCGTGTGGGGATCGGAGATGGCCAGGAACTCCAGCCTGCCCTCGCCCCGGGACCAGGCCAGGTCCAGGGCATTGACATAGGCGGTGCGGCTGCCGTCCAGGGCGCTGCCATCGCACAGGATGAAGCCGTCACCCCGCACCAGCGTCTGGCGGCCCACCCGCACCGACCAGTCCGGGGCCATTCGCCAATCCAGGTACAGGGTTTCGAAGACGACTTCGCGACCATTCACGGCCTGGTCGGGGCGGGTCACCTTCCGGTTCTCGTTCACCAGTCCCGCGGCGAAGGTCAGGGAGGGGCTCAGGGGCACCACGGTCCAAAGGCGGGTGCGGAACCGCAACTGCGACCGGATGTCCTCCGTCGTCTGCCGGTGGTCCACCAGGTTGTCCCAGGCCTCCGACCGAATGCGCTCCTGGAACCCGAATTCGAGGACCGGTTGCCCTTCCTGTCCCTGCAGAAGGGCAGCGGTCAGGCAGATCATGGACAAGGCGCGACGCAGCTTCAACCCAGCCTCCAGGAAACCCAGGATCGCCGCCGGGGCAGCGGGCTTGGGTCACCTCTCAGGCGTTGGGATCCGAGGCGTTCAGGTCCACCGGCTTGGTTTCCTCCACGGGCTTTGGGCGGCCCCAAACCCGATTCTCCACCGGCTGCGACTGGGCCTTGTCCCGGGCCTCCTTCACCTTCTGGATGGCCTCGGCGTCGCTGCCGGACTTCGGCACGGTCCCCGGCTTGAACGCCAGGTGCAACACCCGGTCCGTGGTGGCGGAGGTGGCCAGCAGGCCCGTGTAGCGGTCGATATCCGCCCACTCCATGCCCTCGGGAGCCAGGAAGTCCTCCTTCTCCCCAGTGGTGGGCAGTGCGGTCTTCATGAAGTCGATCCAGATGGGGAGGGCCACCTTGGCCCCGTCAGCGCCCTTGAAGATGGTCTTCTTCTCGTCGAGTCCCACCCACACGCCGCAGACCAGTTTGGTGGAGAATCCGATGAACCAGCCATCGGTGTGGTCATCCGTGGTGCCGGTCTTGCCCGCCACCGGCCATTCCAGCACGTTGCTGCCCGCCCCGGTGCCGCTGGTGGCCACGCCCTGGAGGCACTGGATGAGCTGGTAGGTGCTCTGGGGATCGATGACCTGCTCGGTGGCGGCCCCGCTATGGGTCTCCAGCACCCGGCCATTCCGATCGGCCACCTTCTTGATGAAGAATGGCATGGGCGACTGTAGGCCACCGTTGGCGATGGTCGAGTACCCGCGGACCATGTCCCTCAAGGTGAGGTCCGCCGAGCCGAGGGCCATGCTGGGATAGGGCGGGATGTTGCCAGTGACCCCGCACTTCCGGGCGAAGTCGATGACATTCATGACGCCGACTTCCTCGAGGGTTCGCACCGCGGGCACGTTGCGGGAATCCCGCAGGGCTTCCCAGATGGGGATGGGCCCCCAGAAATCGCGTTCGTAGTTCCGGGGTTCGTAGGGCTTGACTCCGGCGCGAAGGGGCTTGAAATCCGTGGAGCCGTCCGGAAGGGTGACGGTGAGGAAGTCCACCGTGTCGAGGAAGCGCGTGGGCACATCCTCGACGATGGTGGCGGGGGTCTTCCCCGCGACGAAAGCGGCCCCGTAGACGTAGGCCTTCATGGTGGAGCCCACCTGGCGCAGGGCCTGGGTGGTGCGGTTGAACTTGGAGCGGTTGAAGTCGAAGCCGCCCACCATGGCCCTGATCTCCCCGGTCTTGGGGTCCACGGCCATGAGGGCCCCTTCCACCTGGGGTTCCTGATCCAGCTCCAGCGCCGTGGGCGTTCCATCCGCGGCAGCCTTCACCTCGAAGAGGGGCGCCGCTCCACGTGGCAGCACCTTCTGGAGATTCTTCTGTCCCGCCCAGGCGAAGGCCGCCTCTGGCACGTCCAACGAGGTCTTGCCGATGCGCACCTGGGCCTTCCCTGCCTTCCAGCCGAGGATCACCCCGCGCACGCTGTCGCCCACTTCGAAGTAGTGTCTCCAGCCATTCAATTGCGTGGTGTCGGGATCGTTGACGAACTGGACGGCCTCCTTGCGGAAGCCACGGCGACGATCCACCGCCTTCACGCCGGTTTCCACCGCCTTGTTCGCCGCGTCCTGCCAAAAGCTGTTCACGGTGGTGGTGACCTCCAGCCCGCCGTTCAGCACCTGCTCCCGGCCGTAGCGCTCATAGAGGTACTTGCGCACCTCCTCCACCACGTAAGGCGCGACGGCCTCCTCGCGGGCATTCTCGCGGGCCAGGCGGATGGGCTTCTCCACCAGCAGGCTGGCTTCGGGGGCCTGCAGGTAGCCTTCCTTCACCATGCGGATGAGCACGTGGTTCCGTCGCGACTTGGCCGCGGCCCGCGCTTTGGGATCGGGGTTGTAGGGGTTGTACCAGTTGGGATTCTGGACCAGCCCCGCCAGGAGGGCGCACTCCTCGGGAATGAGCTGGGGGGCGCTCTTGCCGAAATAGAACTCCGCCGCCGCCTCGATGCCGTAGCGGCCACCGCCGAAGTACACCTCATTGGCGTACATCTCCAGGATCTGCTTCTTGGAATAGGCCTTCTCGAGCTTCCGGGCCAGTACCATCTCCTGCAGCTTCCGCTTGATGCCCCCGGCCAGCAGGCGCCGCTCGCGCTTGGCCGTCACCGTGCGGATGAGCTGCATGGTGAGGGTGGAGGCGCCTTCCCTGCGCCGTCCGAAGCTGGAGACGAAGTTCCAGCCGGAGCGCCCGATGCCGCGCATGGAGATGCCGCTGTGCTCCCAGAAATCCGTGTCCTCCGTGGCCACCAGGGCATTGACGAAGGCCTTGGGGATGTCCCCGTAGGGGATGACCACCCGGTGCTCTTCCGCAAAGATGCCGATCACGTTGCCGCTCTGGTCGAGCACTTTGGTGATGGTCTTGGGCACCCGCAGCGCGAAGAGGGTGAGAAAGCCGTCCGCGTCCCGGGAGAGCACCGACCAGGTCACAGCCAGCGCCAGGGCTCCGACAGTCATCAGGGCCAGGAAGGTCCAGAACAGCCGCCGAATCCAGCGTCGGGCAGGCGAGGAGGGGGAAGCCGGAGTGGATGCCATGGCTCAAGGATAGCGGCAGGGGCAGTCGCGAGCATGGATTGCCCGCGAGGTCGCCCCGCCCAGCAGGCCTCGGGGACGGTCGTTCCAATTCCGTTGTCAGGCTCCTACAGTGGTGCCATGTCCCCACGCCTGATCCTCGTCGCCAAGGTCAAGTCGCCCCACCTCCGCGCCACGCTGCGCGAGTGCCTGCCGATCTTCCTCGACCGGGGCTGGACGGTCACCGCCGAACCAGGGCTGGAGGAACCCTGGGCCGAGGCGGGCCTGGCACCGGATCGCCTCGAGACAGACCTGGACCTGGGCAGCCGCGAGGCCCCCGCGGACCTGTGCCTCGTGCTGGGGGGTGATGGCACGCTGCTCTACGCCGCCCGTCGGGTGGGCCAGCGGGGCACACCCATCCTCGGCATCAACCTGGGGTCCCTGGGCTTCCTCACGGCCCACCCCGTGTCCGGCGCCCGGGCCGCCGTGGAGGCCTTCCTGGCGGGCGCCCTCCTGGCGGACGTTCGCCCCATGCTGCTGGTGGAGCTGTGGCGGCAAGGACTCTGCCTCGCCCGCCAGACGGTCCTGAACGACGCCGTGGTCGCCAAGGGCGCCCTGGCTCGCATCATGGACATGCGCCTCAAGGTGGGGGACCAGGACGCCGGACCGATCAAGGCCGATGGCCTCATCGTGGCGACGCCTACGGGCTCCACCGCCTACGCCCTCTCCGCAGGCGGGCCCATCATGCACCCCAGCCTGGAGGCCTTCGTCATCGCCCCCATCTGCCCCCACACCCTGACCCTGCGGCCATCGGTGGTGCCCGCGGCCATGGGGATCTCCATCACCCTGACGGATGCCGAGGATGCCCACCTCACCCTGGATGGCCAGGTGGGCTTCCCGGTGCTGCCGGGCGACGAGGTTCGCCTGAGCCTGGCTCCGACCCGGATCACCCTGCTGCAGCGCCCCGGTCTCGACTTTTTCGCCCTGCTTCAGCAGAAGCTCCACTGGGGAGATCGCTGAGGTCCAGGCAAACCGGCACAGACCGGTCCCGGGAAGACGGATTCCCACCTCTCTGGTCGGCGGTGGTCTGCGCTTAACACCGCTTGTGACCCCAGGCACAGAGGGCGAGGTCGACACTTCACCCTAGGTAGGACCTGTGTCCATACATGGAGGCCCCATGGCCCTCAAAGAACGACCGAAACCCTTCCTCCTCCCGGAATACTGCAAGGGCTGCGGTCGCTGCCTGGATGCCTGCGCCAAGGACTGCATCACCCTCAGCGACCAGATCAATCCCCTGACGGGCCTGGTGCCGGTGGAACTGGACCTGACCGACTGCAACGCCTGCGGCATGTGCATGGACGCCTGCCCCGAGCCCTATGGCCTGCGCCCCGCCCACGAGGGCGAGGTCCAGGACTTCGAACTGGAGGACCCGGCCAAGCTCTTCGGGGTGAAGCCCAGCGAAGCCCTCGAGCCCGTGGACATCCCCAACGAGACCCTGCCCCTGCCCCGCACCGAGCCCCTGGTCATCAAGGGTACCTATGCTTCGGCGGTCGGCGCCATCCTGGCGGGCTGCCGGCACGTCTACGGCTACCCCATCACACCCTCCACGGAAGGCGCCGAGCTCATGGCGAAGTTCCTGCCCAAGCTCGACGGCACCTTCATCCAGGCCGTCAGCGAAGTGGCCGCCGTGAACATGATGTACGGCACCGCCGGCGCGGGCCTGCCCACCATGACCTTCACCTCGTCTCCGGGCTTCAGCCTGATGTTGGAAGGTGTCTCCTACATGATCGGCGCCGAGCTGCCGGGTGTGTTCGTGGACATCATGCGGGGTGGCCCTGGTCTGGGCAACATCGCACCCGAGCAGTCCGACATCAAGCTGGCCTGCCACGGCCTCGGCCACGGGAACACCCAGGCCATCACGCTGGCGCCCTCGACGCCCCAGGAGATGCTCGACCTCACCATCCTGGCCTTCGAGCTCAGCTTCAAGTACCGCAACCCCGTCGTGCTGCTGGGTGACGGCTACCTGGGCCAGATGACCGGCAAGGTGCAGCTGCCTGAATCCATGACCAAGCCCGGCATCCCCAAGTGGGCGGTCTACGGCGACGCCATGCACCGCAAGAACCTCATCTCCTCGATCTTCCTCACGGAATCCGATCTCGAGGCCCACAACCACCACCTGAACGCCAAGTACGCCGCCATGAAGGTGGAAGCCAGGGCCGAGAGCTTCCTGTGCGACGACGCCGACGTGGTACTCATCGCCTGCAACACCCCCGCCCGCACCGCCAAGGGCGCTGTGCAGGAGCTGCGCACCCAGGGCATCAAAGCCGGGTTGTTCCGCCCCATCACCCTCTGGCCCTTCCCGGTGGACGCCCTCAAGGCTGCCATCCAGGGTGCCGAGCGCATCGTGGTGGTGGAAGCCAGTGCCGGGCAGCTGGAGGATGAGGTCCGCCTCGCCCTCAGCAAGGCCGGTGTCCGCGAATTCCCCGAACTGGAATCGGTTCGCCGCATGGGCGGAATCCTGCCCCAGCAGAGCGAAATCATGACCCGGGTTCTGGGCCGGAAGGAGGTGCTCGCATGAGCAAGACCAGCGTCATCTACGACAAGTTCGAGCGCCACTCCCACGGCGAGGGCCTGAAGGGTCACGCCACCCACTACTGCCCCGGCTGCGGCCACGGCCTGGCCCACAAGTTCCTGGCGGAAGCCATCGATACCCTCGGCATCCAGGACCGCACGGTAGCCATCAGCCCCGTGGGCTGCTCCGTGTTCCTCTACTACTACTTCGATGTGGGCAACAGCCAAGCCGCCCATGGCCGCGCGCCCGTGGTGGCCCTGGGGCACAAGTTTGCCAACCCCGAGAGCGTGGTCATCAGCTACCAGGGGGACGGCGACCTGGCCTCCATCGGCCTGGCCGAAACCGTGGCCACCGCGCAGCTGGGTGCCCCCATCACCGTCATCTTCATCAACAACGCCATCTACGGCATGACCGGCGGCCAGATGGCCCCGACCACCCTCATGGGCCAGACCAGTTCCACCAGCCCCGCGGGCCGCGACCAGTACAACGGCCAGCCCATGAAGATGGCCGAGCTCATTGCCGGCCTCGATGGCCCCGTCTATGTGGAGCGTGTGGCCCTCTACGACGCCAAGCAGCGCATCAAGGCCAAGAAGGCCATCCAGAAGGCCCTCAAGCTCCAGATGGAAGGCCGCGGCTACTCCTTCATCGAGGTGCTGGCCGAGTGCCCCACCCACCTGAAGATGGATCCGGAGGCCACCGAGAAGTGGGTCAAGGAGTGCATGGAGCCCGTGTATCCCCTGGGCGTGAAGAAAGACCTCACCATCGACCCCTGGTTCAAGCGCAACGCCCCCAGCTTCAAGGGCGAGAAGATCCTGTCCCTTACGGGTGCCTCCACGGAGCACCCCGAGCGGTTCTGCAAGGGCTTCCCCAAGGAGCTGGATCTCCAGGACGTCTCCCTGAAGCTGGCCGGGTCCGGCGGCGACGGCGCCCAGACGGCGGCCATGCTCATCGCCCGGGCCGCCATCAGCGAAGGCTTCGACGCCACCCACATCCCCAGCTACGGCCCTGAGAGCCGCGGCGGCACGTCCTACGCCGATGTCCATGTGGCCGAGACGGAGGTGCTGAATCCCGGCTCCCCGGAGCCCCAGATCCTCCTGGCCTTCAACGCCCCCAGCCTGGCCAAGTTCGGCCCCACGGTGCGCAAGGGCGGCTTCGTGATCTACGACAGCTCCGTGGTGACCGAGCCCCCCACGCTCGATCCCAGCATCAAGCTGTTCCCGGTTCCCTTCACCGGCATTGCCACCGACCTGGGCAAGGCCGTGGTGAAGAACATCGTGGCCCTGGGCGCCCTCCAGGCCGCCACGAACATCTTTCCCAAGGAGACCTTCCTTTCGGCCATCCGCGTGGCCCTGAAGGACAAGTGCGCCCTGATCCCTCTCAACGAGGAGGCCTTCGCCTGGGGCATCAAGTCAGTGGAAGCGCTCGACCAGTAGTCAGTCCCAGGAGGCAGCCATGACGGACACCGCCATCCAGACCACCCTCTCCACCGAGGAATGGAAGATCGTCATGGCCCTCCGGGAGATTCCGGACAGCCCGCTCCGCCAGAAGGTCTCCGGCCTGCTGGTGGAGCTGACCCGGTTCATCCAGCAGCCCCGCTGCCTCGGCATGCAGAGTGACGGCTTCCCCTGCGGCACCCCCCACACCAGCTGCGAGGAGTGCCAGCACATGCTGCAGGTGCTGGATGACCTGGCGGCCCGGGTGCCCATGCAGGGCTAGAATGCTTCAGGCCCGATCCCGCTTGACGGCGGCCTCCAGGCGATCCAGCCGCTGACGGAACTGGTCGGATAGCTCCTCCACCTTTTCATGGAGGTGGGCGACCTCCAGCTCCGCCTTCACGTTGATTTCGTATTCCACGTCGTCCCGGATGTGGTCCTTGGCGGCCTGGCGGTTCTGGGCCAGCAGGACGAGGATCGACAGGATGATGGCCTCCAGCGACACCACCATGGTGAGGAACCCGAAGGGATAGGGATCAAAGGTCGCCCGGCCGCTGACGTTCAGGAAGATCCAGACCGCAAACCACCCCGCATTCAGCAGGAGGAAGGCGAGGCTCCCGGAAAAGTCGGCAATCCAGTCGGTCACCTTCTCCAGGAGCGAGCGCTGGTCCTCGATCTCGTCCTGGACGTTGCGGGCCACCCGGGTGCGCAGGAGGAGGTCCGCCTTGCGGGTCATGGCGCCCATGGCCCCCAACAGGTGCAGGGCCGCCTCGGGCCTCTGGGTGACGAGCAGCAGGAGATCGGAGCGGTCCAGCTCCAGGAGCTCGGTGGGGACCAGTGCCACCGCCGTGGCCGTGCGGGTCCCTTCATCCAGCATGGCCAGCTCCCCGAAGACGTCCCCCCGGTGGCGGCCGGTGAGGACAATCTTCTGCCCCGCCCGGTCCACCACGGAGAGCTCCATCTCGCCGGAGGCGACGATGTACATGGCTTCTCCCGGATCCCCAGCCCGGAAGAGGGTCTGGCCGGGCTCGAGCCGGATGACCTCGACCGCCTTCGCCAGGAGTTCCAGCTCCACGGGGCGGAGGGACGCGAACAGGGGCAGGTCGGCCAGCAGGTCGGCATTGGCAACCATGGGGCATCTCCTAGGGAGGGAGGGGGAGAACCGAGCCCAGCCAGTCCATTTTGAGGTGAAAATCTGAGGGCGTCTGAAGCGCGTGCAATAACACACCGGAACCAGGCTTCACGCCCCCGGCCGTGGGAGACCTTGGGCGAAGGAGGGTTACCTACTTCAGCTCCGGGAACTGCTCCTCCCGAAACTCGCCCGCTCCAGAGGTGCCTTCGGCGGCCCGCTTGCGCAACTCCACCCGGCGGATCTTCCCGGAGATGGTCTTGGGCAGGTCGCTGAACTCCAGGATGCGGATGCGCTTGTAGGGGGAGAGGCGCTCGCGGATGAACTTGAACAGCGACAGCGCCGTGGCCCGGTCGGGCTCGAAGCCGGCCCGCAGGATGATGTAGGCCTTCGGCACGGCCAGCTTCAGGGGATCAGGGCTCGGCACCACGGCCGCCTCGGCCACGGCCTCGTGCTCGATGAGGAAGGACTCCAACTCGAAGGGGCTGATGCGGTAGTCAGAGCTCTTGAATACGTCATCGGCGCGGCCGACGAAGAACAGGTAGCCGTCCTCGTCTCGGGTGGCCACGTCGCCGGTGCGGTAGTAGCCCTCCTTCAGGGCCTTGGCCATGCGGCTGGGATCGTCCCGGTAGCCGTCCATCAACCCGATGGGGCGCGGGGTCAGCTTCAGCGAGATCTCCCCCTCGGCGGCCTCCCGCCCATCTGCGTCCAGCAGCACCACGTCATAGCCCGGAAGGGGACGGCCCATGGAGCCGGCCTTGACTGTGTGCCCGGGCGGATTGCCCACGAGGGCCGTGGTCTCCGTCTGCCCGTAGCCGTCCCGGATGGTGAGGCCCCAGGCGCGCTCCACCTGGTGGATCACCTCGGGATTCAGCGGTTCCCCCGCACCCACCAGCTCACGCAGCTTGACGGGATAGGCCTTGAGGTCCTCCTGGATGAAGAGCCGCCACACGGTGGGCGGGGCGCAGAGCGTGGTGACGCCCTTGTCCGCAATCACCTTCAAGGCAGCGGCGGCACTGAACCGCGCCGACCGGTACACGAAGATGCAGGCCCCCGCGTTCCACGGGGCGAAGAAGCTGCTCCAGGCGTGCTTGGCCCAGCCAGGGGAGCTGATGTTCCAGTGGACATCCCCTTCCCGCAGGCCGATCCAGTAGAGGGTGGACAGGTGCCCCACGGGATAGCTCTGATGCGAATGGAGCACCAGCTTGGGCTTGGCCGTGGTGCCCGAGGTGAAGTAGAGCAGCATGGGATCCGTGGCCTGCGTGGGGGCGTCCGGCGCGAAGGTGGGCGACCCGTCGTAGAGCGTCTCGAAGGTCCGCCACCCGGCCACCTGCCCCCCGACACTGAGGCGGGTGAGGGAGGCGTCCATGCCCTCGAACTTGCCCGCCTGGGCGGCATCCACCACCAGGTGGCGGATCCCGCCGCGCTCGATGCGATCCAGCAGGTCCGCCTGGGACAGCAGCAGGGTGGAAGGCACGAGCACGGCCCCCAGCTTGATGCAGCCCAGCATCACCTCCCAGAGGGGCAGCACATTGTCGAGCATCACCAGCACACCGTCGCCCCGTCGCACCCCCAGGTCCCGCAGGGCGTTGGCGACCCGGTTGCTGCGCTCGGAGAGTTCCCGGAAGCTGACCTTGGTCTCGGCGCCGCCTTCCTCGACGATCCACAGTGCCGGCTGCTCGTTGCCCTTCGCATGGGCATCGAAATGGTCCAGGGCCCAGTTGAAGGTGGTGAGCGGCTCCAGGCGAAAGCCCTTCCGGGCCGCATCGAGGTCATGCCGGTGCTGGACGAGGAAGTCCCTTGCGCCGAGGAATGCGTCCCGCTCTGCCATGCCGGCCTCCCGAAGGTGTGGATCGAGGTGTTGTTCGCCAAATCTAGAAGCAACCCTGGACGATGTCCAGACGGTGCGTGCCGAACCAAGCGCAGCCGCCTGCTGGAGGGCACGGGTGGTCATGCTAGGGTGGTTCCGTCACCACTTTGCCCGAGGTCACCGTGTTTGCCATCATTCCCGACGGCGCCGACTACCGGGAGTTCGTCCTGCTGAAGGACGGCCGGAGCATCCTGCTGCGCCTGGCGGCCCCGGAAGATGCGGACCGGGTGGAGCAGTTCATCAACAGCCGCACCAAGCAGACGCTGGCGCTGCGGTTCATGGCCGGAGTCGCGCGGGTGTCGCGGAAGTTCGTGGAGGATCTCTGCGAGTGCGATCCCCGCCGCTGGGCCTGCCTGCTGGCGGTGGAAGGGGAGGACCAGCGGATCCTCGGCCTTGGGAACTACGTGGGCGATGGCGGCAGCCTGGCCGAGGTGGCCTTCCTGGTCTCCGAGGAGGACCAGGGCCGCGGCATCGCGACCCTCATCCTGGAGAAGCTGGGCGGCCTGGCTGCGGGCGCGGGGTTCGTGGGCTTCGAGGCGGAGGTGCTGTTCGAGAACCAGAAGATGGTGCGCGTCTTCCGGGACTCTGGGTTCGAGACGCGTCAGGCGCTGGAGGGCGGCATCATCCATGTGCGCTTCCCCCTGAAGGCACCCGAGGCCATGCGGGAGCGGATCGCCACCCGCGAGCGGGTCGCGGTGGCCAACTCGCTGGTGCCGCTGCTGCGGCCCAAGACCGTGGCGGTGGTGGGCGCATCCCGGGATCCTTCCTCCCTGGGCAACGCCCTGTTCCGGAACATCCTCCAGGGTCGCTTCAAGGGCACCGTGTACCCCGTCAATCCACGGGCTGCCGCCATCGAGGGGGTGCGGGCCTATGCCTCCCTGGCAGACCTGCCGGAGGCCCCGGACCTGGTGATCCTCGCGGTACCTGCCTCCAAGGTGCTGACCGTGGCCAAGCGCGCCCTGGACATGGGTTCCCGCAGCCTGCTGGTGCTGGCGGCAGGCTTTGCAGAAACCGGTTCGGAAGGCGCCCGCCGCCAGGAGCGCCTGCTCAAGCTGGTGCGCAGTCGCGGCGCCCGGCTGGTGGGGCCGAACTGCCTGGGGCTGCTGAATACGGACACCGCCGTCCAGCTCAACGCCAGCCTGGCCTCCGCCCTGCCACCTCGGGGTCGCGTGGGGTTCTTCAGCCACTCGGCCGCCCTGGGGGTGGTCATCCTCCAGTACGCCGCCGAGCGGGGCCTGGGGTTCTCCACCTTCGTCTCCGCTGGCAACCGGGCCGACGTGTCGGGCAACGACCTGATCCAGTACCTGGGAGGAGGATCCTGACACGGACCTGGCCCTCCTCTACCTGGAGACCTTCGGCAACGCGCGGCGCTTTGCCCGCATCGCCCGGCGCATGTCCCACCGCAAGCCCATCCTCTGTGTGAAGAGCGCCCGCAGCGGCGCGGGGCGCCGCATGGCCCAGGCCCACATCGGCGCCAGCCCCCAGAACGATGCGGAAGTGGAGGCGCTGTTCCAGCAGGCCGGCGTCATCCGCGCCGACACGCTGGAGGAGCTGTTCGACATCGCCCTCCTGCTCGCCCATCAGCCCCTGCCCAAGGGCAACCGGGTGGCCATCATCAGCAACTCGGGTGGCGTGGCCACCATCTGCGCCGACGCCTGCGAGTCGCGGGGCATGGCCATCGCGGGGCCGGGCGTGGTGGACCTCCAGGCCACCGCCACCGCCGAGCACTACGAGCAGGCCTGCCTGGAGGCCCTGCAGCATCCCGAGGTCGACGCCCTCATCGCCACCTTCGCCTGTGTGGGGTCCTGCGATCCCTCCGCCGTGGCCCGTGCCATCCGCAGGGCCGCCGCCAAGGCCGAGCGGGCCACCGGCCTCGCCAAACCCACGCTGCTGTCCCTGATGGGCGTCAGCGGCGCGGTGCCCGTGGGCCTGGGGGCCAAGGGCGACCGCCCAACCTCGGCGCGGGCCTTCCCCTCCTACCGCTTTCCTGAATCCGCGGCTCTGGCGCTCTCCAAGGTCGTGGAGTATGCCAAGTTCAGGCTCCTGCCCCCAGGCCGGATCCTCGGCTACGTGGGCATGAACCCGGGCGCCGCCCGTAAGGTGGTGGAGCAGAGCCTGGAAGGGCTTCCCCGGGAGGCGCCGCCACTGGTGATGAAAGGTGCCCAGGCGCAGGACCTGCTCGCCCACTTCGGTATCCCGGTCGAGACGGCACCGACCCTGGAGGCTGCCAAAAAACGTCGGCAGCGGGTGGTGCTTAGCCTCACCGTCGACCCGGATTTCGGCCCCATCTGGCGCTTCCACCGCCGCGGAGTCCCTTCCTTCCTGCGCATCACGCCCCTCACCGACTTGGACATCACGGGCGTCATGGAGCGCCTGCAGCTTCCGCCCAACAGCGGCCTGGAGGAGACCCTGGGTCGGCTGACCCAGATGGTGGAGGAGCTTCCCTGGCTGCATGCCATGGGTGCCCAGGTGGAGCTTCCCACGGGGGACAGTCCGGTCACCGGTCCCCTGCCCCTCCTGCCGGGAATGTTTTTCTCCTTCGCCATGCCCACCTTCCGCCTGCCCTGAACATGTGAGGTCGCCATGCTCGTCCACCAGATGATGCACAGTCCCGTCACGACCCTCACCCCGGCGGACACGCTCCAGGAAGCCTGCGCGGTGTTCCAGTCCAAGGGCTTTCGGCACCTGCCCGTGGTGGAGGAGGGACGCCTCGTGGGCGTGCTGACGGACCGGGACCTGCGCTGGGCCACCAGCGTTCTCTGCCCGGAGCCCCGCAAGCTCGATGCCCCCGTGCGCAGTGCCATGAGCCAGCCGCCCGTCACCATCGATCCCCTGCAGCCCGTCGAGGATGCGGCGCGGATCATGCGCGAGCTGAAGATCGGCTGCCTGCCGGTCCTGGACGGGGGCACCCTGGTCGGGATCATCACGGGCATGGACATCCTGGACACCCTCATCAAGCTCACGGGTGTCTCCCTGCCCTCCTCCCGGCTGGCCGTGGCCCTGGCCGACAAGCCCGGAGAGCTCGCCCGGCTCACGGCCTACCTCGCCGCGCGGAACCTCAACATCCACTCCATCCTCACCTACCCCGTGCCCGGCGACGAGGTGCGCACGGTCCTGCGGGTCGGGTCGAGCCAGATCCGTCCCCTGGCGGAGGACATGACCCGGGACGGGTTCCGGGTGCTCTGGCCCCAGCCCAAGCCATGGCCGCACTGATCCATCGCGCGGAATACGCGCAGTACGACTTCGGTCCCGAGCATCCCTTCACGCCCGCCCGGCTGGAGATGGTGCTGGACCTGCTGCGCGAGCTGGGGCTGCCGCTGGACCTGCAGGCGGCGCCCTCAGCCACCCGCGAGGACATTCTCACGGTGCACGACCCCGCCTACGTGGCCATGGTGGAAGCGCTGGACCGCGAGGGCCTGCTCCCCGGGGCCGAGGCTTTCGGCCTCAACACACCCGACAACCCCGTCTTCCAGGGCATGGACCAGGCGGCACGCTGGCTGGTGGGTGGCGCCCTCCACGGGGCCCGGCTCCTCATGGCGGGCCAGGAGCAGGTGGTGCTGCAGCTGGGGGGTGGCCTGCACCACGCCCAGCGGGCCCGGGCGGAGGGGTTCTGCCTCTACAACGACCTGGCGGTGGCCATCCAGGCCATGGTGGATCACGGCTGGCGGGTGGCCTACCTGGACATCGACCTGCACCATGGCGATGGCGTGCAGAACCTCTTCTATGAGAGCGACCGGGTACTGACTATCAGCCTGCATGAATCCGGCCACTACCTCTTCCCTGGCACCGGCCACCTGCACGAGCTGGGCGGCGGCTATGCCCGGGGGCTGTCCATCAACGTGCCCCTGGAGCCCTTCAGCGGCCCCGAGGACTATCTGGCGGCCTTCGAGGCCCTGGTACCCGAGGCCCTCGCCAACTTCGCACCGCAGGTGCTGGTGGTCCAGGCGGGCGCCGATGCCCACTTCGATGACCCCATGGGCGACCTGGCCCTCACCACCCAGGCCTTCGAGACCCTCTACCGGCGGATGCTTGAACTGGCGCAGGCCCACTCCCAGGGGCGGCTGCTGGTCACCCTGGGCGGCGGCTATGAGGCGCAGGTCGTCTCCCGGGTCTGGGCCATCCTCGTGCTGACCCTCCTGGGCCACCCCATTCCAGAGCGGCTGCCCGAGCGCTGGGTCGAACGCTGGCGGTCCCACCTGGGCGCCCACCCGCCCGAACGCCTGCACGACCCCGTGCCGCCCCACCCACCGATCCCAGGGGAGGAGCTCCGCCACCGCCACAACCAGGACACGGTCTCCCGCCTGCTGGAGACCCTCGGCCGCTACTGGCTCTGAGGCCTTCGGCTGCCGGGTCACCTTCCTGGCAGAGCCTACAGTCCGCCCCGCAGGTTGGCGAAGGTCCGCAGGCCTGCGTCGGCGGGCTTCAGCAGGGCCACCAGGTGGCCTTCATGCATGGCCTTCAGGGGGGCGCCGGGGTCGGGGAAGCCTTCGGGCATGGCCCAGGTCGCCGAGCTGGTTTCGCCGGTCGGGATGGCCCGGCCATGGGCCAGGTGCTCCGCTTCTTCATCGGTGAGGTGGCGCGTGGGGCACCAGGGCAGCAGGTCCAGGCCCGTCAGCAGCTGTTCCTGGGCGAGACCGGGATTCAGCCAGGGACCGATGGCGGTGCGCCGCAGGGCCGCGAGGTGGGCCCCGCAGCCCAGGGCGCGGCCCAGGTCCCGGGCCAGGCTGCGCACGTAGAACCCCCCCCGACAGGTGAGCTCAAGGGTGCTGGACTTCGGCAGATCGTGGGCAAGCCAGCGGGCCGAAAGCAGGAACACCCGGCTGGGTTTCATCAGCACCACCTCGCCCCGGTGGGCCTTCTTGTAGGCGGCCTCGCCGTCGATCTTCTTGGCACTGGTGGCGGGTGGCACCTGGTCGGTCCAGCCAAGGAAGGGCGTCAGGGCCGCCGCCAAGGCCTCGCTGGACAGCCGAGGTTCGACCGCCGCGCCCAGGGGCAGCCCCTGCAGGTCGCAGGTGTCGGTCTCCTGGCCCCAGGCCACCTGGGCCAGGTAGGTCTTGGGCAGGGGGTGCATCAGTTCCATGAGCCGCGTGGCCTGGCCCGCCAGCACCAGCAGCAGCCCGTCGGCGAAGGGATCCAGCGTGCCCCCGTGACCCAGGGCCAGCTTCTTCTGCCCCGCCTCGAAGGCCCTGCGTTTGAAGCCGCGGATCACGTCAAAGCTGCTCTGGCCCACGGCCTTGTGGACGAGGTGGATGCCTGCCTCGACCATTCAGGCGTCCGGTTCCGGATCGGGTTCCGGGGGCCGGGCGGCGCGCTCCCGCTCGAGCTCGTCCAGGAGGGACTCCATGTGGTTCCCCGCCTCCAGGGTAGCGTCCGGGAAGAATCGCAGCTCAGGCACCCGCTTCATCTTCAGGCGGCTGGCCAGCTGGCTGCGCAGGAACCCGGCGGCCCGGCCCAGGGCCTTGCGGGTGAAGCCGTCCTGGGCTTCCTGGTCCCCCCCGTTGGCGGGCAAGACCGTGAAGTAGACCCGGGCCACGCTGCGATCGGGAGACAGGCGCACTGCCGTGAGCGTGACGAAGCCCAGCTCAGGATCCCGCAGCTCGCGCTGCACAAGGGTGGAGAGGAGGAAGTGGACCTGGTCTTCGAGGCGTTCAGGACGTTGCATGGGGTTCCTTTGCAAGGTCCATTCTACCCGACCAGACTTTTTCACCCTGGGAAGCGCCACGCGGGCGCCATTCCCTGGTTACCCTGGGTTTTTCCGAGGGCATTGCCTTGACCGAGTGGTTCGAATCGTGGTTCGACGAGGACTACGCCCTGCTCTACGCCCACCGGGATGCGGAGGAGGCCAGGGTGGCGGTGAACCGGGCGCTCAAGGTCGCCCCGGAGCTGGCGGAAGGCCCCGTCCTCGACCTCGCCTGCGGGGCCGGGCGCCACCTGGAGATCCTGCGGCGCGCCAACCCGCTGGCCTTTGGGATGGACCTCTCCCGGTCGCTGTTGGGCATGGCCCCAGGCGGCCTGAAACCCTGGCTGGTGCGGGCGGACATGCGCCACCTGCCCCTGCGGGACGGCTCCCTGAAGGGCATCTGCCTCTGGTTCACCCCCTTCGGCTACTTCTCGGACACCGAAAACCGGGCCCTCATGGCCCGGCTCGGCGCGCTGCTCGAGCCCAAGGGCGTCCTGGTGATGGATTACCTGAATGCCGATCTGGTGACCCGCACCCTGGTGCCCGAGGACACCGTGGAGCGAGGGGGCGTGCGAGCCCAGAGCCGCCGCGCGCTGGAGGGCCATCGGCTGGTCAAGCGCATGGTGCTCACCCATCTGGATACCGGGGAGACACGGGACGTCATGGAAAGCGTCCGCCTCTACCACCCCACGGACCTGCAGGAGCTGGCCGTGCGTGCGGGCCTCAGGCTGCGCCGCGTCATGGGCACCTATGCCGGCGAGGCCTTCACCGAGGACAGCCCCCGGTGGATCGGGGTCTTCGAAAAGGCCTGGTGAGCCTCAGATCAGGGCTTTGGCCGAGGCAGCATCCCCCGGCGTGGCCCATCCCCACCCCTTCGGTCAGAATGGAACCGAGCCATGGCAAGGAGCCGATATGAACTTCCAGACGGTGCGAGCGCTTGATGTGAAGGGCCACCGGGTCTTCCTGCGGGCGGACCTGAATGTGCCCCTGAAGAACGGTCACATCACCGATGCCACCCGCATCCGGGAGACGCTGCCCACTCTGAAGTGCCTGCTGGAAGGGGGCGCCTCCGTGGTGATGGCCTCCCACCTGGGCCGACCCGAGGGCAAAGGCTTCGAGGCCGCCTACAGTGCCGCGCCCGTGGCCGCCTGGCTGAAGGAGCAGGGCATCGACTGCAGGATGGCCAGCTACGTGAACGGCGAGGCGGTCGAGGCCGAAGCCGCCGCCCTGAAGCCGGGGCAGGTGCTCCTCCTGGAGAACCTGCGCTTCGAAAAGGGCGAGACCAAGAACCAGGAGGCGTTCGCCGCCAGCCTGGCGAAGCTCGCGGACACCTATGTGAACGACGCCTTCGGCTCGGCCCACCGTGCCCACGCCTCGGTCAGCGGCATGGTGGCTCACTTTCCCAAGGACCGAGTGGCGGCGGGCTTCCTCATGGAGAAGGAGCTGAAGGCCCTGGGCAAGGTCCTCCACGATCCGGACCAGCCCCTGGTGGTGATCTTCGGCGGCTCGAAGGTGAGCGACAAGATCGAGCTCATCCAGAACTTCCTCGGTCGGGCCGATGCCATCCTCATCGGTGGCGCCATGAGCTACACCTTCCTCAAGGCCCAGGGCTTCGAGATCGGCAAGAGCCTCTGCGAAGAGGACAAGCTGGACCTGGCCCTCGACCTCATCAAGCAGGCCGCCGCCAAGGGCACGCGACTGCTGCTGCCCATGGACCACCTGGCCGCCGACGCGTTCAAGGCCGATGCGGACTGCGCCATCACCCTGGATCAGAACATCCCTGCCGACCGCATGGCCCTGGACATCGGCCCCGAGACCGTGGCGGCCTATGCCGCCGAGATCCGGGCGGCGAAAACCCTGCTGTGGAATGGCCCCATGGGCGTCTTCGAGATGGCCCCCTTCGCCAGCGGCACCCTGACCATGGCCGAGGAGCTGGCGGAAGCCGCTGACCGCGGGGCCTTCGTGCTGGTGGGTGGCGGGGACAGCGTCGCCGCTGTGAACCAGGCGGGCGTGTCGGCCCGGATGAGCCATGTGTCCACCGGCGGCGGCGCCAGCCTCGAATTTCTCAGCGGCCTTGAGCTGCCTGGGGTCGCCGCCCTCCAGCGCGCCTAGCGGGATTCAGGCAGGGTGTACTCCAGGGCGTAGGCGTGGTCCTTGCCCGTGATGGTGATGGTCATCCGGCCTTCGAGGCCCTTCAGGGCCTCGGTGCCGGAATCGGGAACCACCCGCACGCCCCACTCGCCGGGTACGCCCTGGGTCATCACGCCGTGGTGCATGAGGACGAAGGACCCTTTTCTTCCCGCCAAGGCGCCCTGCACCCGCTCGAAGGCGGTGTAGCCCCCGGATCCCTTCGTTTCGCTCATGGCCGTCATCATCTCGCCCTGGCTGGTGGCCTCCAGGTCGCCATGGAAGTGCTTGTCGAGGGCCATGCGGCCCGGAGCCCAGGCGCCGGGTGTGGCTCCTTCCTTCAGGGGGGTCAGGGCCACCTCGAATGATCCTTTGGCCACATGGGTCATGCGCACCTCCTTGGGGGTAGCCGATACGACCTTGCCAGGGCCCTGGGCCAGCAGCGCCTGGGCCAGAATGGCAGAGGCGATCATGAGCAGGGAGCGGGGGATTCGATGGGACATGTCTGGCGTCAGGATGATGCGTGCCCCCCAGGATGGTGTGGACTGGCGGCCCGGTATTGTAGAAACACGACAGCCCCGAAAAAGGAGCAGGCAGGTGGCCAGGCCCGTGGAATGGAAGCCGAGGGGTGTGGTGGGAACCCAGGCCGTGCGGCAGCAGTCCCCGGTGGGCCGGTTCCTGCCGGAAGGCCCGCTGGAACAGCTGGTGGAGCACTTCTGGACCATTGGCTGGGATCTTCAAGAACGGGTGACCGCCATGGGGGAGACCCTCCCGCATCCCTCGGTGTACCTGGTGGTCGAGGCGGGCCACTCCGGGCTTTCAGGCGTTAACACCCACCGCTTCCAGCGCCGGCTGGAGGGGCGGGGTCGGGTCTACGGGGTCAAGTTCCATCCGGGCACCTTTCGGCCCTTCTGGCCGGCCTCCGTGCACACGCTGACCGACCGGGTGGTTCCCCTCGGGGAGGCCTTCGGAGCGGAGGGCACCGAGCTCGAAGCCGCCGTCCTCGCCTGCGGGGAGGATGCGCCCTCGGCCATCGCCCTGCTCGAAGCCTTCCTGCTCTGCCGCCTGCCCGCCCCCGATGCTCGGGCCCAGCAGGCACGCCAGCTGGTGGCCCTGGTGCTGGAGGACCGCACCCTCACCCAGGCGGAGACCCTGGCGCGCGCGGCGGGTCTCAGCCTGCGGTCCCTCCAGCGGCTGTTCAAGGACTGTGTCGGGGTGAGCCCCAAGTGGGTGATCCAGCGCTACCGGCTGCATGACGCCATGGCCTGCCTGGAGGGCGATGGGCCCGTGGACTTCCCGGCCCTCGCACTGCAACTGGGCTTCTGTGACCAGGCCCACTTCATCCGGGTCTTCAAGGCCTTCCTGGGCCGCACGCCCACGGAGTATGCCCGCCTAAGGGAAGGCTGATAGCCTCTAGGTTCTGGCTGGAAGGCTCTTAGAACCGGGGAGACTGCATGCGCTGCGTCGTTGCGAACTGGAAGATGAACCTGCTTTCCCAGGAGGCCCGGGCCTTCTGCGAGGACCTACTGAGCCGCATCGCCCCTGCGGTCGGCACCGAGGTCGGCATCGCCCCGCCCTTCCCCCTCCTGCCCCTGGTGAGCGGACTGGTGAACGAGCAAGGCATCAAGGTATTCGGCCAGAACGGTCATGCCGAGGCCAAGGGCGCCTTCACCGGCGAGATCTCCATGCCGCAGCTGCGGGACGCCGGCTGTTCCGGCGTCCTCCTCGGCCACAGCGAGCGTCGCCAGTATTTCGGCGAGACCGATGCGGCCCTGACGAAGAAGCTCGTGGCCGCCCGCACCGCCGAGCTGCTGCCCCTGCTCTGCATCGGCGAGACCCTCGACCAGCGGGACGCGGGCCAGACGCTCGCCGTGCTTGGCCAGCAGCTGGCCATCCTCGGCGAGACGGGTGCGGGCCCCCTGTGGGTGGCCTACGAGCCCGTCTGGGCCATCGGCACCGGCCGTCGGGCCGAGGCCGCCCAGGTGCAGGAAGCCCACGCGTTCATCCGCAGCGAGCTGCTCCGGCACCTCGGGCGGGCGGGCGCCCAGGTCCCCATCCTTTACGGCGGCAGCGTCACCCCTGAGAGCTTCCCCGAGCTGCTGGCCATTCCCGAGGTGGCCGGTGGCCTGGTGGGCGGCGCCAGCCTGGATCCCAAGAAGTTCGCCGCGCTGGTGAGCCAGGCCGGCTGATCAGTCGCGGTCCAGGAACATCCCCGCCACATCAAGGGCCAGCCCCACGAGGCCGGCGGCGGTGAGCCAGTGGCCCGAGGCATTGAACTGCTGCCGGAACTCGAAGGAGGACGCGGCGTGCTGGGGGATCTGCACTGCGGCACGCTTGGCTTCCTTCAGGGACTCGATCTCCAGCTCCCGGGCCCGGTCCAGACCACCGCCAGCGATGAAGGCCAGGATGCGGCGCAGTTCGTCCTGATCGAACCAGAGGCCATGGGCCTTGCAGACATCGATCACCACCCCGGAGCGCTTCGCGTAGTTCACCCGGTTCATGTATTGCCGGCAGACCGGACAGGGGCGATACCGCACGGGCCCGAGGGTCGCCGCAGGCGGTTCGCTGGGCGCGGGCAGTGCGCCCAGAACGGCGCCCTGGCGCTCCCGGCTGGCGCCCAGCTGCTCGAACATGGCACGGTCCAGCCAGAGCCCCCCGCAGGCCTGGCAAGCGTTCACATCCAGGTCCCCCACCTTGGCCCCGGCCATGGGCTTGGCACAGGCGGGACAGGGCGCCCCCTCGGGCGTGGCCACCTCCCGGGGGGCCAGCGCCATCCCGCAACCGGGACAGTGGGCGGCGGACAGCGGCACCAGGGCGAAGCAGCCCGGACAGGCCACCGTGGCCAGCTGGGCGCGGCAGTAGGGGCACTGGGTCGCGTCCGGCGGGACGGAGGCGCCGCAGCCGGAACAGCGGAGGACGCGGGCTTCCATCAGTTGGACTTGGGCTCGGAAGGTTCTACGCCGGGGGTCGCAGGGGCGGGCCTGGGCTTCGGCTCGCGGCCCTCGATGTCCTTCCGGCCGCCCGGCTCCTCGTAGAAGCGCTGCTCCGTGAAGCGGGTCCACCGGAACTCGGCGGAGAGCTTCTGCACCACGACCCGGGCAAAGCCACGGGCCTCCTCCTCCCGGATGCGGCCATCGTCATCCCGGTGACCCGGGGGCAGGGGATCCATGGCCTCCACCACCTCCTGGGGTTCGATGGCCTCCACCCAGAGGGGCTCGGGGTTCCCTGGTTGCACCAGACTCACCTGGGCACGCACCACCTGGGGACGGTAGCCCAGACGGTCCTGGGTTCGTTCCTGGTGGATGGCAGCGTGGCTACCCACCCAGAGGCCCCAGAACAGGCCGTCCAGCACGCCCCAGCCCCGGTTCCCGGAGGCGGCGCTGATGGCCCCCACCGTGACCCCGGCAGCGACTCCGACCGCCGCAGGGCTGGGCTCACCTTGGGGCGGCGTGATCTCCCGAATGATTACCTGCAGCTCCGCTGCGCCCACCGGGGGTTTGACACCCTCAGGCACGACCAGCACCCGGGTGGCGAGCCGGGCCCGGAGCGCCGAGGCATATTCCTTCTGGAAGCCCTCCCGGTCCGCCAGACCCTCGGGCAGGGTCACGGACACGCTGATGGGCGTGGGGCGTAGGCGGAAGGCCTCCACTTCTGGCCGGGTGCAGCCAATGGCAAGCAGGAGCGAGGCACCGAACATCAGGGAAGCGCGCCGCATGGGAAACCTCCAGTCGCGCCCAGTGTGGTGCCGGGGGGCGGGGTCTGTCCAGGCTCCCGGTAGAATGGCCCTTCACGAAAGGCACCGCATGCTCATCCTCATGGAATCAGGCGCCACCCAGGAGCAGGTGCAGGACGTGCTGGCGCTGCTGGAGGCTGCCGGCATCCGGGGCCAGGTGAATGCCACCCCGGAGGCGCTCAGCATCGTGGCCCCGAACGCGTCCAGGGCCCTCAAGCCGGACCGGATCGAGCCCATGGCCGGGGTGCGGCGCGTGGTCCCCATCACCAGTCCCTACAAGCTGGCCAGTGCCGACGCGGTGGCGGGGCGCACCGTGGTGGATGTGCGGGGCGTGAAGATCGGCGGGCCGGGCCTCGCCCTGGTGGGGGGGCCCTGCGGTGTGGAGAGCCGGGACCAGCTGTTCGCCGTGGCCCGCTACGTGGCCGAGGCGGGGGTGCGCCTCTTGCGGGCGGGGGCGTTCAAGCCGCGCACCAGCCCCTACGCCTTTCAGGGGCTCGGCCTTGAGGGCCTGCGGCTGTTGGAGGAGGTGCGTACGGAGTTCGACCTGGGCATCGTCACGGAAGCCACGGAGGTGGAGACCTTTGATGCCGTGGAGCACAGCGCGGACATGGTGCAGATCGGGGCCCGCAACATGCAGAACTTCGCCCTGCTCCGCCGGGCCGGGCGCTGCAGCAAGCCCGTTCTGCTCAAGCGCGGCCCCTCCGCCACGCTGGAGGAGTGGCTCTACGCTGCGGAGTATGTCCTGGGCGAGGGGAACCGCCAGGTGGTGCTCTGCGAGCGGGGCATCCGCACCTGGTCGGATCATGCCCGCAACACCCTGGACGTCAGCGTGGTCCCGGCGGCCAAGGGGCTCACCCACCTGCCCGTCATGGTGGATCCCAGCCATGCCACGGGGCGCCGGGACCTGGTGATCCCCTGTGGGCTGGCTGGCGTGGCCGCCGGGGCCGATGGCCTGCTGGTGGAGACCCACTGCCACCCCGAAAAGGCCCTCAGCGACGGCCCCCAGGCCCTGCTGCCCTCGGACTTCATCCGGCTGGTGGATCAAGCCCAGGCCATCCACCGGGCTCTGCAGATCCCCAGCCTGACCGGGCTTCGGATGTAGGCCCAAAGGCCCATTTGAAGCCTGGCCCGTTGCGTGCCAGACTAGGAGGTTGGAGTTTCCATGAACGGCCTCGCCCTTACGCTTCTCATTTTCTTCGGTGTCCTGCTCATCGGGACGATCCTCCTCCAGCCCGGCACCAAGGGCGGCGGACTCGGAGCCTCCTTCGGCGGCGGTGCCAACTCGGCCTTCGGCGCGCAGGGCGCGACGCCCTTCCTGTCCAAGGCCACCTACTGGCTGGCCGCAGGCTTCATCGCGACCACCCTGTTCATCGAAGTGCTGATCATCCGGTCGAACCGTTCCGTGTTGGAGAAGATCGGCGACAAGCCTGTGGCTGCGGCACCTGCGTCGACCGCACCTGCTCCTGCGCCGGTTCCCACGCCCGCACCAGCCAAGCAGTAGCCTCGCCTCCGGGAATCCGGTCATTGACCGGTTCCACGCTTTGAGAGACACTTGGTGTTCCACGTTGCCCGCGTGGTGAAATTGGTAGACACGCCATCTTGAGGGGGTGGTGGCCACAAGCCGTAGCAGTTCGAGTCTGCTCGCGGGCACCAACAGATGAGAGCGCCGGGTTCGGCGCTCTCTTTCTGTCAGGGGTTCCGTTGCTTTCCTTTCCGGGGGTCCCGTGCTGCGCGCATACCCCCGGGCCCCCGCGCAGAAGCCCGGCAGAGCCGGGCTTTCATCGATACCCTCCGGGGGTATGCGCGCAGAAGCCCGGCAGAGCCGGGCTTCTGCTGTTCATTATCAAGAGCTGGTCAGCTCTCTTCGAAGTAGGCGTCGTCTTTGATGTCCTCCCAGCCGGTGATCATGGCCTTGAGGTTGGTGAGGGGCGTATGGCCAGTGGTGGTGAGGTAGACGTGGCCGATGAGGAAGGCCACCAGGCCGAAGGCGCCCAGGACATGGATGACGGCGATGATCCAGAGCGTGGTGGGCGACCAGCCAAGGGCGTGGTTCAGGTTCGGGTAATAGTAGTAGAGGGCGCCTGTGGTGATCTGCACGGGGATGATCAGCACCTTGAAGCCCAGATAGGCCAGGCGCTGCAGGGGATTCAGCTTCGCCATGCGGTGCTTCTTCACGGGATGGGGCGCGCCCTTGAAGATGCCCGTGAGGTAAAAGCCAACCATCTCCCGGAGGAACTTCCGAGTGGGGATGTACTGGCGCCACTCGCCGGTGGTGACATGCCAGAAAATGGCGAAGACGATGAGGATCACCAGGGCCACGGCCAGGATGTTGTGCAGGGCCACAGCTCGCTCAAAGCCGAAGAGGTGGATGCCCAGGCCCCGGATTTCGAACCCGGTGAGCATCATGGCGATGATCAGCAGGGCCTGGGACCAGTGCCAGATGCGTTCGAAGGTTTCATAGAGGATGACGCGTCGCATGGGATCTCCTAATGGCGAACGGAGGTGGCGCGGATGAAGCCGTGGACGGCCACACCGATAAGGGTCAGGAGGATCATGCCCAGACCGAGCTGGTCCAGCCCCGTACCGCGGTCGCGGCCCACGAGGTAGAACCCTGGAACGGCGGCAAGGCGGCCCTTCCGGCTGTGGCACTCGGTGCAGGCGAGGGCCTGCTCCTTGGGGGCAACCATGTGGGTGATGGGCCACAGCATGGTGGTCTTCACAAAGCCGTATTTCCCGCTGTAGGGAAGGCCCGCGGTCTCCATGCCCATCTTGATGGCCACGTCCCAGTTCCAATCGCCCCAGTAGGCGCCCGAGCCCTTCGGACCTGCGGTGTAGGGGGCCACGAACGTGTTCCGCTCGGTGTCGTAGGGTTGGGTGCCTTCGTGAAGCTTGAAGGGCCAGATCTTGGCGTTGGGATCAGCGTAGGAGCCTTCGGCGGGATTCAGCACTACCTTGCCGTCCGCCGGAATGGCAAAGGAATCCGTGAGTCGCTTGAAGGTGAGGGTGCCGTTGTACCAGACGTAGGTGGGCTTGACGTTCTTCTGCCAGACCATCTCACCATGGATGCTCTTGTAGGTCTCGAACCCGTTGGCATCCTCCTCCGCGTAGCCACGTCCATTCTTCAGCCGCCCGGCGGTGGACCAATCCCAATAGAGGTTTGTCGGCAGCTCGCCGCGGGCGAAGGCGGGGATGTGGCAGGTCTGGCAGGCCACCTTCTGGTAGTGGCGGTTGAGCATGTAGGAACGGTGGGGGGAAGCCGTGTGGCAGGCGGCGCAGGACATGCGGGAGACACTCTCACCGGGGAACTTGGCGGCCTCCCGACGATCCGCCGGGATGACGTAGTTGGGGCCACCCACCTTGTGTGCGTCGGAGGCGTGACAGTCCACACAATCCATCCCGGCGCCCTGCTTGGACAGATGCACATCCTCGCTGCGGGGAGCCTTCAGGATGGTGTCGTCCAGGTCCCCGTGCTTGGTGGCATCGCCTCCACCTCCGAAGAAGTGGCACACCCCGCAATTCCGGTTGGTGGGCGCGCCCACCTTCTGGGCGACCTCCGCCAGGGAGACGCCGGGGTTGGGCCAACCTCCCTTCTCCTTTTCGTAGTCGCCCGTGGTGTCGTGGCAGACCAGGCAGTCGACGTTCTCCTGGTTGGAGAAATCGAAGGACTTGTCCTTGAACCCATAACCGATGTGGCACCGGGCGCAGGCTTCGGTGTTGCCGCCGACGATGGAGATGCAGTAGTTGTTCACCAGGTTCGTGGCCTTCCCGAAGCCGTCCTTGCCGTCCTTGGACGCATTCCAGGTCCAGTGGGAGGTGGCCATCACCTGCTCGGCGGCCTTGGTATGGCAGGTCAGGCAGGCCCTCGTCACCGCCGGCCCGTCACTGTCCTTGAAGGGGCCTTGGAGGACCTTGAACTTGCTGTGATCCGCCGTCTGCCGCAATTTTTTGGCGGCATGCACTGCGGTAAAGGAGCCGTGTCCCATGGGTGTGGGCGAAGTGGTCTGCTGGGCCCGGCCCAGGATGAGGGGCAGCACCAGGAGGCCCAGCAGGGCCTGGAGCGCCCGCCGAGGTCCCGGCAGGGAGGCGTGTCGTGGTGGGTGAAGCATGTTGGCTCCTGAAAGCAGGTGGAAGCGGTCGGGCAGGAGGTGTGGAAGCCTGCCTGGGCATGGGAGGCGACGGGGGTTATCAAGGCCCGGCCATACCTGACCAAGCCCAGGTGGAGGTCGATCATTGAAAAGGTGGCTCCAGTGGCTCTAGAGACGAGCTCAGTGGGCGCCGTGACCGGCCCTGCCGCTGCAGCAAGTGCCCTGGGTGCCGTTGAGGCTGCCGTTCGCGAACCGGAGCGCAGCAGCGTCCGGAGTAGAGCCTGTGTCCAAAAGGCGGACTGCCAGGCCGGCCGATTCCAGGGCATGGCGCGCCCCGGCCCCCATGCCCAGGCTCACCACGGCCTCGCAGTCCCCAAGGAGCCTGACGAAGCGGGCGTGGTCGTGGCCATGGGCATGTCCATGCACATGGTCCTGACCGCTGCCAGCCTGGTCATTGATCCGGGTATCGCGGCGCACGATCGTGCCCCCTTCCACCTCCAGGACGAGAAAGGCATGGCTCCGGCCGAAATGGGGGGACATCGCTTCATGCTCGTTGACAGGAACGGCGATTTTCATGGTGTAGGCCTCTTCAATCTTGGGTGTGATGGAGACGCTGGTGGGGCGTCGTGGCAGGACGGATGTCCAGAAGGGGCGAACCATCCTCCACATCGAGCCCCTCCACCTCGAGGAGCCCCCGTTCCAAGTCCAGCGCGACGACCCTCGCCCGCAGGAACTCGATGGGGTTGGGGCGCTCCACCGTGTTGGAGGCAAAGGCGCCCTGCAGGCGCTCTGCATTCGGTCCCAACTCGGTCGGGAACCGCCCGGTGGGGGGGTGGCAAGTGAGCACCCAGAGTTCGCAACCACCATAGAGGCCCATAAGGCCGGGGAGGTAGGGATGGAACACCTCCAGGGCTGCCCGCCCCTTGGTGGTGAAGTACCTGGGCAGGCGTGTCTTCCTGTTGGAGATGGCATGGACCAGGCCAATGGGCTGGAGGGTGAAGGCCACGGCAGGAGACGAGGCCCGATTCGGCAGGGAATCCAGGCTGGGATCAGTCATGGTGCACCTCGGGTTCGCTTGGCTGGGGCGTCAAGGCTTCGACTGGGCCTGCAGGACCCGGATGAGGTTGTCGAACAGGGCGCTGTAGGTGACGGCACCATGGATGGTCTCGATGGAGGAGCTCACCTCGAGCACCTTCAACCCGGAACGCTCCCGGAACGCTTCCACGTATTCCGGAGGCGTGTTGGGATCCACGAGGATCAGATCGGCCTTCATGGCCCGGATGTGGGCGAGCAGGGCCTGGGGAGAAGGAAGCTCACCGGGCGTGCCCTTGCAGACCACGAACTGGGGCCCGCCCATGGACGAAAAGTTCTGCCACCCGCACTGGGCGCTGAAGATCCGCAGGTTATGCAGGGGCTTGAGGGCGGTCTTCCAACGCTGGCTGTCCTTGGCCAGGCCCTTCTGGAAGCTGGCGGCATTGGCCATGAACATGGCCCGGCTGGCAGGCCGCAGGTCTGCCAGACCCCGGGCGATGTGGCGGGCGATGGTGCCGCCGTTCTCGGGGTTCAGCCAGAAGAAGGGATCTCCGGCGGCAAAGGCCGCGTCCACGTAGCCCGAGCAGTTGGAGGTGGGCAGGTTGGTGCGCGCGGTGCCCTTCGACACATCGATCCACTTGAGGTCGAGGTCCTTGTGCGAGGCGGCGGCAGCCTCTCGAAGCACGGCGGAAATTGCGGCCGACTCGTTGAGAAAGCCTGTCCAGATGACGGCTTCCGATGCCATCAGGCGGGCCTTGGCGCCGGGTTCAACGGCCAGGTCCTTCCGAAGGATGCAGCCCTTGAATAGGTTGGTCGTATCCACCTGACTGCCACCGACAGCGCGGACGATGGGTTCCAGGTCCGACACGGCGACTGCGACGGCGATTCGCCCTTCCTTTGGCTGGGCGGCGCCCAGCGCCAGCGCGCCAAAGGCGAGGCAGGCGAGGACGCTGCGTGAGATGCGCTGCAGTTCGTGGGTGATCATGGCAACCTCCCGGTTGGTGTAGGGGCTCCGGGGCTGCACGAGGGCAGTCGGCGACCACCCTCGCGTGAAGGCGGACCTTGGAGCTGGGGTTAGAGGAAATCGGGGCGCCTTTTGGGGGCGACGGCATGGCGTCGACAGACCCTGGTCGGGATCCGGTGGGACCATGCTCTGGACTCAGTGGTGGCAACCTGGACGCCGAGGGCCAACGGACCTGGGTGTCTCCGGAAGGCGCTGAAGCGCCAACTCGGCAAATCTCAAAAGAGCAAACGAAATGCCAGTTTTTTAAATTTAATTATTTGATTGTTTAAAAATTCTATTCAACCAATTACCAATATGACTATTGCAATTTGCATGAGATTTTCTCTGGGTTGTTTCTGCAATCTGCAATCCCGCTTCAGGAGCGCCGAAGCTTGCGCCAGAGGGTAGTGGGGTGGATGCCGAGGTCCCGGGCGGCTGCAGTCTGGTTGCCCCCATGACGCTCCAGGGCGGCTTGGATGGCGAGCCGTTCCTGGCTACGCAGGTCACGGCCCTGGGCCCTCCCAGTGGAGACGGTATCCCGCGATTCCATGGCGACGAAGGTGGCAGGCAGATCCATCACCTCGATGTGGTCAGAGCGGCAGAGGACAAAGGCATGCTCCACGGCGTTCTCGAGTTCGCGGATGTTGCCGGGCCAGTCATGACGCAGCAAGCGCTCCATGGCCTCCGGGGTGAACCCCAGGACCTGCTTCCCATGCAGGGCCATCTGCCGGTCCAGGAACCGGCGAGCCAGCGCAGGCACGTCCTCCCGCCGGTCGCGGAGCGGGGGGATTGCAATCTGCATGACGTTGAGTCGATAGAACAGGTCCTCCCGGAACCTGCCTTCGCGAACCTCCGTGCGCAAGTCCCGATGGGTGGCCGCGACGAAGCGGACATTGGCTTTCACTGAATCGCTGGAGCCCAGCGGCTCGTAGGTGCGCTCCTGCAGCACCCGCAGCAGGCGCACCTGCAGGGCGGGCGAGATATCCCCGATCTCATCGAGGAACAGGGTCCCACCCTCGGCCACGGCGATGCGCCCCCGGCGGTCCCGCTTGGCATCGGTGAAGGCACCGGCCTTGTGGCCGAAGAGCTCGGCTTCCAGCAGGGTGTCTGGCAGGGCCCCGCAATTGAGGGTGACCAGGGGCCGGCGGGCACGGGCGCTCAGGTCGTGGATGGCCCTGGCCATCAGTTCCTTGCCAGTGCCACTCTCCCCCTGGATCAGCACGGTGCTCTCGCTTTGGGCGATGAGCGGCAGCAGCTTGAAGATCTCCTGCATCCGGTGGTTGGTCGAGGTCATGTGGTGGAAGGTGGACCGGCCCTCGGCTGCCTTGCGGAGTTCCTCCACCACCGTGAGGTCGCGGAAGGATTCCACCCCCCCCACCACGTCCCCCGCCTGGTTGCGCAGGAGGGCCGTGCTGACCGTGATGGACACCTTCTTCCGGGCGGACGTATGGATGTTCACCTGCTTGTTGATGAGCGGCGAACCCGTGGCCATGGTCTCCTTCAAGGCGCAGGCCCCTTCGCAGATGTCCGCGTTGAAGACCTTCCAGCACGGCCGTCCCATGGCCTCTTCGGGGGTGATGCCAAGGATCTCGGCGGCGGCCCGATTGAAGGAGGTGATGTGGAATTGCTCATCTACGGTGAATACGCCGTCGTTGATGGAATCCAGAATCGTCCGCAGGTCGTTGGACAGCTTCTCGGAAGCCGTGCCCGGTGATCCTTTTTTTACGAAGTATTTCATGGTCAGTCTCGACCATTGCATTATGCAGTAGTTTCCCGATAGCGGGGTTGTCTACCTGGATTCGCCCTGCCGAGGGCCCCCGGATGAGCACAGCAACGCTCCCCTGGTAGGGTCTACCGCATGCCCTGGCCATCCTCCGCAGCCCTGCTCGCTCCCCTGGCACCCTGGTTCGACCAGGTGCGCCGAAACCTCCCCTGGCGCGCGACAGCACTCGACCTGCCCCACCCGGACCCCTATGCGGTGCTGGTCTCCGAGCTGATGCTGCAGCAGACCCAGGTGGCCACGGTGATGCCCTATTTCACCCGCTGGATGGCGCAATTCCCCACGGCGGGTGCCCTCGCCGGGGCGGACGAGGATGTCGTCCACAAGGCCTGGGAAGGCCTCGGCTACTACCGGCGGGCCCGGTTCCTGAAAGCCGCGGCCGGGAACATCGCCGCCGAGGGCTGGCCTACCACCCTGGAGGGTCTGGCGGCCCTGCCGGGCCTGGGCCCCTATTCGGCCGCAGCGGTCGGCGCCATCGCCTTCCAATGGCCGACGCCGGCCCTGGATGGCAATGCCTTGAGGGTATTGGCCCGTCTGCTGCTCCTGGAAGGCGATCCCAAAATGGAGCAGGCGGCGCTCCGCGGTTGGCTGGTCGAGGCCCTCAGACACCATGGCGCCTCCCGCATGACCCAAGCCCTCATGGAGCTCGGCGCCACCTGCTGCTCCCCGAAGCCCGACTGCCGCGCCTGCCCCCTGGCCGGGAGCTGCGCCGCCCAGCTCGCGGGGCGGACGGGCGAGATACCACCGGTGGTCCGACGCGCCCAGCCGAAGGCAAGTGCGCTCTGGCTGGTGGCCTTCGAAGGCGAGGGCCACCTGCTGCTCCACCGTCCCGCCGCCAAGGGCCTGTTGGCGGGCCTTTGGCGCTGGCCTGCCCTCGAGGTGGACCAGTTCCCAGCAGAAGTGCTCGATCCAGTGGCCTCGGGGGTCCGCGCCTGGCCGGGCTGGACCCAGGTCTATACCCATCGGCGGGAGGCCGTAAGGCCCCTCCACCTGCCGGTGCCGGTCCGTTTCCCTGCGGGGGACGGACTGCAGTGGGTACCTCGGGCCGAGCTGGGCAGCCTGCCCCTCGGCCGTCGGGACCAGCGGCTCCGGGACCTCCTGGCCACGGCAGGTGAGGTGCCCCTGGAGGCCCCCATCCTGGGAGCGGTCATGAAAGCCTGTGCAGCCCCTTGGCAGTAACCTGCATGTCCAGTGGCGGCAGCTGCATCTCCCCCAGGGCCGCCAGGGCGGCTTCCCGCCGCCCCGGCTTGACCACCAATAGGCAGCACCCGCCCCCACCCGCCCCACAGGGCTTCATGCCGGCATACCAGCCCTCCCGCCGGCCCCGGTCACGTACCGCCCGCATGGCATCGGTCTCCACGGCGGGTGAAAGGCGCACCCGCGCCCGGCCTTCCCGCTCCAGCAGGTCGGCCACGGCCGCCGGGTCCATAGGCAAGGCCCTGGCCATGTCCCAGGTGATGGTTCGGATGTCATCCAGGGCCTGGCGTGTGGTCAGGTCCCCCTCGATGAAGCGCTTGTAGGCTTCCCAGTTGGTCAACCCGGAGTGGTGGGGCCGGCCGGTGTAGAAGACCACCAGCTCCGCCAGCAGGGTCGGATGGGGCTCCAGCTGCTCCCAACGGGGCTCGGGCTGATCCCAGTGCAAGGCCAGGGCCCCTCCGAGGGCTGCGGGATAATAGTCCTGCCAGCCGGCCGGGGTGCCTAGTTCCCGACTTTCCAAGTCCCTTAGTATCGGGACCTTGGCCGCAAGACCTGCACCGGCCTCCACGCCCAGGGCCAGGCCCAACAGCCCCACCCCGAGGCAGGAGCTGACACCCAGCCCTGACCCCTGGGGGACCTTGCTGTGGATCGACACTGACGCTGGAGGCGACCCGCTGGCATCCAGCACGCGCCAGACCCAGGTGAGCCCCACCGGAGGCTCCGTCGGCCAGGCCGGGAAGGACAGGTCCACCCCGAGGTCCCGGCTGGTGAGCCGATGGCCGGGACCAGCGCGCTGCACTTCCAGCTCGATCCAGAGGTCCACGGCGGCATTCACCGTGAGGCAGCCGCCCATGATGGCGTAGATGGGCCACAGGTCGAGGGTCCCACCCGCGAGGTCGATGCGGACGGGGACCCGCCACCGTTCCGGGGACATCTCAGAGTCCGAGGTCGCTCAACTCCTGCTTGGCCGTGCGGGCTTCTGCACTGCCCGAGAATCCGTCCACCAGCTCCCGGAAGGCACTGACCGCCGCAGGTTTCAGGCCCTGCTTGAGCAGGCACTGGGCACGCTTCAGCTTGGCCGGAAGGTACTGGGGCGAGGCGGCGTGATCCTTGATGATGCGGTCGAAAGGCGACTGGGCCTTCTCGTAGGCGCGCTGGTTGTAGTAGCAGAGGCCCAGGAAGAACAGGGCATCCGGACGTTTCGCGCTCTGCGGATAGGTTTTCAGGAAGAGCTCCAGACCCTCCGCCGCCAGCGGGTAGTTGCCGCGGTTGTAGTCCAGGACGGCAACATTGAAGGCCCGCTCGTCCTCGGTCAGAGAGCCCACCGAGGACTGCGGTTCAGCGGCCGGTCGGGGAGCGGCCACCTTGAGGGGGGAGTTGAGCCGGTTGCTGAGGGCGCGGGTGGTGTCCTGCACCTGGCGCAGGCTGTCCTGCAGATCGGCCTGGAAGCGCCGGTCCTGCTGGCGAGCCTCGGCGGCGGCTTGCTGGTCCACCTGGGCCTTCTTGTTGCCTTCCTCCACCGTCTGGCGGAGCTTGAAGACTTCGAGTTTGAGATCGCCGACTTCCTGCTCGACGCGGCGCAGCTGGTCCTCGGAACCACAGCCCACGGCGAGCAGCGCAGCCAGACAGAGCAGCATGATCCTCGGTGCGCGCATGAGAACTCCTGGATGTCTTTCATCCTAGACGAAAAAGCGGGGGCCAAGGCCCCCGCTTCCTCGGACTAGACGGACTACTTGAGCTTGAACTCGTCGCGGCGGTTCTGGCTCCAGCAGGATTCCTTGGCTTCCGTGCAGAGGGGCTTTTCCTTGCCGTAGCTGATGGTGGTGAAGCGGGCCTCGTCCACGCCCAGGGTCTTCAGGTAGGCAAGGGCGGCAGCTGCGCGCTTGTTGCCGAGGGCGAGGTTGTACTCGTTGGTGCCCCGCTCGTCGCAGTTGCCTTCGATCTCGACCTTGGCCGTGGGGAACGCCTTCATGAAATCAGCGATGCCCTGCAGGGTGGCGCGATCATCGGCCTTGATGTCGGACTTGTCATAGTCGAAGTGGATGGTCTTGAGGGCGGCATCCGCAGCCTTCTTGAACGCGGCGGCCTGCTCGGCCTCGGCAGCCTTGCGGGCGGCCTCTTCGGCAGCGGCCTTGTCGGCAGCCATCTTGGCGTCGGCAGCGGCCTTCGCATCAGCAGCGGCCTTCTCGGCGGCGGCCTTGTCAGCGGCTTCCTTGTCGGCCTTGGCCTTGTCCCAGCCGTCGTACCAGCCCTGGATCTTGTGCGGGACGTCCTTGGCATCCTTGGCCGTCACGTAGGGATTGGTGTCGCGGGCCTTCCCGTCCTTGAACGCCTGGTAGCCTTCGTTGAAGGCGGCCTGGGTCTCGGCCTTGATTTCCTCGGCGGTCTTGGGGGGCTTGCAGGCCAGACTGCCCAAGGTGATCACGATGGCCGCAGGGACGAGGTAGGATCCGTATCTCATAGGTGTGTTCCTCCAGAATAATTTCAGTATAGAAGGTCGGGGCAAATGAATTGGTAGAATTTTCACCTTCCCCGAATCCAGCGGGGGCTCTGGCAGCCCGCTAAACCCGACAGACGCACGATCTGCCGACCCGACAGATCCGTGGTAAAGAGTTGCAGGGACCCAAACCGATTGCTGGTAAACACGAGGCGGCGTTCATCGGGTGACCAGGCTGGAGACTCGGAAGTGCTGACACCAGTTGTGATCTGATATGCCTTGCCTTCGCCAAGCTTATAGACAAAAAGATCGAACTTACCCTCGAACCGCGAGACATACGCCACCATGGCACCATTGGGACTCCACGCCGGGCTCGCGTTGTAGAGGCCTTCGCTGGTCAGTCGGCGAAGATTAGACCCGTCTTCCTGCATGAGGAAGACCTGGGGTCCGCCCTCGCGGTCGGAGGTGAACGCCAGCTGGTTGCCCGTGGGATTCCAGCAGGGCTCCGTGTTGATGCCGGTGCCGTCGGTCAACCGCCGCGCCCGGTTGGTGGCGAGGTCCAGGACCATGATGTCGCTGTTGCCCCGGCGGTCGCCTTGGACGAAGGCCAGCCGCTTCCCATCCGGTGCCCACGCAGGGGAAGAGAGCATGCCCCCCGCCCCGCCGGTGGTGGGGTAGATGCGCTCGTGGGGACCATCCTTCCGCCTTTGGCCCCAGATCTCCGGCGCGCCCCCCTTGTAGGTGATGTAGGCCAGCCGGCCATCGGGCGCCACTGAGGGCGAGAGGGTCAGGCTCCCGTACCGGGTCAGCTGGACCACCCCCGCACCATCGCGATCCATCTGGAAGAGCTCCTTCACCCCTGGCAGGGTCTGCCGCACGAACACGATGCGACTGGAGGCCACCCCCTTCTCGCCAGTCAGGCGACCCACCAGGTCATCGGCAAGGTAGTGCGCGAGGTAGCGCAGAGGGACGACCTTGTTAGCGTTGTAGGTGCGGGTGAACACCCCCTTTTCCGCCGCCGTGTCGAGGGCGGCGGCCTCCAGGCGGAGATCGCCGTTGTCGGCTCGGGTCAGCTTCGTGGTGAGCAGCCACTGGGCTCCCGCCTCCTTCCAAGCCTTGGCCGGGGCCGTATCGGCCGGCAGCCCTTCCTGGAGGATGCCGAATACACCGGACTCGTCCAGATCCCGCTTGAGCACCGTGGTGAAGTCGGCCGACACCGGAGCCTCGGCGAGGCCGGTGAGCTTTGGACTGGCCATGGCCAGCACGAGCTTGGAGCTGCTGGTGGCACTCAGCACCACTTCCGTCTGCTGGGCAGAGAGGCCCCACGCCGCAAGGGCGCAGAGGAAGGTCCGAATGAGGAATCGCGGCATGGCATCTCCGGGCCTGGGGAACCTTCAGCCTATCAGATCGCTCGGGCGCATCTCAGGAGGGACCCCTCAGGGGGCCTGAAGCTTCGCGACAATGGCAGCATTCATGGGAGGAAGCGGCAGGCGCGCCACCTCGGTCGGCGTGAACCACCCCCAGGAGAGCGACGTACGGGGAGCACCCGCTGCATCCACCTTGAAGACCCGGAGGCGCACGGTGCCGTCCACCACCAGCCAGAGCCGTGCCCCCTGCAGGTCAAGACTGACTTCCTCTCGCAGCTCGCGGTGGAGCGCCGCTTCCGGGGTTTCACCAGCCTCCACTTTTCCGCCCGGGAACTCCCAGAGCCCTGGCAGCACGGCATTGGACTCCGCCCGCCGCTGGAGGAACCAACGGGGGCCGCACGCCAGCAGGGCCACAGCCACCTCGATCATGCTCCCTCTCCACCGGTCGGATCCTGAGGAGCAAAGCGGACCAGCTGTTCGGCATACCGGCGCCGCAGGGTCTCCACCCAGACCAGCTTGAGGCGGCCATAGGAAGGGCGAAGGTCCCGCTCGATCCAGGCATGGAGGGCTTCCAGGGTGTCGCAGGCATCCAGGCTGCGGTGGAGGCTGTCGCGCACCCCTTCGTCCACCCGCTGGCGGGCCGCCACCGGAGCGTAGCTCAGCCGATGAATGGAACTGGCGCCGAGGGCATCCAGCGCTTCCCGATGGTGGGCGGTGCCATAGCCCTTGTGTTGGGCGAACCCGTAGCCGGCATGAACCTTATCGAGAGCGACCATCAGGGCGTCCCGGTGGGCCTTGGCCAGGATGCTGGCGGCGCCGATGGCGCAGCTCTGGGCATCGCCTTCCACCACGAGGCGCTCGGGCAGGCCGGTCCTGGGGGCCTGGTTGCCATCCACCAACAGCAGCCGGGGCCGGAGGGCCGATTCGGCCACCGCCTGCCGCATGGCCATCATGGTGGCCTCGAGGATGTTTTCCCGGTCGATGGCCATGGTGTCCACCACGCCGATCCCATAGGCGGGGAGCAAAGCCTTCAGCTCCGCCGCCAGGGCTGCCCGTCGATCCGGATTCAGCTGCTTGCTGTCGCGCACGCCCCGCAGCACGTGCCCCCATTTCTGCACCACCTCGGCATCGAGCACGGCACAGGCGGCAACCACAGGCCCGGCCCAGGCCCCGCGTCCCGCTTCATCCACACCACCCCAGGCAATGCCCGGCGGCACGTTCCCCAGGTCCCAGTCGAGCGGATTGATCATCGGGACAGGCTAGCAGCCCGCATGGCCGAAGCACGGAAGACTGGCCAATCCGAGTGCAGCTCCGCTCAGCACTTGAGGGACTCCCAGGCGATCAGCCAGGTATCCATCACCCCCCTGAAGTGGCTCCGGTGCACCCCTGGCCGGTAGATGGCGCGGATCGGGACGTGGGCCCAGTGGAGCTTCCAGTCCGCGGCCTTCATGGCGATCTCCATCTCGATGGCGAAGCCCGTGGCGCGCAGCTGCAGGCGATCCACCACCTTCTTGCGGATCAGGCGGAACCCGCTCTGGCTGTCTTCCCAGGTCACGCCCGCGATGCGGCCAAGGGTCCAGGTTCCCAACGCATTGGTGCGCCACCGCTTGGCCGGAATGCGGGCACGCTCCAGGAAGCGCGAGCCGATGAGGAAGTCGGCGTCGGGATGGACCGCGAGGTAGTCCAGGAACTGCCGGACATCGGCTGGATCATGCTGGCCATCAGCGTCGATGAACAGGTAGTAATCGAAAGCATCCCCGCGCAGGCACTCGATGCCTGCCCGCATTGCACTGCCCTTCCCGCCCCCCTGGCCCGGCTCCAGGCGGAGCACTTCGGCGCCGGCGGCGGCGGCCACCGCCCCGGTGCCGTCGGCAGAACCGTCATCGACCACCAGCAGCCGATGGAGGGCGAACGGGGCAAGGCCACGCACCACCGCCGCGATGTGTTCCGCCTCGTCGTGGGCGGCCATGATGGCGGCGATCTTCAACGGCGGGTGCCCTTCCTTGGGGTGACCACGGGCCAGGGCTGCCCGTAGTTGGCCGCGAAGCCCTTGCGTTGCACCGCGCTGGCTTTCGGGTCGGGAACGAGCCGATGGCTGCGCTCGGGATTCTCCACCACCGGTACCGAGCACATGAGGATGCGCCCCCGATCAGCGGCCAGCAAGGCGGCCGAGGCTCCGGGACGGTGCCGCGCCAGGCAGCCCGTGACCTCTGCGGCGGTGGTGGTGCGCCACCCATCGACAGCGAGGACCTCCATGCCGAAGCTCAGCCCGGCTCTGGCGGCGGGACTGCCGGGGACCACGTTCTGGATGGTGGGGGCAGAGGGGGCCAGTTCGAGCCCCGTCCAGCCACGGCTGGAGCGCTGAGCCAAGGCCTCCTGCCCCTCCTCCCAGGGATCCCGGGCCTCCAGGCGCAGGCCAAAGGCCTCCAGCAGGGGGGCCGGGTCGAGCTCGGCCCGGCCGGAGATGTAGGCTTCCCAAAAGGGCGCGGGATCACGGCCCGAGAGCTCCTGGAACCCCCGGCGCACATCCCCATCGGTAAGACCACCCTCCCCATGGCGCTGCCAGAGCAGGGTAAACAAGTCCGCCAATCCCGCCTTCCCCCGGCTGCCTTCACGCAGCGTGGCATCCATCAGCCAGCCCACCAGCTCCCCCTTGTCGTAGTAGCTCACGGAACTGTTGGGGCTGAACTCGTGCGGTTTGTAGAGGCGAATCCAGGCATCCCAGCTGGATTCCTCCAGGCTCTGCTCCAGGCGGCCGGGCCGCTGAACCTGCTCATGCCAGCAACGGGCGAGTTCCTTGGCGGCATGGCTCCAGGGCACCACCCCGGCCCGCAGGACCAGCACATGCTCCATGTACGCCGTCATCCCTTCATGGAACCAGAGCAGCTTGGTAGGGTTCTCGCGGCTGTAGTCGAAGGGACCCAGGACGGGGTCGTGCAGTCGCTTTACGTTCCAGGCGTGGAAGAACTCGTGGGCCACCAGCTGGTAGAGGGCGTAGTGGCCCTCGGGGGTGTCGAAGCCATGGCTGTCGGCAATGAGGCTGGTGCAGTCGCGGTGCTCCAGCCCCCCTCGCAGCTTCGGCGAGAAGGTGAAGAAGAAGACGTAGCGCTTGAAGGGGAACCCTCCGAAGAGGGCGCCGGTGGTCTCGACGATCTTCCGGGTGGCTTCCGCGATGAGGGCTTCGTCGCCGTCGTGGTGGCCGGTGAAGGCCAGCTCGAAGGTGGTGCCCCCCGTGACGAAGTGCCTGGAGCGGAAGGTGCCCAGCTCGAAGGGCGAGTCCACCAGGGTGTCGAAGTCTGCGGCCCGGAAGATGCCCCCCTTGGAAGGCAGCGCGGAGGCCACCTTCCAGTTGGCCGGAAAGCCCTCAAAGCGGACCTCTACCGGGCGATGGAGCTGCCCCTCCAGGTAGAGGAAGGTGGCCGCCGGAATGACCTGGGCATGGGTGGCATCCACGTGGTTGGTGCGCACGGTGAGGTCGTTGCCGTAGACCCGGTAGCGGAGCGTGACATCGGCCTGGGAGGGGGGGATCCGCCAGCGCTGCTTGTCCAGCTTCTCGAGGGGCACCTCCTTCCCCGCCACAACCCGGCGCAGACGATCCAGGAACCGGGCGTAGTCCCTCACGAGATAGGATCCAGGGGTCCAGGCCGGCAGCGCCACCACCGCCCCCTCACCGACGGCCTCGGCAGGAAGCACCAGCTCCACCTCAAAGAGGTGCTGGGCCAGGTCCAGGGGACGCAGGAGGGCCTGGATGGAGGTAATGCGGGCCATCCGGGGCCTCAGCCCAGGACGCCGCGCAGCCACCGCCTGGACACCCACCGGATCTCCTCCTCGGTGATCGCGTAGTGCGGATCGCGGAGTTTCTCCTCGATGAGGGAGCCCACTAGGGAAGTGAACAGCAGGACTTCCTTGCGGGCCTGATCCAGCCCGGTGCCGAACACATGGTGCATGAACAGGCCCAAGGGACTGAGGCCCCGCTCCACCAAGGGCATAAGGTCCCGGAAGCTGGAGTCCGGCGAGGGCACGGCGATGGAGCGCAGGATGAACCCCGTGAACTCCTGGCTCTCCTGCAGCAGCCCAAGGTAGGTCCGGGCGAGGTCCAGGCAGGCCGCCTCCACCGCCTCGGGCCCCTGGATGGGCGCCGCCAGGAAGGGGTCCACCATGGCCTGGATGCGCACGGCCATGCTCGCGAGGGCCACCAGGCAGAGCTGGCGGAAGAGCCCTTCCTTGCTGCCAAAGTGATAGTAGAGGGTCGGCTTGGAAACGCCGGCCTCCTCGGCCACCTCCTTCACCTGCACCCCGTCGTAGCCCTTGGCAGCGAAGTGGGAGAGGGCCGAGAGCAGCAGCCGGGCCTTCAGGTCTCCCTGGGTGCTGAGCCGCTCGAGGGCGGCGTGGAAGCTGCCGTGGGCACCCACACCCAGGGCTTCAGGGCCGAAGACCGGTACCATTTCTTTGAGACCGTGGTCAGGAACTGTAGACATGGCTGCCTCGGGTGGGCTTTCAGCATGCCATGAATGCCCTTACTGGGGGTTAAACCACCTAGTGGACGGCAGATCTCCAGGGCAGTGTCTGGATGACCTCCGCTTCCTGCTCCAGCCACCAGACCAGCCGCACCCGGGCTTCGTCGCCGAACCGATCCTCCGCCAGACGGCGATAGGTCTGGGCATGGCCCGCCTCGCAGCGCTCCAGTTCCAGCAGGAACGCCAGCCAGGACGCGGAGCCGAGGTCAGGATGGGCCGCCCCCGCCTGTTCGAGCAGCCAGAGCCGCTCGCAGCTGCGGGCCTCGATGAGTGCGGCGATCAGGAGCCGATCCAGCAACCCCTTGCTCGCCCTCCGGTGGAGCGCCTGGGCATAGCCGTTGCCATCGTCGGGGCGCAAGGGCCAGCCGAAGGACTGCAGGGCTTCCAGCACACGGCGGTAGTGGTTCAGCTCCTCTTCAGCGAGCCGGGCGAGCAGCACGGAGGACGACGGCGCATCCGCAAAGGCCTGGCTGAGATGCAAGGCATTCAGGGCGGCCTTCTTCTCGCAGTGGGCGTGGTCCGACAACAGCGCCCCCGGATCGGCCAGGGCCGCCAGCGCCCATTCCGGGGGAGTCTCGGCCCGCAGGGGAAGGGGTGGTCGGAAGGTGGTCATGTGCGACCTCGGACAACGGCGTTCCAGGCGAAGGCACTGGCGATGACCAGCCCCCCCATCCCCAGTCTCACCCAGGCCACCGGTTCACGGAAGACGAGGCCCGCCGCAAGGATGGCCAGGGGGATCTTCATGTTGTTGAAAATGGCCAGGGTGCCGATGTCCGTCCGACGAGCGCCACTGTTGAACAGGAAGAAGCCCAGCCCCGAGGCCACCCCGCCCAGGTAGACCAGCACCAGCAGCTGGCGGAAACTCATGGCCGGGAACCCTGACGCCACAAGGGTCGGGGCTGCCATGGCCAGGGCCACCGCGGTGGCGCCAAGGTAGAGCAGGCCCATCAGCTGGCGGTCGTCCTTCCCCGTGGGGGGAGCCGAGCGCCGGTAGAACACCTGACCAAGGGCGAAGCAGGCGTTGGCGCCCTGCATGAGCAGGAAGCCCCAGAGCATTCCGGGACGCCCCGCCTCTGCGCCCAGGCAGATGCCCGTGCCGACCACCGCCAGCAGGGCCGTGGGCAGGAGCCGCCAGGCCAGGCGTCGGCGCAGCAGGTCGTCCGCCAGGGTCACGAACAGCGGCGTGAAGATGGTGAAGAGGGCCACCTCGGAAGGTTTGAGCCAACGGAAGGAGGCGATGTAGAGCAGGTACATCAAACCAAACTGCAGGGCGCCAATGCCGACGAAGGCCAGCTTCCGGTTGGTGGGCAGGCCCTTCACCTCCAGGAAGGGCAGGAACACCAGGGACGCCAGCACGGTCCTGAACGCGGTCACGAAGGGGGCGCCGAGGTCCGCAACCTGGGCGGTCAACCCGAAGGACAGGGCCCAGATGATCGAGACGATCAGCAGCTGGGGCATGGCATCAGGCAGCGAGGAGGGACCCTCAATCCAGCCCCCGGCCCAGCCTGAGGAAGATCTCCTTCCAGGCATGGGGCAGTTCGGCGGCATCCCGCTCGATGGTCTCCGCATCCCCACGGACGAAGGGCCCCGTCCGGCCTGCCGCGCCGTGCTCGGCCACGTTTCGCAGGGTGGCTTCCGCCAGGGGCAGGAGCCCCCGGCCTGGCAGTACCAGGCCCCGCGTGTGCAGCAGGGCCTCCGCCCCCAGCCAGAGGGTGGCGGCATGGCCCGACGTCAGCACAGCGGCCGCGTGGTAGAGCGGCTTCAACTCGGCGGGCAGGTCGAAGGCGACGAAGCCCAGCCGCTCGAAAGCCCGGGTGAGCAGGTCGGGAACGTCGCCGGTCAAGGCGAGGGGCGTGTCCTTCCAAGTCTGTGCGTGCCCATCGAAGCTGGTGAGGGGATGCAGGGAAGGCACGCCCTCAAGGTGCAGGCTGCCGGAGAGGTGGGCGCAGCGGCCAGGGAAAGCCTCGGCCAGGTCCGGCACGGCCTGATCCGGCACAGCCAGGAGCACCCAGCCTTCAGGCCGGGCCGTGTGGCTGTCCAGGTGCACCTGCGGACCCCAGGCCTCCGCCAGCGCGCGGCCTGCGCGTCCCCGGCCCAGGATGGTGAATGCGGTGGTCACCTGGTCAGTGTCTCGTACTCCGGACCGATGGCAGGCGCCTCGTCTCGTACACTTCTGTCCATGCCCCACTCCTCCCCCGAGACCTGGGCCCTGCCGCCCGCGCTTCCCTGGCCACGCTTCCTCAAGCTGCTGCGGCACCCCGAGCCCCCGCGGGGGTGGCTGGAGGCGGCGGCGGAGGTGCCGGACCTGAGGAAGCGCCCCCTGTTGCTGCGCTGGATCGCCCAGCATCCCAAGACCCCGGCCCACCTGCGGGCCCGGCTGCTGCCCCGCCTGCCCTGGCGCGCCCTTGCCGCCGTCGCGGCCGATGCCGCCGCGCACCCCCAGGCCCGCCAGCAGGCCACGGAAAGGCTGCAGCAGCTCTGGGCCGTCCTGACCACCGGAGAGCGGCGCAGCCTGGCCCGCCAGGCCCCCAGGCCCCTCTGGCCCGCGATCTGGCAGTGCCCCACGCCGGGAGTGCTGGCGGCCTTCCTGCAACATCCAAGCTGGGGCTGGACGGCCTGGTCGCCCTCATCCAGGCACCCCTCCGCCCCATGCAGGCGGACGCCCTGGCCCAGTCGGACTGGCGTGAGGCTGGGCCCGTCGCCGAGCAGGTGCTGCGAGCCCTCGACCGCAGCCTGGCCTTGCCGGACTCGGGGTTGGCGCTGGGCCATGCGGCGCCCTGGATCCGGGCCCTGGACGAGGAGGGCCGCATCCTTGCGGCCAGCCGGACCGCGACCCCCGCCCTGCGCCGGATGGTGCACCCGAGGCGGGGGGATTAGGCCCGCTTCAGCACCTCCGCCACGCAACGCTCGATGCCGACGAAGACATCCGACAGCCGCGCATCGTCGAACATGTAGGCGGGCGTGGTCACGAGCTTGTGGGCCTCGTCGATGACGATCTCCCGGGCGCTGGGCGTGGCCTGGTGGTGCTGGCCCAGCTGCTCCACGGCGGTGGCGCAGCCCGCGTCGTTCCCCAGGGTGAGGTGGGTGGAGGCCCGGCCCGAGAGGGCCAGCGCCACCAGGGCCGGGGCAATGCAAATGGCCCCCACGGGTTTCTGCGCATCGAAGAAGCCCCGAACGAAGGCCGCCACATCCGGCCGCACATCCCCCTCGGCCCCCTTGAGGGCGAAGGTGCAGTGGTTCTTGGCCACCCCGTAGCCCCCGGGCATCACCAGGGCGTCGTAGTCCTCCACGCGGGCCTGGGCCAGGTCCAGGCACTTGCCCACGCGGGCGATGCGGCTGGCCTCCTCCAGGATGTTGCGGGTGGCCCCGGGAACGGGCTGCCCCGTGGCGTGGTTGATCACGTGGAACTGGTCGGCGTTGGGCGCCAGGCACTGGAAGGGGACGCCGTGCTGATCCAGGGCCAGCAGCGTAAGCACCGCTTCCCGCACCTCCGCACCGTCCAGGTGGCCACAGCCGGCCAGCAGCACCGCGACCCTGGGTGTCTTCGCCATGGGAGCCTCCTGAGGGTTGGGTCGATTATGCATCGTTCGTCTACCCTGGTGCCATGCGCCTGTCCGCCCGCATCCCGCACGATTTCCACCCGAATGACCTGTCGGCCGCGCTCGCCCGGCTCAAACGGGAGGGGACTCCCCTGCTGGATCTCACGGTGTCGAATCCCACGCGGTGCGGTTTCGCCTACCCGGAGGCGGACATCCGCGCGGCGCTCTCGGCCCCGTCCGTGCTCCAGTACGATCCCGATCCCCAGGGCTCCCTCGTGGCCCGGGGGGCCATTGCCCAGCACCATGGGCATGGCTTGCGGGCCGAAGACCTGGTCCTGACCGCCTCCACCAGCGAAGGCTACGCCTTGCTGTTCAAGCTACTGGGCGATCCCGGCGACGACGTGCTGGTGCCCAGCCCCAGCTACCCGCTTTTCGAGTGGCTGGCCCGCCTCGAAGGCCTGCGGGCCATCCCGGTGCCCACCTACTTCCAGGACCGCTGGCACCTGGATGGGGAGGCCCTCGAGGCGGCCGTTTCGGAGCGAACCCGCGCCATCGTCGTGGTGAACCCCAACAACCCCACGGGGCAGTTCCTGGCGAGGCACGAGTGGTCAATGCTGACATCGCTCTGCGCCCGCCGGGGGCTCGCCCTGCTCGTGGATGAGGTCTTCGCCGACTACGCCCTGGAACCCCCAACGGACCACCTTCCCAGCGCCCTGCTCGATGCAGCACCACCCTGCCCGGTGTTCCTGCTCTCTGGCCTCAGCAAGGTGGCAGCCCTCCCTCAGTTGAAGCTTGGCTGGATCGCCGTGCGGGGCCCCGGCGCCGCCAGCCATGTCGAAGCCCTGGCCTTCCTGGCAGACCAGTACCTCTCCGTCGCCACCCCCGTGCAGGTCGCCGCCCCCGCCCTGCTCCATCTCGCCCAAGGCATTCAGGCAGACGTGCGCGGGCGACTGAGGGCCAACCTCGCCAGCCTGGATGAGGCCCTTCGTGGCTTTCCAACCCTGAACCGGCTGCCGGTGGAAGGGGGCTGGTCGGCCCTGGTGCGGCGCCCCAGCGTGGAGCCGGATGAGGCCTGCGCCCTGAGGCTGCTGGAGGCCACCCACACCCTCGTGCACCCAGGCTCATTCTTCGACTTCCATGGCGATGGCTACTTGGTGCTGAGCCTGCTGGTTCCCGAAGGCGCATTTACCGCGGGGCTCCGGGCCATCCTGCCCCGATTGTGAAAGTCAGGCTTTCCTGCCTTCGGGCCGACAGGGATGGAGCAGGCCTTTCTCCGGAGCACCTTCATGTCCCCCAGCCAGTGGCTCAGAGACCGTCGCTTTCGCACCAAGTTCAGGCTCCTCCTCGCCGCCCAGGCAGTCCCGCTCCTCCTGATGGGGGGCATGGGCTGGTGGGCGCTGGGGCGCTTCGAGGTCGAACTGGCGAGGGCCAGCGGGCATGCCCTGGATGTCGAAACCACCCGGTTCATGGTGGGCCTGAAGGTGGCCATGGGGGGGTTCGTCGGCCTCGCCCTCGCCCTGGGGACCTGGATCAGCCGGACCGTGGGGAACCATATCACCCGTAGCGTCGCCAGCATCGATGGGGCCATGCAGGCCCTCGCCCAGGGGGATCTCACGGCGGCCCCCGAGGAGGCCGGCAGCGATGAGCTGGGGCATATCGCCCAGGGTCTGGCCCAGGTGATCCGCAAGCTCCACACCGACATCCAGGCCATGGCCAGCATCAGCCACCGCACCGCCTCCGGCGCCACGGAGCTCTCGGCCACGGCCGACCAGCTGAACCAGACCACGCAGGAGATCAGCCGGAGCGTCGACGAGCAGCGGGATGCCATGCAGCAGTCCTCCATCGCCTTGGCCGAGGTTGGCCGTTCCGTCGGCGAGGTGCGGGAGCAGGCGCGCCAGACCGGGAGCGTGTCCGAGACCGCCCTCGGCATCAGCGCCCAGGGGCTGGCCGAGGCGGAAGAATCCCGGCGCGCCATGGGCGCCATCGAGGAGAGCTCCGCCAAGGTGGGGCAGATCACCACGGTCATCGCCGACATCGCCCGGCAGACCAACCTCCTTTCGCTCAACGCCGCCATCGAGGCCGCCAAGGCGGGGGCCCAGGGCAAGGGATTCGCCGTGGTCGCGGACGAGATCCGCAAGCTGGCGGAGCGCTCCGCCCAGGCCGCCAAGGAGATCAGTGCGCTGATCCAGGAAAGCTCGGAGCGGGTGGAGGTGGGCGCCTCCGCGGTGAGCGCCGTGAGCCGGGCCCTGGCGTCCCTGGAAGCCTCCACGCGGGAGAACACGGACCGGATCCACAGCATCGTCCAATCCACGGCGGCCCAGGCCCAGGCCACGGAGGAGGTGGTGGACGCCATCGGCACCACGACCCAGCTCACCGAACGCAGTGCCTCGGCCACCACCCAGTTGGCGTCGAGCCTGCAGGAGACCGTTCGGACGATCGAGGACCTGGCCCAGGGGGCCAATGAGCTTCGGGATCTCAGCGCACGGTTCAAGCTGGCTTGATTCACCGGGGTTCCGTATCATCACGGCACCCCATGAGCACCCTCGCCTCCTGCCCCAGCTGTGGTGCCGCCCTGACCTTCCGGCCCGGGACCATGGTGGCCGTCTGTTCGTATTGCAAGGCCCTGGCGGCCCGCAGGGATCGAGATCCCGAACTGCTCGGCAAGGTGGCCGCCCTGGTAGACACCGGTTCGCCCCTGGGCCTCGGTGCCACCGGACGGTACGCGGGACGGGCCTTTGTCCTGGCGGGGCGCGTCCAGCTGAAACACCCCCTCGGCGGCATCTGGGACGAGTGGTACCTGGCCCTCGACGATGGCCGCTGGGGCTGGCTGGCGGAAGCGCAGGGTCACTTCTACCTGACCTTCACCCAGGTGCCCCACGGCACCCTGCCCCCGGCGGACAGCCTGGAGGTGGGTGGCCTGGCGGATCTGGGGCCCGATGGCACCTGGACCGTGGGCGAGCTCAGCGAGGCCACCTTCCACAGCGCCGAGGGTGAGATCCCATGGGCCGTGTCGCCTGGAGACACCTACCGGTTTGCCGACCTCTCCGGCCGGAACGGGGCCTTTGCCACCCTGGACTTCAGTGAGACGCCGCCGCTCTTTTTCCTGGGACGGGAGGTTGCGCTGGCGGACCTGGGCCTCCAGGGCGGCAGCCGCAAACCCCTCAAGGTTGGCAGCCAGAGCCTCAACTGCCCCCACTGCGGCGGCACCCTGGCCCTGCGGGCGCCGGACCAGACCCTGCGGGTGGGCTGCCCCAGCTGCGGCAGCCTGCTGTCCGCCGAGAACGGCAAGCTGGCCTTCCTGAAGAGCCTCCAGCAGCCACGCCAGGATGTGATGATTCCCCTTGGCGCCGAAGGCAGCCTCCAGGGGCAGCCGGTCACCTGCATCGGCCAGCTGCGGCGCAGCTGTCGCGTGGACGGCACCGACTATCCGTGGAACGAATACCTGCTGCTGGACGCCCAGCATGGCTTCCGCTGGCTGGTGCAGAGCGAGGGCCACTGGAGCCTGGCCCTGGCCGTGCCGCCGGGGGAGGTGCCGCAGGTGTCGGAGGGCCAGAAGAACCTCCTGGCGCAGGGCCGCACCTGGCGTCGCTTCCAGGATGTGGAGGCCGTGGTCGAAGGGGTGTGGGGCGAATTCTATTGGACGGTCGAACAGGGAGAGCGGGTGGAGGTCTCCGAGTTCGTGGCCCCGCCGCAGAGCCTCACGCGGGAACGGCAGGCCCATCGGGGGGGCGGGGGCGAGGTGAACTGGAGCCTGTCCACCTACCTCGCGCCCGAGGCCGTGTGGTCGGCGTTCCGGCTCCCAGGCGCCCCGCCCGCCCCCGTCGGCATCGCCTCCTTCCAGCCCAACCCCCACAAGCAGACCCTGGCGGCCTCGGCCCTCTGGCTGGTGGGCGCCCTGGGCCTGCTGCTGGCGCTGGTCATGTGGGAGTCGGTGACCCATCGCAATGTGGAGCTGTTCAAGCAGCGGCTGGACCTCTTCGAGATGGCCCACCTCCAGCCCGAGGCCGCCCGGACGGACACGCGGGGCATCCCCGCCCGCAGACAGGCCCCAGCCACGCCCCAGGCCGGGCTCCCTGCCACCGAGCCCCAGGAGCCGGTCTTCTTCTCCGGCCCCATTGAGATCAGAGATGGCCGCCAGAACCTGGCCTTCACGCTCAGCGCTCCAGTCAACAACAGCTGGGTCGGGGTGGAAGGCGCCCTGGTCAGCGAAACCACCGGCGTGGCAGAGCTCTTCCAGGTGGAATCCAGCTACTACCACGGGGTCGACGGCGGAGAGTCCTGGACCGAGGGAAGTCCAGCCCAGACCGTCTTCCTTAGCGCCGTGCCGCCCGGGTCCTACGTGCTGCGAATCGCCCCCCAGTGGGACGGCCGCATCCCGCCGGTGCGCACCATCGATGTGCAGCTGCGCCTGGGCGTCATGCGGTGGCTCTACCCGGGCCTCGCGCTGCTGGCCATCCTGAGCGTGCCCCTGTTCATGGTGTTCCGCGTGATGGCCTTCGAAAGCCGCCGGTGGCAGGAGAGCATGTACGCTCCCCGCACCGTTTCCAGTGGAGATGACGACTGATGCGCATCCTCTATCTGCTCTTTCTCGGAGGCGGCTTCAGCCTGATGGTCGCCAACGGCATCTTCGGCCGCGAGTTCTTCGGCCAGCGCCGCCGCGCGGACCTCCCTCCCAGCGTCCGCCAGACCCCGGGCGCCTATCGCACCTTCCTGCACAACAACGGTTTCCACGGAGGCAAGTGATGACCACGACCCAGATGCTGAACCAGCTCCTCGTCGCCGCCGTTTTCTCCCTGCTGGGCCTGGGCATCCTGGGGCTGGTCTGGCTGGTGCTGGTGAAGGTGCTGCCCTTCTCCCTGCGCAAGGAAATGGAGGACGACCAGAACATCGCCCTGGGCATCGTGCTCGGCAGCCTGATACTGGGCATCAGCCTCATCATCGCCGCCGCGATTCATGGATGATCAAGTCCAGCCCACGCTGAAGGCACCTCTCCTCTTCCTCAGCGTCCTGCTCATCGCCAGCTGCGGGCTCATCTACGAGCTGGTGGCGGGCACGCTGTCGAGCTACCTGCTGGGGGACTCGGTCACCCAGTTCTCCATTGTGATCGGGGTGTACCTCAGCGCCATGGGGCTAGGCTCCTGGCTCTCGAAGTTCCTCCAGCGCGGGCTGGCCCGCCGCTTCGTCGACCTGGAGCTGGCCGTGGCCCTGGTGGGCGGCTTCTCCGCTCCCATCCTCTTCCAGGCCTTCGCCCACACCCATGCCTTCCAGGTCGTCCTCTACGGGGTGGTGATGACCGTCGGCACCCTGGTGGGCCTGGAGATCCCCATCCTCATGCGGATCCTCAAGGACCAGGTGCAGTTCAAGGACCTGGTGGCGGGCGTGCTCACCCTCGACTACATCGGTGCCCTGTTCGCCTCCCTGCTCTTCCCGCTGCTCCTGATGCCCAAGCTGGGCCTGGTCCGCACCAGCCTGCTCTTCGGCCTGCTCAACGCGGCGGTAGGCCTCTGGTCCACCCACCTGCTGAAGTCCCAACTCGGCCCCACGCGGATGCTCCGCCTGCGCTGCTTCGCGGTGCTTGCCCTCCTGGCGGTGGGACTGGCCTTCGCGGGCAGGTTCACCCTGGCCGTGGAGGAGGAGATCTTCGCGGACGAGATCGTCTACGCCAAGGACAGCCCCTACCAGCGCATCGTGCTCACCCGCGGGCGCGGCAGCTTCCAGCTCTTCCTCAACGGCAACCTGCAGTTCTCCTCGGCCGACGAGTACCGGTACCACGAGGCCCTCGTCCACCCTGCCTTCGCAGTCAAGCCTGGCGCCCGCCGGGTGCTCATCTGCGGAGGGGGCGACGGGCTGGCCGTTCGCGAGGTGCTGAAGCATGTTTCGGTGCAGGAGGTAGTGCTGGTGGATCTCGATCCAGCCATGACCGACCTCGCCCGCCACCAGCCCATGGTGCGGCAGCTGAACGGCGCGGCCCTGGAGGATCCCCGCGTGAAAGTTGTGAACGCCGACGCCATGGTGTGGCTGCAGGAGACCCCGGCGGCGCCCTTCGACCTGGCCATCGTGGATTTCCCCGATCCCAACACCTACGCCCTGGGCAAGCTCTACACCTCCCGCTTCTACCGCCTGCTCATGCGCCGGCTCACCGACGACGCCATGGTCGCCGTGCAGAGCACCTCGCCGCTCATGGCCCGGCAGTCCTTCTGGTGCATCGCCACCACCATGGAGGCAGCGGGGTTGAAGGTGCACCCCTACCACCTGGCCGTACCCTCCTTTGGCGTGTGGGGGTTTGTGCTCGCCTCAAAACACGACTTCAGCATCCCCACCCAGGTGCTGCCGGGACTGCGCCACCTGTCGGACGCGGCCACCGCCGCGATGTTCGCCTTCCCGAAGGACATGGACCGCGTCCCGGTGGAAGTGAACCGCCTCGACAACCAAGTACTGGTTCACCTCTACACCCGGGAGTGGAGGCGCTGGTCGTGAACCGCCGGGCGTTTCTCGCCGCTTCGGCGGCCGCGGCCCTCCCCCTCGCTTGCCGCCGCAAGCCCGAGTTCCCCTTCACGGGCGAGCTGGCGGGCCCGAACCTGGCGCTGGGCCACTGGCTGCGCGGGGGCGCCTTCCCCGATCCAGAGCACTTCGAGCCGGTGACCACCCTGGTGGTGGGCGGCGGGGTGGCGGGCCTCAGCGCTGCCTGGCGCCTGGCCGGTGCGGGCCTCGAGGACTTCCAGGTGCTCGAGCTGGAGCTGGAACCCGGTGGCACCTCGCGTTCCGGTCGGAACCACGTGAGCCCCTATCCCTGGGCCGCCCACTACCTGCCGGTGCCGGATCGGGGCAACCACGCGGTGCTGCGCCTGCTGAAGGAATGTGGGGTCTTGGAAGGGTTCGATGCGAAGGGCGATCCGGTGTTCGCCGAGGAGGCCACGGTGCGGGCCCCGGAGGAGCGCCTCTTCGCCTACGGGCAATGGTGGGAGGGGCTCTACCTGCGGGCCGGGGCCAGCCTCGACGATGAACGGCAATACCACGCCTTCTTCCGCGAGGTGGATCGCTGGGCCGCCTTCCGCGATGCCCGGGGCCGGCCGGCCTTTAGCATCCCGAGGTCCCGCTGCTCGGACGCCGCGGAACCCCGGGCCCTGGATGGCCTCTCCTTCGCCACCTGGCTGGATCAGCGCGGCTTCACCTCGCCCCGCCTGCGCTGGCTGCTGGACTACGCCTGCCGGGATGACTACGGTGCCCGGCTGGACAGCACCAGCGCCTGGGCTGGCCTCTTCTACTTCGCCGCCCGGAAGCAGGGCCCCGGAGAGGACTCCCGGCCCCTGCTCACCTGGCCCCAGGGCAACGGGTTTCTGGTGGACCACCTGCGAAAGGCCTGCGGGGAACGCCTGCGCTGCGGCGTGGCGGCGACCTCCATCCGCGCGGAGGCGGGTTCCATTCAGGTCACAGCCTGGGACAGCGTGCACGAGCGGCGCCTGGGCTGGCGGGCCCAGCGGGTGATCTTCGCCGGTCCCCAGCACGTGGCCAAGCATGTGGTGGAGGGTCTGGCCGGTGAGCGGCCCGCCCAGGCCCGCCTTCACAATGCCCCGTGGATGGTGGCCAACCTCACCCTGCGGGCGCGGCCCCGGGAATCGGGTTTCCCCCTGGCCTGGGACAACGTGCCCCGGGACAGCGAAGCCCTCGGCTACGTGGTGGCCACCCACCAGAGCCTCCGCGACCACGGCCCCACGGTGTGGACCTGGTACCGCCCCTTCACCGGGCCCGACGCCGAGGCCGAGCGGGCCCGGCTGCACAGCCTCGACTGGCCGGCCTGCGCCCGCATGGTGCTGGAGGATCTGCGGCCCGCCCACCCCGACCTGGAAGGCCTCATCTCGCGGCTCGACGTGATGCGCTGGGGGCACGCCATGGTCCGGCCCACCCCTGGGCTGATGTGGGATCCGGAGGTGATGGCGTTGGCCAGGCCCTTCCAGGGCATTCACTTCGCCCATACCGAGCTGAGCGGGCTGGCGCTGTTCGAGGAGGCCCAGGACCACGGCCTGCGGGCTGCCGAGGAGGTGCTGGCGGCCCTTGGCAAGCACCCACCGACCTGGCGCTGAAGGCCGACCAGGAACGGCCATTAGGAGTGGCCCACCCTACCTGAGCGGGACCTGTCATCACCTTCCTCAGGGTGCCCGCGAGCTGCGCTCCCAGAGGCCTCGGAGGCCCGCCCAGCCTGTGACGCAGCGCACATGACATCAATGGGTCGTCGGGACAGCTTCCGCTGGACTGGCCGCTTTTTTCAGAAGGGCTCCTGATGGCTTCGGGGACCCCGGGGTCAACCATGTCCTAACATGATTCATTGTTTTCTTTATGCGTCATTTGGAATGGACTTAATTCGCTTGACGCCTCCATCCCTTGGGCGTGGCATGGGACCACCTTTCCCGCCAAACAGGTTCCCGCCTCGCTTGAGGTTTCCCCCATGTCCACGGCCGACCTTCCCTCGCCCCAGCCCGCCCCGGCGGAAGCCCTGGGTGTGCTGGAACGCCGCCTGGCAAACCTGGCAGACCTGGTCCTCCGCCTCGAGCAACGGATCGACGCCCTGGAGGGCACCGCCCCGGCCACACCTCCCGCTCCCAACCCGGTCCCGCGCCCAGCGCCGGCGCCCCCCACCGAAGTCATTCCCCACCCGGTCCGCCTGATCGGACTCATCGGCCGTACCTGCCTCATCCTCGGCGGGGCCACCTTCATCCGGGCCCTGGTGGATGCGGGGACGATCCGCGGCGGCTGGGGCGTGACGCTGGGCCTCGCCTACGCCCTCACCTGGACCCTGTTGAGCCTGCGGGCCAAGAACCCCCTGGATGCGGCCTTCCACGCCCTGGCCTCGATCCTGATCACCTATCCGCTGATCGTCGAATCCACCGCCCGGTTCGACATCCTTGCGCCAGGACTGGCCGCCTTCCTCCTCTTCGCCGTGACCTGCCTCCACGCCTTTGTGGCCTGGCGTCGGGACCTGCAGGCCATCGCCTGGACTGCGGCGCTGGCGTCGGTGGGTGCCTGCTTCGCGGTCATGGCCGCCAGGCAGTCCATCGAGCCTTTCCTGGCCGTGTTCCTCCTGCTTGGCGTGGGGTCCCTCTGGCTCACCTACGGTCGCCGCTGGCATGGCCTGCGCTGGCCCATGGCCCTGTCCGCCGACCTCGCCGTGGTCATCCTGGCCACCCTCGTCGCCTGGCCAGGGGGCCCTCCCGAGGCCTACCGTGGGCTTCCGCCCGGCAGGGCCATGGGCTTCGCCGTGGCCCTGGTGGGGGTCTACCTCGGCAGTTTTGCCTTGCGCATGTTGCAGCGGCGGCGGGTGGTGAACACCTTCGAGGCCGTCCAGACCACCCTGGTCCTGCTGGCCGGCTTCGGCGGGGCCCTGCGCATCGGACTGGTTACGAACACCGGCGTGGCACTCCTGGGAACCGGCGCCCTGCTGGCGGGCCTCGCCAGCTACGCTGCCGCCCTCCGATTCGTCCAGGACGAGGCTGACCTCCGCCCCAACTTCCGGTTCTTCACGTTTCTTGGTCTGGTGTTCCTTTTGTTGGGCACCTGGGTGGTGCTGCCGCTGCCGGTCTTCGGCCCCCTGGCAGGTGCCCTGGGCTTTGGGACCATGGTCCTGGGCCTCACCCAGCGCCGCGCCACCCTGATCTTCCAGAGCGGGCTCTACCTGCTGGCGGCCACCATGGCTTCCGGGCTGGCCCTGTGGACCTTCCGGGCCTTCCTGGCCCCGGCCGGACTGCCCGCACCGCTGGCGCTGTCGGGCCACCTCAGCCTGGCCCTCCTGGGCATGACGCTGGTGGCCTTCCTGGCCCGTCAACCTTCCCTGGAACTGACCGCGACGGTCCGCCCCTATGTCCTGCTCCTGGGCGCGGCCACCCTGGGTGGCGTTGGCGCACTGTTCATCCAGACGTGCTGCGGCGCGGCCGCAGCAGGCAAGCCGGATGTCGGGGTTCTGGCCGCCGTGCGCACCGCCGTCCTGTCCAGCCTGGCGATCCTCCTGGCCTGGTTCAGCCGGAAGGTGCCGGCCTTGGCCCTGCGCTGGCTGGTATATCCCCTCCTCATCGTCGCCGCCCTCAAATTCCTCTTCGAGGACCTGGCGGTGGGGCGGCCCCTCACCCTGTTCCTCGGCTTCATGTGCTACGGGGCGACGCTGATGATTGCGCCACGCCTCTTGAAGACCCTCGCCGCCCCTGAGGGCGGCGCTGACCCGAAGGCTTCCCACCCGGAGGTGAATTCATGACCATGCGCCCGATCCAATGGCTCGCGCTTGCTGCGGCGCTGGCGGGGCTTCCCGTGCAGGCGACGCCCCCCGAGGCGAAGGCCGAGCCCGCGGTCCAGGAAGGCATCCAGGTGCCCAAGCCGCCCTTCTCCGAGGGCATCTTCCCCTGCACCGGGTGCCACGACGGCAAGTCGATGAAGGTCAACACCCACCCCCGCCAGCTCGTGGACATGCACGGGGACATCGAACTCCATCACGGGCCCGCCACCCGTTGGTGCCTGGATTGCCATGACGCCCAGGATCGGGACCAGCTGCACCTTGCCAGCGGCCAGCGCGTCAGCTTCGAGGCCTCCTACCTGCTCTGCGGTCAGTGCCATGGCGACAAGCTTCGGGACTGGCGCGTCGGCATCCACGGCAAGCGCACCGGCAGCTGGAATGGCCAGAAGCAGTACCTCCTCTGTGTCAACTGCCACAACCCCCACTCGCCTCACTTCAAACCGCTGAAGCCCATGCCGCCGCCCACGCGGCCCGAGAACATCCAGGCCTGGAAAGGGGGTGCCCGATGACGGACCTGAAAACCAACGGCGCTCCCGAAGCCGTACCGACCGAGTCGGGCCTCTGCGGCACCCGCCGCGAGTTCCTCGGCACCGCCGTCGCGGCAGTGGCCACCGCGCTCACCGGCTGCGGCACCCTCAGCAAGGAGGAGTTCCTCCAGCACAACTTCCGGGAACTCTCCAAGGAGGAAGTCCTCACCGTCATCGAGCGGCTGGAGAAGGAATACAAGGCGAAGTACGGCAAGGACGTGAAGGTCGCCAATACGCCGGCGATGCCGGGCGTCATCTTCGGCTATGCCCTCGACCTGAGCCGCTGCATCGGCTGCCGCCGCTGCGTGCACGCCTGCGTCCATGAGAACAACCAGTCGCGAGATCCCGAAATCCAGTGGATCCGGGTGCTGCAGCTGGACAAGGAGGAAGGCGTCAACCTGCAGCACGCGGAGCAGTACTACAACCCGGAAGAGGTACCCCAGGAGGGCCACTTCTACATGCCGGTGCAGTGCCAGCAGTGCAAGAAGCCCCCCTGCGTGAAGGTCTGCCCCGTGGGCGCCACCTGGCGCGAGAAGGACGGCATCGTGGTGGTGGACTACAACTGGTGCATCGGCTGCCGCTACTGCATGGCCGCCTGCCCCTACGGCGCCCGCCACTTCAACTGGGGTGAGCCGCACATCGACGCCAAGGATGTGAACCCCGAGACCCACTACCTGGGCAACCGGCCACGGCCGAAGGGGGTGGTTGAGAAGTGCACCTTCTGTGTGCAGCGCACCCGCAAGGGGCTCTACCCAGCCTGCGTCGAGATCTGCCCCACCGGCTCCCGCAAGTTCGGCAACCTCCTCGACAAGACCAGCGAGATCCGCTACATCCTCGAAAACAAGCGCGTCTTCAAGCTCAAGGAAGACCTGAACACCCAACCCAACTTCTTCTACTTCTACGGGGTGTGAGGCCATGGACATGCTCAGGAACTTCTCAAGGTTCATCACCGACACCTTCCGCCTCGTCACCACCGGCAGCCGCTACTACTACGCCTGGGTCGCCTTCCTGCTGGTTCTCATCGCCATCGGGGGTTTCGCCTACATCGGGCAGCTCCACGACGGTCTCATCGTCACCCGCATGCGCGACCAGGTGTCGTGGGGCTTCTACATCGGCAACTTCACCTTTCTGGTGGGCGTCGCCGCGGCGGCCATCATGCTGGTGATTCCCGCCTACGTCTACGACTGGGAGCCCATCAAGGAGATCACCATCCTGGGCGAGATGCTGGCCATCAGCGCCCTGATCATGTGCCTGGGCTTCGTCATGGTGGACATCGGCCGCCCCGACCGGTTCTGGCACATCATGCCCTTCGTGGGCAAGCTCAACTGGCCCCAGTCCATGCTGGCCTGGGACGTGCTGGTGCTGAACGCCTACCTGCTGCTGAACTACTTCGTGGTGACCTACCTGCTGTTCTGCGCCTATACCGAGCGGCACTACGTGAAGAAGATCGTCCTGCCGCTGGTGCTGCTCTCCATTCCCATGGCGGTCAGCATCCACACCGTCACCGCCTACCTCTACAACGGCCTGGCGGCGCGCCCCTTCTGGAATTCCGCCATCCTCGCCCCCCGCTTCCTGGCCTCGGCCTTCTGCTCGGGGCCGGCCATCCTGCTCATCCTCCTGCAGGTGCTGCGGAAGACGACAAAGCTGAGCATCAAGGACGAAGCCATCTTCAAGATCGCCGAACTCATGGCCTACACCATGGGGTTCAACCTCTTCCTGACGGCGGCCGAGGCCTTCAAGGAGCTCTATTCCGGCACCGAACACATGGTGTATTTCCAGTATCTGCTCTTCGGCCTCAAGGGGCACAACACCCTGGTGCCCTTCGCCTGGGCCTCGATCATCTGCGGCTTCGTGGCCTTCATCCTGTTCCTGGTACCCCGGACGCGCACCAACTGGATCACCTTGAATGTCGGCTGTGTGCTCATCTACGCCAGCGTCTACATCGAGAAGGGCATGGGGCTGATCATCCCCGGCCTGACCCCGGATGCCCTGGGTGAGATCTATGTCTACACCCCCTCCTTCACCGAGATCGCCGTCGCCGCAGGCATTTTCGCCATCGGCTTCCTGGCCTTCACCGTCATGCTCAAGGCCGCCGTTCCCATGATGCTGGGGGAATTCACCATCTCCACGGGGCGCAAGGTCCCGGAGGCACCCGCCTCCAAGCCGATCGAAGCCTGATCCCCCCCCGAGCAGGCGCCAGGCGAAGGGGGAACCGCACCCCGTGGTTCCCCCTTCGTTCCGTCTCTGGACGGCTGCCCCTACCAGCGCTCCGGATCCGTGGCCGGCGCCAGGGGCCAGGGCTCGGAAGCCACGCCGTTGATTGTGGCGCCGCTCTGCATCACGTGCCGGGTGTTCGCCAGGAATCCGTGGGGAAAGACCGGGGTCGGCGCGCTGGCGGCATCGAGCCGTGCCCGGTGCTCTGCCGGAAGCTCCACGGCAAGTGCCTGGAGGTTGGCCTCGAGCTGGAGGAGGGTGCGGGCCCCCAGAATGGGGCTCGCCACCCCCGGCCGGGCCAGCACCCAGGCCAGGGCCACCTGGGCCACGCCCGTCCCCAATTCAGCGGCCACGGCCTCGGCGACTTCGATGATGTCGTAGTTCCGGTCCGTCAGGCTCTTGGAGACGCCGGGCACATGGCGCCCTTCCCCCTGGGGTTGGCGGTTCCGTCCGTACTTCCCGGTGAGCAGCCCTCCCTTCAGTGGCGACCAGGGCGTCACGCCCAGGCCCAGGTCCTGGGCCATGGGCAGCAGATCGTGCTCGACCGTGCGCTCGATGAGGGAGTATTCGATCTGCAGGGCCACGAAGGGTGCCCAGCCCCGGAAGCGGGACTCCACCTGGCCCTGGGCCACCTTCCAGGCGGGAGTGTCGGACACCCCGACGTACCGGATCTTCCCTGCCCGCACCAGGTCGTCCAGCGCCCGCAGCGTCTCGTCCAGGGGGGTATGGGGATCATCAAAATGCATCCAGTAGAGGTCGATGACCTCGGTCCGCAGGCGGCGGAGGCTCTGTTCCAGCTGCTGCTGGATGGCCTTGCGGCCCGCGCCGCCTGCATTGGGATCACCCCGGTGGAGGCTGCCGCAGAACTTGGTGGCCAGCACCGCTCGGTCCCGGAGCCCCCGGTCCACCAGGTAATCGCCCAGGATGGCCTCGCTATGGCCCTTCGTGTAAATGTTTGCGGTATCCAGGAAGTTGCCACCAGCCTCGAAATACCGGTCCAGCATGGCCCGGCTCTCACCCACCTCGGCCCCCCACCCCCAGTCGGTGCCGAAGGTCATGGTGCCCAGGCACAGCGGGCTGACGCGAAGCCCTGAGCGGCCGAGGGTCCGGTAGTCATCGAGTCGCATGGAAGCCTCCGAAACCCCAGGCTACACCCCGAGCCGCACGCCTCCGGCCCCGGAAACCGGGTCGGGCTCCGCCTGGGCCGAACTGGGAATGCGCTTGCGGTTGATCAGGACCCCCAGCGCCGTGATGAGAATCGTGACCGGGATGACGGTGATGGCCACTTCGCGAATCCAGAGGGCTCCGGCAATGCCCTTCTCCGCAGGCAGGGAGGCCAGCACGGCGGAGGCCAAGCCCTTGGGGATCATCCACCCCATCAGCCCGGCTTCCCAGGGGATGGACACGGCCGGCACGGCCTTCCGGCTGTAAATCTGGCGGATGAGCAGCAGCACGAGGCTGATGAGGATCCCCGCGACGATGGGCTCCAGCCGCTCGATGCGGAGGAGCGTCCCCAGGTAGAAGAAGAAGAAGACCTTCAGGATGAAGACGGCCTCCGACAGCACATCCAGCTCCACCTGGGAGAGGCCCTGGGGAGCCAGTTTCAGCCGCTCGACCAGCGGCGCGGGCAGCGCGTCCAGGTTGCGCAGGCCGATGCCGAAGGCAAGGGCGCCAATGGCCCCGGAGAGCCCGGCCCACTCGAGGCCACCGGCCACCACCAGCAGCAGCGCTTCGGTGGAGAAGGAGGTCTTGGCCTGGCGCTGCACCCGACGGAGGATCAGCGACCAGACGACCGCCGCGGCCAACCCCACCACGGCCGCCCCGGCCAGGGAGAAGACGAATCGGAAGGGGGCTGCACCGAAGGTGCCCCCACCGCTCAGGGCCTTGGTGAGGGTGATCACGCCCACGACGGTCACCACGTCCCCCACGGCGGATTCCAGGGTAAGGATCGAGCTGGTGGATTTCGAGAAGGGCAGGTGCTCCAGCATGGGAATGGCGACGGTGGCGGCCAGGGGGGAGAGGATGAGCCCCAAAAGTGAGCTGAGGGGCCAGGACTGCCCAAAGACCCAGTGCACCAGGAGGGCCACGGCCACGGTGTTGATGGCCAGCATCTGCCAGGACACCCGGAGGGCCGCCCAGCCATGGGAGCGCAGGGTGGACAGCCGGAGGTCCATGCCCCCGTGGAACAGGATGACGATCAGGGCCAGGTGGCCGAAGACATGCTCCAGGGCCGTGACGCCCTTGGCTTCGATCAGGCCGAACACAGGCCCGATCAGGTACCCGAGGACGATGAGGGGCAGTACGTCCGGGATGCGGTACTTCCGGAACAGCGCCTCGAGCAGGTGCCCGATGAAGAAGAGGGCACCACAGGCGGCGATGAGCAGAGGGGTCGACATGGAATCTCGGCGAAGGGGGTCTTACCGGCAGGTTACCCGAGATCCCCGGCTCCCTGTGACCCGGTGCCTTTGAGGTGCACCACCCGCTGCGGGAAGGGGATCTCGATGCCCGTCTCCCGGAACCGCCGGTGGATGGCGAAGTTCAGGTCGCTCTGCAGGACGCCGGGACGATCCGTGAAATCTTGCGTCCAGACCCGCAACTCAAAATTCATGGCGCTGTCACCGAAACCCGTGAACAGCACGTCCGGAGCCGGGACCTTCAGGACACCCTGATGCCCCTCGGCCACCGCCAGCAGGGCTGCCTTCACCTCCGTGGGCTCTGCCTCGTAGGACACACCCACGGGAATCGAGAACCGCACGGAGCGGTCCGACTGGGTCCAGTTGATGACCACGCCACTGATGAGCTCCGAGTTCGGGATGACGTAATCGATGTTCTCGTTGGTCACCACCAGGGTGGAACGGATCGAGATGCGGGCGACAGTCCCTGTTACCCCGTGGAGCGCGATGCGATCTCCTTCCTTGATGGGGCGTTCCATCAGGATGATCAGGCCGGAGACGAAGTTGTGGATGATGGTCTGGAGGCCGAAGCCCACGCCGAGGCTGAAGGCACCGGCCAGGACCGCCAGGGAGCCCAGGTCGAACCCGCCAACCCGCAGGATGAGCAGGGTGCCCACGGCGATGACCACGTAGCGGCCCATGGTGCCCACGGCCTGCCCAACGCCTCGCTCCACCCCCATCCGCGTGAGGATGTGATCCACCAGCCAGCGCCGGAGCACCTTGGTGACCACCACCAGCAGGATGAGGGCTGCGGTCAGGGCGAGCAGACGGGATGGTGAGAAGGAGCCCAGCCCCTCCCACCAGGCGGGTACCCGGGGATCCAGCAGGCCAAGGATCATGACGCGCCTCCCGCCTCCACCCGCACCCGCAGGGGCGGCGCCTCCACCAGCTGGAAGGTGGCCGACGCCAGCTGCAGGGCTTCCGGCTGCGCGCTGAAGCGGTCGAGGATGCCCTCGAAGAGGCGGTCCTTGGTGATTCGTCGGGCCTTGAAGTCGACGGGATAGCGCAGCGTGAACTCCATCCAGTTGTCGTTGGCCACCAGGGAGACCATGGGGCCGATGCGGGCGTCCTCCACGCGGTATTTGTGTGCCACCTCTTTCCAGGAGACCTCGGCCCGCTGGGCGAAGTCACCCACCACCCCCTCGGCCACCTCCTGGAGCACCCTCCGGGCCAGGCGGTGGTCGCAGCCGTACTTCACGGGCACCTTGAGCTCGTCCCAGAGGAAGGGAAAATCGCCGCTGTAGTTGAAGACCGGCTCCTTGAACAGAAAGCTATTGGCCACGCGAACGATGCGACCGTTGTAGAGATCCCCGTCCACCCACTGCCCCAGTTCCATGAGGGTGGTGCGCAGGATGCCGATATCGATCACATCCCCCTTGATACCACCCAGCTGCACCCGGTCGCCCACTTCGAAGAACCCACCGAAGGAAATCGCGGCCCAGCCCGCCACGCTGGCGATGACCTCCTGCAGGGCGAAGGCGATGCCCGCCCCTGCCACGCCGAGGACCACCGTGAGCCCGCCAAGCTGCTCGCGGTAGAGGATGCTCACCTGCAGGGCCATGGCTCCATAGCCCAGGAACTGCAGCCCCTTGCGGATGCGATAGCGGGAGTTGGGATCCTTGATGCGCGGCCCCACCGCCCGCTTCAGGAAGTAGACCACGGCCTGCACCAGCAGGATGCCCAGGATGCCAATGAGCATGCGGCGCACCGACGGGTGGGCCATCCAGGCTCGGAACCATTGCAGCAGGGCGTCCATGGCTTCCTCCTAGGGCCTGCGCCGGGAGCTCATTGCGTGTCCTTGCCCACCTGCTTGAAGAGGAAGGCCGGGGCCTGGTAGTCGGCCGGCAGGTAGGAGGCGGGGATGGTCACTTGGTTGCCGTCGCGCTCCGCCCGGTAGTGCGGGCTCAGGATCTCGACCCCACCTTCATTGAACTTTTCCTGGATGTTGCTGTGCAGCCCCGAGTAGATGACGGCCATCCGGTTCGGCTCATTGGTGAAGGCGTTGATCTGGTAGGACACGTAGAAGTCGTCGAGGCTGGTCTGGAGGACGAAGGGCCTGGGCGACTCCAGGATGCCCTCCGTCGCCAGGGCAGCTTGGATCAACAGCTCGTGGACCGTGCGCCAGGGGGCGTCGTAGCCGATGGTCACCGTGGTGTGCAGGATCAGCCCGGGTTCCTGGGCGCAGGTGCTGAAGTTGTGGATCTCGCTGCCGAGGACCGTGGCGTTCGGAACATTGACGTCCACGTTTTTGATGGTCCGGACCCGGGTCACCAGGGCGGTGCGCTCCATGACGTCACCCACCGTGTCCCCGATCTTGATGCGATCCCCCACCTTGAAGGGCCGCATGTAGGTGATCATCACCCCCGCCACGAGGTTGCCCATGGCCGTGGAGGAGCCCAGGCTGAACAGGACGCCCACGAAGAGGCTGACCCCCTTGAAAGCCTCGGAGTTGGAGCCCGGCAGATAGGGGAAGGCCAGCACCAGGGCGAAGGCCACCACCAGGATCCGCACCAGCTTCAAGGTCGGGTCGGCCCAGTCCGGATGGAACGACGCGAACCGCAGTTTCCCATCGGTGATGGCGCCGAAGACCATGGCGATGAACTTGAGGGTGTAGCGCGTACCGATGACGATGACCGCCAGGAAGAAGAGGTTGGGCAGGTAGGCGAGGATCGCCTTGCCGGTCGCCAGGAGGGGCGTCAGCAGGAACTGCAGCAGTTGGTGGGCCAGGCCCCGGGTCCAGGGGAAGAGGCTGAAGACGATGCTGAGGTAGATGTAGCCCAGCACCAGGAGCACAGCGGTCTCCAGCGCCCGGGCGAGAAAGGCCAGAAGGCCCTGGGCCCGCTCCCGGCTCAGCAGCTCGAAGTCCTGGAACTTCAACCTGGCGATCTTGTCCACCAGGGAAGCCTCGATCCGCTGCCGGGCCATCCGGAAGAAGCGGGTGACCAACCGGTAGGCGATGTAGGCGCCGAGGGACACGAGGAGGGTCAGCAACAGCCCAATGAGGACCGACTTGACGCGGTTCCAGGGCCCCCGCTGGTCGAGCAGCGACTGGAGGGCAGTCAGCCGGGCCTGCGCCAGGTCCGCCCGCGTGGCACCCGCTGCGGTAGCATCGGCCTCGGTGATGGTGAACAGGATCCGGTCCCCCGCAAGCACTTCGGTGTTGTTGCCGTCCTCCTGGGCCTTCAGGGGAGGAATGGCCTGGAAGGGATTGCGCTCCAGGTCCTCCAGACGCTCGATCACGGCGTTTGCACGGTCCTGGGCCGAGAAGGCCCCGAGGCCCACCTGGATGACGAACAGATCCTGATCATGAAACCGGACGGCGGTCCCTTGAGGGTGTGCCGGGGCCGTGGCAGCGGGAACCGGAAGCGCCGTTGCCTTAGCCGGCTTGCCCTGGGCCGCGAGGACACCCCACGGGCCCATCACGACCAGGCAGAGGGCCAAGAGGATCGGCTTGTGGGTGAAGCGCATCGACATCTCCATCGGGTGCTGGTTGGCATCTTGCTTCCACCTCAGCAGTTTGGCAATGAAGATCCATTCGCGCTGTGAACCGATTTCCAGGCTTGACGGTGCCGACAACCGCCGCCGGGCATCCTATGCTGGAGGCTCCCCCGCACCCAAAGGAACGCCATGGCCCATGTCTCCCACAAGCTCAAGGGTGCCCTGCAGGGTGCCCTGGCGGGTGGCGGCGATCCCGCCACCTCACCCCTCTACGTCTTCGGCCCCTTCCTCGCGCTGATCGTGGGCGCAGGGGTTGCCCCCATCACCATGGGCGCTTCCATCTGGCTGGTGGTACTCACGGTGGTCATGGTCTCGCTCATGTACCGCCTGGTGATGGTCTGGGTGGTCGACGGCAGCGGCGGCAGTGGTCTCAATGAGGAGGAGTTCGGCCCCTGGGCTGTGAAGCTCAGCGCGGCGATCACCTTCGTGGAATACACCCTCACCTTTCTGGTGAGCATGGCCGCCCTGGTCACCTTCCTGGCCGACCGCATCCCGGCCCTGGGCGGCGCCCTGCTGGGCGTGCCCATCCGCTCGCTGGTGGCGGTCGTCCTCAGCGTCCTCACCGGATTCCTGGTCAACCGCGGCCCCCGGGCGGCCGCCCGGGCCTTCGGACCGGCCACCGCGGCGGTGCTCCTCCTGCTGTGGGCCATGATCATCGCCACCATCTGGAAGCGGGGATTCCACTTGCCCCGCCTCGATTTCGCGGCGTTCCACCACTCGAACCTCCACTTCACCCTGGCGGGCTACACCCGGCTGCTGGCCCTCATGACCGGCATCGAGATCTTCGCCAACCTCGTCGCCGCCTACGACGGCACGCCCCGCGAGAAGAGCCGCATGGCCTTTCGCAGCCTCCTCATCATCATGGGCACCACCTGTCTGACTATGCTCGTGGTGGGTCCCGCGATCCTTGACCTCTCCAACCCCTTCAACGCGTCCACCTCGGTGTTCACCCAGACCATGGACCGGCTGCTGCCCATGCCCCTGCCCTACCTCGGCAGCCTGGTGGGCATCGCCGTGCTGCTCTCCGCCTGTGCGGCCAGCGCCCAGGGCCTCCAGAACCTGGCCCTCGGCCTGCGCTACCGCCACTATATCCCCGCCACCCTTGGCCAGCGCAACCGCTTCGATGTGGCCGACCAGCCGGTGTGGCTCGAAGTGGCCATCGCCTGCCTCTGCTTCCTCCTGGTGGGCACCCACGAGGAGCTCTACCTCTCGGTCTACGCCGTGGGCGTGTTCATTCTGCTCAGCCTCACGGGGTGGGCCAGCGTCAAGCGACTGGGCCGCCACTTCCGCCTGGAGCGTCGGTGGGTGCTTATGCTGGGCTTGGTGGGCACCGCCCTGGCGGCCGCCCTCACCTCCCTGGCCACGGGCCTCATCTTCGTGGAGCGCTTCAAGGAGGGGGCCTGGACCTACTTCGTCATGATCCCCGCCCTCTTCTGGGCCTTCGGGCACATCCGGCGTCGGCTCGGCGAACCCACCCCGGTGGAGAACCGCCTCGGCGTCCTGTTCTCCGAGCAGAAGTACCTGTCCCTGCCCGTGGCGATGCCCTCGGCGGCGGTCTCCCTCAAGACCATTCTGGCGCCCCTGGATTCGACCATCGGGGGTGAGCAGGCCCTGCGCTACGCCCGCCGCCTCTCCCGGGTCTACGGCGCTCGCCTGGTGCTGGCGGGCATCCCCGAGGCCCGGAAGGACAGCCTCCGGCCCGACATGGGGGAGTATCTCTCCACCCTCCACGAGGAGCTGACGGCCGACGACCTGGATGCCACGACCCACCTGGAGTCCGCTCCCACGCCGGGCCAGGCGGTGGCCCGCGCTGCGGAGGCCGTGAAGGCCGACCTGGTGGTGTGGTCTTCGGCTACGCCGACGGAGGTGCTCACCGAGGCGCTCAACGCCGGTCTGGACGTCCCCGTGCTGATGATGACCGACGCCAGCGACTGGCATTCCCGCCAGCCGGGCTTTGGCCAGCTGCTGGTGGGGCTGGACGGCTCCGCCGAGGCCGAGCACATCCTCCCCCTGGCAGCTTCATTGGCCAAGCGCTTCGACAGCCGCATGACGCTGCTCTCCGTACCCGAGGGCTCGGAATCGGAGGGCTACCACGACACCATCACCCGCTACCTGGCGGGCGTGGAAGCCACCCTGCACGACGACGGCGTCAAAGCCCGGAGCCTCGTGGCGGGGTCCGGGCCTGCCATGGCCCTGCTGGAGACCGTGGAGGCGGAGCTGCCTGACCTGGTGGTGGTCACCACCCATGGCCGGGGCGGCCTGGCCGCGTCCCGCGCGGTGCGCCTGGGCAGCGTGGCGGAAACCCTGCTGCGGAAATCTCCCCGGCCGGTCCTCATCGCGCCATTGCAGGCCGAGGGCTGATTCGGAAGCCCAGGTTCAAATTCCAGGATCTTCCTCCGGCGCCTCATCCGGGTGTTCGGTCAGGATCTTCCGGAAGCGCTGCACATGGGCCAGGAAGGTGTCAACCAGATGGGGGTCGAAGTGCGCGCCACTGCCCTTCCGGATGAGGTCGATGACCTGCTCCTCTGGCCAAGAGGCCTTGTAGTGGCGGCGGTTGCTGGCTGCATCGAAGACATCCACGAGCGCCGTGATGCGCGCCTCGATGGGAATGGCCTCTCCCACCAGGCCCTTCGGGTAGCCCGAGCCATCCCACTTCTCATGGTGGCCGATGGCGATGCGTGCCCCCATCTGGATGAAGGGAACGGAGGAGCCTTTCAATATGGTCGCGCCCATGGTGGTGTGGCGCCGCATGGATACCCACTCCTCGTCCGTGAGGGCACCGGGCTTCTGGAGGATGGCGTCGGGCACGCCGATCTTGCCGATGTCGTGCATGGGCGCGGCGGATTGGATGGTCTCCACCCGCTCGACCTCCCACCCGAGCAGGCGGGCCAGTTCTGCGGCATAGAGGCCGATGCGCCGCACATGGCTGCCCGTCTCGTGATCCCGATGCTCGCTGGCGGTGATGAGCCGCAGGGCGATCTCCTCCCGGGAGTTCCGGATTTCCACGGTCTGCTCCCGCACCTTCTGGGCCAGCTGGGCTTCCCGGTCCCGGAACGAAATTTCGAGCATGCGCCGCCGGAGCGCCCCATTCACCTGCACTAGGATCTCGCGGGGCTGGAAGGGCTTGAGGACGTAGCCGAAGGCACCGCGCTGCAGGCACTCGATGGCCGTCTCGGCATCCTCCAACGAACTGACCATGATCACGGAGGTGTCGGGGATGCGGGGCTGGATGGCGTTCACGAGTTCCAGGCCCGAGGCTCCGGGCATCTGGATGTCGCAGAGGATCAGGTCGATGGTGTCTTCGGCCAGCACCACCAGGGCGCTGGGCACGTCCGCGGCCTCCCGGACGCGGTAGCCGGCCTTGGCGAGGATGCGTTGCAGCGAGAGGCGCACCACCGGGAGGTCGTCCACGACGAGGATGCTGATCTGCTGGGGCACCACCTGGATCTCGTCGGCCATCGCCTCTCCGGACGCCACCTCATCGTTGCCTGCGGTCGCAGGCTGTACTTCCAGATGATGGCAGAATCAGAAAAAACATGGAAAGACTTGGCTGTTACAAGCTATGGCATCCTTCAGCGCGCCCAAGCCAGGGAGTCCCGCTTGGCGGTGTAGTGGGCGCCGAGGCCCAGGGCCATGGCCCGCTCGCAGAGGTCCAGGGCGGCGTGAAAATCCCCCAGCTCGCTGTGGGCCTGGATGCCCCGCTCGAAACAGGAAAGACCCTCCAGCATGCGACGGTACTCATGGGGGAAGGCCGCTTCCAGATCCGGCAGGTAGCTGAGCACCTGGCGGACCGACTCGGCGCAGGCTTCCCACTGGCCGCTCTGTCCCTGGGCTTCGGCGGTCAGGTCGTGGGCCACGGCTTTGACCGCGTTGGGCAGGCTGGCCTGCGCTTCGAAGGTGCGGCGCAGGTACTTCAGGGCCGACTCGGGCCCGCTGAAGGCCGCCTCACGGTGCCCCGCCAGCAGATCTTCCAGGGTGTCCTTGACCGACTTCCGGACAGGCTCGTTGCGCTTGGCCACTACTCGTACTCAATGGTGGCGGGCGGCTTCGAGGTGATGTCGTAGACTACGCGGTTGATGCCCTTCACCTCGCGGACGATGCGCTGGGCGATGCGGTCCAGCAGCTCATGGGGCAGGCGGGCCCAGTCAGCGGTCATGAGCCCGCAGCAGGAGCGGAGGGCCACCGGCGCGTAGCGACGGCCCGAAGGGCGGCCGCACAGGAGGTGCGGCCGTGAGATCTGAGCGACACGCCTACTCATACTCAATGGTCGCTGGGGGCTTGCTGGTGATGTCATAGACCACACGGTTGATGCCCTTCACCTCGCGCACGATGCGCTGGGCGATGCGGTCCAGCAGCTCGTGAGGCAGACGCGCCCAGTCGGCGGTCATGAAATCTTCACTCGTCACCGCCCGCAGGGCGCACATCCACTCGAAGGTCCGCTCGTCGCCCATGATGCCCACGGTCTGCACCGGCAGCAGCACGGCGAAGGCCTGGCTGGTCTTGCCGTACCAGCCGCTCTCCCGCAGTTCCTGGAGGAAGATGGCATCGGCGTTCTGCAGGATGGTGGCCCGCTCGCGGGTGATGGCGCCCGGCAGGCGCACGGCCAGGCCGGGCCCCGGGAAGGGATGCCGCTGGTTCATCTCTTCGGGCAGCCCCAGCGCCAGGCCCGTGGCGCGGACCTCGTCCTTGAACAGCTCCCGGAGGGGCTCTACCAACTTCAGCCTCATGCGGTCGGGCAGGCCGCCCACATTGTGGTGGGACTTCACCAGGATGGCCCCGCCGATGCCGCTGCTCTCGATGACGTCGGGGTAGGTGGTGCCCTGGCCCAGGAAGTCGGCCTTCACCTTGCCCGCCTCCCGCTCGAAGACCTCGATGAACCTGCCGCCGATGATCTTCCGCTTCTGCTCGGGATCCGTGACGCCTGCCAGGGCCCCGAGGAACTCATCAGACGCATCCACCCAGATGACATTCAGCTCGAAGGGCGCAAAGTAGGCCTGCACCTGCTTCATTTCATCCTTGCGCATGAGGCCGTGGTCCACGAAGACGCAGGTCAGCTGCTTGCCGATGGCCTTGTGCAGCAGCAGGGCCGCCACGCTGGAGTCCACGCCGCCGCTGAGGCCCAACACCACCGTGCCGGTGCCCACCTGGGCGCGGATGGCCCTCACCTTCTCCTCGATGAAGTTGCCTGCATTCCAGTCCAGGGCCATGCCGCAATGGCGGAGGAAGTTAAGCAGGAGGGGCGTGCCCTGGGCGCTGTGCGTCACTTCCGGGTGGAACTGCAGGGCAAAGATGCCCCGCGTGGCATCCTCCATGGCCGCCACCGGCACGCTGGGGGTCTTGGCGGTGACCTGGAAGCCAGGAGGAGCCACCTCCACATGGTCGCCGTGGCTCATCCACACCTGCTGGGCGTGGGGCAACCCCTCGAACAGCATCGACCCCTCGGGCATGGCCTGGATCTCGGCCTTGCCGTATTCCCTGCTGGTGGAGCGATGCAGCTGGCCCCCCAGGTTCCGGGCCAGGAGCTGCTGGCCATAGCAGATGCCCAGGATGGGCACGCCCAGGTCGAGGATGGCGGGGTCCAGGTCCGGCGCGCCGGGCTCCAGCACCGAGTTGGGCCCGCCGGAGAGGATCACACCCTTGAGGTCGGCCCCGCCGATGTCAGCGGCCGTCGCCCCCGAGCCGTGCACCAGCCCGAAGGCCCCCAGCTCCCGCAGGCGCCGGGTGATGAGTCGGGTGTACTGGCTGCCATAGTCGATGATCGCGATGCGCTCGTGGTGCATAAGAGCTCCTACTGCCAGAGGCTGAAATCCGCCACGCGCAGGAAGGCCTGGCGCAAGCGGTGGAGCAGGCTGAGGCGCGCGTTGCGGAGGGCCAGGTCTTCGCACTTCACCATGACGGCGTTGAAGAATCCCTCCAGGGGCTGCGCCAGGTCGGCCAGGGCGGTGAGGAGGACCACAGGGTGGGTGGCGGCCTCGATGCCATGCAAGCGCTCCGCCAGCACCTTCTCGGAGGCGTCCTGCAGGATCGCGACGTCCAGGGTTTCCGCCGGGGCCTCGTCCTTGAGGATGTTGCCGATGCGCTTGGCGCTCTGGGCGAGGGAGGCGAACCGGGCATCTTCGGCGAAGGCGGAGAGGGCCTCGCAGCGGGCCTTTAGATCCGCCAAGTCCTCCCAACCAGCGGCCAAGGCCGAGCGGCGAACAGACCCGGCATAGCCCGCCAGCTCCAGCTGGTAGGCGACGCGGTCCCGGAAGAAGGCCAAGAGGGCTTCCGTGGTGTCAGGAGCGGGCCTGGTGGCCTTGTCGCCGACAATGCGCAGGGCGGTGGAGACGAGGTCGGTGGGCGTGAAGGCCCAGCCCTGCTCCCAGAGAATGCGGATGATGCCCTGACCGGCCCGGCGGAGGGCAAGGGGATCCTTCGAACCGCTGGGGATGAGGCCTACGGCGAAGCAGCCCACCACGGTATCCAACTTGTCGCAGAGGGAGAGCAGGCAGCCCAGGGGTGTGGCGGGGATGGCGTCATCCGCCCCCACGGGCCGGTAGTGCTCCTTTACGGCCTGCCAGACTTCCTCGTGAGCGCCTTCGTGCTTCAAGTACTCGCCGCCCATGATGCCCTGCAGCTCCGGGAACTCGCCCACCATCAGGGTTCGCAGGTCGCACTTGGCCATCCGCGCGGCTTCCAGGGCCCGCTTGAGGTGGGCCTCGTCCTCGGAGAGTTGCGGGGCCAAGGCCTTCACGATGGCCACCACCCGGCCGGTCTTGGCGTGGTAGCTGCCCAGTTCGCGCTGGAAGGTGAGGGCCTGCAGCCTCTCAAGGCGATCCGACAGGGGGTATTTGCGATCCTCGGCGAAGAAGAACCGGGCGTCGTAGAGCCGCGCCTTCAGCACCCACTCGTTGCCCGCCTTGACGAAGCCCGCAGGATCGTCGGGTCGGTTGGCGGCGGTGAGGAAGCAGGGCAGCAGAGCCCCATCCGGCCCTTCGATGCAGAAGCTCTTCTGGTGCTCGCGAAGGCTGGTGACCAGCACTTCCTTGGGCAGCTCCAGGAAACTGGCCGGAAAGTCACCGCGCACGATCTTCGGAAACTCCACGATCTCGGCCAAGGTGTCCAGCAGCTCGGCGTCTGCCACCACACGGCCCCCGACCTCGGTAGCCAGGGCATCCAGCTGCTGGGCGATGCGAGCGCGGCGCAGGTCCACGCTGACGACCACACCCGCGGCTTCGAGGGCGGCCTCGTAGGCTTCGGGCGCAGTGATCCGAATCGGCTCGGGGTGCTGGCGGTGGTGCAGGCGATGGCCCCAGGTGGCGTTCGTGGCGGTCACGCCATCCACAGTGATGGGCACTACAGTCCCACCGAAGAGGCAGAGGAGGTTGCGGATGGGTCGCACGAAGGCGAAGTCCGACCTGCCCCACCGCATGGCCTTGGGCACGTGCAGGCTGGCGATGAGCCCGGGCAGGGCTTCCCCCAGCAGGTCCGCCGTGGGCCGGCCCTGCTTGGTGACCGTGACCATCGCACAGGGTTCCTTCTTCCCGGCGGGCTGTTCGAAGCGCACGGCGGAAAAAGGCACGCCCCACTTCTCGGCGAATTTCTCGCCCTGGATGGTGGGTTTCCCGGCTTCGTCCACGCACATGCGCTGGGGTGGACCCACCTGGGTCTCCGTTTGGTCGGCCTGGGCCTCCGGCAGGCCGCCCACGCGCCAGGCGATCTTGCGGGGCGAGTAGAACGTCTCGATGGCTCCGATGGCCAGGCTCCGGGCCTCCGCCCAGGCCCTGAAGGCGGTCGCGAACTCCTCGGTGAGGGGCCTCAGGAACCGCGCGGGGATTTCCTCGCAGTGCAGCTCCAACAGAAAGGTGCGGGTGGCGCTCACTGGGCACCTCCCTGGGCGGCTTCGGCAGGTGCGGGAATCCCTTCCTCGTGCGCCAGGTAGGCCTTGGCACAGGCGCTGGCCAGGTCGCGCACGCGCTTGATGATGCCTGGACGTTCGGTGGTGCTCACGGCGCCACGGGCGTCCAGCACATTGAAGGTGTGGCTCATCTTGAGCGCCTGTTCGTAGGCGCTGAGGAAGTGGCCATGGTCGTTCAGCAGCCGCCAGCCCTCCTTCTCGAAGGCCCCGAAGAGGGTGCGGTGCAGGTCCAGATCGGCGTGCTCGAAGCTGTAGGCGCTGAGCTCGAACTCCTCGCGCTGGCGCATCTGGCCGTAGGTCACCGGGAACACGCCGTCGTCCGTCTTCACCTCGCCGTGCACCAGGTCGAAGATGTTGTCGTAGCCCCCCAGGAACATGCAGATGCGCTCGATGCCGTAGGTGAGCTCGGCACTCACGGGCCGGCAGTCCAGGCCACCCACCTGCTGGAAGTAGGTGAACTGGCTGATCTCCATGCCGTCCAGCACCACCTGCCAGCCCACACCCCAGGCGCCGAGAGATGGCGATTCCCAGTTGTCCTCCTCGAAGCGCAGGTCGTGCTTGGAGAAGTCGATGCCCAGGGCCTCGAGGCTCTCGATGTAGAGGTCCTGCACCTTGGCGGGGCTGGGTTTGAGGATCACCTGGAACTGGAGGTGCTTGTAGACGCGGAAGGGGTTCTCGCCGTAGCGGCCGTCCGCCGGTCGGCGGGAGGGTTCTACATAGGCCACGTTCCAGGGTTTGGCGCCCAGGGCCCCGAAGAAGGTGAGTGGGTTCATGGTGCCGGCGCCCTTCTCCAGGTCGTAGGGCTGTCCGATAAGGCAGCCCCGATCGGCCCAGAACCGCTGCAGGCGGAGAATCAGTTCCTGGATGTGCATGGAAGCTCGCCAAAACGAGCATTGTAGCGGGTTTTCAGGCCTTCGGTAAGCTTGAGGGCATGGTCATCCGCCCTGCCCTTCCCACCGAAGCCCCTGCCCTGGCGCGCCTGGGGGAACGGCTTTGGCGCGCCACCTATGCGGGCCTCATCCCGGCTTCCAACATCGACCTGCACCTGGCCAAAACCTTCGGGCCGACGCAACAGGCGGCGGAATTGGCCGATCCCTTGAGCGTCACGCTGGTCATCGACGAGGCGGGGTCTCTTCTCGGGTACGCGTACCTGAAGCCGCGCGCCCCTGAGGCGGCGGTACCGACGCTCCCCTTTCTCAGCCCCTTGGAGGTGGTCCGGTTCTATGTGGACCCGTCCCTCCACGGCACCGGCGGCGCCCAGGCCCTCATGGCAGGCGTCCTCGCCTGGGCGGCCGCGACTGGCCGCGACGGCGTGTGGCTGCAGGTATGGGAGCAGAATTCCCGCGCCATCCGCTTTTATGCCAAGGCCGGGTTCCAGGACGCGGGCGAGGCCACGTTCCGCATCGGCGACCAGGTGGACCGGGACCGCCTGCTGGTGCATGCCCTGGCCACGCGGGGGACCTGAGCGGGCCTCAGGCCTTGATCACGTGGGTATCGGCGAGCAGGTCGTGCAGGCAGCGGCGGGTGGGCTGGAAGATGAGCAGGGCATCCACCAGGTAGATGACGTTGCCCAGCCCCCGTCGCCGGAAGACCAGTTCCACTGCGGTGGCCGCGAGGGCGAAGGGGAGCCAGCGCAGGAAGAAGACGCGCCAGAGGCTTGGGATGTCGCCGCTGCTGGTGATCATTCGAATGCCGAGGACCTTCTTCCCGATGGTCTGCCCGTTCCGCACCAGCAGCACCATGTGCGTGATCAGCACCGCCAGGCTGATCCCACCCGCCAGCAGGAGGAAGAGCAGGAGGGAGCCCATGCGACCGCTGAGGAGCGCCATGGGGATCAGTGCCACCAGGGCGGCGAGCGGGGCCAGGGCCACGAGGGCATCCACCAGGAAGGCACCCAGGCGGCTGAGGCGGCTGGCGGCCTCGACGTCGTAGGTTTCCTGGGGCGGATGTGGGTCCATGGCCTTCCCTCTCTGCTTGACAGGGTGCAAAAGGAATCGGGCCATGACAAGGGTTCTATGCGCTTTCCCCGCGCACTGTGACGACGATCCTTTGATCCCCGGGTTCCGCCCTGTATGATCCTCGTTTCGCGGGGATCGGCATGACCCGAAAAATCGCACTGCTCGCCATTGGCGGTAACGCGTTGCTCAAAGAGAAGGAACGCGGGCTCCAGGAGGAGCAGCTGGAGAATGCCCGCGAGACGGCCGAGATGCTGGCCAAGGTGGTGGCGGAGGGCTATGCCCTCTGTGTGGTGCATGGCAACGGCCCCCAGGTGGGCAACCTGCTCATTCAGCAGGAGTCGGCCTCGGGCCAGGTGCCTCCCTACAGCCTCGACATCTGTGGAGCCATGACCCAGGGCTCCATGGGCTACATGCTGGAGCGCATGCTCATCAACCGCCTCCGGTTCCTGGGGGTGGATGCGCCAGTCTCCTCGATCCTCACCGAAGTGGTGGTGGACAAGGAGGACAAGGGCTTCCAGGACCCCACCAAGCCCGTGGGCCCCTTTTATCCGGAGTTCCGGGCCCTGGAGTTGATGCGGGGCAAGCGCTGGAAAATGAAGGAGGACTCGGGTCGTGGCTGGCGCAAGGTGGTGCCCTCGCCCAACCCCCTGGAGATCGTCCAGCTCGACGCCATCAAGACCCTCCTGCGGGCAGGTCACTCCGTCATTGCGGGCGGAGGTGGCGGCATCCCGGTGATTCGCGATGCCAGCGGCTTCCTGGTGGGCGTCGAGGCCGTCATCGACAAGGACCGGCTGAGCGCCCTACTGGCCACCCAGCTCGAAGCCAACCTGTTCATCATTCTCACCGGCGTGGCCAAGGTCGCGCTGGACTTCGGCAAGCCTACCCAACGCTGGGTCGACCGCCTGACGGCCAGTGAGGCCCGGCGCCATCTGGCCGAGGGCCAGTTCCCGCCCGGCAGCATGGGACCCAAGATCGAGAGCGCCCTCGGCTTCCTGGATGGCGGCGGGGACGAGGTGCTGATCACAACCGCCGAGGCCCTGGCCACGGAGGACCCGGCCACGGTGGGGACCCGCATCGTCAGGGACTGAGCCTTCCCAATCGGCTGCATCCATGGTGTGCTGGGCCCGAACCGGAGGCCCCATGTACGCCATGATCATCGTCCGTTACCGTCGGCCGCTGCCGGAGGTAGAAGCCGCCACAGAAGCCCACCGGGCCTACCTGCGCGACCTCCAAGGGCGGGGGGTGCTCGTGGCCTCCGGCCCCATGGACCCCCGCTTCGGCGGCATGTGGCTGGTGCGCGTCCCGGATGAGAACCCGCTCCAGGCGCTGGACGAACTCCAGGCCGGGGACCCCTTCTGCCAGCAGGGTCTCGCCAACTACGAGTTGATCCCATGGAAGGTCATGCAGGGCAAGGAGGGGCTGGACCGGATGTGAGCCCCTGGCGCCCGCCAGCGCCTCCTGCAGCGCGCCGGCCTTTGCTACCAGCTGGGCGTGTTCGGCCATGGGGGAGGTGCGCTTCGGATAGCCCATGTCCTTCATGACCTTTCCCTCGGCCTGCACGTGCTCGACGGTGTAGTTCACCAGGAAGGCGAGGCTGTCCTTCACGGCCGACTTGGACGTACCGTCCTTGAAGGATTCAACCAACCAGCTCACGGCCTCGAAGAGGGCCTTGTGTTGCGTGGCGACGATGGGAAGGCCGCCACCGGGCTTGATATTCAACCCAGCGGTCGCTTCGGACGATAGGTGGGGTTCAACAGACTCCCCAGGAGGTCACCATGTCCCGTCGTTGGAAAGCCCTGCCCGTCCTCATGTGCCTGGTGGGCACCCTCGCCGCCCAGGATCAGAAAGCCCAGGCCCAGACCCTGGTGAAGGAGGCCGTGGCGTATGCCAAGGCCAACGGCAAGGAGGCGCTGCTGAGAGAGACCAACCAGGGCCAGGGACGCTTCCACGTCAAGAGCGGCGAAGCGCTGTACATCTTCGTCTACGACATGGCGGGCACCTGCCAGGCCATCGGCTTCCAGGGCAACATGGTCGGCGTGAACCGCATCAATGCCAAGGATCCCGACGGCAAGTTCTTCATCCAGGAGATCCTGCAGACGGCCAAGGCCAAGGGCAGCGGCTGGGTGGACTACAAGTACCCCAATCCGAAGTCGGGGAAGATCGAGGCCAAGACTTCCTACGTGGAGTTCCTGGATGGCCTCGTGGTGGGCTGCGGGATCTACAAGTAGCCCGTCACTGTCCTGAATCAGGGGCCTGCTTGGCCGCCTCGACGGCCTGGCGGGCCTTGTCCCGCTCGGCCGCGCTGGGGGTGCCCCAGATCACGCGGTTCGGCTTCTCCTTGAGGAGGGCCAGCAGTTCCTCGACCGAGGCCAGGGTCCGGCGGAGGCTCTTCAGGCTCTGCTCAAGCTCCGGGTTCTCCTGGGCATTGAAGTGGTCCATGAAGGCGGCGGTTTGCTTGAGGGTGGCCGCCAGGCTCACGAGGATCTGATCCAGCTCGGGCCCCCGCCGTTCCAGGAGGGTGCGCACCTGCACCAGGCTCTGGTCCAGCGTGGCCAGCGCCTGGTCGGCCCCGCCCATGCTGTGCTCCGCATGGTCCACCAGGCCCCGGCTGTCCTTGGCCAGGGCCTGGAACTCCCGCAGGGTGCCGTCGAGTTGCAGGAGCGCCTGCCGCACGGAGGGGTGGTCCAGAAGGTCGCCCAGGCCCTTGGTCTCCACCCGGGCGCGGAGGGCGTCCACGCCGGCATTGAGGCTTCCCATCAGGTGGTCAGCCCGCTCCAGCACCCCACCGATGGAGACGCCAGCATCCCCCGGGATCTCCTCCCCGGCCTTGAGCAGGATGGTCCGCTCGGACAGGTCGGGCAGCCGCAGATCCAGCATGACGCTGCCCAACCCCTTAGGAGACAGGTTCGCCCGGGTGCCCCGCCAGAGCTGGATGTCCTCCCGCACCGCGATGCGGGCCAGGAACTGGTAGTCCTTCCCTTCCTGCCGCATGTCCACCCGCTGCACCGAGCCCACCCGGTAGCCCTTGAGCTGCACGTCGGCGCCCGGGACCAGGCCCTCCATCTGGTCGAGCCGCACCACGAGGGGATAGGTGCGCTCGGTCACCGCCCCGGCATTCTTGTAGGCCACCAGGCCGATGAACAGCCCCAGCGCCACCAGCACCAGCAGGCCGAGGCGGGCATCCTGTTTCTCGAAGTTCATGCTCCCTCCAGGGGGGTGGCGAGGGCCCGCAGTTCGAGCCGAGCCAGGGGCCAGTCGGCGAGGAGGCCCGCTTCTTCCTGGGCGATGACCACCGTCTGGCGGGGATGGTCCACCCAGGCGCGGAGCACGTCCAGGGCTGTGGCTCGATCGGCCGCATCGAGCCCTTCCAGGGGGTCGTCCAGCAGGATCAGGTCGGGGTCCAAGGCCAGCACCCGCGCCAGGTTGCCATGCCGTCGCGCGGCCCCGCTCACCGCATGGGGACGCAGGTCGGCCACCGGCAGCAGGCCCAGTCGGTCCAGGGCGGCATCGGTGCGCGCGGCCACCTCCGCGGCAGGAAGGCCGAGGTAGGTCAAGGGCAACCGGAGGTTCTGCCGTAGGGTCAGGTTGGACAGGAGGCCGCCCTGTGCAAAGGCGAGCCCCACCTTCACGTGGCCCACCAGCCCCAGCGCCCCCGCACCCGGCCAGAGCAGACGACCGCCAACGCTCACCCGCCCCTGGGCAGGCCGAACGGTGCCGGCCAGCACCCGCAGCAGCCGTGTCTTCCCGCTGCCGCTGGCCCCGGTGACCAGCAGGCCACCCCCCCGAGGCACGTATAGGTCGATGCCCCCTAGGAGGCGCACGCCTTCCGTGGCCTCCAGAGCCACCGCCTCAAGCTGGATCATCGGCGGCCCCCGGCATCATGCGTAGAAGAGGGCGGCGATGAGGCCGTCCAGGGCGAAGACCGCCACCAGGGAGGCCACCACGGTCTTGGTGACCGCCTGCGGAATTTCCGTCTGGCTGCGGCGGATGGCCAGCCCGAAGTGGCAGGCGGGGAAGGTGATGGCCGTGCCGAAACAGAGCACCTTCACCAGGGTGGCGACAAAGTCCCGGTTGCCCAGGGTCTGCCGCACAGAGTCCATGAAGAAGCCGAAGGTGACGCCGTACTTCAAGCGGGCCACCAGGAACCCGCCCCCCAGGGCGGCGGCGTCGAAGCAGACCACCAGGACGAAAACCGACACCAGGACCCCCAGCCACCGGGGGGCCAGCAGGTACTGGTAGGGATTCACCCCGTGCACGGCCAGGGCATCCACCTCGCCATTCAGCTGCATGGAGCCCAGCTCTGCCGAAATGGCCGTGGCGCTGCGGCCGATGACCAGGATGGCCGTCAGGAGCGGGCCCACCTCCCGCAGGACGATGAGCACCATGAGGACGCCGATGTAGTTCTCGGCCCCCAGCCCCGAAAGCTGGCTGAAGGCCTGGATGAGCGTCACGGCCCCGATCAGCACGGCCGATCCGCCCACCAGCCAGAGGGCATCCAGGGCGGTGAAGCGCAGCTGGAGGAGGGCCTGTCCCCCCACGATCCGGACCTGATCCAGGCGCAAGCCCAGAGCATGGCGCAGGGTCTGCACCACGAGGTGGACCTGGTCGCCCAGGAACTCCAGGAACCCGCGAACCGGGGCGCCGAGTCGCGCCAGGAATGCCATCACGTTTCACCCAAGGGATGGCCCAGGCTAGCAGGAAATCAGTTCCCCTCGACGAACCCGCTGGCGTAATCGATGACGGTGACCACGCGGTATTCTCGGTGGGGCGCCACGCCCGCTCCGGCCTGTTGGAGGTCGGGGTTGAACAGGGTGCGCCGATGCCCCCTTTCAGAAACCCCGTCATCGACCAGGAGCTGGATGACCACCTCGCGGGGATCCTCCTCCAAGGTGCTGATGTTCTCGGCGACGGTGCCCTCCCAGGTGCCCAGGCGATTCAGGCGGTCCGAGAGGCGGCTGCCGTCGGCGCCCACATGGTCGAGCACGCCCCGGGGGCCGATGTCGCGGGCATGACGCCGGGCCGCCAGGGCCAGGCCCTCGTTGAAGCGCAACGGCCCCACGGGACGGGCCGACTCCAGGAAAGCGATGGCCTCGTCCAGGGCGGCCAGGCCTTCCTCGGTTCGCAGCGGGGTCCGTCCGGGCCGTTTCCAGAGCGTGCCTTCGAACCAGCCCCGCATCTCTCGGAGGTGCTTCGCATAGGCCCTGGGGCGCACCCGGGCATCGCTCATTTCCTGCACCACAGCCCGCTCGAGGACGCTGGCGGGCGCTTCAGCCGGAGCCCCCGCCGGCAGCAGCAGCGCGAACAGGCACAATGCAATGGTCCGCATGGGGCACCCCGGGAAGAACCCGAAGTATAGAGCTCCCTGGCGGACTGTGAATCAGAGCGCGGGGCCGTCGATCTCCGCGTAGAGGGGATGGCTGAGGTAGCGCTCGCCGGTGTCGCAGAGCACGGCCACCACGGTCTTGCCCTCGCCCAACTCCTTGGCCACTTCCAGGGCGGCGAAGACGATGGCGCCGGTGCTGATGCCGGAGAGGAGGCCTTCCTCCCGGGCCAGGCGACGGGCGGTGGCGATGGCGTCGTCGTAGCCCACCGGGCGGACCCGCTGGAAGGCCTTCCGGTTCAGGATGCCGGGCACGAAGTTGGGCCCGATGCCCTGGATCTTGTGGGGACCCACCTGCCCTGCGCTCAGCAGCGGCGAGGTCTCGGGCTCCACGGCCACCACCAGGGTGCCCGGCTTCTTCTCGGCCAGCACCTCGCCCACGCCAGTCACGGTGCCACCGGTGCCGACCCCCGCAACGAAGGCATCCAGCTCCGGCACCTGCTCCAGGATCTCCAGTGCGGTGGTGCGGCGGTGGACCGCTGGATTGGCGGGATTCTCGAACTGGCGCACCAGGAAATACGTCGCATCGGCATCCGCCAGCTCCTGGGCCTTGTCCACAGCGGCCTTCATGCCCCCGGGACCGGGGGTGAGCACCAACTCGGCGCCATAGGCCTTCAGCAGGGCGCGGCGCTCTTGAGTCATGGTGTCCGGCATCACCAGCAGGATGCGGTAGCCCTTGGCGGCCGCCACAAACGCCAGCCCGATGCCGGTGTTCCCGCTGGTGGCCTCGAGCAGCGTCATCCCGGGCTTCAGGACGCCCCGGGCCTCCGCATCCTGGATCATGTTCAGGGCGATGCGGTCCTTCACGCTGCCACCTGGGTTGGCGCTCTCGAGCTTCACGTAGACCCGGGCGGATCCCTTGGGCACCACCCGGTTCAGGCGGACAACGGGCGTGTAGCCCACAAGGTCGTAGGCATGCTCGACGCGGTTCGGGCGGTCGGTGGGGCGGCTCATGGCGACTCCTGAAGGTTGGGCAGCGCGTGAGCCTTGTAGTATGGGGAGGAAAGGCCTATTGTCAAGTTTGTCAATTTGTTTTATTATGTATTAGGGTCGATGCCGCTGGAGGTTTGCCCATGAAGGGTTCTGCCAAGGGACGTTATGGATTGCAGCTCATGCTCGACCTGGCCTTGCAGGCGGGTCGGGGGCCCGTCCTGGTGGAGGCCGCGGCCGAACGCCAGGCCCTGCCGCCCAAGTTCCTGCGCGTGTTGCTGGGCCCCCTCAAGGCCGCTGGCCTCCTCAAGGTTCAGCGCGGGCCCAGCGGGGGCTGCGAGCTGACCCGGCATCCCAGCCACATCAGCGCCTTGGAAGTGCTGGAGGCCCTCGAAGGCCGCCTTGGGGCGACTCCGCCGCTCTCGGAAGCCACCGCCAGCGCCCAGGCGGTCCGGGAACTCTGGGGCCGCAGCACCGAGGCCGCCCGGGACGTGCTGCGCAGCACCACCCTCGCCGACCTCGCCGCACGGCACCAGGCCCTCGAAGTGGCCAGCCACGGCTATTCGATCTGACCGACCGCCGGATGACAGAGCAGAGGACTGAATGTCCTCTGCGGCGTCAGGATCCGGCGAGGAGGTCATGCCACAGGACCGCCGGATGACAGAGCAGAGGACTGAATGTCCTCTGCGGCGTCAGGATCCGGCGAGGAGGTCATGCCACAGGACCGCCGGATGACAGAGCAGAGGACTGAATGTCCTCTGCGGCGTCAGGATCCGGCGAGGAGGTCATGCCACAGGACCGCCGGATGACAGAGCAGAGGACTGAATGTCCTCTGCGACGTCAGGATCCGGCGAGGAGGTCATGCCACAGGACCGCCGGATGACAGAGCAGAGGACTGAATGTCCTCTGCGACGTCAGGATCCGGCGAGGAGGTCATGCCACAGGACCGCCGGATGACAGAGCAGAGGACTGAATGTCCTCTGCGGCGTCAGGATCCGGCGAGGAGGTCATGCCACAGGACCGCCGGATGACTGAGCAGAGGACTGAATGTCCTCTGCGGCGTCAGGATCCGGCGAGGAGGTCATGCCACAGGACCGCCGGATGACAGAGCAGAGGACTGAATGTCCTCTGCGGCGTCAGGATCCGGCGAGGAGGTCATGACATCGGCCATCCACGGCCCGGACGAACCTCGGCGCCCTACACGAGCCCGTACTGGCCCAGCACCCGCCGGAGCTGGGCCAGGCTGTAGGGCTTGGGGAGGAAGCCCTGCACCCCCTCCCCGAGCTCGCTGGATTCGAGGGAGAAGCCGCTGCTCAGGATGATGGGAAGGTTGGGATCGAGCTGGTGGATGAGCCGGGCCGTGGTCCGGCCATCCACGCCGGGCATGATCTGGTCCATGATCACGAGGGAGAAGCCGCCCGCGTTCTCCTGCACCAGCTGCAGCGCCTCCCGACCGTTGTGGGCGCTGACCACGCCCAGTCCCAGGCCCTCCACCAGCTCCGAGGCATTGAGCAGGATCATGGGCTCGTCATCCACCACGAGCACCTGGGCCCGGGCCGTATTCTCCACGGCTGCATCCGGCAGGTCCGGGGTGGGCAGGTAGATGGTGACCGTGGTGCCGCCCGAAGGTCGGCTGGCCACCCGGACGCCGCCTTCATGGGCCCGCAGGATGCCGAGCAAGGCCGAGAGGCCGAGCCCCCGCCCGGTGGCCTTGGTGGAGAAGAAGGGATCGAAGATCTTGGAGAGGGCTTCCTGGGGAATGCCGCAGCCCGAGTCGCCCACTTCGAGCACCACGTAGCTGCCGGGCTTCATGGGCGGGGAGGGAGGAGAGGGCGGCAGCTGGGCCGCGGCCAGCCGCTCCAGGCGGGTCGAGAGCGTGATGGTGCCTTCCCGGTCACCGATCGCCTCGGAGGCGTTGGTGATGAGGTTCATCAGCACCTGGTTGATCTGGGTGGCGTCGGCCTGGATCTCCGGCAGCCTCGGGGCCGGCTTCACCAGCAGCCGGGCCTGTTTCGAGATGGACACGCGCAGCAGCTCGGTCATGTCCTGGATGGTGCGGTTCAGGTCAACCTGGGCCACGTGGAGCTTGCCCCGGCCGCTGTAGGCCAGCATCTGGCGGGTGAGGTCCGCCGCGCGCTCGAGCAGGGCCTCGAGGTTGCCCAGGTGGTTCTGCACCGGGTTGTCGCTGGGCAGCTTCATCTGGGCCAGGTTGAGGTTGCCCAGCATGGCCGTCAGGAGGTTGTTGAAGTCATGGGCGATGCCACCTGCCAGGAGGCCGAGGCCCTCCAGCTTCTGGCCCTCCCGCTGGGCTTCCTCCCGCAGCTTGCGCTCACTGATGTCAGTGAGCACGCCCACCATCCGCATGATGCCTTCGGGCAGCAGCTCGGCGCGCTCCATATGGTCGGAGAACCAGACCCAGGTGCCGTCCTTGCGCTGCCAGCGGTACTCCACCACCGCCGAGCCCTCGGCGCGGGTCTGATCCATGGCGGCATGGTACGCAGCGACGTCGTCGGCGTGGAGCCGCTGGTCCCAGAGCCCCGGCATGGTCCGCAATTCCTCCAGGGAATATCCCGTCACCCACTCGGCGTTCTCGCTGACCCAGGAGGCCGCAGCAGGCGTGGGGGTTTCCGCGTCATAGAGCACCACCGGGAGGTTCCGCAGCATCCGGCGCAGCCGGTGGCCCGTGGCCCGGTGCTCGTCCTCGGCCTGCTTGCGGCCCACCGCAAAGGCCACATGGTCCGCCAGCGTCTGGGACAGCACCATGACTTCCGAGGTGATGGCGCCGGGATGGTCCGCGTAGACCATGAGCTTCCCCAGCAGGCGCTCCTGGTGGAGGAGCGGGATGAAGGCGAGGCCGTGGATGCCCTCGGCGCGGAGGGCCTGCCGGATCGCCGGCTCGAGCGGCTCACGCTCGGGATCCATCATCAGGATCGGCTGGGGGTCTGTGGCATCGGGGGACCAGGGCGAGTGGCCATCCACCGCCAGTCGGTAGCCCTCGCTGAGCCCCCGCCAGGCGCGGAAGTGCATGCGGCCATCCTCTCCCCAGCCGAGGATGGCGGCCCGGGTGAGTGGCAGGGCGGTCATCAGGCCATCCATGGCCACCGCGTAGATTTCCTCAAGGGTGGTCGCCCGGTTCACCGCCGTCGCCAGGCGGTGGATCGCCTTGATCTGGAGGTAGGGTTGGTAGGTGGCCAGACCTGGATCGGTTTCCGTATCCAGGCGACCCACCTTCTGGGCGGGAATGGACTGCAAGCGGCACAGCTCCTGTTCGAAATGAGCGGGGATCAGCACCAGTCTAGCGGAACAGGATGCGGATATTCATTCCACATATGGGGTTTTGAACCGACCCAGAAGAAACCGTCTGGGAGTCGCCTCCAGGATCAGGGCTGGAAGGTCACGCTGAGCCCACTCGGCATTTCGTGCCCTTTTTCCTGCGCCACCGCGCCGCGGTAGAGGGCCCAGCCCGGCAGGCCCCGGGGGATGGATTGAGTCATGGCCCACTGCTGGAGCCGGCTGTTGCCCAGGATGACCACCAGCAGGTGCTTCGCATTCCATGGGTTCGGGAAGGCGGCGAACAGCCCGTCGTCGGGGCGGCCGTAGGTGCGCCCCTGCCAGCGGAACCAGCCCCGGCCCGCCACGAAGGGCAGCTTCCCTTCCGCTTGCAGTCGGGCCGCGAGGCCGTTGTCGGCGGGCCCGCCGAAGACCACCAGGTCGTGCTCCGCCAGGTCCGCCTCGCTGGTTTCCGCGTCGGATTGCAGGGGCAGCAGCACCTCGGTCATGTTGTCCGCCAGGGTTTCGCGGTAGCTCAGGGCCAGGGTGCGCTGCGCCTCCAGCTCCTGTCCGGTCCCGAAGACCAGCAGGGTGCGGCTCCAGTCGTCCAGCACATTGCCCGGCACCCAGACGTTGCTCCGGGGCAGCGGGATATCCTCGCCAACATTGAAGGTCAGGCGGGTGGGTTGTGCGTCCATCTTGAACGTGAAGGTGCCCTTGGCGGACGTCAGGGCCACGCGCTCGAGCCGCGCTCCCTGCTTGGTCTCCAGGTTCACGAAGGCGATCAGGGGATAGACGTTGCCCGGCTGATCCACCGTCAGGGTGACGGCGAAGCCCTTCCCTGCCGGCTTGGCGCTGGCCTGGATCGCCACCTCCGGAAGGTCGGACCGCGTGAGCCAGGGATCCAGGATCGGTGCCACATCGCGACCAGCGGCCGCCGAGAGGGCCTTCACCAGTGCCGAGGTGGAGGCCACCTTGCCGGCATACTCGGTGTGGACGGCCCCCATGGCCTTGGCGAACAGGGCATTGCCCAGGTGCAGGCGCAGCTGGTGCAGGGCGAAGACGCCTCGGATGCGCGGGATCTGGTAAGCGCCGTAGCGGTCGTACTCGGTGGTGGTGGCCAGGGGGGCGCGGGCGCCCTCGCGGGCCGCGAGCCAGAGGTGCCGGGTGGTGAGGTCTCCCAGGCTGGCGGCCTGGGCCTCGAAGGCCTTGGCCGGCGTGGTGGGCAGGTGCCGCAGCATCCGCCAGAGGGCCGAAGAACCGCTCACGAACCAGTTGTCCGCATCGGTGGCGGGCAGCACGGTGCCGCTCCAGAGCGACTTACGGTCGAAGGTGAAGGCCTCTTTCACCGACGCGAGGTCCGGCGCAGGGGCAGCCTTGGCCTGTGGCTCCGGGCGCCAGGCCGCCTTGGCCGCCTGGAGCTTGGCGGCGATCCAGATGGGGCTGAAAGCGGTATACCCGTAGCTGAGGTGCGGGGTTGCCTCGGGCAGGTCCTTGATCCAGCGGCCGCCCACCAGCTTCTCCCGCTGGGTGGTCTTGCCCTGGTGGGCGATGAAGACGAGCTTCTCGGCCATCTCGGCGGTGGTCAGCTTGCCGTCGCAGGCATGGGGCCGGTTGATGGGACTGCTGGCCAGCAGGCGCGTGGCGGTGTCGATGTCGAAGCCACCCTGGCCATGGGCCTTGAACGCCTCCTGGAAGGCGATGTCGCGGTTCCAGGTGTTGAAGGCCAGGTCTGCCGGGGCGTTCTCGGGGTTGGCGCCGTATTCGCCGCGGACCGCCAGGTCCCGGTTGTTGTTGTTGGCCCAGATGAAATCCTTGTGGTTGCCGGGGGTATCGGCGGGCTTGTCCTTCGAGCCCGTGCGCCAGAGCCGGGTCTTCTCGGTGCCCAGCAGGAAGCAGGCGCCCTCATCGGTCTTGGCGTCGGCCATGGTCCAGTCGTTGGTGTAGAGGCCGTTGTTCTGCTTGAAGAGGATCGCCGCCGCCTCGTCGATGCTGGAGGCGTACTGGGCGGCCTTGCGGATGCGGTTGCTCTGGGGTGTGCCGTCGGCGTTGAAGGGCGTCTGGCCCACCGTGGTCTCCCCGATGACGAGCCCCGAGCTGTTCAGGTACCAGTCGGTGCCGCTGTGGATGCCCCCGGCGAAGGTTTGCATGACCAGCCGGTGCCCCTGCTCGGGGACGATGTCCAGCATCACATTCCACTCGGTGCCGGTGTAGCCGTTCCACATGAACAGCTGGGTGAAGATGAACCGACCGCTCTTGGTGGCACCCCGGGTCGCCACGAAGGAGGAGCAGTGGTCCCCCTCGCCACCCTTGGCCACTTCATCATCGCCGGTCATGAAGGTGCGCCCGGTCAGGGGATTCGGCGCATGCGCCAGGCCATCCTGGAGGGAGCTCATGTCCACGGCGCTGTTGAGGGTGACGATGTCCAGCAGGTCGAGGTCGCGGCCCTTGAACTTGGCCCCGGCCTTCGCGGCGCCGTCGGCGATGCCCTTCATCTCTTCGAGGAACTCCACATCGAACTTGCGGAAGAAGAGGGCATCCGCCAGCTCCCGCTGATCAGCCCAGCCCCGGGCCGGGTCGGCGGCGTTCTTGAGCACTCCGAGCTTGGTCATGTAGCGCACGATCTCGTCGGCCATGAGCTCGCCGTGCTGGCGGCCCCGCGCATAGGGCGCGCCCTCGATGTGCAGGAAGGTCCAGCCGCCCATCTCGTAGCGGAAGCCCTTGCCGGCCCAGCGGACGGTCTGCATGGGGATGAACGCAGTGACGTCCTCGACCTTCTCCAGCCTGATGGCGCTGAAGGTGGCGGCGCCCGTGGCCCGGCCGTTCCGCCCGAGGTGCAGCTGCACGCGGTCCAGGGGTGTCGTGGCCAGGAAGAGCATCGAGACCCGGCGCTCCGAGGTGCCGGCCACGCTCTGGGAGGCATTGGTGAAGGGGAAGCTCGCCATGGACAGGCAGGCACCGAGGGCGGTGGGGTACCGGGCGAGGGCATCCGCCTTCACACCTGCCGTCTGGACGGTGGCGCTCAGGCGATACAGCTCACCTACGTTGAGGGCCACTGGCGCCGAGACCAGGGTGGCCTCCGAGCCCCCGGAAGCCGCCTCCAGGCGCAGGCCCACCGCCTTCGCCGTCGAACCCGGCTGCAGCGCCCAGCCCGCCACGGGCAGGTCGGCGGCCGCCGCCAGCACCGCCACCATCATCACCAGGAACCCGCTGCGCACCCATCGGATCATGAGAGCCTCCACCCTCCAGCATGCCAAACCTCTCCTGGTATTGCCTCGTTTTTTGAGGCAATACCGGGCACCGGGTACTCTGGTCGGATGACGCTGCGCAAATGGACCTTCACGGTGGACCCCGACGATGCGGAACTCCGCCTCGACCAGCTCATCGCCAAGCGCACCGACCTCTCCCGGCGCAGCGCCCGGGAAGCCCTGAAACTGGGCGGCGTCCAGGTGGACCGCAAGCGGGTGAAGGTGGCGGGCAAACTGGTCAAACCGGGGCTGGAGGTCCGCGTCGCCTTCGATCCCGACCTCCCCCCCGTTCCCACCACCCCCATTCCCATCGTGTTCGAGGATGCCTGGCTGCTGGCCGTGGACAAGCCCGCCGGCCTGCCCACCCAGGGCACCTGGGCCTCGGACCGCCACGACCTGCTGGCCCTCTTGAAAACGCAGCGGCCCGACCTGGGGCTCTTCCTCCACCACCGGCTGGACCAGGGGACCTCCGGCCTCCTGGTGTTCGCGAAGGATCCGAAGGCCAACAAGGGCCTGGCGGAGGCCTTCGCCTCCCGCGACCTGGAGAAGCTCTACCTGGCGAGGATCACCGCGCCCCTCGAAGCCCGCACCCTCGACGCCAGCATCGGCCGGATCCGTGGCGCCGACCCGGGCCGCTTCGGTTGCACGGGCGACCTCATCGATCCGAAGTCGGCCCGCACCGACTTCCGTCCCGCGACCCCGGCAGAGACCGAAGGGCTCACCCCCGGCTACTGGGTGGTGGCCCGCATCCATACCGGTCGCACTCATCAGATCCGTGTCCACCTCAACCACTTGGGGCGGCCCGTCCTGGGCGACACGCTCTACGGCGGGAACCCGTCGGACCGCCTCTGGCTCCACGCCTGGCGGCTGGGTCTGAAGCACCCCGTCACGGGCGAGGCCCTGCTGCTGGAGGCGCCACCCCTGCGGTTCCGGCCTTGAAGCCCCCGCTCCGCCCTGGCACCTGGGTCACAATGACCTCCTGACCCCGCCACCCCTTCGCCCGCAAGGACCGCATGCCCCCGCCCATCCAAGCCCCGCTCCGAGTGGCCGTGCTCATCCCCGCCTACAACGAGGAGACGGCCATCGCCGGCGTGGTGACGGCCTTCCGCCAGACCCTCCCGGGCGCATCGATCCACGTCTACGACAACAACTCCACCGACCGCACCGTGGACTGCGCACGAACGGCGGGGGCCCTGGTGGGGGCCGAGGGGGCCCAGGGCAAGGGCCATGTGGTGCGGCGGATGTTCGCTGACATCGAAGCGGACGTCTACCTGATGGTGGATGGCGACGGCACCTACGATGCCGCCAGTGCGCCCGCCCTGCTGGACCTGCTCCGTCGGCGCGGCCTGGACATGGTGGTGGGCTGCCGGGTGGAGACGGGCACGGAGGCCTACCGGTCTGGCCATCGCCTCGGCAACCGGCTGCTGACGGGGTCCGTGAGCCTCCTCTTCGGCCAGCGCTTCACGGACATCCTCTCGGGCTACCGGGTGTTCTCCCGCCGCTTCGTGAAGAGCTTTCCCGCCCTCTCCCGGGGCTTCGAGATCGAGACGGAGCTCACCGTCCACGCCCTGGAGCTGGCCATGCCCGTGGCCGAGCTCCCCACGCCCTACGGCGCCCGGCCCGCGGGTTCTGCCAGCAAGCTGCGCACCTACGTGGACGGTTTCCGCATCCTCCGGCTCATCGCCTCCCTCTACCGCAACGAGAAACCTCTGCAGTTCTTCTCCATCCTGTCGACCCTCCTGGCCCTCGCGGCCATCGGCCTCTCCATTCCCATTTTCCTGACCTATTTCCGCACGGGCCTGGTGCCGAGGTTCCCCACCGCCATCCTCTCCACGGGAATGATGATCATCGCGGCCCTGGGCTTCACCTGCGGCCTCATCCTCGACACGGTGACCCGGGGGCGGAAGGAGCTGAAGCGCATGGCCTACCTCGCCCTGCCGCCGGTGCCGCCGGACTGATGGAGCCGGTTCCATGACCCCGCTGCCCCCGACCTGGGAACATCGCCTTCGAGCCTGGGCCGCGCCCAGCCTGCTGGGCCTCTACGCCCTGCTCCTCTTCGGAGGCACCGCACTGCTGCAGCGGGGGCTCTTCGAGCGTGACGGCTACTTCCACGCCCGGTTCGCCGCCCTGATGCCCCTCCGGGGCCTGTCGCGGGCCTTCCCCTGGACCCAGTTGAGTACCTGGCGGGAACAATTCTGCGACAAGGAGTTCCTCTACCACCTGGCCATGCTGCCCTTCACCCTGCTCGGCCCGGACCCGATGCTCGGGGCACGCGTATTTGGCGTGCTGCTGTCCCTGGCGGTGCTGGGGGTGTTCTTCTGGGTGCTGCGCGCACACCGCGTTCGCTTCCCGGCCTTCTTCGCCGCCCTGCCCCTCGCCACCGGCGGCCTCTTCATCGCCCGGCTGGGCATGCTCCGCTCCCACGTGCTCAGCATGCTGCTGCTGACCCTGGGCCTGCACTTCCTGCTGCAGCGACGCTGGCGGGCCCTCTTCGTGCTGGGGTTCGTGTACGCCTGGTGCTACACGGTGCCCTTCGTCCTCCTGCTCACGGCGGTGCCCTTCGTGCTGGGACTCCGGCTCGGCGGGGAACGGCTGGACCTCCGGCTGCCCCTGGCTGCGGGAACCGGATCCCTGCTGGGTCTCGCCATCCATCCCTATACCCCCCTGACCCTCGAGACCCTGCTGACCTACATCCAGGTCTTCCGGCTGGGCCTGCAGGGCGCGGCCACCTCCGGCTTCGAGCTGGGCAACGAGCTCTATCCCTACACCTGGCCGGTCTTCTGGGACATCTACCCCCTGCTGTTGATCCTGGTGGCCGCCCTGCTGCCGGCCCTCCTCCTGGCGCGGAAGCGGCTAACCCCAGGCACCCTGGGCCTGAGCCTCGCCGCCCTGTTCTGGTTCCTCATGACCGCCCGGACCCCCCGCTTCGCCGAATACTCGGTGCTGCTGGTGGCCGCTACCTGGGGGCTGGTGCTGCGCGACCTCTGGCCCCACCTCGAGGCGAGCCCGGCCTGGGGCCACGTCAAGATTCGCTGGGCCGTTCTCGGCCTGGCCCTGGCCACCCTGCTGGGCTTCCAGACGAGGTCCCTGGCCTTCTATCGGGTCTACCAGACCGAGGCGGCACCGCCCCGGTTCTTCACCGGCGCCTGCGCCTGGATGGACCAGCACCTCGCCCCGGGCGAGACGGTGATCAACCTCTACTGGGACGACTTCCCGGACCTCTTCTATGATGGTTTCCGCCAGCACTACCTCTGGGGCCTGGATCCCACCTACGCCATCCGGGAAGACGCCCGCCGCGCCAAGCTGCTGGAAGACCTGCGCACCGGACGCATTCCCCTCGACGCAGCGCGCATGAAGGCGGAATTCCAGGCGAACCACCTCGTGCTCCGGTCGGCCCGTGCCGCCCGCTATCCCGCTCTGGGCCGGCCGCCTTTCCGTGCGGTGTACCGGGATGCGTCCGCCGTCGTGTTCGCCCTGGACGGCGCGGAGTAGCGGGTATGCTCGCCAGATGAAGCTGCCCCTCCTCTTCAACCCCGCCTCGGGCGCGGCCCGGAAGGACCCGGATGCCCTCCTGCGCCTTCTATCGAGGGAGCAGCGCGATCGCATCGAGCCCGTCCCCTTCGGCCCACCCTGGGACTTCGAGCCCGCCATCGCCCAGGCCATGGCTGCGGGCGGCCCCCTGTTCGTCTGGGGCGGCGATGGCACGCTGCACCACGCTGCGAAGGCCCTGGTGGACCGGGGCTGTCCCGTGCCCCTGGCGGCCATCCCCGGTGGCAGCGGCAATGGCCTCGTGCGGGGCCTCCGAACCCCTCTGGAGCCTGCCGGAGCGTTGCAGCGGCTGCTGGAGGGTCGGGAGCTGCGCATGGACCTGCCCCGACTCGACGGGGAGCCCTTCCTGAACCTCTGCGGCACCGGCTTCGAGGCTGCCGTGGCCCACCGCTTCGAGACGCTTCCAGGTCGAGGCTTTGCCACCTATGCCAAGGTCACCTGGCAGCTCTGGCGCAGCTGGCCAGAAACCGCCCTGACCTGGGAGGCCGAGGCCCTGCCCACCCCGGCGCCCGCCAGCCGGCGCGGCCGAATCCGGGCCGCCCTGCAGGGCCCCAAGTCCGTTCTGCCGACCAGTGCCTGGAGCCTCTGTTTCGCCAACCTGCCGCAGTACGGCTCGGGCCTGTGGATCGCACCGGGCGCCGATCCAACCGACGGCCTGTTGCAGTGGGCCACCCTGTCCCGTCCAGGCTGGTTCGACCTGCTCGGAGGCTCCTACGAACTCTTCCGGGAAGGTGGGACCACGCACCTGAGGACCGAGGGCCGGGTGCGCAGCGCCACGCTGCGCCTCGAACGGCCCCTGCCCTGGCATCTGGATGGCGAGCCGGTGGCCACCCGGGACCGCGCAGAACTCACCATTGAACCTGCCGCCTTCCGGATGCAGGTCACTGGGGGGTGTCCATGGCGTTGAGGCAGCCCGGGAATCAGCGGGGGTAGACGGCCGGTCCCGTCAGGCTCGGTCCGCGGAACTGGGCGCTGACGCTGGGGCTCGCACCCCAGAGACCCGCCACCATCTTCACCTCGCTCAGGTCGGTCTTGGCTGGATCCCAGTTCCGGCGGATGTGCAGGGTGTAGGGGTCCCGCTCGTCGGACCACCAGGCGGGGTCGTCCACGATGACGTAGATGGCCTTGGCCTCATCGTCCGGGTTTTTGTAGGTGACCAGCACGGGCTGATGCGCGATGGCGGCCTGCAGCATGCCAGGGCCGGGGGTGCCCCACTTGTCCACGAGCATCAGCCTGAACCACCCCAGCTTCGGGTGCTGGACTTCGACCTGCACCGTGCCTCCGGCGGGAACCGAGATCCCATAGGCCCGCCAGCCTGCGGGCTGCTGCACATAGTCGGTGAGCTCATCCACGGCATTGCCGATGGGGCTGACGGGGATGAAACCGCTCCGGGACAGCCACTGGATCTCCGCCATGAGGTCGCGGGAGCGCCAGTAGCCAAGGTCCGGCACCGTGGTGCAGCGGGCCCAGGGGGGAGGGATGATGACCCGGCTGCCGGGATACAAGTAGACCCGGTTTACGCGCCCCGACGGGGCGTCGACCCCCCGCTGCCGGGGGCCAGGACGGGCCTCCCGCCCCTCGGGCGCCCAGCCTTTCCTTGAGAAGGAAGGGCCGGAGGTAGGCCCTATCCGCTCCCCGCCGTCGCGGGGGGACTGGGGCTGGGGACGTGGCACCCTGCCCTCCTGTGGCGGTTCGCCACAAAGGCTCAGGGCCACGACACAAGCTGCAAGCCCAATCATGATTCGGTGTTGCGGAAACCTGGGTCGCATCGCACACCTCCGGCGCATGGGATTGGATGATCATCTTGCCAGAGACGTGCCAGGCCAATCAGGAAGATCGTCGTGGCGGTATCCTGGCGGTTTCAGGAACGGGGGCACCCAGGTGTTCGGGAAGATCCAGCACATCCATTTCGTGGGCATCGGCGGCATCGGCATGTCCGGCATTGCGGAGGTCCTGGCCAACCTGGGCTACCAGGTCTCCGGTTCGGACCTCAAGGAGAGCTCCGTCACCCAGCGCCTGCGGAGCCTCGGCATCACCGTGCACCTCGGCCACCACGCACGGGCCATCGAGGGTGCCCAGGTGGTGGTGATCAGCAGCGCCGTGAAGGGGGACAACCCGGAGGTGGTCGCCGCCCATGCGGCCAAGGTGCCGGTGATTCCCCGGGGCGAGATGCTGGCGGAGCTGATGCGCATGAAGTACGGCATCGCCATCGCGGGCTCCCATGGGAAGACCACCACCACGAGCATGGTGGCCCAGGTGCTCAACCAGGGCGGCATTGACCCCACCATCGTCATCGGCGGGAAGCTCGGGACCATCGGCAGCAATGCCAAGCTGGGCAAGGGCCCGTTCCTGGTGGCCGAGGCCGATGAGAGCGATGGCAGCTTCCTCATGCTGAACCCAACCCTGGCCACCATCACCAACATCGACCGGGAGCACCTGGACCACTACAAGGACCTCGACGAGATCCAGGACGCCTTCGTGGCCTTCGCCAACAAGGTGCCCTTTTATGGCTCCGTCTTCCTGTGCATGGACGACCCCCACGCGGCGGCGGTCCGCCCCCGGCTCAAGCGACAGGTGCGCACCTACGGCACGCACCCCCAGGTGGACATCCGTGCGCGGGAGATCCGCCAGGAGGGCTTCCGCACCCACTTCAAGGTGACCGCCCATGGCGCTGACCTGGGCGCCTTCAGCCTCGGCGTGCCGGGCCACCACATGGTCCTGAACTCGCTCGCGGCCATCGGCATCGCCCTGGAACTGGATGTGGAGCCCGAGGTCATCCGCGCCAGCCTTGCCAGCTTCACCGGCGCCGATCGCCGCTTCCACCTGAAGGGCGAGAAGGGCGGCGTACTGGTGGTGGATGATTATGGCCACCACCCCACCGAGATCATGGCCACCCTCGCTGCGGCCCGGGCCGGCTTCCCGGAGCGTCGCCTCGTCGCCGCCTTCCAGCCCCACCGCTACAGCCGCACCCGCGCCCTGCTGGAGGAATTCGGCACCGCTTTCTTCGAGGCCGACTCTGTGGTGATCACCGACATCTACGCCGCCGGGGAACCCCCCATCCAGGGCATCGACGGCCCGGCCGTCGCCGAGGCGCTGCGGGCCCACGGCCAAAAGGAGGTCCACTTCGTCGGCCGCGTGGAGGACCTGCCCGAGGCGCTCACCCGCCTGACCCGGAGCGGCGACCTGCTGATCACTTTCGGCGCGGGCTCCATCACCCAGGCCGGCCCCGCCTTCCTCGAACTGGCGTGAGCATGAAGCCCGGGATCGCCCCCTTCGCGCTCTCCGCCCTGGTCTGCAGCCTGCCCCTCGCCGCCGGGCTGCCCATCGGATTGCTGCCCCAGGCCGACCATCGACCGGAGGTCCCGCAGCCGGACCTCGGAAACCACTACACCTCCCATCACGCCCTGTTCGCCTACGTGCGGGCCCTGGCCGCCGCCGCCCCGGACCGGGTTCGGCTCACGGTCCAGCACACCACGGAGGAAGGCCGCGAGCAGCCCTTCCTGGTGATCACCTCCCCGGCGAACCTGCGCCGCCTGGAGGCGCTGAAAGCGTCCAATGCCAGGCTGGCGGACCCCAGGCGGTGCCCGGAGGCGGAGGCCCGGCAGCTGGCCGACACCCTGCCGGTCTTCGTGTGGCTGGGCTACTCGGTGCACGGGGCGGAGGCTTCGGGCTCCGAGGCAGCCCTGGCGGTGGCCTACCACTTCGCCTCGGCCCGCAGCCCCGAGGTGCTGAAGCAACTCGACCAGGTGGTCCTGCTCATGGACCTCACCCAGAACCCCGACGGCCGGGACCGCCATGCCCAGGCGGTGGTAGAGGTCACCACCCCCTTCAACGCCAGCGACCCCCAGGACGCCCAGAACACGGGCCGCTGGCCTGGCGGGCGCTTCAACCACCGGCTGTTCGACCTCAACCGGGACTGGGTCTGGCAGACCCAGGGCGAGACCCGGGCCAAGGCCGCCGCCTTCCTGGACTGGAGCCCCCAGGTGGCTGTGGACCACCACGAGATGCAGCCGGAGACCACCTACTACTTCCCGCCCACCATGCAGCCCATCCACGAGGCGCTGCCCGAGGCCTTCGCGGGGCGCTGGCAGGCCACCTTTGGCCAGGGTGTGGCCCGGGCCTTCGATGCCCATGGCTGGGCCTACTTCAGCCGCGATGTCTTCGACCTCTTCTACCCCGGCTATGGCGACTCCTGGCCCACCTTCCAGGGGGCCGTGGGCATGACCTTCGAGATGGCCGGCCAGGGCGGGATGGCCTACAAGCGGCTGGATGGGGAGGTCCTTACCCTGGAGGGCCGCATCCGGCGCCACACCGCCGCCAGCCTGGCCACCGTGGCCACCGCCGCCGCGAACCACCAGGCCCTGCTGTGGGACTATCAGCGTGCCCGGCGCGAACGCATGGCCCTTGGTGACAAGGCTGGGGCCTTCCTGTTGGCCGAGGGGGACGATCCTGGGCGGACCCGCGCCCTCGTCGACCTGCTTCAGCGCAACGGCATCGAGGTGCTGCGGACGTCCGCCGACCTGTCCACCGCCGGCCTCGAAGCCATTGGCCTGGCCCAGGCCGGGGGATTGCCCGCGGGCAGCTACCTGGTAGGGCTGGATCAGCCCCGGGGTGACCTGGCCCAGGCGCTCCTCGAGGGCGAGGCCCGCATGCCCCTCAAGCCCACCTTCGACGTGACGGCCTGGAGCCTGCCCATCGCCTTCCATGTGCCCGCCTGGCATGCCCGGACCCGACCCAAGGTCGACACCCGCGCACTGGCCCCGATCCCTGCTTCCGCAGCTTGCCCCGTGGGCCTATGGGGCTACCTCGTCCCCGCCGGGCATGACGGCACCGAGCGCACCCTGGCCACCCTGCTGCAGGAAGGCTTCCAGGGGACGGTGCTGGCGGAAGCCGCCACCTTCAAGGGGCAGCGGCTGGAGGCCGGCACCCTCGTCTTCCCCGTGCGCCGGAACCCGCCGACCCTGCATGACCGTTTGCAAGCGCTGGCCGGAGAAAACCACCACCCCCTGCTCCCCACGGACACCGCGCAGATGACCTCCGGAGCCGACTTGGGTTCGAACCGCAGCCTGGTGCTGTGCACACCCCGCATCGCCGTGCTCATGGATCGCCCCGCCAACCCCATGGCCTTCGGCGCCCTCGCCCACACCCTCACCGAGGCCAACCTGCCCTTCGTGCAAGTGCGCGCGGAACGGCTGGTCGCCGCTTCCTTGAAGCGCTACACCCACCTGGTCCTCGTGGACGATGGCGCCCAGGGCAAGGCCTGGCAGCAGGTGCTCGGCGACGGCGGTGCCGCCAAGCTCAAGGCCTGGGTGGCCGAAGGAGGCATCCTCCTGGGCTTCGAAGGCGGCGCCGCCTATGCTTCCCGGGTGGGCCTCACACCCACGGGCTACCACCTGCTGGCCAAGGCCGCCGAGGAGGCCCGCTTGAAGGAGAAGGACCCCAAACACGAGGCGGCCAAGGCGGACCCGGGCGACCTCATCCGGCCCTGGGACAAGCGGGAGGAGCGGGCCCTGGCGGAGAGCATCCCAGGGAGCTTTCTCAAGGTGCAGGTCGATGGCAGCCATCCCCTGGCCTGGGGCCTCCATGCCGGGAACGGCGCCGCCGTGCTTAACACCAGCGACCCCATCCTCGAACTGAGCGCGGGCGGCGAGAACCCCGTCAGCTACCCCAAGGCACCCCTCAAGGTCTCCGGACTGCTCTCCAATGCCATGGAGGCCAAGCTGCAACAGACCGCCTATGCCCTCCGGGAGCGCGCGGGCCGGGGGGCGCTCATCCTGGTGGCGGGCGATCCGGTCTTCCGGGCCCAGACGCCCTTCACCCGCCGCCTGCTGTTCAATGCCATCTTCTTCGGCGGCTACGGGCCGGTGTTCGAATAGGGGTCACCATGGGACGTCGCTACACCCTAGCCATCACCGGAGCCTCGGGGTCCGCCTTCGGGGTGGCCGTGCTGCGGCGTCTCGCCGCGAACCCCGAGGTGGAACACATCGCCCTGCTGTTCTCGCCCACTGGAAAGCGCTGCCTGCTGGACGAGACGGGGCTCCATCCGAAAGAACTCGCGGCCCTGCCCAAGGTGGGCCTCCGCGATGAGCGGGACCTGGGGGCGGACATCTCCTCGGGCTCGTTCCGCCAGGACGGCATGGTCCTCGTACCCTGCAGTGCCGGTGCGCTGGGGCGCATCGCCACGGGCATCAGCGAATCCCTGGTCAGCCGCGCGGCGGACGTGTGCCTCAAGGAGCGGCGGCCCCTGGTGCTGTGTCTGCGGGAGACCCCACTCAACCGGATCCACCTGGAGAACATGCTGCGCGTCCATGACGCCGGGGCGGTGGTCATGCCCATCATGCCGGGCTTCTACAGCGGCCAGAAGGAGCTGCAGGACCTCTTCGACACCTTCGCCACCCGCGTCCTCGACCAGCTGGGGCTGAGTGAAGCGGATGCCCGACGATGGAAGGGGTGAGCCTCCCTCCGGAGGTGGTGGTCCTCGGCTGTGCCGGGGTGGATACCAATGTCTTCCTGCCGGGCCACGAGGTGGATTGGACCGTGGAAGCCAATTTCACGGAGAACCTCGACACCCCCGGTCAGGCGGGGGTCTATGCCAGCCGAGGCTATGCAGCCCTGGGCCGGCGCACTGCCTTCATTGGCAACCTGGGTGACGATGCCTGTGGCGCCCTGGTGCGCGCGGCCCTGGCCCGCGATGGCGTCGACACCCGCGGCGTGTTCACCGATCCCACTGGAACCGCCCGCAGCGTCAACGTGATGTCTCCCGATGGCCGCCGGAAGAACTTCTACGATGCCCGCGCCTCCCACCTCCGGCCCGATCCCACCCTCAGCCGGGAGCTGCTTGCCGGCGCCAGGCTCGCCCATGTGCACCTGGCGGACTGGGCGCGGCACCTGCTGCCTCTGGCCCGGCAGCTGGGGGTGGTGGTGGCCTGCGACCTCCAGGATGTGGTGGATCTCGACGATCCCTACCGCCGGGACTTCATCCGCGAGGCCGACATTCTCTTCTTCTCCGCCGCCAACCACGGGAATCCCGATCCGCTCATCCGCGCCTTCCTGCAGGGCAACCCCGACCGCATCGTCCTGGCGGGCATGGGGGCCGAGGGCTGCGCCCTGGGCACCTCGGCGGGCATCACCCGCCACCCCCCTGAGCCCTCGGACCAGGCCGTGGTCGATACCAACGGCGCGGGTGATTCGTTGGCTGTGGGCTTCCTGGTGAGTCATGTGCTGGAGGGGCGGTCCCTCTCCGAGTCCATCCGCCGTGGGCAGCTGGCGGCGCGGCACTGCTGCACGCTGCGCGGCACGTCGGAAGGGCTCATCACCGCGCCGGACCTGGAAGCCCGCGCGACGGGACTGGGCTGATCAGCCCATGCCCTCCATCAGCGCCGCCTCGGCCCGCTGGGCCTTGCGGGTGGTCCAGAATGCCCACAGGGCCCCCAGGGCACCGGTGGATGCACCCACCAGCGCCAGAAGCACCATGCTGCCCCAGGAGAAGAAGCCCAGCCGCGCCAGCTCGACCAGGAGGGGCGAGAGCCCGCCCAGGCCACGGGCCAGGGGCCACCAGAGGCCGAACAGCCCCAGCAGGGCCAGGAGGCTGCCGCCCAGCCCCAGAAAGGCGCCCTCCAGCAGCAGGGGGGTGCGGATGAAGCGTTCGGAGGCCCCCACCAGACGCATGATCGAGATCTCCTCTTCCCGGGCGAGGATGCTCATCCGAATGACGTTGCCTGTCGCGAAGCCCGCCGCCAGCAGCAGCACCACCCCGAGGGTGGCGAGGGCCGAGCGCAGCATGCGCGCCATGCGCTGGAGGTTCTCGAGCCGCTCCTGGTCGACCAGGACATCTCCCACACCAGGCAGGCTGCGCAGGCTCTCGCCCACCTCCACCGCCCGGCTGCCCGTGGCCAGGTCGGGCCGCAGGGTGAGTTCCAGGCTCTCGGGGAGGGCATCCTGGCCCGCACTGTCCAGCAGCAGACCCGCCTCCCGGCTCACCGAGAGAAACCGCGCCCGGTTCGCCTCGGCACTCAGGCGTTGGACGTCGCGAAACCGGGGATCACGCCCCAGACGGGCCGCCGTTTCATCCAGGGACTTCCCCTCTGCGGCATAGACCACCACCTTGGAGAGCCCCTCCAGGCGGCCCACGAAGCGGTCCAGGCTCTCCACCAGCAGCAGTCCGCCACCTGCCAGCAGAAGGCCCGAGGCCAGGGTCACCACCGCCAGGATGTACTGGCCGCGATGCCGGAAGAGGTCCCGGAGCACGTCCTGGAGCAGCAGGCCAAAGAGGCGGAAGGCCGTCACGAGGCATTCCCGTCCACGGCCACCCCCTTGAACAGGGCGGTGGATGGGGAGGCCGTGATGGCCTTGGCGGCGGTACCGCCAAGGGGCGACTTCCAGATGAAGATGGTGCCGTAGGCGGTGGTGCCGTTGCCCCGCAGCCCCACCAGCCAGTCCTTGGTGCCCGCATGGGCGATCACACGGAGATCGGCCTGGTCCGTGGGACTGCCCAGCGTGGTGCTGGGCGACTGGTTGTAGGCCTGGCCGAACTGCCCGGTGGTAAACACCTGGATGGGCGCGGTCGAAGATACTGCATCGTTGTTGTGGCGGGCCACGAACAGGTTTCCGTTGCCCGTGTCCAGGGCGAGGGCCCCGTACTTCCCGAGGAGGGTCGAGCTGCCGATCAGGGTGTTCGCATCCGTAAAGGCGGTGGAGGTTCCTTTGCGCAAGCGGGGGCCGGCGTAGGTCACCACGGTGCCCACGGTGTCGCCGTCCTGCATGTAGGCGTACACCGAGCCCGCGCCTGCTGCCACGCCCGTGCCGCCGGTATCGCCTGTCATCTGCAGGGCCTGCAGGGCGACTGACGCGCCCTGGGGCTGGCCGCTGGCGCTGGCCACCACCCAGATCTGGGTGCTGCTGCTGCCGTTCTCGGTGATGTAGAGGGTGTTGTTCTGGGCGTCGAGTGCGGCCTGACCGAAGGTGGAGTTGGAGAGCCGACCCGTGTTGGACAGGCTGAAGGAGACCACTTCCGTGCTGGTCACCTCCCCGCTCTGGGAGCGGATGTTGCTGACCCGCACGATGGTCCCGGTGTCCGATACGAGGTAGAGGTAGCCATTCTGGCTGTCGAAGCAGAGCCCGCCCCAGGCCAGGCTGCCGATCTTGCTGCTGAACACCGAGGAGGTGATCTGCTTGTTGGGGGCGACGGAGGTGGCGCTTCCGTCGTAGAGGGTGCCGAGATCAGTCCAGACGGAAACCGCTGAGGTGGAGCTGTCGTAGGCATAGAGCGCAGCGCCAGCGGTGCCGCCGGAGGCGCCGTCCGGCTCCTTACACCCGGTCACCAGCAACAGGAACGAGGCCGCTAGGCCGAGCAGGAGGCGTGAGGTCATGGGGCTGCCTATTTGGTGCTGAAGAGGGCCTTCAGGTGGGTATTCAGGGTGCGAACCATATCGGCGTCGCATCCAGCGTCCACCGCGCCGCGGCTGATGGCAAGCGCCAGCCCTTTCACGGCCTCGGGTCCGTCCCCGGAGATGATCTGCTGGGTGGCCTTGGCCTGCAGCCGGTTGACCATCTCGTGCTGGCTCTCGGGCAGCACCATCTTGGCGGCCTGGGCGATGCGCTGGGTGAAGTTCATCAGCTTCACCATGCGCTGGGGGTCGTCCATGACCGGCGTGGGCGGCTTGGGCGCGGCCACCGGAGGCGCTCCGCCGGCGAACCCTCCGCCCACGGTCTCCGGCAGGGGCTCATCGTGTTCGGGAAAGCCCTGGGACCGAGGCAAGGGCGGCGGGGCCTGCAGCCGGACGATGGCCGTCTCCTCCTCCCGGCCTTCGTCGGCGCCGACTGGGACGGGGGGCATCCCCAGCAAAGAGGACACTGGCACCAGGTCCTTTGCGGGGGCCACCACCGGGCTCTCCACCTTGGGCGGCTTGCCGGAACGGATGCCCTTCATGACCACGTGGCCGGCCATCACCAAGCCATAGAGGTCCTTGGCCACCGTCAGCACGGGCTTCTGGATCACCTCGGCCAGCTCCGCCACGGTGTAGTACCCGGTGGCGAGGGTCAGCAGCCGACTTTCGCGGGGATTGACGTCGTGGGGCGTCTCGCCGGGCAGCAGTGTCGACGCCGGGAAGAGCTCCACCGAGGGGACCTTCTGGCTGATGACCCGCCACTCGTCCATGCGCCGGCCCAGCTCCATCAAGATGGAGGCATTGGGTTTGGAAATGCTGGTGGGCACCTCGGGGACCACTTCCTCGAAGCGGTAGGTGCCTTCCAGCCAGAGGGCCACTTCCATGAGGGCGTCAAACCCTTCACCGCTGTGGGTGACGGCGTGGATGATCCGCCCGTCCTTCAGGTAGATCTTGGCCTTGGCGGCCTCCTGCTGCACATGGAAGCAGCCGGACTTCCCCCCCTGGCTCACCAGTTGGATGATGTCCGGCAAAGGCGCCTCACGCATGGAGCCTTGGATCACACCCTGTGACATGGGCTGTTCCTCTCGGGAAGATGAATCGGATGCCCAACCATACCACGGAGTGCGTCCTGACCAGGGTATGCGCCGGACGCTCCGGGGGAACCCTTACTCCTGGGTGCGCCCTTCCCCCGGGAGGTCTCCTGAGCGATGCTGGGGTTCTATGACCGCCCGACCCGACTCCCCTTTCGCCCCCATCGAGGCGGCCATTGACGCGATCCGTCAGGGCCAGATGGTCGTGGTCGTGGACGACGAGGACCGCGAAAACGAGGGCGACCTGACCCTGGCGGCCGAGCATGTGAGCCCCGAAGCCATCGCCTTCATGGCCACCCATGGCCGGGGCCTCATCTGCGCGGCCCTGGAGGGCCCGGCCCTGGACCGGCTCGAGATCCCCCTCATGGTCCGGGACAACACCAGTCCCTTCGAGACGGCCTTCTGTGTCTCCGTCGAGGCGCGGGAGGGCACCACCACCGGCATCAGCGCCCAGGACCGGGCCCGCACCATCCAGGCCCTCATCGCGTCCGACGCCCTGCCCCAGCACTTCGTGAAGCCCGGTCACGTCTTCCCCCTGCGGGCCCGCCCCGGGGGCGTGCTCACCCGCACGGGGCAGACCGAAGCCAGCGTGGACCTGGCTCGCCTCGCGGGGTTGCATCCCAGCGGCGTCATCTGCGAGATCATGAAGGATGACGGCACCATGGCCCGGGTGCCGGACCTGGTGCCCTTTTGCCGGCAGCACGGGCTGCTGCTGGTGACCGTGGCCGACCTGGTGGCCTATCGGCTGCGCCGGGAGCCCCTGGTGAAGGTCCTCGAGACCAGCGTCATGAAGAGCCTCTGGGGTGACCTCAAGGTGTCCCGCTTCCAGAGCCTGCTGGATGGCGGCAACCACCTGGCGTTCGTCCTGGGCGACCTGGCGCAAGGGGAGGAGCCGCCCTTGGTGAGGGTCCACGTCGAGACCCTGCCTGACGACCTCCACGGCTTCGAGTCCGGGCTCTTCCAGAAGGCCATGGCCGTGCTTGCCCAGGAGGGGCGCGGAGCCCTGGTCTACCTCCGCCGCCATGCCCATACCGCTGGCGTGGCGGACGAGGGCCAGGCCCAGCCCCAGACCATGAGTGACCGCGACTTCGGCGTGGGCGCGCAGATCCTCCGGCAGCTGGGCATTGGAAAAATGCGCCTCCTCAGTCGGCACGAAACCAAGTACATTGGCCTCCGCGGCTTCGGCCTCGACCTCTGCGCCCACGTGCCCCTGGAACCCCTCTCGGCGCCCCTTTCCTCGGATTCGCATTGATCGACCCGACCTTTCTGACCCAATCGCCCTTGTTCAGGAACCTGGACGAGGCGGAGCGGGTGCAGATCCTCATCATCGGCCAGGTCCGCCTGGTGAAGGCCGGGGACGTCATCTTCCGGGAGGGGGATGCTGGCGATGGCCTCTTCATCGTCATGAAGGGCTCCGTCCGGATCTCCAAGCAGAGTGTCACCGGAGAGGAGGCCCTGGCCGTCCTGGAACCGCCCGCCTTCTTCGGCGAGATGGCCCTGATCGACCTGACGGCCCGCGCGGCCGATGCCATCGCCAATGAGGACTCTGAGTTGTTCTTCGTCCCCCTTCAGGAACTCCGCTCGGTCATCGATGCCTACCCCAGGCTCGCCCTGAAGATTCTCCATGCCCTCTGTGAGACACTCGCCCAGCGGTTGCGGGAAACCAATGAACGCTACATGAACATCTTCACCATTGCCCAGTGGGGGGGCGCCAATCCAGGCGGTCCCCTCCCCATCCCCTGAAACCAGAGCCCAACCCGCAAGGAGTCTCCATGTCCGATCTCGTCGCCCACATCACCGACGCCGAATTCCCCCAGGCCATTGCCCAGGGCGTCACCCTCGTCGACTTCTGGGCCCCCTGGTGCGGCCCCTGCAAGATGATCGCCCCCGTGCTCGATGAGCTCGCCGGCGAGATGAAGGGCCAGGCCAAGTTCGTCAAGATGAACGTGGACGAGAACCCCCAGGTGGCCGGCCAGTTCGGCATCATGAGCATCCCCACCCTCATCGTCTTCAAGGATGGCAAGCCCGTGAACAAGCTCATCGGCGGCCAGCCCAAGCCCCAGCTCAAGGCCTTTGTGGAAAGTGCCTTCTAGGGACAGGTCTGAGGTTTTCGGTCTCCAATAAAACGGCGCCAGAAGGCGCCGTTTTGGCAATTCCTGAGGACTGGGGGCCTATTTCCGCCGCAGCACCAGGCGGATCTGGTTGCCCTTCTCGTTGAAGTGAACTTCATCCATCACCAGGAGGATCAGGGGCAGCCCCCGGCCGCAGTGGGCCGACAGGTCGGAGTCACCGGCCATCGGGGAGGCTTGGCTGGTATCGAAGCCCTTGCCTTCATCGCTGATCTCCAACTCGAAGCGCTCGGTATCCATGGCCAGGCGGACCTCGATGAGCCGCCCGGCGAACTCCGGATCCTTCATCCGCTCCCCCCGCAGGGTGACGTAGCCGTCGACCTTGGCGAAGAGGTCTCCTTTCAACTCGGAATCCAATTCGAGGTTGCCGTGATCCAGGGCGTTCACCAGGGCTTCGTGGAAGGCCATGGCGATGACATCGATGTTGCTCGGCGAGGCGAACCCCATGGGCACCAGGCGATCCGTCAGGTGGCGCACCAGGCTGGGCACATCCAGCTCATCGGAACGGAAGAGGAAGTGGCGGCGTTCGTTGACCAAGCCGCGAAGACCATCATCCGCCAGGCGGAAATCCCGGTGCAGGTCCACCAGATGGAACACGCTCTGGACGAGGTCGCGGATGGCAATGGGCTTCATGAACAGGTTCGAGGCCCCCATGCGCATGGCCTTGATGGCATAGTCCACCGAGGCCTGGCCAGTCATCAACACCACGGGGAGGTGGGGCTGGGTGGCCTTCACCTTGTGGATGACGTCGAAGCCATCGAGGCCGTCCATCTGGATGTCGCTGATCACCAGGTCGAACTGGGGGGCCGCAGGATTCTGGATGAGCTCCAGGGCCTGGGCGGCGTCGGGATAGGCGTGCACCTCCATGCCGTAGTGGGCTAGGGCGGAATGGACCATGTCCAGCACCCCGGGGTCGTCATCGATCAGGAGAATGTGCGCAGCCCTGCGGTTCATGGGGGCTCCCTCTGGCCGAGATTCTACCCAGCCGAAGGCAGGTGCGGCGTAACGAGCGCCCAGGTGCGGTCCAGTGCGCCGACCAGGGCCTCGGGCAGGGGAGCGCCGCCGATGGAGCGCAGGGGCGCCCGCCCGAGGGCCGCCAGCACCCGCTCCGGCAGGGCCCCGGCCTCCACCACCTCGAGGCGGTGCTCTGCCAGGAGCGGGGGGACCAGGTCCTCGAAGTTCGCATAGCCCGGCCCCACCAGGGTCGGGAGGCCCGCCCGGACGGCCTCCAACGGATTGTGCCCCCCGGGAGCAGCCCAGCCGCCGGCCACCAGGGCCACCGTGCCTTCAGCGTAGGCCGCAGGCAGGTCACCGAGGGTGTCCAGCAGCAGCACCTCAATGTCCCGCCATGCGGCCGCCTCCGGCCAGGCCCCGGAGGCACGCTGGAAGGCCTGGCCCCCCGCCGCCAGCAACTCAGCCACGCCCTTGAAGCGCCGGGGCTGGCGGGGGGCAAGGATCAGGCGCAACTTCGGATGAGCGACCTGCGCCTGGGCCCAGGCCCCCAGGATCAGCGCCTCTTCGCCCTCGACCGTGTTGCCGGCCACCAGCACTGGATGCCCGGCCCAGGCCTGCCGCAGGGCCTGCCAAGCCGCCGGCAGGGGCCGGGGCGCGGGCAGGTCGGCTTTGAGGTTGCCGCCCAGGGCCACGGCGGGTGCGCCCAGCAGGCGGAACGCCTCCGCACTGGCCGCATCCCGGGCCGCCACGAGGCTGAGCCGGGTGGCCGCCCGGCGCAGCCAGGGGCCTCCCCGCTGGAGGGAACGCCGAGTCAACCGGCCGTTCACCACCAGGCAGGGGATGCGGCGTGCAGCGAGGGCCGCCAGCAGCCCGGGCCAGAGCTCGGTCTCCAGAGCCAGGAAGGCACCGGGTGCCCGCACCAGGAACGGCGCCAGTCCGGCTGGGTCATCCAGGGGAAAGGCGCCGCCACTGATCTGGCCGGTGCCCCGATCCCAGTCTGGCAATCGCCGGGCCAGCAGCGCCAAACCAGCAGGGGTGCCCGTACTGAGGTGCACGCGGTGACCCGCATCCCGCAATCGGTGGACGAGTCCCTCGGCCAGCAACAGCTCTCCGACGCTCACCGCATGGACCCAGATCCACCCAGGTTGGGCGACGGCAGGCCCCTCGGCGTGCAGGCGCAGCCGCCAAGCCTCGGGCAGACCCACGGCGCAGGCGCGGGCCACGGCGCCGACCAGGGAGACGGCTAGGCGGTAGCTGAGGTCGAGGGCATCCACGAATCCAAGCTCTCACGAATCGAGGGGTGGTTGCATCATGGATGGATGGACCAACCTACAGCCATCGACCTCCTCATCGTCACGGGCCCCCTGGGCGCCGGCAAGACCACGGTGGTGAACCGCCTGCTGCACGCGGAAGTAGCCTCGGGGCGCCGGGTGGCCGTGCTGATCAACGAGTTCGGCGCCATCAGCGTCGATGGCACCCTGGTGGAAGCCGAACGCCCTGAGCTGGCGGGAGTCGCCAACCTCCTGAACGGCTGTGTCTGCTGCAGCCTGCGTACGGACGTGGTGGCCACGCTGCAGGCCTGGTGCGACCAGGACCCTGGGCAGCGGCCCCAGCGCATCGTGCTGGAGACCACCGGCCTGGCGGACCCCACCGACCTGCTGGACCTGGAGTTGGAAGGGGTCCTCGCGGGCCGCATCCGGCTGGCGGGACTGCTGACGGTCCTCTCCTGCCTTGCCCCGGTGGACCACCTCCAGACCAAGACCCTGCTGCGTCACCAGGCGGCCCTGGCCAGCCTCATCTACCTCAGCAAGGCCGATCTCGATCCTTCGGGCGCCGTGGCCTGGGAGAGCGAGCTGAGGTCGGCCTTTCCGCATCTGGTCATGGTCCAGACCCGCATGGGGCTGCCTCCCGACACCAGCCCCGACCCCTGGCTCGGGGACGTCTGGGCAGCGGCTGGCCCTCGCGAGGAGAGGCCGGCCACCAGTTTCGCCGAGGCCCGGGCCCTGACCTTGCACTGGGACCATCCGGTGGATCCCGCCGCCCTGGAGGCCCTCCTGCTGGCGCCTCCGGCATGCGGCGAGCTGTTGCGGGCCAAGGGCGTATGCGCCTTCGCAGGCTGGCAGGCGCGGCACGATGGCAGCGACCGCTGGGCCTTCCAGCTGGCGGATGGGCGCCTGGAGATCTCGCCCCTGCCCCTTTCCGCAGATGGGGTGGCACCGGTCTGCGCCGGGGTCGTCATCGGCCTCGGCCTCGACCAGACCCACTGGCAGCGTGAGCTCCGCAACCTGGAGCGTCCCCCGCAGGGGGCCCGCCGGAAGGTCGTGCTGTAGGGCCTTGGCCCCGGCCTTGGTATCATCCCCATTCCCGGTTTTCGGGCTCGCAAGGAGCAGGTGTGGATCAGGTGCTCGACCTCATGGCCAGGGAGCTGAAGCTCCCCCGGGCGGGCGTAGCCGCCATCGCCGCCCTGCTGGAGGAGGGCAACACGGTCCCCTTCATCGCGCGGTACCGCAAGGAGGCCACCGGCTCCCTGGACGAGGTGGCCATCCGCGCCGTGGAGGACCGCTACGCCTACTACAAGGACTTGCTGGACCGCCGCAAGACGGTGCTGAAGTCCATCGACGAGCAGGGCAAGCTCACCCCAGAACTCAGGACGAAGATCGAGGGCACCTGGGTGAAGGCCGAGCTCGAGGACCTCTACCTGCCCTACAAACCCAAGAAGCGTACCAAGGCCACGGTGGCGCGGGAACGGGGGCTGGAGCCCCTGCTGGACTCCCTGGTGGCCGACGAGACCGGGGCCGATCCGTTCATGTTCGCCGAGCCCTTCATCAAGGACGAGGACGGCCTCCGGTCGCCTTCCGAGTGCCTGGAGGGCGCCGGTCATATCCTTGCGGAACGCCTGTCGGAGGATGCCGCCATCCGCGCCTGGCTGCGCCTTGAGTTCCACGAGCACGGCGTGCTGAAATCCGAGCTGCGCGAGGAGCGCAAGGCCGATCAGGCCGCGCTGCGCTTCAAGCCCTACTACGATTTCTCCGAACCCATCCGCAAGATCCCCAGCCACCGCCTGCTGGCCCTGCGCCGTGGCGAGAAGGAGGACGTCCTTACCGTCAAGCTGGTAGTGGAGCGCGAGAACCTGGTGAGCCAGCTGGTGTCCCGGGCCCCCGTCCATCCTGCCAGCGGCTACCGCCGCAACCTCAACGAGGTGGCCGGCGATGCCTTCGACCGCCTGCTGGCCCCTACCATCGAATCCGAGGTGCGCTACGAGGCCAAGAAGAAGGCCGATGCAGAGGCGATCAAGGTGTTCCAGACCAACCTGGACCACCTGCTGCTGGCGCCGCCCGCGGGTCAGCGCTGCACCCTGGGTGTAGACCCCGGCATCCGCACCGGCTGCAAGCTGGTGGTCATCAACCGCCTGGGCCAGCTGGTGCAGAACGAGGTGATCTACCCCCTGGAGCCCAAGCGCGACCTCGACGGCAGCCGCGCCCTTCTTGAAAAGCTCTGCACCGGCAACCCCATCGAGGCCATTGCTATCGGCAACGGCACCGGGGGCCGCGAGGTGGAAGCCTTCATCCGCGAGTGGCTCAAGGAGACGGGCCGATCCGGCCTCATCTGCGTCAGCGTCAGCGAGGCCGGGGCTTCCGTCTACTCCGCCAGCGACATCGCCCGGGAGGAGTTCCCGGACCACGATGTCACCGTCCGCGGGGCCGTGAGCATCGCCCGCCGCTTCCAGGATCCCCTGGCCGAGCTGGTGAAGGTGGACCCGAAGAGCATCGGCGTGGGTCAGTACCAGCACGACGTGAACCAGACCGCCCTCAAGAAGGGCCTCGACGATGTGGTGGAAAGCTGCGTGAACCGCGTCGGCGTGGATCTCAACAGCGCCTCCTACAAGCTGCTGGCCTATGTGGCGGGCATCGGGGAAGGGCTGGCCAAGAACATCGTGGCCCACCGCTTCGAGCACGGCGCCTTCAAGCGGCGCGAGCAGCTTCTGGAGGTCGGCCGCTTCGGCGCCAAGGCCTTTCAGCAGGCGGCAGGCTTCCTGCGCATTCCTGGCGGCGAGGATCCCCTGGACGCCTCCGCCGTGCATCCCGAGAGCTACCCGGTGGTGCAGCGCATCTGCCAGCTCGCGGGCAAGACCATCCCCGAGCTTATCGGCAACGATGCCGTGCTGGATGCCCTGGATCCCAAGCTGTTCATCGACGACCGCTTCGGCATCGAGACGGTGCGGGACATCTTCGCCGAGCTCAAGAAGCCGGGCCGGGATCCCCGCCACCGCTTCGAGATCGTCCAGTTCCGCGAGGGTGTCAACAAGCCCAGCGACCTGGAGATCGGCATGGAGCTTCAGGGCATCGTCACCAACGTCACCGACTTCGGTGCCTTCGTGGATGTGGGCGTCCACCAGGACGGCCTGGTGCACCTCTCCGAAATCGCCCATCGCTATGTGAAGAACCCCGCGGATGCCCTCAGCGTGGGCCAGGCCGTGAAGGTCAAGGTGCTGGCCCTCGACCTGGAGGCCAAGCGCATCGCCCTCTCCATCAAGGCCCTGCTGGCTGCCCCGGAGGGTGCCGCCCGCCCCCAACAGCCTCGCCACCGCCGCCCCAACCGGCCCGGTGCCGATGCCTCCCAGCCGCAGGCAGGACCCCGTCCGCCGCGACCCGAAGGCCGCCCCCAGCGTCCTCCCAGGCCCGAAGGGCCACGTCCTCCCAGGGCTGAAGGGCCCCGGCCACCCAGGCCGGAAGGGCCACGACCACCTCGACCTGAAGGGCCCCGACCGCCCCGGGCTGAAGGCCCTCGTCCGCCCCGTCCCGAGCGGGACAGCCGCCCACCCCAGGCCAAGGCTGAGCCCCCCTCGCCCGCCACGGGCGCCTCGCTCCAGGACCTCCTTGCCAAGTTCAACAAGGGCCACCGCTGATGCGCCTCCCTGCCCTGCTCACCGGGGTCGCCGTAGTCCTGCTGGGCCTCGCCTGCCAACCCCGAGCCGACCATCCGACCGTATACGGACCATGGGAGGAGGGACTCACCCTGGCCTTCGAAGACCCCTCCCAAGCCCAGCCCCTGCGCACCACCGATCGGCTGCAGGTGCGGGTCGCCCGCTCGGCGCTGCGCCCCGGCGCACCCGGTCGGGTGGAACTTGACCTGGCGAGCCTCCAGGGTCATGTCACCCTGCTGGTCCAGCACCAGGCGGGCGGCATGGACATGGTCGATGCGGACGGCCGGGTCCTGGCCCGGCTCCTGCCGGCCGGGTTTCCAGACCTCACCACCTGGGAGGACCGGGGCACCACCTTCAGGGTGGTCGGACGGGCCGCCTGGGACGGTGCCTCCATCCTGCCCAGCACGGCCGATCCCATCGGCATCTGGGTGGAGGCCCGCCCCGCTCGGGGGGACCGCCGCCGGACCCTCTACCTGCCCAATCTGGGGGAGGTGGAGAGCCAGGTGGACCGCGATGGCCGATGGGTCACCGTCAACCGGCTGGTTGCCACCGGCTTTGTGGATGCCCCCGTCCACCCGCGTCCCTGATCGCCCCCTCCGGAGCCGACATGGCTGATTCAACCTCGCCCGCCACCGCCGCCGAGACCCCCGACATTGTCCTGCCTCCGGGTGCGGCCAAAGGTGCGGTGCGGGACAACCTCGAAGTCATCTGCTTCGCCATGGTCCTGATCCTCTTCTTCAAGACCTTCGTGGGCCAGCAGTTCAAGATCCCGTCCGCCTCCATGCGCAACACCCTGATGATCGGGGACCACCTCCTGGCCAACAAGTTCATCTTCGCCCGCCCCCAATGGTCCTGGGAGGAAGCGCTCTTCCCCATGCGCAGCGTCCGGCGCGGCGACATCATCGTGTTCCGCTACCCCATCGATCGCGACCAGGACTACGTGAAGCGCTGCGTGGCCGTGGCGGGCGATACGGTGGAAATGCGCCACAAGCGGCTCTACGTGAACGGGAAACAGGTCACGGGCCCCTTCGAGTTCATGTTCGGCCGCACGCCCGAAGGGCCCACGCCCGGACCCTGGCCCCTGGATCGCAACGCCGGCGAGGAGGAGCGGCCCATCGGGCTCTGGCGGCACGCGGATCCCGAAGTCCTCGCCCTCCATGACCAGAACCAGATGCAGTCCATGGGGAGCCTCATCCAGTCGGGGTTCAAGGACAACCTGGGACCAGTCACCGTGCCGCCGGGCCACCTGTTCGCCATGGGGGACAACCGCGACAACAGCGAGGATGGCCGGTACTGGGGCTTCCTCCCGGTGGACCACCTGCGCGGCCGGCCCTTCATCGTGTGGTGGAGCTTCCGCGAAGGCGAGACGGATAACGACAATGGCCGGGTGCCCACCGGGCCGACGGATGTGGCCGCCGACTTCATCGATGCCGCCCGCCACTTCCTCACCCGCACCCGCTGGGAGCGCACGGGGACCATCCCTGAATAGGCCAATACTCGCCTTCATCGGCCTCCTGCTCCTGTGGGGAACTGGCCCCCTCTTCGCCTGGGGCGACAAGGGTCACCGGGTCGTGTCGGCCCTGGCCCTCCGTTCCCTGCCGCCGGAACCCCGGGCCTGGTTCGCGAATCGGGAATCAGAACTGGCCGAGCACGCCTCCGATCCCGACCACTGGAAGCAGGACCGCAAGGAAGGCCCCCGCCATTTCCTGGACATGGAGCCCTACGGGGGCCCAGCCCAGGTGCCCCTCCGGCTGGAAGCGGCCCAGGCGCAGCTCGGGGGTGAATTTTATCGGCGCGGCGTGGTGCCCTGGATCATCCAGGACCGCTGGCGGGATCTGGTGGAGGCCTTTCGGGAGGGGGATCCCGCCAAAGTGGCCCTCACGGCGGCGGTGCTTGGGCACTACATCGCCGACGCCCACGTCCCCCTGCACACCACCGAGAACCACGATGGCCAGGCCACGGGCCAGCGCGGCGTCCACAGCCGCTGGGAGACGGGGCTGGTGGAGCGCTATCTCCACGAAGGTGACCTGTCCGTGCCGCCGGCCGAGGCTGACTCGGCCTTCCTCGTGCGTCCCTGGGCCTGGCTGCGGGAAGCCCATGCTCTGATACCCCAGCTGCTGGCGGATGACCGCGACGCGGACCGCACGACCCCCTTGGATGTCCGGGGGAGGCAGCGCGGGCAGGCCTACTGGATGATCTTCTGGGCCCGGCAGGGACCTGTGGTGAAGCTGCAACTGCAGCGGGCCGGTGAACACCTGGGCGACGCCATCCTCAGCGCCTGGGTGGCGGCCGGGAAGCCGGTCGCCCCGGCGGATTGATCCCGCCACCGGGTCAGGTCAGTTCCCCGCTTCCCAGCGTTTGCGGTCCAGCCACACCTGCTCGTCCTTGCCGCGGGCATCCTTGCCCTGCCAGTGGAGCTTCAGCGGCCCAAGCGCGTCGCGCTTCAGGACGGTGAGCCCCGCGCCCTCCCCGGTCTGGAGCAGGTGCAGCAGGGCCGCGACACTGGGCACCTGCGGCAGGAAGGGCAGCGGCAGCTGGGCCAGGTAGGGCGCCCGCTGGTCCACCTTCTGCCGGGGCACCTGGAGGCGGTAGCCCGAAGTCGCGTCGCCTTCCAGCAGCAGCAGGCGCTCGCCCGGCGCGTGCAGCTCCAGGACAAGGCGCCCGCTGGCGCGTTCCATGAGCAGGCTGAGAGTGCCGACACCTTCGCCGTCGGGGCCGGCATAGCCCCAGCCGTACTGGGCTCGGATGAGGGTGGCGGGCACGGGCGCGGTGACGGGAGGCGGGGTCTGGACGGGCATCACGGCGCCTCCTCCTCATCATCCGGGCTGGCGGCGGGCGTCACGGCTTGCCCGGAGGCGGGGTGCGCCCGAGCGGCCTGTTCCTTGGCGATGCGCACGCGCAGATCCCCCAGGCGACGCTCCAGGGCGGGACGGTCGCTGAACACGAAGGCGAGGGCGCGATCCCACTGCTCGGCGGCCTCCACCAGCTTGCCCTGCTTGACCAGAACCTCGCCCAGGTGCTTCCGGACCTCGGGGCTGAAGGGGCTCAGTTCCACCGCCCTGCGCAGGGTCGCCTCCGCCTCGGCGGTACGGCCCAGCTTGAACTGCGCCCAGCCGAGGCTGTCCACCACATTCCCGTTGTCCGGCGACGCCTTGGCGCTGGCTTCGATGAGAGCCGCGGCCTCCTCCAGGTCCCGGTCCTGCTCCAGCAGCAGATACCCGAGGTTGTTCTGCACCAGGGGATTGTTCGGTTCCAGCTGCTGAGCCTCCCGCAGCATCGCCAGCGACTCGGCACGCCGATCCAGCTGCTCGTAGGCCTGGCTCTGGAGGATGAGCATGTCTACACTGCGCGTGGGCGTTAGGTTTCGGGCCCGTTCCAGCGCTTCCAGGCACTTGTCCCAGCGCTGGAATTCCTGCCACAGCGTGGCCATGCCTTCGAGGTGCAGCTGCTCCAGGGCGGAACGGGTGCCCTTCCGGGAGAAGAAGGCGTAGTCGAGATACTGGGAGGGGAGCTTGGCCGCCTGCTGGAAGAAGGGCACCTTGGGGAAGCGCTTGATGCCGTCGTTCAGCGTCTTCAGGGCATCCCTCCAGTCGTTGATGCTGATGTAGGCCTGGGTTCTGAAGACCTGGACCGCGCCCTCGATGTCAGAAGGGGGCTGATGCTCCTTGAAAAAGGCCAGCAGGGCCTGCCCCTTCCCCTGCAGCAGCAGGGATTCCGCATAGAGCAGCAGGGGTGAGCCGTTCCCGGAACGGGAGGGCTCCGGATCCTGCCTCACCAGAGGCTCCAGGCGCTGTTCTGCCTCCGGGAACCGGCCGAGGTTCATCAGCGCCAGGGCGGTGTGGAACGTCAGGATGGGACTGGGCTTCAAGGCCTCGGCCTTCGCCAGGCTTTCGAGCGCTTCGGCCCACCGCCCGGTCTGGAGACGCACCAGGGCTACGTTCTCCCAGAGTCCGGCCTCCTTGGGGACATGGTTGGCCAACAGGAGGAAACTCTCCTCGGCGTGGGCGAGGTACCCCGCCTTGATCTGCTCCCTGGCCAGCTCCTCCAGCATCCGGAGGTAGCGGTCATCGGTGTTCCGGGCATTGAGGGCCAGCAGGGCCTCCCGCTTGCCCTCGTAGTTCTGCAGGGCCCGGGCGTGGATGAGGGCCCGCTCCCAGGCCGGGGTGAAACTGGGCCGCAGGCGGCCGAGCCGAAGCCAGGCGCGCAGGGCGTTCTCCCCATCCTTCTGCTGCTCGGACACCTCGCCCAGGCGGGCCCACAGCTCGGGATCCTGAGGAAGCTGGAGGGTGGCCTTCATCAGCTCCTGGGCAGCCTCCGGGGCCAGGGCAGCGTCCTTCTGGGCCCGCTGGTACTGCAGCAGGGCCAGGTGGGCCTGGGCCTCGGCATTCTGGGGGGCGAGGGCCACAGCCCGGCGGGCGGGGGCGACGGCCTCATCGGCCTCCTGAGCTTCCTGGAGGGCCTCCGAGAGGCGAAGGTTCGCCTCGGCGCTGTTGGGAACCTGGGCCAGCACACGGCGATAGATGGCCGCCGCCGCCGTCGGGTCGGCCCCCCCGCCCCGCAGCTGGAGGGCTCGGGCCTGGAGCATGAGGGCGCGGACATCCTCACCGGCATGGGCAGTCAGGGCCAGGAGGCAGGCAAGCATGGGAATGCGGAAATCAGCCACGAACGGTCTCCCGGTGGAGCTGGGACAGGAGCCTGGCATGGGGGGATTCCCAGGCCTGGGCGGGAAGGGTCCGCTGCACCGCCGGCTCGCCGGGTCGGGGGAGGATGCAGTGGATCAGGGTCGTGGCAGCCGCCGTCGGACCATCGAAGCGGCTGAGCGCCTTCTTGTCGCGGGCCAACAGGGGCAGGCAGGCCTCCCAGGGGGCCACTTTCGATGCCAGGGGCGCCAGCCGCCGGGCCAGCGCGTCCAGCAGGGGGGTCGGGAAGGGCTTCAGGTCCTGTTCCTCCGCCAGGAGGCAGGCGCCCAGCAGGCCCAGGCCCACGGCCTCGCCGTGCAGCAGCTGGTAGCCAGAGGCCGCTTCCAGGGCGTGCCCAAGGGTGTGGCCCAGGTTCAGCAGGCGGCGTTCGCCGGCTTCCCGGGGGTCGCGGTCCACCACGCCAGCCTTGAAGGCCAGGGCCCGTTCCAGCCAGGTCTGCTTTACCGGACCCTCCTCCAGCATGTCCAGGGCCCAGGCCAGGTCTCCCTGGATCAGGGCGGTCTTGAGCAGTTCCCACCGGCCGTTCTCCACATGGCGGGCCGGGAGGCTGTCCAGGAAGGCGGTACAGGCCACCAGGCGGCGGGGGGGGTGGAAGGCTCCCACCAGGTTCTTGCCCGCCGCCAGGTCCGCCCCGGTCTTGCCGCCCAGGGCTGCGTCCGCCATGGCCAGCAGGCTCGTGGGCCAAACCTGCCAGGCGACTCCCCGGAGGAACAGCGCCGCCGCCAGGCCGGCCAGGTCCGACACCACCCCACCGCCCAGGGCCACCACGGTCAGGTCCCGGTGGAACGGCACCTGGGCCCAGTGCTCGAGCCACGGGATCACGGTGCGGAGGCTCTTCTCCCGTTCAGGCACCGAAACCCACAGGGCGTGGGCCGGATCGGGCATGCCCGCGGCCAGCCACGCCTCGCGCAGGCACTGGTCGCCCACCAGGGTCCAGGGGCCCTCTGGCAGCAGCTGGCCCTCAGGCTGGGCCTGGAGGAAGACCTCCGTGGCGAAGCCCGGGGGCGTGGCCAGCCTCACGGACGGCCCTTCAGCGTGGCCTCGGCGGACATCCGTTCCTCGCCCCGGAGCCACTGGATCACGGCCTTATCCCCGGGCTTGAAGGCCCCCAGCGCCCCCATGAAGTCGTAGATGCTCTTGATGGGCTTGTCCCCGAACTGCACCAGGATGTCCCCCGCCTGCAGCCCGATGGCCTCGGCGGTGGAGCCCTTGGACACCCCATTGATGCGGAAGCCCTTGGGATTGTCCGCATAGTCGGGAATGCTGCCGAAGGCGATGCGCATGGGGCCGCCGTCGCCCCGCATGGGCAGCTTAGCGGTCTCGGGATCGAAGGCCGGGGTGCTAGGGGCGTTGGCCAGGTCCAGCGCGACCGCGCGGCCGAACTCGGCCAGCTTCGCCATGCCCTGGAAGTTGATGCGGTCCGCCGTGTCCGAGGGCCGGTGGTACTCGCCATGCAGACCCGTGAAGAAGAAAAACGTGGGGATCTTGGCCTGGGAGAAGCTCATGTGATCCGAGCCGCCCACGCTCGCGCCCACGTCGGCAGTGACGCTGAAGCCCTTCGGCGCCAGGGCGGTGGCGGCCTCGACGGCGGCTTTGGGCGCCCCGAGCCCGCCCATGAACAGCTTGGGGGCCTTGGGATCGAGCCGCCCCACCATGTCGAAGTTGAGCATGAACTTCACCGAGGCCAGCGGGTGGGTCGGGTGCTGCACCCAGTACTGCGAGCCCAGCAGGCCCTCCTCCTCGCCGCCGAAATTGAGGATCAGGATGGAGCGCCTGGGCCGGGCCGCCTTCAGCTCCCGGGCCAGCTCCACCACCATGGCCGTGCCCGAGGCGTTGTCGTCCGCGCCGGGATGGATCTGGCCCCGGGCCTCGGCCCCGCCCATGCTGTGGCGCTCGCCCAGCCCCAGGTGGTCCATGTGCGCCCCAAGGACGATGTATTCCATCCGCAGCTTGGGATCGCGACCGGGGATTTCAGTGATCAGATTGGGCACCTGGGCTTCCCGCCGGTTCAGGGTCAGCGTGAGGGAGAGGGCAGTCCAGGGAGCCTGCACGAAGTCATGGCTGGCGGGCTTGCCCGTCTCCTTGATGGTCTGGAACCGGGCGGCGAGGTCGCCACAGGCGCCGCCGAGGCCTTCGGGGGTCATGCCCACCACGGGTATGTCGATCTTCACGGGGCCCTCCTCCCGCTGCAGCGGGCGGAGCCCACGATCCTCCAGCACGATGACCCCGGCCACCTTGGCGGCTTCCAGCCGTTTCAAGCGGACCAGGAGGCTCCGCTCGCCCCGGGGCAAGTGCGTGAAGACGTCGAGGTCCGGCACCGACCGGCCGATCACCGCCACGCGGCCCCGGAGGTCGAGGCCCGCAAGATCGTCGTAGCCACCAGGAACCTGGACACCATAGCCGAGGAAGGCCAGGGCCTTGCCATGGAATTCCGCGTCGCCACTGAGGCCCAGGGCCTCGATGTCCCTGCCCCAGACCAGCGGGCGCGAGGTGTCCCCCTGCAGCAGCGCTGCCTCGGCCTGCGTGCGCTCGATCTGGGCGACAAAGGGGAAGTGCTGGACCTGAGTCTTGAGCCCGAGGGCCTGCAGTTCCTTCCGGATACGCATCGCCGCCAGATCCAGCTCTGGGTAGCCGTTGCCCCGCCCCTTCAACTGGGGGGAGGCCAGGAAGGTCACGTCCCGGCGCAGGCGCTGTTCCACCTGGGTCTCGGCCTTGGCCACCTGAACCTGCCGGGGAGCCTGGGGCTGGGCCAGGAGGGTGGCGGCAAAGAGGGCAGACATCCAGGAACGCATGGTCTCTCCAGGGGATGCCTCAGTGTACATGAGCCCATGGCCTCTCCTCCCCGTGCCTTGGCACCCGGGCCACCCCACGGATGTGGGACAATCACCTCATGTCTGAACAGGGAGCCTTTTTCCAGTCTGATCGGGTGGATGACCAGCCCATGCGTCAGGCCCTCCTGTGGCGGCTGGCCAGCTACCTCAAGCCCCAGTGGCGAGCCCTGCTCGCCCTGCTGGTGCTGATGACGCTGGGCGCCTTCCTGGAAGTGATGCCCTCGGAACTGACGCTGCGCCTCATCAACCGGTTCATGGGCCAGGGCAGCCTACAGGGCGCCGCCCCCATGGTGGCGGGCTTTTTCGGCGTCCTCGTCGCCGGCTTCCTGGTGAGCTTCGCACGCTATTTTCTGCTGGCCAAGGTCGGGCAGCGGGCCATGCTCGATCTGCGGGTGCAGCTGTTCGAGCACCTCATGGGGCGCAGCACCGACTTCTTCCACCGGAACCCCGTGGGCCGCCTCATGACCCGCGTCACCAGCGACGTGCAGAACCTGAACGAAATGTTCGCCTCCGGCTTCGTCGCCATCGTGGGGGACGCTTTGTCCCTGCTGGCCATTGTGGCCTGGATGTTCTACACCCACACGGGCATGGCCCTCGTGGCCCTGGGCATCCTCCCCTTCCTGTTGATCGCCACCGAGGTGTTCCGCCGCCATGCCGGCGAAGCCTTCCGCGAGACCCAGCGACGCTACGCGGCCATCAACGCCTTCCTCCAGGAGCAGATCTCCGGCATGGGCCTGGTCCAGGTCAATGGCCAGGAAGTCCATAGCCAACAGCAGTTCAAGGGCCTCAACGAGGACTACTTCCAGGCCTTCCTGCGTACCATCTTCGCCTACGCGGTCTTCTTCCCGGTGGTGGAGTTCATCACGTCCGCAACCCTGGCAGCCCTCATCTTCTACGCCGGGTTCAAGCTGCAAGCCGGGGCCATCACCTGGGGCCTCCTCCTGGCGTTCATTCAGCAGTCCAGCCGCTTCTTCCGGCCCATCCGGGAACTGGCGGAGCGCTACAACGTCATGCAGACCGCCCTGGCCTCCAGCGAGCGCATCTTCCGCCTGCTGGACAACCGCGAGGAGATCCCCGAGGCACCCAAGGCCAAGGTCCCCACCTTCGAGCAGGAGATCCGCTTCGAGGACGTCACCTTTGCCTACGAAGCCGGGGGGCGGAAGGTGGTACGCAGCCTGAATGGAAGCATCCCGAAAGGGCACCGGGTCGCCGTGGTGGGGCACACCGGCGCGGGCAAGAGCACCCTCATCAACCTCCTCATGCGGTTCTACGACGTCAGCGAGGGCCGCATCACGGTGGACGGGGTGGACCTGCGCCAGCTCCGCATCCGTGGCCTCCGCGACCTCTTCGGGCTCGTGCTGCAGGATGTGTTCGTCTTCTCCGGTACCCTGCGGGACAACATCGTGCTGGATCGCCCCCTGGAGGACGCGCGGCTGCAGTCCGTCCTGGAGCAGAGCCAGCTGAAGGACCTGGTCGAACGGCTGCCCCAGGGCCTGGACACCCCCGTGGGCGAGCGCGGGCAGAAGCTGAGCGCGGGAGAGCGGCAGCTACTGGCCTTCGCCCGCATGCTCTACCTGGAACCGGCGGTGCTGCTCCTGGACGAGGCCACCGCCAACATCGACTCCGAGACCGAGGCCATGATCCAGCGGGTGATCGAGCGGGTCAGCCACCGCCTCACCACCTTCACCATCGCCCACCGGCTCTCCACCATCCGCGAAGCCGACGAGATCTGGGTCATGGACCAGGGCGCCATCGTCGAGCGCGGCACCCACGACGGCCTCATCGCCCAGGATGGCGTCTACGCCAAGCTGGTACGGCTGCAGTTCTCGGAAGGAGAAGCGGCTTAATGCGGCCCAAGCTCCAATCGCAACTCCCTGGCGGTCCCTACTCGGGCTCTGCCAGCGGCAAGGCGACCATGTCGCCATGCCGGAAGCATAGGAAGAGGCTCTTGCCAACCACCCTGGCGGGCGGAAGGACCTCGTCCTGTACCTGCAACCTGACTTCCACTTTCCCGGTGGCGAGGTTCAGGAAGTCGAGGATCGACTCCTTGTTCTTCTTTACCTGAATGGCAAATACCTTTCCGTTCAATAGGATCGGCTTGGAGGCCAAGTAGGACTCCTTCTTCTCGGGGTCTGCCGCCCATAGCTCCTTCCCGGTCCGCGCGTCCAGGCCGATCAGCCGCCTGTTCGTATTGAGCACACAGTAGGTCCCGTCCGAGACGATGCCCCCGATCCGCTCGAGGAACCAGCCGTCGTCCGCCTCGGTCTTGTAGGTCCAGAGCGTCTTACCGGATTTCAGATCGACTGCGGTGACGTAGAGTCGGCCGCCGATGTTGAGAATGGGCGTCACAGTGCGACGTGTGCCATAGAACACGCCCTTGTGATAAGCCATCTCCCAGGCATCCCCGTCAAAAGGAAGGGTCCAGGCCTCGGTTCCATCCGACGCTTTCAGCGCCAGGATCTTCTTCTCCCCTGGCGGACAGGTCACGACCAGGTCGCCAAAGAAGAACAGGGCCCCGGCGCCCTTGGTTTTGTAGTTCCACGTTTCGGTTCCGACCTTGTCCAGGGCATGCAGGGTGGCACTTCCGAAGGGGGAGATCGTGTACCGATAGATGTGGTCCTTCGAAAAACTCAACCCGGTGCCGATGTAGAAATCATGTTCCCAGAGCTGTTTGTTCTCCTTGATGGAGTAGCCATGGACCCAGGTATTCCCACCCAGGAGTCCGGTCCTGTGGTCCGTGTAGATGAACAGATCCCCATCTGCAGAGAAGTTGTCCAGCTCACGCTCGAACTCATGCTTCCAGGTGATCTCTCCCGTGCCCGAATCCATGATGTACAGCCACTTCCCATCTCCCAGCAGGATCCGTTCACGCTCGAAAAACGGATTGAAGGTCTTCAGCCCCTGTTCGATGAGGTTCTTTTTCCACAATGGCTCGGTGCTCAGAAGGCGCAGGTTGAAGACCGGGTTGTTGTTGTAGAAATCATCCGAACCCTCCGGAACCCTCGATGCGGCCTGTCCAGGCGTTTCGATGGGCGTTGTCTTGGCGTCCTGGGCGAGCGCCTCCGTGGGCATCGGCTTTGCGTCCTGGGCGAGCGCCTCCGTGGGCATCGGCTTGGCGTCCTTGACCGGTGCCTCCGTGGGCATCGGTTTGGCATCCTGGGCAGGTATCCGAACTCCATTGAGCATCAGCAGCATCGAAAGCAAAAGCCTCGGCATTGTCATTTCAACGGCTCCAAGCAGGGGTTGATATACGGTCGGTAGGGAGGGTGAAGCATAGCGGCACAGGGTCGAGGCATGCGTCACGAAGGGGCGCGCGGTAGGGCGGAAGGACTGCGCTTGAATCGGTTGGCGAAAGCCCCACTCCAGACCGGTGGGAACCCCCGCCAGGCTGGCAGACTGGATCCATGCTCGCCCTTCCGCCCCTCTACCCCATCACTGATGCCGCGCGCCCCGAACCGCTGTCGGAGCAGATCCGTCGGCTGGGCGAGGCTGGGTTCCCGCTGGTGCAATTCCGGGGCAAGCCGTTGGATCCCCTGGCCCAATGGCAGGAGCTTCAGACTGCCTTGCGGGCGGCCTCCGAGAACGGCGGCTGGCCCATGATCTGCCTCAACGACCGGGCCGACCTGGCGGTGCTGGCGGCCCAGGACGGGCTCCCCCTCTGGGGCCTGCATCTGGGCCAAGAGGACCTCCCCCCGGGCGAGGCCCGCGCCCTTCGTGGACTGGAGGGTCTGCACCTGGGCACGTCCACCCACGGCCCTGAGGAATGGGAAGCGGTGGACCTGGCCTGCGACCACGCAGGGGTGGGGCCGGTGCGGGGCACCGCCACCAAGGCTGACCATGCCGCGCCCATCGGATTGGAAGGTCTGCGAGAAGGGTGTTCGGCCCTGCGGGACCGGGGCCTCGCCCCCGTCGCCATCGGCGGCCTGACCTTGACGGACGCAGCGGCCTGCTTCGAGGCAGGGGCCGAGTCCCTGGCGATGGTGGGTGAGATCCACCGGGCCGTCGATGCTGCCGCCCTCGGCTGGGAGGCACAGCGGCTCCGTTGGCGAATCCGTCGGCCCTTCCGTCGCGACCAGGGCCTCGTGCTGCTGGGGGGCAGTGGCGTTGGCAAGACCAGCCTTGGGCGGCTGCTTGCCCAGCGGTTAGCCCTGCCTTTCCACGACCTGGATGAAAAGATTGAAGCTCACACTGGACGGTCCGTGCAGCAAGTCTTCGCCGAAGCGGGCGAGCCCGCCTTCCGCGCCCTTGAGTGCACCTTGCTGCCTGGGCTGCTGGCCTGTCCGGCGGTGCTGGCCCTGGGCGGGGGCGCCTGGGAGTCCCCTGCCAACCGGGCGACCGTGGCAGCCAGCGGCTTCGCGCCCCTCTGGCTGGCGGATGCCCCGCAGCAGGCCTGGAAGCGGGTCGGCAGGGACCCTGCCCGGCCCCTTGCCCAGGATCAGACCACCTTCCTGGCCCGTTGGCGCGCCAGGATGCCGGCCTGGTCCCAAGCGGACATGGTGCTCGCCTTTGGTCACAGTTCCGGGGATCTGGCTGCCGCCTTGCTAGACTGAAGGATCTCCCCCGGACATCCCTTGGATCTAATCCTCTCTGACCTGCACTCGAACCTGCACGCCCTCAGGGCGGTGCTGCGGTTCGCCCGGCGGAGGGCCATCCACCGCTTCGTGCTGCTGGGCGACCTGGTCGGCTACGGGGCCCATCCCAACCAGTTGCTTGACAAGGTGCGGGAGCTGCGTCCCCGCTTCATGGTGCGCGGCAACCACGACAAGGTGTGCGCCGGGCTGGAGCCCGATGGTTCCTTCAGCCTGCCGGCCCGCCAGGCGGCGGACTGGACTCGAGAGAAGCTGCGCCAAGACAACTGGCGGTTTCTGGCCGACCTCCCCGTGGGCCCCATCTGGGTGGACTCGGATTACCAGATCGCCCACGGCTCGCCCATGGACGAGGACGCATACCTGCTCCACATGCGCGAGATCAGCCAGGCTTTCGATGCCTTCCAGGGCCAGTTGTGCTTCTTCGGCCACACCCACCTGCCCGGCTGCTTCGAGCTCGACGAAGCCGGAGGCCAGCTGAACTGGATCTGCCTGCAGCCCGGTGAGTGGTTCCGCCTGCAGCCCCACTGCCGCTACCTGGTGAATCCGGGCTCGGTGGGCCAGCCGAGGGACCGGGATCCCAGGGTCTCCTTCATGACCTTCGATCCCAAACACCGCAGCATCCGCCTGCACCGCATCGAGTACGATGTGAAGGGTGCTGCCAAGGCCATCCTGACGGTCGGACTTCACCGCAACCTGGCGGATCGCCTGAGCCAGGGCATTTGAAAGGCGGCACGTCATGGGCCACGCATCCTACCTGTCCCCCTCGGTGCTCGAGCAGTTCCTCCTGCAGGCCCACCTCACCAAGGCCGTGACCAGCCTCCGCCTCCAGAACGCCCAGGCCCGCATCCTGGGAGACCTCCGCATCCATGCGTTCCGGGTGGGTGGCACCCTCGAGCTGTCGGGTCTGCATCCCAGGGATACGGTGCCCGCGGAAGGGACGCCGGTGACCCTCACCATCCTGCTGGGCGATGAGGTGCTGACCCTGGAATCCATCCTGCTCGCCCCCCTGCAGGAGGCCGCGGTCGGAACCCTGCTGAGCCTGGCCTGGCCCAAGGAGGGTGCCCGGCTGCACCCGCGCCGCGACCTGCGGGTGGCTGCGCCGGATCAAACCCCCCTCAGCGCCAAGGTGGCACTCGACGGTCGCACCTTCGAGGCCCTGCTGGTGAACCTGACGGAAACCGGCGTGGGCCTGGCCTTCCGCGAACCCTTGATGGTGGAACTCCACGCAGCTGTCCAGATCGATGCGGAACTGCCCAACGGCGCGCCGCTTAGCTGCCCCGGCGAGGTGCGGCACCTCACCTACCTGGAAGGCCATGACTACCCCACCCGCCTGGGGATCGTGCTGAGCCCCGGGCCGGGGACCGACATGGAGCCCATCCGGCGCTTCATCCAGGCCCGGCGCACGGACCGTTCCCAGAGCCTCAGGCAGTCCTGAGGAGGCAGAGGGGCCTTGCCGGGTCCGTGTTCCGGCCGATGGCTACTTTACGAACACCATGTCGCCCGCTGGGGAGAGGTGGAACTTCTCGCCCCGGCTGTTCTGCTGGATCACGTGGCCCTGGGCGTCCACCCCCAGCACCGAGACCTTGCTCTCGCCCTTGATGCCATCGAACTTGATGAAGGTGGAAGACCGGCCCTGCGTCAGGGAGACCCGGCCTTCGGTCATCTTGATGTAGCCCAGCGAGTCGGGGCTCATCCACTTCAGGTCGCCAGTATTCGGCTCCACCTGGAAGTACTCGCCCTGGGGAGTCTTGAACACAGGGCTGCCGCTCATCATGCCGACCGCGGCGAGGTTGCCCTGCCACTTGATGAACATTCGGGCGAACTTGATGTGGGTGTCGGTGCTCTGGACAGCGGAGGCCGGACTGCCTGCCATGGGGGTCGTGGCTGGGGCGGCATGGGCCTTGGAGGTCGGCGCCGTGACCTTGGGCGCCTGGGCGGAAGCGCCGGTGGACAAGAGCATCCCGGCCGAGAACAGGGTGGCCGCTGAGGCCTGGGTGGTAGTGCTTCGTTTGCGCGTCATGGCGACTCCTGAAGTGAGGTGGGACAGCATCATTGACTAGGGCGCGGAAGAAAGATCCCGGCGCTTGGAGGAGGACTTGGCGCGACGGGTGGGGATGGCCACCAGGGTTTTCCGGCAACCCCTGGCCCCGCAATGGCAGGGGAAGAGCTCACGGCTCAGGGCGCGGGAGAGTTGCTGGCCGCTGGGTGACTGCAGCTGATAGTCGAAGGTCAGCTCGGAACCTTCGGCGAGTTCACTGAGGGCGTACAGGTAGGGCACCCCGCCGAAGATGATGACCTCGCAGTTGGGGGCGCAGCTGTGGTTCAGGAAGCGGGCCTCATTGCCATCCACAGCCCCGTCGATGGCAAAATCGTCATCCAGGTTCAGCACGTAGGTGAGCTTCCGCTCGCCGCGTTCCGCGGCCGCCAGCAGGTCGACCTTGCGGCAGAGTTCCCCCGTGTACTCGATAATCCGGGTGCCCCGGGGGATGGGTCCCTTGGCGAAGGCCCCGGTCCCATGGATGGCCGAGGCCTGGACACGGACCAAGTCCCGCTTAGGCCAGCTGGACGGACTGATGGGAAAGGGCTGTGCGGGGTTCATGGAAGCCCATCATGCTCCCATTTTCCAAAGATGTGATCAGAAAATTACGACATTCATCAGTTAATATAACTTTTGACCGAGGCGCCTTCAGGCGACTGCATGGGGGGCGGGGGGGCTTCAGCTCCGCCGCAGGCTCACCGCCGTGCCACCCGCACCCAAGAGCAGCATGATGACGGCCTGGACCAGAGTCTTGTAGGAGATCTCGGCACCACCGAAGATCGCGGACCGGAGAAAGAGCAGGCCCGCCACGAGCAGCAGTGCGTAGATGCCGAGCATGATCTTCCGGGCCTTCTCATTGGTCGCCGGGGTGTCCTCGGCGAAGACCCGATCGTAGAAGACGAGGCCGATGGCGGCCACCACATTCAACGCGACGAAGAGCAGCCAGAACGTGCGGGCCGCAGCGGCCGCGCCAGGCTGCCCCACCAGGGGTTTCAGCATGGAGCCGTAGAGCATGCCCCCGAGGCTGGAGCCGATGAGGCTGCCGATGACGCCGTAGAGGAAGGCGTAGCCCATGTAGACCGCCTTCTTATCGGCCGGGGCCACCAGGCCCACATAGCTGTAGTATTTCGGGTGCGCGGTCATCTCGCCGATGGAGAAGACCGATATGCCGAGGATGAAGATCCACACGTTGGTGGACGCGGCGAGGCAGAGGAAGCCCAGCGTTCCGATGACGATGCCCGAGACCATGGTGGGCAGGGGGCGGATGTTCCTGACGATACGGCTGACAAGGACCTGCAGGAGGATGATCGTCCCGCCATTGACCACCGTGACGTGCTCCGCATCGAACTTGAGGGGAATGCCGAACGAAGCGAAGAAGCGGTTCACGGGCGTGGCATCCACGAAGTCGCGGAGGTACCAGAGGACCGACCCGAAGTTCTGGAAGTAGAGGATCCAGAAGCCCGAGTAGACGACGATCATCAGCATGAACCGGGCGTCGCCCAGCACCATGGCGGCCCCGTGGGCCACTTCCCGCAGGCTCTTGGTGTTCTCGGGCTTGGGGGGATCCTTGAACAGGAACACCGTGGGCAGCAGCATGGCGGCGCAGTAGAGGGCCGACGCGATGAACACGTAGCGCCAGGAGAAGCCCTTCAGCACGCTCACCAGGAGCGGCGCCAGGAAGGCGCCGATGTTGATCATCCAGTAGTAGATGCCGAAGCCGAATCCGGAGTTCTCCTCCGTGGTGGTGCGTGCCAGCGTGCCGGAGATGATGGGCTTGAAGAGCCCTGCCCCGGTGGCCATCAGCAGCAGCGCTGCGAAGACAGCCCCGTAGGTGGTGACATTGCCCGCGACGAAGTAGCCCGCCGACAGGATGGAGAAGGAGAAGAGCAGCATGCGCCGGTAGCCGTAGCGGTCGGCCAGGGCACCGCCGGCGATGGGAATGACGTAGGTAAAAGCGTAGATCAGGCTCTGGAGGAAGCCCACAGACTGTTCTGTGAAGCCCAGCCCGCCGTCCATGACCTTGTTGGTGAGGTAGACCGCCAATACCGAGTTGAGGCCGTAATAGGCCGCCCGCTCGAAGAGCTCCATGACGTTCGCCAGCCAGAATACAGGCGGGAAGGTGCGGAGAATGCCGGAAGGACGTGAGGTGGACATTCGGGGAGTATACGGGAAACCGCCCGCTCCCACCGTGACCCGTGGCATGGTGGAGGCTCCTCCCAGAAGCTGGCCTGCATCCGTTCCGCGAGGTTTCGGCACATGATGGCATCCCCGTCCCCCCCCTCGATCCTGGCCGACCTGGCCCTGGTCCTGGGTGTCGGGGCCATCGCGACGGTTGCCTGCGAGCGCTTCCGCCTTCCGGTGGTGGTCGGCTACCTGTTCGCAGGCCTCATCGTGGGCCCCCACGTCCCCATCCCGCTGGTCGCGGACCAGGGCAACATCCACACGCTGTCCGAGCTTGGGGTCATCCTCCTGATGTTCTCCCTCGGCCTGGAGTTCAACCTCAAGAAACTCCTGCGCTCCGGCCCCACTGCCACCATGGTGGCGCTCATCCAGGGCGGCTTCATGGCCTGGGCGGGGTACCTGGGAGGGCGTGCCCTCGGCTGGAGCAGCCTGGAGAGCCTGTTCGCAGGCGCCGCGATCTCCATCAGCTCCACCATGATCATCGCCCGGGCCTTCGACGCCTTGAAGGTACGGGGCCCGTTCTCGGAGCTCGTGCTCTCCACCCTCATCGTCCAGGACCTGCTGGCCATCCTGCTGCTGGCCCTGCTGACGGCCGTCGGCTCGGGCGCCGGGCTGAGCGTGCCCGCCTTCCTGCTCACCCTGGGCCGCCTGGCGGGTTTCCTGGTGGTCGTGACGGCCCTGGGCCGGTGGATCCTGCCCCGCCTGGTGCGCTGGGTGGCCGATGCGGGAAGTCCGGAAACCCTCCTGGTGTCGGTGGTCGGGCTCTGCTTCGCATACTCCCTGCTGGCTGCCTGGGCCGGCTACTCGGTGGCCCTGGGGGCCTTCCTGGCAGGCATGGTCGTGGCGGAGTCGGGCCGGGAACGCCAGGTGGAGCGCCTCATCCACCCCCTGAGGGATCTGTTCGTGGCGGTCTTCTTTGTCTCCATCGGCATGCTGATCGACCCCACCCAGCTCCCGCCCAACTGGAAGGGGCTCCTGCTGTTCGGGGGGCTGGTCCTGGGGGGCAAGATCCTCTCGGGCGCCCTGGGCGGCCTGCTGGGGGGCCACAGCCTGAGAACGTCCATCCGCACCGGCGCGGCCCTCGCGCAAGTCGGCGAGTTCAGCTTCATCATCGTGGCCCTGGGCGAAAGCCTCGGCGTGGTGGGCCCCGCGGTGTTCCCCGTCCTGGTCGCCACCTGCGCCTGGACCACCCTCACCACCCCGCTGTTGATCCAGCGCTCGGAGTCCCTGGCGGACCGCATCGAGCTCAGCCTGCCCTGGCGGGTCCGCCATTTCCTGCGCCACCACCGGGCGGCCATGGGCCACCTGCGCAGCCTCCCCTTCCGCCGGGCGGCCTGGCGCCACCTCCGCCACCCCTTCGCCTTCCTGCTGCTGCACACCGGGCTGGTGGTGCTGTGGGTGGGCCTGGGGCGGTTCCTCCACGGCTTCCTCTTGCCCTGGGTGGAAATCCAGCACCTGCCTCACCAGTTCATCGTGCCGCTGGTCTGGTTCCTGGTGGGATTACTCGTGCTCCGCGCCCTCCTCGGGATGCTCTCGCAGATCCGACGCATCGCTGCGGCCGTCGCCGAGCGGGCCACCCTAGAGAGCGGCGATACCGCCGAGGGCATGGAGGATGCCATCCGGCTCTTCCTGGAGCTTGCCCTGGGCAGCATGGTCGCCCTGCCCCTGGGGGCCATCCTGCAGCCCCTCCTGCCCACGGGCCTGGTGCCGGGCCTGGCCCTGGCCCTGGTGCTGCCCACATCCGTGCTTCTCTGGCGGCGGATGGGGCTGATCCAGCGGCGGTGGCTTGGAGGGCAGGCGGCCTCGGCATCCTCCGATCCAGCGCCTTGAAGCCCATCCCATTACCGGGTGCAATGAACCATCGAAAGGACGCCTGTGAAGACCATCTCACTCCGCGTGGACGTGGACACCCTGGAAGGCTCGCTCACGGGCATTCCGACCCTACTGCGCCTACTGGACAAGCACCGGATGCGGGCCAGCTTCTACTTCAGCTTCGGGCCAGACAACAGCGGCAAGGCCATCCGCCGCATCTTCCGCAAGGGCTTCCTGGCCAAGATGCGGCGCACCAACGCCCCGAAGCTCTACGGCTTCAAGACCATGATGTACGGCGTGCTGTTGCCCGCCCCCATCATCTGGGCGCGGGCCGCCGCCGAGATGCGCGCCGCCCGGGACGCGGGCCACGAAGTGGGCATCCACGGCTGGGACCACGTGCAGTACCACGACCTGCTGGACCGCAAATCCCGCCGGTGGCTCTCGGACTGGTACGCCCAGGCCCATGAGGCCTTCGGGGCCGTGTTCGGTGAGAAACCCCTGGGTGCCGTGAGCCCGGCCTGGCGCTGTAACGACACCACCCTGGAGCTCCAGGATGCCTACGGCCTCGCCTACACGGGCGACTGCCGGGGCTTCGCGCCCTTCTATCCCATCGTCAAGGGGCAGCCGCTGAAGACCCTCCAGATCCCCACCACCCTGCCCACCCTGGACGAGCTGCTGGGCCTCGATGGGCGCACCCCGGACCAGGTGAACCGGGAGGTCTGGGATCTGGTGCGGGAGGACGCCCTCAACGTCTATGCCCTGCACACCGAAGTGGAGGGGGGCGCACTGTTCGAGACGTTCGACGCCTTCCTGGGTGGGCTCAACGACCGGGGCGTCGTGGCCCGCACCCATGCGGACTGGCTTCCGGAGTTGCTCGCCGCGAAGCCTCCGGCGAAAACCATCACCCGGCGCGAGATCCCAGGCCGGGCGGGCTGGGTGAGCTGGGAGGGCTGAGCCAGCCCTCGCATAACAAGGTCTCTTGCGGTAGGCTGCGGGCGTCCCCGACGAGGTTTCGATGCGCCTGCTGCCCCTGCTCCTGGTCCTGCTGCTGCCCTTGACCGCCCAGGAGGCGCCTGATCGGCTGAAGCGCGTGGAGGGACGGGTCGAAGGCCTGCACTGGGAGCTGGATGCCCTCCGCAAGGCCACAGACGACGCCCTCTGGTTCCAGCGCCTGTCGGATGTGGCCCTGGTGGACAAGGTCACCTTCACCGGGCCGCCCAATCCCCGTGCCGAGGAAAGCTACGGCATCAAGAACGAGCGGCATCCGCTGAAGATCCAGCAGTATGTCTTCGTGCCACGCAAAGTCGAGCCCGGACGGAAGCTGGCCCTCATCGTGCTGCCCCATGGCGGCGTGCATGGCGATTTCGGTACGTACCACGTCCACATCGTCCGGGAGATGGTCCAGCGGGGCTACATTGTCATCGCCCCGGACTACCGGGGTTCCACTGGCTATGGCAGGGCCTTCTACGATGCCGTTGATTACGGCGGGCTCGAAATTGACGATGTCGTGGCCGGCCGCGACTGGGCCGTGGCGCACCTCCCGGTGGATCCCAAGCGCTGCGCCATGGTGGGCTGGAGCCACGGCGGCCTCATCGCCCTGATGGCCGTCTTTGATCATCCCGACAAGTTCGCCGCCTGCTATGCCGGAGTGCCCGTCTCAGACCTGCTCGCCCGGGTGGGGTATGCGGGCGAGGAGTATCGAGAGGATGCGGTGGTGCGAACCATGTTCGCCGGCAAGACCCCCAGCGAGGATGTGGACCTGGTGCGGCGCCGCAGCCCGGTCTGGAACGTGCAGAAGCTGCGCACCCCCCTGCTCATCCACAGCACCACCAATGACCGGGACGTGAATGTGGTGGAGGTCGAGCACCTCATCGTCGCCCTCAAGGCCGCAGGCAAGCCCTTCGAGCACAAGATCTACCAGGACGCCCCCGGCGGCCACAGCTTCAACCGCATCGACACCACCCTGGCCCAGGAATCCAGGAAGGAGATCTACGCCTTCCTGGACAAACACCTGAAGTAGCTGAGTGGCAGAGCTAGAACAAGAATGAGCCCAGCTGAGTCGGGCTTCTGAGCGCGGGGATCCACGGATGTGCGCCTAGCGGAGCAAGGCCTTAACTCCCCCTATCGCGCACGTTGCGGGGGGAACTTTTAGAGGACAAAGGAATAAGCCCGGCTCCGCCGGGCGTATTCGCGGGGGTCCGTGGGTGTGCGCGTAGAGCGACCTTAGCTCCTCGCAACGCAGGCGTTGCGAGGGGAACCCCCGGAAAAAATTAGGCGTGCTGCTTGAGCTTGTCCTTGCCGCCAAACCACTGATCCCAGTAAACCACCACCGGAGCGGCGATGTAGATGGACGAGTAGGTGCCTGTGATGACGCCGATGACCAGGGGGAAGGCCAGGTCGTGCAGCGCCGGGCCGCCGAATAGCCAGAGGCAGACCGACACGAACAACACCGACAGGGACGTGAGGATCGTCCGGCCCAGGGTCTGGTTGATGGAGTCGTTCACCAGCTTGGTGATCTTGACCCGGCGGTATTCGGGCCGATGGCTGTTCTCGCGGATTCGGTCGAAGACCACGATGGTGTCCGCCATGGAGTAGCCCATGAGGGTGAGGAAGCTCGCCACCACCGGGACATTGAACTCGTAGCCGAACGCGGCGAAGAGCCCGAGGGCCATGAGGATGTCGTGGATGAGGGCCACGATGCCACCCACGGCGAAACTGGCGGTGAAGCGGAAGACCACGTAGACCAGGATGGCCAGCATGGCGAGGCCCACCGCCGTCAGGGTCTTCCGGGTCCACTCTCCAGAGATGCTGGGCGAGAAGCTCTCGCCCTTGCGGATGCGGATCACGCCCAGGCAGTAGGTCTTCTGGATGTCGTCCCGTACGGCCTGGGGCAGATCCTGGGGCAGCTCCGAGAAGGCCTGGTAGAGCCCCGAGCCCAGCTTGTCGCGCCCCGAAATGACCTTGTCGGCAAGGGGACCGTAGGTGGCGGAGAGGGTCTCCACATCGCCCGGAAGCTTCAGCGGGTTGGCCTTCACCAGGTTGTCGGCAAGGGTCTTGGCGCCTTCCAGGTTGAGTGCCGGAAGTCCCTTGGCCACGGACTGGGGATCCATCTGCTTGAAGATGCCACGCAGGGCGTTGGCCTGCACGGTGCTGTCCTTCTGGTCGTCGTCCTTGCGCGCCTTCACCTTCACGGAGAAGTCGCGGACGGACTTGTCGGCGTTCTCGTAGGCCACCACCGTGGCATCCGTATAGCCCTGCTTGGCGAGGGCGGCGCGGATGGTCTCGGGCTCCATGGCGCCCAGGAAGCGGACGGTCAGGTCGCTGCCACCCACGAACTGCATGCCGAGCTGGATGCGGTTGTTGTGGGTGAGGTTCCAGGGCCGGACATACAGGAAGGAGAGAAGGATGATCCCCCAGCTGATGGCCAGGGCTACCCCCTTGTACTTCATGAAATCGTAGCTGGCGCCCTTGAAGAAGGTGTGGACGCCCACGGACAGGGTCTTGGTGCCGGGATGCTGCTCGAGCACCCAGTCGTAGATGAACCGGCTGATGTAGATGCTCGTGAACAGAGAGGCCACGACACCCACGGTCAGGGTCACGGCGAAGCCCTTCACGGGCCCCGTGCCGAAGATGAAGAGCAGCAGGGCGGCAAAGAGCTGGGTCACGTGGCTGTCCACGATGGTCCAGAACACGCGGTCGAAGCCGGCGTCGATGGCGCCGGGCACGCTCTTGCCCAGGGCCAGCTCCTCCTTGATGCGCTCGAAGATGAGGATGTTAGCATCCACCGCCATGCCCAGGGTGAGCACGAAACCCGCGATGCCCGGCAGGGTCAGCGTGGCGCGGAAGGAGCCCAGGAGGCCCATCATGACGATCACGTTCACGGTGAGCGCGATGATGGCGTTGGCCCCGGACCAGCGGTAGAAGAACACCATGAAGGCGATGATGGTGAGGAAGCCGACGAGGGCGGAGCGGACGCCCGCGACGATGGAGTCGCGGCCCAGGCCGGGACCCACGACGCTTTCCTCGAGGAACTTCATGGGTGCGCGCAGGGCGCCGCTGCGCAGCTGGCTGGCGAGGTCGTCTGCCTCCTGCGCCGTGAAGCTGCCGCTGATGCGCACGGCACCGCCGATGATCTTCTCCTTGGCGCTGAGCTCCGTGACGATCTTACGGTCCAGCACGATGGCGATGAGCCGGTTCTCCTCAGAGGCGATGCCCGTCAGGCGGGCGAAGTCGTCATCCCCCTTCTTGTTGAGGGTGAAGTTGACCTCGTTGGCCTCCGTCTGGGAGTTGGAGGCGCGGTGGGAATCGATGATGTCCGCCCCATCCACGGCCACGCGGCTCTCCAGGAGCACCCAGCGGCTGATCTTCTCCTCGCCCGGCTTCGGCTTGGCCACAGGCTGACCGGCCCGGCGGGCTTGTCGCTCGCTCTCGATCTCGGGGAGCAGCTCGAACTCTTCGGGAATGCTGCCCTTGAAGTAGGCCAGCGCCTCGTCCCGGGAGGCGAAGTAGATCTGGGGGGACTTGGCGAGCAGGCGCTGCTCGAGGTGACCGGGCGTGGCCAGCAGCTTCTTGATGCGCTCGCGATCGCCCTCCTCGATGCCGGGGATCTCCACCACGATGCGGTTGCCTTCGGCGCCGCTGGCGGTGATCTCGGGCTCAAGCACGTTGGCCGGGTCGATGTCACGGATGCGCTTCTCGATGACCTCCAGGGCCCGCTTGTTGGCGTCATCCTTCAGCTGCTTCTGGTAGCTGGGCTTCTGGGTCAGCCGGAAGCCCTCGCCCGCGACCGCCACCTCATAGCCAGGGAAGTAGTCCTTGGCCACCTTCTCGACGGTGGCCTTCTGGTCGACTCCCGTGCCCTCCACCCGCAGCGCGTCCCCGTCCACGCGCACCATGGCGCCGGTGAGGCCCTTCTCGCGGAGGCGGGCCACCAGCCGGTCCCGGCCATCCTTGAGGTCGGCGGCCAGGGCTTCCTGGCCCTGGACCTCCAGCTCAAAGTGGACGCCGCCCCTCAGGTCGAGGCCGAGCTTGACCTTGGAGAGCGGGAGGAAAAAGTATCCGCAGCCGAACAGCACGGCCAGGACGATCGTGAGGCGCCAGAGGCTCCGTTTGGTCACGGGGCACTCCTTACATGAGGCGGGACGGTAGGATCAGCTGGCATCGGTTCCGGCCCGGAAGGTCAGGGAGTTCAGTTCTGCTTGGGCTCGGGTTCGGTGGCCAGGGCGGCGACCGCAGTGCGGCGAGCCTTCACCACGGTGTTTCCCAGCTTCACCCAGATGTGCTTGTCCTCGACCCGGTCGATGGTGGCGTAGAGGCCGGAGCTCAGCACCACCTCATCGCCGGCCTTCAGCTTGGAGAGACGGGCTTCCATCTCCTTGCGGGCCTTGCTCTGGGGGCGGATGAGGAGGAAGTAGAACATCAGGGCCATGCCGCCGATGAACACGAACTGGGTCCAGCCCGGGGGGCCGGCGGCGGGGGTCTGCTGCAACAGGGCAAAGGTCATTCAGGGCTCCTCGGTCAGCCACCCCGTACGCAGGGACTGGGCGAATGCCGGGAACCGGTTCTCCAGCAGGGCCTGCCGCGCGTCGCGGGTGAGTCCCACAGTGTAGCTCAGGTTGTGGATCGTGTTCAGCGTGAACCCCAGGAGCTCCCCGCAGCGCAGCAGGTGGTGGAGGTAGGCCCGGGAGAAGGTGCGGCAGGTGTAGCAGCCGCAGGCGGGATCCAGGGGCAGGTCCGCCTCGCGGTGCCTGGCGTTCTTGAGGTTCAGGCGGCCTCGGCTGGTGAGAATCCGCCCGTGCCGGGCCTCCCGGCTGGGGAGGACACAGTCGAAGAGGTCCACCCCCTGCTCGATCCCGAAGAGCAGGTCCTCCGGGGTGCCCACGCCCATGAGGTAGCGGGGCCGATCCACCGGGAGCGACCGGACGAACTCAGCCAGCACGGCGTTCATCGCCTCCTTCGGTTCGCCCACGCTCAGGCCACCCACCGCAAATCCCTGGAAGGGCACCCTCAGGTCCAGTTCGAGGGCCTCGGCCAGGTGGCGCCGGCGCAGGTCGAGGTGGGTGCCCCCCTGGTTGATGGCAAACAGCCCCTGGTGGGGGTGGAGGGGCACCGCCCTGCTCCGGGCCAGCCAGCGGGTGGTGCGGGCCATGCTGGCCTCCAGCCGGGTCCGCTCCAGCTCGCCCGGCGGGCACTCGTCCAGGGCCATGCAGATGTCCGAGCCCAGGTGGCGCTGGATCTCCAGGCTCCGCTCGGGGCTGAGGAACTGGGGACTGCCGTCGATGTGGCTCTGGAAGGTGACCCCCTCCTCCGTCACCTTCCGCATGGAGGCCAGCGAGAAGACCTGGAAGCCCCCCGAATCCGTGAGGATGGGGCCGTCCCAGGCCATGAAGCGGTGCAGCCCGCCCAGGCGGTCCACCAACGCATCGCCCGGCCGGAGGCCAAGGTGGTAGGTGTTCCCCAGGATCACCTGGGGCTGCAGCTCCTTCAGTTGGGTGGGGGTAAGGCCCTTGACGGTGCCCTGGGTTCCCACTGGCATGAACGCGGGCGTCAAGACCTCGCCATGGCCCGTGCGGAACCGGCCCGCCCGGGCCGGAGCGCCCGGCAGAGCCGCCTCGACCCTAAGTGAAAAATCCGGACTTGTGACGCTCGACATGACTTGAACCTTACTTTCTTAACAAAAATTAACAGTGGCACCGGTTTCGTGTCTTAAAGGATGTTGTGGTAGCCATGAAAAAACAGTGGAATGCCGTATCCATGAGGGGTTGCGCCCAGGAACAAGGCTTGACCAACTGCCCACCCTTTGCCATCTTAGCCGCTGGGCTTGCCCCAGTTCTTTACCCCATCGCTGTGGCCGAACCGGTGTCCCCGACGGTTCGGCTCGCTGTTTTTTCCCTCTTGGATCTTTCAAGGGAGTCGCATGAGCAAAGATCCCCAGAAACCTGTTCCCGCCAAGCCGGCAGCTCCCGTGGAGACGCTGGAGGACTCGGTCTATAAGTCCTCACTGGTGGCCGGGAACGATGCCATCAAACGGGGCAACCCCATGGTCACCATCCCGACGACCGTGGCGATGTACGCCCTCTTCGGAGTGGTCGCCTTCCAGTTGGCCAAGCAGTCCCAGGTGGTCAAGGAGAAGCTGAAGACGGTGGGCATCGACATCTCCGAGCAGAAGCCGGATGAGGCCCCGCCTCCTCCGCCACCCCCACCCCCGCCACCGCCCCCACCCCCGCCACCACCGCCGGCAGCCTCGGTGTCCAAGGTGGATACGACCCCGGTGGATCCTCGGCAGGAAGTGGTGCCTGAGCAGGCCCCCAAGGAACTGCCCAAGCAGGATCACTCCCTCGCCGGCGTGCCCGGCGGTGTGCCCGGCGGCGTGCCAGGCGGCGTCATCGGCGGCGTGGTCGGCGGCGTGGTAGGCGGTGTTGTCGGCGGCCAGGGCAAGGTCGTGGACTTCGACTTCAGCCAGATCAAGATCAAGTACCAGCCACCTGCGCCTCCCTACCCCCCGCTGGCCAAGATCGCCAGGATCCAGGGTACGGTGGTGGTCGAGATCGTTGTGGGTCCGGATGGGGTCCCCACCTCGGCGACGGCCAAGGAAGGTCCTCCCCAGCTCCGTCCTTCCGCTGAGGCCTATGCCATGCAGTGGAGGTTCGAGCCCGCCATGCTGAACGGGCAGGCCCAGTACGCCCGCTTCAAGCTGACGATGCCTTTCCGCCTCCGGTAGCCTGCTCCACTTCCCCTGTCTTCCACCTTTTCTTTCTCTTCACAAGGAAACCTCATGAACCTGCTTGCCTCCCCCCTGATGCTCGCCCTCGTCGAAGGCGGCCACGACAGCTTCTCGCCCGTCGAGCTCTTCAAGGCGGCCTCCCCCGCGAACAAGGGCATCATCATCATCCTGTTCATCCTGCTGGCCTATCAGATCTACGTGACGGTCGAGCGGTTCGTGACCTACGCGCAGAGCAACCAGGCTTCCGACAAGTTCCTCAAGCTCTTCATGGATACCCTCCGCCGCGGGGACTTCGAGGCCGCCAAGCGCGCCGCCACAACCCACAACAAGAGCCACATCGCCCTCGTGCTCAAGCACGGCCTGGACATCTTCCAGTACGAGAAGCAGCTGAAGGCCATGAACCCCAACCATGACGCCATTATGCCTGTGGAGCGCGCCATCCAGCGCGGCACCGCCGAGGTCGTCGAGCTCCTCAAGAAGGGCATGAGCGGCCTGGCCACCATCGGCGCCCTGGCCCCCTTCATCGGCCTGCTCGGCACCGTTATCGGCATCATCAAGGTGTTCAGCGACCTGAAGACCAAGGGCGCTGGCGACATCAACGCCCTGGCCGGCTCCATCGGTGAGGCCCTGGCCACCACCGCCCTCGGCCTCGTGGTCGCCATTCCCGCCGTGTGGATGTACAACCTCCTGACCAACAAGCAGGATGTGGTCGTCACCAACATCAACAACGCGGCCTCCCAGATGATCGACGAGTTCATCCGTCGCGAGAGCCAGAGCTAAGAAGCCATTCCACCCTGTCCGGGGGCGCCAGCCCCCGGGCCATTCAGAGGAGAACACACCATGGATGCAGGTGGTGGTAAGGCGGGTGGCGTCAAGTCCGACATCAACGTCACGCCCCTTGTGGACATTGTGCTGGTGCTGTTGATCATCTTCATCGTGATCACCCCCGCCGTGAACAATGCCGTGAAGATCCCGCTCGCCAAGCACGCCCCGAAGGTCGAGCAGCAGCAGGATGCCGGTCAGAAGTACCTGACCCTCATGCTGACCTCGATTCGCGACCCCAACACGGGCGAAGTGACCGGCCCCGGCGCCGTGCTCATTGACGACAAGGACGCGAAGGACATTCGTTTCTTCATCAACAACGAGGCCCAGCGCCAGCAGCTCGAGGATTTCATCAACCGCAACGTCTCGATGCTGAACGACAAGCGCGTGTTCGTGAAGGCCGATGCCGATCTGCCCTTCAAGCACATCAATGAGCTCTTCCAGATCTGCCGCAAGGGTGGGGCCGACGAGGCCTCCATCGTCACCAGTGAAGACAAGACCGACGACAAGAACGCCAAGAAGGAAGGGGGTAAGTAATGGATGCTGGTGCGCCCAAGGGCAAACAGAAATCCGACATCAACGTCACCCCCCTCATCGACATCGTGCTGGTGCTCCTCATCGTCTTCATCGTGATGGTGCCCGGCCTCAGCAAGGCCATGAAGGTGGTCGTGCCGCAGGTCGTCCAGGTCGACAAGCCGAAACCTGCCGATCCGAACAACATCCTCATCCAGCTGGATCTGGACGGCACCCTGATGCTGCAGCAGGACAAGATCGACACCCAGACCCTGAAGGAACGGCTGCCTGAGGCCGTGATGCTGCAGCCCCTCGGCTACCGCAAGGTGTTCCTGAAGGTGGACGAGGATGTGAAGTTTCAGGCCATGGTGGATGTCCTCGACGCCATCCGCGTCGCTTCGGACGATGCCAAGAAGCGGTCCCTCGAGCAGGAAGACAAGTTCCAGGGCCAGGATGGCGGCGACGTCAAGGTGGCCGTGTCCCTCAAGAAGCGCGCTGAAGCCACGGCGCCCGTCAGCTAGGTGCAATCACCTTTTTGGAAGAGGGCCCTCCGGGGCCCTCTTTCGTTTGACGCCGCCTGTGCCCCAGGACCGTTCCGTAGGCCACGCCAGCCACTGTCATGAGCACGCCCGCCAGGCCCGGTCCCGAAATAGCCTCGCCCAGCAGGGGCACGGCCAGCAGGTACTGCACGATGGGCAGCAGCTGGAGCCACACCGCCGCCTCGGACACCGATAGCGTGCCGTAGGCATGGGCCATGAGCATCTGGCCGGCATAGGCCAGCAGGCTCATGAGGACCGCCAGCGCCCAAGGCCCCAGCCCACCGGGCCAGGGGGTCAGGGCGAAGGGGATCACCACCGGCAGGCCCGCCACGCAGAAGAAGAAGAAGATGGTGGCGGCGTTGTCGGTGTGGCGGACGGCCCGGATGGCATTGGCGCTGACCGCGGCGAAGACGGCCGCCGCCAACGCCGCCAACTCACCACGCCCGAGGCTGAACCCCAGGTGGCCCTGGCTGAGCACGAGGGCCACCCCCAGGGACGCCGCCAGGATGGCGAGCCAGAGGTGGATGGTGGGCCGTTCCTTGAAGAACACCAGCGACATGACGGTGGCGATCACCGGGAACACGTTGTAGAGGATGCCCGCCTGCCCGGCGGGGATGTGTGCTAGGGCGTAGAAGTAGAGCACCACCACGGCACCACCCGACAGGCCCCGGGTCACCAGCAGCCGGTGGTTGGTGGGCCGGTACAGACCGGGCATCAGGCCGAAGGCGGCCAGGCTCACCAGCGCCCCCACCACGAACCGCATCACCGCGAGGTGGCCTGGGGAGAATCCCATGCCCGGCAAGGTCAGCCACCGGGCGAGGATGGCCATCAACCCGAAGCAGAGCGCCGAACCCGCTAGCTGCAGACGGGCCGCCAGGCGGCGGGACTGGGCGGGAGTCAAGGGCGACATGCCCCCATCATCCAATGCAACAGTGGAAAAGAATCATGAAAGCGGAGGAAGCGGAATCGCCGAGGAAAGCGGAGAAGGGCCTTTTCTTTCTCAGCTGCCCTCCGCGCTTCTGCCTTCCTCCGCTTTCAAAAGTCCTTTTCATGGCAGGAGGCTGCAATTCAGGGGTTGTAGGCTCCCTGCGGCTGGTTGAGACCCGCGGCATGGAAGGCCGAGCGCAGGGCGCCCCCCCGGAAGGCGCCACCGTCTGCCGCCTCGAGGTGGTCCAGCAGGTGCGAGAGGTTGGCCCCGCTGGGCACCGTCGGCACGCCGAGGTCCCCTGCCAGCTGAGTCAGGGTGACATCATCCAGGAAGGTGCCCTCTTCCCGCACCACCACGCCCCGCAGGGTGTACTGGTCCGTGGGACCGGTATGGGTACGGAGGCTGGAGGAGGGGACCACCACCGCATCCACCCAGTCCGCTTGCCCGCCCCTGGCCGCCCGGTCGGCGTGGGCGGCATACTTCAGGTCCTCGCCGCAGAGCAGGCCGGCCACGGTGACGGTGGTCCCGAAGCTGTGGTTCTCCGCTGCCACCACCCGCAGCTGGCTGCCCACCGCTCGGTTCAGGTCCATCACGACCCGCGTGAGGGTGGGCGCGAAGCTCGATCCCGTCAGCAGCAGCACCCGCCGTCCGGCAAAGCCCCGGGCCCGGGGACTCCGGATGAACCGCCGGCTGTGCTCCAGGAAGCGTCGCACCAGGCCCACCCCGTTCTCCAGCTGGGCCCAGGACCTGGAATAGAAGGCCCGCCCAGGCACCTCGATGCCCGCCCGGGTGAACCATTCGTCCGCCAGCAGGAGCCAGGGCTCGCCGTCGTTCCCTTGGGCGTAGGTCCGAACCTCGGGCCGCCAGCGCGCCACCCAGTCACGCGCGAAGTCCGGGCCGACATCCGCCACGGCGGGAAGGTGCTCGCGGTGCGCGGTCAGCCCCACTGGCACGCAGGAGAGGCTCAGCACGCTGCCCCGCCCGTCACGGCGACGGGCCCAGAGGTCATCCACGGTCTGCTGCCAGATGGCGCCATCGTTGAGCCCTGGCGCCACCACGGCCTGGGTGTGGACATCAATCCCGCCCGCCAGCAGGCGATCTATCTTGCGGAGGATGTCGCCCTCCCGGGGGTTGCCCACCACCTTCACGCGGGCCGCAGGATCCGTGGCATGGACCGACACATGGATGGGGCTGAGGCGCTCGCGCACGATGCGGTCCAACTCGGCGTCGTCACTGCTGGAGAGGGTCGTGAAGTGGCCGTAGAGGAAGGACAGCCGGATGTCCTCGTCCTTGAGGTAGAGGGACTTCCGGAAGCCCTTGGGCATCTGGTGCACGAAACAGAACACGCAGTTCTGCTTGCAGACCTTCACCTCGTCCTGGGCCAGGTCCACACCGATGCCCTCACCGCCATTCTCCACGTAAGCCTGGAAGGTGCTGCCATCCGGGCGCCGGAGCACCAATTCAGCTTCGTCCTCCCGGGTGATGAGGAACTGGTAGTTCAGCTGGTCCAGCACCGACTCACCGTGGATCTGCAACAGGGTGTCGCCGGGTCCAATCCCTGCCGCCTCGGCTAAGCTGCCGGGTTCCACGCTGATGATCTGGACACCTGTCTGGGCCAAGGCTTGCTCCACGTTCCGGATGCCAGGCTGGGCATCGGAAGATGATTGTCTCATTCCATGGAAAGAATGCCCCTTGCAATCTCCCGCACCCGGGCTGGGTTCAGGCGGGCTGGACGCGCGCAGCCGGGAATGCGGCATGGCGATAGACTCGGGGCAGGCTCCTCGGCAGTCCTTTTCCCATCCTTGGTCAGGTTTCCCATGCCCACCCGCCCCCTCTGGGATATTTCCCCCCCTGTTCATGCCGGATCCCCGGTCTTCCCCGGCGACGCCGCCTACCAGCAGCACTGGATCGCCACCCTCGGGCCCGACTGCCCCGTGAACGTGGCCACCCTGGAGCTGAGCCCCCACACGGGGGCCCACGCGGATGCCCCACTGCACTACGACCCCGAGGGTGTGGCCGTTGGGCTGCTGGACCTGCAGCCCTATCTGGGTACTTGCCGCGTGATCCACGCCATCGGCGTTGCCCCCCTGGTGCGCTGGCACCACCTGGAAGACGCCCTTGAGCGGCTGCCCTCGCGGGTGCTGGTGCGCACCTATGCGCGCATGCCCGCCGAGCGGTGGGACCCTGAGCTGGCTGCCTTCGCGCCCGAGACCCTCGAGCGCCTGGCGGACCTGGGCGTCCAGCTGGTGGGGATCGACACCGCCAGTATTGACCCCGCCGACAGCAAACGCCTGGAAAGCCACCAGGTCATTCGCCGGCGCGGCCTGCGGGTGCTGGAGAATCTCGTACTCGACGCGGTGCCGGAAGGCGACTATGAGCTGATCGCCCTGCCCCTGAAACTGACCACGGCCGATGCCTCGCCCGTACGCGCCGTGCTGCGGGGCCTGTGATGGCCGGCCCGCCCGGAGAAGCCCATGATCGACCGTGACGCCTGCCTGGCCCTGGACCAGGCCGACCCCCTGCGTCCGCTCCGCGAGCACTTCGCCCTGCCGCCCGGCCTCATCTACCTCGACGGCAACTCCCTCGGCCCCATGCCCAGGGCCACCCCTGGACGCCTGCAGCAGGTGGCCACCCAGGAATGGGGGGAGGGCCTGATCCGCAGCTGGAATGCCGCAGGCTGGATGGACCTGCCCCACCGCGTGGGCGATAAGATCGCCCGGTTGGTGGGCGCTGGCCCCGGGGAGCTGCTGGTGGCCGATTCCACCTCCGTCAACCTCTTCAAGGTGCTCAGCGCGGCCCTGGCCCTCCCGCGTGAACCTCCAGGCCGAAGGGTCATCCTTTCTGAGCGCAGCAACTTTCCCACGGACCTCTACATTGCCGAGCACCTGGCCCGGAGTCATGGTCTGGAACTGGTGCTGGTGGACACGGAGGACCTCGTGGCCCGGCTGCGGAAGGACGTGGCTGTCCTGCTGCTCACCCATGCGAACTACCGCACAGGCTACCTGCATGACATGGCCGGGCTCACGCGCGCCGCTCATGCGGCAGGGGCCCTGACGGTCTGGGATCTGGCCCACTCCGCAGGGGCCCTGCCCGTCGACCTGAAGGGCGCCGACGCCGACTTCGCCGTGGGCTGCGGCTACAAATACCTCAACGGCGGCCCCGGCGCCCCTGCCTTCGTCTGGGTGCACCCCCGCCACGTGGACCAGACCCGCCAGCCGTTGGCGGGGTGGATCGGCCATGCGGCGCCCTTCGACTTCTCGACCGGCTACGAGCCGGCTGCGGGCATTTCCCGCTACCACTGCGGCACGCCAGCCATCCTCTCCCTGGCGGCCCTGGAGTGTGGGGTCGACACCCTGCTGGCGGCGGAACCCCTCGGAGGCATGGCCGTCGTGCGGGCCAAAGCGCTGGCCCTTACGAAGTGCTTCGCGGAGCTGGTCGAGGCCCGGTGCGACCACCTGGGCCTGGCCGTGGTCTCGCCCCGGGAGGACGCCCGGCGGGGCAGCCAGGTATGCCTGACCCATCCAGAGGGGGCCTATGCGATCGTGCAGGCCCTGATCGCGCGCGGCGTCATCGGCGACTTCCGCGCCCCGAACGTCCTGCGGTTCGGATTCACCCCCCTGTACCTGGGCCATGTCGATGTCTTCGACGCCGTCGACCACCTGGTTCAGGTGATGGCGGGCGACCTGTGGCGGGACCCGCGCTTCCACCAGCGGCAGGCCGTGACCTAGCCGGGCTCGCCAAGGCACGCGTCAGGAAGGCCCCCTGCAGACCGGCTTCCGGTCGGCGGGGGCCTCCCCGGCACTGGCTGATCAGGCCGTGGTCTTGCTCTGCTTCCGGGCCTCGACCACCTTGTCGGCATCTCGACCGACGAGCTCCTGCAGGTGGTGGAAGGCCCAGGTGAAGGAGCCTACGCCCATGGTGAGGCTGCGGAGCTCCACCACCACATCGCCCATCTCGGCCTGGGGAATGTAGGCGGAAACCACGTCCCAGCCGGTCCATCCGGGCCGGATGTCGAAGCCCAGCACCTGCCCGCCACGGCGCCCGGTAACCAAGCGCTGGGCCTTGGGAGTGAACTCACTGGGCACGCAGATGTGGACTTCGCAGATCGGCTCCAGCAGCACGGGATGGCAGACTGGCGCGGCCTCGTTCATGCCGATGCGGGCCGCGGTCTTAAAGGCCATGTCCGAGCTGTCGACCGTGTGGTAGCTGCCGTCCACCAGGGCCACATAGATGTCCACCACCGGGAAGCCCAGGGGCCCGCGCTTCATCCAGTCCACGACGCCGTGTTCGACGGCGCCGAAGAAGTTCTTGGGCACCACGCCCCCCACGATCTTCTCTTCGAACTGGAAGCCCTCGCCGCGTGCCAGCGGTTTCACCTCCAGCCACACATCGCCGAACTGGCCGTGGCCGCCCGTCTGGTGCTTGTGGCGGCCATGCACCTTGGCGGCCTTGGTGAAGGTCTCGCGGTAGGGGACCATGGGCGGATCGTGCTGCACATCCAGTCCGAACCGGCTCTTGAGGCGGTCGAGGGCGCACTTGAGGTGCACCTCGCCCTGGCCCCAGAGGATGCGTTCCTGGGTCTCGGCGTTCTGCTCGACCTGGAGGGAGGCGTCCTCCTCACACAGCTTCTGCAGCGCGAGGGAGAGCTTCACGTCGTCCCCGCTCTTGGTGGTGTGCAGGCTCAGGGCGAGCATGGGCTGCAGCGGCTCTGGCCAGGCCAGCTCGACCTTGCCCGAGGGGGTGAGCGCGTCGCTGGTGTGCACGTCGTCCATGCGGCCCAGGGCCACGATCTCGCCCCATTCCGCCTTCGGCTGCTTGATCTGCTGGGCCCCGAAGAGCCGGTTGATGCCGCTGACGCGGTTCCCCGCCAGGGAGCTGCCATCGGCGACCTCGCCTCGCCAGACCCGGGAGATGCTGAGCTTGCCCACATGCTGGGCGTGGACGGTCTTGAAGACCTGGACCAGGGTGTCCTTGCCCTCGGGGATGCCCACCCGCGCGGCCGTGACTTCCACCCGGGGGGCCTCCTCGCAGAGGGCCTGGAACAGGCGGCGGACGCCGGCATCCTTGTCGGCCGAGCCGAAGAACACGGGCACCAGCAGGTCCTCCCGCACGTCCTTGGCCAGGTCCTCGGCGATCTCGTCCAGAGGCGGCACCACGTCGCTGAGCAGTTCTTCCATGAGGTGGTCATCGAAGTCCGCCAACTTCTCCAGCATGATCTGGCGGGCCTCGTGCTCCTCGGGCGCAAGCGCCTCGGGCATCTGCATGAGCACAGGCTCCTTGCCGGACTCGTACTGATAGGCATGCTCGCTGATCAGGTCCACGAATCCGGAGATTCGCTCCCCATCACGGATGGGAATCTCCACCAGCACGAGGGGGCGCTCCGACACGGCCTGCAGGGCGTTCAGCACCTCGCGGATGTTGCCCGCAACGCCCGGGGCTTCCATCTTGTTGATGAACACCACGTGGGGAATCTTGTGGTCATCGAGGAACTTGAGGATAGGAGCCACCATCAAGGAGCGGCCCGGATCGGGATCCACCACCACCACGGCGATGTCGGCCACCATGAGGGCGTGAGCCGCTTCCTGGCTGAACTCGACGGAGCCGGGGCAGTCGATGAGGGTCCAGGTCTCGTCCTGGTAGGTGCAGGTGGCCAGGCTGGCCTCGACGCTCATCTGGCGGGCCTTGGCTTCCAGCGAAGCGTCGCCAACGGAGTTCCCCTCCTTGACGGAGCCCTTGCGCGGCAGGGCGCCTGCCACGTAGAGAAGACTCTCCATCAAGGAGGTCTTTCCGGAGAGGTAGGGCCCCACGATGGCCGCTACGCGTGGAGTTGACTGGGAATTGCCGCTCACAGTGCCTCCTGATTGTCTGGTTCGAATGTGGACCAATTCCAGTGTTCCGACCCTGTTACACCCTGGCAACCTGAAAAAAATATCCCCCGGGAAAAGGCGGCTTAAGTCACAACTCCTCAGAGGGATGGAGCATCCGGATCAGGCGTCCCTGCGGGTCCTCAGCCTGGCCTTGAGGTGCTTCAGGTCGGCCACGCAGACGAAGCTGAGGATCACCAGCAGGCTCCAGCTGTGGACCTTCCCCAGGCCCACCGGCCGCCAGCCCAGGCGCTGGTCCGGGTAGGTCCAGGCGCCCCCCCAGGTGGCGGCGTTCTCGGCCACCCAGATGAAAAAGCCGATCAACAGGAAGGCCGCCACCAGGGGCATGCGGCGGCGCGGCCCTTCCGGCAGCACCGTGAACGCCACCCAGGTGCGGCGGAACACCCAGAGCACCGCCAGGCTCAGCGGCCAGCGCAGGTCGGGAACGAAGTGGTGGGTGAAGAAGTTGAGGTAGATGGCGGCTGCGAGCGCGGCGCTCAGCCGGTGATCTGGGTAGCGCAGAATGCGCAGGTCGAAGATGCGCCACGCCTGCGTCAGGTAGCTGGCGACAGCCGCGTACATGAAGCCCGAGTAGAGTGGCACGCCATGAACCTTGAACCAGCCTGGGCCCGGATAGGACCAGGAGCCGATGGCCGGGTGCGTCTTGAACAGCTCGAGGGCCAGGCCGAGAAGGTGGAACAGGGTGAGGGTCTTCACCTCATCCCAGGTCTCCACCCGCAGCCAGATCAGCAACGCCTGGAGTCCCAGGCTGAGGCCCAGAATCAGGTCGTACCGGGCCACCCCGGGGATGCCCAAGTACCGGGTCCCCAGCAGGATCAGGAAGAAGCCACCTGCGAAGACGCAGGCCCTGGCTTCCTTTGCCCCGAAGACGAGGCCCTCCACCAACAAACCACGCTCCGGCCGACTCCCGGAGCGTGGCGGTTCACACTGCTGCATCGCCTCGTGCCTAGTTGCGGAGGGGCCTTCCCGTTTTCAGGATGGCATCCATGCGGGCCTGGGTCTTCTCGTAGCTGCAGAGGCGGGCGAAGGCCTGCCGTTCGAGCTCCAGGATCCGCTCCTCGCTGACCTCTTGCACCAAGCTGACGTCGCCGCCCGTAAGGATGGTAGCCAGCTCGCCCATGATGATGCCATCGTGCTCGGAGGCCAGGCCCTGGAGCTTGAAGTCCCGCACGGCGAAGTTGAGGGCTTCGGCGCCGCCCCGGCCTGGCAGGCGAAGGGTGCGTTCCTTCACGGGCTGGAAGTCGGCGGCCATCTTCAGCACCTCCTGCTTGGCTTCATTCAGCAGGAAGGCCTTGTTCATGACACGCCGGTCGGTCCGGCGCAGGTAGCCATTGCGCTGGGCCTCGTCGAAGCTGGTGTGCACCGTGGCGGTGCCGATGCCCTGGAAGGCGGCCTTCACCTTCGGCATGGGCCCCAGCTCGCCCTTGGCAGCCATGGCGTCTTCCATGCGGAGGAGCATCTGCAGGCAGCCGCCGCCAGCGGGGATCACGCCCACGCCCACCTCCACCAGGCCGATGTAGAGCTCGGCATGACCCACGACGCGCTGGCAGGCCATGGTGATCTCGCAGCCGCCGCCCAGCGCCAGGTTGAAGGGCGCCCCGACCGTGGGGAACGGGGCATAGGTCAGCATGCGGGCTGCATACTGCAGCCGCCGGGCCACCTCTTCGATCAAGTCGAACTGCTTGTCCTTGGCGGCGTTCAGCACCATCACCAGGTTGGCGCCGGCGCTGAAGTGCTGGCCCTGGTTGCCCACCACCAGGCCCTTGAAGCGGCCGGGGATGTGCTTCTGGACCGTCTCTTCCATCAGGCCGATGATGCCGTCATCCAGGGCGTTCATCTTGCTGCGGAAGCTGAGGCAGGCCACGTCATCGCCGATGTCCAGCAGCTGGCAGCTGCCATTCTCGGCGACCACCTTGCCCTTGCCCTCCTCGCGCTTGAGGATGATCACGCGCTTGTCTTCCAGAATGGGATCGAAGGCCAGGGTCTTGGGATTGAGCTGGGCCACCTGCACGCCATGCTCCCAGCGGTAGAAGCTGGTGATGCCCTTGGCCAGCATCTGCTCCACCAGGGGCGCGATGGGCTGCTCCTCGAAGCGCATGCGCGCCACGACCCGCTCCACCCCCAGGGTGTCCCACAGCTCGAAGGGGCCCAGCTCGAAGGCGAAGCCGTTGCGGATGGCGCGGTCCACGTTCAGGGGTCCGTCCGTCACTTCGCCCAGGCGGTTCACCGCATAGGTGAGGTTGGGGGCAATGCACCGCCAGGCCAGACGCCCAGCCTCCGTGTCGCTGGTGAGCAGCGTCTTCACCTTCTCTGCGGGGTCATCGATGCCCTTGAGTTCCTTGAGGATGGGCCAGTCCTTCTTCACCTGGGGGAGGTACTCCCGGGTGGCGGGGTCGATGGCCAGGAAGGTCTTCTTGCCCTTGGCGTCCTTCGGGCCCTTCTTGAAGAAGCCCTGCTTGACCTTGTTGCCGAAGAGCTTGTTGTCCAGCATCCACTGCAGGAACTCGGGAAACTTGAAGGTATCCCTCACCTCGTCGTTGGGGCAGAGGTCGTAGACGTTCTTGGCCGTGGCGGCGAGGATGTCCACGCCCGCCAGATCGGCGGTGCGGAAGGCCGCGCTCTTGGCGCGGGCGGCGGCGTCGCCCAGCACCAGGTCCAGCACCTCGAAGGGGATCTTCTCTTTCAGGGCCAGGTGCAAGGTGGCCATGATGCCGTGGATGCCGATGCGGTTGCCGATGAAGGTGGGGCTGTCATAGGCGGGCACCACCTCCTTGCCCAGGGCCTCCTCGAGCCAGGTCTTGAAGGCCGCGGCCTCCTTGGCGTCCACCTCGGGGCCGGTGACAAACTCCAGCAGACGGAGGTACCGCACGGGGTTGAAGAAGTGCGTGATGACGAAGTGCTTGCGGAAGGCGTCGCTGCGGCCCTCCACCAGCAGCTTCAGGGGGATGCCCGAGGTGTTGGAGCTGATCCAGGCACCCGCCTTGAGGTGGGTCTCCATGCGGCCGTACAGCTCCCGCTTGATGCCCAGGTCCTCCTTCACCACTTCCACCACCCAGTCGCAGTCGGCGAGGCGGTCGAGGTGATCCCTCAGGTTGCCGGGCCGGATCTTCTTCAGGTAGGAGGGGTGCATGGCCAGGGCCGGCTTGGCTTTGGCCAGGCCTGCCAGGGCGCCTTCCGCCAGCTTGTCGGGGGCCGCCTCGTCGATGACGATGTCGAGCAGCTCCACCTGGCAGCCGGCCGAGGCCACGTGCGCCGCGATGCCCGAGCCCATCACTCCGGATCCCAAAATGCCGATCTTTTTGATGCTCATTGGAAACCTCAAAAATGAAACCGCGAATTTCGCGAATGATCGCGAATGAAGCGTACATGGGCTCTCGCCGTAATTTCCTTCGCGCCCATTCGCGTCATTCGCGGTTCCCTAGATCTTTTCGATGATCGACGCGATGCCCTGGCCGCCGCCGATGCACATGGTGGCAATGCCGTACTTCCCGCCATCGGTTTCGAGGCGGTGCAGCAGGGTCGTGATGATGCGGGCGCCGCTGGCGCCGAGGGGATGGCCGATGGCGATGGCGCCGCCCCAGGCATTCACCTTGGCGGGGTCGTAGCCGCCCTCGCGGATCACCGCCAGGCTCTGGGCGGCGAAGGCCTCGTTCAATTCCATGGCATCGATCTGGTCGAGCTTCAGGCCGAATCGGTCCAGCACCTTCTTGACGGCGGGCACCGGCCCGATGCCCATGCGGTCCGGCTCCACGCCAGCCACCGCCCCGCCCACGATTCGGGCCCGGGCCTTGAGGCCCAGGGACTTCGCCAAGCCTTCTTCCATGACCAGGAGGAAGGCGCCGCCATCGGTGATGGGGCTGCTGTTGCCGGCCGTGACCATGCCGTCTGCGAGGAAGGCGGGCTTGAGCTCACCGAGCTTCTCCAGGCTGGTGTCGGCACGGACGCACTCGTCCTGCTGGAGGGTGACAGGCTTTCCGTCCAACCCTTTGGTTTCGAACCGGACCACCTCGCGGTCGAACTTCCCGGCCTTCCAGGCGGCGGCCGCCTTCTGGTGGCTGTGGAAGGCAAACTCGTCGCACTCGCGGCGGGTGAGCTTGTATTCCTTGGCCAGGTTCTCGGCGGTGATGCCCATGGAGCAGTAGGCTTCCGGGAAGTGCTCGCTGAGGTAGGGATCGACACTGGGGTTGAAGCCCATCATGGGCACCTTGGACATGCTCTCCACGCCCCCGGCCAGGAAGAGGTCGCCCTGGTTGGTCATGATGGCCCGGGCCGCCATGAGCATGGTCTCCTGGCTGCTGCCGCAGAACCGGTTGATGGTGGCGGCACCGGCGGTGATGGGCAGGCCCGCGCGGAAGCTGATCAGCCGCGCCATGTTCATGCCCTGCTCGCCTTCGGGCATGGCGCAGCCCACCAGCACGTCTTCCAGGCCCGACCAGTCCTTCAGCAGGGGTTTGATGGCTTCGACCACCACCGAGCCCAGCATCTCGGGCCGGGTGGCGGCGTAGGCGCCCTTGACGCCCCGACCAACGGGGGTGCGCTTGGCTTCAACGATGACTGCGGATCGCATGGGTCCTCCATGGAGAAGTGGCTGGGGATCTTGGTTTCCGAGGAGCCTAGCATCCACTATGGATGCCGTAAGCACTTACCGTAGGTCATGTTCGGCCTACCACAGGTCAACGCGCCATTCCGATGGCCAGGCGTTCCGGTCACTATGGATGCAACCCTAGGACATGCCATGGCCTCGACCGACCATTCCCTGGAACCCCTGCTTGCCGAATGCCGCAAGGTCATCGTGGGCCAGCCCCAGCTGCTGAACCGCCTGCTGGTGGCCCTCCTCTGCCGGGGCCACGTGTTGCTGGAAGGCCTGCCGGGCCTGGCGAAGACCCGCACCATCAAGACCCTGGCCTCGGCCAGCCACACCAGCTTCCGGCGCATCCAATTCACGCCGGACCTGCTGCCCAGCGACGTGGTGGGCACCCTCATCTTCGATCCCCGGCAGCTGACCTTCACGCCCAAGCGAGGCCCCATCTTCGCGAACCTCGTGTTGGCCGACGAGATCAACCGCGCTCCCTCCAAGGTGCAGGCCGCGCTTCTCGAGGCCATGGAGGAGCGGCAGGTCACCCTGGGCGAGGAGAGCTTCCCCCTGCCCGATCCCTTCCTGGTGCTGGCCACCCAGAACCCGCTGGAGCAGGAGGGCACCTTCCCCCTGCCCGAAGCCCAGATGGACCGGTTCCTCTTCAAGCTTCGGGTGGACTACCCCAAGCAGGATGACGAGGTGGAGGTACTGCGCCGGGCCCACCTGAACGGCGACGAGGTGAATCCCGTGGTGGATGCCGCCAGCCTGCTGGCCGCCGGTCGGGAGGCACAGCAAGTGCGCCTCGACGAAGCCATCCGCACCTACATCGTGCGGCTGGTTCAGGCCACCCGTCCCGGCCAGGGCAAGCCCTGGAAGGGCAAGGAGCAGCTGCGCTGCGGCGCCAGTCCCCGGGCCTCTCTCTCGCTCCAGGCCGCCAGCCGGGCCCTGGCCTACCTGCAGGGCCGCGACCATGTGCTGCCCCAGGACGTGGTGGACCTGGCCCCCGACGTGCTGCGCCATCGCCTGCTGCTTACCTTCGAGAGCGAGGCCGATGGGGCGACGACCGACCAGGCCATCACCCAGCTGCTCCAGGCCGTGCCCCGGCCCTGACGGCAGCGCCTTTCTTCCATCCCTTCCAATGAGGAGGCCAGCCATGGCTGTGACCCGCCCCACGATCACTGGCATCACGGTACACATGAGGATGCCTGACGGCAGCACCCAGACCCACGAGGTCGACCCCAGCGCCTGCGATGCCCTGGCGTGGAGCGACCGGGGGGTGCAGAACCTTGGCAAGTTCTACGAGAAGGGTGGACACGCCGAAGGCAAGCTCATGCACCGCAAGGATTTTCTCCACCACTTCCCCCATGGTGCCGCCCTCATCGGCGACCAGGAGCACCTGCCCCTGACGCCTGAGGCGGTCGAGAAAATTTGGAATCACCCCAAGGCGGACGGCACCGGGCCGGCCTTCCTGTGCAAGGCGACCATCAACGTGGTCAACGGGAAATAGACCCTCGACCCCCAGGCTGGACCCGGGCCTTCACAGCAAGGGGTCCCCGGGCTGACCGGAACTCTGCCAGAACAGACCAGAACTGGGGATCGACCGGCTTGAGGCGCACCAGGGCCCGTGCCAGCGATTCCCCCCTGGCCCGAGCAGAGGCGGCCCGGTCGGGCGGGCCCAAGCGAATCAAGGTCGCGAAATAGCGCAACTGGAAGGTGCCGTAGCTCGTGGGATCCTCCGTACCGGGTTCCATCCACCGCAGCAACCCCTCCGCCTCCAGCAGGGGGACAGTCGCGGATTTCCCAGCGGCCGCGAGGTACCGAGCCTCGGAGACCAAGGCATCCATGAGGAGGGGGGCCAGGGTGGCAAGGGGCACCTGGGCGTCGCTGGCCCGCTGATAGGCGGCACGCGCTTGGGCCACCACCTCCCCGGGATCTCGCCCACGCTGGACCAGGGCCCGGACCTGGGCCGCCTCGGCAACCAGCAGACCACGGTGGAATCCCACGTGGCGGGGCTGGGTTTTCAAACCTGCGGCATAGGCCTGGATGGCCTCCGCAGTTTCCGTTGTGGGATCTTCGCCCACGGCCACTTCCGCCCAGGCTGCCGCCTGGGCCAGGGTTCCAAGGGCTGCCTGATAGTAGGCTTCCTCCGGGTGGGCCTCGGCCATGGCCTTCGCCTCCTGGATGTAGGACCGCACCTCATCTCGCTTGAAGGTGCCCCTTATGCGCGCGCTGTCGATCAGCAGCAGCAGGGCGGAGTTGCGGATGTTCATCAGGACGATGTGCCCGGGATCCAGCCGCAGGCCTTGGTCCGCCACCGCAACGGCCTCCTTCAGTCGCGGAGCAGGATCTTCTCCCCGGCTCATCATCCGGAAGGCTTCGGTGCGCAGAACGGAGGCCTGGGCCGTGCAGGCCTCCACATCCCTCGGGTTCCGGCGCAGGGCTTCGAAGGCATCCTGGCTCGCCTGATCCAGCCAGGTGCCAGCATTGAGCTCGCGCAGAGTCAGATACCGTGCCGCTTCGCCCCGGGCCCGGGCCCGCCAGGCCAGGGGCTGGGCGGCAGCGGGCTCCAGGCGGAGCCAGCGGTCGGCCACCGCTGCCTGGGCCTCCACCAAGGGCCTGGGGTCCGCGCCGGTCTGCCAGTTGAGGGCCACCGCCTCCTGCCAGCGACGCATGTCGAGGCGCAGGAGGTCCACATCACACGGAGCTCGCAGTTCCGCCTCGGCCAGGGCCCGCCCCGCCGCCGCCAGAGCCGGCTGGGCGGCCGCCTGGCCAGAGGCGGTGCGGGCCTGGGCCAGCCAGCCCTCGGCCTCCAGCCGCAGGGCTTCATAGAACCAGGGGGCCTGGGCCTGGGCCCGGCGGGCCAGGTCCACGGCCTGGCGGGGTTCGCCCTGCATGAGGGCCAGCAGGCCGTCCCGGTAGGCGCTGGGTTCCAGGCTGGCGGAGGCGCCCTGCCGCAGCCACACCGCCGCGGGTTCCCGGAGGGTGCGATCCAGGTCCCCCATCCGGCGCTGCTTCAGGTCCGCATCGGGCAGAGCGGCAGCCTTGCCGACCTCCACCTGGTAGATGGCCGCCAGGGCCCGCCCCAGGGCATGGGCGGCCTCCGGGGTGCGGAAGCCCAGGGACCAGGCCCGCACCAGCTGGGTACGGGCCTGCTCGGGCTCGTCCAGGGCCAGGTGCGCCCGGCCCAGGGCATAGGCACCGGGGGCCTCGGCGATGGTGCCAGTGGCCCGCACCTGGGCTTCGAGGTCGGTCACCCGCGCCCGCAGGTCCGCCTGCTCGGGACCGAGATCCCGGGCAGGCTGGAGCCGCAGGTAGCGGGCCAGGGCCTCGATGCGCTCGGCGGCCTGGGCGAAGCGCTGGGCATAGGCGGTGCGTCGCTGGGACAGCACCCGCTCCCGCACGGCGAAGCCCCCGAAAACCAGGGCCGCCAGCAGCACGAGGGCGGCGGCGGTGACGGTGGCCTTGCGCTTGCGGGCCCAGTGCAGGGCGCGTTCCGTCAGGGTGGCGGGCCGGGCCTGGATGGGCTCGTGGTCGAGGACCCGCTGCAGGTCCTCCCCCAGGGCGCGGGCGGTGGCATAGCGGCGGCGGGGGTCCTTGGCGAGGCAGGTGAGCACCACTGTCTCCAGGTCGGCGGAGAGGCTGGGCAACAGACGTCGCAGGGGCACCGGATCGTCCTTGACGATGCTGGCCATGCACTCCAGGCCATCGCCGTCGAAGGGTGGCACCCCCGTCAGGAGCGTATACAACGTGGCCCCAAGGGAGTACACGTCCGAGCGCCGGTCCAGAACCGCGGACTCGCCCCGCACCTGCTCCGGGGACATGTAGCTGATGGTGCCCATCACGCGCCCGGTCTGGGTGGTGCCGCCACCCTCCAGCCCCCGGGCCAGGCCGAAATCCAGCACGTAGGCCCGCAGGCTTCCTTCCTCGAGGGCCTCCATCATCAGGTTGCTCGGCTTCAGATCGCGGTGCACGAGCCCCACGCGATGGGCGGCATGGACGCCTTCACACACCTGCACCAACAGCTCCAGGAGGGTCCCGAGGGACAGCTCCGCCCGGGCTTCCCGCAGGGTCTTGCCCTGGATGTACTGCATGACGATGTAGGGCTGGCCCCGCCACTCCCCCACTTCGTAGACGCGGCAGACATTGGGGTGATCCACCCGGGCCTGGAGCTGGGCCTCCTGCAGGAAGCGCTGGAGCAGGTCGGGATCGTCCCGGCGCAGCAGCTTCAGGGCCACAGTCCGGCGCAGCCTCGGGTCCACTGCGCGGAAGATCCGGCCCATGCCGCCATCCCCCACCGCTTCGAGCCGCTCGAACCGGGCCCAGCGGGCCAGGGTGCGGGCCTTGAAGAGGCCCTCCACCTGGGAGGCGCGGATGCCTGCCAGCGGGTCCGGCAAAGGGTCCGGCACGAGGGAATGGCTGGCGGTGGGCGCCTCCGGATCCGCGCCCGGGGCCGCCGAGGCCCCCGTCATGTCCAGCGACCAGTGGCTGACGGAGGCGGAGGAAAGTGCATCGAGATCCTGTTCCAGCAGCTCGCGATCCGCACCGGACAGCCGCCCCGCCGCCACCAGGTGCGCCAGCTCCTGCCCCTGGGCCTCCTCGGGTTCCAGCAGGCCCCTGGCAATGGCCAGGGCCAGCAGCCGCTCGTCAAGGCTGGCCAAGGAATCGCTCGGTCATGGGGTGGGCTCCGGGGGGGCGGGCCTCCATGGTGCCTTGATCCAGCCTGGAGGGAAACCTGCCACACCCGCAAGGAAGCGGCTTGACCCCGGCCCGACCCGCGCGGCAGACTGCCCCAGGCCCTGGCGCCGGAATGGAGGTTCGATGGGACGACACGCCGACCTCACCGACCCTCCGTCGAGTTGCGCCGCCCGCTGAGGCGGCTCCTCCCCGCTCCCTCGACTCCGCCCCCTGAACGGGATGGTGGCCCGCTGCCGCGCGCCGCATCCGCTCCTCCGGACCGGCCATGATTCATCGCTTGCTAGACACGGTGTGGGGCCAGGCCACGAACCTGCTCACCGCACCCATCCGCCATCGCCGATGGATCGACCTCCTCGTGCTGGCAGCCCTGGCCGGCACCCTGGCGGCCCTCTGGCTGGTGGGCCGGGAATGGACGGCCGTGGACCGGCCCACGGTGGCGATTTCCCTCAGTGCCTGGGCGCTGCCGAAATACCTGCTGCTCTCCCTGGCCCGGGCCATCGTGGCCTACGTCGTGTCCCTGTCCTTCACCCTGCTGGTGGCCTACTGGGCGGCCAAGGACCCCGTGGCCGAGCGCATCCTGGTGCCCATTCTCGACATCCTCCAGAGCGTCCCCCTGCTGGCCTTCCTGCCGCCGGTGCTGCTGCTGATGCTCACCATCTTCCCCCACAGCAACATCGGCCTCGAGCTGTCGGCAGTGCTGCTCATCGTCAGCTGCCAGGCCTGGAACATGGCCTTCAGTTTCTACCAGTCGCTGAAAACGCTGCCGGCGGACCTGGAGGAAACGGCGGGCCTCTTCGGGTTCACCTGGCTGCAGCGGCTGCGGTGGGTGGAGATCCCCTTCGCCACGCCGGGCCTGGTGTGGAACTCCATGGTGAGCGTGGCCAACAGCTGGTTCTTCCTCGTGTCCGCCGAAGCCTTCCGGGCAGGCGACAAGAACTTCCAGCTCCCGGGTATGGGCTCCTACATGAACGTGGCCGTGGAGCAGGGCAACGGCCACGCCCAGGTGCTGGCCATCCTCACCATGCTGGCCCTGGTCGTGCTGCTGGACCAGCTGGTGTGGCGGCCGGTGGTGGCCTGGTCCCAGCGCTTCCAGGTGGACGAGAACGCCGAGGTGGATCCAAGCGACAACTGGCTGCTGCTGCTCTTCCGTCGCTCCCGTCTGCTCCGCTGGCTGGAGTTCAAGCGCAACCAGCGCCTCCAGCAGCGCCGTCCGCGGCCGCGTCCCGTGCTGCTGAAGAAGGCCGAGCAGGGGCTGCATCGACCAGGACGGATGGGTTCCTGGCTGGCCACCTCCTCCATGGTGGGCATGCTCATCTTGCTCGCCCTGGGCGGGCTCTCCGTCGTGCGCCTGCTGGCCGAAGTCCACGGCGGCCAGTGGCTGCGCCTGCTGAAGAGTGGCGGGGCCTCGCTCTTCCGGGTGCTGCTGTCCACGGTCCTCGCCACGCTCTGGACCCTGCCCGTGGGCCTCTGGATCGGCATGTCGCCCCAGTGGTCCCGGCGCCTGCAGTCCGTGGTCCAGGTGGCCGCGTCCTTTCCGTCTTCCCTGATCTTCGCCAGCCTCATCGTCATCTTCCAGGGGTTCGGCATCGGCCTGGGCGTGAGCTGTGTGCTGCTAATGGTGCTCTCAACCCAGTGGTACCTCCTCTTCAACATCATCGCCGGGGCCCAGGCCATTCCGTCGGATCTGCGCGAGGCCGCCACGGCCTACCACCTGCCTCTCTGGCAGCGCTGCAAGACGCTCTACTTCCCGGCGGTGTTCCCCTTCCTGGTCACCGGCTGGGTCACGGCCACCGGGGGCGCCTGGAACGCCAGCATCATCACCGAGATCATCACCACCAAGCACGGCACCCTGAGCACCTTCGGCCTGGGCTCGGAGGTGGTCATGGCCACGGAGCATGGCTCCATGCCCCTGCTGGCCGCCAGTTCGCTCCTGATGGCCGCCATCGTCGTGGTCTTCAACCGCCTCGTCTGGGGGCCCCTCTACCGGCTGGCGGAAACCCGCTACGCCCTCAACCGCTGAGGTGGACATGCCCGAAACCCGCAAGCACCTCATCTGCGAACTGCGCGGTGTCCAGATGCGCTTTCCCGCGCCACAGGGGAAGGTCCAACGTGTGCTGGAGGACATCAACCTGAAGGTGTGGCAGGACGAGATCCTGTCCGTCATTGGGCCCAACGGCTCGGGCAAGTCCACCCTGCTGCGCCTCATGGCGGGCCTCATCAAGCCCAGCCAGGGAGAGGTGCGCTACCGCGGCGAGCGCCTGGATGGCCTGAACCCAGGCGTGGCCATGGTGTTCCAGAGCTTCGCCCTCTATCCCTGGCTGACCGTGGAAGAAAACGTCCGCGTGGTGCTCCGGGCCCGGGATCTCCCGGAGGACGAGGTGCGCGAACGCGCCCACCAGGCCATCCGGCGCGTGGGCCTGGAGGGATTCGAGGAGGCCTACCCGCGAGAGCTGTCCCGCGGCACCAAGCAGCGGGTGGGTGTGGCCCGCGCCCTGGCGGTGAGCCCCGAGGTGCTGGTGATGGACGAGCCCTTCAGCCAGGTGGATGCCCTCACCGCCGAGGCCCTCCGGGCCGAGATCATGGACATCTGGGCCGACCAGGAGCGCAACCCCTCCGCCATCCTCATGGTGAGCCAGTCGATCCGCGACGCCATGCTCATGGGCGACCGGGTGGTGGTGCTCTCCGGCAGCCCCGGCATGATCCGCACCATCGTGGACATCCCCCTGCCCCGGCCCCGGGACAGCCGCTCGCCCGAATTCCTCAAGCTGATGGACCACCTCCACGACATCATCACCAGCGCGGAGCTGCCGGATGTACAGGTCACGGCCCCCGTGCAGAGCGCCTCGGACGACGACCTGGTGGAGCCGCTGCCCAAGGTGCAGAGCGCCGACATCCTGGGCCTCCTGGAGTTCCTGGAGGCCCAGGGCGGCACCAGCGACCTCTTCCAGGTGGCTTCCCACACCCACGTGCCGTTCGAGCGGGTGCTCACCACCGTGAAGGCTGCCGAGATGCTGGATTTCGTGGACACCCCGAAGCGCTCCGTACTGCTCACGCCCCTCGGCAAGCGCTTCGTCAATGCCAACATGGATGACCGCAAGGACCTCTGGCGGGCCCAGCTCCTGGAGCTCCGCCTGTTCCGGGTCGTCGTGGACATGATGGAGCTGGACGAGGGCGAGCTGGCCGAAGAGGCCCTCATCAAGGAGCTGGCCACCCGCCTGCCCATGGAGGACCCGGAGGAGACCTTCGAGACCATCGTGGCGTGGGGCCGGTTCGGTGAACTCTTCGCCTACCGCGAGGAGCGGGGCGTGCTCACCCCCGAATAGCCGTCCAGCGCCTGGCCCGCTTCCACAGCCTTGGTCCCGCAGGGATCAGGCGGACTTCGGCACCGGCGGCGCGAACGCGCACAGGGCGATGCCCACCAGCACCAGCACGATGCCCGCACCCTGGAGCGGCCGCACGGTCTCAGCCAGCAGCAGCCACCCCAGGATCACCGTGGCCACGGGCTGGGTCATGAGGCCCATGGCTCCCAGGTTGGTGGGGATATGCCCCAGACCCCAGGTAATGAGCCACCAGGCCACCACCTGCACCAGCAGGCCGAGCGCCAGCAGGGCCCACCAGGCCTGGGCCGGGAAGCCCCGGAAGGACTCGCCCCGGGCCCAGCCCAGGAGGCCAAACAGCAGGGTACAGGCCGCCACCACCGAGAACAGGGCCTCGGGGGCGCTGAGGTCGCGCCGAGCCCGGCCCAGGGCCAGGGTAAAGGCACCATAGGCCAGGGAGGCCAGGGCCCCGAGCAACTCCCCGAACCCCGTGCCCCAGCGAGCCCCCTTGGCCAGCCCGAGGATCAGGGCGCCGCCCAGGGCGAGCAGGACACCCGCCCAGAACCGCCGCCGCAGCCGCGCACCCATCCAGAGCACCGACACCACCGCCACCCAGATGGGGGCCAGGGTCACCAGCAGGGTGGCATTGGCGGCGCTGGTGTGATGCAGCGCCGTGTGCCACATCCACAGGTCCAGCACGAAGCAGAGCCCGGCGCCCAGGGCCCAGAGCCGCGCACGCCCCGAGCCGGGGCGGCTTGTGCCCCACGCCAGCCAGGCCACGAAAGGCAGTGCGATGAGCATGCGGTAGAAGCCGATGGCGAGGGGCCCGGCGGGGGTCGCCCAGCGCACCAGCAGGGCGGCGAAGCCCAGCAGGGAGGCGCCCAGGATGACGGCGGCCAGTCCCCTGGCGTCGGGCGGGTCGGTGCGCTCCATGGGGTCGGTCTCCGGTGCGGACTCAGCCCGCAAGCACCTCGACCACCTTGGCCGCCAGCGCCGAGGCCTCCACGGGCTTCGGCAGGAACCCCGAGATGCCCATCTGCTGCATGCGGGTGAGGCTGATGTCGTCCCGGTGCGCGGAGAGCACCAGAATCGGCATGTCCCGCAGAGTGCCATCCTCCCGGCAGGCGCGGACGAGGCTCTCGCCGGGGCAGTCCGGCATGAGGTAGTCGGCGATGAGCAGGTCCACCGGGGCCTCCCGGAGCACCTTCAGAACGTCGAACAAGGAGGAGGGTTCCACCTCCACCACCTCATGGCCCTGGGCCCGCAGCGTGCCGGCCACGAAGGCCCGGACCAGGCGGCTGTCATCCACGATGGCAATGCGGGGCATGGCGACTCCTCATCCCTCATCGTCCCGCAGATGGACTTCCTCAACAATGATCCGCAGTTCAATTCGCCCAGCGGGAGATCTGTTCCCAGAGGTCCTCGTCGCGGCAGGGCCCATTGAGGAGGATGGCAAACACGCGCACCTGCCCATCGAGGGTTTGAAGATACCCGCAGAGGCTGGTCACATCGTCCAGGTGGCCGGACTTCGCACGGATCCGGCGCGTCAGGTTCGGATCATGGAGTTTGAGTCTCCAGGGCTCGCCCCCGATCACCTTGAGGGAGGCGACAAATTCCGGGCCCACCTCGAAGTCGTGCTGGGCCGCCCGCAGAATGATGGCGAGGGTACGAGCCGAGAGGCGATTCTCCCTGCTCAGGCCCGAGCCATCGGTGATGCGGATGACCTCCGGCCCCAGGCCGAATACCGAGGCATAGAAGGCCTGGATGCGCTGGACACCCCTGGGCCACGAGCCGGCGCCAAAGGTCCGTACCAGCATTTCGACCATGAAGTTGTTCGACCACTTGTTGATGTCCATCACCAGGGCCCGCAGCGGTGGCGAGGGCCACCCCAGCAGCTTGCGCGGGGACGTCACCGTGGTCACGGTCCCACCCACGATGGCGATGCCCGCATCCTGCAACAGGCGCTGAAGGACCTCCAGGGACTGGCGTTCCGGGTCCACCACCCTGCGACCGGACTCGTCCCGGTTGAAATTGATGGAGAGCGGCAGGACCGTGGGCAGGCTGTCGGCGGTGGTCTTGTCCCATCCCTCCGGTTCCTGCTGGCTGTCGAAGGCGCTCTGGTCGAGGCGCAGCGAACCCTTCACGCGTTGAACCCCCAGCTTGCGCAGCGCCTGGGCCAGAAGCCAGACCCGCTCGCTGGTGAGTAGGGGATCGCCCCCTCCCTTGAAGACGAGATCCCCCTGCACCACGCCGTCCTTCAAGTCCCCCCAGACTTCCGTTTCCACGGTGGCGTCGGGCTTCAAGGATTTGAGCAAGGCGTAGGTCGAGACCACCTTGGTGGTGCTCGCCGGGATGAGCGCCTGATCTTCGTGATGCCCTTCGAGGCGCTTGCCGGTGTCCAGGTCCCACAGGCCCGCGGATACCTTTACGCCCCGGGCCTCCAGCCGCTGCGCCCAGGTGGCCAGGTCCTGAGCCATGAGCGTGGACGTGAGGAAGGCTGCCAGGAGGAGTGGCTTCACCGTCACTATTTCGCCTCGGCCGGGGCTGCGGGCACGACGGCGCCGGTCTTGGGCACCTTCGGGGCCTTGTCCACCCCGTCGGTGATGCCGAGCAGGTTTTGGTCGGCGGTGAACAGCCAGTCTCGGATCAGCGTCTTGTTCTGATAGACGTGGATGCTGTTGAGGGTGCTGCGGCTGCGCACGCCGACAATGGGCAGGCCATCCGTGTTGCCGGAAGCGCCAGGCCGGACCTGGGTGACGTATTCCCAGTCCCCGCTGGCGGTCATGGGGTCCTTGTACTCCTGTCGGAGGATGCGGGGCCTAAGCTTCATGATCTCTTCCAGGTTCGTGGGATAGTGGCCCGCCTTGGTGGCGTAGAGCTTGATGGCGGTGGCGATGGCCTCGCCCCGGAAGATGAGTTCCGATTCGTTCTCCCGCTGCACCTCGGCCTTCACGTCCGGGGCGGTCCGCATGAGCAGCAGGCCGATCACCACCGCCACTGCAAGGGCGAGGGCCATGGTGAAGCCGCGTTGGGAAGGGGAGGAGGTCATGAAAGGCTCCATGGCCAGGGTACTATCCCCGCTCACCCTTACGTGCCATGAGTTCCCGAAAGGCTTCCACGACTTTGGGATCGAACTGGGCTCCCGCTTCGTTGTCCAGCGCTTCCAAGACTTGCCTGAAACCCTGGGGGCGGCGATAGCCCTTGCCGCTGGTCATGACCTCATAGGCCTCGATGAGGCCGATGATGCGGCTGCCGATGGGGATGCCGGTCTCCCTCAGGCCCTCCGGGTAGCCGTGGCCATCCCAGCGCTCGTGGTGGTGCCGGATCATCTTCACCACATCGAAGGGGAAGCGGAGGTCCTTGAGGAAGACCGCCGCCAACTCGGGATGGCTGCGCACCTTCTTGAGTTCCTCGTCCGAGAGGGTGGGCTTGGCCAGCATGGCCGGGTCGAGCATCAGCAGCCCCACGTCGTGGAGGATGGCGGCGATGCTGACCGCCTCGACCTCCTCGGTGGTGAGTTCCAGCCTGAGGGCCAGCTCCCGGGCCAGCCGCGCCGTGGCGAGGCTGTGGGGGCGCAGGGTGGGCAGCCGGCTCTCGCTGGACTGCAGGATCCGGTGACTAACGGACAGGAAGGCGTGGTGGTAGCGTTCGTGGAGTCTGGCTTCCTGCATGTGCAGGCCGATGATTCGCCCCAGCTGCTGGATGGCTTCGATTTCGGAGATCGAGAACGAGTGGTCCTCCTGCCGGAACACCATCATCAGGTCGTGGCCCTGCAGGGTCTCGTTGAGCAGCAGTGGCATGTAGGTCGCAAAGGCACCATCGATGCCGGGCGATTCGACCATCTCCACCCGGGTAATCAGCCGCAGGTCCTGCTCCCGGACATTGGGCAGGTGGAAGGTCGCATGGGCGAGGATCTGCTGCTGCAGTTCCGGCGAGAGCTGGAAAGTGCTGTAGGCGAGTATCGGCCGGATCTCCTCCGGGTCCTCGATCCAGAGGGCCACGGCCGAGGCGGAGAGAATCTGGGTCATCAGACCGGCGATTTCCCAGAAAAAGGCCCGCTGCTCCGGGGGGATCATCCCGCGCTTCCGGTCGGGGACGGCGGGGGCGGGCACAACCCACCCACTGAGGGTCCGGTCCGCCTCCCAGGGCAGCGCCGTGTAGGCATCGTGGCCGCCGGGGAAGCCATACATGCGTTCTTGCGCCGAGGGACCCGCCGAGGGAATCCGGTAGTCCGGCGCCCGCATGGGCGGCGCATTCAACGGCGCGGGCGGCAACAGACGCTCGGCCACGGGGGCCACCTCGTCGATGATGGCCGAGGCGGTAGGCAGGCCTTCGGGCACCACGCCCGGCCCGAGGGGCGCGGGTCCCGGGACGGGTGTCGGCATGGATGTGGGCGTCAGGGTGCCTGGAGGCGTCTTGGAGAGGGTTCCATAGAGGCCAAATTCCCGGAGGGCATGCACCAGGTCATCGCAGATGCCCAGGGTGGGCGGCTCATCCCGCTCCACCTCGAAGGTCCCCCCCTTGATGCGATCCCGCTGGATCAGCAGACCCACCCAGTCCCCCGCGAGATACACCGGAGTGATGAGGTAGCGCGGCCACTCGCCCCCTTCGCTGAAGGCGGCCAGCTCCGGGGCGTCAGAGGCATCGTTCACCACGAAGCTGCGCCGCTCCCGCTGGGTGTGGATCAGCAGCGGGTGGCCCTCCGGCACCGACACAGGCGGTCTGGTACCGCGGGGCCAGCCGAAGAAGCTGACCACCTCGAACCCACCTTGTTCCGGGGACCGCAGGTAAAGCGCCCCCTTGGTGCTGCCGACCTCCTCGAGGCACCGGTAGAGCACCTGGGAGCATCGGTTGGCGAGCGCCTCGCCGAGAATCAGGGTGGTCGGGGACATGGGTGCAGGGATCCTGGTCGGGTGAGTCGGGACACCCATCATGGCATAGGCACTGGGGTGGAACCAGGGAGCCGATCCATCGATGTGACGCCTTTTTACCAGAGCGTAGTCAATGGGACCGAGGCGGATCGATGGTGCGCTGCAGGCTCTCCACCTTGAGTTCCCGGTCCGCCCAGCGGGTCAGGCCCGCCAGCTGGCTGCCATGCCCGCATTCCGCCAGGGGGTGGCCCAGGGCCCGCAGACGGTCCACCACCGCCAGCCAATCCACCGGGAGGGCCACGGAGGCCAGGCCTTCGTCCCAGGCCGAGGCGCCGGACCGCAGCAGGCGCCCGTCGAAGTGGGAGATCAGGGGGAAGGCCGGGTCGGAGGGGGCCACCTTTGCCATGCGCCGCGCGATTTCAGGTAACAGCGGCGCCATGTGGGGGCCATGGAGCGGGTGCTGGACCGGCAGCAATCCCGCCTTGAAGGCCGTGGGCTTCAGCCCAACCACCAGCTGTGTCAGCTGGGGACGGGGCCCCGACACCGTGAACTGGGCCTGGCCATTGCGGTTGGTCAGGGCCAGACCCGGATAATCCAGCAGGGCCCGGCGCAGGTCCAGCTCCGCCACCCCAATGAGGAAGGCCATGCCCATGGGGCGGTCCGCGAAGGTGGCCTCGCAGTGGTCTTCCACCGCCCGCAGCAGGTCCAGGGTGACCTCCAGGGGCACCACCCCGGCGGCCACCAGGGCCGAGTAGAACCCCATGCTGTGTCCCGCAGCGGCGGCGGGCAGGGGCAGGCCCGCCGCTCGCCAGGCCCGGTAGAGCCCCACGGAATGGGCCAGCACGGCGCAGGGGGCGTGGCGCTGGAAGCGCAGCTCGGTCAGAGGCCCTTCGGCCATGAGGCGCCGGAGCGGGTAGCCCGTGTGGACCTCAGCGGCCTGCAGGGTGTCCACCCAGGCCGCCTCGCCCTCCCAGCCCGCGGACATGCCGACGGCCTCGGTTCCCTGGCCCGGGAAGAGCAGCGTGAAGGGCATGCGTTCCATGGACCCGAGGCTCGCAGACCTCGACCCCGCAGGGAAGCCCCCACGCGATCGGTGCCCAGGGTTCATCACGACTTGCCCGCCGGCCGACAAGGGGGCATGCTCCCCCTTCTCTGAGGTACCCCCATGGCCTTCCCCCGTGCCCTCGCTTCCGTGCTGGATTGGCTGACGCCCGAGGCCGCCAGGTCCGACCCCCAGCAGCTCGGGCGGGCGCGCACGATCCTCGGCTCCGCCATCCTGGCGGCACTCATCGTGCCCATCTTCTCGATCCACTACTTCAAGCTCCACCACCCCGCCATGGGCTGGGGCATTGTCACCGCAGGCGTCTGCATGCTGGCCGCGGCCCTGCTGCTGAAGCTGACGGGCCTGCTCTGGCTGGCCCGGGATGTCCTCACCACGGCCTTCTTCGGCATGGTGGTGTGGATGTGCTACGTGAACGGCGGCCTGGCCTCCTCGTCCATGCCCTGGTTCCTCCTGGTCCCCGTGGCCGCCACCTTCATCGGCGGCCGCTGGAATGGCCTGGTGTGGACCCTGGTCAGCCTGGGCGCCATCGTGTGGTTCTTCCTGGCCGGTCAGCACGGCTGGGCCCTGCCCCCCTCGCCCATCCCAGCGGCACTCCATCCCGAGCTGCTTACCCGCTCCATGATCGGCCTCTCCCTGGTGCTTCTGGCATTGGCCTGGATCTTCGAGTCCGGCAAGCTGTCCAGCCTGGCCCGCCTGGAGGAAGGGCGGCAGCGGGCCGAGGCCGACCAGCAGAAGCTGCAGAACCTCCTGGCCGACATCACCCGGGTGGCCGGAACGGTGGCCGAGGCCTCGGCAGGCATCACAGACCACTCCCAGCGCATCCAGCAGGCCATGCATCAGCAGGCCACCGGTGCCCGGCGTATGTCAGGTGGCATCGAAACCATCGCGGCCCTGGGGCAAGCCAGCGCCGAAGGCTCCGGCAAGGCCGCGGCGGGTGCCAAGGTAGCCGGGGAACGGGCCACCCTGGGCGGGACGTCCATGGAAGCCATGCGGGTCGACCTGGCCGCCGCCGCCGAGACGGTGGTGCAGACCTCCCAAGGCATCGAGGAACTGGGCAGGATGGGGGATGAGATCGCCCAGATCACCCAGGTCATCCGTGCCGTGGCTGATCAGACCAACCTGCTGGCTTTCAACGCAGCCATCGAGGCCGCCCACGCCGGGGAGGCGGGCAAGGGGTTTGCCGTGGTGGCCGACGAAGTGAGGAAGCTGGCCGAGCGCACCGGGTCGGCCACGGAGGAGATCGAGGCCAAGATCTCCGCCATCCTGAAACACACCGAGCAGGCCGTCGTCGTCATGCGCCATGCCAACCTCCAGGTGCAGGCCACCCTGGGCCGCACCGAGGAGACCGGCGCCCAGATGACCCTGGTGATCGAGGAATCCAGGCAGGCTGCCGAGCAGATCGGCGCCGTCGCCGCCACCGAAGCGGACCTCTCCGGGCACCTCCAGCGCCTCCTCCAGGACATGCGGGGGCTGGAGCGGGAAGTCCAGCTCGCCACCGAGGCCTCCGACACCATTGCGGAGGCGGCCCACTCCCTCGACGCCTCGGCCCAAACGCTTCGCCAGCACGTGCAGGCCGTCTGAGGTGCCAGCACCCGAGACACCCCGCCCCTCCACCCAGGCGCCCCCGGCGGCCACCTGGTTCCAGGTGCCCTGGCACGAACGCCGGTCCTACTGGGAGCTGGACCCGGGGGACCGCGCCGACCTGCGGGAGGCCCTCGAGCGGGAAGCCGCCCACCTGGCGCGACATGCCGATGAGGCCCTGGAGGCCTACGCGGCCTTTCCCGGCACCCTGGAGGGCCAGCTGGTGAATGGCGATGTCCTGGCCACCCTCCTGCCAAGCCTCCGCCGCAATCCCACCCAGGGCTATGAGGCCCTGGAGGACCCCCAGGGCCGCGCCGCCATCCACCTGAACGCCCTGGGCAAGCGGCTCCGGGACCGGGCTCTGGCCTGTGCGCGGGGCGAGCCGGTGATCATCTTCATGGGGGGCCAGGCCACGGGCAAGACCACGGGCGCCCTGGCCCTTGGGCCGGCCTTCGGCGCGGTCTTCGATGCCCCGCACACCGACCCGGAAGGGGTGGCCTTCCTGCTGGGCCGCATCCGCCGGGCCGGCTGCAGTGAAGTCCACCTGGCCTACACCGACCGCAAGCCCGATGGCTCCCTCATGGCCATGCTGGCCCGCTCCGAGCGCGAAGGCAGGTTCGTGCCCCTGGACCGCATGGCCCGGGCCCATGCTTGGGCCCCGTTCACCTTCCTGGGGCTGGCGCCCCGGCTCGGCCGCGCCCTGCAGCTCTACCATGTGCGCGTCGACGAGGAGGGACCGGGCCGCATGACCGAAGGGCAGGAGGCCATCGCCAGCGTGCGGGCGAGGTCAAATCCTGCCGAATCCGTGGTTGCGTACCAGCTGCAAACCGCTTACCTTTCTGTTCTGAGGAACCCCACCCATGATCCCCAAGCCTGGTACCCGCGAGATGTGCTCGCAGGACTCAACCGAAGCCTTGACCCCTGGCGACGCAGCGAAGCCGAGCATCTCCTTCGCCGATTTTTCTAGCTTGTGGCGGAACGAAGTCCCCAAGCTGGTGCAGGCCCACGAGGAGCACCGGCAGGAAGTGCGGCGGAGCCTGGGACTGGCCTAGCCCGTCCGGGGGCCACGCCCGACGGCCACGATTCAAGGCCACACCCCGTACAGCCGCTAGATCAGGTGAAGGTACAGGTCCACGATTCCCCCTAACACGGCCGGGACTCGGGGATCCCGGGGGGAAGAGTGACCATGGGGCGCGCTCTGCGAGCAATGCGAGTCGGAGGGCTGGTCATGGCCCTGGTCTCCCTATTGCTGGGCCGAGGCCCCGAGTTCCCAGGCCAGTTCTCCTACAAGACCTATGGCCGCTCGGATGGACTTCCCTCCACCACCATCCATTGTCTCACCCAGGATGCGGAAGGCTTCCTCTGGCTTGGCACCGAGAACGGCCTGTTCCGATTCGACGGCCGAAGCACCCAGCGCTGGACGATGGCCGAGGGGCTGCCGTCGGTCTGGATCCTCTCCCTCGCACCCATCCCATCCGGAGGGGTCTGGATCGGCACGAACCAGGGCCTGGCGATGATCCGCCACGGGCAGGTCACACCTGTGCAGTCGGAAGGCCGCGCCATCACAGCCCCAGTCTACTGTCTGGAGACGGGGGCCGGTGGAACACGGTGGGGGTGCACCTCGGACCTCCTCTTTCGCCTGGACCCAGGGCAGCCTGACCGGGTCCAGAAGGTCTCGGCGGGCCAGGGCATCAGCTACATCACTCCGAGCCGCGAGCCGGGCTCCATCTGGCTGCTTCAGAACGAGCAGGCAGTTCTGCGCACCGCGATGAAGATCCTGAGGCGGGTGGACCTGGCCCCCATCCTCAAGGGCGCCTCCGGGTCCATGGCGGAGGATGGCGCTGGACGCCTCTGGGTGGTGGCCGGTCGCAACCTGCACGCGCTGGAACCAGGGGCAGCCACCTTCACAGACCGCTCCTCCTGGATGCCGGCTGGCACCATGGAGCTGCACCACCTCTTCCGCCATCCGGACGGCGACCTGTGGATCCCGACCACCGACGGCTACCTCATCCTGCAGGCCGACGGCGGGCACTGGCGCCTGGGTACCCATCAGGGGCTACCCCTGTCCTGGACGCGGTGTGCCTTCCGGGATCGGGAAGGCAACCTGTGGCTAGTGGGCTCGGACCTGGTGAAGGTCCTGGGCCGCGGCCTGATCACCCTGCACACCGAAGTCCGGGGGTTGCCGCACGGCCTGGTCTGGTCCCTGCTGCGCACCCGGCGCGGGGCACTCATCGCCGGAACCTCCAACGGCCTTGGGCAGCTTGGCCCTGCCGGCTGGAAGGCCCTGCCGGGCACCGGCGGAATCGAATGCACGGGTCTGGTGGAGGAAGGGGACCAGAGGCTGCTCCTGATCAGCCCTCCCAAGGGCCTGTTCCGCATCGAGGGGACGGCTTCCCCACGTCAAGTGCCCCTCCCTCGGGGTACCTCCCGCATCAACGCCATCGGTCGGGACGCTTCGGGCACCGTCTGGTTGGGAAGCGCACGGCTCGGCGCCGTCCCTCTGGACCGGGCCCTGGCCGGACAAGCCATGCGCCCGTCAGACTGGGGGCTCGACACCATCAACGTCATGGCCTTCGCCCGCGAACCCGGCGGACGCTTCTGGGCGGCGACCCTCTCCGGACTGTTCCGGTGGGAAGAAGGCCGGTGGCACCGGTACACCGCCCGGGACGGCCTGCGGCAGGACAAGCTGGTGGGCGTCTCTGCCACGCCGGACGGAGGCATCTGGGTGTGGTACGACGATCCCCTGGGTGCCAGCAAGTTCCGCGCGGGACCTGCCGGGCTCATCCTGGAGCGGACCCTCGGCCAGGAGTGGGGCCTGGAGACCAACATGGTGTACTCCGTCCAGGAGACGCCCGAAGGCCAGATCTGGCTCACTACGGACCTCGGCGTCTACGCGGTGGCCGGAGACACGTGCCTCCGGTTCGGCGAGGGCTCGGGCCTGCCGGCGGAGGACTGCGTGTCCAACGGGAGCCTCCTGGATCCTGATGGGACCTTCTGGACCGGCACCCTCAAGGGGCTCGTGCGCATCGCCCCCCAGGCCGCCGCTTTGTCCAGCGGTGCTCCCCGGGCCCTGATCACCCAGGTCGAATGTGGCAACCACCTGCAGTCCCTGCCACTCCTTCCCGGATCCAAGCCCCTGGACGCCAAGGGCGGGTTCGAGTTCTGGTTCACCTCACCCACCTTCTTCGATGAGTCCTCCCTGCGTTTCCAGACCCGGCTCGTGGGTCTGGAGGATCAGTGGCGGGATGCCTCCTCCCGGCAGGCTCGCTACCCAGGCCTGCCTGGCGGAACCTACCGATTCGAAGTGAGGGCCGCCCAGGATGTTGGGGGGTTTGGCCCACCCTCGGGCCTTGAGTTCCATGTTCGTCCCCCCGTCTGGCGGTCCCCCATGGCCTACGCCGGCTATGTCCTGGGACTTCTCCTCCTCACCTATGGCACCTTTCGCATGCGCCTGGCCGCCCTCGCCCGCGCCCGGGATCTGCTGGAGACCAAGGTGCGCAAGCGAACCCAGGAACTTGCCGAAGCCAACACGGCCCTCGAGGACCTCAACCAGCGCCACCTGGAGCTCATCGAAGATCTCTCCCGGGCCCTCTCGGAGGTGCACACCCTCCAGGGCCTGATCCCCATCTGCTCCTACTGCAAAAAAATTCGCGACGACGGGGGCGCCTGGAACCAGATGGAGCAGTACATCTCCTCCCGGAGCAGCGCCAAGTTCAGCCATGGCATCTGCCCCGAGTGCAAGCCCCTGGTGTTCGCCGACCTCGCAAAGCAGGGGCTGATACCGCCGCCGAAGGAGTAGCCACCTCATGGGAGGCGATGCCTCCTGGTTCGCCCCGCATGTCAGGGGTGGAATTCGGACAGGCGCCCCTACCCTGTTATTCGTGATAGCCCATGACCACCAGCAGGCAGGGGCCACCCGCGATCACCGAGAGGCCGAGCGCTTCGGCGGAACGGATGGCTGCCTCGCTCTCGGCACCAGGCTGCATCCAGATGTGCTGGACGCCTGCGGCGGCAGCCTCCTGCACCACCTGCTCCGTGATGGCGGGGGGGGTGATGACCGAGATGGCCTTCACCCCGACCGGCAGGGCTGCCAGGGCGGGATAGGCCTTCAGGCCCTCCACCTCCTCGGCACGGGCATTGATGGGAAAGACCTCGCGCCCATGCTGCTGATAGCAGCGCAGCACCTTGTTACCGTACTTGGAGCGGTCGACGCTTGCGCCCACCACGGCGAAGCGCTCGGCCTTCAAGAACTGCTCGATACGCGTTGTGACCGACTCAGCCATGGTACCTCCCGGGTCTAGGATGCCGCAGGAGGCCCTTCCGTCCCCATGGTGGGGCCGCTGGTCCTTGGCATTCCGGCCAGTGGACTGGCTGCTGCATTCCGAAAAAGAGTACCCCCCGCCTACAGATTCTGGATCGCCCGTACCGTCATCTCGCCCCGCAGCGTCTCCACCGCCTCGCAGGCGGCCAGGGCGGCGCTGAGGTTGGTGAGGCAGGGGATCTTCAGGCGCAGGGCTTCGCGGCGGATGGCGCTCTCGTCGAAGAAGGCGTCGCGGCCCAGGGGCGTGTTGATGACCCACTGCACTTCGCCGTTCTTCAGGAGATCCACTGCGTTGGGCCGACCCTCGTTCACCTTGAAGATGCGTCGCACCTTGAGCCCCACGGCCTCCAGCGTCCGCGCCGTGCCTTCGGTGGCGCAGAGGCCGAAGCCGAGGGCTACGAGCTTTTGCGCCAGCTCCGGCAGCCGGGCCTTGTCCTTGTCATTGACGGTGAGGAATACCGTGCCCGACAGCGGCAGGGGAATGCCCGCCGCCAACAGGGCCTTGGCGTAGGCTTCGCCGAAGGACTCGCCGATCCCCATCACCTCGCCGGTGCTCTTCATCTCGGGGCCGAGGACCGGATCCACCCCGGGGAATTTGGCGAAGGGAAAGACCACGCCCTTCACCGAGACTGCCCGGGGCACCCCATCGGTGATGCCCTGCTGCTTTAGACTCTGGCCCAGGCCGATGCGGGCGGCGACGCCCGCCCAGTCCACGCCCGTGGCCTTGCTCACGAAGGGCACCGTGCGGCTGGCCCGGGGGTTGGCCTCCAGGCAGTAGGCGATGCCATCCTTCACGGCGAACTGCAGGTTCATGAGTCCCAGCACACCCAGGTCCAGGGCCAGCCGCCGCGCGTAGCCCCGCACCGTCTCCAGGATGTCCTCGGGCACGCCCAGGGCCGGGATGACTGCATAGCTGTCGCCGCTGTGGATGCCGGCCTCCTCGATGTGCGCCAGCAACCCGGCGATGGCCACCTCCTCGCCGTCGCACACCACGTCGATGTCCAGTTCCTGGGCGCCGTCCAGAAACCGGTCCAGCAGCACCGGCTGGTCCTCGCTCACGGCCACGGCTTCCCGCATGTACTTCTCCAGGCCCGCGTCGTCAAAGACCACCGCCATGGCCCGCCCGCCGAGGACGAAGCTAGGGCGCACCATCACTGGATAGGCGAGGCGGTGAGCCACCTCCCGGGCTTGCTCAAAGCTATAGGCCATGCCCCACGCGGGTGCCGGGATGTCGAGGCGCTTCAGGGCCTGCCCGAAACGCTCGCGGTCTTCCGCGTCCAGGATGGTATTGAGGGGCGTGCCCAACAGCGTCACGCCCGCCGCGTGCAGGGGTGTGGCGAGCTTCAGCGGCGTCTGACCCCCAAACTGGGCGAAGACGCCCAGCAGCTTGCCGCCCTGCCCCTCTCGATCCACCACGGCCTTCACATGCTCGAACGTGAGGGGTTCGAAATACAGGCGATCGCTGGTGTCGAAGTCGGTGCTTACCGTCTCGGGGTTGCAGTTGATGAGGATGGCCTCCACACCGCTGGCGCGGATGGCCTCCACCGCCTGCACACAGCAGCAGTCGAACTCCACGCCCTGCCCGATGCGATTGGGACCGCTGCCCAGCACGATGGCCTTGGGCCGATCCGTAGGCTCGGCCTCGCTGCAGGACTCCCAGGTGCCGTAGAGGTAGGGTGTCTCGGCCTGGAACTCGCCTGCGCAGGTGTCCACCCGCTTGTAGGCGGGACGCAGACCCAGGGCCTCCCGGCGCACGGCCACTTCGCCCTCGGTGCCCGAGCAGAAGGTGGCGATCTGATTGTCGGCGAACCCGGCACGCTTGGCCTTCTCCAGCAGCTCCTCCGGCAGCCGATCCACCGGGAAGCTGCGCAGGCGGCCCTCCAGCACCACGATCTCCTCGATCTCGCGGAGGAACCAGGCGGTGATTTTCGTGAGGCGGTGCAGCTCCTCCACGCTGTGGCCAGCCTTCAAGGCGTGGTAGACCCAGAAGAGGCGCTGGGGCCCGGGGATGAGCAGGTGTTCCTTGAGCCGGTTCAGGTCCAGCTTGCCCTCCAGAGCGCCGGACAGGCCCTTGTGCCCCTCCTCGAGGGAGCGCACGGCCTTCTGCAGAGCCTCCTGGAAGCTGCGCCCCAGGCTCATGACCTCGCCCACGCTCTTCATCTGCGTGCCCAGCACCTTCTCGGCCTGGGGGAACTTCTCGAAGGTGAAGCGGGGGATCTTCACCACGATGTAGTCGAGCACCGGCTCGAAGGCGGCCTTGGTCATGCGGGTGATGGCGTTGGGCAGCTCCCAGAGGCGGTAGCCCAGGGCCAGCTTGGTGGCCACCCAGGCGATGGGGAAGCCCGTCGCCTTGGACGCCAGCGCCGAGCTGCGGCTCACGCGGGGGTTCATCTCGATGACGATGATGCGGCTGGTTTCCGGCTCAAGCGCAAACTGGATGTTCGAGCCGCCGGTCTCCACGCCCACGGCGCGGATGACAGCCAGGGCCGCATCGCGCATGCGCTGGTACTCGGGATCGGTGAGCGTCAGCGCCGGGGCCACGGTGATGCTGTCCCCGGTGTGGACGCCCATGGGATCCAGGTTCTCGATGGAGCAGATCACCTCGACGTTGTCGTCCAGGTCGCGCACCACCTCCAGCTCGAACTCCTTCCAGCCCAGGATGCTCTCCTCGATGAGCACCTGCTTGGTGGGGCTCAGGTCCAGGCCCCGGGCCACGATGGTCTCGAACTCCTCCACGTTGTAGGCGATGCCGCCGCCGCTGCCACCCAGGGTGAAGCTGGGGCGGATGATGGCGGGGAAGCTCGTGAGCTTCAGCAGGTCGCGGGCCTCGGCCATGTTGTGGGCGAAGCCGCCACGGCAGGTTTCCAGGCCCAGGTCATCCATGAGGGCCTTGAAGAGCTGCCGGTCCTCCCCACGGTTGATGGCCTCGGGCTGGGCGCCGATGAGCATGACGCCGGTACGGGCGAGCAGGCCGCTCTCATGGGCCTCCATGGCGAGGTTCAGGGCCGTCTGGCCTCCTACGGTGGGCAGAATGGCGTCCGGACGCTCGGCCTCGATGACCTTTTCCAGCACGGAGAGGGTAAGTGGCTCGATGTAGGTGGCGTCGGCCCGCCCCGGGTCCGTCATGATGGAGGCCGGGTTGGAGTTCAGGAGGATGGTGCGGATGCCCTCCTCCCGCAGGGCCTTGAGGGCCTGGGTGCCCGAGTAGTCGAACTCGCAGGCCTGCCCGATCTGGATGGGCCCGGAGCCCAGCACCAGCACGCTGTTCAGATCCGTCCGCTTAGGCATGGTGGACCTCCTGGAGCAGGCTCACGAACCGGTTGAAGGCCGGGTGGGCATCGTGCGGCCCGGGGGACGCCTCGGGGTGGTGCTGCAGGCTGAAGATGGGCAGCCGGGTGTGGCGGAGCCCTTCCACGGTCCCGTCACTTAGGTGCCGGTGGGTGACCTCCACATCCTTGGGCAGGCTGGCCTCGTCCACCGCGAACCCGTGGTTCTGGGCGGTGATCTCGATGCGGCCCGTAAGCAGGTCGTGCACCGGCTGGTTGGCCCCGCGGTGGCCGAATTTCAGCTTGAAGGTCTTCCCGCCAAAAGCCTGCCCCAGCAGCTGATGGCCCAGACAGATGCCGAAGATGGGCAGCTGGCCGATGCAGGCTTCTATTTCCCGCTGCATGCCCGGCAGGGCCGCCGGGTCGCCAGGGCCGTTGCTGAGGAAGAGGCCGTGGAAGCGCTTGGCCGTCAACTCCGTGGCCGGGGCATCCCAGGGGAATACCTCCAGGTGCAGGCCCGCACCCACCAGCTGCCGAAGGATGCTCAGCTTGATGCCGCCATCCAGCACCGCCACCCGGAAGGCGCCCCCTGGATTCAGCTCGTAGCGCTCCCGGCAGCTCACCGCGCCGCAGAGGGCCTGGCCCGTCATGTCCGGCAGGGCCTTGGCCTTGGCCACGCCCGCATCCAGGCTGCCGTCCAGTTCCGTCCAGATCAGCGAGGGCTGGGAGCCCTGGTCGCGCAGGTGCTGGGTGAGGGCCCGGGTGTCCAGGTCGCACATGATGGGGATGTGGTGGCGCTTCAGCCAGCCCGCCAGATCGCCTTCGCTGCGGTGGTGGTCCGGGGCGAAGGTCAGCCGCCGGCAGAGCAGGCCCGTGGCCCAGGGCCGGGTGCCTTCATTGAGATCAGCGTGGATGCCGTAGATGCCCTGCTCGGGGAAGGTCATGCAGACCATCTGCCCGGCAAAGCTGGGGTCCGTGAGCACCTCTTGATAACCCGCCATGGCCGTGGTGAACACGGCCTCGCCTCCGCCGCCGAAGCCCAACGGCGCCCGTCCCCGGAAGATGGTCCCGTCCTTCAGGATCAGGTGCGCACGCATGTGCCTCCCCCAGCGCCGTGGCTTGCAAAAACCCCGCGCAGGCCGAGCCGTCGCGGGGTCGTGAGAATGACTCGGCCTTTGTGGACCAAAGTGAGTGTAGCGACCCCCAAAACGCAGGATCAGCCTTTTTCTTCAAGGGAAAATCCGCCATACTGCTCCTTTGTTTCCCAGGTACGCACCACGGTTTCGGCCACACTGGTGGCATGTGGAGCGGGGACGACATCTACTTCATGAAGCTCGCCCTCGAGGAGGCCGAGAAGGCGGAGAGCCTCGACGAAGTGCCGGTGGGCGCCGTGGTGGTGTCCGAAGGCTGCCTGCTGGGCCGCGGGCACAACCACCCCGTGAAGCTGAACGACCCGACAGCCCACGCCGAAGTGCTGGCCCTGCGCAGCGCGGGTGCCTGGACGAAGAACTACCGCCTGACCGGCGCCACCCTGTACGTGACCCTCGAGCCCTGCCTCATGTGCTTCGGCGCGCTCATCCACGCACGGGTGGGGCGGGTGGTCTTCGGCGCCACTGACCCCAAGGTGGGCGTCAGCCGCTGGCTCGGAACCCTGGAGGAGGCGGCCCTCAATCATCGCTTCGCCTTCGAGGGCGGCCTCCTGGAGCCGGAGTGTCGTGCCCAGATCCAAACTTTCTTCAAGCGGAGACGATAAGACGGATGCCATGCCGCCGCCCATGACCGCCTCCCTTCCGATCCCGCCAGGCCCCCTGGCCCTGGTCTTCCATGCCTTCCTGGCGGGCCTGCTGGTTGCCCTCGCCCTGCTCGCCATCCTGGCCTATCGCCCCCTGCGGGACCGCGTGCTCAGCTTGGCGGGCCTCTTCGGCCTGCTGGCCGCCGCGGCGTGGATGGCCTTCAGTGGGATTGCTGAGACCCTCCTGCCCGCCGGGTTCGCCCCAGCCGTTCATCCCGCCTCCCTGGTCTTGGGGGGCCTCTGCCTGGCCACCTGGGAACGCGTGGCCTCGGGCCTCCTCGCCGAGTCTCCGAGCGCCAGGGGGTCCCGATCGAACCGTCGCTCCATGGCCCTGGTCACCCTGGTCATCGGCCTGGCGGCCGTCCTCCCCTGGCCTGCCGCCCACCGAACGGCGGAGGTCCTCCTGGGCCTCACCGCCCCCCTCCTGGCCCTGCTGACCCTCATGGCAGGGCTGCGGGCCCACCGGGAAGGGCTGTCCACGGCCGCGCCCCTGGTGGCCGCCACCCTCGCCCTCCTGGTCTGCTGCGCCACCCTCTGGGCCATGATGGCTGGCTGGGCGGGGCGTATGCCAAGCCTGGTGTTGCTCCAGCTGTCCCTCACGGTGCTGGCCATGGCCCTGGGCTGGGCCATGCTCAACCGCATGACTGACCTTCGCCAGGCCACCGAACGGGCCCAGGCGGCCCAACTGGCCGCCGCCGCTGACCAGGCGCGGAACCTTGAGACCCTGGTGGCCCAGCGCAGCGCGGAGCTGTCGGAACGGCTGCGGGACCTCGGCGACACCCGCAGCTCGGCGGAGATGGCCAACCAGGGGCTCCGTCGAGCGCTGGAGCAGCTGGAGCAGGCCGCCTCTACGGACCGGCTGACCGGCGCTTGGAACCGTCGCCGCTTTGAGGAGGCGGTGCACCCGGAGATGGCCCTGGCCCAGCGGCGCCGGGAGCCCCTGTCGCTGCTCATGCTGGACCTGGACCACTTCAAGCGGGTGAACGACACCTTTGGCCACGGCGCGGGGGACGCCGTGCTGGCCGGGACAGCCCAGACCCTCCGGCTGCACCTCCGGGCTTCCGATGCACTGGTTCGGTGGGGAGGCGAGGAGTTCCTGGTGATGGCCCCGGCCACCCGGTTGGCGGGGGCGGGCGGCCTCGCCGAGAAGCTGCGGGAGGCCCTGTCGACCGTGGTGTTCCCGGAGGTTGGCCAGGTCACCATGAGCCTGGGGGTCGCGGAGTATCGCCCCGGCGAAACCCTCGATGGCTGGATCGAACGGGCGGACCAGGCGCTCTACCGCGCCAAGCGCGACGGGAGGAACCGGGTGGTCCTGGCGGACTCCCCCGAAGGTTTAATGGAGGGCATCGACCAGGAGCGGTCCCTGCTCGAAGTCATCTGGGAAGAGGCCTACGCCAGCGGCCATGGGCTCATCGACGCCCAGCACCAGCGCCTCTTTCGCCTGTCGAGCGCCCTGATGGCCACCCTCACTGAGAATCGCCCCCTGCAGGAGGTGTCCCTCCGCCTGGAGACCCTCGTCGCCCACACGGCCCAGCATTTCTACGACGAGGAGATCCTCCTGCGGGAGGCGAACTACCCCGACCTCTCAGAGCACATGGCCGTGCATGGTGCCCTCTTGAACCGCGCCTGGAAGCTGCAGGCTGATGTGCAGGCGGGCCATCTGGATTTTGGAAAGCTGGTCTCGTTCCTGGCCATGGATCTGGTCAAGGGGCACATCCTGAGTGAGGACCGCAACTACTTTGCCCACCTGCTCAGCGTGACGGGCCCCGAGAAGGTTCCCCCGGCAGGGGCCTAGGTTCCGGCGCGGAGAGCAGTCTCACGGCAAAAGTGGCCAGCCAGTGCTCCCCCTCGTAGCTGCCGGAGGCCAGGTGGGGCAGCGAGGCGCGGGCATGGCGATCCGCCGCGCTGATCAACGGCCCGAATCGGGGATCCTTGACCCCCAGGGCTGCGGCCATGCAGCGCAGGGCGCGGGCCCGGCTTAGGTTCAGGCCGTCGAGGTGGACGATCTTCGGATCCGTGCGATCGGAGACCTGGGCCGGGGCGAGCCCTCCCGGAAGCCCGGGCAGGAACCCGTCCAGCCAACGGCGGTAGGCATCGGCAGGCAGGATCCGGCTCATGAGCGCGGCCTCCTCCAGGCAGGGGGACAGGAAATCCTCCCCACCGGGTTCCCAGGCCAGGGGACCGTTCCGGTCCCCCGCGAACCAGGATCTGGCCCGGTCGGACACCAGCCGCTCCAGGTCCTGATCACCGGCCGCCTGGGCGTAGTCCAGGGCCAGGTCGAGGCTGAAGGCCGAGTTGGGATGGACCCCGGTGCGGATGGGGTAGGTTTGCCGGGGGAGGAAGTCCTTGAGCTGTCGGACCATCGCCTGCGCCAGAGGCTGCAGGGCCGCCCGCCAGCGCGTCGCCTCGGGATCCTCCCACGTCTGCAGCTCAGCCGAGAGTTTCAGCAGCCAGGCCCAGCCGTAGGTGCGCTCGAAGCTCCGCCGGTTACCCTGCCCCAGGTAGGCGACCTCGGCGGCGATCCGGTCAGGCGTCAGGTTCTCGGAGAGGACGGCACGCACCTCTCCTGCCCGGGCCATGCCCGGGTGCTCGCGCAGCAAGCGCACCAGCATCCAGTGGCCGTGCACCGCCGAGTGCCAGTCGAAGCAGCCATAGAAGGCGGGATGGAGCGCCTTTGGCGCCCGGACCTCCCCTGCTCCGTTCATCACGTGGTCGAGCTTGTTGGGATATTCCTGCCTCAGGCACTTCAGAGCCAGCGCGGCCCAGCGGTCCGCGTCGGCATCCGTCAGTCCCACGGCGGGTGCCTGGGCCTGGAGCCATCCCAGCGCGATGAGCCCCACCAGCACATGGTTCAACCTTCCCATCGCCACCCCCCGGGCTGGATTCTAGCGGCCAGTTTGCTAGAATGGCGGTTCCGGAGAGATGGCCGAGTGGTTGATGGCACCGCACTCGAAATGCGGAGACGGGGAAACCTGTTCGGGGGTTCGAATCCCTCTCTCTCCGCCAAGTGTGGCGCGCCTGAAGGACCTTGTGTTTCCGCTTGAGGCACGGGGTCCCTGGAGGTCCCTAGCCGGTGATCCCGAGATGCACGTCCAGCCGCTGGATGGACCCGGAACGCTGGAAGATGCCAGCGCTGTCCTGGCTGTCGAGCGCGAGGCCCTCCACCTTCCTGTTCGATCCGTCCTGGAAATGGATCTGGATGCAGGGGGTTCCCGAGCGGTGCATCACCACGGGTACCTGGCACACGGTGAAGGCGAGGGACCCGGGCGCCAATGCAAGCGTCCCGAACTGCCCATCCTGAGCCACGAACTGGAAATCCTTGGCGTGATTCAGAAACTCGATCTTGGGCGTCGCCCAGGGCTGGAAGATCAAGCGGCCGTCCTGCACCTGCACGCCTAGCTCACTGAACCGGCTGAGAAAGTCCTCCTTCACCTGCCCTGTCATGCCGGGCTGCTGGACCCCTGCAAAACTGGGGGTATGGGAGTAGGGATCGGTGGGGACCGCTCCGTAGACCATGGGAGATTTGTGGACCCCAAGGCCCGCGCGGATATCGCGGCAGTGGCGCTGGAGCCGGAACAGAATCGACGGATCCTCGTGCAGGGAGGCGCGCAGCACCTCATCGACCGCCAGGAGGAGCTTCGAGACCATGTGCCAGTAGACGCAGCCCAGTCCCTCGTATTTGAAGAAGGTGCCCGACCGGCCTGTGAAGGACTGGTGATCAAAAACCGCCTCGTAGATCTCCAGGACCTGGGCTTCATCCTGCTCTGCCAGGGTCCTGAATTTGGTGCGCCTGAGGCTCGTCAAGGCCTGCTGCAGATCCACGCGGCTCCGGAACGAGGCGTTGAACCGGATGACGCCTTCTGAGTCCTGGGCCACGATGCGTCCATCGCCCTCCTTCAGAAGCGCTTTCAATAAGGGGGATCGCCGGGTGGCATCCTCCGGCAAGCGATTCTTGTCGAGGAACTTTGGCAGCGCTCGATCCGGGTAGAGCATGTAACTGCCCAGATCGGCTCGGTAGAGGTTGCTTTCACGCAGGGCATCCAGAAGGTCCGCCGCCTCCGCGCCCGAAAGGATCCCAGCGCTGAGCACTGCCACTTGACCTTCGAGCATCTTGTAGAGATGCCGGATCTGGATGCCATCTCCGACCACCTTCATCAGGTTATAGGCATGGTAGAGGCCATCTTCGCGCCGGTTTGCACGGATCGCGTGATCGACATGCCGAAGGGCCACGTCGCAGAAGGTCACTATCCTCCCAGACGAGAGGGGCGCCTGGTCCCCCGAAAATCCCCGCCCATAGAGGTATTCGCGGTATTTCGAGGCGGCTTTTCCCAGACCATCCAGCACGGTCTTCCTGGACTGGTCGGAGGTGGCATGGCCCTGCGAGGGGACATGCTGCTCCAGCACTGCCGCGATGTTCTGGAACAGATCAGCGATCTCTTTTGCCACCTCCACCGGCGAATCACCTCTTGCCTTGAAGCATTCCCGAATGAAGTCCAGATAACGGCGCAGGTAGCAGAGCGTCACCACGGAAACGCCGTAACCCACGAGGGCGTTGTTCGCATCATTCCACTCTGGGCGCTGAGTGTTCATCCAGATCCCTGCTTCAGGGATGAAGTTCGCCAGCTTGGAAAGGGCGACGATCAGCAGCTTTTCCGTCAGGTTGGCCCGGACCGGCCCATTCGGGCCCTTGAGGAGCTTGCCATCGGCACCGATCTTATCAACCGCCTCCATGCTCCGGGCATGGGCTTCCTGATCGAATGTGATGGTGCTGCGCGGGTTCTCCAGCAGGGCCTCGTAAGCCTGAATACGGTAGGGCACGTCCGCGTAGGTGAAGAGCTTTTGATCCAGGAGGGCCGCCAAGGCGCCGGGGTGGTACTTGCGAGAAGACTCCAGGAGTTTCAGAAGGTAGATCACCTGGTGATCACCCCAATACCCGATGAAGGACCAGGGGTCATGGGGATCGATGGTTTCCCACTCGAACCCCTCGCGCAGCACACGGTAGGGGTTGTGTCCATCTGCGGTCGAGGAATCGGCGAACTTGAAGATCATGCTTTCCAGGAAGCTCGGGAAGGAGAAGCCAAGGGCTTCCCAGTTCTGGAAGATGTCTCTCCAATTCCCCTGGTAGTTGAAGATCCGGCTCCCATCCTCGTGTTTCACAAGAATGGAGAAGATGTTCCAGGGGCGGCTGGGATCACCGTGCCGTCGGCTGAAGGTGAGTGGCAGATATTCACGGCTCAGCCGGGCCAGATCGGGATCTTCGCAGTCAGCCAAACGGTTCAGGAAGGCCTGGTGGGGCATGAACTCCGGAAGGTCGGCCAGAAAGGCGTCGTAACTGGTCGCCACATCCGCATTCGTCTTTTCGAGGAAGGCCTGGAAGTCCGCTGTCGGAACCTGGTAGCCACAGGCCGGAATGCCCCCGCGCATGATGTTGAACAGCGTGTTGGAGAAGTGCCGACAAGTGCTCAGTTCATCTTCGGTGGTCTGCAGACCATCTGCGCTGGCCACGAGCCGCACGAGATTTTCAGTTCCCCGCTTGATGTCGGCTTGGAGTTCAACCGCCAGAGCCGACGTATCCCGCAGGCGCCGGGCGAGGTCGGTGACGCCCAAGGCATCCTTGCCCACGTCGGCCACGATGAACCATTCGCGATGCCCACCGGGCGCCAGTGGAAGGGTGGCGTGCAGAAGATAAGCCCCCCGCCGCCCCCGGACATCTGTCTCTCCGCGGACCTCGCCGCCGGCCCTGAATGCCTTCAGTTGGCTGGTGGAGACCAGTATCCGGGAGGAGGGCAACCCCAGGGACCAAGCAACGTTCACCCGCAGCGCCTCGCTGGGCTCCGGCTTGTCTACGGGAAGGGAACTCAGTCGGAAGAGGGCTATGCCGCACTCCTCCAGCAGCTCCGTGCGCTTGTAGCCGTCCCCGAGCGTGCTGTATTCCAGCTGGAACCGCCACCCGAGGCCGAAGGGCAGCACATTCTGCAGGCCATCCACCAGGTCAATGACCACCTCATCGTGCCCGTGGTTGAGAATTTCAGAGTGGCGCACGAACCCAAACCGGTCGCTGTTCATCCAGGCATACCGGAAAGTCAGGTGGAGTTCCCGGTTGACCTCCTCGAAGAGGATTTTGTTTCCGTAAATGCTCTTGTACAGGTTCCGGGTGATGGGGTAGAGGCCCTCATAACGGGACGAGAAGGGTTCCCAGAGATGGGTCTGACCCTGCCGGGTGACCCGCAGGATCGTCTTGCTCCCCGTGTGTTCCTGGCTGTCGTGGATCCGATCGTCTGCATGGTAGGGGAACAGGGCCTCATCCGGATTTTTTCGGCCAGCGGTCAGCGCTCCGTTGCTTGAAATGAACAGCCAATGATCAGAATCGCTCACCAGATTCATGAAAAAGGGCGCCATGGCATCCAGGTTGGTGATGCGATAGAAGCGCTCTCCCTGCAGGTCCACGAAGGCCCCCTCTGCCGGGGCGTCGGTCTGGTCCAGGAGGTAATCGGAGACGTAGGTGCTGGTCATGCTCACTTCCCGCTCGGCTTCAACGGGGCCCCAGCGCCCTCGCCGTACCCTGGCGAGGTGGGACCTGTTGGCATCAAGTCAGGGAACAACTCCTGCATCGCCAGTTTGGCCTTACGGTCGACCGAGAAAAGGCCCCAATGGCCTTCAGTCCCCTTACCTTTCCAAGGCTCATCGAAGGCTTCGAAGATGAAGCAGGTCACGTTGTGGGACTTCCCCCAGGCGCTGATCTCGTCGTAGTAGCGCTTCTGCTTTGCTTCGCTCCCGGCCCTGGGGACGTGTTTGTCCCCCACGGTATAGGTGGCCCAGCCGACCTCTCCGAAGACGATCGTCTTGCCGGGGTAGCGGGCCTGGATGTCGGCAAACTTGTCGATGGTGGTTCCAAAGGCCTCATCGATGTCCTGCCGACCCCAGATCGGGTAGCTGTGCAGAGTGATGAAATCCAGGTGGGACACCAGCTTGTTGCCAGGCTGGATCCAATACAGGTAGTCATCGGCGACCGTGACAGCACACTTCACGGAGGCCTTGACCCGATCCACGATCTTGATCAGTTCCCCTTCCTTCATCTGATGATCCGACCAGCTGACCAGCGCCTCGTTCCCTACACTCACCGCCACCACGATTCCAGGGTAGGCGTTGGCAAGCTTGATCCCCTGGCTCTCCTGTCGCCGATTCTCAGCCGCTTTCTGAGGCTTTCCGCTCAGCCAGATGCCCAGCATGACCCGAAGGCCCAGGCCATGGGTCCGGATGGTTTCAAGCACATCCTTGCTGTGCTGGTCTGATCCATACAGGCGGAGGACCTTCCAGTTGCGTTCGAGGATCCTCAGATCCTCAAGAACCTGCGGCTTGGTGGGATAAAGGCTCTTGTCAGGATCCTGCCCCTGCCGGTAGCCGGAGTAGCAGATGGCATTGCCCGCCCATCGGGGCTTCGACAGGTCGACCTGGGCGCTTGCCGTGGGCACGAGCATGACCGCGGCAAACAGAAGGCTGAGGAGTCGCATTTTCATGGCAAATCATTCCAAGGATCGATCAAGGTGTATGTCACTCCGTTGGGAGTGATCAGGTTCGGGAGATGCGTCACATGGGCCATTTAGGAACCGGGTTATGCCCCGGGGACCGGGGTGGATTTTCGCTGCTTCAGGTCTCGCTCTATTTGCACCATCATCTGGTCGTCGAGGGGATAGGCCTTCATCAGGAGGGCGGCGGCGATCAGCATGGCTGCGGGAAACGCGCTCATGGAAAGCCGGATGCCAAGCAGAGAGGTGGTGGTCTGCTCGATGTTTGCCACGTAGCCAAACCAGGTCAGCAGCCACCCGGTCACCCAGGCACCGAATGCCAGGCCGATCTTGGTGCCGAAAATCGCTGACGCAAAAACCAGCCCCGTATTCCGTCGGCCGGACCGCCACTCCGCATCATCGGCGGTGTCGGCGAACATCGCCCACAGCAGGGGTGAGTTGAAGCCGATCACGAAACTGGATGAGATCTGGAGAGCGAACATGAGTCCGATGTCCTGAGGCTTGGCGAACCAGAAGCCACCAATGATGGCCCCACCGATTCCGATGGCCGCCATGAACAGCACCTTCTTGTCGAAGTGCTTCGCAACCATGGGGGCGATAACAACAGCCACCAGGAACGCCAACGCATTGCTCACCAGGAAGGGGCCCAGCAGGTCGTTCCGATGCACGTAATACTTGAAATAGTAGGCCGACACGGAGCCCTTCAGCACGAAGGCCGTGATCATGACGATGGCCACCCCGATCATCACCACGAAGGCTCGGCTGGCGAACATGTCCTTCAGGTCCCGCCGGAAATCCGGGTTTTGGTTCTGCGGCGGCACCACCCGCTCCCGGGTCGTCAGGAAGCAGAGGACGAGCAAGACCACCGCGATCGCCCCGTAGAGCACCATGGTGAGCTGCCACCCCTTTTCCAGGTTGGACGGCAGGGCAAGAAAGTCCTTCGACAGGAACCACTGGATCCATTGAATGGGATGGCTCAAGAAGCGATGCGCTGCGCGCAGCGAGGCGTCCATGCCAAACCACTGCGCCAGGCTAGGGGTGCAGTATTGGACGAGAACGGCCACAGAGAAGGCCCCCACGAAGCGGAAGGAGGCCAGGGAGGTCCGCTCCTTCGAGTTCGGCGTCATGACGCCCAGCAAGGCACTGTAGGGAATGTTGACGACGGTGTAGAGGAGCATGAGGAGGCAATACGTGACATAGGCATAAACCAGCTTCCCCCCGCCTCCGAGGTGGGGAGTGGTGAAGGTCAACACGCCCGCAGCCGCCAGGGGCACGGCAAACCAGATGAGATAGGGGCGGAAGTGTCCCCATCGGGTCCGGGTGCGGTCGGCGATGGTACCCATGATTGGATCGGCCACCGCATCCATCACCCGGGTGACGAGCATCATGGTTCCGACAGCGGCGGCAGAGATGCCAAACACATCCGTATAGAAGAAGATGATGAAGAATTCGAAGGTCTTCCAGTAGAAGTTGGAGGCGGCATCGCCGAGCGAGTAGCCGACCTTCTCTCCAAACGAAAGGCTGCCCCCAGTGCCCCCTGAGTCCATTCCCGTCTCCGGGTGCTGTGCTTCCATTGCGTCTTCCTCCGGGCTATCGGGGCTTGGGATGGTTGTGAATCAAGCTTGAGGCGGGCATCGGGTCCCGGTACGGGGTGAGGAAGCAGCGCTGCTGCAACCGGTCCGATGAAGGCTTCCCAAGGACGTGGCTCGAGATCGATCAGCCGGCTAGAACTTGTAACGTACCCCGAACTCCAGCCAGGCGGGATTGATCCCGCCCTTTCGAATCAGGGGATCGTACCGCTGCCGACCCGCCAGTTCGGTCGTCTGCAGCAGGACCTGGGCCGTCCACTGGGGTGCGAAGGTGTACTCGGCCCCCAGACGAAGGCCCCCCTTGATGCCCTTGACGTCACGGAAGGGGAAATGATGCTCCGCATCGTTCACGGCTGGACTCTCGTAACCGGAAAACTTGGCAGAGTAGCTGTTGATGGAGAGGCCGAGAATCCCACGCAGGCTGTGGGAGTCGGTCTCGATGATGATGTCCCCGGCGAACTGGAACAGGGTCAACGACGTCTTGAGGCCATTCAGTTCCTTGCCTGGCATCAGCCCGACGCCGAAGGTGAGCCTGGCCGGAATCCCCGATTTGTAGATGGACGTGTCATAGCCCACGTTCAGGGTCAGGCCCGTGGTGGCGTTGACAGCCTTCTTGTAGCTGTCCAGCCCGTAGATGAGGGCACCCCCGACACTGACGTTCGTGGATTGGGCCGCCAGCGGCAGGGCCAGCAGGCCGAGCATGCAGATACGCGTGACATTCATGGAATGCTCCTTCTCAGAGGCTGCTTAGAACTTGAACCCGAAGCTGAAATCGCCGACCTTGCGACCGCCATTGCCGAAGTTGTAGTCGCCGTACTTGGCGCCGATGTCGCCGGGAGTCTGGCCGTAGTAGCGGTTGCTGTAGAACAGGGCCATGGCGCTGCCAGGAGCCACATTGTTGTTCTGGTTGGGGGAGTCGCCCGTGAAGTAGCCGTAGACGTTGGTCATGATCATGTGGTTGAAGAGGTTGTCCACAGAGACGTAGCCGATCAGCCGCACCTTGCCCAGTCCGATGGGGATGTCCCACTGCAGCTTGGCGCCGATCTCGTAGTAGTCCACGCCGGTCTTGAAGGCACCCATGTCCCCGTAATAGGTGGGGAAGTAGGTCTGCCAGTTGTTGGTGCGCTGGTCGACATCGATGACCCGCTCGCCCCCGATGGTGCTCGGCAGCTGCAGATCGCTGAACCCCGGAAGGGTGCGGTAGTCGGTCCACCCCTGGGCCTGGATGACCCCTCCTTGCCAGGTATTTGCCCTGACCGAGAAGGAGATGTTGCCCTGGCCGATGGGCATGGTGTAGGTCAGGAAGAGGTGGGCGATCTGGTTGCGGCTGAGCACGCCATGACCCACCGCCGCCTTCTGCTGCTCGGGAGTCAGCAGCTTTTCCCGCAGGGTCTTGTAGTTGTAGTAGTCCAGGTCGTTGGTGCCGGTGGACTGGTCCCAGGTGTAGGAGCCCATCATGCTCCAGCGGGCGGAGAGCTGTTTCTGGAAGGCCATCTCGAGACCCGTGTAGATCCGATCGAATTCGGAATTGCGCCAGACGGTGGCCTGCTTCCAGATGCGCAGCGGATCGTTGGGAGCCGGGCTCACCATGTGCACCATCGACTGCATTCCGTAGTCATGGATGGGGCCGATGATGTTGTCCTTGTAGGTCCTGCGGGTGGCATTCATCCGGAAATACCCGGAATCGTAGTTCCGCTGGTAACCGAGGCTCAGCTCGATGGCGTAGGGCGCTTTCAACCCGGGGGAGAGGTAGGTCTGCCGGGCATCCAACATGTCGTAGGCCGGCCCGTAGTTGGCCGGGTCCGTGAGCGTCGCATAGTCCACCCACCGGACGCCGTTCATGTTGGTATGACCGTCGTAGGTGTACCCGTTGTAGGTCCCATTGGGGGCATCCGTGAGAGCCCCCGCAGTATCGAAGCCGGGTTGGGCGATGGCGGGGTTGAGCCCCGCACCACTCCATAGGTGCACGGTTCGGACCTCCCAGGCGTTGCCCCGGAAGGTGTTCGCCACCGCGTCCGAATAGGCGGAGGCCAGCTTGGCGGCCGAGAAGGAATACACCTCCTTGTTCTTCCCGTCCGGATTGAACTTCACGAGGAGGCGCGGCTCGAAGATGTTCATGTCATGGAGCCGGTTGCCGCCCTGGTCCTCCATGATGAGCTTGTTGGCGCGGACGCCGAGCATCACGTTCCACTGGGGGTTCACGGTCCAGTTGTCGTTGACCCAGAAGGACGTGGTGCTGTTCTGGGAATCGCCTGGGTTGTCGAAGAAGCGCTCCATGTGGGCGCTGGGTCCCCGGATGGCTTCCCAATGGAGGAAGGGCGCCTGGGTGCCCAGGCCGTTGGGCATGGAATCCCAGGCCGTCCAGCCATTGGCCGAGGGATTCTCTCCGGGGCCGATCTGGAGGATCTCGCTGGGGTCGGTGCCCTGGGCGCCCCGGCGGAAGACTGGATAGAGGTACTGCCCGGTGGTGGCATTCCTTACCCAACCACCCGTGAATACACCGCGGTTCCCGTACTTGGTGCGGCCGAAGTTGTAGAGCGTGGCAACCCGCTCACCCCCCAGGTCGATGTCATGGTTGCCGTAGAACTCCTGGATGGTCTTCACGTTCACGGTGGCGGTCTGGTTCCCCCGCTTTTCCGGGTTGATGTAGGTGCTCATGTTGGTGAGCAGCGGGCCGTAGTTGTAGCCTTCGTCGGCCAGCCACGAATGGGGGCCGGTCTCGCCCCGGAGGCGGATGTCCGGGTAGCCGGTGGAGAAGTACCCAGCAACGGCGACGCCCGGTGTGGGATTCGGGACGTCGTTGGCGGTCACCGCGGCGTAAGTGGTGCGCGCCTCGATGGTCCAGTTATCGGCCAGGATTCCATTCCAGGACAGGGTGTAGGCCTTGGTCTCGGTCTTCATCTCCCCGATGCCTCGGAGGATGTTGCCCTCCCAGGGGTCGGTGTTCTTCTGCCCCTGGACGCCCCCCTGGGTGGTCTTCTCGGTCAGGTAGGTAAGGCTCAAGGCATGGTTCGCCGACACCATGCCCGTCAGCTTCCCTTCGATCTTCTGGAAGCGGATGGAGGAGCTGAGCTGGGTGCCGGCTTGCTCCGTGTCGATGGCATAGCCGCCCCCGGGGCCGGCGTTGACGATGGCATCCACCGCGGGATTCAGCCCGTAGGTGGACATGGGGTGCAGCCGAGTCCGCATTTCGTTCCAGGGGATGGGATCGGTTCTGCCCTCTTGGATGCCAAGGACGGTATAGCCGAGCAGGCCCGTGGTGGCCTGGGAGGGGGTGAACCGGGTGCCCAGGGTGAACCAAAGGCGGTCCTTGAGGATGGGCCCGCTGAGGAGGACATCCGTGGTGTGAGTCAAATCTTCGCGGAGGAGGTTGCTGTTGTTGGAGGCGTTGGTGAGGTAGTGGTCAGCCCCCATCGAGGCCCGGGACATGTTGGCCCGGACGGTCCCCTCGAACGTGTTGGAGCCGCTCTTGGTGACCATGTTCACCTGGCCACCGCTCACCAGGCCGTTCCGGGCGTTCAGCCCCGAGGACACCACCTGGACATCCTCGATGGAGTCCGGCAGGGGGGCATACAGAGACGCCCACTTGCCGGAATCATCCTTCACGTTGATGCCATCGACGCTGTAGAGGATCTGGTTCGTGTCCGAACCGCGGACCCGCGCGTCGGTGCCGTAGCCGGCAACTCCAGGTGCGATGTTGGTGATGGCATCGAACCCCTGCATGGAGACCGGCATCTTCAGCAACTCCTCGGCGGAGTAGTTGACGGATACCTTGTCGCTGGTTTTCGCTTCCGCAGCGGTGGTGCTGGTCACCTCGACCACAGCCGAGGCCATCTCCGTGGACTTTAGGACGAAGGAGAGCGCCAGGTTGGACCCGACACCGACCCTGACATCCTTGGCGGTCTTCCCGAGTTTCCCCTCGGCGCTCACCTTGAGGGTGTAGTTCCCCACGGGGAGCAGGAGGGCCCGATAGGTGCCGTCCGCCTCTGAGGTCACAACCCGGGTCTGGAAGAGCGCGGGGCTCTCCAGCGCGACGCGGGCGCCTGCAATGGGGCGGCCGCTTTCGTCGGTGACCAGGCCCCGGAGGGCCCCTGTGGTCGTCTGGGCGACCAGGTTCACACCACCGGCCAGCATCACCGCGAGGGTGGAGAGATGGAGCGTGCTGCGCATGTTCATGGTCTTTCTCCGCGATTCAGGGGGTTGGGCCTAGAAATGGAACACATAGGCGATTTCGAGATGCGGAACGATGCGGCGCTTCTTCTCCAGCGAATCGTAGGGGAAGAGCGCACCGGGAGAGGAGTAGGGCCCTGTGGCGCCGTTCGTATAGGCCGTTCCCGTCCCTGAATAGTGGTGATACTCAATCGCCTGGTAGTTCAGGAACACCACGTTCAACTCGACACTCGAGTCCTTGTCCGCTTTCCAGGTCACCCCTCCGAACGGGGTGGGATTGAGGCCACCCTTGGTCGGGGTGCCGAGGTAGAAATCGCGCCAGCCCGCCGCTCCCGATCCCGCATCCCAGGGCGTGCTCTGGGTGTCCCCCACATACTGGTGCTTGAAGGCACCCCCGAACTGCAGGCCGGCCTGCCAGCGCCAGCTCTCGGCCAGCCCCCGGCTGAAGGCCGTGCGGACGGAGAAGCCTGCCAGCTGGTTGCGCTTGTCTTCCACGGATTTGGCCGGGTTCATCGGTGACTGGCCAGCGGTCAGCCTCGAATCATCCGGCTGGGTGATGTAGTTGTCGCCAGTCTTGTAGAAGTAGCCCAGTTCAAGCCCCACGGTGCCGACCCCGATGCCGTAGGCGAGGTTCAACCCGAACCCGGTGTAGGGCGCGCGGAGGTGGTCCTTGGGGCTCGGGGTGTAGCCCAAGCGGAACTTGAACTCCTTCGAGAACCCGGTTTCCTGGGAACGCAGGGGCAAGAGCGACCCGCACAGGCATGCCACCAGACCCCACCGAACCATATTGGTTGCCTTGATCATGACTTCCTCCAATTGGAGCCCAGGGTCAGTTGCCGCTGGACAAACCGTTGAATAACTAGGGGGCAGCATTCCTTGCATCCTTCAGTCCTGCGTGGCCCGGGGCTCCCATCCAATGCCGGCTGGGCCGTGCCTATCGTCCTGCAGGTGACCCGCAACGGGGGCGGCACCAGGTTTGGTGGTACCGCCCCCGCCGGAATCACTTGTGGTAGTAGACGTTGGTCAGGAAGACCGTGCCGTTGGCATAGGGCTCACCCACGATGACGATCTGGGCCTGGTTCTTGAAGTTCATCCCCGTGAAGGAGCTGAGGGGGAGGTCGATGCTCTGCCACTGCTTCAGGGCGGTGACTGGCACGGCAATCTCCACTGCGGTGTCATCGCCTCCGGCGTAGGCGCCGTTGGGGCCGAAGTCGACGAGCTTCACGTGGAAGGACGTCATGTCAGGCGTCCAGATGTCCACATGGAAGTAGTTCATCTGGCTCGCGTCCACCTGGTGGTTGACGAACTCGATGCCGGCGTAGCCGAGGTTCGCGTACTTCTTCATGTCCTGCCCACCGATGACCACTTCGGTAAAGCCACCCACCACGCCCCAGCTTGCATTCCAGGTGTCCATGGTGTTGTTGGTGTAGACCTTCGTGAGGAGGGAGATGACATCCGAAGCCGGGAGGGTCGGCGCCGGGGGCGCCGAAGTCGGGCTGGCGGGAGCCACGGTGACTGTGCCCACGCCAGCGGACAGCGCGCCGAGCTTGGCCGTGAGGTGGGCAGACCCGAAGGCGAGCCCCTTGACGGTTCCATCGTTCAGAGGCAGCGCGATGGAAGGCTGGTCCGAGGTAATGTCGAAGTAGCCGATGCCGAGGTTGATGACGTTCATCGCGGGCAGCGTGAAGGTCGCGGAGTTGCCACTGCCATTGCCGCTGGGCAGCGCGGCCGTCTTGCCGAGGTCGATGTTGATGGGGTGCCAGCCCACCGTCGCTGCGGTGGGGGCCCCGAGCTGTGCCGCCGGTAGCTGCTCGTACTGGATATCGTCGAACCAGATGGCATAGGCGGCTCCCGAGCTGCCCTGGGCGAAGTGGAACAAGGCCACGTTGTCGGCAAGCTTGCTGGGAACGGGAATGGGCACAATGAACTTCACCCATTCAGTGGTCAACGCGAGGGGTTCGCTCTCCACCTTGAAACGGACATCTCCTGCGGCGCTGTCGCCGTAGCCGGCGACGGCCAGGGTCACCGCCTTACTGGCCTTGGCCCAGAAGGTCATGGCGTTGTAGAGGGACAGGTTCTGGGAAGAAGCCACCTTCAAGGCTCCGCCCGTGTAGCCGGCGGCCGGTACGGTGACCTTCAAAGAGGCCGACCAGGAATGGTGCTCCAGGGGATCCACCGATAGGACGTTCGTCGATCCACCGAAAGGGGCGAAGAACACGCCGGAGGCATAGTCATCGGTGAACACGGGGCCCGCGAACAACGGGGTGACCTTCACCACGGCATCAGCGGTCTTGTCGCCAAGCGTTGCGGTCACGGTGCCCGTACCCACGCTGACACCCGTCATCAGGCCTGCCGCAGTCACAGTGGCGACCGAGTTCGCAGAGGCACTGAAGGTGACACCAGAAGTGGCCACCGACGTGGTGCCATCCGAGTTGTGCACCGTGACGACGAGCTGCTCGGACTGGCCAGGGTAGAGGGTCCGGGTGACCGGTGCGATGGAGATGAAGGAGGATGACGTGTTGGGAGTGGACTTCCCGCCACAGCCAGTCAGCCAGACCGTTGCCGCGGTGACCAGAAGTGCCAGCACGCCTCGGAGTCGATGGGTGGTCATGTTGCTCTCCTTATTTTGGGGAAGGTCGGACCTGAGCGGGTCAATGGGTGTGTCGTCAAACAGGCACTTGGCGGGGTGTTTCAGTGGGAAGGCCAGGTGGGGCAACTGCGGGTGCCGCGTTCATCCGGCCCATGTTCCAGCAGGAAAACCGGGCCTGAATGCAACCCGCGGGAAGGGACCGACTGGCACGGCGCCTTGAAGGCCACCCCGGGGCATTTGGTTCAAAGAGGACTGGGCAAGCCTGGATTCTAAAAATGTGTGTGTATATGGTCTTTTTTTGTTTTCACATGTGATTTTTGGGTAACAATACATCGTGTTTCAACAAATGCATCACTCAAGCCGTATTTATAAATAATTTATTTTAAATGTTTTATATTTTTTCATGCCGTCATCCAGTGCCTTCTCCTGTCCCTGAATCTCTTGCGGTCTTCCCCACCTCCCGGGAGGCTGGCGTGCCAGAGGCTCCTCCTCCGACCTTGGCCTGTGGGTGGAGGTGGCTCCGAGCTGCAGGCCCTTCCCATCTCGTTTTCTGGGCGGGAGCCGAGAAAGATGCCGCTCTGCTGGGCAGGGGGTAGAATCGGTACGACCTATGAATTCTGGGAGGAGTATGATCCTTTTTCATGCCCTCCATTCGCCACATAGCCTTGCTTGTCCCAGCCGGAGGCGGCTACAGCCGTGGCATCTGCCGAGGCGTGGCCACCTATGCCCTGGAACGGGAAGACCTGCTGATCTTTCCCTACGAGCGGGCCGAGTTCATGAAGCTGCCCTCCTGGCTCAAGAAGGGCCACATCGACGGAATCATCGGTTTCATCACCAATCAGGACCTCGGAAAGCAGATCAAGTCCCTGGGTGTCCCGGTGGTCGACGTCCAGGGCGAGGGCAACTGCCCTGACTCCCCGGTGATCGATACCGATCCGGGCATCGTGGCGCAGCTGGCCGCCGATTTCTTCATCCAGGCCGGGTTCATCAACTTCGCATTTTGTGGCTACCCCGGCATCTTCTTCTCCGACCGCCGGTCCCAGGCCTTCACCCGGATTTTCGCTGCTCGGAGCCAGGAGGTGTGCGTCTATCAGCCGCCGCCCAAGGTTTCTGCCTCCATCAACCTGCAGTTTCGCGAGATGCGGGGCCTCGAGTATGAGCCGGCCCTGGCGTCCTGGCTGACCCAGCTGCCCAAGCCGGTGGCGATCCTGGCCTGCAACGACACCCGCGGCCAGCAGATCATCACCGCCTGCCGCGACCTTGGGGTGGCCATGCCCTCGGAGGTCTCGGTGATCGGGGTCGACAACGACGACATCCTCTGTCGCTTGTGCCGCCCCACCCTGACCAGCATCGCGCCCGATACCGAAGGGATCGGCCTGGTGGCTGCCGAAATGCTCATCCGCATTCTGGATGGCGAGCCCGTGGAGCCCCGCCTCTACTACCATCCCCCGCTGCGCGTCTTCGAGCGCCAGTCCACCGACATCACCACTGCCGAGAACCCCCTGGTGGTAGCCGCTTCCCGCATCATCCGCGATCGCGCCTGCCACGGGATCTCCGTCGAGCAGGTCTGCGAGCTGGCGGGTTGTTCCCGGTCCACCCTCGACAACCTCTTCAAGAAACACCTCGGGCGGCCCGTGGCGGGAGAAGTCCTCCGGGTTCGGCTCAACCGAGGCATGCGGTTGCTGGAGAATACGAACCTGTCCATCGAAGAGGTTGGTCGTCAGTGCGGCTTCAGCTCTGCCACCTACTTCTGCCGGTTCTTCAAGCGGGAGACTGGTTCAACTCCCGCCCTTTACCGCACCACCCTGACCACCCGCTGAGGGTTCCGGTCGAAGGCCCACTGGAAATCTGGCCCCGGATTACCAAATAAGACTATTTCATACTCACTTTTTAGAGGGTCATCCTGGAGGTGACCCCACCCACGACGTGAAGGCCCGCCCAATGAGATTCCTTGTCTGCCTCCTTCCCCTTGCCTTCGCCCTGCAGCTCGGCTGTGGTGGTTCCTCCTCGCCCCAGACCGCCCCCCCTCCCCCGACCACCGGCAACTGGGTGCTGAGCTGGAGCGACGAGTTCAACGGGACCAGCGGCAGTGCCCCCGATGCCAGCAAGTGGGCCTTCGACCTGGGGGGGGGTGGATGGGGCAACAACGAACTCCAGACCTACACCAACCGGTCCCAGAACGTTTCGATCCAGAACGGGAACCTCGTCATCACGGCCGCCAGGGAGACCTTCATCGGCACTGATGGGATCAGCCGGGACTACACGTCGGCCCGGCTCAAGACCCAGGGGCTCTTCTCCCAGTCCAGCGGACGCTTCGAGGCTCGCATCAAGATCCCCTCCGGACAGGGACTCTGGCCGGCCTTCTGGCTGCTGGGCAACGACATCAGCACCAACGGCTGGCCGGCCTGTGGCGAGATCGACATCATGGAGAATGTGGGCTACGAGCCAGCGACGGTGCATGGCACCATCCACGGTCCGGGCTACAGCGGCGGCACCGGTATCAGCGCGAGCAAGACGCTGGCCGCGGGCGCGTATGCCGACGACTTTCACATCTACGCCCTGGAGTGGGAGGCTACCCAGATCCGGTTCTATGTGGATGGGGCCCTCTACGCCACGCGCACCCCGGCGGACCTGCCCAACAACGGATCGGTATGGGTGTTCGATCATCCCTTCTTCATCATCCTGAACGTGGCCGTGGGGGGCAACTGGCCCGGGGCGCCGGACGGTTCCACCGTGTTCCCCCAGCAGATGCTGGTGGACTATGTTCGCGTCTACCGCCGCTCCTAGGCTTCCCCACCAGCTGACCAGCAGGATCGAATCGGCTCGACCTCGGAGGGCGCTCATGCCCAACCGCATGCTTCATGTCCTCTGCGCTCTGTGGCTGTTCGCGGGTGCCCTCCCTCGGGGGCTCGCGGCCCCCCCGCCCCACCCTCATCCAAGGGTCGAACTCAAGGATGGCTGGTACTACCTCGACGGCCAAAAGGTCCTGGTCAACGCCCTGGGCTATGAAACCGGCGCGCGGCCTGGCGAGGTGCCCTACGAAGAGTCGAAGCGGGATCTCGCCCAGATCCGCCGAGACCTGAAGGTCATCAAGGCCGCAGGGTTCAATGGCATCCGGACCTGGTCCGAGCTGTCGGAACCTGAGCTCAAGGTGGTGCAGGCCTCAGGGTTGAGGGTCGTCTTCGGCATCTGGCTGAAGCCGGATGAGGATTTCTCGAATCCCAAGGTCGTGGAAAAGGACCTCGCCCTGATCAGGCGGGTGCTGGCCTATTCCAAGCGCTACGACTGCGTGATCACCTACCTGATCATGAACGAGCCCATGCCTGAGCACATCCGCAAGGTGGGCGCACAGGCCACCCGCGACCTGTGGACCCGGGCCATCGACCTCATCCACCAGCTGCATCCCGGCATCCCCGTCACCATGTCCGGCAACACGGCCATTACCGAGTGGCTCGACATGAACCTGTTTGATGTCTACGGCCGGAATGCCTACGACTACAAGGATGGATCCAACTTCACCCATGGGTTCGCCAACTCCCAGCGCGCCATCACTGAAGCGCTCGGCCGCGGCAAACCGGTTCTTCTGACCGAGTTTGGCCGGTCGGTTTCCCGCCATGGAGGCAGCTACTACGGCGGCAACACCCTGCAGGAACAGGCCGACGCCATGGTTCGGTACTACCGCGACATTCTGGACTCGGGTGCCACCGGCCTTTGCCCCTTCTACTATGCCGATGGCTGGTGGAAGGCTGGCGCCCCTTCAATACACAACGATGAGGCGGAGGAGTGGTTTGGCTTCTTCGGTTTCCGGGACGTGAAGGACACCACCGGCTACCCGCGTCCTGCCTGGCATGCCCTGAGGCAGTACAACGAGGCCTTGATCAGCTCCCCCAAGAACCAGCAGTTTTACCAGAACGAGGTCCCCATCGAGGTGTTCTGCCAGCCCGATGTCATGCAGCTGCGCGTCATCCACCTCGACAACGTCGTGCTGACAGCCTCACCCGATGCCCGGGGCCGGGTCTCCAGCCACCTCAGCTTCTCCGGGGAACGGCTCAAGGATCGGGAACTGGTCATCGAGGCCTATGGAAGGGGCGGTCGCCTGCTGAAGACCGAGACCATCATCGTGCTCACCGGCCCCGAGCCTGTCCGCTGGCCGACCCTGGAACTCGCCACGTCTGCCACCGACCTCGAGAGCCTTCGGGAAGTACCTGCGACCTTGACCGTCCGTAACGCCACCCCCTTCTCCCTGGGCGACGAAGTACGGTGGGCCTTCTCCTATCACAAGGGGTGGGACCGGGCCGAAGCCCGCACCCAGAGAATCGACCCGGCGCAGAAGGAGCAAACCCTGCGCGAATCCTACCTGCTGCCGGCGGAAACCCCCATGTTGGCGATCTACGCCGGCACAGACATCTCCTTCGGGAAGTTCCGGAAAACCGTTGTTGCCCACCGGTACCTGTACCGGGGTAACTGGGCCGACCCGATCCGCATCAAGGACTGAGCCTCCGCCAGAGCCACCCTACTCGTTTCCTGGTGGCGAGCTGCCCGATACGGTTGTCTGGGAGCCTGCCAGTCCGGGGCAAGGGAAGAGGGGGATCCCAGTCAGATCCTCCGAGATGCCTCAGGCATCCACGGCAAAAATAGACCCTGAATAACCAAAAAAGATCATTGATCTACCTTTTTTTTGAGACCAGCCTTGGGGAGCTTCCTCGAAAACGCTGCGGGTGCCAGGTTCGTTCGGGCACCCATCGCTTTGATTCCTTCCCCGAATTCCGCACGCCTATTCGGCCCCGCGCCGATCCAAACAGAAGGAGCGCACATGACGATCTCTCGTGTTCGGGAAATGCTGCTGACGGTGGCACTCCTGGCAGCCTCCTTGCCAGTGCTGCTGGTGGGCTGCGCCGGCAAGTCCTCATCGCCTGCGGCACCAGTCACACCGCCCGACACCACGCCTCCCACCGTGGTGATCGGTGGCACCAGCGCCACGCCCATCTCGGCCCCGGTGACGGTGACCTTCACGTTCAGTGAAGATGTGGGCAGCAGCTTCTCCCTCGGCGATGTGGCCATCACCAACGGCACCCCCGCCGCCACCCTCATCAAGGTCAATGCGACCCGCTACACGCTGATCGTGAGTCCTCCTGCCGATGCCACCGGCTCCATGCAAGTCAGCATTGCCACCGGAGCCTTCAGCGACCTGGCGGGCAACCTGAACACCGCCGCCGCCAATGTGGCGCAGCCGTTCAACACCGTGGTGTCACCGGTGGCCTATTCGGTTCTGGACTTCAACACCGGCGGACTGACCTACAAGGCCACCGATTTCGGCGGTACGGTCAGCACTTTCCCGGCCGCCGGGGCCCCCGCGGGCGGCCCCTCCACGCCCGTCATGCAGATCGTCAAGACCGCTGGTGCGCAGTTCTGGGCAGGCACCACGCTCTCCGTGGGCTACCTGGACTCCATCGGCACCATCCCCTTCTCCAGCCTGCATACGAAGCTGACCGCCCTGGTCTATTCCCCCGTTAACGGCGCGAGTTTCAAGCTGAAGGTCGAGGATTCCAACGATGGCTCCCACTCGGTCGAGACCGATGCCACCGCCGCTGCGGGTTGGCAGACCTTGACCTTCGACATGGCCACCCCGTCGGGCGGGACCGCGCCCCTGGACCCCTCCTTTACCTACAACAAGCTGTCGCTCTTCCCCAACTTCGGCAGCGTCCCCGGGGCGGACGAGGTCTACTTCGTTGGTGCCATCCGCTTCTTGGGTACCTCGATGCCTTCGGCTCCCCCGCTCGTCTCACCCATTGTGACTGAGCCCACCACCTTGCCCGATGCCCCGACCCTGCCGTCCAGCAAAGTCATCTCCCTGTTGAACAGCAGCGCCACCTACACAGACGTTGTCGTGGGCGATTGGAATCCCAACTGGGGCCAGGGAGGTTCGATCGCGGATGTGGTCATCGCCACCAAGACCATCAAGCTCCTGAACCTCGTGAACTACCAAGGCATCAACATCTCAGCCCCCAATGGCGCCACCACCGACCCCGGCGTCCTCGACATCACAGGGAAGAGCACCCTTCACATCAGCTACTGGACCGCGGATGGTACCAACCTCCAGGTCTTCCCCATCAATGCGGCCGGCGAATACGCCATCGACGCCGGCGCAATCACGCAGGGGGCCTGGACCGATCTCGAGATCCCCATCGATCAGGCAGGCTTCGACCTGACCACCATTCGGCAGCTCAAGTTCGTCGCCAGTGCCGCCGGACACTTCTACCTGGACAACATCTATTTCCACAGCCCGACGGTTCCCTCCTCGCTGCCAGCCGCCCCTTCTCTGCCTGCGGCCAGCGTCCTCTCCCTGCTGAACAGCAGCGGCACCTACACCGACATTCCCGTGGGAGACTGGAACCCCTTCTGGGGTCAGGGGGGGTCGATTGCGGATGCGATCATCGCCACCAAGACCATCAAGCTGATGAACCTGGTGAACTATCAGGGCATCAATGTCTCCCCTACGGGCGGCGCGGCTGGCGCCCTTGACATCACCGGGAAGAACACTCTCCACATCAGCTACTGGACACCCGATGGCACCAACCTCAACGTCTACCCCATCAATGCGGCCGGCGAGTACGCCGTCGACGCCGGGGTCATCACACAGGGGGCCTGGACCGACCTGGAAATCCCCATCAATCAGGCGGGCTTCGACCTCACCACCATCCGGCAGCTCAAGTTCGACACCACTGCCGCCGGGCACTTCTACCTGGACAACATCTACTTCCACTGAAGGTTTCGGCAGTTGGTGAAATGAGCAGCATGCCGTTCCAGAGCTACCTCTGAAACGGCATGCTGCTCTTTGGATGTCCAGCCTGGTGGAAGGGACCTGGAACAAGGAAAGGGGCCGCGGTGCCCAGGCCTCCCAACCCCCTTCCTGAACATTCCTGAGGAGAGAGGGGTTAAGCATGGCCTGCCGCTGGAACGTTCCCCTTGTGCTTGCCGCCATGAGCCTGGCCCCGCTGCCCGCGGCCGAACGAACGGCTGTGTCCGCAGCCGGCCTCCCAACAACCCTCGGACCGGAGCTGGCTGACTTTGTCCAGACCAGTGCCTCAGGCGACCGGTTCAAGGTTCTCCCGCCCGTTCGCTTTCACAAGGGCAAGCCCGTGAAGGGGCTAGTGCTGAAGGTGGATCCATCCAACCTCCGGCAATCCCTGGAGGGTGTGGGTGGCGCCCTGACGGAATCCTCGGCCTTCGTGCTGGCCCACCTCCCCATCGGAGCACGGCGAGACCTCCTTGATCGAATCTTCAGCTCCCGGGGGGCACGCTTCACCATGGCCCGGGTCCCCATCGGGGCCTGCGATTTCTCGGTGGCCGGGAAGTTCTCGTATGACGACGTGTCTGGGGATGTGGCCCTTCGGCACTTCAGCATCGACCCTGACCGGCATGGCTTCCAGGGCACGGAGGATCCATCGTACGCCCTGCTCTCCCTGGTCAAGGACGCCCTGTCCCGTCAGCCCGACCTGAAGATCGTGGCGAATCCCTGGACGGCCCCTGCCTGGATGAAGGACAACCAGGACTGGTACGGGAAGGGCAAGGGCGGCAGTTTGCTCCCCGAGCACTACGACACCTTTGCGCGGTACATGGTGAAGTACCTGCAGGCCTATCAGGCCGAAGGTGTGAAGGTCTGGGGGGTGACCCCGGAGAACGAGCCTCTGGGCAACGGCGGCCAATGGGAAAGCATGGAGTTCACCAGCCAGGAGATGCGGGATTACATCAAGGAGCACCTGGGCCCTCAGCTGGCCGCGAACGGGTTCCAGAAGGTGAAGCTCATCCAGTTCGACCACAACTGTGACCCGAATGCCCTGGCCTTTTCTGAAGCCACCCTGGGCGATCCTGGCGCCAGCCCCTATGTGTGGGGCACCGGGCTGCACTGGTACAGCACCACCCAGGGGGTCCCCACCGAGCTTCTGGAGGCGCTGCACACGCGCTTCCCGGACAAGGCCCTTCTACATACCGAGGGCTGCATCGACGGAATCGCGACGGAGGACAGCTCGCCGAAGGGCGCCTTCCTGGGCTGGAAAAACGATGCCTGGTGGTGGTCTCCCCGGGCCACCGACTGGGGTTATTACTGGGCTCCCGCTGGCGAGAAGGCGGCCCACCCCAGGTATACCCCCGTCCACCGCTACGCCCGGGCCATGATCGATGGGTTCAACCACTGGTACGCGGGCTGGATCGACTGGAACATCATCCTCGATCGCAACGGGGGCCCCAACCATGTGAACAACCTGTGCGGGGCCCCGATCATGGTGGACACCGAATCCCGCGAGGTCTATTTCACGCCGCTGTATTACGTGATGGCCCACTTCAGCCGGTACCTCCAACCAGGCGACCGCATTGTGAAGGTGCAACCCTCCGCACACCTGCCGGGCTCGGATGGAGTCATGGCCACCGCAGCCCTCAGCCGGAACGGCCGGAACCTTGTGGTGATCACCTTCAATCCGTCACCCACTCCCGTCGCCTACAGCCTCCAGGTGGGTGGTTATCACGCCGGGGTGGAGATCCCTGGAAACGGTCTCCAGACCTTGCGGTTCAACATGAAGCATCTCGGGACACGCCCGGGAAGGCCGCGAAGGACTGCACCCACACCCATCCGGAGTGGCCGGCCGAACCCTACCCCAGCACCCGCTCGAGCAGCTGGGTGAGGGCGGCCAGGTTGAAGGGCTTCTGGATGAAACCTGCTGGATTGAGGCCCTGCACGGGTTCGAACGCCTCGCGTTCGCTGTAGCCGCTGGCAAGGATCACCTTCACCTCGGGGTCCCGCGCTTTCATCTGGAAAAAGGCTTCCTTCCCGTCCATCCGGGGCATGGTCAGGTCCATGAACACGAGGGTGAACTCGCGGGGGACGAACCGTTCCAGGGCCTCAAAGCCATCCCGCGCTGCGACCACCTGAAATCCCAGGTGCTGAAGCATGCTGCCGAAACTGAACCGCAGGTCGGCCTCGTCATCCACCAGGAGCACCTTTCCATGGAAGCGGCTCCCCTGGCTGGCGACGTCGGCAGGTCTCGCTTCCTGCACCTTGGCCTCGCTGGCCGGCAGGAAGATCCGGAAGGCACTTCCCTTCCCTGGGGTAGTGTGGAGGTCGATGCCCCCCTGGTGCCCCCGGAGGATGCCGAGCATGGCAGACAAGCCAAGGCCCCGGCCCGACCCCTTGGTGCTGAAGAATGGATCGAAGATTCGGGCCATGAAGCTGGGATCAATGCCGCAGCCCGTGTCCGCCACTTCCAGGGTCACGTAGCGCCCCGCATCGAGGGTCTGGCCTGCAATGACGTGCCCCACTTCACCCGCCCCGACCTCCCTTGGTCGGGTAGTCAACGTGATGACACCCTCCTGATCGCCGATGGCCTCGGAGGCGTTGGTGATCAGGTTCATGATGACCTGCTGGAGCTGGGCCGAATCCGCCTCCACGGCGGGCAACCCTGGGGCGAGGTCATAGACCAGACGGACCTTCTTGGAGATGGACACCGCCAGCAGGTGGGTGATCTCCGTGACCAGGTCATTGAGGCTGAGGGGCTGCACCACGAAGCGCCCCCGGCCCGAGTAGGCAAGCATCTGGCGGGTGAGCGCCACCGCCTTGTTGATGGCCCCCTCCAGATGGTCCAGGTAGGGGCCGGAGGCGGCGCCAGGGGTCAGCTTCATCTGGGCGAGGTTCAGGTTGCCCAGCATGGCGCTGAGCAGGTTGTTGAAATCGTGCGCAATGCCACCGGCCAGGACGCCCAGGCTCTCCAGCTTCTGGGTCTGCCGGAGGCTTTCCTCCGACCGGCGACGCTCGGTGACATCCGAAAACATCACCAGCCATTGATCGCCGATGAAGGCGGCCTGGATGTCCAGGAAGGCCGTGGAGCCATCCTGGCGGGTGACCGCATACTCAGCCGGGGGAATGGGCTCCCGCGCGGCGAGCGCGGCGCCGCAATCCTTGAGCCACTGGTTGGACACCCGGTCCCGCTGGTCGGGATCCGGATAGGCCTTGAGCCACCAGGCCTGCAGGTCAGGGATGTCCTGGATGGTGTACCCGAAGAGCTGCTCGAAGCTGCGGTTGACGTAGGCCACCACCCCCTTGGGGTTGGTAACGCAGATGGGCACGGGCGCATTCATCACCAGGGCCTTGAAGCGGGCCTCCCCCGCGCTCAGGGCCTCCAGGGATTCCGCCAGGCGATGGCGTTCCCGGTGGTAGGCAGCCAGCACCACCCAGAGGATGAGGATGCAGACCAGGCTACTAAGCACAAACCCCACCGTGAGGTCCAGGTAACGGGAGGTGGTATCGGGGAAGGGCCAAAGCCATGCTGGGAAGCGCCACTCGAGCCAGAGGATGGCGATGCCGTTGGCCAGATAGCATCCCAGCATCCACCACCGGGTCCGGCCTCGGAAGAAGATCACCAGGTAGAGCCCTGCGGTCATGAAGAACATGCCGATGCTGCCATGGGATCCGGCATTGCTGAACCAGATCAGATCCAGGTTGGCCATGTGAAAGAAGAACAGCAGCTTCATGCTGTACCGGCCCCGGGAGGTGTTCCAGAACAGCCAGAGCGAACCGACCCCGAAAAGGAATACGCACCCGCTGATGAAGACCGGCAGCCCCTGCAGGAGGTTCATGGGAACCACCACGAGGACCGCCAGCAGACCAGCCATGAGGGCCAGGGCTCGGAACAGCCGCTGCTCGATGGACATGCCTGCGGCGGGAGACCCATCGTCCCGCAGCGGATCCAACCGGGACAGCCAAGCCGGAATCATCCCTGGTACCTCACGGTCGCAGTCGGCTGGAGGTAGGGCGCTCCCCCGATGGCATGCGGCTGTGGCAGGGAGGCAGGTGAGCGCACGCGAACCCAGGTCGTGAAGGAGCGGATGGAGGAGGGTGGTCCTGAGGATGCTGGCTGGATGTCTGCCTGCATTGGGAAAAAGAAGGGTGACCGTAGGCTAGCGCAGAATGCCCGGCCCGCCCATCGTGATACGCGTCACGCCTGGGCGGACAGGCCCCCGGTACCCTGAAGCCTTGGCCCGTCAGCAATCTGGGTCCATATCCACTGGGAGGCACTGTGAACGCCCTGCTCGATACCCTCGAACCGACGACCTTCTGGTCCTACTTCCTCCAGCTCTCGAAGATTCCCCGTGGATCCAAGAACGAGGCCGCCGCCGCCGACTGGGTGGCCGACCAGGCCAAGGCCCTCGGGTGCGAAGTCGAACGCGATGCGGTGGGCAACGTCATCATTCGGAAGAAGGCCAGCCCCGGCAAGGAGGGACGCCCCACCACCTGCCTCCAGGCCCATGTGGACATGGTCTGCGAGAAGAATGAGGGTACGGACCACGACTTCCTCAAGGACCCCATCCAGGTCTGGCGGGATGGCGACCTGCTCCGCGCCAAGGGCACGACCCTCGGCGCCGACAACGGCATCGGTGTGGCCGGGGCACTGGCGGTGCTGGCCAGCCAGGACATCGCCCATGGCCCCATCGAAGTACTCATCACCATCGACGAGGAGACTGGACTCACGGGCGCCGACGGCCTCCAGCCCGGCCGGCTCAAGGCCAAGTACCTGCTGAACCTCGACAGCGAGGAAGAGGGCTTCCTGACCATCGGCTGCGCCGGGGGTGAGGACACCATCGTCACCCGCAAGCTCACCCGGTCGGCCGTACCCGCTGGGGCCCGCGCCTTCCGCCTGAAGGTGTTCGGCCTGAAAGGCGGCCACTCGGGCATCGACATCCACGCCGGCCGCGGCAACGCCATCCGGATCCTCGCCCAGGTGCTGGGCGCGCTGAAGCCCGAGTTCACCTTCGACCTGGCCTCCCTCAAGGGTGGCAACAAGCGCAACGCCATTCCCCGGGAAGCCTCAGCCATCATCGTGCTCGATCCCGCCAAGGAGCAGGCCCTTCGCACCGTCCTGTCCAGCCACGAGGCCCACTGGCGCGCCGCCCTGGGCGCCCATGACCCCGGCCTGCACCTGGGCCTCGAACCAGCCGAAGCCATCCAGGTCATGTCGAACGCCGATGCGGAGGCGATCATCCGCCTGCTGCTGGCCCTGCCCCATGGCGTGGAGGCCATGAGCCCGGACATCCCAGGCCTGGTGCAGACCTCCACCAACCTGGGCGTCATCGAAACCCGCGACGCCGAAGTGGAAGTGAACCTGCTCACCCGCAGCTCCATCAACGCCTCGAAGACCGCCCTCTCCGAACGCATCGCCGCCACCTGTGCCCTGGGGGGGTTCGAGTCCCATGTCACCGGTGGCTACCCCGGATGGAAGCCCGAGCCCAAGGCCTCCCTGGTCCAGGTCGTGCAGGACGCCAATCAGAAGACCTTCGGCAAGCCCCTGGAGATCATGGCCATCCATGCCGGCCTGGAGTGCGGCCTCATCGGCGAGAAGTACACCGAGATGGAAATGGTGTCCTTCGGCCCCAGCATGTGGGACGTGCACACCCCCGACGAGCACGTCAGCGTGCCCTCCGTCGCCAACTTCTGGAAGCTGCTGGTGTCGGTCCTGGAAGCCGTGTAGGTCCTCCGATCACGGCCCTTGGCCCTGGCCTGGGGCCGTGATAACCTTGCTGCTTCCGCCTTTCGGCGGAGCCACGGGAGAGTTGTCCGAGTGGCTGAAGGAGCACGATTGGAAATCGTGTAACGGTCAAAAGCCGTTCGGGGGTTCGAATCCCCCACTCTCCGCCAGATGCGCCCGCCCTCGGCGGGCGCACTTGTTTGGTGCCGGAGGGTGGGGGATTCGACATCACAGGCAGGGTGGCAGGTAGCGGCCCCGGAGGCAGCCCAGTGGGCTGTCGTAAGGGATGAGCCGCGTGCCAGCCTGTCGTGCGGCCGGAAGGGACACCCGAAGGGTGGCCCTGGAGGGAATCCCCCACTCTCCGCCAGACGCGCCCGCCATTGGCGGGCGCACTTGTTTGGCGGGCGCACTTGTTTGGTGGGGGGGGTGGGGGACTCGAGATTCCTGAGCTGGCTGGTAGGGGTCGGCCAGGGGTCAAGGTGACCCTCGCTGCAGAGCAAGCCCATCACTTGGCCATGGACCCAGTTAAACTCCCCAACCATGGGATGCATTGCGACTAGATCGAAGTATCTATATACTAATATTGTTTATGTTATAGCAAATAAATTGTTGCAATATCCTTCTGCCGGCCCACACTGATGGGAGGACAACAGGAGGCATTTCATGAGCTGGTTCCCCGTTCTCGCAGCCCTCGGCATCGTGGTCGTGACCTACTTCGGGATTGACCACCCGTCGCGCGCCATCGGCCTGCAGGTATCCATCGCCCTCATCGCCCTCCTGGGCCTGGGCCTGGACTGGTGGAAGACATCCCAGAAGTCCGAGGTCACCCTGCCCGAGCAGTCCAACAAAGCGGCCTAGACCTTCAAGCAGCCGAGCTCCGGCTGTGGCGGGTCACGCCCCGAAGTTGCATGGGGTTCCAGTCGGACGGTTCCACCCAAGCTCAAACCACCAAGAGCCCAGGGGCTTCCGCCCCTGGGCTCTTGGTGGTTTGGTGAGCGTCCAACCGTTTACCGATCAAGCACGCGGAGGGCGGTGACCTTCCGGCGCGATTCCAATGGCAGCGACTCAGGCCCTCGACCGCTCCGGAGTGGGGTTCAGGAGTTCCTCCTTGATGATGCGGGCCACCTGCTGGGCTGCCTCGGATCCGGCGGAATCCCCGACCTGCGCCGCCGAGCGCTGGATCTTTTCGGCAATGGCCACACAGGCCTCGGCGGTCACCCGCTCGATGACTTTGGCAGGCAACTTGGTACGCGCGTTCCCGGGTGGCATGGCTCCTCCGGTCTCTGGGTGATGGGGTTCTTACGGCCATGCTAGCAGCCCATGGGCCACTCCGAGACGAGCGAATTCGGCCTGTCACCTAGAAATATTCGGCATTAAATACCCATATTCGTTTTTTGAAAGCCACCTAGGCGAGACGACTGGTTTGTTCCGCGTCGTCCCTGCCACACGTCTCGAGCACCTGGGCCGAAACCAATCCACAGTCCTCCTCAACGGTCAGCCTGGCCCCCTTGCGCGAGGCACAGGCACGGCAGACCGGGACGATGTACCAAGAAGCGTCACCTCGACCGAGGGCCTGGAGACCTTCCAGCACATCCTTCTGAACCGGCACCGCCGTTTCAATTGGGCGGCCACAGACAACTACCGCGCAGGTATCGGCTTGGCGGAACCGCTCGCTTGGCTTGCCGTAGTGGCGCCAGTGGTTCAGCCACCCCCCGCAACCGCATGTCCCAATGGATGGGGCGTTGTTCAGATTCTTGACCACCATGAAAGACCTCATAGCGTCATTCATTGCTTCTTTTTTACCACATCACTTTATGCCATAAAACAAAAAAATCGCCCGCCCAAAAAGGGTAGGCGATGAATTTGTCCCCAGAAGGTCCGGGGATGGGAAACCTATTTGTCAGGCATCTTTTTCAGGTCCATCCGAGACGCGCGATGGGGCAGTCGGGTGGAGAGCTTTTGGATGAAGGCCTGGTCGTGGCACTTGCCGCAGGTGGCGTTCATGTTCTGACGGGCCACCTTGGAGGCCGGGTTGTTCCGGGGCACCACCTCGTGGGCGGTTCCATGGCAGGTCTGGCAGGTGGGGGCATGGTCCTTGCCCTGCTTGCGGGCCACACCATGGACGCTGTTGGCATAGTCCTGCCCCTCGTGGTCATGGCAGCGGATGCACTGTGGTGGTGGCATCTTCTCCGGATGCGGCAGGGTGGTGATGGCGGTGTGGCAGGTGACGCAGCCCAGCTTGCCATGGGTCCGGGATCGGAAGGCCTCCAGGTCGAAGGTGTCGTGGCAGGCCACGCACTCCGTCGGATCAGGCGGTGGGGCTGCCATGAGGCCCAGGGCGAAACATCCTGCAAGCAGCAGTCGCATGGTGGCTCCTGAAGTGGGATTGGTCCCAAAGGGTAGTGCCCCTGCAGGGATTCGGGAAGATCCGAAAGATCTAGATACCCTCAGCCGAGGGTCCGGTGCGGTAGGCTCTCCACCCTCCCGGCCGGGGAGATCTGAACGTAGTTGAGCTTCCGCTGCAGCTCCCGGATGGTCGCGGCGCCGGCATAGGTCAATCCCGACCGCAACCCGCCGATGATGTCCGCGAGGATCTCCTCCTCGTCCTCCCGGTATGGAACCTTGGTGGACACGCCCTCGGCGGTCTTCCAGCCCGTGAGCCCCCCGAGGTGGTCATCCGCCGCCTCCTTGCTGGCCATGCCCCGGTAGACCTTGTGGGTGGGGGTGCCGGCGGCATCGCGCAGAGGCTCGCCGGGCGTGGGCCGCGTGCCCGCGAGCATGCCGCCCACCATGACGAAATCCGCCCCGAAGGCCAGGGCCTTCACGATGTCGCCTGGGGTGCGGATGCCGCCATCGGCCACGATGGAGCGGTCGGCGCGGGCGCATTCCTGGATGGCGCTCAGCTGGGGCACCCCGAACCCCGTCTTGATGCGGGTGGTGCAGACACTGCCTGGCCCGATGCCCACCTTCACGATGTCGGCATGCACCGAGGCCAGGTAGTCCGCCCCGGCATAGGTGGCCACATTGCCCGCCATGATGCAGGCGTTGGGCAGCATCTGGCGCATGCGCTTGATCATCTTGCCCACGTACTTGGCGTGGCCATGGGCCACATCCACGCAGAAATAGGACGCGCCGGCATCGCGAAGGGCCTCGATGCGCTCCAGCTCCGTGCCCGCCGTGCCAACGGAAACGAACGTGGGAAAGCGGCACCGGCGGAACATGTCGACATTCTCCGCCACCGAGCAAAACCGATGAAGCACCCCGATGCCGCCCCGCTCTCCCACGAAATTGGCCATGGCATCCTCGGTGACCGTGTCCATGTTGGACGTGAGGACCGGCAGTCCCAGCGAGAGCTTGCCCGTCTTGTCCGTCATGCCGATATCCACCACCCGGCGCGACTCGTGGTGGTTGTACGCGGGGATCAGCAGGACATCATCGAAGGTGATGGCGGTTTCGGTCATGGTCCCTCTTCACGGTCGGGGACGGGACGTCCCGGGGTTCAGGCGGCGTAGGTCTTGTAGAAGTACCAAATGGTCAGGATGAACCCGATGCTGACCACTCCGGCGCGCACCTTGGTGCGCCCCACCCGGTGCGCCATGTGGGAACCGAACAGCCCCCCCAGCCCGGCCGCAATGGCCATGGGCAGGACGAGCACCCACTTCGTGTTGCCAGGGTGCCGCAGAAACTCCATGGCCATGAACGCGACGATGGCGATGCCGTTGATGCTGAGGGCCAGCAGGTTCTTGAGCCCATTCATCTGATGGATGTCGGTCATGCCCAGCAGGCTCAGCGCCGCCAGCATGAGGATGCCAATGCCAGCCCCGAAATAGCCACCGTAGATCCCCACGATGAACTGGAAGGCCATGGCGGCGATCCACCACCCCGGTGTGCGTTCGTGGCCCCCCAGCTTCTTCAGGAGCTTGTTGACGGGATCGTTGGCGGCCAGCAGGACCGTGGCCACGAGGATCAACCACGGCACCAGCTGATCGAAGACCTTCTGGGGCGTCACCAGCATGAGCCAGGCGCCGATGGCGCCCCCCAGCAGCGAGGGCGGAAGCAGGCGCAGGGCGAAATCACGGATGCCCGCGAGGTCCTCCCGGTGGCCCCAGAAGCCGCCGATGGACCCCGGCCAGAGCGCCAGGGTGCTGGTCACATTCGCCTGCTGTCCAGTGAGCCCGATGCCAAGCAGCGCGGGGAACGACACCAGCGTGCCGCCCCCCGCGATGGAATTGATGGCGCCGGCGGCGAAGGCCGCAGCCATGACTGTGAGGATGTGCAGTATCGACATGGGTCCTACGATGACAGGCCCACGGGTCCTTCAGAAAGTGCCTACTTCCACTTGAAGGGGAAGATGGGTTTCTTCGAGCTGAACGCCGGCGGCCAGACTGTCTCGTGCTTGCCGTTCTGGATCTGCTCCACCAGCATCTGGTGCTTGTTCTGGTTCGTGTAACCGTTGTAGTCCGCAAATTTCACTTCGCCCATGATGCCATTCCACTTGCCGTCATCCAGCGCAAGCCGGGTCTTCTCGCGGTCGCCGCCGGCCTTGGCCACGGCCTCAGCCATCACCATCATCGAAGCGTAGGCGTTCGCGGCGTGGTAGGGCACTTCCTCCTTGCCGTACTTGGCCTTGTACCGCTTCCCGAAGTCCTTGGCGCCGGGCCAGTTCACATCCGTCGTCCACTGGGTGCTCGAAAACACGTTGTTGGAAATGGCCTGTTCGCGGGCGAACTCAGCTGAGGCGAACCCGGCCCCGGCGCCCAGGAAGGCCTGGGGCTGTAGGCCCACTTCCCGCGCCTGCCGCATGAGCAGGATGCCGTCTGCCACGTAGGACACCATGAAGACGAGGTCAGGCTTGAGGCCCTTGATCTTCGCCAATGTGGAGCGGTAGTCCGGGGACCCGGAGGCATAGGCCTCCTCCGCCACCACCTGGATGCCCACCTGGGCGGCGTAGGCCTTGGCCGACCGGGCGCCAGAGGTGCCGAAGTCGGTATTCTCGTTGATGATGGCCATGGTCTTGGGCTTGCCCAGCTTCTGGGCCATGGAGATAAGGATCTCGGCGTAATCCTCGGTGGTGGCGCTGAGGCGGAACACAAACTTCTGGCCCTGCCGGGTGATCTCCTCCTTGGAGGCCACCGGTACCAGGAGAGGCACCTTGTACTTCTCGGCCAGTTTGGAGACCGCGTTGGCGCAGGCGGAACTGTAGGGTCCCACCACCGCCGACACGTTCTCCCGCGTCACCAGCTTTTCCATGGCCGACATGGACACCTGGGGCTTGCCCGTGTCGTCCTCGGCCACCATGTCGACCTTGATACCCTTCTTCGCGAGGTCCTCCACGGCCATCTTGTAGCCGTTGCTGATGTATTCGCCGATGGGCGCCTGGGTGCCCGTCGCACAGTTGATGACGCCGATCTTCACGGACGTCTGAGCCTGTAACGCCAGGCTAGCGGCCACGAGGGCGGTAAGGATTCCGTGCTTCATAACGGCTCCTACAAGGGTGGATATGGGGTTGGATGGTTGCCGCGAGGTTAGCACTGCCCCCCGAAGCGGTTCCCTCGCCAGCTTTGCCTCCTGGTAACCCCTGTGCCGACAGAGGGCCGTCTTCGAGCTCGCGCCATGCGTTCAGGTTGCTGAAAGGGGTTCCAGAGGTCGAATCGCCACCTCGACGATCGAGACACCCCCGTATCCAGGCACGAGGTCCCAGGCCCCCTGCCCCTGCTCCACCCGCAGCAGGTGCAGTTGCCCAAGGTGAGCCTCGGCGCAGGGCACAAAGAGGGTGCCACGCACCACCAGCACCAGGGTGGTGGGAGCTGAGCACAGGAGGGTGTGCGGTCGGGTGAGGTGATGGACCTCCACCTGGGCTCGGCACACCCGGGGGTCCACCATCAGGTTGAGGTCGGATGAGGGCCCGCCGCGCAAGGTGGCCTCCGCCGGCCAGTCGCCGGAAAACCGCAGCGGCTGGAGCGCGTGCGTAAGCTCCACCGAACCCCGATCGCCGAAATCGATGTGGAAGCCGTCCCCGTCCAGCAGCAGGAGCCACCGCTCCAGGCCGGGAAACCTCGAAAACGGCCCGGAGGTCGCCACCTGGGCCGAACTGAGCCGCCAGTGGAAGCCGGTCTCCAGCGTGGCGTCCGGGGGTTCGATCGCCAGCTCAAGGGTGCTGCCGCCCCCATTGCGCCACGGCATCCACTGCCCCTCGGCGGGCCTCTGGATCAGCCAATGCATCCGGCTGCCTCCAGCCGCCGGGCCGCCTCGGCGCTGAGGGTGCGCCAGGGACGCGGCACAAACCCGGGCACCCGGACCCGGTAGTCCCGATAGGCCTGGCCGAACCGGCCGATGAGCTTGCGCTCCTCCAGCCGGGATCCCAGGAGAAAGTAGGCCGTGATCCAGCAGGCGGAGACCAGGAGGGCCGCGTTCATGCCCCGGGTCCACAGGATCACCAGCGAGAGGGCGTACCAGGGATGCCGCACATAGCGGTGGAGCACCGAGATGCGCAAGGCGTCCTGGTCCCCCCCCGAATGGCGTCGATCCAGCAGCTGGCGGATGCCAAGGAATTCCTTCAAGTCATAGGAACCCGGACCCGCCACCAGGAGGGCAACGGCCACCAAGCCCGCGCCGTTCATGAGCCAGGCGGACCAGCCCTGCCATCGCCACAGCCAGGGACCGGGATGGCGCCAGAGCAGCCAGAGCGGGGGAAGCAGGGTCAGCAGGGCCAGGAGGTTGTAGGCCGCGCGGTAGCCCGGCATCAGCGCTGGAAGCAGCGCCTGGCAGCGCGCCTTGACGGTCCGGCTCGCCAAAAGCGAGTGGAGGGAGCCGTAGACCAGCCAGGCCAGGGACAGGAGGAGCAGGCTGGAGACAGGGGCATCCATGCAGCGATTGTGGGGGATCCGCCGGCTTGGGACCAGCAGGGGGCCGGGTATCCTGGAGCCATGCTCGGTTCCTGGCCCTCCCCTGCCCGCGTGGCGCTCCTCCTGCTCCTGCTCTGGACCGCCTATGTCCTCCTCTGGACCCCGGGCCCCCTGTCCCTGCGGGCCCTCGGCCTGTACCCCAAGAAGGTGGGGTCGAGCCTCGTGGGATGGGCGGCCACCCGCACCCTTCCTGAAACCTGGCGCGTCCCACTGCTGGGACGCTTTGCCCGTCAGTACGGCATCAACCTGCAAGAGGCGGCCCTGCCGTTGGCAGAGTACCCGAGCCTCCAGGCCCTGTTCACCCGCCGCCTGAAGCCCGGACTGCGCCCGCAGGATTCGCTCGTCCCGGGCTCCGTCAACAGCCCGGTAGATGGCCGCATCATCGCCTGTGGGCGCATCGAGGCGGGCCTGGCCATCCAGGCCAAGGGCCTGCCCTACCGCATCGGCGAGCTGCTCAAGCATGACCCGGACGCAGCCCGGTTCGAGGGTGGGCACTTCCTCACGCTCTACCTCTCGCCCAGGGACTACCACCGCATCCACGTGCCCATCGAGGGCCAGGTCAGCGCCGTCAGCCGGGTGGAGGGCGAGCTCTGGCCTGTGAACGACGCCAGCACGCGCCATGTTCTCCGCCTCTATGAGCGCAACCGCCGGGCCACCTGGACTGCCCTGGGCACGGGCCTCTGCGAGGGCCTGGAGGTCGCGGCGGTCCTGGTGGGCGCGACCCACGTGGGCGGTGTCGTCCTCGATGCCCGCTGGCTGGAGGGACGGACCCTGCCCCGGGATGGCGGGTTTCCCGTGGCCCTGCTTCCCTGCGCGGCGGGGGACGACCTCGGCACCTTTGAGTTCGGTTCCACCGTGGTGCTGCTCATCGGCGGCCCAAGGGCCGCCAGCTGGGCTTCGCTGAGAACCGAAGGAGACGTGAAGATGGGACAGCGCCTGGGGGCCTACCGGTGAGCGACTCCGAGATCTTCCATCAAGACCCCCTCTGGGATGAGGAAGGGGACCTCGCCGGCGCCCTGGAGGCCCTGTTCACGGCAGCCGGGGAGGTGCTCGACCTCCCGCGTCTGCGGGAGCTCACGGGGCTCGGGGATGGCGCCCTCCAGCAGGGCATCGAGAAGCTGCAGGAGCAGCTGCAGGGTGCCCGCGGCCTCCGCCTGCTGGAAGTGGGAGGCGGCTGGCGCATGGCCACCAGCCCCGTGTACCGCGAGATGGTGGCCCGCCTGGTGACCACCACCCGCAGCGGCAAGCTCACCCCCGCGCAGATCGAGGCGCTGGCCATCATCGCCTACCGCCAGCCCGTCACCATCACCGAGCTGAACGCCATCCGCAGCGTGACCAGCAGCGCCAACCAGGTGAAGAGCCTCATGGAGCGCCAGCTCATCACCCCAGCGGGCCGGAAGCCCGTGGTGGGGCGGCCCATGACCTACGCCACCACCCAGGCCTTCCTGCTGCACTTCGGCCTGAAGAGCCTCCACGACCTGCCCCAGCTCGCCGACTTCGGCGAGGGGCGCCTGGAAGCCGAGGCCCTGGCGGCCCTGGAGCCACCGTTGCCAGAGGATGGCCTCTTCGGCGAAGAGGCCCTTCTCGCAGTCACCATCCAGGCCGAGGCCGCCGAAGCCCCGGAGGCCCCCGAGGTTTCCGACGCCGCCGAGCGTTCCGAACCATGAGCCAGACCACCCTCAGCCTTCAGGAACAACCCGCTCCGCCGAAGCAGGTGAGCCCGACCGGCTTCTTCCTTCAGCCCTGGCAGAAGGGCATCCTGCTCATCGTCCTGCTGGGGATTCTGTACCTCCGCATCTGGCGGCGGAAGCAGGTCCGTGTCCAGATCTGCAGCCACTGTGGCAAGAAGAATCCCCCGCACCAGAGCAACTGCCAGAAGTGTGCAGCGCCTCTACTGAACATGCGCAGCTGAGGCTCTCAATTCCCGCCGGGTGCCCGGCTCGGAACGCTGCGCGCCTGGGCCAACCTGATTGTGATGCTCAGCCCGACGGGTGCCCGGCTCGGAGCGCTGCGCGCCTGGGCCAACCTGGTTGTGATGCTCAGCCCGCCGGGTGCCCGGCTCGGAACGCTGCCTATGCAGCGCTCCTCGCTACCCGGCTGGGCTTCGCGGTCGGTTAGAACTCGATCTCGATGGATTCTTCCGCGAGGTCGTTCTCCTGCCCAAGGACTTCGCAGGCGGCGCCGTACATCTGGAGCACAGCCGTCTTGCGGTTGCTCAGGCTGGTGAGGAGGTCCTTCACCCGCTGGACTTCCTCGGCGATGGTGTTGTTGATCTGGGACACCTCGGAGCGGCAGCGCTCCCGGGTGGTCTCGTAGAAGGCTGTCTGGTCCTGGCTCAGATCCATGGGGGGCTCCCGGGGGGATGTAAAAACATATTCGGAAAGTCGAGTTTATACCGGTTCAGGACCAGCCGGCCACGATCAGCATGATGACCAGGATCACAGCCAGGGTGATGATCACCGGCAACAGCCACTTGGGGCGTGAGGTTTCGGGTGATCCAGGCGCCGGCTCCGCCGGTACCGCGGACGTTTCCAACTGGGAAGCAGGGGCGTGCTGGGCCGCTGTGACACTGGTGAAGCGGTCACCGGAGACCCGGTGGGTGCCGCTGGTGAGGCTGGTGGGCACAGGGAACCGGGAGGAGACCAGGGATTCCAGGTGCTCCCGCGAGCCCCGCAGCAGCGCAGTCATGTATTCCGCCACGTCGTGTTCAGTGATGGGCGTGCCCTGCCGCTGCAGGTAGTCGCGCAGGTCCCGCTCCAGGAACCGCGCCGAGGGGTAGCGGTGGTCCACGCCCTTCTGCAGGGCCCGGTTCACGATCCCGACCATCTCGCGGGACACATTCGGATTCAGGGTGGCCAGATCGGAGATGCGCCCCAGCCGCACCTTTTCCAGCACGCCCAGCTCCGAATCCGCCTGGAAGCACCGGACGCCGGTCAAGAGCTCGAACAGGACCAGCCCGAGGGAATAGAGGTCCGAGCGGTTATCGAGGGGCTGGCCCGTCGCCTGCTCGGGACTCATGTACAGCAGCTTGCCCTTCAGGGCCCCCGCGACGGTGTGGCTGGCCTTGCTGGCGGCCTTGGCAATGCCGAAGTCCACCAGCTTCACGGCGCCTTCCGTGGACAGGAGGATGTTTTGCGGGCTGATGTCCCGGTGCACCAGCTTCAGCTCCCGGTCATCGAAGCCCCGCTTGCGGTGGGCATAGTCGAGGGCCGCCGCCACCTTCATCACCACGAAGGCTGCCACCTGCTCGGGGAAGGGCGTGCCGTATTCGCGCACCTTCCGCAGCAGGGTCCGCAGGTCCCGCCCGTTCACGTACTCCATGGCGATGTAGTAGGAGCTGCCCGCCTTCCCGAGGTCGAAGATCTGCACGATGTTGGGATGGGTGAGCTGGGCGGCCAGCTTGGCCTCGTCGATGAACATCGTGACGAAGTCCTCGTTGTCGCTGAAGTGCGGCAGGATGCGCTTGATGGCCACGATCTTCTGGAAGCCCTGCACACCCCGCTGCTGGGCCTTGAAGAGCTCGGCCATGCCGCCCACGGCAATCTTCTCCAGCAGGAAGTAGTTCCCGTACTCTTCCGCCGCTTCAGGCACTTCCTGGGCTTTGGGACGCGTCAGCGGCACAGCGTCCGCTGCTGCGGTCGGGGGGCGTTCGGGGATCCACTCGAAGGGATCATGGACGCCGGAGATGCCGCTGAGGGTGAAATCCGAAGGCCCCAGGGGTTCCGCCGCCACCGGGGTTGGCTCCGGCAGGGAACTCCCCTTCCGGAGGGGAGCGACGCTCACGGAGGGCTTGGGCAGCGACGACCGTTCGGGGGTGGACCGGGACAGGGCCTCCACCTCCTCCAGCACAGGACCGAAGATGTCATCCGAGCTGAGCGGAGCCGCACTGGCGGTGGACCGAACGGGGCGGGCCGCCTGCTCGTAGAAGGCGAAAGGATCCTGGGGGGGGGCTACCGGGCGGTCCAAATCCTCCAGGAGGTCCCCGAAGATGTCATCGGTGGTCAGCTTGCGGTCCCCCGGGCGAAAGGGCCGCAGGGCCTCGGCGAGGGCCCCATCCGGCTGGCTCCGCTTGAGGAAGGCCTGAACCTCAAAGGCGTCGGGAGCAGGGGGGGGCTCGGAGCCCTGTTCGGAAATCACGAGCACCGGCAACCCGGGGTTCCGCTCCCGCAGGGCCCTGGCCAGGTCGTAGCCCGTGGTGTCGGGTTTCGTGGGATCCAGCAGGAGCAGGTCCGGAGCCTGCCCGGCATCCAGCACGGCCCGCATCTCCGCCGACCGGACCCAACGCACGGTCCAACCGTCCCCCTCCATGGCAGACACCAGTCCGGGAGTCCTGAGGGACTCACCGTCCACGATCAGCAGCAGGGGGCGCGGCATGGGGCTCCGGGGGCAGAGACGAGCATCCAGGGTAACGGGAGGCATTGCAACTCGCCATGGCTCGGAACTTGAGATACACTTGTCGTTCGGTCCCGAGCCGCCTCCCGGCGCGGGTCGAAATCCACGGGAAAGGAGGTGCATCCACATGCCTTTAGTCAAGGTCAAAGAAGACGAAACGTTCGAGTTCGCCCTTCGCCGCTTCAAGCGGAAGTGCGAGAAGTCTGGCATCCTCAGCGAGCTGAAGAAGCGTCAGCACTATGAGAAGCCCAGCGCCAAGCGCAAGCGGAAGATGCTCGCCGCCCGTAAGAAGACCCTGAAGCGGCTCGCCCAAGAGCGTCGGATGATCGGTTGATACAGTTGCAGCGTCCCACGCGGGAAGTCTCGCGTATGAGCGCAGCGAATACCGAGAAGAAGACCCTGAAGCGGCTCGCCCAGGAACGTCGGATGATCGGTTGATCCTGCGATGCCCTGTGTCGCGTGAAAAAGGCCCGCCTGAGCGGGCCTTTTGATTTACTGGAAGCACTCGATTGAAGATCGAACCCCATGAACCCTGAGCTCGCCGCCCTCGAATTTCCCGAAGCCGTCCGGTTGATCCAGTCCGGGGCCCGCACCGAATCAGCCAGGGCCTCCCTGGGCGCCATGGACCCCTGGGATGGCCTGGCCGGACTGCGCCGCCTGCACCAACTGGAGCTCCAGGACACCTGGGCCGCCACCCCCGACCAGCTGCCCATCCTGGCCATGGACGAAGCCCTGGCGGAGCTCCTCAACCCCGCCGGGTGGCTGCTGCCCGAGCACTGGCGGCAGCTGCGGGAGGGCCTCTGGGCCCTGGCTCGCCTGCTGCAGACGTTGGCCAGGCTGCCCTGGCCCGAGGACCGCCCTCCCCCGGCCGGCGTGCACCTGGGTATCGACCGCCTGCAGGTGACCGCGGCCCTGTTGCCAGATCCAGCCCCCCTCGGAGAGCGCCTGACCCGAAGCTTCAGCCCGGACGGCCGGCTGGACCCGCTGCGCATCCCCGCCCTCGCCAGCCTCCACCGCCATCGCCAGGACGCCTTCCAGGCGGTTCAAGCCAAGCTGCAGAAGCTGCTGCGCGGCACCCCCGATGCCTTCAACGAAGCCATGATCGTGGACCGGAACGGGCGCTTCTGTCTCCCCGTGCGTTCCGAGCGCCGCAGCCTCGTGCCAGGTCTCGTCCTGGATCGCAGCGGCAGCGGTGCCACGGTGTTCATCGAGCCCATGGAGGCGGTGGCGCTCAACAATGCCTTCGTGGAGGCCGATCGGGACTATACCCAGGCGGTCCAGGCCTTCCTCCGTGAGCTCCTGGCGGAGCTGCGGGCCCGCCGGGAGGACTTCGTCCGGTGGCGACACCTCCAGGGCCTGGCGGACCAGGGCCTGGCCCTGCTGCGCTGGGCCGGGCTCTGCGACGGCCTGCTGCCCCATCTGGAGGCCGACCCCAAGCAGGGGCGTCTCTGCCTGCTCGAGGCCCGGCATCCCATGCTGCTGCCCGCCGTGCGCGCGGCCCTGGACCTGGAGCCCCTCCCCCACCCCGTGGTGCCCCTGAACCTGGTCCTGGAGGCGGGCAAGCCGGGCCTGGTCATCTCCGGCTCCAACACTGGCGGCAAGACCGTGGTCCTTAAGACCGTAGGCCTGCTGTCGGCCCTGGCGGCCTGCGGCTGTGCAGTGTCCGTGCGGGAGGGCTCCAGCTTCCCGGCCCTGCCCAGCGTGCATGCGGACATCGGCGATCACCAGACCATTACCGGAAGCCTGTCGACCTTCAGTAGCCATGTATTGCATCTGAAGGAGATCCTGGAAAACGTCCAGGATGGTGGCCTGGTGCTGTTGGATGAACTGGGAACCGGCACCGACCCGAAGGAGGGCGCCGCCCTGGGCATCGCCCTGCTGCAGACCCTGTCCCGCCGCCGCTGCTGGATCCTCTGCTCCACCCACCTGGGCGACATCAGCCAGTGGGCCCTGCGCCATACCCGGTTCCAGAATGCCTCCGTGCAGTTCGATGAAGCCCGCCTCGCGCCCACCTACCGGCTGCTGGTGGGCCAGCCGGGCCAGAGCCGGGCCCTGACCATCGCCGCTCGGCTGGGGCTGCCGAAGCCCGTGCTGGACCACGCCGACCGGGTATTGGGCCAGCGCGAACAGGACTGGCGGGACTTCTTGCGGGAACTCGAGGCCGAACGCACCCGCCTGCTGGGGGAGGCCGAAGCCCTGGACCAGCAGCGGGCCGCCGCCGAGAGGGACCGTCAGATCCTCCAGGAACGGGAAGCCCGCCTGCGCCATGAGCGGGAGGCCTTCGAGCGGGAGTCCCGCGAAAAGGTGGCCCGGGTCCTCGAGTTCCTGGACCACGAAGGCAAGCGCCTGGTCAAGGAGCTGAAGGCCCAGCAGAAGGCCGCAACCATGAATGCCGACCGGCTGGGCACCGAAGCCCATGACCGCGTGAAGCAGCTGGCCCGCCTGGCCAGCGCCGAGTTGGGCCCCGCCCATGCCCGCGCCCGGCCTGCCGAAGCCGAGGCGCTGCGGGAGGGGGGCTACGCGCGCCACCGGGGGCTGGGCCTCGAAGGGAAAGTGGCGGCCCTGCGGGGCGACCGCGTCACCTTGGAGACGCCCCAGGGGCGCCGCCTCGAATGCCGCCTCGGCGAGCTGGAGCCCATCTCGGCCCGGGAAACAGCGCCCCGGGTGGCCGGCAAGGTCCGCGTCAGGGCTGAGGTCCAGGAGATCGACTCGGAGATCAACCTCATCGGCCGGGCCAGCGACGATATCGACAGCGAGGTCTACCGTTTCGTGGAGGAGGCCCTGGCCGCAGGCCGCCGGTACATCCGCATCGTCCACGGCCACGGCACTGGCAAGTTGAAAGCGGCGGTCCGGGAGGCGCTGCGCGGACATCCGGGCATCGCCCGGGTCGAGGACGCCCCCCAGGCCCAGGGCGGGGCCGGCGCCACCGTGGTCACCCTCAGGTAACCCCCAAAAATTCAACTCGGCCCCAGGGTCTCCCGATGGGGGGGCATACCTGATCAGGGGCGAGCCATGACCTTCTGGAACAACCTCAACATTCGCAAGAAGCTGCTGTATTCCATCCTGGCCCTAGCCGTGGTGCTGGGGCTCGCCTCCACCGCCTTCTCGCTCTGGCGGCTCAACTCGGCCCTCAACGATGGGCTGAGGCTCAAGGCGGAGAGCCTGGCGAGCCTGGTGGCCGATGGCATCCAGTCCGGCGTGCAGTTCGAGGACTTGGGCCTGGTGGAGCGGGGCCTGGATGGCATGAAGGACGACACGGATATCACCCAGGCCGCCCTGGTCTCCCAGGATGCTGCGACCAAGGCCCCGAAGGTGGTCACCAAGTCCAAGGCCAAGGCCTTCCAGGGCGACCTCCTGCCCTTCGCCGATGCCTACCTGAAGGAGGTCGCCAAGGATCCCGCCAAGGACCACCCGACCTTCGAGAAGGACGGTTACCTGGTGATCGGCGCCACGGTGAAGGTCGAGGGCGCCCCCATCAAGTCCTACCTGATGCTGCTCGTGAACCGTGACCACCTCCGTTCCAGCCAGATGGGCGCCCTGCTCGGCATGGGCCTGCTGGGCATCCTGATGATCGCCTTGGGGGTTGCCGCGGCCTTCTTCCTGGGCAACACCATCGTCACCCCCCTGGAGAACATCCAGCAGCGCATGCGGGACATCTCCGAGGGCGAGGGCGACCTCACCGCCCGCCTGGACGTGCACGGCAACGACGAAATTGCTGCGCTGGCCGGCCACTTCAACCGGTTTGTCGACAACATCCACCAGATCGTCCAGCAGGTGATGGCCATCTCCACCAACATCGCCTCTGGTTCCCTCCAGATGTCCGCAGGCATGTCCGAGATGCACAGCACGGCCCAGAGCATCGCCGAGGCGGCTGAGAGCCAGAAGGCGAGCGTCTCCACCACCACCGAGAGCGTGAACGGCATCGCCAGCTCGTCCCAGGTGGTCAACTCCAACGTGGCCAACGCCCTCGAGGTCTTCGAGGAGGCCCAGCAGGCCGCAGGCAAGGGGGGTACCGCCGTGGGCAGCGCCGTCTCCGGCATGCAGGCCATCAACCAGAACTCCAAACAGATCGGCAACATCCTCACGGTGATCACCGAGATCGCCAACCAGACCAACCTCCTCTCCCTCAATGCCGCCATCGAAGCCGCCAAGGCGGGCGAGCATGGCAAGGGCTTCGCGGTGGTCGCCGAGGAGGTGCGCAAGTTGGCCGAACGCAGCGCCACTGCCGCCAAGGAGATCACGGCCCTGATCCAGACGTCCAACCGGGCCATCGGGGACGGCACCAAGATGGTGAACATGGCGGGCGAGGCCCTCAATAGCATCCAGGCCGCCATCACCGATTCAGCCGAGCGCATGAAGACCATTGGCACCCAGAGCGAGACCCAGAGCCGCGACAGCCAGTCCGTCGTGTCCGCCATGGGCAACCTGACCGCCATCGCCGAGCAGAACGCCGCCGCCATGGAAGAGATGGCCGCCACCATCAAGGAATCCACCCGCACCGTCGACGAGCTCAGCCACCTGGCCGAGCAGCTCAACTCCCTGGTGGCGCGGTTCAGGATCTGATCGCACCGTCTCAACAGAAAAAGGCCCCGCATGCGCGGGGCCTTTGGTTGGGTGGCTGCGCTGCTCAGAACTTCGCGCGGACGCCGAGCTGCACTTCCCGCGTGTTGCGGTCGGCCAGATTGATGAAGCCGAAATCGGTGGTGGGCTGATTAAACGTGATGGTGGTGCGCTGGTTCGCCCAGTTCGGGAGGTTGAACACGTCCATGAAGGCATTCAGCTGGAACCGGCGGGTGAAGGTGAAGTTCCGCTCGAGGCGGAGATCGAGGCTCTTGGCGTGGGGCTGCCGGAAGCCATTGCGCTCGGTCCCCGCCACGTAGTCATTGCGTCCGCCATCGTGGTTGATGTCCGTAGTGGCGATGGCACTGTAGGGCTTGCCGCTGGTGTAGCTGTAGTTGACCGCGCCCTGGATGCCAAAGGCCACCGGGAAGTAGCCCGCGAAGGTGGCACGGATGCGGCGATCGTTGTCGCTGTAGGCGGTCTGAGCCAGGGGGTTGGCGGGGTTGTTGGTGTTGGAATCCGCGGTGGAACTGGCGGTGGTGCGCTCGTTGGAGTTGTTGTCCCGGGCCACGGCCCAGGTGAAGGTGCTGTTGAATCCCCACCCCGTTTCCGAGCGCTTGGTGGCCGTCAGGATCAAGGCCTCGTAGGTGCCTTCACCACCGTTCTTGCTGAGGAAGATGTTGCCGAACGAGCTGAAGTCGAGCAGCCGTCCTGCGACCACCGCCTTGCCGGGTCGGGCGGCCGCGAAATCGTTGGTGGCCAGGGGGTAGCCGTCGTTGTAGTAGGAACCAGCGGGAGCCCCGGTCTGGCCCAGGTTGATGTTGACGAAGTACTGGAGGTTCTCGAATTTCGCGTAGACGGCCTGCATGCCCAGGGTGAGCCCGTTGTCATAGGCGTGCTCGATGCCCAGGGCGGTCCGCTTGGCCACGGTCATCTTGTTCCGGGGATCCCAGACCTGGCCCGTCTTGCTGGCGGTGGTTAACCCGGCCAGGAGACCTGCGGGAAGGGGCGTAAGAACCGTTCCACCCGAGGTGACCCGGGTGCCATAGGAGAGCGCTCCACCGGAGGTGAACAGCGCCTGGTTGGTGGCATTGTTGCTGATGAAGTAGGTGGAGGTGGTGTTGCCATTGCTGTTCATCGTGTTCGACACGGTGAGGCTGGGGTTGGGGCTGGAGAACCAGCCGTAGCCGCCTCGCAGAATGGTCTTCCCGTCGCCCCTCAGGTCGTAGGTGAATCCGAAGCGGGGATCGTAGGAGGTTGAGTCGTGGGCCTGGTCCAACCCGTTGAACTGGGGGTTGGGCCGGGGATTGTCCGGCTGATCCTCCTTGGTGGCCCGCAGGCCGAGGCTGAGCATGAGACGGTGATCCAGCAGGCCCTGGTACTGGCCCTGCACATAGCTGGCAAAGAGCTTGGACTTGTAGGCGATGGCACCCCCGAAGTCACTGTAGGCGCCCACGTAGGTGAGGCTGTCCGTGGTGCGCAGGCCATTCGGATCGGCCGGGGCCGCCCCACCTTCAGCCCAGCGGTTGGCCACGTCATAGTTGCCGAACTGGAAGGAGCCGTTCTGGTACCGGAAGAAGGTGTTCTTGAAGTCGAAGAACTGCAGGTCCACGCCGCCCTTGACGGTCCAGTCGCCCTTGGTCCAGGTGAGGTTGTCGATAACCTGCCAGCTGTATTCGTCGAGGCCATTGGGCAGGAAGTTGTTCTGGCCAGCAGTGAAGCCGCCGTTCACCTGGAATTCAGGGGAGGCAGTGCTGTTGGCGAAGCGCGGGCGGCGCTCGATGGCGCGCTGGAGGCGAGCCTCGTTCACCATGTTCGCCCCGAACACGCTGTTCAGCTCCAGGACCCAGGACAGGCCACTGTTCTTTTCCAGTCCCTGCTGCGTCTGGCCCGTGGTGGGCGCGAAGCTGCTGGTGAAGGAGGTGGTGCCGTTCTCGGACTTCCAGTCCTGGGCGTTTACGCGCAGGGTGGCCCGGTGGTCCTCGTTGATGGTCCAGTCCAGGCGGCCGAAGTAGACGGTGTTGGTTCGGTCATTGGTATAGGTGCGACCGCTCTCCTGGGCCAGGGTGCGGCCGTCGTTGCCCACGATCAGGTTGCCGAAGGTGGCCAGGAAATTGTCAAAATTGGGGATGGGGGAGTTGCTGTTCCCGCCGGAACTGGAGATGCCGAAGGACGGGGTGAAGTCCTCCTTGTACTTGTAGGTCTCGACGCCGACGAAGTAGTGCAGCTTGTCCTTGATGATGGGGCCGCCCACGTTGATGTTGAACTGCGTCTGCGTGAAGTTCTTGGTGAGCGCCTGCTGGGTGTTGAGGGTCCCGGCCTTGTCGTAGGGCACCGGCGTGATGCGGGCCACCAGGGACTTGGGGCGGATCTGGAAGAGCGAGGTGCCCATGAACTCGTTGGTGCCGGTCTTGGACACCGCGTTGATCACCGCACCCGCCGCGTTGCCGTACTGGGCATCGAAGGCGTTGGTGATGATCTGCAGTTCCTTGATGGTGTCAGCACCGAAGGCGAAGGGGATGCGGGTGGAGCCGCGCTGCTCGCCGAAGAAGTTGGACTGGTAGGAGGCACCGTCGATGGTCAGGTTGTTCTGGATGCCGCGGGCGCCTTCCATGGATACGCGGTTGTTGTCGGAATCGTAGACGGCCCCAGGGGTGAGCTGGACCAGGTTGGTGAAGTCACGGCCGTTCAATGGAATCGATTCCACCAGCTTGCTGTCCACGGCGGTGATGCTGTTCACCTGGGTGGTATCCAGGGCGGAGGAGGACGCGACCACTTCCACCAAGGCGGAGGCTTCGGCCGTGTCCAGGCTGAAGTTCGCGATGGTGTTCTGGCCCAGGGAGACCTGGACGTTCGCATCCTTCAGCGTGCGCATGCCCGAGGAAGTCACGGTGAGCTCGTAGCTGCCGACCGGGAGCAGACCAATGCGGTATTCGCCCTGGGCATCAGAGAGGGTCGTACGGGTCAACCCGGTCTCGCGGTTACGGAGCGAGACGCTCGCATTGGCCACCACCTGCCCGCGCTTGCTCTTGATCACGCCTCGCACGCCACCCGCGGTGGAGGAGGTCTGGGCCGAGGCAACCGTGGCGCAGGCCAGGGCAGTCAGCATGATGGTTGTGAACCGGCGGGTCATGGATCTCTCCTCGGCCAAAGTTGGCCATGGTTGGGCTGGTGGGTTCCGGGTGGGGGCCCCGGGCTCCCGTGGCAGGTGGATGCGAAAGCATCTCCGAATGGCCCGGGGGGCTCAAGTGCCTTTTTCGCCCCAAAAGTTTCCCAAAAAATCCACACTTGTGACTTTGCCTGTAACCCATTCCATATTAAGGGGTATGGTCAGGCCAGGTTCCGGGACTTCAGGAAGGTGACGAAGCCGAAATCGCCATCGCTGATGTGGTGCCGCAGCCAGCCCTCCATGAAGGTCGGCACCATCAGGGCCATGGTCTGGTGGCTCTCCTGGAACCGATCCCGCAGCTCGTGGAGGCTCGTGAGCATGGAGGTGTGCTCGGCCACGTGTTGGGTCAGGTCCGGGTAGCCATAGCGGGCCATGTGGGATTCCTCTGTCTCGAAATGCTGCTCGGTCGAGGCCACCAGGGCCTTCAGCAGGGCCTCTACGACCTCCCGCTGCGCCCCGGCCTGCACCAGATGCCTCAACTGCTCGACAAGCCGAAAGAGTTCCTGGTGCTGCTCATCAATGATCTTGATACCCGTGTCATACCGAGAATTCCAGACGGCTTCCATGGTTGCGGTGATCCCTTCGGCATTAACGAAAGTGGGTGATCTTGATGGGCACAAGAATGGCCTGAGGTCAGCCAATCCAGCCAGTCGAATGTAAGTTTGGACAGCACTCCACCGCAAGTAAAAACCATTCAGTTGCAACAATTATATTCATTGACTATTGTTTCATGCCTATCTTGAGCTCTGGCCGAGGTCCATAGGCAGGGACCAGGCCCCCCTGTGGCCGATCACATGCGACAAGGCCCCCGACGGCTAAAGGCAGGGCTCCTGCGGGGCCCGTTCCGTAGTACCGGTGGTCGGACTCCGCTTCCCGCCGCAGGGCTGGCTGGCCCCGGCGCCGATCCACAGGAAGGCCAGGTGGAGTGGCCTTCCTGCGGGCGCCTACCGGGCCGCCATCCGTGACTTCGAGCCCGGCCACCTGACAGCGGAAGGGCCCCTGCGGGGGCCCGTTCTGTGGTACCGGTGGTCGGACTCGAACCGACACTCCTTTAGGGGGAAACGGATTTTGAGTCCGTTTTTTCAATTTGGGGCTTTTGGGGGCCGGGCAGGTCTGTTTGGGCTTTTTATAGTTTTAATAGTATCTTAGATAATTTTCACTTGGGTCTCTTTGTGGGATTCCAGGTTAATTTTGTGTCTGATCTGGGACAACAGTGGGACAATGGCCTATCTTGGGACAACGGCATGGAGTCCGATATGGGCAGAGCGGTCACGGAACCCCTAAACAAAGCGAGGATTGAAGAGCTCAAGCCCAAGGCGACCATGTACCGGGTGCCACATGGTGAGGTGCACGGACTGAACATCCAGATGACTCCCGCAGGCGTGCTGTCCTGGGTGCTGCGGTTTCGGGTGAATGGCCGTCGCGTGAACCACACCATTGGCCGGTGGCCTGAAATGACGGTGGCCTTGGCCAAGAAGAAGGCCCTTTCCCTGTTGGGTGAAATCTCAGACGGGAACGATCCGGCCGCGAAGAAAAAAGCCGAGCGAGAGGCTGCAACCGTGGCCGAGTTGGCGCGGCGGTTCCAGAAAGAGCACCTGCCGACCCTGAAGAAAAGCACAAGCGCCGAATACGAGAGGCTGTTGAAGAAACGAATCCTTCCAACACTGGGCTCCATGCGGGTGAAGGATGTGCAACCTTCGGATGTGGCGGCCTTGCTATCCAAGATCCGCGCAGATACCCCCACCGGAGTCATGGCGAACCGCGCCCGGGCTACTCTGTCCAAAATGTTTTCCCTAGCCGGTCTGTGGGGCCTTCGGCCTGACCTGACGAATCCGGCCAAAGGCCAAGCGCGGGCGCCTGAGACAAAGAAGGATCGCCACCTGTCAGACAAGGAGATCGTGGCCCTCGGAGCAGCCCTCCGGCATCTGGACCCCACAACCCAGGAGCCGGGAGCGGATCCTCTACCCCCTGAAGATCCTTATGCACTTGCGGTGTTCAAACTCGCTCTCCTCACCGGAATGCGGAAGGGTGAAATGGTAGGCGACAAAAAGCGCGAAATCCCCGCCCTGCCTTGGACCGCAGTGGATCTTGAGGCTGCGAGGATCCGCCTCGAACACCACAAGACATCCAAGAAGGCCGGTGCCCGCATCGTGCCGCTATGCCCATCGGCCTGCCACCTGTTGGAGAACCTACCCAAAGTGCTGGGCAACCCCTATGTGTTCCCCGGCCACGAAAAGGGCGAGGCCATGGCACGTCTACAAGCGTCATGGGTCAAGGTGAGAGCCTCGGTGCATACCCTTCAAGAAAGGGCCAATGTGCCGAAGAAGGACCAGGTGGATTTGTCTGATGTGACGATCCATGACCTGCGGCGTTCCTTCGCCAGTCTAGCCGCCCGCCTGGGCTACCCGGAGTTGATCGTCGCAGCCCTGCTAGGACACAGCGCCGGTTCGGTCACTGCGGGATACGCCCGAATAGGTGCTGAGCCCTTGCGGAACGTAGTGGAAGACATAGGAGAACGAATGGCGGCTCTGCTGGCAGGAACTGTGGATCTGGATAAGGAAGCCGAAGCAGCGAAGGCCACCAAGAGAACAGCCCCGATCCAGAAGTCAGGCCTAGGTGCGTGACGTGACAAATTTTTTATTCGGCTAATCCCATGGTCGTTGATGCACTTGAGGCAAATGGCTGGTATGTATCGGCGTTAACGAAACATTTCACCCTTGACCCTCCAGGACAAATGTCGACACTTGGATTCAGGAGAGTTCATCACGACTTGATTTCAGCTACCTGAAACCCTGAGCCTTTCGGAGGAAGGTACTTCAGGGATTGCCAGGGAGTGGCTGAGGGTAGCCTTCGGAAATGGGCAAGAGGCTACCCGATTTGACATATCAGCCCTTGTCATTGGAGTTCTGGGAATGAAGGGGAATCTCAATGCTGCGCCTGCTCCATCCGATCTAATGGATCTAAAGGCAAGTTGTGCATATTTGAATAGAAGCCGGTCATGGGTATACCGGGCGATGAGCAGAATGGGCCTCCCTGCGCATCGAATGGGCACCAGATGGGTTTTTCGCAGGCTGGAGGTGGATCAGTGGATCCTCACTTTGCCTGGTGTAAACCTACCTAAAGCGGAATAAGGATTTGAATAGTTAAGAACGAGCGTATCACCACCCGGCCGGAGGCCTATCTAACCCAATCCGTGAAGAAGCCGTTTTAGGCGATCTTCCATCGAACTAGACGATCCGAATCAGCTTTCAGTTTGGTCGTCAGCACTGGAGATGTGATGAAACCAAGTAGTAATGGAATTCCCGAACACCTTGGTAGCCCGCTGTTGAACCCTAAGTCCGCAGCAGAGTTCCTCAATTGCTCCGAATGGACGTTAGCAGAGTGGAGGTGTAGGGGTGTTGGCCCTCGTTTCTGCAAACTAGGAAACCGAATTAGGTACTCCCCCTCGGAATTGGCGGAATGGGTTGAGGCCCACACAGCTGCATCCACATCAGAACACAGCGCGAGAAAGGCAGGTTGATATGAGGGATCTACAGGCTTCCGAACTGCACCCAACAAACCTCATGACCCGTGAGCCTGAACAGGTGACACTACCCGGTTATACATACATCATCGGTAGACGATCCAACGCACAGGTAGTGCTCTACTCTCAGAAATTCAATGGTTATGACCTCATTCATATCAGGCAGGTAGTCACCAAAAAGGATGGGGATGAGGTTTGGACAAGGAAGGGCATCGCCCTTCATCCTATTGAACTTCAAGAGCTATACAAGATTCTTCCTACCATCTTAAGTCAAATGAATCATAGGTATGGGGATGAAGCGATCCCCCGTCAACAGAGATCTTGTCCCGTAGTGAGTAAGGCCCGACTAGCAGTATCGCTCCAGAATCAGATTCTCCTCCATCTGGTAAATGGCCTCGACCCTGAGGATGTCCGTGAGAAGGTAATGGGCGACAACGCTGAAGAGCGGAAACGATTCATTGAAGCCGGGAAGGCCTTGCGGCGATGTGGATACTTACCGCCGAGGTCCTGGGTACCGACTCCAGAAGGGAGGAACCATGCAGAGTCAATTCGAAACGGGATTTCAAATGATGGTCTCGGAATGGTGGGCTTGGGAAGGAAGGGAAGCGGTGTAGAACCCATCCCCTTCCCTGGCCCAGCCGATCTATCGAACAGTCTTTAGCCAAGGTGGCATATGGAAGCGCGCCCATTTCAGGGCACTGGCTATGCCATGCTCGATCTCTGGGAGGCTGTTCGCTCTGGTTGGCTGGCCAGCTGTGATGACAGGGCCCTCTCCTTGTACGTCGTGTTGGGAGTCCATGCAAATCGAAGCCATTTGGCATGGCCATCTGTCGCCACGATGGCTAGGCTGGGAGGAATTTCAAAATCGTCTGTCGGGCCTGCCTTAGAATGGCTCGAATCGCGAGGAATGATCAAATCGATTAAATGGGGCTCTCGAAAACGTTACCAAGTGCGGATGGTTGTCGATGGACCAACGGTCGCAATCAGGCACCACTTAGTTCGAAATGGCATCTGGGCACAGCTAACTCCAACGGCAAGGAAGGTCTTCATTACACTTCAAGCCCATTCTTTACCTGGAGCCGAGCCATTTTATTTCGAAAGCTCAAGGCCAGAGGATTGGAGGAATGCTGTTCATGACGGCCAGGGTCTCGAAGGTAGCCGACATGTCTACCTCGAATTTACAGGGACCTCTTGGCTTGCCGAGCGTTGTGGTGTGGTCAATCGGACCATTCAGTTGGCCATGAACGAATTGAATGACATGAAGCTCATTGTGGATCCAGGCGATGATTTAGTTCTGGTGCTACCAAATGATGTTGATTACTTCTACCCAGAGTTAGTTTCTGCTGCCAAGTCCGAAGCCGACTCCCGGTCTAAACTTATTCCAGGGTTAAAACGATCCCTCACTGCACGCAGGAAACGTCGAGAACAAACCGAACCATCTGTACCAAGGAAGGGGAAATCCCCCATGGCCAAAAGGGAACCCCCTTCTAGCGAAGGGGAAGCCCCACCAAATTCCCTTAAGCCCAACGCAGGGCGACATGGGGAAAACGGAACTCAGCGGGCCTTCTATTGGAACGTCGGAGACCTTTAAGCGGAACAACCTGTACCTGAACTATGTTTTTAACTACGTCTATTGAACAAAGCAGAACAATCCGACCATTCGCTTCGCTCACGGTCGGCCGCTGAGCTCCCTAAAATTTCTGGGGAGCGACTGCTCGGGGGACTAATTTGCGTCCACACATTGAGAGTGGCGCCTTACCAGGAGGTAATTCGGGAATCTCCTCCCATTCGCACATGGCTCTCCCCTGAGTCCTTCAGCAATTATGAAACGACAAAGAAAAGAAACCCTCGCGCTCGCACATACGTGCTTTCGGGGCTCTATCTTTCCGTCTCCGCGAGAATGGTCCAAATAATGTTTCGACGAGTGGTTTCATCAGGGTTGAGCCCGGGAACACCACCTTCAGGGATGCTCCGGAGTGCCCATTCGAGAATTAGGGCTATCTCCTCAGGATATAGAGCGCCTTCGGGTTCCGGGACCAATAGCATTTTTTGTCCCCATCTGATGGCCACTGTGCCATCCCGTTTGTCCATTTGGGCCCTACCTCTTGGGTTTAAGGCCATAGAAAGCCCGTCGATAATTCCCTCTGACCGAGCTCCAGGTAGCGCCCAAAGGTCAGCAGGCAGGTTCGGCGATTCCTCCAATCGAATGCAGATCGGATCTGGGTTCAGATCAAGTTCTCTGGATCTTGCCTGCACCAGGATTCGGAGATTGTGTGTAAGGGCCTCCCATTTCTCACCATGAGCAACAATGAACCATGGAGTTGCTCGACTAGGCATTGACCTCGATTCGACCTCTGCCCAAGCGACGAACTTACCTCCTCCCAGGATTGATTCCTTGAACTTGAAGGTGAGTTCGAGCATAGATTTCCTCCGAAAATTCGAGCGGTTAGGCGCTTGAAGCCTGAGGCCGGTGCCAGCGGGGGCCTTCGGGGGTGTCCACGCGGCTGAGCATCCCGAGGTCGGTGAGAAGGTCCAGGTGGGCGGCGATGCTCTCGCGGTAGCGGCCCCGGCTGCGGAACGCCTGGGCGACGGACTCCAGGGTCCACAGGCGGGCGGAGGACGTGAGGACGGCGCGGAGGGCGCCGAGCTGGGCCTTGAGATCCCGGGGCCAGGGCTGGGGTTCGATGGGGGTGAAGGACGCGACAGACTCGACCTCCGTCTCCTCGGTGATCAGTGCCGTGGCCGTCGCTGTGACGGTCTCCGGGGCCTGGTATTCGGGGCGGAGCCAACGGACGACGCCCCGGGCTTCCTCGGCGGAGCGTTCCTTGTTCAGGGCCACGAGGTTCACGAGGATGTCGGCGTCGGGGAGGTCCACCGGCCACCCATAGGCGTCGGCCACGGCGGCGTCCAGCTCGTCGTGGAGCTGGCGGAGGATCTCGGTCTGGGCGGCTTCGTGCTGCTCGCGCTCGCGGTCGGTGAACGTCTCCCCGGACCTCAGCTTTACCAGCAGGTTATACATGCCGGTGATGGTCGCCCCACGGCCCTGGGCGGCCTTGCGGTGGGCATCCAGGCGCTCGGCGAGGTCCCGGATGCGGGCCATCTGGGTTTCCGTGGCCTCCGGGAAGGGAAAGGGCTCGAAGCAACTGCTTTTGACGTAGACCGGACGGTCTTCCAGAAGACCGCCTGCGGCGGTGGCCCAGCTCCCATGGATGCGGCTGCTGAGGATCCCCAGGTGAAGGGCATCACTGCTGGCGATGACGATTAGCTTGTTGTCGGGGACGGTGGTGCCATCAAGCAAGGTGAAGACCCTATGCTTGGCGGTCTCGACAGTAGCTATGAAGCGGGAAAGGCCCACCAAGGCCGGGCGGAAGCTGCTCCTGGCCTCGCCATAGATCCACCAGTTGTCCCTGTAGGCGGCACGGTTGTTCTGGTCGCGCTCGGGTTTCACGTGCTCCAGGACGTGTTGGTAGACGGCGGGGTAACGGTCCCGGGCCTGACCTTCAGAGAGACCGAAGAGGTCGATGACCATAACCCCACGCGGAGTGTCCGTTAGGTCACGTCCGTTTCGATAGGGATGAACTACGGCGGGACTACCCCATGACTGCCATGTTTGGGGCGTCACGATGAACCCCGACCCGTGGAGCTTCATCCCTGGCGAGGACAGACCATCATTCGCCTTGAGGGCCCTGGCCTCAGCGACGTTTGCCCCGGCACTCAGGTCATCGTTGATGAGATCGACGGCCTGACCTTCTACTTTCACGGCCTGCGCTTCCATCTCGGGGGTCGCACCGCTGCCTTCTTCCACCACCCGACCTAGCCACGGCTGACCTTCCACCCCGCCCACGGTCATGGCGATGCGGACGGCGGCGCCGTCGTCGGTCCAGGGGTGATCAGCGATGGCCCACAGCAGCTTCAGGGGGGTCCTGCCGCTGGTGTGATGGGTGATGACACCGCGCTGGCGCACCTGTCGAAGGCTGTTCGTGGTGATCAAGCCGAAGCGCCGGGTGCGGCCTGACCGCACGGCCTCGGCAGCCTTGTGCCACCAGTAGAGGACGAAGTCCACGGTGTCCGGCACGTCGGGGTAGGCGGCGCGGAGAGCCTCGGCATAGCCATCACCAAGGGCGTCGCGCATGCGGGCGTTGCCGAGGAAGGGAGGGTTCCCGACGATGAAATCCGCCTCCGGCCAGACAGCGGGCTGGGGATTTAGCAGTTCGTGGATGGGCACCTGGGCGGTCTCGTCGGGGACTTCCAGGCCGGTGACGGGATGGGGCTTGGTTGTCCTCCCATCCCAGCGAGTCCGGCCCGTGTCGCGGGTGCCCGTCCAGGTCAGCACTGCATCGCGGCACTCGATGTTCCCGTAAGCCTGGAGCACCGGCTCCGGCGGATTCATGTCCGGGTGCAGGCGGTGGAACCACTGGAGGTGGCTGATCCACAGGACGAGATCGGTGATGGCGGCGGCCCAGGGCTTCACCTCCAGGCCGATGAACTGCCCCGGGGTGACCAGCACGCCTTCCAGTGCCAGGGAGCGACCCGTCTCGCCCAGGTCCTCCAGCCGGCGTTGCACCTCGCCTTCCAGGCGCTTCAGCACATCGTAGGCCGTGGCGAGAAAGTTGCCGCTTCCGCAGGCAGGGTCCAGAACCGTCAGGTGGGCGAGGTGGCGCTGGAACTTGTGGAGCACCTCCCGGGCCTTGGCTTTGTCGGCATCGGTGGGGTCATTCCCCAGGAGGGCCATTGCCTCGGCCTGGACCAACTCCCAGTCCGCTCGAATCGGTTCTTCCAGGGCTGGGCGGAGCAGGCGCTCGACGTAGGCCCGGGGGGTGTAGTGGGCGCCCAGGCGGTGGCGTTCTCGGGCATCGAGGGCGCTTTCCAACAGGGTGCCGAAGATGGAGGGGTCTACTTCGGACCAATCAAACTTTGCCGCTCTAGCCAGCCGGGCGATCTCGTCTGCGTTTAGATTCAGGGCTAGGCTCTCGGAGAAGAGACCTCCGTTGAAGCGAAGCACCTTGAGCGGGCCCCAGAAGCCGCCCGTGTTCATGGCATCCCACAGGGACTCCAGGCCCTTGGGGAAGGCCTCGGGGTGCTCGCTCCAGGCGCCTTCCAGGGCGTTCTGAAAGAGTTTGTTGGGTAGTAGGCCCACATCCTCGGCGAAAAAAGTGAAAACCGTCCGCATGAGAAAGCGGGCCACGGCCTCGGCGGGGAACCGGGCCTCCAGGCTGCGGGCTAATCCGCCCAGGGCGGCGGCCACGTCCCGGGTGACCACCGTGCGGATCTTGGCGGGGTCGAGGCTCTGGGGATCCAGCCAGATGGCCTTGAACCGCTCCTGGACCTTGGGATCCCGGAGATCCTCCATGGTGAAGCTGCGGCGGGCGCCGTAGCCGCCGTAGGCCCCGGAGAAGCCATCCCAGACGTGGAAGGAATGGCCGATGTCGCAGGTGAGGACAAAGGGCGGGCGCTGGGCCAGGCTCCGGGCGTAGTTCACGGCCTGCCCGAAGGCGGCCTCCATGTAGCGGTCGTAGGCCCGGGTGCCGCGCCGAGGGGCCGAGCCCGTGGCCTCGGCAGTGCTGCCCTGCTTGGCCTCCAGGACGAAGCAGCCCTCGCGGTAAAGGTCGATGCTGCCGGTGGTCGTCGAGCCGTCTAGGTGCGTGAGCTTCAGGTCCTTCTCGAAGCAGTAGGTCGAGGTTGGGTTCTTCGGCTCGGGTAGGGGGAGGTCCAGGGCTTCGCAGAAGTCCCGCAGGAAGGAATCTTTGTTGGCCCGCTCGTTCCCGGCGGACCCTCTCCAGGTGTTCAGAAATGCGTCGAGCGTGGATGGCATGACCTGAACAATACCAAGTATGGACAGACATTTAGTAGAGGTATCTGCCTAGGCCACCCAACCTGATCAGAGGGTTCCTATGGCTGGTGTTCGGAGGAGTTCGGGGGCATCTACTCCCAGGCTGTGTGAGGCAGCCATAGGCATCAGGCCTTTTTTCGCGTTGGGAGGACGCCACAAGCCATGTCCTCAATCCGCCCGGCAACCTTAGCAATCAGGTCCAAGGACACCCCGTTAGGCAGCAATGATCCTTGGGTGAAGTTGGAGATGTACTCAGCACTCGTCCCTTCAAGACATAGGCGGCTGCAGACCACATAAGCCGCTGATTCGGCTTCTACCTCAACAGCCGCCTGAGGCAGATCGCGGCGACTGGGCCACCAATAGTCCGAATCGGAACCAAGGTGCCCCAGGTAGATGTGGGCCAATTCATGGCAGAGCACACCGAACTGAGTGGGGCCATCAAGCCCGTCATGGATGGCGATCCTCATCTTCCACTGTGAACCACGGACCTCGGGAGCTGCGAAGCCGGCATGGGTGGAAGAGAGGGTTTTGAACTGGACTCGAATCCGATCATGTTTCCCTGCGTTCTCGATGAGACGAGCCAACCAGTCGGGTTTCCACTTACCCTTCACAGTTGCAAAATTCTTCAGGGACTCTGGAGGTTCCTTTCCTTCGGTCTGGTCAAGATCGTAGACGAGCATCACGGGGTGCATAGGAGCCAGAATCAACATGGGCCTGGCATCCTCCTTCAACCACCGTTCATGCTTGGACCACCAGTCCTTAGCTGTGGCGTAATACCCGCACGATGGGTTCTGGATTCTCACCAACATGTTGTTGAAGGGACTGTAGTCCCGGAATCGGGCCATGAAGTCGACCATTTCGCGGAAGGCCTCGGTGGTGCGGTAGGCCTTCCCCTGATGGATCAGGTGATCGATGGTGCTCTGGATGCTCCTGCGTGGTGGGTCTGCCCCACGCATGGCATCCGATAGGTCCTCGCTATCCAGAAGCCACTGGAAATACTCCCTTTGGGCGGCGGTGACACCGTTGCCTGTTGCCACTGCCTCCAGAGCCTCCCGAAGCACCCAATAGACTCTAGGCCCGAATCTCTGTTCGAGTAGTTGGCAGAGCTCCCAGGCGGAGGGCTGGCGGTGGCAAGGGGCCTTGGTAAGTTCCTGAGCCAGAGCACCCATTAAGTCTCGGTCATCTGACATCTCGACGACCTCGAATAGGGCTGTTTGGGGCGGATCGGTGCTCATAAAGCCTTTGCTCACCCTTTTCCTCGAACGACTCCAATATCACCACACAAAGGTCAGTGGAGCTGAAGTTTAGTCAGTTGATGCGCTTACGGGTAAAGGTCCAAGCAATACCCAGCAAGGCAAGCGTGGCAGCGATCTCACACAGAAGGCGCCTAGTATCCATAACGATGCCAAATACGATTCCATCTTTAGCTGGCCTGGGCGGATTGAAGATAAAGGCGTACCCCACTGGTGTTTCGCTCCTGACCTGTCCGAAGTGAACGGTCTGGGTCCAAGGAGGAAACAGGCAAATCAGCAGAAGCATCAAAGCAGCAACGCGCAGGGTGTAATTCTTGGACCATCTCATGGAAATGCCATCTGCCCTGAATCGTCGAGTGGGACTCCTGGAACGCACTTCGCCAGGTATTCCGAGAGAACTTCGCGCTCTTCCAAGGATGCATGGTCCTCCAACTCAAAGTAGAAGGGTGGATATCCACATAGAGCACGATCCACGGCCTCGTCTGCTTGCTGACAGGACGCTTCGTCGTGAGACCTCCGCCAGAATTCAGCCGGTTCAATTCTCCCGAACCACTTTGACCAGAGCTCTGATGGGGTCATAGGCGACTCCCTCTCCTTAAGAATTTGGATCTACTGGCCTCGCTCTGCCATTAGTTGATTTTGGACTATTCCAACCCGGAATATAGCGTGGCCCCTGAAGTGGAAGCCAGGGGTCCATGGAGAAATCAGTCACATCTGAGGGCTACAAAGTCCTACTTGCCTGCCTCAGAGAGGCCAGGGAGGGCGCTGGACTTACTCAGGCTGAAGTGGCGGAGCGCCTTGACATGTCCCAGAGCCAGGTCAGCAAGTGCGAACGTGGAGAGCGTCGTCTTGATGTCATCGAGCTTCGGGAATGGTGCGGGGCCCTTGGGCTTGGGCTGCCCTCCTTTGTAAAGGTGCTTGAGCGGCGTCTGACCTAGAAGTTGGCTAGGGTGTTCCTATACTGGGGCCGGTCGTCCAAACCTGCCGATACTGGACCAGGAGAATCCAATGCCTGAATCGCCCGAATCACCAGGGGTGCCCGGAAACCTCCGGAAGGCCCGATTCCCACCACGCGATACAGAAAGGTATCCGACGCCCCAGGACGAGCCCCCTGATGTCATCGAGGCCCGATTGCTCAGCAACACGCCTCATTTCCACGACGCGGGCAGCGTGTATTACACCGAGCTGGCTGACCGAATGAAGGCTTCGACCGAACAGGGCCGACCCGACTACCAAATCGCAGACATGTTCACCTGCCTGTCGATCCTGGCCAATCCAGATGGCTTCAGGTTCCTGGCTGATGAGCTCCTGAAGTTCGCAGAGGCTGCCCCTGGCCAGGAGCGTTGGCTACCCATTCGCCCCGACTGGACTGAGATGGGACAGAAGGTCTTCATTCTCAAGATGGCCGGAGAGAAGGCGAAAACTCCACAACCTGCACCCGCGCTGTCCAACGAAGAGCAACTAAAGGCATCCAGAGAAAAGCTGGCGGAGGTTGCAAAGGCAGCGCTCATCCACCTGCCTGGTGTGGAAAGACAGGCTTGACCATGAATTTTCCCGGGGCCCGCGTATAGGGACGGAAATATTGAATTTCAAAATGGGCGGGGGTCCTGGCCCCCTTACGGGGGAGGAGGTTATCCGGCACCTTTCATCGATCCCTTTTGGCGCTTCGTGCTCAATCAGGCACTACCCGCGGTCGCTACTTCTCGCCGTGGCTATGTGTTCATCGTCCAACCCACCAGTTTTACCCCTTCGCTCCCCTGGCCCGATTCTCCAGCCTCCCACCCCATCCCTAGGCTCCTCGTAATCCTCTCACCCGAGGTAGTAGAGGCCTGGCTCAACCCCACAGCGGCCCCTGGGACCTCCCGGCGTTGCTTCGGCCGTGTCCGGACCTGAGAGCCGATACTCTTGGTGACTTCATAAAATACCACCAGGGGTCATTCTGATCCGCAGGTTGAGCAAGTACTCCCAATCCTGGTGCTTTTTGGAACGGCTGTTGGTGGGTGCAACCGCTTTCAGCCGTTTTTTCGTACCTCTGGTACGAATTAGAATGGTTCGTTGATTTCTCCTTTATGAGGATGATATTCAGGATATTTGTTTTGAGAATCTTACGTTTTGGTGTTGTTGGCTATTCCTAGAGATTACTGAACCCGAGTTGAGCATCCGCTTGACGACGAACGAATTGTCCCAACAAAGGTACTGCAAACGAGTATTTCCCATAACGATTTTTGAACACAAGTCCAATAACTGAAAGAGCTGATAACATTTGATTAACGTGACTACTTGAGAAAGGTTTACTTTCAACTTTTTTTGACTTTTCGACAACTTCCGAAACGGTAAATTCAGTATCACAATTTGGCAATAAAGCAATAATTTTAAGCAAATCACGCTGACGGTCCGTCGCCCGAGACCATCTACCCGAGAAAAAGTCTATGTCGAGTTTGCGCACTATCGCGTCTATAGGGACAGAAGAAAGTTCCTCTCCACAATCAATATTCTGAACCCAAACATCATATATTTCTCGACATACAAACTGAATGAAATATGGATATCCATCTGTAATATCATAAATACTATCAACGGATTCATCCGAAAATCCAATGTGACACTTTGAATCAGCTATTGGTTTTGTCACCGCCTCTGCACAAGCAGTTTTATCCAATTTTTGAAGAAAAATTGTGTGAAACATCCTTTCGGCATAAGTTCGAGCTTCAACCAGTTTAGGCCCAAGCGTAGGCAATCCAGTTAGAACCAGGAGAAAAGGCACATTCTGCCTTTGAATTGATTGAAATACATCAAGTAAAATTGATAATGGAAATTCATTGCTTTCTGCGTGATCTGATAAATTTTGTGCTTCATCATATGCAAAGACTAGACCGTGTTTACCATGGGCTTGCATATTTGCCCACAACGTTTTAAAAACGTGTTTCAATTTATCCGCAACGAGACCTGGAAATCTTTGGTAAAGGTCCATTAAATATTCATAGTTCATCGTCTGAGTTCCGACCTTTTCTTCTCCGCTGAACCCAATCCCCTGTCGTTTAATAAGTGCAACCGGGATGGAAGAGCCAATAACGGCAAGATCTGAAATAATTCGAATTACAAGCCTTTCTTCGGAAATACTCGTCGACTCAGACATGTCGGTTCCAATCCACAACCAATTTTGCTGCATCGCCCTTGACTTAAAGGTCTCCAGCAAGACCGTTTTCCCAACACCCCTTAAACCTGTAAGAACTATATTATCAAGAATTACTGTTTGCTTTAAAATCTTGTCAAACTCCTTCTTCTCGATTTCTCTTCCGGCTAAATATGGGGGCATGTGTCCTGCACCTGGACGAAAGGGATTTTGGAATTTTTTCGGAATATTAGTCATGTTGAGCCCCCAGGCTACTGTTATGCATCTGGATAAATTTAGTTCTTTGCCTTCACTCTGTCAACCCCTCGTATGGAGAAGCCCAACCCCCCGCTGAATTGATCGCGTTCTGCGTTTCTGTTCCCACCAAGGTGTGGCCATTCATGTCGCGTCAACCTGATTACAAGATTTCCGACTTGGGGCCTCGGTCCTGACTCCACGAACCACCAGTGCCAAGAGGCATGCAGCGGACTTCGAATTTCCCAGCCTCGGAAGCACCGGCAGTTCGACCTGCGTATTGATCATCGGGGTGTTGCATTGTCTCCCACTGATGAACACATCTGTTCTCGGCGATCCCTGGAGTTCATAGCATGGAAGGATGGGATAATAGGTCCGGGCTAGGGCCGGCCCAATAATGACGGATTGAGCGAACCCTTTTGAGATTCGGCTGGTCTCCATCTTGGCGGTTCATTCAGGACAATATGCCCGAGATGGGACAAAGGTGGGACAACGACCCGGTTCACGGCCCAAAAAAAGCCCTCAAGGAGAGGGCTAAGTGTTGGTACCGGTGGTCGGACTCGAACCGACACTCCTTTAGGGGGAAACGGATTTTGAGTCCGTCGCGTCTGCCATTTCGCCACACCGGCTGGAACGGCCAGGATAGCGTGGGGACGGGCGTTCTCAAAGCGCGGTGAGAGGGATGCGCCGGCCCGCGCCGAAAGCTTTGGGACTGACCTTGAAGGCGAAGGGCAGCTGGCGCCGCTTGAATTCTGTGCGACGCAGCAAGCCGAGAATGCGGGGCAGTGCCTCGCACGCTTGCGCCAGGGCGGGTCCCTCCAGCAGAAGGGCGAGGTCCTCGGCCAGCCCCTCCTCCGGTCGCTGCGCTTCGAGCGCTGCGCCAAGGATGGCATCGAGCTGGGCATAGGGAAGGAGGCTGGCCTCGTCCGTCTGGCCCGGCCGCAGCTCGGCGGTGGGGGGCCGCTGCACCACGGCCTGGGGAACCCGCTCTCCCAGATCCTCCGCCAGCGCATAAATGCGGGCCTTGAGGCAATCCCCCAGCGGGGCGAAGACGCCGATGCCATCGCCGTAGAGGGTGAAGTAGCCCGTGGCGGCCTCGCTCTTGTTGCCGGTGTTGAGCACCGCCACCCGCTCGGTCTCCAGGCGCCGATGGACGGCGGGCTCGGAGGTCAGGGCCATGAGGAGGCTGCCCCGGCTGCGGCTCTGAAGGTTCTCATCCGTCAAGCCGAAGACCCGCTCCGGAAAGGCCTTCGTCAGGGCGTCGGTGAACCCCGCGAAGGATGCATCCGCATCCAGGCAGAGGAACCCCATGCCAAGGTGCCGGGCCTGCTGTTCGGCCAGGGCGGCACTCTCGCCGCTGCTGAACCGCGTAGGCAGGGCCACGCCCAGGACCCGTCCCGGCCCCAGGGCCTCCACCGCCAGGGCCGCCGCCACCGCGCTGTCGATGCCGCCGGAGAGCCCGACCACCAGTCCTCCCAGCCCCTGTTTGGCCAGGTTGTCCCGCATCCCCGTCACCAGGGCGTGGCGCAGCCAGGAGCCTTCCGCCACGCCCGGCCAGGGGCGACCCGGCGCCTCCGGATCGACGAGGATCATCCCCTCCTCGAAGGGGCGGCCTCCCTGCCAGCGGCCATCCGGCAAGGCCAGGCCTGAACCCCCGTCGAAGAGCAGCCAGCTTTCCGCCCCCACGCGGCTGGCGTAGGCCACGGGCACGCCATGCTTCTTGGCCAACCCCGGCAGGAGCCGGCGGCGCTGGGCATCCTTGGATGGGATGGCCCAGGGCGCGCTCCGGCCGGGCGGCAGCCAGCTGCCCAGGCCGCTGGGGCTGGCGCTGGCGTTGAGGATGAGGGTGGCGCCCGCCGCCACCAGGTCCGCGATGGGATCCACGCCGTAGCCCACGGGGGCGTTGCCAAGCTGGGGGTCGGCCCAGAGGTCCTCGCAGATGGATAGACCCACCTGCTGGCCCCGGAAGGCCACCAGGGGTTGCGGCGAAGCGTCCGGCTCGAAATACCGGTGCTCGTCGAACACGTCGTAGCTGGGTAGCACCCGCTTGCGCGCCCAGTGGCGCAGGGCCCCATCCTGGCACCACCGCAGCTCGTTCCACAGCCGGCCCGAGGGCGCCGGCCGGGTGGTGCCGAAGAGCAGGGGCACGGGACCCGCCAGGGCGGCGAGCCGGGCCGACTCGGCTTCGATGCGCCGCCGCATCCCCGGTTCCCAGAGCCGGTCCTCCAGCAGGTAGCCGGGAATGGCCAGCTCCGGTGCCAGGACCAGCTCGGCCCCGTCCGAGAGGGCGTGGGCATAGGCCGCCTCGATCGCTCGGCCATTCCCCTCAGGGTCGCCCAGGCGGGCATTGAGCTGGAGCAGGGCGATCTTCATGGCATCACGTTAGCAGCGTCCTACCACCGGATCTGCGCCCGGGTTCCTCCCTCCGGCCGTTGCAGCAGCTGGAGGTCGGCTCCCTGGGCATTCAGCCACTTCAGCGCCAGGGGCAGGCCCAGCCCCGTCCCATCCGGCCGCCCGCTCTCGAAGGGCCGCATGATGCGGATGGCTGTCTCCTCCGAGAGCCCTGGCCCCTCGTCCAGCACATCGATGCCGGCGGGATGCACCTCGATCCGGACGCGCCCGCCCAAGGGCGTGGCCTGGCAGGCATTCTCCAGCAGGTTCACCAGGGCGTGGTGGAGCAGCACGGGGTCCCCCTGGGCCGCCCCCTGCCCCTCCCAGCTGAGGGTCCGGCCCTGGCTGGCGGGGCGCCGCTTCAGCTCTAGGATCGCCTGGGCGGCTGCATCCGCGAGGCGCAGGGGCTCAGAGGCGGGCTCCAGGGGCTTGGCCCACTGCAGGAAGCGCTGCACCAGCTGCTCCAGTTCAGAGGTCTCATCCAGCAGCACGGCGGCGGCGTCGCCGTGCCCGGCCCGCTTCAGCAGCTGCCCCTGGCTGCGCAACACCGCCAAACCGTTCTTCAGCTGGTGAGCTACGCCGGCAGTCATCTCGCCCAGTTCCGCGAAGCGCTCGCGCAGCTGCTGCCTGCGCTCCTCGCCCTCGGCGGCGGTGATGTCCTCGAAGAGCACCAGGGCGCCAATGCGGTCCGGCGCCTCGATGCGCTGGAGGCGCCAGCGGCGCGCTCCGTCCCCCAGCCGGTGTGGGGCGCCGGGCTCGCGGTTCAGCGCCTCCCGCAGCCAGGGAAATGGTTCCAGGACGAACTCGGCCTGCAGCCCCACCACGCCCGGCGTCACCCCGAGCAGGGCCTGCCCCTGGCGGTTCAAGGCCGCGAGCCGTCCCCGCTGGTCCACCCAGGCCAGGCCCATGGGCAGGGTATCCAGCAGGCGTTCGTGCACCGTGCGCAGCTCCCCGAGGGAAGCGGCCAGTTCGCCCCGCTCCCGCAGGCTGCCAGAGACGGCGGAGAGCACCAGCGAGTCGGGGTCATGGGTGGTCTGCCGGCGCAGCCGCGCCCAACGGAAGAGGAAGAGCACACAGCCGCCCACCACGGCCCCCACGGGCAGGGCGATGATGAACCAGCCCAGGATATGGGGGTTCACCGGCCACCTCCGGCGCGCTGGCCCCGAACCGATGGGCTCGTCGAGAGGGCCTGGGGTTCCTGCTCCGGGTGCATGCCCCCAGGTTATGCTGAATCCCATGGACAGGCAGCCCATCTACATCGTGTCGGGGGGATCGGGCGAGACCGCCCACCGCATGGTCCAGGCCGCCCTCACCCAGTTCACCAAGGGCGAAGCCTCCGCCCTGGTGCGCCGCTTCCAGAATGTACGCACCCAGGAGGACCTCGACCGTGTACTCCTGGCGGCCGAAGACAAGCGGGCCGTCATCATCCACACCACGGTGTCCAAGGAGATGCGGGACTACCTGGACCGCCGCTGCGCCGAGCTGCGACTGACCCAGGTGGACCTCTTCGGCAACCTCCTGGACACCCTCGCCCTCTACCTGCGGGAGCGTCCCGAGGAACAGCCCGGCAGCTTCCACGCGGTGGGCGACAAATACTTCCGGCGCATCGAGGCCATCGAATTCGCCCTGAAGTATGACGACGGCATCGACATGGGGGGCCTGCCGGAAGCCGACATCGTGCTGGTGGGCATCAGCCGCACCAGCAAGACGCCGCTGTCGATGTACCTGGCCATGGAAGGCTTCAAAGTGATGAATGTCCCCCTGGTACCCGGCGTCGCCTTCCCGCCCGAGGTCGAGACCATTCCCCAGGGCCGCATCGTGGGCCTCACCATCCAGCCCGATCGCCTGCAGGAGATTCGCGCCTACCGCCTGAAGCGCCTGGGAGCCTCCGGCAGCGCCGACAGCTACAGCGACATGGGCCGGATTCTCGACGAGCTGACCTACGCCGACCAGATTTTCAAGCTGCATCGCCGCTGGCCGGTGCTTGATGTGACGGGGCGCAGCATCGAGGAGACCGCCGGGCTCGTCCTGGATCGAGTCTTCGGCAAAGAGCGGGCGGTCTGATCGTTTCTACAGTTCGTCCTCCAGCCGCTGCACCAGCGTGCGCAGGATCTTGATGCGCCCGTAGCGCTTGTCCTCGCTCTCCACCAGCGTCCAGGGGGCGATCTCGGTGCTGGTGCGATCCAGCATGTCGCAGATGGCACGTTCGTAGGCGGGCCACTTCTCCCGGTTGCGCCAGTCCTCCTCGGTGATCTTGAAGCGTTTGAAAGGCGTGGCCTGGCGCTCCTCGAAGCGGCGCAGCTGCTCCTCCTGGCTGATGGAGAGCCAGAACTTCAACAGGACACTCCGACTGCGAACGATCTGGTCCTCGAAGTCGTTGATTTCGCTGTAGGCCCGCTGCCAGTCGGCCTCGGTGCAGAAGCCTTCGACCCGCTCAACCAGCACCCGCCCGTACCAGCTGCGGTCGAAGATCATCACCTTGCCCCGGCGGGGGAGGTTGCGCCAGAACCGCCAGAGGTAGGGCTGGGCCCGCTCCTCCTCGGTGGGCGCCGCCACGGACTGAATGCGGTAGGTGCGGGCGTCCAGGGCCTGGGTGATGCGACGAATGCTGCCCCCCTTCCCGGCTGCGTCCACCCCTTCGAACACCAGCACCAGGGCGTGCTTTTTGAAGTTGCGGTGCCGGGTAAGGAGGTTGAGTTTCCCCTGCAGCTCCAGCAGCTCATCCTCGTAGTCCTTCTTGTCCAGCCGCTTCGTGAGGTCCAGGGCCTTGAGGATGTTCACTTCATCGAGGGCGATGGCTGGAGGAGGTGGGGCCGTTGGGGGCTTGGGCGCCGGGTGGTCCAGCCGGGCGCGCAGCCGTTCCAGCAGGATCTTGCCCACGGTCAGCCGCTGGTACCGGGGATCGGTCGCTTCCACGACGATCCAGGGGGAATCCGCCGTGCTGGTGGATCGCAGGGCGCGCTCCGCCACCTGCCGGAAGGTGTCGTACATCTCGAAGTGCTTCCAGTCCCTGGGGGTCACCCGCCAGCGGGTCTTCTTGTCCTTCTCCAGGCTCTTCAGGCGGGCCTTCTGGGCGCCCTTGCTGAGGTGCATCCAGAACTTGAGGACCAGGGCCCCCTCGTGGATGAGCATCTGCTCGAAGCGGGCGACCCGGGCCATGTCCTGGTCCAGGTCGGAGGTCTTGATGCGGCCGTGGGCCCGCTCAAGGATGGGCCAGGTGTACCAGGAACCATCAAAGATCCCGATCTTGCCCTTGGGCGGCAGCATCCGCCAGTACCGCCACATGTGCGGCCGCTCCCGCTCCTCGTCCGAGGGTTCGTCCAGCCCGTGGGTCTGGATGTGGCGCGGATCCATCCACTCGTTCAGCGTGTTCACCGTCTCGCTCTTGCCCGCCCCGTCCACCCCAGCCACCAGGATGACGACGGGGAACTTGGCCTCGGCCAGATCGTACTGCGCATCCAGCAGCGCCTCCCGGAGGGCGGGCACCTCTAGGTCCCAGGTGTCCTTGGCGACCTTGTGGCCGAGTTCAGCGGATTCGAACATGGATGCCCCCCATGGGTTGGCTTCTGTTTCGGGATCTTGCAGGCGCTGGTTGAAATCCGATCTTGCCAGATTCAGCTCAAAACTCACGTTGCGGAAGGGGTGCAGCCGATAGACTGGTAGAAATTCCCGCGTCTCAACGCGTCTTTTCCCAGGAGGCCCGCATGGCCAGGCGTACCCGCTCCAATGGCTTCACCCTGATCGAGGCCGCGGTGGCCATCGCAGTGGTGGCCATCCTCTCCGGCATCGTCATCCCGCTGGTGGTGAAAAACCTCCGGGACAGCCAGATCGCCCGGGCCAAGAACGATGTGCAGGTGATTGCCGCCGCCGTTGCTTCCCAGATCAAGGACACGGGCCGCACGCCTCGCGCCGCCGGCGGCCTGAACGGCGCCACCGGTGCCGGCAACGCCCTGTGGGGATCCGGTCCCACGGGCACCGCCAACATCGCCGGCTTGGCCGTCGCCGCGAACAACACCTTCCTCAACCTGTTCACCCCTGATTCCCGGGTGGCCGCCGAGCTGACCGCCGCCAACACGATGTTCGGCTACGCCGCGGCCACCCCGCAGCAGGAGCTCCAGTACCGTGGCCCCTACCTCGGCAACGACGTGGCCGCCAAGCTGGATCCCTGGGGCAACCGCTACGTCATCATCGGCTACAACGCCAACAGCGGAACCATCAATGGTCCGGTGTGGGTGATCTGCGCGGGTCCCAACGGCACCATCAATGCCGCCAACGCCACCTACAACGCCGCCACGGGCTACCCCGCCACCTGGAACTATGGGGCCGCCAATTCCGCCTCTGCGGATGACATCGTGGTGCGGGTGAACTGATCCCTGGACGGAGGGGGCCACACGGCCCCCTCCGTCGCTGGGCCCTCCCATGACCGTCGCGCCGCGCAAGAAGCTGGGTGAGCGCCTCCTCGACCGGGGGCTCATCACCGAACGCCAGCTGGACCTCGCCATGCGCGAGCAGCGGCGGACCGGGGCCATGCTCGGGGAGATCCTCACCCAACTGGGGCTGGTCACGCCCCAGTCCATTTCCTCCATGTTGGCCGAGCAGGGGGGCGTCAACTTCCTTGACCTGGCGGACACCGACATCGCCCCCGAGGCCCTGGCCATGGTGCCTGAGGCCACGGCCCGCCGGTTGAACGTGCTGCCCGTGGCTCTGGAGGGTCCGACCCTCGTCCTGGCCATGGTGAACATCTACGATGTGGAGGCCCTCGGCGAGATCGAGACCCTCACTCGCCGCCGCGTGCGCGTGGTGGGCGCCTCCGAGGACGACATCCTTGCCAACATCAACGAAGCCTACGGGGTTCAAAAATCCATCGAAGAACTCATCGAGGAGGCCATCCAGGCGGCGGCGGGGGGCGATGACCGGGATCCTGGGGGCCTGCCGGTGGTGCGGCTGGTGGACCAGCTGCTGCTCAAGACCATCCAGGACCGCGCCACGGACCTCCACATCCAGCCGGGGGAGCACACGGTGCTCACCCGCTACCGGGTGGATGGCCTGCTGCAGCAGGGCCCCAGTCTGCCCAAGGCAGTCCAGGCGGCGGTGACCGCCCGCCTGAAGATCCTCTCGGAGGCCAACATCGCCGAGAACCGCGTCCCCCAGGACGGCAAGTTCCAGTTCCGGCATGGCAAGCGACGCTTCGACGTGCGCGCCAGCTTCCTGCCGAACATCCACGGCGAGAAGGTTGTGCTGCGGGTGCTGGACAAGTCGAAGCTGGTGCTGGGGCTGGACCAGCTGGGCATGCCCGAGGCGCTGCTGGCCGCCTTCTACCGCGTGCTGGAGCGCCCCCACGGCATCATCCTCGTCACCGGTCCCACGGGCAGCGGCAAGACCACCACCCTGTATTCGGCCCTGAGTTCCCTGAACGGCAGTGACCGCTGCATCGTGACGGTGGAAGATCCCGTCGAGTACGAGCTGCCCCTCATCACCCAGACCCAGGTGAACGCCAAGGCGGGGCTCACCTTCGGCGCGGGCCTCCGGGCCATCCTCCGGCAGGATCCCGACATCATCCTGGTTGGGGAAATCCGCGACCGGGAGACCGCCGAGATCGCCAGCCGGGCTTCGATGACCGGCCACCTGGTGCTGTCCACCCTGCACACCAACGACCCCATCAGCGCCATCACCCGCCTGGTGGACCTGGGCCTGAGCCGCCTCGATCTCTCCAGTACCCTGCTGGGCGTGCTGTCCCAGCGACTGGTCCGGGTGAGCTGCCCGGCCTGCCTGGCCCCGGAAGCTCCCTCAGATGAGTTGCTGACCCTGCTCAAACCCCACCAGCGGGACAGCCCCTGGAAGCGGGGTACGGGCTGCGAGGCCTGCGGCCACTCGGGTGTCCGTGGCCGCCGGGCCATCCACGATCTGCTGGTGATCTCGTCGGAGGTACGTGAGCGGCTGGCGAACGGTGCGCCCTTGACCGAGGTGGAGGCCCAGGCCCGGCGCGAAGGCAAGTCCAGCCTCTTCGAGCACGCCCTGAAGCTGGCCCAGGAAGGCGTCATCACCCTGGAAGAGGCCCTCCGCGTCACGGCGGCGGAGGACTGATGGCGACCCGGTTCTCCTACGTGGCCCGCACCCTGGATGGCACCCGGGCCATGGGCATCCGGACCGCCGAGGGCGAAGGCGCCCTGGCGGCCGAGCTGGCGCGGGAATCCCTCTTCCTCGTGCAGGCCTATATCGCCCGAGAGACCTCGCTGGAGCAGTTCGGCGCCCCCAAGATCAAGCGGAAGGAGCTGGTGGCCTTCTTTCTGCACCTGGGCTCCTACGTGGAGGCCGGCGTGCCGCTCCTGGCGGCCCTCTCCGATTACCGGGAGGAAGGCAAGCCCGAGTTCAACAACGCCCTGGCAGACATCCGCCGCAAGGTGGAAGGGGGTTCCTCGCTGTCCGAGGCCTTCGACGCCTACCCGACCCTGTTCCAGCCCATGCTGGTGAGCATGATCCGCGCCGGGGAGACCTCCGGACGCCTGGACGAGGCCATCCGCGAGGTGGTGAAACTCGTGGAGTGGGAAGACCAGTTCGCGGGCCAGGTCAAGCAGGCTGGCACCTACCCGCTCATCGTGCTGGGGGTGGTGGCCATCGTGGTGCTGCTGGTCTCCATCTTCGCCCTGCCCCCGGTGCTGAAGATGCTCGTGGATTTCCACGTGCCCCTGCCCCTGGTGACCCGCATCTTCATCCTGGTGGGCCAGACCCTCGCCACCTGGGGCTGGGCGCTGATCCTCGTCCCCATCCTCCTGATCACCGGCTTCCGGACCATGCTCAAGCGCCGGCGGGATTTCCGGCTCTGGTGGCACACGCGCCTGCTACACCTACCGCTCATCGGCACCCTCCTGACCAAGCTCGGTCTCTCCCGCTTCGCCACCTTCTTCGCCGCCCAGTACCGCTCGGGGCTGCCCATCCTGCAGATTCTCCGGGAGTGCGCCAGCATCACGGGGAACGACCGTCTCGGGTGGTGCGTGCGCAAGATGCGGGAAGGTGTGGAGGGCGGCGAGCGGCTGGGCGTGATGGCAGCACAGGTGGGCTACTTCCCGCGCCTGGTGGTGCGCATGTTCACCATCGGCGAAGAGGCGGGCAACCTGGAGGTCACCCTCTCCAAGGTCGCCACCTACTTCGACGCGGAGGTGCAAGCGGGACTCAAGCGGTTCTTCCAGCTGCTGGAACCTGTGCTACTCATCAGCCTGGCCAGCATCGTGGTATTCGTGGCCGTCAGCATCCTGCTGCCCATCTACTCGCTCATCGGGGGCATCAATGCCGCGGCCCGCTGACCCCCGCCCCGCGCGGGGCGCCACCTCCGGGTTCACGCTGATCGAGGCGGTGATCGTCATCGCCATCATGGCCATCCTGGCCTCCGCCGCCGCTCCGATGCTGATCCGCGCCCTCAGCCAACAGCGGGAGGCCCAGACCCGGGGCCTCGTGAAGACCGCCTATGAAGCCCTGGTGGGCGCCCGGGATCGCGGCGTCCCCAACCTAGCCACCGACGTGGGCTTCGTGCCCCCGGCGACCCTGGCCGACCTGCGGTTCCTCACCACCATCAATCCCGCCGCCGCCTACCGCAACGGCGCCATTCCCCAGCCCTATCCCACCGCAGCCGCCGGCTTCACCTGGGGCTGGAACGGGCCCTACTGGGGCACGCCCCTGCAGAGCCAGGCGGGCACCAACGGCCTGCCCGCCGATGGCTGGGGCAACCCCCTGCGCTGGCAGGCCAACCAGGTGCAGAGTGCCGGGGCGGATGGTGTGTTCGGGACCACGGACGATGTGGTCTATCCGCCCGCCCCCGCACCGACCCAGGTGCAGCGCCAGGCGCAGCTGCAGATCACGGTGGAGCGGCAGGTCTACGTCGCGCCGCCCCCGCCTCCGACCCCCACGGTGACCTTCACGGTCCAGGTCACCGACCGCTCCCAGCAGGCCCTGCGGACCCGCACCGCCGGGTCCTTCCCCTTCACCGGCAGTGGCACCGGCACCACGGCCAGCCTCGCGGTTCTGCCGGGCGCTGTGTCCGTCCAGGTGACCAGCTCCGTGGGCACCCAGTCCCAGACCGCCCTCGTGGGCCCCGGGGAAACCCGCATCCTCCTCTTCCGCTTCAACAACTGACTGCCCATGGCCATGATCCCGCGCCCCACTTCCCGCCAGCCCTTCCTCCTCTACCTGGAGGATGACGCCAGCCTGCTGTCCGGGCCGGATGGGGCCGTGCTGGGCTCGCTGCCCGTGGACGAAGCCAGTGGGCCGGAGCGCCGCGCCCAGCGGGTGGCCTTCCTCCGCTCGCTGGTGCCCCAGCGGGCCCAGGTGCAGATCTGCGTGGGCCATTCCCACCTGGGCCTGGAGTGCCAGGAGGCGCCGCAGCTGCCCGCCAAGGAAGCCCGCGCGGTGGCGCTGCGCCTGGCGGCGGCGGAAAAGTCCGACGCCCCCCTGCTGGTGGGGCAGGCCCTCGAGGCGGATATCCACTCCCGGGGCGGCCATGTGCTCTGGGCCGCCTACCTGCCCGCTGCCGAGATGAACGACTGGGCCGACGCCATGGATGGCGCGGGCCTGGAACTCGTCAATGCCACGGCCTGGCCCCGGGCCTTGCTGCGAGGCCTGGCCAGCGCGGCGGATCAGCCCCGGGAGCGCGTGGTGCTGGCGGTGGGGCCCGGTCAGGGACGCATCCTCATCCTGCGCAGCCGGGCCCTGGTGCTGCTGCGGACCTTCCGCATCCCGGCCGAAGGGGGCATCGACGACCACCTCGCCCTGGCCGTGGAGGAGACCGCCCGCACCCTCCAGTTCTACAAGCAGCGCTACCGTGGCTCCGCGCCCGCTCAGCTTTTACTGGTGGGCGCCACCGGGATTCCCGCGGACCTGGAGGCGCGGCTGCGCGCCCTGGGGCTCGCCTCCCAGTGCGCTGCAGACTCCCTCACGGACCTCCTCCATCGGGGCCTCCTGGCGGAGCGCAGTTCGGGCGGACTGGACCTGCGCCCCGAACATGTGCGGGAAACCCAGCGGGTGCGCGTCCTCCGGGCCGCGCTGGTGGTGGCCACCCTGGGAGTGCTCGCTGCCTTCACCGCCGGGGGGGCCCTGCTCCGCACGCGGGAGCGGCTGCTGGAGGCCCAGGCCACTCAGGCGGAGGTGGCCCTCGCCGAAGCCCAGGCCGCCGACCTGGCCCGGCAGCGGATCATGGCCGCCCGGTTGCCGCTGTTGCGGCTCCGTGCCGCCGAGCATCGCCAGGCCGAGGCCATTACACGCCTCGCGCGCCTCTCCGCCACCCTCATGGCCCCCCCTGCGGAGGTCCGGCTGGAGAAGGTCGAGGTCCAGCAGGTCCCTGCCGGCCAGGTGGCCTGGTCCTTCCAGGTCAGCGGCACGGCGGTGACGGGAAGCGGATTCTCCGTGGGTCCGCTGGCTGAGTACCTGGTGCAGCTCCAGCGCCTGGAAGGCCTTGAGTTGGACCCCCTCCATGACGTCAGTGTCTCGGACCGCATGGAGCCGGGCGCCACCAAGCCCGACGCCAGGGCCATCACCCGGTTCACCCTGAGCGGGAGGTTCAAGTGAAGACGCTGCGAACCCTCCTCGTCCTTGTGCTGGCGCTGGGGCCAGTCCTCTTCGCCTGGCTGGTGTGGCTGCCGGCCCGCCGGCGGATGAAGCAGTCCCAGGCCCGCCTCGAGGCGGCCCAGGCCGCCCTCCAGGAGCTGCCCCACTACGATCCACTGACCACCGAAGAGGCGGCGATCCTCGAAGCGCCCCAGGCGCCCTGGAAAGCCCGCATCCCCCTCATCCGGGGCGACGGCGACCGCCTCTTCCACTACCACCGGGTGATCACGGAGCTTGACCGGGTCCTGGCCGGTTCCGGCCTCCGCACCCACGGCATGCGCTCCAGCTGGGATCCCATCCAGGCCAGCTTTACCCTCCCCGGCCTGCTGGCCCCCACCCCCGGCGCCCGGCCTTCGGCCGACCCGCTGGACGGCCCCCTGGGCGCCTGGGTGCTGGAGGTGCAGCTCGAGGGCCCCACCGCCGGCCTCTTCACCGCCCTGGGTCGCCTCCCCCAGGTGCAGCCCCTCCTGGAGCCCGTGGGCCTCCGCTGGGAATCCACCCCCGATCGCCGCGCCCAGTCCCTGCTGCTCCGCAGCCTCGTGGCCCAGCCCGCCGCACCGGCTGGGAGGTGACCGATGTCCTTCGTCGAACGCAACAAGACCTGGATCCTGCCCGCCCTGCTGGTGGGCGCCGCAGGAGTGGTGTGGATGAACGTGCGTACCTTCTCGGATGCGCCAGCCCCCGTGACGGTGCCACCCCCCCGGGACCTCCCCGCCACCGCCGAAGCCGCCCCTGCGCCTGCACCCCCCGTCACGCAGGGTGCCCTTGAAGGCAACCTCTGGGATGACCTCCTCGCCCTGGCGGTGGTCCCGGCGGACCTGGGGGATCGAGGCCCCTTCGAGCAGCGCGCCCTTACCACACTGACGCCAGCCCAGCTCGCCGGGGACGATGCGTCCGCTCCCCTGGCCCGCCCCGGCCTCGAGCCCGGCCGTCCTCTGCGCAGCGCCGAACCGGTGAGCGGCGCGCAGGCCGTGTCCGCGCCCCAGCCGGACTTTCTCATCGAGGGCCCCGCCGGCAGCCGGGTCTGGTTCGAAGGCCGGGGCTACGGCCAGGGCCAGGCCCTGCGCGACCAGCCCTTCCGGGTCCAGAGCATCGAGTTCGATCCTGCCCCCCTCGTGCGCCTGAAGGGCTCTCGGGGCCTCGCCACCCGCAGCACCCGTCCTGTTGTTCCGACCTCCAAGGAGCTCCCGTGAGATCCCATGCCCTCGCCGCCCTGCTCCTCAACCTGGCCCTCCTGCCCGCCAGTTCCCCAGCCTGCGCGGAGGACCCTCCGCCCAAGCGGATCACACTGTCCGTGCGGGACGCCGACCTGCGGGACATCGTCCGGGCGGCGGCCGAAGGCACCAACTTGAACGTGACCTTCGATCCGGGCATCGAGACCCGGGTGCAGGGCCTGGACCTGCGCGGCGTCACGCTGGACGAGCTGCTGGATCAGATCCTGCCGAACTACGGCCTCAGCGCCACCCGCCAGGGAAGGACGCTCCATATCGGCCGCAGTGACGGCGGGATGCGGTTCTATCCAGTGGAATTCCTGGCCCAGCGGCGGGTGGGCTCCAAGGAGTTCCGGGTGAACGCCTCGGGCCAGACCATCCAGACGGGCGGCTCCGGCGGCAGCGGTGGGTCCTCGGACCAGGGCCAGAGCAGCGCCTACACCTCCACGCTGGCCTCCGGCAACAGCAGCGATCCCTGGTCCGAGATCCAGGGCGCGCTCACCACGCTCATCTTCGGCGAGCCCATGGAAGCCGCGGACACTGCCGGTGGCGGCCATGGGGCCCCCGCAGGCCCGGGCAGCCGGGCCTTCTCCCGGGACGGCAAGACCCTGCTCATCCAGCCCACGGCGGGCCTGGTGGCGGTCTCCGCCGATCCTTCCACCCATCGCCGGGTCGCGGCCTATCTGGCGGAGATCAGCCGCCGCTACCACCGGCAGGTGCTGCTGGAGGCGCGCATCGTCGAGGTCACCCTGGGCAAGGACAGCCAGATCGGCGTGGACTGGAACAAGGCCTTCGCCCTCAGCGGCACCGCCGCCGGGCTGGGCTCGGCGGGCACCACCGTGGGCGCGACCTTCCTCAGCGGCCAGACCCTGAATCCCAACACCGGCAGCGACAACGGGGTGTTCCAGCTGGTGGTGGACAACCTGCGCATCAACGCGGTGCTGTCAGCCCTCGCTCGGGACAACAAGCTGCAGGTGCTCAGCTCGCCTAGGCTATCCACCCTCAACAACCAGAAGGCCATCCTGCGGGTGGTGCGCGAGGAGGCCTACTTCCTCCAGACCAGCCAGGCCACCCCCAGCGGCGGCCTCGGCGGCCCCATCATTACCACGAACATCACGCCGCTGGTGGTCCCCGTGGGCATCGTGCTGGACATCCTGCCCCAGGTGGGTGACGACGGGTACATCACCCTGGCGGTAAACCCCAGCGTCTCCGAGGTGGTGACGGTGCGTTCCCTCAATGTGACCAGCACCGGTGGCGGCGCGTCCGCAAACCTGCCGGTGGTGGACCGCCGCGACCTGGATACGGTGGTCCGCATGCGCACCGGGGAGACCCTGGTGCTGGCGGGCATCATCAAGTCCAAGGAGGGCGATGACGACCGTGGCGTGCCCTGGCTGCGGAAGATCCCGCTCATCGGCAACCTGTTTAGCAAGCGCGAGAAAGCCAAGCTCCACACGGAGTTGGCCATCTTCATCACCCCGACACTCATCGAGAACTCGGAGCAGGTGCGGGCGCTGCAGAAGGGGACGGAGGACAGCCTCGAGAAGGCCGGGGCCAACCTCAGCACGCCCCCGAAGTAGCCACAGACCCACGCATTCAGCCCAGGCCAGGCCCTGACAACCCCAGGCACGGGGGCTTTGCCTCCGTGGAATGATGGACCCATGGTCTCCATCACCGATCCCATCCAGCCCGCCATCGCCCATGCGAGGCGCATCCTCTTCGAGCCCTTCCAGGCCGGCAAGTGGTTCGTGCTGGGCTTCGCCTCCTTCCTGGCCCAGCTGGCGGGGGGCGGCGGGTCCTTCAACTACCACGGCAACCCCTTCGATCGCACCGCCTCGGGAGCGGGCCCGGACTTCAGCCCGGTGACCACCTGGGTCACCGATCACCTGCCGCTGGTGATCGCCCTCGCCGTGGTCCTCTTCATCTTCGTGCTGGCCGTGGTGGTGGTGTTCCAGTGGCTGAGCAGCCGGGGGCAATTCATCTTCCTCGACGGCGTGGTCCGGGACCGGGCGGAGATCGTGGAGCCATGGACCCGGCTCCAGCCCCTGGGGGACGACCTGTTCCGGTTTCGGCTGAAGCTGCTGCTGGCCACCCTGGCCTTGCTCCTGGCAGGTGGGGTGCTCGGCACCCTCATCGCGCTGCCCGACATCCACGCCCGCACCTTCGGGGCGGCGGCCTTCGCCGGCGTGGTCGCCGCGGGCCTGCTCCTCATCCCCGGATTCCTTCTCCTCGCCCTCATCCAGGCCCTGCTGCACGACTTCGTGGTCCCGATCATGTACCACCAGGGCCTGGGCTGCACGGCCGCCTGGCGGGTGCTGCGCCGGGAGCTGCTGCCGGGCCATGGCTGGCACTTCGTGGGGTTCTACGTGATGACCCTCCTGCTCTGGATCCCGGCCATGCTCCTGATCCTGCTGGGCTGCTGCCTCACCTGCTGCCTTGCGCTGCTGCCCTACCTCAGCGCCGTGGCCTTCCTCCCCATCACGGTCTTCTTCCGCTGCTACTCGCTGGAATTCCTCGCCCAGTTCGGCGACGGTTGGCGGATCATCCAGATACCGGCGCCCGAGGCCACCACCCACCTGGAAGAAGCTCCCTAGTATTCGTTCGCCAGATCCCCGGCCCGCACCTGCTTCTCGAAGGGCTGGAAGGCAGGTGCCCCGGCGGCCTGGGCGATCCACTCGGCCACGCGGATGCCATCCACCGCCGCGGAAGTGATGCCCCCGGCGAAGCCCGCGCCCTCGCCGCAGGGGTAGAGGCCCGGATGGGAGACGGACTGCCCGTCCTCGCCACGGAGCAGCTGGATGGGGCTGCTGGTGCGGCTCTCGATGGCCAGCAGGATGGCGTCACGGCTGGCGAAGCCGTGGATCTTCCGGTCGAAGGTGGGCAGGGCCCCGGCCAGCTGCTCCTGGATGAAGTCCGGCAGGCAGGTGCGCAGGTCCGCCGCCACGGCGAAGGGGCGGAAGCTGGAGCTCGGCAGCCGCCCGGTGGCCTGGCCCTTGAGGAAGTCCTGCACGGCCATGGCCGGGGCGCCGTAGGTCTCGTTCGCCGCTCGGAAGGCGGCCTGCTCCCAGCGGCGCTGGAAGTACATGCCGCCCAGCAGGTGGTCGCTGCCGAAATCCGCCGTGGTCACCTTGGCCACCAGGCCCGAGTTGGCGAAGCCCGAGTCGCGCTTCTCGTTGCTCATGCCGTTCACCACCACGCCCCCGGCCTCGCTGGTGCACTGGGTCACCTCGCCGCCGGGGCACATGCAGAAGCTGTAGGCGGCCCGGTTCAGGCCGAAGTTGCAGACCAGCTTGTAGTCGGCGGCGGGCAGGGACGGATGGCCCGCGCTGGGCCCGTATTGGGAGCGGTCGATGAGGTCCTGGGGATGCTCCACGCGCACGCCCATGGCGAAGGGCTTCTGGCGCATGGCCACCCCATGGCGGTGCAGCATCTCGAAGGTATCCCGGGCGCTGTGGCCCGGGGCCAGCACCAGGGCTTCGCAGGGAATCTCCTCGCCCGTGGCCAGCACGGCGGCGCGGACGCGACCCTGATCGTCGAAGCGGAGGTCGTCCAGCCGGGCACGGAACCGGTACTGGGCGCCTCGGGCCTGGGCGTCCTTCCGAATTAGTACCGCGCAGCGGCGGATGACATCCGTGCCCACGTGGGGCTTGGCCAGGTAGAGCACCCGCGGGTTCGCTCCGAAGCGCACGAAGGCCTCCAACACGTAGCGGGTGGCCGGGTGACCGATGCGCGTGGTGAGCTTGCCGTCGCTGAAGGTGCCCGCCCCCCCTTCGCCGAACTGGGCGTTGGCTTCCGGATCCAGCACCGCGTCCTTCCAGAGGCCCGCGATGGCCTTCACGCGCTCGCCCATGGCCGGGCCCCGCTCCAGCACGATGGGCTCCAGGCCGTAGTCCAGCAGGCGCAGGGCACAGAAAGTTCCGGCGGGGCCACTGCCCACGATGACCACCCGGGGACGGCGGGGGGGCGCCGTCACGGCGTAGGGCGCGGGCTCCGGCGCCGGATCGAGCTTGAGCCCCCCGGCCAGGGGCCCCAGGACCAGGGCGCGGTCGGTGGTGAAGCTGAGGGACACGAGGAACCGGATGGCCCCCTTGTGCCGGGCGTCCAGGCTGCGGCGCTCCAGGGTCGCGGCCCGGTAGTCCCCGGCCTTGCCACCGAGGGCGTGGGCCAGGGGCACCGCCAGGTCCAGCGCCTCCTCTCCAAGGTTCAGCGGCAGGTTCGACAGCAGGTAGCGCATGATCACCTCGGCGGAAGGGGTCCACGGGACCCAAGGCCTGGCCACCAGGGTATCCCTGTACCTCGACATTCCTGGAATGCCTTCCTATGCTGAATTGTTTACATTTGTATTTAGACATGGAACATGCATGGCGGCGGACCTGAGACAGGTGGTGGTGGCCGGGGGAACGGGGCTGGTGGGCATCCCTCTCCTGGAGGCCCTGTTGGCCGAGGGCTGCCAGGTGACGGTGCTGACCCGGAACCCCCGAACCACCAGCCTCCCCGCCGGCGCCACCGCCCGCGCCTGGGACGACCTGACCACAGTCCTGGAGGGTGCCGACGCGGTGGTCAACTTGGCCGGGGAGGGCATCGCGGACCGCCGCTGGACCACCGCCCGCAAGGCTGCCATCCGGGCCAGCCGCGTGGACACCACCCGCCGCCTGGTGAGGGCCATGGGGTCCTGTGCCCGGCCCCCGGCGGCCCTGGTGAACGCCTCCGCCATCGGCTACTACGTCCCTCAGGGGGACACCCCGGTGGACGAATCGGCTCCCGCCAGCACAGGGTTCCTGGCGGAGGTGTGCCAGGCCTGGGAGGCTGAGGCCCGGGCGGCGGAAGCGCTCGGCGTCCGGGTCGCCCTCCTTCGCATCGGCGTGGTGCTGGCCAAGGGCGGCGGCGCCCTGCCGAAGATGGCCCTGCCGGTGCGGCTCTTCGCCGGGTGCAAGCTCGGGAGCGGCACCCAGGGACTCAGCTGGATTCACCGCGACGATCTGGTCGCCATGCTGGTGGAGGCCGCGCGCAACCCCGCCTGGGCAGGGCCCTTCAACGCCACCGCGCCGCAGTCCCTCAGCAACGCGGCCTTCACCCGCTGCCTGGCCCGGCAGCTGCGGCGACCTATGCTGCCCGTGCCTGGTTTCCTGACCGCCGCCCTCCTGCCCCTTGTCCTGGGCGAGCTGGCCGAGGCCCTGCTGCTGCAGGGGGCCTTTGTCCACCCCGCCCGTGCCCTTGCCCAGGGATTCGCCTTCCGTTTTCCCGACCCCGTTTCAGCCCTGGAGGATCTCCTGTGAAGGAAGAGGTGTTCATCGGCACGCAGGACCTGCCCGCGCCAAGGAGCGAGGTGTTTGCCTTCTTCTCGGACCCCGCGAACCTGGAAGCGCTTACACCCCCCTGGCTGAACTTCGAGGTGCTCACCCCGAAGCCCCTGCCGCGCGGAGAGGGCGCCCTCTTTGACTACCGCCTCCGGGTGCGGGGGCTGCCCATCCGCTGGCGCACCCTCATCGAGGCCTTCGTGCCCGGCGAGAAGTTTGTGGACCGTCAAATCGCCGGTCCCTATGCCCTCTGGCACCACACCCACCGCTTCGAGGACCTGCCGGGCGGCGGCACCCGCATGACCGACCAGGTGCGCTACCGGGTGGGCTGGGGCCTGCTCGGACGCATCGTGACGGCCCTCTGGGTGCGCCGGGACGTCCAGGGCATCTTCGCCTACCGGACGCAGGCGCTGGCGGCGCGGTTCACACCCGCTCCAGCCCCCCGAACCGCGCCATGATGCGCTTGTCGCCGCCCTGCTCGAAGCGAACGGTGTAGGTGAGACCATCTCCCCGTCCCGAGGCCGCGAGGATGGTGCCCGCACCGAAGCGGGGGCTGTTCACCCGTGTCCCGGCGGGAAAGGCGCCTGGGTCCTGCGGCTCTGATGGATCACTCACCGCTCCGCCCCCGGATGGAGCGGCGGGCGCAGGGGACTCCTTCACCCGGTCGAAGAAGCTGCGGATGCGCTGCAGCTCCGTGGCCACGGACACGCCCCCCGCCCCGCGGGTGAAGGAGCTGCCGGGTCGCACACCCTCCCCCGCCTGGTAGAGCTCGGTGCCCCAGCGGATGGGGGCCGCCAGCACCTCGGCGGGCAGCTCCCGGAGGAAGCGGCTGGGCATGGACAGCATCTCGGTGCCCATGATCCGGCGACGGCGGGCGGCGCTGAGGGTGAGCCGGGTCTGGGCGCGGGTGATGGCCACATAGAAGAGGCGCCGCTCCTCCTCCAGCCCTTCGGAGGTCTCCCGGGCATTCCGGTTGGGGAAGACATCCTCTTCCATGCCAATGACGAAGACGTAGGGGAACTCCAGTCCCTTGGCGCAGTGGATGGTCATCAGGCTCAGCTGGGCGGCCTCCTCCAGCTGATCGGTGTCCGAGGCCAGGGTGATGCGGTCGAGGAACTCGGACAGGCGCAGCCCCAGGGCTTCGCTCTCGGCGGCGGCGCTGAGGAACTCCTCCAGGTTGCGGATGCGGCCTTCGGCTTCCAGCGTGGCCTCATCCTCCAGGCTCTGGAGGTAGCCGCTCTCCTGGAGCACCCACTTCACCAGGCCCGCCAGGCCCAGGGCCTCCCGCTCCCCCGCGGCCCGGTGGAACAGGTCCAGGTACTTGACCAGCTCCCGCTGGGCCCGGCCCTTCAGCTCGCCTGCCCGCAGCAGCAGGGCCAGGCCTTCCAGGGGCGTGCCCCCCTCGGGGATCGCGCCTTCGATCTTGCCCAGGGTGGTGGGGCCCACGCCCCGGCTGGGGGCGTTCACGCAGCGCCGGAAGCTCACCAGGTCAAAGGGATTCGAGATGAGGCGCAGGTAGGAGATGAGGTCCTTCACCTCCTGGCGCTCGTAGAACTTGACGCCGCCCACCAGGCGGTAGGCCATGTTCTGGCCGCGCAGTGCCTCTTCCATCTGCCGCGACTGCCAGTTGGCCCGGTAGAGCACCGCTACTTTTGAATCTGAATCCAGGTACCGCAGCTCCTGGATGCGCTGCGCCACCCACTCGGCCTCCAGGCGCCCCTCGTCGGCCAGCTTGAAGATCAGCGACTCGCCGTCCCCCCGATCGGTGATGAGCGCGCCCTTGCCCTCCACCCGCTGGGCGTTGTTGGAGATCACTTCCGAGGCGGCATCCAGGATCTTCTTGGTCGACCGGTAGTTCTGCAGCAGCTCGATGCGCATGGCCTCGGGGAAATCCTGCTGGAAGTCGAGGATGTTGCGGATGTCGGCGCCCCGCCAGCCATAGATGGAGTTGTGGGTCACCAGGCCATTGGCCACGAAGTTGTGGACGCCTTCGATGTCCAAGTCAAAGACGAGGCCACTGATGGGCACGCGCTCCACGTGCGTCACGATGTCCAGTCCGCCCTCATCATCGAAGAGGGCCATGCCGGGCTGCACATTGCAGGCTGGCAGGAAGGGCAGGCTGGTGGTCTCGCGGCCCGGGCTGGTACCCAGCCGTGCCTGCAGGTACAGGTCGGCGTCCAGGTGCTGGCAAATCCGGTCCGCCGTGCGCCGCAGGTCAGCGAAGGAGGCCGTGCAGGTCTCCATGCGCCAGCCAGCTGAACCCTTGCGGGCCGGGCGCACGGACAGCCCCAACCCTTCTAGAAGACGTCGGCCTTCGGCATCCTGCCCGCTCATGGCGATCCGATGCATGGGCCGCTTCCCCCGTCGATCCCCACACAGCGTCACGATCACCTGCCGGCGCAGGCCTGTACTGGCTTGGGGGCGGTGATGCGGGGCCTCCGGCTCCAGCCCCAGATCCGCCAACAGCCGCTCGGCACCGGCAGCGGTATCCACGGAGGCGAAGACCTTCCGGATGGCTTCCGCATCGTGCACCAGCCCCCGGCTGGAACCACCTTTGCGCGGAACGAAGGGCGAGGTGGGCAGCTGGTACTGCAAGGACCACACTTCTTCCTGAAGTCTGGCGTCCGGTTCACTGGAATGGGTCGACACGACCCACAAGGCATCACAGTGCTCCTGGCGGGCCCGCTGGAGGAATCCCACCACCGGCTTTACCTGGCCCCGGGTGTGGGTCTGACTGGTGCCCAGGCGCCAGCCCACCCCGCGCTTGTGCATGAGGTAGACAAAGTGCATCTGGGGAGAGGCCCCCAGGCGGTAGCCTGCGAAATGGATGTGTTCGGGGGTGGAGGCCAACACCCGGCCCCGGGCCGTGGAGATGCGAATACCCAGATCCCCCTCTTTGCGGGAACGGCTGGCCGCCTTCAGCACGCTGGCCGGCCGGAAGGCTCCGCTGCCGTGGGCGGCCAGAACCCGATCGCCTGGTACCAGCTGCTCGATGGGCCGATACGCGCCCTCCGCCAGCCGCACCTGCGTGCCGCCCGCCAGGCACTGGTCTTCGTCGCCCACCACGCACAGGTTGTGGTGCCGCCGGGCGAGGTGCTGCACCAGCAGGTACTGGGCGCGGTTGGTGTCCTGGTACTCGTCCACCAGGATGTACTTGAATCGTTCGCCGTAGATCGACTGCAGCGCGGGATCGCGGAAGATCCGCTCGGTCCACAGCAGCAGGTCGTCGAAGTCGCAGGCGCGGTGGTTCTTCAGGCCCTGCTGGTAGAGGTCGTAGGCCTCCAGCACCCGGCGGGTCCAGGGGTCGAGGGCCTCCTCCCGGGCTTCTTCGGGCAGCAGGCAGCGATTCTTGAAGTCGCTGATGAGCTCCAGCACCTTTTTCGGATGGAACTGTTTCTCCGGCAGCTTCAGTTCCGCCAGCACCTGCTTGACGAGGCTCTTCTGGTCGGCGGGATCGAAGATGACGAAATCCCGACCCACCGGCGTGCGTTCGCCTTCGCGGCGCAGGATGCGGGTACAGAAGCTGTGGAAGGTGCTCACCCACATCTGGGCCGCAGGCACCGAGACCAGGCGCTGCACCCGCTCCCGCATCTCCTCGGCGGCCTTGTTGGTGAAGGTCATGGCCAGGATGGCACCCGGGTGGACCCCTTCCTCCTCGATAAGCCAGGCGATGCGCCGGGTAATCACCGTGGTCTTGCCGGACCCCGCGCCCGCCAGGATGAGGAGCGGTCCGTGGGCGTGCCGCACCGCCTCCCGCTGAGGGGCGTTCAGGTTCCGGAGGAGGGGGTGGTCGGTCGGGTCGGGGGCGGGGCCAGGCATCCCCTCATGCTACCGGGGCGCTTCGGCCTCCGGCTTGATGACCTTGCCCTTTTCCGCCTTGCGGAGCACCTCCCGCACCAGGGTGAGGGTCTCGGCATGGCTGAGGCGCGTCTTGTAGGGGTGCATGACCACCCCGAAGAAGATGCCCTTCCGGATGGTCTTGGCCATCATGTCGTCGGACTCCCCCGCCATTCGGGCGGCATCGGTGAAGTCCATCCCCTTGAGACGCCGGCCGTCCGCACTGTGCCCCGATCCATCCGGTCCATGGCATTTGACGCAGTTGGCCGCATAGAACGCCCGCAGCCCGTTCAAGGTGCGCGCTGGCTCGCCCGCCCCGGCCCAGGTGGCGACCAGGGAAAGCCCGAGCATGGCCAGGGTACTGCGCCGCATGAAGCTCCCATTGGATGTGGATTCACCCACTATGGACCCGAGGCGGGGGCGGGCCAAGGCTTTCATGGGCGCCGCCGGCCTTTCACGGGACGAAGCACCTCGGCGAGCAGCTGCCGCGCTTCGGACTCACTCAACTGACGGCGGTAGCCGGGCATGGCGCCCCGACCCTTGAGGATCGAGCGGACCAGTTCATCGTCCTTCTGTTTGGCAAGCCACCGCGCATCGAGCAGGTTCCGCCCGCCCAGCTTCAGGCCACCCGGGCCCCGGCCGGAACCGTCGGCTCCGTGGCAGACCGCGCACCGCATCTGGAAGAACGCCTTGAGGTCCCGGACCTCGGCGGACAGGGGCAGGGCCAGACACACAAGCAGCAGCAGAAGGCCACGGGGCAGCATGGGTCGACGCTACCACGGGCGCCCTTCCCCCGTTAGGCTGGAACGGCGCGCCCGTGGCGGAATGGCAGACGCCAGCGACTTAAAATCGCTTGCCGCAAGGCGTGGGGGTTCGAGTCCCCCCGGGCGCACCAAGACCCTAGAGCAGCTTCAGCAGGGGGATCAGGATGCCGTTGAACCGCTTCCAGCCTGAGAGGTCGCCATGGACGAGCCGCCGGACCTTGACCCACTCCTCCTCCGCCGCCGCCTTCGGCACACCCTTGAGCATAAAATCGTAGGCGAGGATTCGGGCGGCCACCGCGGGATCCAGGGCCAGGTCGGGCTGAGCCACCAGGTCCACCCCCAGCAGCTTGCCGAATCGCGAGTAGCTGGCCCGACCCGTGATGGGGATGAAGCCCCGCCCGCAGTACTTCGCCCCATCCCCGGATTCCGTGTTGCCGAGGCTCCGATCGAACTCGTACATCCTGCGGAAGAAGGCGTCCGTGCCGGGTTCCTTCTCGGGCGCGAACAGGTAGCCCTCCGACCCGATGCTGCAGATGGCTGCCACCTCCACGGCCGGATCGAGGATCTGCAGGCCCGCCAGCGCCTCCACGACCATAGGCCAATTGGCCTCCACGTTCGCGAGGGGCGCGTGGAGGATGGTGGCAATGGCGTCCGCCGTGAAGTGCATGGCTGGCTCCGGCAGGAATGGCTCGTGCATGAAGGACGGGAGGGCCAATCTACCATGTCCCGCTAAGCTGGCGGCATGGAGATCCTGCACCTGAACCGGAACGGGTCGCGTGCCGCCGTGGCGCGGCGGGGGGCGGAACTCCAGTCACTGCGGCTGGCTGATCAGGAGCTCCTCTGGCAGGCAGGCCCGCTCTGGCCCCGCCACGCGCCCCTGCTGTTCCCCATCATCGGCGGGCTGAACCGGGACCGCCTCCGCGTCGGGCCGCACGAGTACGACCTGCCACGCCACGGCTTCGCCCGGGACCGCGCCTTCACCTGGCGTGACACCGCCGAGGATGGCTGCGCCCTGGTGCTCGAGGATGATGCCCAGAGTCAGTCGCACTACCCCTTCCCCTTTTACCTGGAGGTTTCATTCCACTTGGAATCCGCCCGGCTCTGCCAGCGGGTGACCCTTCGGAATCCCGGTCGCGAGCCCCTGCCCGCCAGCCTCGGCCTGCACCCCGCCTTCCGCTGGCCCCTGGTGGAGGGGGTTCCCAAGACGGCCCATCGCCTGGTCTTTGAGCAAGATGAACCAGCTCCCTTCTTTCGCCTCGATGGCCACGGACTGCTGGAGCCCCAGCCGCATGCGACCCCCATCCGGGACCGGGTGCTCCCCCTCGAGGAGGCGTTGTTCAGCGCGGATGCGCTGGTCTTCCTCGAACCCCGGAGCCGCTCCGTGCGCCTGGAAGCCGCGGATGGCCTGGCCTTGCGCCTGAGCTGGGAAGGGTTCCCCCACCTGGGCCTCTGGGCCAAACCGGAGCCCGGGCCGGCCTTTGTGTGCATCGAGCCGTGGGAGGGTCACGCCGATCCCGTGGGGTGGGAGGGCCCGTTCCAGGACAAGCCCGGGGCCTTCCTGCTGGCCCCAGGGGCCACCCGAAGCTGGTCCTTCAGCATCGAACTCGCCCAGGTGTGAGGTAACCCTAGACCAGCTCGGCGCCGAGGAAGTGCGGACTCGCCAGGGTTACCCTGGCCTGCACCAGCTCACCGAACGGCAGCTCGCGGCCTGGCCCCACCTGCAGGTGCACAGTCTTCCACTCCCCGCTGCGGGCCAGCCACCAGCCGTGTTCGTTGGGTCCATGGGTCTCGACGCGCACGGGAATCTCCCGCCCCACGAACCGCGCGTTGCTGGCGCGGGTGAGCTCCGTCTGCCGCTGCTGCAGGCGGGCCAGCCGGGCCGACTTCTCGACCAGGGGCAGGTCATCCTTCAGGCGCAGGGAAGCGGTGCCGGGCCGGGGTGAGTAGATGAAGCTGAAGGAACCGTCGAAGGCCACCTCGTCCAGCACCCGCAGGGTGGCTTCGAAATCATCATCCGTCTCGCCAGGAAACCCGACGATGAAGTCGGTGCTCAGACAGATGCGCTGCCGACCTTCGCCCAGGTAGCCCAATCGCTCGAGGTACTCCCCCACCGTGTATTCCCGCAGCATCCGCCTGAGCACTTGATCGCTGCCGCTCTGCAGGGGCAGGTGGAGGAACGGCGCCACCTTGGGGTTACGCACCAGGACCCGTGCCAGCTCGCGCGTAAAGTTCATGGGGTGGCTGGTGGTGAAGCGGATCCACTCAAGGCCTTCCACCTCGGAGACCCGGTCCAGCAGGTCGGCGAAGGTGCAGCCCCCGGCATAGCTGTTGACGTTCTGGCCCAGCAGCTCCACCTCGCGGTAGCCCGCCGCCACCAGCCCGCGCACCTCCGCGAGCACATCTCCATAGGGGCGGTGCCGCTCGACCCCACGGGTGGTGGGGACGATACAGTAGGTGCAGGCGTGGTTGCAGCCCTCGGTGATGGTCACCAGCGCCTTGGCGGTGTCGCGACGCCGGGTGACTGAGGGTGGAAACAGGTGGTTGTCCGGGTATTCCCCCGTGTCCATCACCCGCGCCTTCCCCGCCTGGGCTGCCGCGACGAGACGGGGCAGCTGCTTCAAGGCCATGGTGCCCAGCACGAAGTCGATGTGGGGGGCCCGCTTGAACAGCGCCGCCTGCTCCTGCTGGGCCAGGCAGCCCGTCACGCCCACCAGCAGCGGCCGCCGCTGCTTCTCCTCGCGCAGGCGCCCCAGCTCCGAATACACCTTGTGGACGGCCTTCTCGCGGATGGAGCAGGTGTTCAGCAGCACCAGCTCGGCCTCCTCGGCGCTGTCCACCGCCTCGAAGCCGTCGGCCGACAGCAGCCCCGACAGCTTCTCGCCATCGTGGTCGTTCATCTGGCAGCCCCAGGTTTGGATGTGGAACTTCATGGCACTCCCGAATCGACCATTGTAACGGTCGGGGGGGACCAGTCACGGCGGACTTCCAGGCCACACCTCAGGGTGCAGAGGGTGCCAAACCGGGGATCTCCAGGGGGCAGCCGTCAGAACCGGAAGCCGAGGGAGGCCTCCACCCGCCGCCCGGGCAGACGGTAGTACTGGGCATCGCCCAGCTCGCTCTCCGCCACGGGATCCCGGCGGTCCGTGAGGTTCTGACCGGTCAGGCGGAAGTCCCACTGCGCGGTGCGGTAGCCCAGGCTGCTGGCGTAGGTGCTGTAGCCGCCGTAGGGCGCACGGTTGCGCTTGTCCATGAAGACGCCCCCGGTGTAGCGGGCCTCCAGGGAGCCCGTGAACCCGCGGACCGGGGCAAAGACCAGGCCAAGGGCCGCCAGATGATAGGGGGACATCTCCAGCCGCTTGCCCGCGAGCTGGGTGGGGGTGCCATCGAAGTCCTGGACGTAGTCCCGGAAGCGGCTGTCGTGGTAGCTGTAGGCGCCGCGCAGGGTCCAGGTGGACCGCAGGCGGTAGTCGGCACTCAGCTCGAGGCCCTGGAACCGCTCGGTGCCGGCGTTCACCAGCACCGGCAGGCCGCCCTGACTCTGGGAGACCACGAGGTTGCGGAAGTCCATGCGGAAGGCGCTCAGCTCCAGGTCAAGCCGGCCTTCGAGCAGCCGGGACTTGATGCCAAGGTCGTAGCTCTCGGCGCGCTCCGGCTTGAGGATGCCGGGGGTACTGTCCAGGCCGAAATCGATGGCCCCTGGCTTGTAGCTGGTGCGGTAGCTGGCGAAGAGGTTCACCCGGTCGGCCCCGGCCTGCCAGGCGGTCCAGGTGAGCCCGGCGCTGCCGGTGAGGCGCGTCAGGCTGCGCTCATCCTGTCCCCCGTCCAGGCTGCCGCTGGCGAAGTCGAGGGTGAAGGCGCGGCGCGTCTCCACGGTCCGGTTCAGGCGCAGGCCAGCTTCGAGGACCAGGCGCGGCAGGACGGTCCACTCCGCGAAACCGTAGAGCCCCGAGAAGTCGCGCCGGTCGTCGATGCGAATGTCCGCCGCCGGCGGCAGGGTGGCGCTGGCCGGAGGATTCGAGCCGTCGAGGTTGACGAAGTAGTCGAAATCGCCCCCCCTGCCGGTGCCCTGGCCGTGCAGGTGGTCGATACCCCCCACCACCTTGAGGCCCGGCAGGTCCGTCCAGGCCAGATGACTGTCGAAGTACACGTCCGTGGTGTCGATGCGTTCCCGGTAGCCGTTGGCATTGGGGTCGGCAGTGGAGGGGCCCAGCAGGAAGCCGCGGAAGGCGTCCTGCCGGGAGCGGGAGGTGGCGAGGAGGGTGGACCACAGGGCCGATCCGGCCTGCTGGTCCCACCCCAGGGTGATGGTGGCCCGGCGGTCGTTGAGGTAGGCACCGGCGGGGTTGTGGTTGGCGTCCAGGGGCACGTCCGGGCTGAGCGCTTTGCCCGCGCGGGGATGGGGGCTGGCGGGGTCCTGGTCCACCGCGGAGGCATCCAGGTCGAAGCGGAGGATGCCACCGCCCAGGTCGGCCCGGTTGCGCCACAGGACATGGCCACGCTGGAAGGAAGTGCGGGGGTCGTCGAAACCCTGCTTGGCGAAGTCCGCCGTGAGGCTGGAATCCACCGAGGACCACTTGGGCAGCCGGAGGGTGAGCGCACCCCCGCCGCTGCCGTGGCTGCCGGCGGACAGCCTGGCCGAGCCCTGGGTCTCACCCGGCAGCCGGTGGATCACCTGGATGACCCCCACGAAGGAGGTCGCTCCATACATGACGGGTGCGGCACCCCGCTGCACCTCGATGCGCTCCACGTTTTCCAGGTCCAGGGCTGTTAGAGCTGGATTGAAGGCCCCGCCCCAGGGCACGCCATCCACCACCAGCAGGAAGGCATCGAACTCCTTCAGCCCCCAGAACTCCGGCACGCTGCTGGCGGGACCGCCATCGCCGCCCGGCGCGACGAAGACGCCTGCGGCCAGGGCCAAGGCGCTGCGGAGGTCCGTGACGCCCCGGTCGGCCAGTTCCTTCGCCGTGATGACCGTGATCGAGGCGGGCACCTTGGCTGGATCCTCGGGAAACCGGGTGGCGGTCACCTCCACCACCGCCGAGGGCGGCGTCGTGGGGTCGCCCACCGGGCCCGCCGCCGCGAGGCAAGCTGATGCCACGGTCATCAATATACGGGTCCCGGTGGGCATGACCTCTCCAAACGCATCAATCCAACAGGTAACCTTACGTTATTCTGCTAGATCTGTGAAGCCTTGGGCAGCACCAGGACCACCCGGGTGCCCCTGCCCACCTGGCTTTCCACCCTCATCCGGCCCCCCAGCATGGTGGCCACCTGCTTCACGATGGCGAGGCCGAGCCCATGCCCCTCGGTGGGACGGGCTTCGGGGGGTCGCACGAAGGGGGTGCCCAGCCGGGAGACCCAGGCTTCGTCGATGCCTGAACCGTTGTCTTCCACCGACAGCTCCACCTCGGCTGCGACTTCCTTGGCAGCCAACTTCACCCATCCCCCTCTGGGAGTATGCCGGAGGGCATTGGACAGGAGGTTGTGGACGGCCCGGGTGAGGAGGAGGTGGTCCCCCCGGATCTGAACTCCGGCCTCGCCTTCGACTTGGAGGTCGATGCCCGCCTCTTCGGCGGCGGCCTCGAAAAAGCCGTGGGCCTCTTCGAACACTGCGCGCAGGGAGAGCAGGTCCCGGGTCAGTCCCGTCGGGGAATGCTCCACCCGCGCGATGAACAGGATCTGCTCGATGAGAGCCGCCATCCGGTCGCAGTCTTCGACCATCATGCCCAACTCGGAGACCGCCACCGGGCGGGTGCCGGCCTGGACAATGCGGTTTTCGAGGGTGCTCCGCAGGTTCTGCAGGGGCGTCCTCAGTTCGTGGGCCAGCTCGGCCCCCAGGTTGCCCAGCCGCTCGAAGGCCGTCTGGAGGCGGGCCAGGGCCGTGTTGAGGGTGGCCACCAGCTCCTGGAGCTCCCTTGGGAAGTTTTCCGTGGCCAGCCGCCGCTCCAGGTTTCGGCTGTTGATGGCGGCCGTCTCCTGGATCAGGGCCCCCAGGGGGGCGAGGCCCCAGCGGGCGATGATGCGGGCCAGCAGCGCTGCCGCCAGGGCGGCCAGGAGGACCCCCACCACGAGGGTGTGCCGGAACTGCCTGGCCAGGATCGCCGCATGGGTCTGGTTGATCACCAGCTGGATCTGTCCCCATTCCGTCTGCCTGGACCAGGGGCGGACCAGGAGGGAGAAGACCTCACCACCTACCTGAAGCACCTGGATCTCTTCGCTGGGGCCGGTCAGGGGCAGGGCGGGAAAGCCTTCCAGGTCGGGGCTCTGGGCGAGGATGTGGCCGGCGTTGTCGACGACGCGCCAATCCACCTTCTCGGGCCGCGCCGTGCTCCGCGGGCTGCGCAGGGGATTCCCGGAAGCCAGCTGCTCCTGGAGGAGCTTGGCGTGGCCCTGCATGTCCGCCATGTCATCGAGGTGCATGGCGCGATGGAGGGCGTGGTCCATGAACAGGGCCAGCAGGCCCGCCAGCACCACCGCCGACAGTGCAAACCCTATCTGCAGCTTGCGGAGAATGCTCCCGCTATGCTTCGTCACGGGGTTCCAGCAGCAGGCCCACCCCCCGCAAGGTGTGGATGAGCTTGATGGGATAGGGGTCATCCACCTTGCGCCGAAGGCGGAGAATCTGCACATCCACGGCATTGGGATCCACCGCGGTGTGGATGCCCCAGACTGCCTGCACCATCTGGCTGCGGGCCACCACCTCGCCGGCGTGCTCGATGAGCAGCGTCATGATGGCGTATTCCTTGGGGGTGAGGTCGATCCGGTCCCCAGACCGGGTGATCCTCCGGGTCTGCGGGTCCCAGGAGAGGTCGGCGATCTGCCGCACTTTGCCCGCGGGGGAGACCTCGAACCGGCGGGTGATGGAGCGGAGGCGCGCCACCACTTCGAGGATGCTGTAGGGTTTGGCGAGGTAGTCATCCCCACCGGCTTCCAGGCCCTGCAGTCGGTCCTCCAGGTTGCCCTTGGCCGACAGGAAAACCGCAGGAGTCGTGCGCCCGCCGGCCCTCAAGCCCCGGACCAGGGCCAACCCGGACATGCCGGGCAGCATCACATCCACCACCATGGCGTCGAAGCGGTCAGCATTGAGCGCCTGCAGGGCCGCTTCTCCGCTGGCTGCCACCACGCTCTCCACCCCGGAGGCCTCCAGGCCCGATTGGAGTTCCATGGCCGTCCGGGTTTCGTCTTCTACAATCAGAACTCTCATGGGCGTCCCATCCTCATCACCAGACCCCGAGGGGTTGCTTCCACGGCCAGGCCCAACCGTTCCTTGGTGGCCCGCAACCAGTATGAGGGCAGGTTTCGGGGTGCGTCCGCTGCCAGTTCTGGGTTCAGGGCCACCGGAAGCGGCGTGTCCCCCAGCCACGTGAGCACCCAGGCCTCATTTGTTGCGGAGGCCTCCAGGCTCAAGGGCCCTGGGGCTGCCCAGGGCAGGACCTGGCGGGTGAAGGCCACGGCCCAGTCCTGCAAGAGGGGGGCTGGCCAACCGTACCCATCGGCCCCTGCCTCGACCACTTCGACGGGGCACCGATAGAGGGTCCCGAGGGCTTCCAAACGGTCTTCCAGCCCGGCCTTCCAGGCCTTCCATGGGATCTGGTCCGAGTCTGGATGGCGTCCAAGGGCGAGGGAGCGGGCCATGCCGATGAGGGTCTTCCCGTCCTCCAGCGTGTATTCGAGGCGCTGCCGGTTGCGCACGTCCAGTGGCAGACGGGGGTCACTCAGATCCAACACACCCTGCACGCCCGCGAGCAGGTTGTTGAAATCATGCAGGGCGGCCCGCCATAGATCCTCCGAAGTCATGCCCCCCCCGTCTGTATAAAAGACTTGAATAAAGTTACCTTAGAGAAGACCCTCTGTGCAGCAACAGAAGGCCTGGAATCACCTATGCAACAACCGACCAAACGGCTGGGGGAACTACTCGTGGAGGGCGGGCTCATCACCCCGGCCCAGTTGCAGAGTGCCATCACCCACCAGAAGATCGCCAGGGGCCGGCTGGGCAGCAACCTGGTGGCGCTGGGCTACATTACCGAGGAAGTCCTGATGGATTTCCTGAGCCACCAGACCGGCGTGCCCCAGATGGATGTGCGCATGGTGGACATCCCCCCCCAGATCCTCAAGCTGGTGCCCCACCGCCTGGCGGACCAGTTCACGGTATTGCCCATCACCACCAAGGAGCCCAAGTCCCTCGTGCTGGCCATGTCGGATCCCTCTGACCTCAATGCCATCGACAGTGCCCGGTTCGCCTCGGGGCTGCACATCGAACCCGTGGTGGCCTCGCACAGCGCCTTGCGCAAGACCATTGCGGACCTCTACCGCCGCCTGGAGGAGGCGCCCATCGGCGCCCTGACCGTGGACCTCGGGGGAGCCACCGACCAGGACGATGCCCTGCCGGTGTCCTTCAACCTGGCCCCCCTGGCCATGCCGACACCTCTGCCAGGGCCCCTTCATCCGACGGGGTTTCCCCCGGATCCCTTCTTCGACCATCCAGCGTCGCCGACCCAGCCCATCAACATCGATCCCTTCGGCCTCTTCGAACCCACCCCCAACCGGCGCCCGGCGGAGCCGCCACCGGCGGCGAACCCCGACCTGGTGCACTCCCGCGCAGCCCTGCAGACCACGCGCCGCCTCGAGTCCTACCAGACCCGGACCCTCGTGCTGGGTCTCATCCGCCTCTTCCAGCGGCGGGGAGTCATCGGCGATGACGAGTTGCAGCGACTCCTCGCGAACCTCATCGAGGCCGGCGAGATCAAGGACGACGACAAGGTCGGGTAGCCCGCTCGGAGGACGACTGCTGGGACCGGACGACCCTGTATTCCAAACCCCGGCCATGCAGGTTCAATTCTGTTAATCCTGCCAATTTTTAATTCTCGACCTTCAGGATCGCCAGGAACGCCTCCTGCGGGATCTCCACATTCCCGATGGACTTCATGCGTTTCTTGCCCTCTTTTTGCTTGTTGAGCAGCTTCTTCTTGCGGCTGACGTCGCCGCCGTAGCACTTGGCAAGCACGTCTTTGCGGCGGGCCTTCACGTTGGTGCGGGCGATGATCTTGCTGCCGATGGCGGCCTGAATGGCCACGTCGAACATCTGCTGATGGATGACTTCCTTCATCTTCTGGCAGAGCGCCAGCCCCAGGGCCTGGCTCTTGGCCCGGTGCACCAGGATCGACAAGGCGTCCACGGGCTCGGCGTTCACCAGGATGTCCATCTTCACCAGGTCCGACTCGGTGTAGTGCTTCATGTGGTAGTCGAAGCTGGCATAGCCCTTGGAGGTGGACTTGAGCTTGTCGTAGAAGTCCAGCACCACTTCGTTCAGGGGGAGTTCGTAGACCAGCATCACGCGGTCCTGACTCACGTACTCCAGCTTCTGCTGGAGGCCCCGGCGCTCCTCGCAGAGCTTGATCAGGCCCCCCACGAAGTCCGTGCGGGTGAGGATGGTGGCCTCGATGATGGGCTCCTCGATCTTGGCGATCTTCTGGAGGGGCGGCAGCTTGGTGGGGTTGTCCACCGACACCTCGGAGCCATCCGTCAGGTGCACGTGGTAGCGCACGCTGGGGGCGGTGGTGATGAGGTCCAGGTCGAATTCCCGCTCCAGGCGCTCCTGCACGATCTCCATGTGGAGCAGCCCCAGGAAGCCGCAGCGGAAGCCGAAGCCAAGGGCGGTGGAGGTTTCCGGCTCATAGGTGAAGCTGCTGTCGTTGAGCCGCAGCTTGTCCATGGCATTGCGCAGGTTCTCAAAGTCATCGCTGGAGGTGGGGAAGATCCCCGCGAAGACCACGGGCTGGATTTCCTTGAAGCCCTTCAGCATCTCGGTGGCGGGCTTGGTGGTGAGGGTCACGGCGTGGGTCACGGTGTCGCCCACCTTCACGTCCACCAGCTGCCGGATGTTGGCCACCAGGTAGCCCACCTCGCCCACGGAGAGCGTCGCCTGCTTGTCCATCTTTGGATCGAAAATGCCGATCTCGTCCACCCGGTGCTCGCTGCCGGTGGACATGAACCGGATCGTGTCACCCGCCTTGATCGTGCCGTTCATGACCCGGATGAGGTTCACCACGCCGCGGTAGGCATCGTAGTAGCAGTCGAAGACCAGGGCCTGCAGCGGGGCCTTGGGGTCGCCATGGGGGGCCGGGATGCACTTCACGATCTGTTCGAGTACCGCCCCGCAGTTCTCCCCGGTCTTGGCGCTGACGTTCACCGCATGGGCGGTGTCCACCAGGCCGATGACCGTGTCGATCTGCTCCAGCACCCGGACGGGGTCGGAGCTGGGGAGGTCGGTCTTGTTCAGGACGGGAAACACCTCCAGACCGTTCTCCAGGGCCAGGTAGGTGTTGGCCAGGGTCTGGGCCTCCACGCCCTGGGTGGAATCCACCACCAGGATGGCGCCTTCGCAGGCCGCCAGACTCCGGCTCACCTCGTAGGTGAAGTCCACGTGGCCCGGGGTGTCGATGAGGTTCAGCGTGTAGGTCTTCCCGTCCAAGGCCAGGTACTTCAGGGTGACGGCGTGGGCCTTGATGGTGATGCCCCGCTCCCGCTCCAGGTCCATGTCGTCGAGGATCTGGGCCTGCATGTCCCGCCCGGCGATGGTCTTGGTCAGCTCCAGCAGGCGGTCCGCCAGGGTGGACTTGCCGTGGTCGATGTGGGCAACGATGGAGAAGTTGCGGATGAGGGCGGGATCAGACACTGAGGAACCTCGAACCCACCATTGTACTGTTGGAATCCGCCGCTGTCTGCGGGCTTTTCCCAAGCCCGGAACTTCTTCCATGGTTGATCCGAACCGATAGGCCTCTTACCCTCAAGTCACGAGTGCCAAGGAGCCCGCTTGTCCCAGTTCACGTCCCCCATGTCCATCCTGATGGTGGAGGACAACGCACTCCAGCGGCGGCAGATCGAGGCCCAGCTGAGCCCCCTGGGCCACCGCGTCCTGGTGGCCGCCAATGGGCAGGAAGCCCTGGACCGCATGCGCCAGACCCTGCCGGACCTCGTCATCATGGATGCCGTCATGCCCTCCATGGATGGGTTCAAGGCCTGCGAGCTGATCAAGGCCGATCCCCTGACGGCGGCCGTCCCCGTGCTGGTGCTCACGGCCCTCAGCCGGGACGCCAAGGACCGCAGCTACGCGGCCGGCGCCGACGACTTCATCCGCAAGCCCGCCAACACCCTGCTGTTGCAGGTGCGGGTGCAGACGCACTTGCGGATCCGGGCCCTGGCCCTGCGGGCAGGCACACCGGCTGCCGCGCGGCCCAAGGTGCTGGTGGTGTCCAGCAGCTCTCTGGTGCGCTCCCAGGTGCAGAACCACTACGGCAAGGACCAGGCGACCTTCCTTGAAGCCCAGGGTGAGGGCCAGGCTCGGGCCCAGATCATGGCCCATCGCCCGGACGTGATGGTGCTGGACACGGACCTCCTGGAAGGCAGCGCCCAGGCCCTGGCCGTGGCCGTGCACGAGTCCGAGGAGCTGCGGGACATGCCCATCCTGCTTCTCCACAACCCCGGCGAATTGGAGACCTGGTCCCGCCTCCAGGAACCCGTAGCCGACGCCCTCGAGAAGCCCCTGGTGGCGCCCGAGACCCGCCGGCGGGTGGCCCTCCTCACCCGCCTGGCCCACCTCCAGAAACTCGTCCAGGCATGACGCTGCCCCGACATCGGGCCGCCCTGGCGCTGCTGGCGTCCGGCCTGCTGGTGGCGGGGCTGTTGTGGCTGCAGGCCGTCCGGCACCGACTCCCCGCTGGTTACCACCGTGTCGAAGGCCGCGTCTCCGATGGCCAGCTGGGCCTCGCAGGGGTGCGGGTGTACCCCGACCGCCTTCGCCATATCACGCCCGTCGTCCCCCTTCCGGTCGCCACGACGGATGACCAGGGCCGGTTCCAGCTCGACCTGCCGACCTCGGACGAGGTGCTGGCCGTGGAGAAGGACGGCTGGCAGCGCGACCTGGTGCCCGCCGAGGCCTGGACCGCGCCCATCGTCCTCCACCGGGAGCCCGCCTTTCACACCGAGGCGGTCGTCCTGGTGCGGCTGGCCTTCACGGACGAGGCGGCCACGGTGTCCGATGCCGAGCTCCGCACCCGCCTCTTCTCGCGGGAACCAGGGGTGGCCAGCGCGGCGAACTACCTCTACGAAGTCAGCAAGGGGGCCCTGCTCCTGGTGGAGGGGCGCCTCCAGAGGCTCGAAACCGACGCATTCCCCCCGCCGCGCCGGGATGCGCAGAAGCCGGCCATGGCCCGCTGGGTGCTGGCGCGTCTGCGGGACCAGGCCTGGGGTGACTGCGACCGGGTGGACAACCGCACCGGCGAACCCACGCCCGACGGCAAGCCCGACCACCTGTGGATCTTCACGCCGGGCCACCCCCAGTCCGTCACCGCCGATGAGGCCGACCTCAAGGCCGTGAGCCTGCTCATGCCCCTGCCCTGGGACGAGGAGACCCGCTGGCCCCTGCTCTTCCTGAGCGAGGAAGTGCCCCTGGGCAACATCGTGCACGAAGCCTTCCACGCCATGGGCGAGCACCGGGTGGACGACCTCTACCTGGAGCGGGGCGGCACCCTCACCGCCGGCATCTGGGGGCTCATGGACGGCGGCCAGTACCGGGGCTGGGACCGCTCCCATCCGAAGGAAGGCCCCTGGGTGGAGGACACCGGCTACAGCCCCTCGCAGCCCATGGCCTGGGTGCGATCCGAGCTCTGGTACCGGGGCCGCTACCGCCACGCAGTTCTTCACGTAGAGGTGGTCGAGGCCACCTGGGAAGGCTGGCTGTCGCCCACCTGCCGGGCCCCGGGTGCCGATCCCCAGTGGCTCACGGTGGCCGACACCAGGAAGCCCGGCCGCTTCTTCAGCCTGGAGGTGCGCCCGCCCTGGGGGTTTGATCGTGGCCGCATCGGGAACCGCTTCGGCCCGGGGTACGCCGGCCTGGTGGTCGCCCTGGTTGATCCAGCCCTCCTCAGCTACGGCGATCCCAGGGGCCCCGTGCGGGTCGTGGATGCCCACCCCGGCACCCCCGAGCCGCCCAAGCCCCGCCTGCCCCTGGGGCTCTGGGAACTGGACGACGCCGCCTTCAACCTGGGCCCAGGGGAAACCCCAAGGGGCCAAAGCGGACCCCTGGCCTGGGAGGTACTGCAGACCGACGCGCGGGGGCGGATGCGGGTGCGGGTCTGGCACCCGGGAACGCCTCCGGGTTGATGCGGGGTGGGGGGGTGGCCCAACCCCTTTCCCAAAAGCGAACCTCCCCGAGACGGGTTTCCCTGCGGATGGTGAATCCATCCCCCAGGAGGTCTCCATGCGCCGTCCCCCCAGCCTGTTGCGATTCGCGTCCCTCATTCCCACAGCGGCACTCGTCGCGTTGGCCGCCCTCTGGGCCTGCGGAGGCGGCGGGTCCGGCTCCGGCTCCGGCACCCCTGCGCCACCACCAGCCACCCCCACCCTCACTTCCCTCACCCTGGCACCGGCAGCTCCCACCCTCAATGTGGGAAGCACGGTGGACCTCCAGGCCACGGGCCATTTCTCCGACGGCAGCACCACTGTGGCCTACGACAGCCAGGTGACGTGGACCTCCAGCGCCCCGGCGGTGACCACCGTGAACGCCGCCGGTCTCGTGACGGCCGTCGCCGCGGGCAATGCCACCATCACAGCCGCCAAGGGCGGGGTGCAGGCCACGGTGCCGGTCACGGTGAACCTGGCCACCCGGACCCTGGTGGGCATCGACCTCAACCCCACGAGCATGACCCTGGCCATGGGCCAGCTCCGGGACATCGCCGCCTCGGCGCTGTGGTCGGATGGGACGGGCTCCTCCGGCTACAACGGCAGCGTCATCTGGACGTCCAGCCAGCCAGCCGTGGCCACCGTCAGCACCCTGGGCATGGTCACCCCTGTCGCCGCCGGAACCACCACCATCACCGCCTCGGCCAGTGGCAAGAGCGCCACCTGCGCCGTCACCGTGACCGCCGCCACCCCGATCCTCTCTTCCATCACCCTCAGCCCGGCCAGCGCCACCCTGAGCGCCGGCAACACCCTCAACCTCGCGGCGGTGGGCCACTACTCCGACGGCAGCACCGCCAACATCGTCCCCATCACCACCCTGGTCTGGTCCAGCAGCAACACCGCCGCGGCCACGGTGGATAACTATGGGATCGTCACCGGGGCCGGCGCCGGCAGCAGCACCATCTCTGCCGCCAAGGACGGCAAGACCGGCACCGCCGCCATCACCGTGAGCGCCGCGGCCCCAACTTTCGACAGCCGCCTGGTGGGCACCTGGCAGTGGATCGGGACGCCTGATGCCAGCGGCAACAACTTCGGCAGCTTCTATCACCTCTACGCCAACGGGACCTTCACCTATGACCTGATCTACCAGGCGGGACCCTCCGCGTGCATCGCCTTCAAGCTGGTGGTGGCTCACCACGAAGGCACCTTCGGCAGCCAGGGGTCCCTTGACAATGCCGCCAATCCCGGAAAGCTAGTGTTCAGCTGCACCAACCACTTCACCGACTACACCAACTGCTCGAACAACACCTCCCGCACCCCCTGGAGCGGCGCCAATCCCCACTTCCACTGGGCGGCCTTCTCCAGCGGCGGACTCATCACCAACCACTCGGATGACTTCAACACCACTGGTAACCTGCTCCACCTGAAACAGTAGCAATCTGGAGTACACGTAACGGCCCCGGTCTTCGGACCCGGGCCGTTACGTTTGTTTGGGCATTCCCCGAAGATTCCAACCCATTGAAAGGACGGGAGAAAGCAAGGGGACCCACCGCCCGAGGGTTGGACAGCTCTGGGTTTGGGCAGACCCAGCAGGCACGCCTCGACCAAGGCGAAAGTGGGCAAGGACACACGGGCGGAAGTCGTCCATTCAAGAAGAACCTTTCTTAAAGATGACGAGGCGAATGCCGTGAATTTTGTAAAGGTTCCCAACTTTTTCCTTACTTTTTGATCTCTACCTAGTCTTGCATGGTAGGTTTCCGCCATTCCTGTCATTTGGTCTTTCTCCTTCATGCATCCTCCCCGACCACCCACTGGGTTCTCGGGATGGCCTTTGGATAGATGAGTGAGTGGATGTCTAACGTGATTCGGTTTGTTCCCCATGGATTCCGCCGCCCCCCACGGCAGGAATCCGGCTTCCGTTCCCCTGCGGCCTCGCCGCACCTTTGTAGGAGCAACACACCATGATTCGTGGAAAACACACCATGGGCCGAGTGGCCGCTCTGCTCGTCCTTGCTTCCTCCCTGCTCGTCGCCCAGGACAAGGGTGTCGGCTTTGATTTCAAGTTCCGAATCGCAAACGGGCTGAACACCGACGACCACCTCCAGGCCTCCGCCTTCGGCTTCGGCCTGAACCTGAGGTACGGGTTTGACTGGGGGACCCTTAACGGCGAGTTGGGCTACTACTACAAGCCGGGTCGCCAGTTCCGCGCCGCCTACGATGCCCCGGCTGCCGGCATGCCCGCCGCGGATCCCGATTTTTCGGTCGACAGCCGCAAGAACTCGCTTAACCAGGTGAATGCGCGGTTCAGCTACGAACGGCACTTCCAGGCGGACTGGTCCTGGCAGGCGGGGCTCCAGGTGGGCAGCGCCCGGTTCCGCCACGAGTACATCGGCGACGTGTCCGATACCGGCTATGCCACCTACGAGGACACCTACAACGGCACGCCCACCAAGAGCGTGCTTTCGGTCAGCCCCTTCGTGGGCGTGTCCTACCGGATCAATCCGGATTCGGCCTTCGAATTCAACCTGATCTCGCTCTCCTACACCGCCATCAACTTCAGGCACGCCCCCGGTTCGGCCATCGTGGCCGGCGATCCCAACGTGCCTGGATCCCACCTGGTCTATGCCGGGGACCGGCTCGACGAGCAGAAGCGGAATGCCCTGCACTTCGAGATCGGCTACACCTTCCGCTTCTGACCTTCCTCCACTGCGGTTTGACCTGATTTATAGGAGATAAACAGCCATGTTCCGAATCAAATCCATTCTCGGCGGGTCTGCGGTGGCAATGGCCTTGGTGTCCGGCAGCGCCTTGATCGCCCAGGCCACCAGCGGTTCCCTCTCGGGCCAAGTAAAGGATGCGAAGGGCGCCTACGTGGTCGGCGCCACGGTCACCATCGAATCCCCGGCCCTGTTCGCCCCCCGTGTGGTGCGCACCAATGCCAACGGTGAGTGGCGGGCCCCCCTGCTGCCTCCGGGCAACTACAAGGTCACCGTCGTGAAGGAAGGCCTCGTGACGGCCGGTGCCAAGGACATCCGCCTGGGTGTGGGTGCGGCCATGGCCCAGGACCTGGTGATGACACCGGTAACGACCGCGGCAGCCGTGGTGGAAGTGGTCGCTACGGCGGCCACCGTGGACAAGTCCGACACCAAGGCCTCCACCAACTACTCCTCCGAGGACCTGCTGGCGCTGCCCGCCGCCAACCGCGGCTTCACCGGAGCTGCGGATCTGGCGCCAGGCCTTACCACCGGTCGCGGCGGCTCCTTCAGCGTCCGGGGCGGCGCCACTCAGAACACCAACTACCGTGTCAACGGCGTGGACGTGAAGGATGACTACCAGGGCGACCTGACGGGCACCTTCGTCATCGAGGACAACATCGAGGACGTCCAGGTGATCCTCTCGCCCCTCAACGCCCGCAATGGCCGCGCCCTGGGTGGTTCCGTGAATGTCGTCACCAAGACGGGCGGCAACCAGTTCGAGGGCAGCATTCGTGCGACCCTCTCGAGGGATTCCTGGAATGCCCACAATCCCTCCTACACCTCCCAGCCTGGGGAGACCAACGACAACTTGAACCGCGACTACCAGGTGGCACTCTCGGGCCCGATCTGGAAGGACAGGATCTGGTTCAGTTTTGGCACCATCCTGACGCCTTCCACCTCGGACGCCTTCAAGATTGGGAACCCCTGGCCTTCATCGGCCGTGCGTTCCGTCACAGCTGGCATCACCGCCGTGGACAACCTGACCCTTGCCGGTCCGGCCGGGTACACCTGGACCAAGTTTGATTCCGGCGCGCCCTACACCCGCGTTCGGGAGTTTGATTACTACGAGGGCAAGATCACCGGCTCCATCACGCCGGACCACACGGTGGATTTCAGTTTCACCAAGTCCCTCTCGACCCTGAACAACCGGAATCCCTTCGGGGACGGTGACAACTACCTGGGCCGCCTGGCCGCCCTGGGCAAGCAGACCACGGACAAGAAGGTCTTCGGCCTGGGCTACCGGGGCGTGCTCAGCAGCCGCCTCTTCGTGGAGGCCCGCTACAACCGGCTGGACTCTGAGACCGTCTTCCCCTCGGGCGATCCCGCCTACGGCACCGGCGAGGGTCTGCTGATCTATGGCGGCCGCACGGCCGCCCTGCAGCGGTCGGGCTTCGGGGTCGGCTTCGGCCTGGGCATCTCCCCGACCCCCGATGCTCGCAACAACCGCAGCGGGAATGTGAATGTCAAATACTTCACAGATCTCGCGGGCAGCCATGAGATGGACTTCGGCTACGAGTACTACGAGTCCGTGCGCGGGACCTCCCGTGCCGCCGGTCTCAAGAACCAGTATTTCCGGGTGGGTGGCGCCTACTACAACGCCGGCAACAACTCCTACCTGTTCCAGGTCATGAACAATATCCCGAACTCAACTACTGGCGTGAACCGCCTGGATGGCAGCTACCTGCGGGGGGCCGCCCCTAGCGTTGTGGCCTACTCCGGGGTCGATGGCACCACCCGGAATCGCACCGACTCGCTCTATTTCAACGACCAGTGGACCATCAACGACCACTGGAACTTCATGGTGGGCCTCCGCTATGACCGCCTTGGGGTCAAGGACACCGATGGCGTGGAACTGGGGAAGGCCAGCGACATCTCTCCCCGCCTGCAGCTGCGTTACGACCTGCAGGGAAACAGCAAGCACCTCTTCACCCTGACGGCCGCCCGGTTCAACGGTGACTTCACCACCGGCTTCACCGATGCATTCATCAAGAAGGCCGATGCCGCTGGCGTCAACCGTGGGTGGAGCGCAGAGCTGCAGAACCCCGGGGTGGGCATCCTCGGCCAGGACGTCCGGTTCGTGGACTATGCCACCCTCACCAATGTAGCGAACTACGGGAATGTGCTCGGGTACTTTGACAACAGCAAGAGCTATGTCATTGATTCGGGTCTCCGTGCCCCCTATATGGACGAGGTGACGCTGAACTACAAACGCTCCTACGACAACGGGTCCCGATTTGGGGCCACCTTCGTGCACCGGGAGTGGAAAAAGGACTGGGCCTTCTCGACGGACTACCTCCCCTCCGAATTGGTGACCCTGTCGGATCCCACTGGCAGCGGCTACCCCGACCAGCAGGCCCAGATCACCCACGTTTTCAATTCAGATGCGCTGAACCGTGAATACAACGGCCTGGAGTTGGAATGGCTAGGCAAGATCAACCCCATGTGGACCTGGGGCGGCAACTACACCTATAGCCGCCTGGTGGGCAACAACAACGGCGGCGACTCCGGCTCCGGCCAGTCCTTCCGGGATAACACGCCCCCCAGCTATTACTTCAATCGCTACCAGCTGACCCAAGTACTGGGGCTTTCGGATGACCAGTTCGCGGCCACGGGGCCCCTCCTGCAGGACCAGTCCCACCGGGCCCGCCTTTACCTCACCGCCTCTCTGCCCCTGGGCAAGGGCCAGATTTCCTACTCCTGGCTACTGCGCTACGACTCGGGCAACAACTACACCGCTTCTTCCAATGCCCCCCTCGGACTCACCTCCCTCCCAGCGCCAGCACCAGGCGCACCGAGGGCCTACACCCAGTACTACGGTGGTCGGGGCCAGTACAGCTACAACGACACCTACCAGGTGGACTTCAAGATCAACTTCGCCGTGCCTTTGGCCCTGTGGCGCATGAAGCTGATCGGCGATCTGCAGATCAACAACCTGTTCAACACCCAGATGGTGTCCACCTTCAACACCGGCATTTACAATGCGGGCGGCGGCACGACCGTCCTGTGGGTCAGCGATCCCACCGCGTTCGGCACCACCGAGCCTGGCAGCGGAAAGAACTACTTCATCAACGCCCGGTCCTTGGCCTTCAGCCTTGGCCTCCAGTTTTAGCCTGAGTCAGGAGCCAACATGATGATGAAACTCCCATTTCGAATCCTGGCCCTCGGCGCCGCCCTGGGCTGCTCAAGCCTGCTGGCCCAAGACGCCCAGAAGACCTGGACCGCTGGCGCTAACCTCACCTTCGCCCTGGACGGGCTCAAGGAAGTCACCCACAACACCACAGGGTTCGTGGTGGACTTCGGCTACAACGGCCACGTCGGCAACTCGACCGTCCCGTTCCGCGCCAGCCTTGGCTATCAGTTCCTGCCGGGCAGTGAGGACAATGGCCTGAAGCAGAGCCTCACCAGTTTTCAGCTGGCCGGGGATATCTTCATCGCCAGCCCCTGGAAGGACCTCCAACTCATCACCGGACTATCGGTGAACAAGTACAAGGTGAAGTCCGAGGCCGCCGGCTTCGGCAGCGAGACCGAGACTGTAAAGGGCACCAAGCTCGGCGCTCGCCTGGGCCTGGAATACCGGTTTAGCCCCACCTGGTCCGGTCAGCTGATGGTCCAAATGACCGAGCTGGGCACCGATGCCGCAGCCACCACCGGGGTGAATCCCTCCTGGATTCAGGCCGGCGCCAAGTTCCACTTCTAGGGCCTGACTCGTACCCTGCAGGCCCCTCCGAAAGGCGGGGCCTGCGTGTTGTTGGAGGTACCATGCGCACGCTGTCTGGAATGGCCTTCATGCTGCTGCTCATCCCAACGGCGATGCTGGCGCAGGAAGCGATACCCAGGACTGTCGATCGCAACCAGATGGCGCCGGTGCCTGCCGAGGTGCGCCTGATCGAGGCGGAGAGCCTCCCCATGGATTCCGCCTTCTCCGCGACCAACCAGCCCGGGGGAACCAATCTGTCGGGCGACCGGGGCACCGGAGCCGTTCTCACCGATGCCAACGCCCAGGCGCAGTCACGCCTGAACAGATCCCTTGGGTCGCTCTCCGAAGACGGACACGCCCAGGACAACGGCATGAAGATGTACCTCTTCACTCTGGCGCCGGGGGAACGGATCGTTGCCAGGCTCCATTCCGAAGGGGCTGAGCACATCACCCAGCGGTTCGGCGTGACGCAGGGCCCAGGTTTCTCACCCTCCTCCGCCTCCAAGAGCCAGATCATCCGGATGAATCGTCTGAGCCGCCAGCAGCGGCATTCGGGCATCGAGTTCAAGAACCACGAGAACCGGCCCTTTCCCCTGCTCCTGGTGGTCTACGGCCAGGTGGGTCATGCCTACAAGGTCATGGTCGAGCGACAACCGGGGCGGTAGCCCCCGTTCGACCGCGCAACATGCTCCTGGGTGCCCAGCGGCCAGGGCGACCATGGCTGAGTGACTTCCATTCACCCCCTTGCGACAACCCGAGAATGGGCTCCAATGGAATCTCCCGCCTGGAGTCCGCCATGCGCCTCACCCTGCTCTGCTGCGCAAGCCTGCTGCTCACGGCCCAGCCTCCGGCTGAACGGGCCGTGGCCAGTGTCCTCGACGACTGGCACCTGGCCGCGGCCCAGGCCGACGAGGGCCGCTACTTCAGCCACCTGGCCGAGGGGGCTGTGTTCCTGGGGACGGATGCCACGGAGCGCTGGACCAAGGCCCAGTTCCAGGTCTGGGCTCACCCCTTTTTCCAGCGGGGCAAGGCCTGGAGCTTCCGCGCCACCCGGCGGGCCATCACCTTTTCGCCGGATGGCCACACCGCCTGGTTCGATGAGGACCTGGCCACGCCCAACCTGGGGCCCTGCCGGGGCAGCGGGGTGCTCACCCGGACACCCTCGGGCTGGCGCATCCAGCAATACAACCTCAGTGTTCCCATCCCCAATGCGTTGATGGACTCGGTCAAGGCCCAGATCGAAGGCCTGGCAAAAAAGCCCTGAGGTACCCGGAACCTGCCAAGTAAGATGAGGCATGCGCCCATCCGCCTGCCTCCTGCCCTTCATCCTCGCGTCGGCCCTTGGGGCCCAGAGCAGCCCTGCCCCTGTGGCCGAGCGCCTGCGGGCCGAGGCCTTCCGTACCCATGGGGCCTACAACGACCTCGCCTGGCTCTGCGACCACATCGGGCACCGGCTCTCGGGCTCGCCGCAGTTGGACGAAGCCATCCTCTGGGCCCAGGCGCGCCTCAAGGCGGCGGGCCTGGTGAACGTCCACGCCGAGCCGGTCTTGGTGCCCCACTGGGTGCGGGGCCAGGAATCCGCCGAGGTGCTGTTGCCCACGCGGCACCGCCTGAACATCCTGGGCCTGGGCGGCAGCGTGGGCACGCCCGAAGGCGGTCTCACCGCCGACGTGGTGGTGGTGGGCTCCTTTGACGAACTGGAGAAGCTGGGCGATGCGGTGAAGGGAAAGATCGTCCTCTTCGACGTCCCCTACAAGGGCTATGGCCACACGGTCGTCTACCGGCATGATGGCGCCGCCCGGGCGGCGAAGCTGGGGGCCGTGGCCGCCCTGGTGCGCTCGGTGGGACCCGTAAGCCTGGACACCCCCCACACCGGCGCCATGGACTATGTCGATGGCGTTCCAAAGATCCCCACGGCCGCCGTCACCATCGAGGCCTCCACCCAGATGCGCCGCATGCAGGACCGCGGCGAGCACCTCAGGGTGCACCTGGCCATGGGCGCGAGGACCCTCCCGGACGCGCCCTCCGCCAACGTGGTGGGCGAGATCCTTGGCACGGAAAAACCCGAAGAGGTCGTGCTGCTCAGCGGCCACCTGGACAGCTGGGATGTGGGCCAGGGCGCCCAGGACGACGGGGCCGGCACGGTCATCGCCATGGACGCGGTGCGGCTCATCCAGGCCCTCGGCCTCAAGCCCCGGCGCACCCTCCGCGTGGTGTTGTGGACCAACGAGGAGAACGGCCTGCGGGGTGGGCAAGCCTACCGCGACGCTCACCGGGGCGAGCTCAAGGACATCATCGCCGCCCTGGAGACCGACTCCGGCAGCGAGCGGGTGAAGGCCTTCCAGCTGGAGCTGCCCAAGGCCACCCCCGAGGCCAAGGCGACTGCCCTGGCTAGGCTGAAGACCCTGGCGCCGCAGGTCGCGCCCTTCGGCGTCACCCTCCAGCTGGGCCACTCCGGCGCGGATGTGAGCCCCATGGTGCGCGAGGGCGTGCCGGGCATCGGCGTGGAGCATGCCGCCACCCACTACTTCGACGTGCATCACTCACAGGCCGACACCCTCGACAAGGTGGAGCCTGACGACCTCGCCTTCAATGCGGCGGCCCTGGCGGCCTTCGCCTATGCCCTGGCCCAGTCCGACCTCCGCTTCCAGTAGCGCGCCGTCAGGCCCTCAGTGAGGAATGGACCGCAACAAGGAGACACGGAGCAGCGATAAGGGCAGGCCTTCCTCCGCAATCCCTCTCCAGCGCCGTGGGACACCGCAGCGCGCCCGCTTCGGGTGAAGGGAGCCCGGCATCAGCCCCGGACCCGCTCCCGGGCGAACTGCACGTAGCCCATATCCGCTTCATGGATGTGGTGCGCCAGCCAGTCCGCCACGAAGGTCGCCACCTCCGCCGTCACCAGGTACCCCTTGCCCTGCTTCACCTGGAGCATCTGCAGCTTGGACACCAGCCGGCCGTGCTCGATGCGGTGCAGTTCAAGGCTGGGATATCCCATGGCCCGCATGAACCGCTCCTCGGTTTGGAAGTGCTCCACGGTGTACCTAGCCAGGAATTCCAGGCTCTCCTTGGCCTTTCCTGCGGCGTGCCCCTCACGGAAGGAGGCCGCCAGTTCATGAATGGCAGTAAAGAGGGTGCGGTGCTGGGCATCGATGACATCGATGCCCGTCTCCAGGGTGGGACCCCAGGCCACGAGCGTCATGGGGCTTCCGACCAGCGGCAGTCGGCCTTCTTGAACTGGATGCCACCATCCCCCGGGAAGGGGCAGTCGTGGTGGACCCGGTCCTGCCGGATGGCCTCGGGGATCCGGTGTGGGAAGGCCAGGCAGGTGCCTTCCACCAGGTCGATGAGGTACGCGCAGTCCAGGCAGCCACAGCCGACGAGCTGGGATTCGACGTCATAGGGGAGGTGCAAGGGCCGGACGGACATGCCAATAGTTTCCGGCCGGGTCACCTACGCCACCATGGGGGTAACACCCTAGTTGCCGGCCAGGGAACTGGTATTCGACGGATGTGGCCAAATCGTTTTTTTTCAGCAGGTGCAGGCGTGGGCCCGGTCCGTTTCCCATGCCACACGCCGACATCTGCCAACGCCTCAAGCGCCGACTGGACACGACTCGGAAAAGGTCGACAATCCTGCATCTTGAATGCATCAATGGACCGGGCTCAGGGGCCATGAGGGTCCTTTGGGGACCTTGCTAACGGGCCGCCTTCCGCTGGAACCGAAAGGTCACCTTGCGCTGCAGGGCGCGGCCCTCGGGCGAGGACCCATCCCCCTCGGTCTGGCTATCGCCATGAGCTTCGGAGGCCAGGCGCTCCGGGGGCAGGCCCAGGCCCGCCAGGTAGCGCTGGGCCGATATGGCGCGCTGGGCGCTCAGGTCCAGAGCATCGGCGCCACGAGCGCGTTCGCCGGGGGCCGCGAAGCCTTCGCATACCAGCGTGAAGCCCGGGTAGCGCAGAGCCAACTCGGAGAGACGGACCAGCAGGATGTCGCTGCCGGGCGTGAGCACGGCGCTGCCTTCATCGAAGATCAGGGCACCCCGGAAGCTCACGAAACGGAGCCGGGTGCCCACGTCGCGGCCCTCCTCCGCCTGGGCGGCGTTGAGCAGCCGCTCAAGGTCCTCGGCCTTGGTGGGATCCATGCCCCGAGAGCCGGGCAGGATGCCATCGCCAGGCCCGGCCTCGATTTTGACGCCTAGGGCTTTCTGGATGGAGGAGACCGCCTGCTGCAGCTTGGTCTGATCCGCCACGGAGAACGAATACAGCAGCGCGAAGAAGGCCATCAACTGGACCATCAGATCCGCGAAGGTCATCAGCCAGAGCGACTCCAGGTCCGCCTTGCGGCGGGCGAAGCGGAACGGAGCCTGGTTACCCACGGGGGCCCCGGCGCTCCCGCTCCTTGGGGGCCAGGAAGGCATCCAACTGGGCCTCCAGGGCCGCCGGGTGCATCTCCGCCTGGATGCCCATGACACCTTCCAGCATGATCTGCTTGAGCTGCAGCTCCTCCTTGCTGCGCAGCTCCAGCTTGCCGGCGATGGGGATGGCCAGCAGGTAGGCAATCACCGCGCCGTAGAGCGTCGACAGCAACGACAGGGCCATGGCCCCGCCAATGTTCGTGGGGTCCTTGATGCTGGCGAAGAGCTGCACCATGCCGATGAGGGTGCCGACCATGCCGAAGGAGGGCGCCGACAGGGCGATGAAGCGGAAGATCTCCTGCCCCTGCAGGTGCCGGTCCTGGGTCGAGCGCAGCTCCCCCGCCAACACGGCGTGGATGTGGGCCCGGTCCGCCTGGTCCACCACCATGCGGAGCCCCTTGGCCAGGAAGCCCTCGACATCCATGGCCTTCTCCATGTTCAGCAGGCCCTCCCGCCGCGCCCGCTGCGAAAGGCCTACGATCTGGCTCACCAGGGCCTGGGTCTCGGGGGCCCGGGTGAAGAAGGCCCGGCTGGCGATGCTGAAGGCATAGCTCACGTGCTCCAGCGGGAAGCGGATCATGGTGGCCGCAATGACGCCACCCACCACGACCATGGTGCTGGCCGGGCTGAAGAAGATCCGCGGGTTCGGGCCCAGCCCGATGGCGACTGCCAGCAGCGTGACCCCCAGCAGCACTCCCAGGAAACTCCCTCGATCCATGACTCAGCCCTCGGGGGCTTATCGGATGGAAGGTCGGGCCTCCCCAATTTGGTGAATTACAGGCCGGGGGGGAAGCCCAGGGCGAGCCTGATCCGGGCGATGGCGGGGTCGACGCTGCCATCGGCACGCCGGATGAAAATGGGGGCCTCCACCTCGGGGCATTGGGCCAGGGACTCGAAGTCGGGGGGAAAATCGTGGCGACGGCCGGCGGCAAAGAGATCCAGGCCATAGGGTTCCCCCGCCTTGAACACCACCTCCCGGCGGTGGAGGCAGAGCAGGCCCGCCTCCCGCAAGGCGGACAGGGCCCGGTCACGCTGGTCGTTGGGGAAGACGCAGGCAAAGGTCCCCCCCGGCGCCAAGAGGCGGGCGGCGGCGAGGGCGTAGGCCTCGATGCCGCCCCGGACTTCCAGCCGGGCGGGCACGGCCTGGCTGTGGGCGGCGGGCAGGCGGTCTCCCTCGGGCCAGTAGGGGGGGGTGCCCAGCACCAGGTCGAAGGGCGGCTGGTCGGAAAACAGGTCCGGCGCCCGCAGGTCGCCCAGCCGGGGGAAGATGCGCCCTTCCTGGCCGTTGTAGGCGATGCTCTTCCGCGCCAGGCGCAGGCTCTGGGCCTGGGCCTCGACGGTGTGCACCTCGGCGCCGGGACAGCGCCAGGCGGCGGCCAGGGCCACGCTGCCGATGCCCGAGCCCAGGTCGGCCATGCGGCCTGCCCGGGGGCACCAGGTGGTGCCGTACCAGGCGGTGACCAGGTCATCCACGCTGAACCGGTGGCCCTTCTCCAGTTGGAAGATGCGCCAGTGGCCGCAGAGCCCGTCCAGGGTCTCGCCGGGCTCCAGGTCCACCCCGCCGGGCGGCCGCGGGCCGGGGCGGGTCCAGCCCTTGAAGGTGGGGCCATCGGTGGGAGCGGGGCGGCGCGGCATGCCCTCAGTGTGGGACAGACCGGATCAGAGGGACATGCAGGGGGCCGAACCTGGTGGAGGTCCACGGGTTCCGCTCCACGGCCCTCCGTACCTTCAGCATCAAATCCTTCCCCTCTGTTTCCCGCACTTCCGTCTGGCATCGAAGGGGAGCCTGCGCGACACTCAACCATGGCTGTGTCTGGGAAAGCCCCGGAACCTATCCTCCGCGAGGGGGAAGGTTCGGCCTGCGGCGACGAGTCCTGCCTCACCCTGGACGGCGCCTTTGACAGGGTGAAGGCCGCCTTCCTCCGGCACCACCCCAACGGGGATGTGGCCCTGCTCCAGCGGGCCTATACCGTGGGCCGGGACATGCACGCCACCCAGGTGCGCAAGAGCGGCGAGCCCTACTTCTTCCATCCCCTCTCCGTGGCCCAGAGCCTGGCGGACTGGCGGCTGGACGCGGCCAGCGTGGCCTGCGGGATGTTGCACGACGTGGTAGAAGACACCCTGATGACCCTGCCCCAGGTGAAGGCCCAGTTCGGGGAGGAGATCGCCGAGATCGTGGATGGCCTCACCAAGATGAGCAAGCTGGCCTTCACCGACCGGCACCTGCTCAACGCCGAGAATGTCCGCAAGCTCCTGGTGGCCATGGGCAAGGACGTCCGGGTGCTGCTGGTGAAGCTCGCGGACCGCCTGCACAACATGAAGACCCTGGGCGTCATGGAGGAAGAAAAGCGCCGCCGCATCTCCCGGGAGACCCTGGAGCTGTATGCGCCCCTGGCCAATCGCCTGGGCATGGGCCTGGTGCGGCTGGAGCTGGAGGACCTGGCCTTCCGGCAGCTGGAGCCCGAGCAGTACGAAGAGCTGCGCAACGCCGTGGAAGCCAAGCGCGCCAAGCTGGCCTCCGGCATCCAGGAAGTGCATGGGGCCCTGCAGGCCATCCTGCGGCAGCAGGGCATTTCGGCCCAGGTCTACGGCCGCATCAAGCACCTCTTCGGCATCTGGAAGAAGATGGGGGCCCAGGCCAAGGGCTTCGACGACATCCACGACTGGCTGGCCTACCGCATCATCTGCCCCGACCGGGCCAGCTGCTACACGGCCCTGGGCCTGGTGCACGGCCTGTTCAAGCCCGTGCCCGGCAAGTTCAAGGATTACATCAGCCTGCCCAAGGAGAACGGCTACCAGAGCATCCACACCACGGTGCTCATGAGCTCTGGCGACCTGTTCGAAGTTCAGATCCGCACCGAGGAGATGCACCTTCACGCGGAGGCCGGCATCGCCAGCCACTGGACCTACAAGGACGGGCGCATCGCCAACCGCCTGGAAATCAACCAGGTAGCCTTCCTGCGCAAGATGGTGGAGCTGCACCAGGACGCCCAGGACAGCCGGGACCTGGTGGCCAACCTGCGCGGCGAGCTCACCTTCAACCGCATCCAGGTGTTCACGCCGAAAGGCGACCTGCGCAGCCTGGTGGAGGGCAGCACGCCGGTGGACTTCGCCTATGCCATCCACACCCAGGTGGGCCACCGCTGCGTGGGCGCCAAGGTGAACGGGCGCATCGTCCCACTGAAGCACACCTTGCAGAACGGCGACCGAGTAGAAATCCTCACCCGCCCCGACCACAAGCCCAGCCGGGACTGGCTGGGCTTCGTCAAGTCCGCCGGGGCCAAGAGCCGCATCCAGGCCTTCATCCGGGAGGAGGAGCGGGCCCACGCCATCACCCTGGGCCGGGAGCGCCTCGAGCGGGATGCCCGCACCATGGGCGTGCGCCTGGACGATGCGGAAGCCCAGGCCAAGCTGGACGCACGCCTCGTCGAGCTGAAGATCCCAAGCTGGGAGGCGGCCTACGCCGCCCTGGGCTTCGGGCGCCTCACGGTCCACAAGCTCATCGACCCCCTGATTCCGGAGCCCGAGCGCGCCCGGCCCAAGGAGAACACGTCCAACCTGCTGGATTCAGTGGTCGTCGGCGACACCACGGGCATCCTCTATACCCTGGCGGCCTGCTGCAAACCCATCTGGGGTGACGAGGTGATCGGCTACATCACCCGCAGCCGCGGCACCGCCATCCACCGGGCCGACTGCCCCCAGCTCACCACCGCCACCCTGCACCCCGAGCGGCGGGTGAACGTGGCCTGGGGCAAGCACGGCACCGAGCTGTACGACACCGAGATCGCCCTCACCACGGAGGATCGCCCGGGCATGGTGGCCGCCATCTCCGAAGGCATCCAGCGGGTGGGCATCAACGTGCAGCGCTTCCACGGCTCTGCCACTGAGGAGGGCTCGGGCCTCTTCCACATCGCCCTGCGCGCCCGCGACCGGGCCCACCTGGTGGAGCTCATGGCCAGCCTGCGCCGCATCCGGGGGGTCTACACGGTGGAGCGGGTGAAGGGCTCCGTGTTCGGAAAGGTGAAATGAGGTTGAGGCAGGAGCGGAGAGCCACTGTCCGAAGGACCGCCCCGCAGGGGTGGCGCACAGGGAGTGCGCCATGAACGGCTGGCATCCTCCCGATGCGGCACCGCCAGTGTCCTGGGCCCGCATCCAGGAGAGCCTGCGCCTGCCCCAACTCGGCCCCAACCCGCACAAGCTCAGCCCACGGCTCCCGGAAGATGGGCGCCGCGCCGCCGTGGGGGTGCTGCTCTGGGGGGATGCCGACGGGGCCCGCCAGGTGGTCTTCGTCCAGCGGGGCTTCGGCGCCCCCCGGCATGCCGGGGAGGTGGCCTTCCCCGGCGGCATGGTGGAGCCTGGTGACCGCGACCTGCCCGCCACCGCCCGGCGTGAAGTGGCCGAGGAGATCGGCGTCACGGAGGGACTCTGGGAGCTGGGCTGCTTCCCGGATGGCATCGCCAAGGCCCAGGTGCGGTTCACGCCGGTGTTCTTCCGCTGGGAAGCGCCCTTCCCGGTCTTCCTCACCGACCGGGAACTGGAGCGGGTGCTGATGCTGCCCCTGGCTCCCCTGCTGACCGCCCCCTGGACGGTGGAGCGGCTGGACCGCCACGGCCTTGCCATGGATGTGCCGCGCCTGGAGTTGGCCATGAACGACTGGGCGGCCCCCCTGTGGGGGGCCACCGCCTACGTCTTCAAGGCCTGGCTGGATGTGCTGGGCGCCTGCCTCTGACCCAGACTACTTCTTGGCTTCGGCCTTCACGGAGCCGTCCTTCTCCAGGTACTTGTCGGGGTCCTTCTGCAGCGAAGCCGCGCAGTGCTTGCTGCAGACCCGGTACTCGCGGCCGCGCACGGCCACGGTGCTGGACTTGGCGTCCACAGTCATCTTGCAGACGGGGTCCTTGGTGTTGGTGGCGGCCTTGGCCTTGTCCGCCGGGGCGGCCAGGACGGCCAGGCTCAGCAGGGCGATGTGCAGCATGGGGGCTCCTTGGGGTTGGTTTCATTGTAACGGCCCAGCCTGCGACGGAATGTCGCAGGTTGGGTAAGCGTCAAGCCGGCGACGGAAGGGCGGGGAGGGGTTCAGTGGGTGGCCCCGCCACAACCTCCTTCTTTTTCCACAGGTAGTAGATGGCCGGGTACACCAGCAGCTCGAGGAGGAAGCTGGTGGCGAGGCCGCCCACCATGGGCGCGGCGATGCGCTTCATGACATCGGCGCCCGTGCCCGTGCTCCACATGATGGGCAGCAGGCCCATGAAGGCGGCGAAGACGGTCATGGCCTTGGGCCGCACCCGCTTCACGGCCCCGTGGATGATGGCCTCCACGAGGTCACCCGTGGTCTTCAGGCGCCCTTCCTGCTTGGCCTCGTCATGGCTGAGGTCCAGGAAGAGCAGCATGAACACACCCGTTTCTGCATCCAACCCCATGAGGGCGATCATCCCCACCCACACGGCGATGCTCATGTTGTAGCCCAGGGCCCACAGGAACCAGAAGGCGCCGATGGCACTGAAGGGCACCGCCAGCATGACGACGGAGGCCTTGAAGGCGCTCTTGGTGTTGGCATAGAGCAGGCCGAAGATGAGCACAAGGGTGATGGGCAGGATGAGCTTCAGCCGCTCCTTCACCCGGATCATGTTCTCGTACTGGCCGCTCCAGGTAAGGCTGTAGCCCGCGGGCAACTTGAGCTCCTTGTCGATGGCCGCCTTGGCGTGGTCGACGTAGGTGCCGACATCCACCTTGGAGGTATCGAAGTCCACCAGGACGTAGCCGTTCATCTGTCCGTTCTCGTCCCGGATCATGGCCGGGCCGTTGGTCCACACCAGATCGGCGATCTCCTCCATGGGCACCAGGGCCCCGCCGGGAGTGGGAATGAGCACGCGCTTCAAGGCTTCGGGACTTTCCCGGTAGTCCCGGGCATAGCGGACGTTGACGGAGTACCTCGCCCGCCCATCGAAGACCGTGCTCTGGTTCTCGCCCCCGATGGCGGTCATCACCAGCATGTTGGCCTGGTCCACGCTGAGCCCATAGCGTGCGAGCTGGTCCCGCTTGAGGACGAAATCCAGGAAGTAGCCATCGGCGGCCCGCTCGGCGAAGGCGCTGCGGGTGCCCGGCACCCCCTGGAGGATGCGCTCGGCGTCCAGCTGAATGGTCTGGATGACTTTGAGATCGGCCCCGTTGACCTTCAGGCCCACCGGGGTGCGGATGCCGGTGCTCAGCATGTCCAGCCGTGCCTTGATGGGCATGGTCCAGGCGTTGGGGATGGCGGGCAGCTTCACCACCCGATCGAGTTCAGCGACGATCTCCTCCTGGGTGATGCGGTCCCGCCAGATGGGCCGCAGGATGCCCTTCAGGAAGTCCGGCGCCCACGCGCTGAACCACCGGGGCTTGGGCCGCCACTGGTCCTCGGGCTTGAGCACGATCACCGTCTCCATCATGGAATAGGGCGCGGGATCCGTGGCTGTGTCGGCCCGCCCCGCCTTGCCATAGACCCGAGCCACCTCCGGCACGGTACGGATGAGCCGATCCTGGATCTGGAGAATCCGTTGGGCTTCCGTCTGGCTCAGGCCCGGCAGGGTGGACGGCATGTAGAGCAGGGTCCCCTCGTTCAGAGGCGGCATGAACTCCGATCCCAGGGCGAGGAAGGCCGGGATGGTTCCCAGCACCAGCAGCACTGCCACCATCAGCGTGGCCTTGGCATGCCTCACCACGAAGCGGCAAGGGCCCTCGTAGATCCGGTGCAGGAACACACTGATGGGGTGGCGTTCTTCGGCGTAGTACTTGCCGACCGCCACCTGGGTGAAGGTCCAGGCCAGCCATTTCGGCCTGAACGTGAAGGGCTCCACCCGGGCGAAGAGCATGCGCAGCGCCGGATCCAGCGTGAGCGCCAGCAGGGCGGCAATGGCCATGGCGAAGTTCTTGGAGAAGGCCAGGGGCTTGAAGAGCCGGCCCTCCTGGTCCAGCAGGGTGAAGATGGGGAGGAAGCTCACCGCCACCACCAGCAGGGAGAAGAAGACCGAGGGGCCCACCTCCATCAGCGCGGCGAGGCGCACCTCGTAGAAGCTCCCCGGTTTCCCGTCGGCAATCCAGCGCTCGATCTTCTTGTAGGCGTTCTCCACTTCGACGATGGCCCCATCCACCAGCACGCCGATGGAGATGGCAATCCCCGCCAGGCTCATGAGGTTGGCGTTCTGCCCGATGGCATACATGGGGATGAAGGCCAGCGCCACGCTCACGGGGATGGTGACGATGGGCACGATGGCCGAGGGGATGTGCCACAGGAAGATCAGGATGATGATCGAGACGATGATCATCTCCTCGATGAGCTTGTGCTCCACCGTCCGGATGGCGTTGTGGATCAGCTCGGACCGATCGTAGACCGGGATCACCTCCACACCCGCCGGCAACCCGGCCTTGAGTTCACTGATCCTGGCCTTGACGCGTTCAATCACGTTCAGGGCGTTCTCCCCCTGGCGCATGATGACGATGCCGCTCACCGCGTCACCCTGGCCATCCAGGTCGCCGATGCCGCGCCGCAGCTCGGGGCCCAGGGAAACCGTGGCCACCTCCCCCAGCCGGATGGCGGTGCCGTTCTGTGCCTTGAGCACCGCCTGCTCAAGGTCGTGGGTGGTCTTCACGTAACCTCGGCCACGCACCATGTGTTCCCGCCCACCGTATTCGATCAGGCGGCCACCGACCTCGGCGTTGGCAGACTTCACCGCGCTGATGACGGACTCGATGGGAATGCCGTAGGAAGCCAGCTTGTTGGGATTGACCTGCACCTGGAACTGGCGAACCTGACCCCCCACGGTGGCCACCTCAGCCACCCCGGGGGTGCTCTGGATCCCATAGCGCAGGAACCAGTCCTGGAGGGATCTCAGCTCATCCAGGCTGTGCTTCCCGCTGTGATCCACCAGGGCGTACTGGTACACCCAGCCCACCGAGGTCGCATCGGGACCAAGGGAGGTCTGCACGCCGGGCGGCAGGCTGGACGTGATCTTGCTGAGGTATTCCAGGGTGCGCGAGCGCGCCCAGTAGATGTCCGTCCCATCCTCGAAGATTACGTAGACATAGGAGTAGCCGAAGTCGGAGAGGGCGCGGACCGCCTTCACCTTCGGGGCGCCCAGCAGGGCGGTGACAATGGGGTAGGTCACCTGGTCCTCGACGATGTCGGGGCTCCGGTCCCACTTGCTGTAGACGATCACCTGGGTGTCGCTGAGGTCCGGCAGGGCATCCATCGGGATGTTGCGCATGGTCCAGAAGGACATGGCCAGCAGGACCGCGGTGGCCGCCATGACCAGCCACCGGTTGTCGGCTGAGAGGCGGATGATCCGCTGGAGGAAGGTCGGGTGTTCGGGGTCGTAGCCTACATGGGCGCTCATGATCCCCCCTCAGCGCTTGGCCCCGCCCGCGGGGGCGGGCGGCTGGGCAGCGGCCTTCTGGCCCAGGTGGACCAGGGCAGCCTTGAGGCGGGATTCGGAATCCACCAGGAAGTTGGCCCGGACGACGACCTCATCGCCCGCATGGAGACCAGACAGGATCTCCACCTGCTCGCCGATGGTGGTGCCGGTGGTGACCTCCCGCGGCTCGAAGCGGCCGTTGCCCAGCGCCAGGAAGGCCACCTTGGTGGTGCCCGTGTCCAGCACTGCATCCAGCGGGATGATCAGCCCCTTGCGGCTCTGCCCCCTGAGGATCGCCTCGCCAAACATCTCGGGCATCAGCTCGCCCTTCGGGTTCGCGAATTCCAGGCGGGCCTTGGCCGTGCGGGTCTTGGGGTCCATGACGGGATCCACAAAGGCCACTCGCCCTGTGTAGGTCTTGCCTGGATAGGCCTGAACCGTGAGCTCGGCGGGCATGCCCACCCGGGTCCGGGACAGCTCGGCCTCATAGACATCCACCTGCACCCAGACGTGGCTCAGGTCGGTGATCTCAAAAGGAATGTCCGCAGGCGTCAGCCGGGCTCCCTCCACCACATTCTTCACGGTCACCACCCCCGAGATGGGGCTGCGCAGGATCAGGGCCTTCTCCACCTCGCCAGTGGCCTCCAGGCGTTGGATGGCAACCTCTGGGATGTCCCAGAGCAGGAGCCGGTGCCGGGCGGAGGCCAGCAGGTCGCTGCCGCTGGCCTGGAGGGTGCCGCCGGCCAGGGCCTGCTGGGTCTTGAGGGCCAGGAGGTATTCGCGCTGGGCACTGACGAACTCGGGGCTGTAGAAGCTGAACAGGGGCTGCCCCTTCGCCACGGGCTTGCCGACAAAGTCCACGAAGAGCTTTTCGACGAAGCCATCCACCTTGACGTTCAGCTTCCGGACCCGCGTCTCGTCGGGAACCACCCGACCGGCCGAGCGGAATTCGCCGCTCACCGCACCCGCCACCACGGGCGCCGTCCGCAGCCCGATGAGCTGCTGGCGTTCCGTATCGATGGTGACCGTGGCATGGGAGTCCAGCGCCGTCCCATCACCCTGGAGATCGCCCTCGTGGACGGGCAGGTAGTCCATCCCCATCTCGTCCTTCATGGGCACGGGAGACGTGATGCTGGGGTTCATGGGGTTTCGGTAGAACACGACCTTCCCCTTGTCCTTGGGCGCGTGCCCTTCCATGGGCACCAGGTCCATGCCGCAGATGGGGCAGGAACCCGCATGGTTTTGGATGATCTGGGGGTGCATGGGGCACTGGTACATCTGCTGCTTAGGCATGGGGGCTGCAGCCGTCTCCTGCCCGTGCTCGTGGGCAAGGAAGGGGCGGAGCAGCAGGGCGCCCCCAGCGCCTGCCACCAGCCCCAGGGCCACCAGCCCGAGGGTGCGGAAAGGGTTGAACCGAGGTGTGGCCGGGTGGTCGAACTCAGGTTGATCGAGGTTCATGGCGTTCTCCTACATCTTCATGGATGCGGTGCCGCTGTCCTGGGCCTGGCCCGGGGCTTTGGCGGTGGCGGTGGTGGTCGGCGCAGCCGCAGCCGAAGCGAGGGTGGCCGCAGCCAGCGCCCCGCCCCGGATGGGTGGCGCCGGACCCAGGGCCGCTTCGCGGAGGGCGATGGCCTGGGCTTGAAGCTCGGCAAGGGTCTGCAGGTACTGGCTCTGGTCGCTCACCCAGCCATTGAGGGCCTCAAGGGCGCCCTGGAACGACCCGCGTCCAGCGCCGTACTGGGCCAGTGCCGCCTTGAAGCTGGCCTCGCTCTGCACCAGCAACCCGTCGTGGAAGAGGTCCCGCGTCCGGTGCAGGGTCTGGAGCTGGATGCGGCGCTCCTCGGTGCGTTGCCGCAGGAGGGTGCGCACCGAGTCCACCTCGGCCCCCTGCCCCACGCGGTGGTGCTGGTGTTCCGCGATGGCCCGCTGCTGCTTGTGCCGGCCATAGATGGGAAGCGAGATGCTCACCCCCACCTGCCACATGGGATCCAGCCCACCCCGGGGCATCAGGCCGGCGGTCACGGCGAAGTCGGGGCGCCGGTCCAGCTTGGCCAGCGCCAGTAGTTTTTCCGTCTGCCGCACGCCGGCCCGGGCGCTGGCCAGTTCCGGACTGCGGGCTTCGACCTGCTCAGGGGTGAGGGCTTCGGGCTCCGGAAGCGCCGCCAGGGTGGCGGTGGTGGGGATGGGCTCGGCAGGATCGCGCTGCCGCAGCCGGTTCAAGGCCGCCAGGGCTGTCCGTTCCTCGGCCTCCAGCGACCAGGTGGCCAGCTGCAGGCGGGTGCGGGCCAGCTGGGCGCGCAGCAGGTCGCCCTGGGTGCCCTGCCCCACTTCGTACCGGGTGCGGGCGAGGCGCTCGGCCTCCTCCAGGAGGATGTCCTGCTCGTTCAGGAGCCGCTGCTGATCGCGGACCAGCAACAGCGTCGTGTAACCGCGCCGGACATCCGCCTCCAGGCTTAGCGCGACGCGGCTGAGGGCGGCCTCGGAGACATCCACCCCGATGGCGGCCACCTCCTTCCGCAGGCTCCGCTTGCCCGGCCAGGGCAGCGGCTGGGTCAAGCCGATGCTGTAGAAGCTCGTCTCCATGCGGCCCACCTGGAGCCGCTGGAACCCATCATTCTGCAGGCCCAGGGACAAGGTGGGATCCGGCAGCACTCCCGCCTGGGGGATGCGCTCCTGGTCCATCTGCACGGTGGCCGCCGCCTTCTGGAGGTCGGGATGGACCGCCAGGGCCTCGCGGAGCAGGGATTCGAGCAGGGGATCGGTCGCCGGGACGGTGGGAAGGGGGGCCTGAGCCAAACCCAGTGCCGGAAGCACCAGGGCCGGGAGCAGGCGCATCGACATGCGCATGACAACTCCTGAAGGGGAACGGGACACTCACCCGCCGACCGGCGGGCAGGGCTACGCCAGGTCCCCCCTCAGATGCGGAAGGTGCTTAGCCGCGCCAGGTGCCGTCCCAGGTCAGGATCGCGGCCACAGGACCCCTCGGTGCCGCCTGCCAATGCCACGGGGGACTCGGGCCAAGCCCAGCCCACCGGCTCGGGCCGGGGTTCCGTCCGACGCTCGGCCTGGGCGCGCCGCTCTGCCGGAGCGGCCGCGACCACGGTACGGGTGGTGCAGGGCGCATTGGTCGGCGTCCGGTTCCCTTCCGGCTTCGGGCAGGGGCAGGTGTCCGGGATGCCAGCAGGCATGCCGCAACAGCAGGACTCGTGGGCCTGTTCGGAGACCGGCACCCAGCCGCCGACTCCGCCGCCCAGGAGCAGCGCTGCCGACAGAATGGCGCGCAGGAGCATCCGCACGGTGGGGCCTCCCAAATTCCAGTATAAGACCTCCACTTGGGTGGAAGGCCAAGGGAAATGACCCAGATCACGTCATGACAAGCTTCAGGTGAGGCAACAAAGCGCTTTGGGGCGTGGTCAGGGTGCCACCTTCACGGCTTTGGCAAGCTCCGGGGAGACTGCGACATGGGCGGCCTCGGCTTCCTGGAGGCAGGCCCTGGCTTGATCGAGCTTCCCCTCAAGCCGCAGCAGATTGATGAGGTTGTTCCAGGCATGGCCATAGCGTGGGTCTGCCCGCAGGGCGGCCTCATACTGCGACCTGGCCTCGGGGTAGCGGCCCAGGCGAAAAAGGCAGTTGCCGTGGAGGAAGTGGTACTCCTTCGGGGTAGAGAAGGGCGTGACCGTTCCCAGCATGGGGCCCCGCTTGTGCTTCTCCAGGGAAATGGCCAGCTTCAGGGCGAGGACGTCGCCCTCGCTGCAGTTATTGGCCCCCATCCCCCGATCCTTGTGCTGGAGGGCTCCCTCAAGCAACTCCTCCCGCCGATCCTGGGAGGCGTTCAGGGCCCCCATCTCCGTTTGATAAAGGCGATCCAGTTCCGCAAGGCTGGCCTTGGACCTTTCCACGTAGGCCAGGGCCTGGTCATAGTCCTTGGTCTCGTAAGCCATGAGGGCCAGATAGTAGAAGGCCTCGAAGTGATCGGGGACCTTGGCCAGGCAGGGTTTGAGTCGCGCCCTGGCTTCTTCGAACTTCCGGCTGGAGACCAGACGGTCGACCTCGTCCAGGGTGGAGGTCAAGGCGTTATATCTCGGGAAGATCGTGAAGTCCTTGGACTGGGCGGGCAGGGGGGCCGCCAGGTCGAGGCAGATCCCGAGGAGCAGGAGCCTGCACATGAAGCGGATATGCCAAGGGGTACGCGTCGAGATCATCAAGGGCTCCTAGCCTCCCCAGGGCGCACCAGGGAAGGACCTGTACCTTATATATGCCGTCCGCCTCCCAGCGCCATGGTCGGAATCGTCTAGGATTGAACCCATGGGCACGGCGGAAACAGCTGAACTGGTGATCGTTGGCGGCGGGATCGCCGGGCTGAGTCTGGCCTATCACCTGGCCCGCGCGGGCCAGGGGGGCATCGTGCTGCTGGAACGGGAGGACCACCCCGGCACCTATGCCAGCGGCCACAATGCCGCCGTGGCCCGGTCCTTGACGGGCCGCGATGCGCACACCGCTCTGGCCGTCGCGGGCCGACGCCGCCTGGCCGAGGCGGGCCTGCTCACCCGCACGGGTGGCCTCCTGATGGGTGCCGAGCCGGGCCGAATGGAGGGGTATGTGGCGGAGGCGGCGCGCCACGGTGTCACGGTGGATCGCGCCTCCGGCAGTCCCCTGTCGGGCCTCCAGGCTGCCGAGCACCTGGCGATTCCCGAGGACGGGGTCATCGACATTGCGGGCCTGCTGCACCTCTGCGCCGAAGGGGCCCGTCAGGCCGGCGCGGACCTGCGCTTTGGCAGTGCCCTGACCCGCCTCACGGCCAGGTCGGATGGCTTTGACCTGGAGACCGACCGGGGCCCGCTGAAGGCCAAGGCCCTGGCCATCGCGGCCGGGGCCTGGGCAGGGGAGCTGGGGCACCAGGCCGGCTCGCCCCTGACTTTCACCCCCCTCCGCCGTTCCCTCGTCTGGAGCGGCGCAGCCCACCCCCAGGTGGAACCCTGGGCCTGGTGGGTGGACCGCCCCTTCTACCTGCGGCCCGAAAGTGGCGGCCTGCTGATGTGTCCCTGCGAAGAGGTGGCGGTGCCCCTGCCTGCGCGGGGCCGCCAGCCGGAGGCCGACGCCGGCGTGCTGGAGGGACTGTACGCAAGCCTGCGGGAGCTCGCCCCCCACCTGGCAGATCGCCCCGTCACCCGCTACTGGACGGGCCTGCGCACCTTCGCCCCGGACCGGCAGTTCGTGATTGGCTGGGATCCCTGGAACCCCAGGCTCTTCTGGTCCGCCGGGCTGGGCGGCCACGGGATGACCACGGGGCTCTCGGTGGGGGCACTGGCGGCGGCGGCCTATCTGCGCCAGGCCGGAGCAGGGGCATCGGATCCGGCCCGGTTTAGGGCCTGAGCGAAGCGGGTAGGATCAGGGCATGGCCACCCTCCGCGTCGCCCTGATCCAACAGGACACCGTCTGGCAGGACCCGGCGGCAAACCTCGCCCGGGCCCGGGGGTTCGTGTCGGAGGCTGCTCGCGCGGGTGCCCGGGTGGTCGTGTTTCCCGAGCTGTTCACCCTGGGCTTCACCATGGCCCCGGAACCGTTCGCAGAGCCCCTGCCCGGCCCCACGTGTGACGCCGTCGCCACCCTCTCTCGCGAGTTCGGCCTCTCCATCCTCGGTTCCTGCGTGGAGGCGCATGTGCCCCATCCCCGCAACGCCGCCTTCGTCACCGCCCCGGACGGGACCCTGCTCGCCGTCTACCGGAAGCTCCACCCCTTTTCCTATGGCGAGGAGCACCAGCACTACACCGGTGGCGAGGACTGTCCCGTGTTCCAGATCGACGGGATTCACTGCGGCCTGCAGATCTGCTACGACCTGCGCTTCCCCGAGCCCTTCCGCGCCCTGGCGGTGCAGGGTGTCGAGGTGGTCTTCGTGCCCGCCAACTGGCCCGCCCGCCGCATCTCCGCCTGGTCCACCCTGCTGGCGGCCCGGGCCATCGAGAACCAGATGGCCGTCTGCGGCGTCAACCGCGTGGGGAGGGATACCCTGGGCCTGGACTACCCAGGGCGCTCCGCCCTCCACGACGCCTTCGGCGAGGTCGTCGTCCAGGGCGGCGCCGACGCAGGTGTCCTGGTCGGAGACATTGATCTGGAAAGCCTCCGCGCCTGGCGGGCCCGCTTCCCGGCCCTGAGGGACCGGCGACCGGAGGTGTACGCGTCGCTTGGTGGCGACCGACCAGAGGGTCCCCGTTCCACCTGACGAAAAATTAACCGTGGAATGCCTTGGCCGCAGCGAAGCGGAAGGGTATTGATACCTATCCATCAATCAATGCCCAAGCCTGCCCTCCCACCCGCACCATCGGCGTTCGCCTGGAACCCGAGGATGCCCTCCATCCGGAGATTGCCCATGTCCACACGCTCTCACCGTCCCCTGTTCTCGGCACTGGCCGTGGCCCTCGTGGCCATGCCCCTCTCTGCCATGCGCCCGGTGGATGCGGTTCAAGGCGCGGCCCTGGCCCGCGAGGCACGCACGCACCTGAGCACCCGGGTGTACCAGCTGGGCCTGGACAGCTCCCATGACTTCGCTCTCAAGAACGCGAACGAGGATGAATTCGGCGCCTTCCATGTCCGGATGAACCAGTACTTCAAGGGCGTCCGGGTGTTCGAGGGCGAGGCCATCGTCCACATGAAGGGTGCCGCCGCCGATCGCACCGATGCCCTCGCCCGTGGCCTCCGCCTCAACGTGACCCCCTCCCTGACGCCCTCCGAGGCGCTGGCTGCAGCCAACGCCGCGTTTGCCCCCCAGGGCGACTTCGCCTCCCTGCCCACGGCCGAGCTGGTCATTTTCAAGGGTCGGCTGGCCTACCTCACCCACCTGGAAGTGGAATCCCCGGCCGACACGCGCCACTGGGACTACATGGTGGATGCCCAGACCGGCGCCATCCTGAAGGGCTGGTCCACCCTCTACGATGCCAGGGGCGGTGGCAAGCCCGGCGGAGGCGGCTCCACGGGCATTGCGGGCACGGCGGCCGTGGGCACTGGCAACTCGCAGTACAGCGGCACAGTCTCCCTCAACACCACCAAGGTCAGCGCCACCAGCTACGCCATGCAGGACCTCACCCGCGGCACCGGCGGCACCTTCGGCCACAACGTGGTTACCGACCTCGCCCACCGCACCTCGGGCAACGGCACCGTCTACCAGGGCGACGCCGACAACATCTGGGGGGATGGCCAGAACTACGTCGAGCGCACCTCCACCACGGCCGCCAACGGCCAGACCGCCGCGGTGGACGCGGCCTTCGGCGTGGCCGCCACCTGGGACATGTACAAGAAGGTGCTGGGCCGGAACGGCATCGACAACACTGGCAAGTCGACCTACCTGCGCGTGCACTACTCCAACAGCTACGACAACGCCTTCTGGTCCGACAGCTGCTTCTGCATGACGTTCGGCGATGGCAACTCCTTCCAGACCCTCACCTCCATCGACGTGGCAGGCCACGAGATGAGCCACGGCGTCTGCGCCACCACGGCCAAGCTCACCTACTCCGGCGAGTCGGGCGGCCTCAACGAAGCCAACTCCGACATCATGGGCACCATGGTGGAGTTCTACGGCCAGGGGGGCGGCCTTGCCACCGGCGCCACCACCATCCCCAACACGGGGGGGAACTTTGACATCGGCGAGCAGCTGGCGACCCCCAGCTACAACCACCCCCTGCGCTACATGTACAAGCCCAGCCTCGATGGCAGCAGCCCCGACTTCTGGAGCAGCAGCCTGGGCAGCCTGGATGTGCACTACAGCTCGGGCGTGGGCAACCACTTCTTCTACCTGCTCAGCCAGGGCACCGGCCCCAAGACGAACACGATCAACAACAGCTCCTTCAATGGCATCGGCAACGACAAGGCCGCCCGCATCTGGTACCGGGCGTTGGCCACGTATTTCACCGCCAGCACCAACTACGCTGCTGCCCGTGTCGCCACGCTGAAGGCTGCCGCCGATCTCTATGGCGCATCCTCCACCGAATACACCACCGTCGCCGCTGCCTGGACTGCGGTGAATGTGAACTAACAGCCTCGTACAGATCCATTGCAAAGGGCCTCTATACGGGGGCCCTTTGCTGTGGAGGGGGGCTTATCAGGGCTTTTCGGCCGGCAGTTCGAGTCCCCAAAAATAGCGATCCAGGAACGCCGTCTGGTCCTGCTTGGTAATGAACCTCAGGAGGTCGAAGAGCCGCTGGGTGCTCGCAAACTTCCACTTGAAGTTGGTCTGGCTGGACTTCAGCCAGGTGAGGAACACTTGGTCACCCAACCCCTCGTGGAGGGCATGCAGCAGGACCGGCCCCTTGGCATAGAGCAGGTCCCGTCGAGCCAGGAAGGACTCGTAGCCACCGCCATAGTGGATATCGTTGGCCAGGGGGATGGGGCCCTTGTCGTGGGAGCGCTCGGCATCCCCCTTCCAGCCAGCGACGTTTTTCTTGAAGTGGCCAACCCCCTTGTAGTCGCGGTCGTAGAGGGCGGCACAGTAGTCCGCGAAGGACTCGGTAACCCACTGGTCCTCGGGACTGGGCATCTTCAGGACCACACCCCAGTACTGGTGGGCGATCTCGTGCGCCATGACGTGGCGCACATCCATGGTCTGGAGGCTGACATTGCGTTTGCCATACTGGCCGATGAGGTCGGCGACCTCCTGGGCCTGACGGATGTTCTGGGCCTGCTCAAAGGCATCCCGGGTGATATACATCATGCCCGGTGGGGCCTGGCCATAGCCCCACTCGTTCTTCTCGACGATGGAGAATTCCTTGAAGGGGAAGGGGCCAAGGAAGGTCTCGTAGTACCTGATGACGTTGCGGGCCTGGGCCATGAACACCTTGTTGACGGCACCGGGCTTGAACCCGTAGGTTGCGATCCGTATCGTGAGCCCATCCTTGGTCTCCTCGTCCACGAAGTACTTCCCGCCCAGGATGGTCGCGAAGCAGATGGGCTTGTCGGTGCGGGTCTCCACGATGTTCCAGTCGCCATCCTTGCCGCGCTGGACCGTCTCACCGGGCAAGAAGGCCAGCCACTCGCCGCGAGTCCGCACGGTGGCATGGAAGGTGTACCACTCGGCCCCCAGGCTGGCTGGCGTGGGATACCAGCTGGCCCTGACGCCCAGTTGCCAGTAGTTGTCACCTCTAGGCTGGACCAGGAAGTCCCCTTCGTACTCCAGCCTGATGGAGGTGGCTACCCCGCGGGCGAGGGCGACCGGGAAGCAGATGGCCAACCGGTCGTGCGAGTGGCTGAAGGGCAGGGAGTGTCCGGTCCCATCAGTCACCTTGGTGATGCGCAGGTGCCGGGTATCGGTAGCCTCCATCAGGCTCGACCACAGCTCGAAGGTGAGGACCCGCTGGCCTGGCTCCAGCGGCAGGAGGGTCTCCTGCACCACCACCTGGGCCTGACGGTTGTCCGCAGTCCGCAAATCCACATCCAGGGCGGTCACCATGAACGGTACGGGCTCGGTCGCCGTCCGGGGATCCCAGCCGAGGTACTGCCGGGAGACGGTGACGGGATAGTGCCACCCCTTGAGGTCGCCGGTGGCCTCCCTGATGGGTCGGACGATGGCCAAGTGCTCCTCCCGCCTGCTGAGGCCGTCGTACTGGTAGAGCCACCGGTGGTCCTTTCCCTCCATTTCGATAAAGGCCACGGTGCGATCCGGCGCGTTCAGGGCCTGGGCCGCAAGCAGCTGATCCGGCGCATATCCGTCCACCTTCTGCCACCGGTCGGTGAAGGCGGCGTAGCTTCCCGCCTCGCCGGAGGCCTGCCCGCCCCAGAGTGGGAGCGCGGTTCCAGCCAGGAGCACTCGGGCTTGGGTGAAGGGGATGGTGACCGCCCGCGCCGCCCCATCTCTCACCGCGACGAGCTCTCCCAGGTCCTTGGCATTGCGTTCAAAGAGGATGGCCTCAGGTTCGAAGGAGGAACGGTAGGTGACGCTGCCGTTCCCCTCCAGAAACAGACCCATGGCCTGGTCTCCTCGCATCAGCGGCGTCCACCGCCCGGAGAACCGCAGATGGGCATGCCCCACGGTCAAGGAGACGTCCTGGCCCACCTGTTGGGTCGCGCCCGGCTTGAGGTCCGCCAACGGGCCAAAGGGATCCGCCGGCTGCCCGGCGAGCCCGACGCTGCCTAGGCAGACCCCAAGGAGGAACAGGGTTCGGAACCAACGACATCCTGGAAGGATCATGTGCGGCCTCATGGCTGATGCACCCGGTTTGGGCTGGTAGGAATCATCGACTACCTTCTGATCTTTTCCCTTGCGGGACAAACCAAGTGTTGGAGATCTGCGTCACAGTTTGGGGACAGCAACCGCCAATTCCCTGCTCGGCGATGCCACCCCAAGGGGATGTGTCACCGCCTGAGACATGGCCCCTGGGGCGGGGACTACTGGTGCGGATTGGCTGGGGCGTCCCGCTTGAACCAGGAGGCCTGCCCGAAGACCGGCTGCACCTTCTGCTCGAGCGCGGTGAGCTGCTCAGCGTTCAGGGGCAGGAAGTCCCGGGCGATGCGCACGTTTTCTTCGAGCTGCGCCAGGTTGTCCACGCCGACGATCACCGTGCTCACGGGATGGCTCAGGGTCCAGCGCATGGCCTCCGGCATGGTGAGGGTGCCGGGGCGGTCGTGCTTGGCGGTGCCCCGCTGCCGCTCGGGGGGCGGCGGGGCCACGCTGGCCAAGAGGCGGCCCCGAGCGGGGATCTTCATCCCGATGATGCCCATCTCCTTCTCCAGCGCCAGGGGCAGCAGGGTCTTCTTGAAGGGCAGGTGCCAGGTGTCGGCGGCATTGAACGCCATGAGCACGGTGTCGAAGGGGAAGCGGCGGATGGCTTCGGCCAGGATGTCGGGGTCGGTATGGCCGCTGAGGCCGAGGAAGCGTACCAGCTTCTGGTCGCGGGCCTTCTGGAAAGCCTCCAGCGCCCCGCCCTTGGCGCAGACCCGGTCCACATCGTCCATGCTGCTCATGGCGTGCAGCTGCCAAAGGTCGACATGGTCGGTCTGCAGCAGCTTCAGCGAGGTCTCCAGCAGGCGCAGCGACCCATCCGCCGTGCGGTCATGGGTCTTGGTGGCGAGGAAGGTCTCCATGCGCCGCCGTTTCAGCACCTGGCCGAAGTAGCGCTCGCTCCAGCGGGCCTCGCCCCCATAGCGGGCGGAGGTGTCCACGTAGTTCACACCCAAATCCAGCGCCCGCTCGATGAGGGGCACGGCGACGGCCTCGTTCTCCGGCTTCTCGATGGCCGCCTGGCCGCCCAGGCTGAAGAGCCCCACCTTGTGTCCGGTGCGGCCCAGGTTGCGGGTGGGCATGGCCCGGGCGGTGGCGGGGTTGAAGGGAGCCTGGGGATGGGGCTTCAGGGTGACTGGCTCCGAACCCTCCCCGGCGCCCAACCGAGTGGCAAGCAGGCCTGCTGCCGCAGCGGCGCCCAGCTTGAAGAGGTCACGTCGGGTGGTGCCGGAATCGACCATGGCAGCCTCGCAGGAGATCCTTCTAGTATTGCGCCAGGAAAGCCTCCATGTGGACCTGGGCTTCTTCGGGGGTGGTGTAGGTGCAGACCTCGAAGCCCGGTTGGCGGATGCCCGTGAGCATCTTGCTCACCCTGACCCCGGCGCGGGCCAGGCAGAGCACGGGCTTGCCCCGCTCCAGGGCGTAGGCGACTTCGAAACCCACCCCATGGGATGGGGTGCTCACCTCGGCGATGAGGGCATCGCAGGCACGCACCCAGGCCGTGTCCCGGTCGAAGACCTCGGCGGGTGAGTGCTGGGCATCCGCCGCGAGCACCTGCTCCGCAGCCAGGTGCGCCGTGAGCACGCGGTGGCCCATGGCCTGGAGGTGGGCCACCAGCGCGGCGTAGGTGGGCTGGTCCTCGCGGCCACCGGTGAGGGAGCAGGAGAAGTAGAGGTCCATGCTCCCTACTTTCCGAGCAGCTCGTTGGCCAGGGTTTTGCCATCCATGATGCGGCGGAGCGCTTCCAGGATGGCGCGGGCATCCGTCGCCACGGCGCGCTTGGTGTCAGCGTCGTAGACGTAGTAGCCCCCCTGCCCTTCGAACACGCTGTCGAAGTTGATGCCGACGAACTCGCCCTTCACGTTGACCACCGGGCTGCCGCTGTTGCCGCCCACCGTGTCGCAGGCGTAGATGAAGTTGAAGGGGGTCGCCAGGTCCAGCTTCCCCTGGCGCTTGAGCCAGCGCTCCGGCAGGGTCCAGGCACCATGCTCGGCGGCGGCGGCGTTGCCGCCCCAGCCCAGGTAGCGGTCGTACATGCCCATGAAGGTCGTGAAGGGCTGGGCGAGGGTGCCCGTGCCGTTGGCGTAGGTCGCGACGGGACCATACCCCAGGCGCAGGGTGAAGGTGGCGTCGGGGTAGACCGCCGTACCGAACACCTTGAAGCGGGCGTCGGCAATCCGGCCACCGTGCTCGCTGAGGACGCTGGTGACTTCCTCCTCCATCCGCTTCCTGAGGTCACGGCTGAACGGGTCCAGGCGCTTCGCCAGCAGGATCATGGGGTCCTGGCTGGCCGCCAGGGCGGCCGTTCCGCCCTCGGCCAGCTGCCTGCGGACGGCAGGATCATCGAGCTTCGTGCCCTGCACGGCGGCCTGGGCCACGGCCTCAGGGGTCTGCCCGCCGAGCATGGCCTTCACGAACGGGTGGTCCGCCCCAAGGGCTTCCAGGCCCTCCCGCAGATGGGCCGTGAGGAGGGCGGCGTCCACCGGCTTCTCCACTGGGCGCTGGGACAGCAGGCGGGCCTTGGTGGCCTGGAGGTTGCCCTCGCTGAATTCCGTCAGACGCTCCGCCGAAGGTTTCGCCGCCTCCTCGGCGAGCCGCACCAGGGAGAGGGCATGTCCCAGCAGGGCCACCCGGCCCGTACCCGTGACGGTGGTCTCCTGCAGCAGGGCCTGCTGGCGCGACATGGCCTGGGCGATCCGGTTCCAGCTTTCGCCCACCTGGGCCTGCAGCTCGGGATCCTTCGCCACCGCCGCCTTCAGGGCCGCTTCGGCGTTCGCCACCTTCTGGAGGTTCTCCGCCTTCGCCAGACCCAGAAGCTGCCCGCTGAGGCGCTTGGTGCCGTTCTCGAGGCCGTAGATCGCCTCCGCCGCCAGGCGGCTGGCCTCCGGCGAGGTGGCCGCCAGGGCCTGCAGCGCCGCCTTCTGGCGGGCCATCAGCCGGAGCTGGAACGGAATGCCGGTGTCGCGGGCATAGACCATCTGGGCATGGGTCTGCTGGCGATAGGTGGTGCCGGGGTGGCCCGAGATGAAGGTGAGCTCGTTCATGGCCACCCCCTTGGCGCTGAAGGGCAGGAAGGCCTCGGGGTGGTAGGGCTGGCCGTGCTCGTAGACCCGGAACAGCGAAAAATCCAGGTTGTGGCGCGGGTAGGTGTAGTTGTCCGGGTCCCCGCCAAAGGCCGCCACCTGCAACTCCGGGGCCGCCACGAGGCGCACGTCCGTGAACTTCTTGTAGCGGTAGATCCAGTACTCACCGCCCTGGTAGAGGGTGACGGGCTCGCAGGTGAACCCGGTTTTGGCCTCCTCGGTGCGCCGCAGGGCCGCCAGGGCATTGCGCCGGGCCGCCAGGGCGTCCTTCTCCGCCATCCCCGGAGTGACCGCGGCATTGACCCGCTGGGTCACGTTCTTCATGGAGACCAGCATCATCAGCTCGAGCCCGGGCACGGGCTTCTCCTGGTCCCGCCCGGGAGCGGTGAAGCCGTCCTTCACCAGGTCCGCCTGGGCCGTGGAGACCTGGGCAATGGACCGCCGTCCCACGTGGTGGTTGGTGATGACAAGGCCATCCTTGCTGACGAAGGCGCCGGTGCCCCCGGGGAAGCGCAGGGTGGCAAGCTGGAGGTGCTTCAGCCAGTCGGGACGCAGCTCCACCCCGTATTTGGCCTTGATCTGTTTCACGGGGATGTTGTCGAAGGTCCACATCCCCTCGTCCGCGCGAAGGGCGGGCAGGGCGAGCAGCAGGACGAGGGCGGTGAGACGCATGGGAGACTCCAAAAAGGGGGCCCTCGCCGGGGCCCCCTGTCAGGTAATTGAGAAGGCCTACTTCCCGGTCAGCTCGGCCACCAGGGCGGTGGCGCCGTAGACCTTGTCCAGGGCATGGACGATGGCCCGGGCATCCACGGAGACGCCGCGGTTGACGGCCTCGTCGTAGAAGTAGTTGCCGGGCAGGCTCTCGATGTTGCCGTCGAAGATCAGGCCCACGAGCTCACCCTTCTTGTCGATCACAGGCGAGCCGGAGTTGCCACCGATGATGTCCACCTTGTGCACGAAATCGAAGGGCACCGAGGGATCCAGGGCCGCCCGCTTCTCCACCCATCGCTCGGGCAGGGACCAGTCGCCGTTGTGGGCCTTGGCGGCATTGCCACCCCAGCCGTCGTAGCGATCGAAGAGGCCGCCAAAGGTGGTGAAGGGCTGGATGAGGGTGCCATTGGCCTGGTACTCGGCCACGGCGCCGTAGGACAGCCGCAGGGTGAAGGTGGCGTCGGGATAGGTGTTCTTGCCGAAGACGGCGAAGCGGGCCTTGGCGATGCGGCTGCCGTGCTCGGTGATGACGCTGGCGACCTGATCCTCCTGCTGCATGCGCAGGGCGCGGGTCATGGGATCCAGCTTGCGCCCCAGCACGATCATGGGATCGGTGCTCTCGGCCACGGCCTTCTTCCCACCGGTCAACAAGGCCTTGCGCACCTCGGGATCGCTCAGCTTGGAGCCCTCGACGGCGGCCTTAGCCACGTCCGCGGGGGACTTGCCACCCAGCATGGCCTTCACATAGGGGTGCTGGGGGCCCAGTTCCTTGGCCGCCTCTTCGAGCCCCTTGGTGAACATGAAGATTTCCTGCTCAGGGTAGAAGGGCGCAGGCACCACCAGACGGGCCTTGGCGGTCTTCAGGTTGGCGTCGCTGTATTCCGGCAGGCGCTTCTCGCTCGGCAGGGCCTCCTCGGCGGTGATGCGCACCAGGGCCACGCCGTAGTTCAGCAGGGTGGAGCCCGCCGTGCCCACGTTCAGGCTCTCCTTGGCCAGTTTGTTGGCGACCTGCATGGCGGCCTCGATCTTGCCCCAGCTGGCACCTGCTTCAGCGGTCAGCTTCGGATCCTGGGCCACCTTGGCACGGAACGCCTTCTCGTCATTGGCGATGCGCTTCATGGCGTCCTTGTCCTTGAGGCCGGACCAGTACCCATTTCTTGCCTTGATGGAGTTCTCGATGCCGAAAATCTGGGTGTTGACCTGGCGAGCAGCTTCTGGGGAGGTCGCGGCGTAGGCCACCATGGCGGCCTTGCGGCGCTCCAGGGCTTTAAGCACCATGGGAATGGCGAAGTCCCGTGAATATTCCATCTGGGCCAGAGTGTCCTGGCGATTTGTGCGCCCGGGGTGCCCGGTGACGAAGGTGAGGTCGCCGGCCTTGAGGCCCGTCTGGGTCCAGTGCAGGAAGTCCTTCGGCTGATGGGGCTTGCCGTTCTCATAGACCCGGAACAGGGAGAAGTCCAGGTTGTGGCGGGGGTAGGTGAAGTTGTCGTGGTCCCCGCCGAAGAAGGCGATCTGCTGCTCCGGGGCGAACACCAGGCGCACGTCGGTGTGCTTCTTGTAGCTGTAGATCCAGTGCTCACCACCCTGGTAGAGGTTCACGTGCTCACAGGTGAGGCCGCTCTTCTCCTGCATCTCCTGCTTGATCTTCTCGATGGCCGTCTCCTTGGCCTTGAGGGCCGCCTTGTCGGAGAGGCCCGGCTTCACGGCCTTGGCCAGGCGGTCGGTGATGTTGTCCATGGCCATGAGGGTCATGAGCTCGAGGCCCGGTACCTTGATTTCCTGCTCGTGGGTGGCGGCGGCAAAGCCGTTCTTCACGTAGTCGGCTTCCTTGCTGCTCACGCGCTGGATCCAGCCGCGGCCCACATGGTGGTTGGTTAGCACGAGGCCATCCTTGCTGACGAAGGAGCCGGAGCCACCGGGGAAGCGCAGGGAGGATAGACGCACATGGTCCAGCCAGGCTTGATCCGGCGCCCAGCCGAACTTGGCCTGGAGCTTCTTGGTGGGCATGTTGTCGAAGGTCCACATGCCTTCGTCGGCCCGGAGGCTGGTGCCTGCGAGGACCAGGGCCAGCAGGGTGAGGGTCAGGGCGCGGGGTTTCATGGGGGCTCCGAGGGAGTGTTGGAAGTGTCCATCGTATCACTAAGTATTCTGGGTGCCGGTTTGTGGACCTTTGGGGCATGTTAGATTTTCGTAAACCTTTGATTGTCCAGGATGATCCATATTTGAAAGTGGTGTCATTCCGGTATAGTTGTTGAAGGAAACATCAATGACTCTGTTCCTCGGCCACACCCTGAAGCGCCTGTCGGCCAGCCTGATGCTGGCCCTGGCCATGGTGTACCTGATGCATGCGGCCTGGCACACGGCCCTGGGCGAGGTGGCGATCCCCCCCAGCGGCGCGGCGGTGATCCTGGAACTCGATCCCTTCGTCTTCGCCGAAGGCCAGACCGGCGATGGCCTGGTGGGCTGCCACTTCTTCTGCAACCACGGCTGCCCGGTTCCTCCGTTGCCCCACATTCCCGCGCTGGAAGTCCCCCTGCCGATCCCCGCCTACGCCTCGGCCAAGCCCAGCCAGGCCCGCGTGGCCCACCTGCAGCCCATCAAGACACCACCCCGGCCCCTCGCCTGAACCTGAGCTGATCGCCTGCCGCGATCCCCTTCCGCCGGGTGCGCCACCCGGAGGTTCATTCACCATCACCCGAGGAACCGATGATCCGTGCCCTGCTCATCGGGGCCCTGGCCGCCGCGCCCGCCGCGCTGGCCCAGGCCCCCGCCCCACCTTCCCCACCTCCCGCTGCCCTGACCTTCGAGGCCCTGCTCAACCTGGCCAGGCCTGATCCCACCCAGCTTAGGGTCGAGGCCGACCTGGCGGCCCGGCAGCGCCAACTGGCCGCCACTGGGGGCATCCTGCGGGAGGGTCCCACGGTCCTTGCGGAAGGGGGCACCCGCCGGGGCCCCTTGACCACCGGCACCGACCGGGTGGCCCAGCTGGACCTGCCGCTGCTGCTGGCCCCGTCCCTGCGCAGCCGCGCCCAGGATCGCCTGGACCAGGCCCAGGACTCCCTCCTGGCCCTGGCCCGGGCCGAGGCCCGTCACCACTTGCGCCAGGCCTACCTGGATGCCTGGCTTGCGGCGATCCAGCTCGACCTGCGACGTTCCCAGGTGGCCCTGACCCAGGCCTGGGTCAGGGTGGCCGAAGCCCGGGTGGCCTCCGGAGCGGACCCGGCGTTCCAGGCCGACCTGGTACGGGGCGACGTGCTGCGGCTCCAGGGGGAGGCCTCGGACGCGGAGCGTCATGCCCGCGAGACCTGGGGTGCCCTGCGCAGCCTGGCGGACCTGCCGCCGGAGCCCCAGCCCCTGGCCGAGCCGGGACTCCCCGCCCTGCCCGGGGCCGAGGGACTCCGCGAGGCCTTCCAGCAGAGCCTCATCCGCCGCGCCCAGGCGGACCGTGCCTCCACCGAGCGCGCCTCCTTTGAACTGCAGGAGGCGCTAAGGGGTGCACGCTGGAGCCTGAAGGGCAGCTACGCCGCTGAGGGCGAGGAGCGGATCACGCGCCTGGGCGTGGCCTATCGCCTGCCCAGGGCCGGGGAACTGGCCGCCCAGACGCGGGAGACCAGCTCGGGGCTGAAGGCCCTGGCGCGGGACGCGGAGACGGCCATGACCCGGCTCGACACCCGCTTCGACACGGCCCTGGCGCGCCTGCTGCGCTTCGGGGACCTGCAACCCCCCATGCGCTTCGACGCGGCCCTGCGGGCCGTGGACCTGAGGCTCCAGGAAGGGAAGGAGCGCCCCTCCGATGCGCTCCTCCTCCGCAGGCAGCTCCTGGAGGCGGAGAACGCCTCCCTCCAGCGCCTCCATGCGGCCCACCTGCTCGCCGCCGAACTCGACCTGCTGACCCTTGGAGCTGCCCGATGATCCGCCCAGCCTTGCCTTCCCTCCTTGCCAGCCTCGCCCTCCTGTCGGGCTGCCGGACCCAGCCACCCCCCGAGGTGGCCCGGGCCGCAGCCCCCGCCCCGGAAGCCGGCCGCATTCCCCTCCAGGCCCTCCTGAACAGCGTGAAGGTCCAGGAGGTGCCACCCGCCGCCGAGGTCCAGGTGTGGTTCCCCGCCGAGGCCAGCGGGGATGAAGCCGCCCAGGCGGTGCTCACCAGCCCGGTCAGCGGCATCATCGGATCCGCGCCGGCGGCACCGGGTCGCCCCGTGGCCAAGGGGGCCGCCCTGCTCAGCCTCCGCAGTCCCGAGCTGGCGGACCTGAAATCCCGTTGGCTGACGGCCCAGGCCCGCCTCACGCGCACCCAGGCGGACCTGGCGCGGGAGCGGCGCCTCGCCCAGGCCCAGGCCGGCGCGCGCCGGGATCTGGAACTGGCGGAAGCCGAATTCGCCGGGGCCAGCGCAGAGGCGGAGTCGGCCCGCATCGCCCTGCAGGCGCGGGGCGTCACGCCCGAGCAGGCGGACGGCACCTTCATCCTCCGGGCCCCGGGCACAGGCACCGTTGGCGTCTGGAAGGTCCAGCTGGGCCAAGGCGTGGCGGCCAACCAGGAACTGGGCACCTTCCGGACCGCCTCGGCCTCCCTGGCGGTCCTGGAACTGCCGCCTCCCGCCCCCCAGGCGTGGAAGCTGGGCAGTGCCACCACTGTGCGGGATGACAGCCATACCTGGAAGGGCCGCCTCGTCGGCCTGCCCAGCAGCATGGGCGGGATGACCCACCGCCTCACCTACCGGGTGCACCTCGAAGGTGCCCCCCTGCCCCTGCCGGGCGCGCCCCTGGAAGTCCAGGTGCCCATCGGCCACGGCGTGCTGCTGCCCACCGCCGCGCTGCAACAGGTCGACGGCGCCTGGGGGGTCTTCCTCCAGGAAGGCGACGTGGCGCGGTTCCAGCCCGTGAACCGAGGTCCGGATGTGGGTCGGGACACCCTGGTGCTCGGAGGCCTGCCAGAAAAGGCCCGTGTCGTCACGGAAGGCGCCTTCCTGCTCAAGTCGAAGCTCCTGCGCATGCAGTCGGGAGGCGGCGATGACTGAGCCCACGCCCTCGCGCCTCACCCGCTGGTTTGCCTGGCTGCTCCCCAAGAAGGGCCTGGTCTTCGGCGCCACGCTGCTGCTCGCCTTCACGGGGGCCCTGACCTTCTTCAACCTGAAGCGGGACCTCATCCCGGACCTGTCCCTGCCCTCGCTGCAGCTGCTCATCCAGAGCCCGGGCCGGTCCGCCGCCGAGCTGGAGCTCACCGTGGCCCAGCCCGTGGAGCAGGCCGTGGGCGGCTTGCCCGGCGTCCGCCGCGTGGTCAGCACCGTGCAAGCGGGCCTGGTCCAGGTGGTCATCGCCTTCGAGGGTGGCACGGACCCCTGGCGGTCCCGCCAACTGGTGGGCGAGCGCATCTCCTCCTTGATGGGCGGCTTCCCGCCGGGCACCCTGCCGCCGCTGGTGACCAGCGCGGCGGGCCGGCTCCAGGAGATCCAGGAGCTGGTGCTCATGGGGCCCGCGGTAGGTCCCGTGGCGCTGCGCGACCACGCCGTCAAGGTCATCGTCCCGCGGCTGCAGGCCGTGGCGGGTGTCGCCCGGGTGGAAGCGCTCGGGGGCGAAGCGCGCCAGCTCCAGGTGCTGCTGCGCCCGGACCGCATGCGCCTGCTGGGGGTCCCCCTTGGCCAGGTCATGGCGGCCCTGGAAGGCAGCGACCAGGATGGCGGCGCCGGCATCCTCGAAATCCAGGACAAGGGGTGGTTCGTCACCCTCGGCAGCGCCGCGCCCACCCTGGATGAGCTGCGCCGGCTGCCCATCCAGACCCAGCGGGGCACCGTGTCGCTCGGAGAGGTGGCGGACATCCGCGAGGGGGCTGCCTTCCGCCGGGGCCTGGCCACCTACCAGGGGGCCGAAGCCGTCTCCCTCCGGGTGGTGAAGCAGCCCACGGCCGAGGCCCTCAGTACGGCCCAGGCCGTGCGGGAGGCGCTGCCCGAGCTGCGCAAGGGGCTGCCTGAAGGGATGGCGCTCAAGCTGTTCTATGACCAGGGCGCGTTCGTCCGCCATGCCCTGAGCGGGGTCACCCTGGCGCTGCTGCTCGGCGGCGGCTTCGTGGGTCTGGTGCTCGTGGTGCTGCTGGGCAACCTGCGGGGGGCGCTGGTGGTCATCATCCTGCTGCCCCTGGCCACGCTGGGCGCAGCCATCCCCCTCATGCTGATGGGCCTGGGCCTGAACGCCCTCACCCTCGGCGGCCTGGCCATCTCCGTGGGCCTGCTGGTAGATGCGGGGGTGATCATGGTGGAAAACCTCACCCACCGGCTGCACCAGGCCCACGCCACCGATGCGGCCTCCCGCCGGGCCACGCTGGTGGCTGCGGCGTCCGAGGTGGGCATCCCCATCCTGGTCGCCGTCCTGGTGATCCTGGCGGTCTTCATCCCACTCCTCGCCATCGGCGGCGTCGCGGGCAAGCTCTACGCGCCCCTGGCCGTGGCCGTGGGCTCCGCCATGACCCTCAGCCTCATCCTCAGCTTCACCCTCGTTCCCACGCTGGTGGAGCGCTTCCTGCCCCCCGGCACCGTGCTGGAAGAGCCCCGGTTCGTCACCCGCCTGAAGCAGGTCTACCGGCCCGCCCTCACCTGGGCCCTCACCCACGGGGCCAAGCTGCTGACCGGCGCCGCCGCCATCACGGCCGTCAGCGTCGTCCTGGCCATGGGCCTCGGCAGCAACTTCCTGCCCAGCCTCGACGAGGGCGCCTTCATCCTCACCCCCAACTTTCCCGCCGAAACCAGCCTGGAGGCCGTGGATCTGGGCAACCAGCTGCTGGCCCGCCGCCTGCGTCAGGTGCCCGGCGTGAAGGACTTCTACCGGCGCACCGGCCGGGGCGATGTGACGGAAGACCCCATGCCCCACTACTCCAGCGACGTGCTGGTGCTCATGGCCGAGGGGGCCGATCCCAAGCGGGTCGAGGCCGCCCTCGGCAGCCTCGCCGAGGAGATGCCCTATCCGGTCGAGCTCACCACGCCCATGAACATGAAGATCTCCGAGGGCCTGGGCGGCACGCCGGCCGACCTGCAGGTGAAGCTCTTCCACCCGGACATGGCGGCCCTGGAGGCCGTCGCGCCGGAGCTGCGGAAGCAGCTGGCGGCACTCCCAGGCATCAAGTCCGTGGCCCCCGACACCGGCGGGCCGCTGCCCAAGTGGCAGGTCAAGATCGACGACCGGGACCTGCGCCACCTGGGAGTGCCTCGCCCCCTGCTGCTCCAGACCCTCCAGGCCGCACTGCAGGGGCTGGAGGCCGCCCCCCGATATGACGGACCTCAGCGCATCGGCCGGGTGGTGAAGTTCCAGATCCCCGGCGACGTCACCCCCGAGCGGCTCCAGCGCCTGCCCCTGGTGCTGGAGGATGGCCGCATCCTGGAGCTGGGCCAGGTGGTGAGCTTCGAGGAATCCACCACCCCCAGCATGATCCGGCGGGAAGCCAGCCAGCGACGCCTGGCCCTCAACCTGCGCACCGAGGGTGACCTGGGCGGTGCCGCCAAGCGGGTCGACGCCCTGCTGGCCAGCTACCCCCTGCCCAAGGGGACGGTGGTCAAGCTGGGCGGCCGCATCGAGGAGGCGAGGGAGACCCAGCGCCGGCTGCTCATCGCCATCGCCGTGGCCCTGGGCATCGTGGTGGGGCTGCTCTACGTGGCCCTCAACCGCTGGTGGGAGGTGGCCGTGGTGCTGGCCACCCTGCCCAATGCCTTTGCCGGGGGATTGTTCAGCCTCTGGCTGGCGGGCGAGACCTGGAACGTAAGCTCCATCGTCGGCATGATCGGCCTCTTCGGCGTGGCCGTGCAGAACAGCCTGGTGCTCATCACCCAGACCAAGGAGCTGTACGGCACGGGGCTCTCCCTGCGCCAGTCCGTGCTGGAGGCCAGCCTGGGGCGCGTGCGGCCGAAGCTGATGACGGCGGGTGCCGCCATCCTGGGCCTGCTACCCATGCTGCTGGGCTTCGGGGGCAGCGAGCTGGAGCGTCCGCTCGCCATCGTGATGGTGGGCGGATTGGTCACCTCCACCCTGTTCACCCTCCTGGTGCTGCCGGGCTTCTACGAATGGATGGGCAAGCGGCGCGGCCTGGGTACCGCCCGGCACTGACCCGATCCCGGAAGGACCCCCTCGGGGCTCCTTCCGGGATGAAAATAAAGTGCACAAATGAACCTCCCGAAATGAATGACCTCGGAGTCATTTGTGCCCCTTTTTCGAGCCTGGGTTGCCCTGGCATGCGCCATCACCCTGGCGCAAGGACAGGGTGTGGACGCGACGCCTCCTCCGCAGCCAACCCCTTGGCGGGAATCCATCGATAAAGGCCGCGAGTCTCTGGCCCAGCACCTCTTCGGGTTCCAGCTCACTGCCTTTGGCGATGTTCTGTCGGCCCCCGATGGGACCGACACGAACCGCCTGGACTGGCATGCCTTTGAGCTCGATATCACCGGTGAGTTGCATGAGCGGCTGGATGCCGCCGCCGCGTTCGTGACCGACCGTGACGGGGGCCGCCTGACGGTGGGGTTTCTGGATTTCCACCCCTTCGGCGGCACCATCGCTCCCCGCGGGCGGCTCTGGGTGGAGAAGGGTTTCCATGTCCAGGTCGGCCGGTTCGATGTGCCCTTCGGCAACGACTGGCAGTTCTTCGCCAGCAAGGACAGTGTGTCCATCTCGAGACCGCTGACCACCGACACGATCATGGACGGTGGGTACAACGACGTGGGCCTTCGAATCCTGGGCAATGACGGGACCTTCAATGGCAATGCGTACGTGCTCCGGGGCTTCGGGGACGGGCGACTCAGCGGTGGCCGGATCGGCTTCACACCCTTCGGCAATCCCTTCTCCCTGAAAGGGGCCCGGGAACCCAAGACCCTTGAGCTGGGAGTCTCGTTTTTTCAGGACACCGACGTCCACCGGCGGAACACCGACCGCGCCTGGGCGATGGATCTGGAAGGCCGCCTGGGGCCCTCGACCACCCGCGCCGAGTACCTCGAACGGCACCGGAAGGCGACCGATTCGCAAGAGAGTCTTTCCAGCCGGGGGTGGCACCTCACCCAGGAGTACGCATGGAATGACCTGCCACTGCCCACCTGCTTCTTCCTTCGCTACGAGCACCTGAAATCCCTTCCGGTCGAGCCCAGCCCACCGGAGGGAAAAGAGGTGCGCGCGGTGCTGGGAGTCTCGCTGGGGGTGAAAGGCATCCTGCAGCTCAAGGCCGAATGGCAGCATGCACTGGAAGCCTCCACCGCGGCCCGCAGCGCGCCCCACTTCACCCGGAACACCTGGCTGGCCCAGTTGGTGGTGGTGCTGTGAGGTGGCTGGAGGTCGTCCTCTGCCTTGGGCTGGGAACCCCGGCCTTCACCGCCACCCCCGTCGGCGACATGCCAGGACGCGCGGCGCTGAAGGACGCGTCAGCCTGCGCCGCCTGTCATCGGGAGGACGCCTCCTCCCGGTGGGCCGCGAACCGGGAATTCCCCTGTACGCCCTACTGTCTGACCTGCCATCCTCCGGCGGAGATGGACCAGCACCACACGGTGGGCGTTCACCTGGCCAAGCCACTGCAGGCCCCTCTGCGTTTGACCGAAGACCATCGCATGGCCTGCTCCACCTGCCACCACATGGCAGGTCCCAGGCTGGACACCCAGCGCTGGCGGGCCGAAAGCCTCTTTGGCCGACTCTTCCGGACCCAGGATGCCTACCCCACCTATTTCCTCGTCCTCCGAAACGATCGCGGGCAGCTCTGCCGCGCCTGCCATTGAGGTCCGCCATGAGCCCTGACCACCCCCGCCGCCGCATCATCCTCATCGACACCCGCTTCCAGCTCCGCCTGGCCGGGGCCTTCCTCCTCCTCCAGCTCCTGCTGACCGCAGCCTTCGCCGTTGGCCTCTATGTCTTCATGGACAGCGAACTGAAGGCCGGCCTGGCTTCGGCTCACGCCGCGTATCGGACCCTGGACCAGATGCTGTTCCCCCTGGTGCTCGTGCTCGCCGGTTTCAGCCTGGCCGTGTCCACCGCCCTGGTGACCGGGTTCGTGGTGGTGCTGAGCCACCGCATCGCCGGTCCCCTGTTCCGCTTCCGCACGACGCTTGAGAGCCTGGCCAACCGGAAGATCCCTGCCCAGACCAAGCTGCGCCCGGATGACCAGCTTGTCGAGCTATCCATCTCCCTCGAGCACGCCCTCACAACCCTGTCCGGGGACCTCGCGGGCCTTCGGGAGGCCGCGGCAGATCTCCGCTCGGCCGCCTCGGTGCATCAGGATCCCGCCCTTTCGGAGGCGGTCTCCCGTCTTGATCACATCCTCAACACCTGGAGCCACGCATGAACGTCCGCCGATTGATGACCCTCTCCACCGCCGCGACCCTGGTCCTGCTTGGCGCGCTCATTCTGCTGGTCTGGAATGGCTTCCGGCAGGCGTCGCAAAGCACCCGTGCCGAGAACACGGTCGCCCTTCCTGCCCTGGTGGCCATGCTCGAAACCAGGTTCGATGTCGTCCAGGTCCAGCAATACCTGTCCGATGCCGCCGCCACCGGGCAGACCGATGGAATCAAGGAAGCGAAGGCTGCCTACGACAGCGCCCTGGAAGACCTGGGCACCCTGGCCCGCCTGCAGCCCGGGCTCGCTTCCGAAATCAAGGAGATCAAGGCTGGATTGGGCCAATTTTACGCCTTCGGCACCAACATGGCGACGGTCTACATCCAGGAGGGCCGCGTGGCCGGCAACGTCCTGATGAAACGCCCCGGTGATGGATTCGACGTCCAGGCGGAGCACTTCACCACGCAGCTCAAGGTTCTCGAGGCAAAGGTCCGAGACGCCATGACCGTCGCGGAACAGGCGACCGAGGGTCGACTCGTCACGGCCCAAACCATGAGCACCGGGCTCGGCCTCGTGATCGCCTTGCTGCTGGTCGGCTCTGGAGTCATCGTCTACCGCATGCTGATCCGGATTCTCGGCGGAGAGCCTGGATTCGCCGTGGACATCACCCATCAGATCGCCGGGGGTGATTTCACCGTGGCCATTGAGGTGCCGAAGGATGCCGAGAATAGCCTCCTCGGCGGATTGCGCGCCATGAAGGACCAGCTCCGGACGGTCATCCGCCGCATCCACAGCGAATCCGACCAGGTGGCCAGCGGGTCGACGCAGCTGTCGGCCTCGGCCCAGGAACTCTCCGCCACCGCAGCCTCCATCGCCCAGAACATCGAGTCACAGCGGCAGGGATCCGAACGCATCGCGGCGGCGGTCACCCAGTTTTCAGCCTCCATCGAACAGGTCACCCAGAGTGTCCGCAACGCCGAAGCCCAGGCTCAGTCCGCCGCGAAGGCCAGCAGTGACGGGAACCGCGCCGGCCAGGCCACCACCCAATCCATGCTGGCCATCACCCAGGCCACTGCCCAGATCATCAAGGCCGTGCAGGTCATTCAGGAGATCGCCCGGCAGACCAACCTGCTCTCCCTCAATGCCGCCATCGAGGCTGCCAAGGCCGGGCCGCTCGGAAAGGGTTTCGCCGTGGTGGCGGAAGAGATCCGGAAGCTGGCCGAGCGCTCTTCCAGCTCAGCCAAGGAGGTCTCCGGGTTGATCCAGGAGGCCCAGGACGCCGTGGGCGAAGGTCAGGTGACCGTCGAACGATCCGTCGCGTCCCTGGCGGACATCGAAGGCTACATCACCGCCCTGTCCGGCATGATGCGAGAGATCCAGACCGCGTCCGAGGAACAGGCTCGGACGATTCGCGAGGTGGCTGAATCCCTCGATCGCGGGTCGCTCCAGACGGCCCAAAACGCCTCGGGCGTGGAACAGGTCTCCATAACCGTGGAGGAGGTGGCTCGAACCTCGACGGAGTTGGCCCGCGTAGCCGAGCAGCTGTCCGCCCTGGTCAAGGCCTTCAAGGCCTGAACCTGGATCTTCAGAACTTCCACTTCACATGCGCCGCCAGGGTGCGCGGCGGGGTGACGTGGGTGCCGCCGAAGGTGCTCAGGAAGTTGTAGAGACCCTTCTCGTCGGTGGCGTTCAGCAGGTCCAGGCCAAGGGACAGGCGCCGACGGGGGGTCACCTGCCAGGCCTTGCCGAGGCTGAGGTCCCAGGTGGTGCGGGGCCGCACACGCCAGGTGCCCTCAGAGTCGAGTCGCACATACTGGGTTCCGAAGGCGTAGTCGGGATTGCCCGCCACGGCCGAGGGATCGCTGGCCACCAGGCCGGAGTCGTAGCGGCCCACCACCTGGGCCGTGAGGCCGCCCTGCTCATAGACCAGGCCCACCTGGGCGCTCAGCTTCTGGTCGTGGTCGATGAGGAAGCGCTCGCCAGGGGCCGCCTCCGGGGCATCCAGCTGAAGGCCGCCGACCAGGGGCGCCTGGAAGATGGCACGCGTGCGGCCCAAGCTCAAGTAGCCGGACCACCCATTCATGGGCACCAGATCCACGCGCAGGTTCATGCCACGGAAGATGCCCCGGTCCGCGGCCACGGGGAAGAGCACGCCGGTGTTTAGGAACTGGGCATTGTCTCCGGCATTGCGGCTGCGCTTCTCCCAGTACTCCACCATCACCCGCCCGGCCTTGCCGAGCTGCTGCTCCACGCCGTAGCTGAAGGAGTCCTGGTGCTCCGGCCGCAGGGGCTGGCGGGGCGTGCCCGCATTGGGGCCCAGGTCCCAGGCCTGCTGCGAGAGCGACAAAGCCAGGTTCTCATTCTCCCGCAGGACCATCAGGCGGTCGTAGCTGGCGCGGAGCACGGTGCCTGTGGCATCGAATCGGTAGCTGAGGCCGAGGCGCGGCTGCAGCTGGTTGTCGGAGATGTCGGCCACGGTGTAGGCGTCATGCCGGAGCCCCAGGGCCAGGAAGAAGGCCCCCAGGTGCAGGTCGTTCTGGACGTAGGCCGAGGTAAGGCGGGGGCGCAGCCCGGCGTCGAACCGGAAGATGTGTCCGCCACCAGCCGGCGTGTAGGGGAAGAGGGGGTCGCCGGGCCCACTGACCAGGCTGTCATCCGTGATGGCGAAGCCGAAGCGCTCATGGAGGGGATACTGGATGTGCTGGAGGCCCGCCTTGAGCAGGTTCCCGGCCCCCCACTGCTGGGTGAAGGAGACCTGCACGCCTTGGTTGTCGAGGCTGCGATCCTGCTTGGCCCAGTAGGGAACATCCACCTGGCCTGCCGTGGTGAAGCCCTCTGTCAGGTCCTGGCTGGGGGTCAGCTCGGCCCTGGAGGCACGGAAGAACAGCGAGGCCTCCAGGCTCTGGGTGGCACTGATTAAGTGGGCCCAAGCCAGGCTGGCATTGACGTCGGAGGTGGCCGCCCGCTGGTTCTGCCCACGCGCCTCCTGGGAGGCGAGGTTCGCCACCTGCCGCTCGGTACGCCCGCCGGACAGCGAGAAGCGCAGCGTGTCCTGACTGCCCAGGATCCAGTCGAACCGCGAGAAGAGGCGCTGGGTCCTGCCGTGGTTGTGGAGGTTATCGAAGTTCACGGGATCCAGGAAGCGGTCGCTCTCGCTGGCGGCGCCGCTCACGAACCAGCCGAAGGCGTCCTGCCCTCCCCGCGCATTGAAGCCGGCCTCGGCGGTCCGGAAGCGGGAGACCCCCATGGACGCCTCGCCCTCGAATCCATCCGGAGTGCCCAGCCCCGACTTGGTGGTGAGGTTCACCACCACCACGGGCTTGCCGCCGTACTCCGCAGAGATGCCGCCGGTGATGACCTCCATGCTCTCCACCTGGGAGGGGTCCAGGCTGTTGCTGAAGGTGGCGTGCAGCTGGTCGGACACGGGGATGCCGTCGATCACGTAGGTCATCTGCCCGTGGCTGCCCCGGAAGTGGAAGCGCCCGTTCTCGTCAGGGATGAAGCCCGGCGTGGCCAGCAGGATGTTCTCCATGGCCCGGCTCTGCACGGCGGCGGGGGTCCGCTCGATGGTGCTCTTGTCGATGTCCAGGTGGACCGAGGGATGATCCTCGATGAGCCGGAGGTTCTCCTCCACCACCACCACGGCGCCTTCGGGCTTGAGGCTCACGGGCACCGTGAGCGGCAGCTGGCTGTGGACATCGAGATCCAAATGTCCCGGCACCAGGCCGGTGGCCTGAGTGTCCAGGTGGTAGGTGTTGAACGGCACATTCAGGAAGGTGAAGGCCCCCTGGCGGTTGGTTCGGACCACCTGGCGGTACCCCGACACCGGGTTCGAGAGCACCAGTTCCGCCCCGGGCACGGGCCTTCCCTGGTCGTCGAGGACCCGGCCCTGGACCAGCCCCCCACCCATGGACGCGGCCACAAGGGCAGCGGCGGAGGCCAGCATGGGGAGGATCGATCTGCGTATCATGAGGGTGGGCATGGGGCTGAACTCCAGATGAAACTATTTTCCATTTAGACCCCCCCGGTCAATGCCCCTTTTTCATCTGCTTCAAGCCAGTGCACTAAACCACGCGCCCGGTCAGGCGAAACTTAGACATCTCTAGCCCCTTGGGGAGGCCTTTGACATGAAGCGAAAGCAACTTTGGATCCTCGGTGGGGGACTGGGCGTCATCCTCCTGGGCGGGGTGGGCCTGGCCAGCATGCAGGAGAAGGGGCTGGCCGTTCAGGTGGCCACGGTGGGCAGGGAGAACCTCCAGGCCAAAGTGAGTGCCAATGGCAAAGTGCAGGCCGTCACCAAGGCAGACATCTCCGCCAACGTCATGGGCCAGGTCACCCGGCTGGCGGTCAAGGAAGGCGATCGGGTCAGCAAGGGCCAGTTCCTCATGGAGATCGACCCGCGCAGCGCCAAAGCCAACACGGAAGCCATGCAGGCGAACCTCCATGCCATCCAATCCGACCTGATCTCCGCCACGGCCAACCTGGCCCAGGCCCGGTCCGATTTTGAGCGGGCCAAGGCCAACCGTGACGCCGGCATCATCTCCACCGCCGATTTCGAACGATCCCGCACCGCCTTCGAGACCGCCAAGGCCAGCCAGGAGACCGCGCATCGCCGGGCCGAACAGGCCAAGGCCAACCTGTCCCAGTCCCAGGTGGGCCTCCGCAACTCCACCATCACCGCCCCCATGGATGGCATCGTGACCGCCCGCCGCATCGAGCTGGGCGAAACGGCCGTTCCCGGTATCCAGAACCAGGCCGGCACCGTGCTCGTCACCATCTCCGACATGAGCAAGGTCGAGGCGGAGATGGAAGTGGACGAAGCCTCCATTCCCACCGTGAAGCTGGCCCAGAAGGCCCAAATCCGCATTGATGCCTACCCGAACCAGGTCTTCGACGGCGAGGTCACGGAAGTGGGCGGCAGCCCCATCCTGAAGGCCAGCGCCAACGAGGCCATCAAGTTCAAGGTGAAGGTGTGGATCAAGAACCCGCCCCTCACCATCAAGCCGGGGCTCTCGGTCCAGGCCGACATCTTCACCGGCAGCCGCGACCAAGTGGTGGCCATCCCCATCCAGTCCCTGGTGAGTCGCGAGATCAAGCCCAAGCCTGGGGAGAAGGCCCAGCCCGGCGCGCCCCGGGACGAGGAAGGCGTCTGGCTGTTCAATGACGGCAAGGCCAAGTTCACCCCCGTCAAGACTGGGCTCATGGGCGACCTCAACGTGGAAGTGCTGGACGGACTGAAGGGGGGTGAGCGTGTCATCACCGGCCCCTTCCGCATCCTCCGCGACCTCAAGGGCGGCGAGCAGATGCGCGAGGAAAAGAGCAAGAAGAAGGACGAGAAGAAGGGCTAGGGCATGAACTATGAAGAGCTGTTCCGTGTGGCCCTCCGGGCCATCCGGGCCCACAAGCTCCGCAGCTTCCTCACCCTGCTGGGCATCATCATCGGGGTCACCACGATTGTGGGCGTGGTGGGCATCATCACGGGCCTGAACACCTACGTCAAAGAGAAGATCATCGTCCTCGCCCCGGACATGTACATCGTCACGCGGTTCGGCATCATCCGCAGCCGGGAGGAGTTCCTGCGGGCGGTCAAGCGGCCCCAGCTGACCTGGGAGGAATTCCAGCGGCTCAACAGCGGCGTCCTCACCCACGCGGCCATGGTGGGCACCCGCTCCTTCAAGCAGCTGCCGGTCTACAACGGCGACAAGCGCCTGGCCGACACCTTCGTGGTGGGTGGCACCGCCAACTTCGCGCCCATCCTGGGCTTCGACACCCAAGGCAACGGGCGCCTGTTCACCGATGCCGAGGACGAGGCGGCGGCCAACGTCGCCGTGATCGGCTTCGACATCAAGGACCAGCTGTTCCCCAACCAGGATCCCATCGGGCGGACCATGCTCATCAGGGGCCTGCCCTTCCGCATCGTGGGCTACCTCCCCAAAGAGGGCCGGGGCTTGGGCATCAACAAGGACCAGATCGTCCTGATCCCCTTCCAGGTCTATCGCAAGAACTTCTTCGCCCCCAACGATCCCCTGGATTACTTCATCAAGGCCAGGGGCGGGGTGGAAGGGCTCGACGCCTCCATCGATGAGACCCGCGCCTACCTCCGGGCCCTGCGCCACACCTCCTGGCGGGATCCCGACCCCGTGGGCTTCCTCACCCAGGACCAGCTCCAGGAGCTCTGGCGCCAGATCAGCACCGCCACCTTCGTGCTCCTCACCCTCATCGCGTCGGTGTCGCTGGGCGTCGGCGGCATCGTCATCATGAACATCATGCTGGTGAGCGTGGCCGAGCGCACCCAGGAGATCGGGGTGCGCATGGCCCTCGGGGCCCGCAAGCGGGATATCCAGCGGCAGTTCCTGCTGGAGGCTTCCCTGCTCTCACTGGCCGGGGGCATCATCGGCGTCCTGCTCGGCGGAGCCGCCGCCATGCTGGTGAAGGCCGTCACGGGCTTCCCGGCCCAGATTACGCTGGGCATCGTGGGCATGGGCGTCGGCCTCTCCACCGTCGTGGGCCTCCTGGCGGGCCTCCTGCCGGCCCGACGCGCCGCCAACCTGCCCGTCATCGACGCCCTCCGGGCCGAGTAGGAGCTGCCATGGTCTCTGCCCGCGCCCGCTCCACCCTCCGCAACCTCGGCCTCGAGAACGTGCGGTTCGCCTTCCGGTCAATCCTCGTCCAGCGGCTGCGGAGTTTCCTGACCCTGCTCGGCATCGTGGCCGGCGTGGCCACGGTCATCGCCATGGTGAGCTTCGTGGCGGGATTCAACGACGCCATCACCGGGGCCTTTTCCAGCTTCGGCACCACCCTGGTGCAGTACCAGAAGTACGACCCCCGCTTCGGGGGCGGCCCCACCGGCCCTCCGGAAGAACAGCGGCGGCGCCGCGACCTCACCCTCGAGGACGCCCAGGCCCTCAAGCGCCTGAACACCCTGGCGGCGGCCGTCAGCCCGGAACGGTACCTGAACATCCAATCTCTCGCCGCCTCGACCACCTTCAAGAACCGCAAAGGCATGGAAGCCAACGGCCCGAACCTGGCCGGGGTCGTGGCGGACTATGCCGCCGCCAACAACGCCGAGGTAGCCGACGGCCGGTTCTTCGCCGACGCGGACGTGAGCCATTCCGCCCGCACCGCCGTCATCGGCCCCGACGTGGCCGAGGCGCTCTGGGCCCGGCGGGATCCCATCAACCAGGAACTGCTCATCAACGGGGTACCATTCCGGGTCATCGGCCTCCTGGAAAAGCGCGGCTCCTTCATGGGAGGCAGCGCGGACAACATCGTGCTCATCCCCTTCAGCACCTTCGACGAGATGTTTCCGGACGTGAAGAACAGCAACAAGGACACCATCCACATCGCCACGGTGCCCAAGGACCCCCAGCAGATGCAGGCCATGATGGACCAGGGCATTTCGATCATGCGGACCCGTCGCGGACTGCGGGCCAAGGAACCCAACGACTTCGCCATCTACACCAGTGAAGGGCAGCTTGAGACCTTCCGGGCCATCACCGGCGGCATCGCCGGAGCCATGATCCTGATCGCCGCCATCGCCCTGCTGGTCGGTGGGGTCGGGGTGATGAACATCATGCTGGTGAGCGTGACCGAGCGCACACGCGAGATCGGCGTGCGGAAGGCCCTCGGCGCCACCCGCAAGGACATCGCCATGCAGTTCCTGGTGGAGGCCGTCACCCTCACGGGGGTGGGGGGCGCCATCGGCATCGCGGTGGGCCTGGGCATCGCCATGCTGGTCCGGCTCATCTTCGAATTCCCGGCCGCCGCGCCCCTGTGGAGCATCGTGCTCGGCTTCGGCGTCAGTACGGCCATCGGGCTGACCTTCGGGATGTGGCCCGCACTCAAGGCCGCGAAGCTTGATCCCATCGAGTCCCTGCGCTACGAGTGACCCAAACAATCTGTCGGGGCCAGCGCCTGGGCGCTCGGCACCGCCTCGCGCACGGCGCCTGCTTCCCCGCGAACGGAGGTGCCACTGGCGCCTCCGGCTCACAGATGGGACGCTGGTTCACCCCTGGATGGAGGTGACCACGTGGATGGTCGGCGGCTGCTCCAGCACCTTCTTCACGGCGCACTGGCTGGCGGCGCGGATGAGCGCGTCCTGGTACTTCTCGGGAAAGCCGGCGGGCAGCTGGATCTCCAGGTCCACGCGATCGAGCTTGCCTGTCTCCGGGTTGTGGCCCATGCGCTGCAGGAGGCGGATGCCCTCGGTGGGCAGGCCCCGCTGCCGGCAGAAGCCAAGCACGTAAATGCCGGCACAGGTGCCCAGGGAGGCCAGGAACAGCGCAAAGGGCGAGGGGGCAGAGCCCTCTCCGCCGCCCTGGGGCGGCTGGTCTGTCATCACCGTAAAGGGGCCAAAGTGGGCATCCACCCTCGCGCCACCTGGGAAATCGATCGTCATCTCCATGCGGGAACTCCTTGAGGCCAGCCCCCCATTCTTCCCCATCGGGAAGGATCGACCAAGCCGACATTTCGGCCAGTCGAATGGCAGCACCGGCTGCGCACAGCCGCCCCTGGCCCGGCGTCCCTGTTGACCCCGCTCAGGCCCTGCGGATGGGAAGGTAGACCTGGACCGTCAACCCCTCGCCCGGCTGGTTCACCACGCGCAGCCCGCCCTGGTTGCCGCGGACCAGCCCCAGCACGGCCGGCAGGCCCAGGCCCCGTCCCAGGGCCTTCGTGCTGAAGAAGGGCTCGAACATGTGGGCCAGCACATCGGAATCCACCCCACCCCCAGTGTCGCGCACGGACACCAGCACCACCGGGCCTTCCGGGGCCGGAATCACCCAGCGGGGCTGGCGTCGTTCCTCGTGGCCCACCCCGTCAAGGGGGCAAGCGCTCAGGGTCACGGTCCCGGCCTTCGCCTCGCAGGCTTCGGCGGCATTCTCCAGGAGGATGCCAAGCACGCGCCGGATCTGGTTTCCATCCCCCATGACCTCTGAAACGCCCGGGGAGAGGTTCATCTGGAAGCCCAGGTGACCTTGGAACCTGGGGTGCTCGGCCAGCTCCTGCATCACCTGGGAGAGGGACAGGGGCTCCATCCGGGTGAAGCTCCCCCCCGAGAATTCCATCAGGCGCTGGGAGAGGTCCGTGGCCTGCTCCAGGGAGACCATGGCCCGGTCGAGCAGGCGGCGGGCCGGGCCATCCGACTGGGCGTGGGCCAGCTCGAGGCTGGCCAGCAGGGACTGGAAGAGGTTGTTGAAGTCGTGGGAGATGCCCGCGGCCATCTGCCCGAGGCTCTCCGCCTTCTCCAGCCGGTGCTGCACCGCTTCCTCCTCGCGGGCCTGTGTATGGTCCTGCAGGACGGCCATGAGGCAGACCTCCCCGCGCACCTGGATGTTGGCCAGGGCGAGGCTGAGGTGCAGGCGGGTGCCATCTTTCCGCTGGGTGGTAAAGGGGAGGGCCTGCAGGTCGGGAGCCCGCTCGAAGGATTCCACAATCAGCGTGCGGTCCTCGGGCCGAAGCCAGATGCCGAGGTCCAGCAGGGTCCGGCCGATGGCTTCCTCCCGGCTCCACTCGAAGAGGCGGCACCAGGCGTCATTCACATCGATCACCAGGCCATCCGCTGGCCGAGTGAGGCTCACGGCGTTCGGTGATCGCGAGAACAGGTTCTGAAAGGTCTCCTCGGCCTCCCGCCGAGCCTGCCGGTCCAGTTGCTGGTCCGTGATATCCCGCAACCGCGCCACCACGGCCCGGGAGCCCGGTTCAAGGGCAACTGGTACCACCGTGCTGCGAACCCATCGGCGCTGTCCGTCCGCCGAGCGCAGCTGGAAGGTGTCGCGCAAGGGCCCACCTTTGCCACGAAACGCCTCCATGACGGGGTGCTGCGCCTCGGAAACCGGCGCGCCCGAGGCATCCTCCAGGTGACATCCAATTCCGAATCCCTGCTGCCCCACCAGCGTCTCGCGAGGGTGACCGAGCAGGAACCCGGCAGCGGCATTGCAGGCAGTGATGCGACCATCCGATCCGTAGATCAGCATGCCATCGCTGAGGGCATCCATCAGCTCGTGGCAGCCGGTATGGGCCGCGACCGGGCGATCCAGCGCGCGCTGGGTGGACCGCTGGGCAACCCACCAGGTCAGGCCCGCTGCGCCCAGGACGAGCGCCAGGACCGGCCACCAGCCCAGGGCATCGGATAGGGTCTCAAGGGTCATGAAGGATCCTGCAGCTGGGTCGGGAGGGTGGACACAGGAGTTTAGGTGAATCGTCTTTTCCGATATATGGGTATTTTTTACATGGCTACCTCGCGGTCTCTTTGAGGTTTGCAAGTCTTTGGACTTAAACTGTGCCACTGGTTCAGTAGCAAGGCTGGAGTGAACCTTCCCACCCCTGGGCTCATCATGCTGGCATCCCGTTGCGTATCCTGCGGGACCGATACCATCCCGGCACACCTTTCCCCCCACCGGAGTCTCTATGCGCATTCGCCTGCTTGTCCTGCTCCTGGCCACCGGCCTGCTCCGGGCCGATGCCCTGGCGGACCTCAGGGGCGCCCTGGCTCATCTGAACGGGCAGGAGCCGGTGAAGGCCAGCGTCACCTACCAGTTCTGGAGCCGGCAGGGCGATGACAAGAAGCCCGTGATCACGGAAGGCAAGGCCAACGCCTTTGTGGAAGAGGGCCCCCAGGGGCTGAAGATGTCCTGGAGCCGCGCCCTGCTTCAAGCTGCCGCCCAGGAGGCCAAGGCCCAGGCCAAGGATCCGGAGCAGCGGGCCACCACCCGCCGGGCCATCGAAGGCCTCAAGGCGGTGGACGTCAGCGACTACCTGAATGGAACCGACGAGCTGCTGCGCACCCTTGAGCAGGGCCAGCTGCTGGAGGAAAAGGCCGAGACCTGGCAGGGCAAACCCGCCCGGCGCCTCCGCTTCAAGCTCACGCCGAAGCTGTCCAAGCAGAACCAGAAATACGTGAAGGAGCTGGACGCCACGGCCAGTGTCTGGGTCGGGGCCGATGGCATCCCCCTGGCCGCCGAGACCCAGACCCACATGAAGGGCCGGGCCCTGCTGGTGATCAGCTTCGAGCAGGACCAGAAGGAGGCCTTCCAGTTCGCGCGGGTGGGCAACCGGCTGGTGGTCACCCACCACACCGCCGAGAGCCGCGGCTCGGGTGGCGGCGAGCAGGGGCAGACCAAGACCGTGGTGACCCTCACCCCGGCTTGAAGGGAACCTGTGAAAAGACAGGCCTGATCCGTCAGACTGGAAGCATGGACGCCCAAGCCTTCCGCCGCCTCGGATACCAGCTCGTGGACTGGATCGCGGACTACCGCGAAGGTCTGGAGCACCTGCCGGTCATGAGCCAGGCTCAGCCCGGGGACATCCGGGCCGCCTTCGCCGATCATCCGCCCCTGCAGGGGGGGCGCATGGCCCAGGCTCTGGCCGCCCTGGACCGGGATGTGCTGCCGGGCATCACCCATTGGAACCACCCCTCCTTCTTCGCCTACTTCCCCAGCAACACCAGCTACGCCTCGATCCTCGGCGACCTGGCCGCCTCGGGCCTGGGGGCCCAGGGCATGAGCTGGCAGACCAGCCCCGCCGCCACGGAAGTGGAGGAAGTCGTCATGGACTGGCTGCGCCAGATGGTGGGCCTGAGCCCCGCCTTCACGGGCGTCATCCACGACACGGCCAGCACGGCCACCTTCACGGCCCTGCTCTGCGCCCGGGAGAAGGCCTCCGAGTACGCCCAGAACGGGGAAGGCCTCCAGAGCGGCGAGGCGCCGCTGGTCGTCTACGCCTCGGACCAGGGCCATAGCTCCATCGAGAAGGCGGCCCTGCTGGCGGGCTTTGGCCGCAGCTTCCTGCGCCTCATCCCCACCGACGAGCCGCACGCCCTGCGCCTCGACCTGCTGCGGGCCGCCATCGAGAAGGACCTCGAGATCGGCCTGCGCCCCTGCGCCCTGGTGGCCGCCGTGGGCACCACGGGCACCACGGCGCTGGACCCCGTCGAGGCCATGGCCGACCTCGCCGAACAGCACGGCATGTGGCTCCACGTGGATGCGGCCCTGGCGGGCACCGCCATGGTGCTGCCCGAGTGCCGCTGGATGTGGGCGGGTGTCGAACGCGCGGACAGCCTGGTGTTCAACCCCCACAAGTGGATGGGCGTGGGCTTCGACCTCAGCGCCTACTACGTGCGCGATCCCCAGCACCTCATCCGCGTCATGAGCACCAACCCCAGCTACCTGCGCACCGCCCAGGACGGCCAGGTGAGCAACTTCCGGGACTGGCACATCCAGCTGGGCCGCCGCTTCCGCGCCCTCAAGCTCTGGTTCTACCTCATGGACGTGGGCGTGGAGGGACTTCAGGCCCGCCTGCGCCGCGACCTGGAGCACGCCCAGTGGCTCAAGGACCAGGTGGATGCCACCCCGGACTGGGAGCGCCTGGCCCCCGTGCCCCTGCAGACCGTCTGCCTGCGGCACCTCAAGCCTGGCCTCGACGCGCCGGCCCTCGCCGCCCACAACCTGGAGATTGCCCGCCGCGTCAACGAAAGCGGCAAGGCCTACCTCACGCCCTCCGTCCTCAAGGGGAAGCAGATGCTCCGGGTGAGCATCGGCGCCGAGACAACGGAGCGGCGTCATGTGGAAGCGCTTTGGGCGTTGCTGAAGCAGGCGGCGGCCCTCTGAGGGCCCTGGCGAGTCCACAAGCTCTACTGTCGGTTAAACCAGCGGCCTATTCAGCCGATCTATGGCATTGGGGGGGCCCTTGCTCCGATCCATCGCCGCCATCCTGCTGCTCAGTCTGGTTGCCGCCTGCGGCGGCGGCTCGTCCAGTTCGTCGCCTCCCGCCCCAATGGCCCCGCCCTCCGTCGCGCGCCTGGTCGTGCCGTCCACCACGGATCCGGCCATCTCCACCTACCTCAGTCCCCATGTGGCCATCAACCCCGATCCGGCCGTCCCGGCGAAAAACGGGCTGTTCCTCTTCCTGGTGGGCACGGGCGGGCAGCCCCAGAACCAGCAGCTGATCCAGGCCACCGGCGCGGCCCGCGGCTACCACGTGATCGGCCTCATGTACCCGAACACCCCAAGCGTGGGCAGCCTCTGCGATGCCAGCACCGACCCCGATGCCCATTGGAATGTGCGCCGCGAGATCATCACGGGAGCGGACCTGTCCACGCTGGTGAGCATTTCGCCCACCGAGTGCATCGAACACCGCCTCACGGCCCTGCTGACCCATCTGGCCACCTCCTATCCGACCGAAGGCTGGGGCCAGTACCCGTCTTCCGGTGCCATCGTCTGGCCCAAGGTCACGGTGGCCGGGCACAGCCAGGGCGGCGGCCACGCGGGCGTCATCGGCAAGCTGTACCCCGTGGCCCGGGTCGTCTGCTTCTCCAGCCCGGCCGACTGGCGCACGACGCCCAACCTCCCTGCCACCTGGTACGCCACGCCCGGGGTCACTGGAGCGGATCGCATCTTCGGCTTCAGTCACCAGCAGGACGAGCTGGTCACCTGGCCCCTGGTCACGGCCAACTGGAGCGCCCTGGGCCTGGATGCCTACGGGGCCGTGGTGAGCGTGGACGGCGCCAGTGCGCCTTACGGCGGCAGCCACCGCCTCACCTCCAGCCTCGACCACGCCCCTGCGGCCGCCTATCCCGCCCCCTTCCACAGCGCCACGGTGGTGGAATCGGTCACGCCCAGGCTCGGCGACGGCAGCCCAGCCTACCGTCCGGTGTGGATCCAGCTCTGCTTCCCCTAATGGGCTGAATTCCCTTGCACCGTCAGGCGGGTCCCCTGCACACTTGGCCCACCATGCTGCCTGTCATGACCCACATTCCGCGCCCGAGCCAGCCCTTTCCGGGGGTCGGCTGGGCCCGGGACTGACGTCATCCAGAGCCTTCCCGCCCATCCACCCCCGACCTTCCCGGCCCGGGGGTGTTTGTTTATGAGGTACCCATGACGGCAGGTCATCGCGCCGCCCTCCCCTCCGCCCAGCGCCTGGTCATCAAGCTGGGCACCCAGGTGGTAATGGCGCCGGATGGTCGCCCCGCCCTCAGCCGCCTCTACGGCCTGATGGAGGCCGTGGCGGCCCTGGCGGCCCGGGGCTGCCAGCCGGTGCTGGTGTCCTCCGGGGCGGTGGGGCTCGGCGCCGCCCAGCTGGGCATCCAGCCCACCGGTCTGGCCGAGAAGCAGGCCTGCGCCGCCGTGGGCCAGGGCGAGCTCATGGCCCTCTACCAGGATGGTCTGGGTCGCCTCGGCTACCGGGCGGCCCAGGTGCTGCTGACGGAGGATGACTTCGCGGACCCCACCCGCCACGCCAACCTCCGGCGCACCCTGGAGACCCTGCTGGCCCTGAAGGCCATCCCCGTGCTCAACGAGAACGACACAGTCTCCACCCTCGAGCTGGAGCGCCCGGCGGCGGACCGCACCCCCATCTTCAGCGACAACGACCACCTCTCCGCCCTGGTGGCCACACACCTCGACGCCGACCTGCTGGTGCTGCTCTCGGATGTCTCCGCCCTGCACACCCGCAACCCGGCGCTGGACCCCAGCGCCGCACCCCTGGATGAGATCCCCTACGACGGGATGCCCGCTGTGGTGGTGGAGGGCACCAGCGACCGGGGCCGCGGCGGCATGGCCAGCAAGGTCGAAGCGGCCCGCCTGGCGGCAGGCCAAGGCGTGCCCGTGGTTCTGGCCTCGGGCCTGGTGCCCCGCATCCTGGAGCGCATCCTGGCTGGGGAGGTCGTCGGCACCCTCTTCCTCCCCAGGCCCAAGGAGGTGCCGCGATGACCACGCCCAGGGACCCCACGCCAGTCCGCGCCCAGGCCCTGGCCGCCCGCGCGGCCACGCGCCGCCTGGCCAGCACGGACACCGCCGCCCGCGATGGGGTGCTGCTCCGGCTGGCGGAGTCCCTCCTCCAGGAGGAGGCTGCCCTCCTGGCGGCGAACGCCCAGGATGTGGAGGGGGCCACCGGAAGCCTCAGCGCCGCCTCGCTGCAGCGTCTGCGCCTGGATGGGGCCAAGCTCCGGGACATGGCCGCAGGGGTGCGCGCCGTGGCGGCCCTGCCGGATCCCCTGGGCCAGGTGCAGCTCCGGCGCCTGCTGGACGACGGGCTGGAGCTGACCCGGGTCACCTGCCCGCTGGGGGTGCTGGGCGTGGTGTTCGAGTCCCGGCCCGATGCCCTCATCCAGATCAGCGCCCTGGCCCTCAAGAGCGGCAACGCCGCGCTGCTGAAGGGCGGCCGGGAGGCCCGCCACTCCAATGCCGCGCTCTTGAGCCTGGTGCGGGAAGCCCTGCGCACCTCCGGCCAACCTGAAGCGGCGGTGCAGGGGCTGGCCGACCGGGAGTCGGTGGCGGCGCTCCTGGCCCTGGACGACCTGGTGGACCTGGTGGTCCCCCGGGGCTCCAACGCCCTGGTGCGCCACATCCAGGCCACCACGAAGATCCCCGTGCTGGGCCATGCCGAAGGCCTCTGCCACGTCTACCTCGATGCCGCAGCGGACTCCGCCATGGCCGTGGCCCTGGTGCGCGACGCCAAGCTGCAGTACCCCTCGGCCTGCAACGCGGCGGAAACGGTGCTGATCCATGCCGAAGCCGCCCCGCGCCTGCTGCCCCTGCTTGTGCAGGACCTGCGGCCCCGCGGGGTGGAACTGCGGGGCTGCGAGCGCTGCCGGGCCCTGGTGCCCGACCTGGGCACCGCCACCGCCGAAGACTGGGACACCGAATACGGCGAGCCCATCCTGGCCCTCAAGGTGGTTAACAGCCTCGACGAAGCCCTGGCCCACATCGCCGCCCACGGCAGCGGGCACACCGAGGCCATCGTCACCGGGGATGCCGGGGCAGCTGAGCGCTTCCTGGCGGAGGTGGATGCCGCGGGGGTGTTCCACAACGCCTCCACCCGGTTTGCGGACGGCTTCCGCTACGGCTTCGGGGCCGAAGTGGGCATCAGCACCTGCCGCATCCACGCCCGTGGCCCCGTGGGGCTGGAGGGCCTCCTGAGTCACCGCTACCTGCTTCGCGGAGCAGGCCACCGGGTGGAAGACTATGCGGGCCCCGCCGCCCGCCCGTTCCGGCACCGGGACCTGCCCCCGGGACCATAAGGGGAACTGATCCATTCATAAGGCCGTATAACTTGAGCGATGGGCTCGAACTGATACCCTTGGGGGGAAGCTTGTCGTCCCTGAGCGCCCCAGGGACGACATTTTCGTATCGGGAGGTTCCATGACGGCCCTGCTCTCCCCCGAAACCCCGGCCTTCGCCGTGCCCGCAGCGAATCTGGTCCCCGTGAGCGATCACCTGGGGCAGCTGATGGCCATTCCGCCCTCCCGCATGTTCCTCATCAACAAATCCCTGAAGGTCTTCCAGGAGAAGCAGCCCGGCGTGCCGGTCTTCGACGCCAGCCAGGGTGATGGGGGCGCCTCCCTGCCAGGGGTGCCCGAAGCCCTGCTGGACCGGGCCTTCCAGTTGCAGAAGCAGCACGGCACCGCCTACGACATGCCCTTTGGCACCGACGCCTACCGCAAGGCGGTGGTGGAGCGGTACTGGAAGCTGGCATCCGACACGGGCTGGGGACCCGCCAATGTCATCGGCACCCAGGGCGGCCGCGACGGCCTGGTGAAGGCCTACCAGGCCATGCTGGCCCTGGGCCACGGCCGCCAGGGCGATGTGGTGGTGGTCAGCCGCGTGCCCTGGATCAGTTACAACTGGGGGCCCTACGGCATTGGCGCCAACGTGATGTGGGCTCCGGGCCGCGCGGAGGAAGGCTGGGCCTATTCCGAGGAGGGCATCCGCGCCTGTGTCACCGAAGCCGCGAAATCAGGCCGCAAGGTCGCGGGCCTCGTCATCACCAGCCCGGACAATCCCACGGGGCAGACCCTCACCCTGGAGCGCCAGATCGCCCTGGCCCGCACCGCCCTCGAAGCGGGGGTGGCCTTCGTGCTCTTCGACTGGATGTACCACGCCGTGGGCGATGGCGAGCCCTACGACCTGAATGTGCTGCTGCGGGCCTTCGAGCCGGCGCTGCGCAAGCGCCTCATGGTGCTCGATGGCATCACCAAGAGCCTGGGCGGGTCGAACATCCGCAACTGCCATCTGCTGGCGGACGCCGAGGTGGTGAAGACCATCGTGGCCCAGGCCTCCCATACCGTGATCCCCTCCTTCTTCAGCCTCGCGGTGGCCATGGCCGCCTACGAGCAGGGCTTCCAGGCCGCCTCGGCGCCCATCGCCGGCCCCTGCCGCGCCAGCCGCGCCTGGCTGCGGGACTTCCTCAAGGCCCAAGGGCTCACCCACATCATCGGGCAGGGGTACTACGCCTTCATCAAGGTGGCCGATGCCCTCCAGGCCAAGGGCTGGGCCGACTCCGAGCCCATGGGCCAGTTCCTCGCGGAGAATCACGGCATCGCCGTGGTGCCCGGCGCGTTCTTCAGCCCCTACGGCGCCGAGTGGATCCGGTTCTCCTACGCCACCCCCGTCGAGCGCACCCAGGGCGCAGCCGAGCGGCTGATGGCAGCGCTGAAATCGCTTCAGAGTTGAAAAGAAAAAGATTCACCACCACGACGCCAAGACACCAAGAACTGAATAAGCAGTTTTTGTCCTTCTTGGTGCCTTGGTGCCTTGGTGGTTTTCAGTTTTCTTTAGCTGTGTGATCCGGAGCCCCCGTGTTCGACCTGAACGCCTTCGTCGAGAAGTTCCAGCTGGCCCGCCAGACCGCGCTGGAGACCCGTCCCGGCGGCGGCCTGTGCGGGCTGGAGCTGGAATGGAACCTGGTGGATCCCCAGTTCCGCCCGCTGTTGACGGTGGGCACGGGGCCCGACCGCATGTCCTTCGTGGACCACCTGCGGTCCAGGGTGCTGTCCCCCTGGACCGAGGAGTACCACCAGCTGGAAGTCTTCCACTGGATGATCGAGTGGGTCACCCGGCCGTACCACACCCCCAAGGGCGCGGTGTATGAGGGCCGCCTGCTGGAAGCGGCCCTCATCAACGCCCTGGCCAAGGCCGGTCGCAGCTTCGGGGAGCCCCTCCACTACTGGCACGGCAACCTCCTGATCCTGCCCGAGATCGGCCCCGACTGCGTGCCCATGTCCTGGCACCTGGCCAAGCGCCGCTACCTGCAGCGCTGCGTCGAGATGTACGGCACCGAGCTGGCCACGGCGGGCACCCACTCGAACCTCAGCCTGCCCGAACCCATGCTGGCCTGGGACTTCATGCACCTGCCCACCGCCGAGCGGGGCGACACCCACCTCGACGACTACAAGAACCAGGTCTACATCACGGGCACCCGGCTCATGCGCGCCTTTGCGGCGCTTTTCATCGCCACCAGCGCCAGCACGCCGCTGCAGGCGTCTGAAGAGCAGGGGAAGCCCGTGGTGCGGCTCACGCCCTTCGAGTCGGTGCGCAACCTCACCTTCCCGAACCCGCCGGTGCTCGATGTGCCGGACCTGAACCGCAGCCACGCCGACTACCTGCGCCTGTCCTACGACCTCGTGCGCCGGGGCGTGCGCTTCGGCAACAACAACTGGATCCCCGTGCGCGCCCGCTCCCAGGCCGAGCCCGTGGAGCGCCTCATCCAGGTCACCAGCGACCAGCTGCACGACATCTACGCCCGGGGCCTCTTCGCCGCCGGCGAGACGCGCAACGTCGAGGACATGGCCGCCCAGATCGAGCGGCAGAACCTCTTCGCCCGCATCGACCTGCCCATGGCCCGCGTGGAAGTCCGCACCGACGACCCCGGCCATGACCTGGCCCTGGATGTGGCCAACCTCACCCTGAAGCACCTGCTGCTGCTCCGTTTCTACGCGGATCCCGATTTCGCCCGGGGCTTCCGCTACGACGCCGAGGACATCAAGCGGGCCCGCCGCAACGAGGAGCTGGCCGCCAGGGAAGGCCTGCGCGGCGTCATCGAGGACCCCCTCACGGCCAAGCCGGTGGCACTGCGCGCCTTCCTGGACTGGACCCTGCTTCAGCTGCGGCCCCTGGCCGAGGCCCTGGATCTGTGGGACGACCTCCAGCCCCTGCGCGACCTGGCCGCCGGCGCCCCCAGCACCGCCGAGCGCATCCGCCAGACCCTGAAGGCCAAGCTCGGCAGCTCGGATGTGGTGCCGCCTGCGTTGCTGGTGGAGTTGGCCGAGGCGCGGAAGGACCAGGTACGGCAGGACGTGGAGACCATCACCGCCCACCTCTCCGACCTCGGCGGGGAGGAAGGCAAGCTCCGCGACTTTGTGGAGCACGCCCGGGACGAGGTGCACCTGGAACCCCAGGCGCCCATCCGGTTCCGCCCCAAGCCCGAGACCCTGGTGGAAGCGGACTACCCCGACAAGACCGCCGAGGTGCTGGCCATGTCCCAGCGGCTGGTGCGCATTCCCAGCGTCACCGCCTGCCCCGAGGAGCGGTTGCCGGAGGTGCACCGCGCGGCCACGTTCATCTACGACTACCTGCGCAACCATGGCGTGCCGGTGCGGACCTTCGACCAGGGCCCCTTCCCCGCCATCCTGGCGCACTTCCCCGGCGGCGAGCAGGCCCCGGCCATGCTCTGCGGCCACTTCGACGTGGTGGAGCCCGAGCCCGACGACAGCCAGTTCGAGCCCCGCATCGAGGGTGACTACCTCTGGGGTCGGGGGGCCGCGGACATGAAGACCGTGGTGTCCACCTACCTCGTGTGGATGAAGGACACCCTCAAGAAGGGCGCCCCCTACCCGCCCATCAACCTGCTGCTGGTGGGCAACGAGGAAAACGGCGAGCTGGAAGCCATGGGCACGCCCCATGTGCTGAAGGTGCTGAAGGACGAATGGGGGTATGAACCCGCGTTCTTTGCGGCGGGGGAGCGCACGGGCGAGAAGGGCACCGAGCTCTGGGGCGAGGTCTGCACGCAGAACCGTGGGGTGCTGCGCTTCGAGCTCATCGCCCGGGGCACCCGCGGCCACAGCGGCCTGCCCGGCGGCACCGACCTCACCGAGCGCCTGCTCAACGCCCGCGAGGCCCTGCGCGAGCTGTTCGCCCGGCACCTGACGCTGAAGGCCACCGACGGCTGGCAGTCCCTGGCGCGCTTCGCCTACATCCAGGTGGGCACGCCGGGCATCTACAACATCACCCCGGATCGCGGCTCGCTGGGCGTGGAGATCCGGCCCATCCCCCAGGACGACGTGTCGAAGCTGAAGGCCGAGATCGAAGCCCTGGTGGCCGAGCGGGAGCTGGAGTTCGTTCCCTCCGCCTGGGAACCCGGGGTGGCCTGCGACCCCGAGAACCCCTACCTGAAGGCACTGCTCGCCGGCATCACCGCTGCCGGTGGGGACGTGCGGATCGGCCGCAAGGGGGCCGGCACCTCCGCCCGGTTCGCCCCCGGCGGGCAAGCGGTGGTCTGGGGTCAGACGGGCATAGGCCCCCACGCTGCTGGCGAGCGCCACTACATTCCGAGCATCGACCCCTACTACCGGGCGCTGGAGGCCTTCGCCGCCGAGCTTCGCAAGGCTTGAGCAAAGGCCGTCCAGGACCTCACTCGCAGGTCTCGGATGTCCCCTCGGATACGGATTCGAACGCCTTCTGACAAGGGTCGCTGCAGAAGTAGTAGGTCTTCCCATCCCGCACCGAGTGCTGGGAGGCTGCTTCATCCACCGTCATGCCGCAGGTGGGATCCTTGCTGAAAACCGAGGTCTCGCTCATGGCCTGTTCCCCTTCGCTGGGACGTGCATTCCCTTCAAGCATGTCGCGAGCCATCGTCCAATTCGTTCACATGGAAGGTTTGACGATTCCGCGCTCACGCACCTTGGAGCAATACCCGTCAGAGTGATGGGGCCGGTGGTCGTTTTGAAGGTGGACCCCCGAACCCGGAGAAGCTGGGTTGGTTCTCCCCGTAACCCCCCCTCAAGCCAAGGCGTGGCGTGCGCTCCCCTGCCTTGCCAGCTCAGGCGCCCTGGCTCACCATCAAGGCTTATGTGTGGACTGACGGCGATTGAAAGGGCCGAGAGCCACTGGAGGCCTCGCCCTATGAGCCGATTCTTGCTCCCGATCCTGCTAGGCACCACCCTTGGTCTGAGCGGCGCCGGCAGGGCCTTCTCGACCTCGGTCATCCAGGTGGAGAAGCGGCTGCAGGGCCGGATCGGGGTCTTCGCCATACGGGGCGCGCAGACGCTGGGCCATCGCGCGGACCAGCGCTTCGCCTACTGCTCCACCTTCAAGTGGGTGCTGGCGGCGGCCATCCTGAAGGACGTGGATGCGGGACGGTTGCAGCTGGATCACATGGTGAGCTATATCGAGAAGGACCTGCCCAGCCACAGCCCAGTCACCCGCGAGCACCTGCGGGAGGGCCACATGAGCATCGGCGACCTCTGCGCAGCCACCATCGCCACCAGCGACAATGGCGCCGCGAACCTCCTGGAAGCCCTTTTGGGCGGGCCTCCAGGACTGCAGACCTTCGTGCGCGGCCTGGGGGATAGCACCATGCGCTTCGATCGTCTGGAACCGGCGCTGAACAGCAACCTGCCTGGTGATCCCCGCGACACCACCTCGGCCGAGGCCATGACCCGCCTCCTCCGGAAAGTCCTCGAAACCCGCGTGCTCACCAAGGCTTCGAAGGACCACCTCCTCACCTGGATGAAGGCGGCCGGGTCCAACCCGAACCGCATCTCCGCCGCCCTTCCCCCAAGCTGGGCCCTGGCCCGGAAGACGGGCACGGGGGCGAACGGCGCCGTGAATGATGTGGCCGTCCTGCTACCGCCCACGGGCGAGCCGATCTACCTGTGCGTGTTCACCCGCGGCCACCGGAAGACCGACGAGGCCCATGAGCGTGCCATTGCCGAAGTGGCGAAGCTCGTCATCAAGAGCCTCCCCTAGAAATCCAGATTCTCTGTGAGTCGCGTCCCGTCCTTCCGGAAAGCCTCAAGGAACCGCGCGATGCGCTGCTCGGCTTCGCCCAGGGTTTCCACGCCCAGGTTCAGGTTCAGCAGGTCCACGTACCAGGGCGCCTTCACGGAGCTGGCGACGTAGGTCTCGACGATGGCCCGGGCGATGGGCAGGGTGGTGTCCTTGGAATCGTCGTGCACGTCTCGGTTGCTGGCCTTGCGCAGCTTGGCGTATTCCTCCTCCAGCAGGCGCGCGAAGAGGACGGGCGTAAAGGCATCGCCTTCAGCGCACCCCGTTCCGGCATCGGCCTCGGTGAGCCGGGCGCCCTTGTGGATCCACTCCCACAGGATGGAGAGGCGGATCTCGCCGGTGGCCATGTCCTCCATGAGGTAGAGCACGTCGTCGTTGCCAAAGAAGTCGGCGGGCTTCAGGGCCGCAGCCTGGAAGCCCCGCAGGAAGGCGTTGCCGTACTGGAGGGCCACGGACAGCAGGTCCCGGGCCCCCGCGATGGTGCGGGGTGCCGGCTCCAGTTGCATGAGGCCCGCCGCGTCCGCAGGTGTGTAGGTGAGCGCCGGGAAGCTGCGCCCCGCCTGGTTGGCCTGGCCCACCTTTTCCCAGACGGGCCGGACGATGTGGACCATCTTCCAGTGGGCCACCCACTTGCCCGAGGCACCCTCGCGTTGCTCGCGCTCGGCCCCGGCCACAGCCTTCGCCATGCTCGCGGAGACACCTGCTTCCGAGCCCACGGGGATGTTGGGCTCCATGCCGCCCTGCCAGAGGGCGAAGCGGCCGTTGCGGTCCGGCGTGTTCATGGCCCGGCGCACGCGGTCCTCGTAGGTGCGCATGTAGCCGTAGGTCATGGTGATCGAGGAGATGTTCGGATTGACGAAACCCGAATCCCAGGCGAGCGCATCGGACACGCTGTTGATGTAGTCCCAGCGGCCCGTATTGAAGCCCACGAAATGGGGCGACAGCGCTGCACGGATCTCCATGAGCTGGAAGCACTGCTCCAGCTGCTCCACCAGCACGTAGCATTTGATGGTGCCCACCGGCAGGCCCAGGTGGGCTTCCAGCGCCAGGATCATGCGGTTGAAGAGGGCGGCGTCTTCGGCGCTCTGCGTCTTCGGGAGGTAGAGCACGATGCTGCGGCCCGCAGCCCTCAGGCGCTCCTGGTTGTTCACGACGAACAGCACCATGTCGGCGATGGAGGCGGAAAAGCCGTGTCCACTCAGCCGGATATGCCGGTCATCCAGGTGCAGCCCCCGCACCCGGTAGATCACCGTGGTGAAGTCGAGCTGCTGGCGCCAGTCCGCAATGATGGGACGCCCGAAGAAGCCGTCGGCCCACTTGTTCATCTCGGCAGCGACTTCTTCGGCCACCTCAAGGAACAGCGGGTCCCGCGCGATGGCCAGCTTGAGGTTGCGGTGGTTGTCCAGGGACATGGTGTCCACCTGGCCCAGGGCATCCTCCCCATCGAACATCCAGCCATCGGCCCCGGAGAGCAGCGCGTAGGCCACGTTGCGGATGCCGGAGCGCACATCGGACCGCGGCTTGGTGGCGGGTCCGGTCCCCTGGATCCACTGGCGTTGAAGGTCTGGCGGGATCACGGCGCCGTCGAAGTTGCCGGCGCGGGCATCGGCCACCTTGATCTGGGTGCCGGGAATGACGGCCTCCGGATCCAGGAAGGCGATGCGTTCCTCCTGGTCAGCACGGTGTTTCCGCCGGGCCGTACGCCGGGCGAGAAGTTGCCGGCGGGGTTCATTCAGTGGCGCCAGGGCCTCAAGTGCCGCCAGGGCTTCGGGGGTGTAGACATCGGGGTACGCATTCAAGATCCCCGAGCGGAATTCGAGGGTTGTGGTCATCGCAGGCCTCCGAGAGCAGCACCCTGTGGAATGGTGCCTTCATTGTTTCGTGGATTCACTGTAGGAACATCCCTACCTTCAGTAGGCGACACATCCTGGCGGTGGCGGCTTCAATGAGTTCCGCCCCCTGGGACATGCAGGCCTCAAGGGGCATGGCCTGGGGCACCACGCTGAAGAGGGCATCGATGCCATGGGCCAGAACCTGGTCGGCCCCTTCGCCCAGCCCCCCGGAGAGGCAGACCACAGGCACCCCGTGCCGCTTGGCAGCCGCCGCCACCCCGACGGGCGCCTTGCCCATGGCCGTCTGGAAATCGGTGCGGCCTTCGCCCGTGAGCACCAGGTCTGCCCCCTGGACCAGGGTGTCAAAGCCCGTGGTCTCCAGAACGATGGCCACGCCCGGCCGGAGGCTCGCAGGCGTGAAGAACAGCAGGCCCGCCCCCAGGCCACCGGCGGCGCCAGCTCCCGGCTGGTCCTGGATGGCGCGCCCCGTGGCGGCGGTAGCCACCTCTGCAAACCGTGCCAGCGCCCCATCCAGCTCCCCCACCATCTCAGGGGTGGCGCCTTTCTGGGGGCCATAGACAGCGGAGGCGCCCCGGGGGCCACAGAGCGGGTTGTCCACGTCACAGGCCACCAGGATTATGCATTCCACCAGGCGCTGATCCAGGTCGGCAAGGTCCAGGCGGGCTAGCCGTCCCAGGGCAGCGCCCCCCTCCGGCAGTTCCCGGCTGTCTGCATCCAGGAAGTGGACGCCCAAGGCACGGGCCATGCCGCTGCCGCCATCGTTGGTGGCGCTTCCGCCAATCCCAATGACGATCTTGCGGAGCCCGGCGTCGAGGGCCGCCTTCAGGAGCTGGCCCGTACCGTAGGTGCTGGCACGGCAGGGATCCCGGAGCGCGGCGGGCACCAAGGGCAGGCCCGAGGCGGCGGCCATCTCGATGAAGGCCGTCTTGCCATCGCCAGAGACACCCCACTGCGCACGCACCGGCTCGCCCATCGGCCCAGGCACCTCGGTCTGCAACAACCGTCCGCCGGTGGCAGCCACCAGGGCTTCGACCGTGCCCTCCCCGCCATCTGCAATGGGAACTGAAACCACCTCAGCGGCCGGGAATACAGCGTGGATGCCAAGCGCCATGGCCTCGGCGACGCCGAGGGCGGACACGCTGCCCTTGTAGGAATCGGGAGCCACGATGATGCGCATGGAGTTCACACCTCCTGTGTCGTCGAAATGATTCTCACCACCAGGGCGCCACGGAACCAGGAAATCACGCGGTGGAAGGCAGATCATCCTGGTGTCGCGACTGCCCTAGTGGTGAGTCGGGTGGTTGGCCGCCCTCTAGGTCAAGGAACGAGCCCGGGCCACAGGAAGGCGTACCCGAACACCATCAGCCCCAGGAGAAGCACATAGGGAATGGTGTACTTGATGGTCTGCCGCATGATGAGCCCCTCCTTCCCAGCCAAGCCCACGGCGGCGGCGGCGATGACGATGCTCTGCGGCGAGATCATCTTGCCCGCCGAGGCGCCCGCACTGCCTGCGGAGGCCATGAGGATGTCCGAGAGGCCCATGCCCTGCGCCGTGAGCTTCTGGAGGTTGCCGAAGAGGGCATTGGCAGAGGTGTTGCTGCCCGTGAGGAAGACCCCGATGGTGCCGAAGAGGGGGCTCAGGAATGGGAACACGTGCTTGCTCACCAGCGCGATGATGCCGTTGGCCATGGTGGCCACCATGGAGATCTGCTTGGTGGCCAGGTCACCCACAAGGGCCAGCTTGGTCTTGGGATCGATGATGGGCAAGGCCAGGTTCATCACTTCCGCGATGGACAGAATGCAGGCGACCGCGATGAAGGACGGGATCATCTGCCTGAAGGTCTTGCCGAATTGTTCGCCCATCACCGAGTACTTGATGCCCATGAAGGGGAAGGCGATGGCGCCAGCGATGAGCATGATGGTGCCGGGGGTGGACAGCCAGGTGAACGAATAGAGCTTGCCCGGGTTGTAGATCTGGGCCTTGAGCACGGCCCAGTTCCAGCCAGCGGCGGCGCCACTGAACAGGGGCTTGGTCTTGGGCAGGTTCACGGCGATGACCAGCACGGCCAGTAGCAGGTAGGGCAGCCAGGAGAGGAACAGCTCCTTGACGTTGAAGGCCTTGGGGATGTCGACGACGGGCGCGTCCCCTTCGAAGAGCCAGGGCTGAGTCTGTTTCTTCGTGTTCAGGTAGATGGCCGTCGCCGCCAGGCAGACCAGGCCAGCCAGCACGGAGGTCAGCTCCACGCTAACGAAGTTGGACACCAGGAATTCGGTGATGGAGAAGCTCAGGCCGGCCACCAGGATGGTGCCGATCGCGCCCTTCAGGCCCTTGGACTTCGACATGGCATAGACGGTGGCGAAGGCCATGATCAGCGCCAGGGGCGCCATAAAGCGGCCCGTCATCTGGGAGAGCTTCATCAGGTCGAGGCCCGTGGTCTTGGCCAGGGTGACGGTGGGAATGGCCAGCGAGCCGAATGGCACCGGACCGGTGTTGGCCACCAGGCAGACCAGCGCGGCCATCATGGGGTTGTAGCCCAGGCCGACGAGGATGCTGGCGGGAATGGCCACCGGCGCACCGAAGCCGCAGATGCCCTCCAGGAAGGCTCCAAAGCCGAAGGCGATGAGCAGCGCCTGGGCCCGGCGGTCCACGGTGAGGCTGGCCATGGCGCCCTGCATCTTGTCCATCCAGCCCGTGACCTTCAATACGTTGTAGACCACCAGCGCGCCGAAGGGGATGTACATGATCGGGAAGAGGCCGACGATGCCGCCCTGGAGGGCTGCGAGCAGGGTCACCTTCGCGGGGAAGTGGAAGATGAAGATGGCGGTGAGCACCGTCACCAGCCAGGCGATGGGGGCCACCTTCGCCGCGGGTTTCATCATCAGCGGGATGCCGATGAGCAGGACGATCAACGGCAGCATGGCCGCCAGGACACCGAAAATCATTGTCTACCTCCGGATCAGTTAGCGAGAACAGTACTGGCAAATGGTCAGACCACCAAGCCAAAATGCATCAAAAAACGAGGGCTGGCGTTTGGCAGCTCCAGCCCTCGTAGATTCTTGTAGTTGTTTGTCTTATTTCGACATGACTCCCGGTTCTACTTCGTCTTCACCGGGTCAGCCGGCCGCTTGGGCAGCCCCATGGGGTTCTCGGACATGCGCTTGAGCAGCTCCTGGACCCCCCGCTCCAGCTGGCGGTCATGCCCTGCCAGCAGGGAGACCGGGTCGTTCTCCACCTCGATGTCCGGGGTGACGCCCTGGCCTTCGATGATCCACTCGCCCGTGGCCGCGTTGGTCCCGGAGCGGGGCACGAAGACGCTGCCGCCGTCTATCAGGCCCGAATTGCCGCCACCGACAACGCCGCCCCAGGTGCGCTTCCCGATGAGGGGGCCGAGGCCCGCGGCGCGGAAGTAGTGGGGGAAGATGTCGCCGTCGCTGGCGCTGGTCTCGCTGGTGAGGGCGGCGAGGTGGCCGTGGAAGACCGTGCTGGGATAGGTGGAGGGGTGGCTGCTCCCGTTGCCGAAGCGGGTGCCCAGCAATTTCTTGCCGAGGCGCTCCAGGATCATCTGGCTGACGTTGCCGCCGCCGTTGGCCCGGACATCGATGATCAGGCCCTCCTTGCGGATCTGGGGGTAGTACCACTTGATGAACTCGTAGAGCCCGGGTGCGCCCATGTCGGGGATGTGCAGGTAACCCACCTTGCCGCCGCTGAGCTTGTCCACCGTCTCCCCGGAGCGCAGGACGAAGTCCAGGTAGCGCAGGCTGGCATCGCTCTCGATGGGATGGTAGGTGACTTCGCGGGCACCTTCGAGGGTGGGTTTGGCATTCAACGTGAAGGTCACAGTGAAGGTCTTATTCCGCAGGAACTGGTAGGGATTGTCTGTGGCCTTCAGGTCGGTTCCGTCGATGGCGAGGATGTAGTCCCCTTCGCGGGCATCGACCCCCACCTCGGTCAGCGGGCTACGGTACTTGAGCTCCTCGTTGTGACCCCGGTAGATGTGGACGAGGCGGTAGCGCCCGGCGGCGGCATCCAGCTCGATGCGGGCCCCGGGAAGTCCGACCTTGGCGCGCTCAGGCTGGATGAAGTCCCCGCCCTCCGTGTAGGTGTGCCCGATGTTCAGCTCCGAGATCAACTCCGTGAGCACGTAGGTGAGGTCGGAGCGGTGGGTGACGTGCTGCAACCACGGGCGGTACTGCTCCCGCAGGGCCTTCCAGTCATAGCCGTGCATGTTCTTGACGTAGAAATAGTCCCGGAACCGGCGCCAGGTCTCGTCATAGACCTCCCGCCATTCCTCCGCAGGGATGAGGTCCACCACGAGGCCCTTGGTGGACACCGGCTTCTTCTCCGCCCCCTTGGGCTTGACCTCCAGCAACTGGTAGGTCGCCGCCGGCCCCTGGCCGATGCGGGCCAGCAGCTTGGAGCCGTCGGCGCTCAGGGACCACCCCCGGGTGTCAGCCAGCAGCTCGCTCTCCTGGCGCTTCTTCAGGTCGAAGAGCCAGATGCTGCTGCCCGTGTTCTTGCGCATGGTGGGCTGGCCATAGACGAAGGGCGGGTTCTTGCTGTAGACCAGGAAGCCGCGCACGGCCTCCAGCCCGGACAGGTTGTCGGCGGGCACCGGAACCCGCGTGCCCCGCTGATCGAAACCATCCCAGTCGATCCGAACGGCCACCGGGCCCTTGGCGGCATCGGCTTTCTTGCTCCCGTTCTCCGGCTTCTCGGCGGCCAGTCCGACTTCATCGCTCTCGGGCGGGAAGGGGTGCGGCACATCCTTGCGCAGGGCATAGGCGATCACGTCGGTGTTGTGGGTCCCGGCATAGTCGAACTCCAGATTGCTGATCTGCGGCGCGTAGTCCCGCTCGCTGAGGGCATAGAGGTATCTGCCTTCGGGATCCCAGGTGGGTTCGCTGGTGGTGAAGCGGTCTCCCGTCAGTCGGTGCAGCTGCTGGTCCGCGAGCCCCCAGGCGTAGAGGCTGCGGGTGCCGTTCAGGTTGCCGAGGGAGAAGGCCAGGAACTGGCCATCGGCGGACCAGGCCAGATCCCCCACCCGGCCGAACTCATCGTGGGCGGCCTGCACCAGTTTGCGGTTCGCCACCCCCACCACGTAGACGATCCCATCCTTGTCGGTGAAGGCGAGGTGCTTCCCGTCCGGCGCCCAGGTCGGGGGGTTGAGCTGAACCGCCAAACCCGACGTGAGCGGTTCGGGCTTGCCCTTCCCATCCTGCTCCACCAGGTAGAGCTGGTCTTCGCCGCTGAGGTCGGAGATGAAGGCGATCGTCTTCCCATCCGGTGACCAGCGGGCATGCCTGTCGTGCGCCCCGGAGCTCTGGGTCAGGTTGCGCACGGGGCCCTTTTCGATGGGCACCGTGAACACATCGCCCCGGGCCACAAAGAGGGCGCGCTCACCCTTCGGCGCCAGGGTGAAGCTCTCGATGTGGCGCTCGACGCTGATGTGTGAGGGGCGCGAGGCGCCCCCATCGCTGGGCACGGTAATGGCGAGGCTTTGGTCGCGCCCCTCCCGCACGTTGAACACGTGCAGCTCGCCGTTCAGCTCGTAGACGATGCGCGCCTGGTGGTCGCTGGAGGGCCAGCGCACATCCCAGGTCTTCTCGAAGGTGAGCTGCTTTACGGCGTCCGTGGAGGGATCCACGGAGTAGAGGTTCAGCTTGCCGTCCCGGTCCGAGGCGAAATACACCTGGTCGCCGATCCACATGGGGTCGCGCTCGGTTCGGGGGCTGGCGGCGATCTTCTTCTGCTGATGCGAGGCCAGGTCGAAGACATAGAGGTCCTGCGCCCAGCCGCCCTGGTAGCGCTTCCAGTGGCGGAAGTCCCGGAACAGCGGTGCGTAGGCGAGGCGCTTCCCATCCGGCGAATAGGAGCCTGGGCCCGCCGAAGGCATGGGCAGCTTCGTGGGCAGGCCGCCGGTGAGGGCCACGGTGTACAGCGCCGTGCGGCTCAGCACGCCGTCCGCATCGCTGCCGGCCCGGAACAGCACGGACGTGCCGTCCGGCGTCCAGCCCACCACCTGGTGGTCGTAGCCGTGCCGAGGCGCCCCTGGGCCCGAAGCCGGGTCGAAGGTGAGCTGGCGGGGCACCCCGCCGCCGCTTGGCATCACATAGACCTGCTCATCGCCGTCGTACTGGCCGGTGAAGGCGATCCAGGCCCCGTCCGGGCTGAACTTGGCGAACAGCTCGACCCCCGGATGGGCCGTGAGGCGCAACGCGGTGCCTCCGGTCACCGGCGCGGACCAGAGGTCCCCGCCATGGGTGAAGACCACCTTGTCCCCATGGATGTCGGGGAAACGGAGCAGCTTGGTGGGCCCCTGGGGCGCTCCGGCTGCGTGGATCCGGCCCAGGCCTGTGAGGGCGAGGACCAGCGCGAGGCACTGCAGAAAGGGGGTGCGTCCGGGCATGGGATCACCTCAATGGGGAGTTGGTTTTGGCCATTGTATTGCGAGGTAGCCGATTCGGGCCTCCCCTTTTCCTCAGGCTGGCCAATTGGTTCCGCTGTTGCCCGCTGCCACTTCCCCTCTAGGCTGGTGCATCATGCGAATCCTCCTGGCCCTGCTCATCCTGCTCATCCCCCTGCGGGCGGAAGACCCGCCCATCGAGGTGAACCCGAACCGGCCCACCTTCGCCACCCCCGCCCAGACCACCCAGTTCGGAGTGGCGGAGCTGGAGACCGGGGCCCAGCAGGTGCGGCAGCGCGACGGGGCCCTCAGCTTCGGTACGCCCACCCTGCTGAAGCTGGGCGTGCTGGCGGAGGTCGAGCTTCGCTTGAGCACGCCTGGCTTCCAGCGGTTCTCCGCTCCCGGTGCCGAGGCCACCTCCGGACCGGGCGACCTGAGCCTGGGGGCGCAGTGGCGCTACCTGCAGGATGGCTGGCTCGGGTTTGATCAGGCAGTCCAGGTCACCCACACCGTTCCCACCGCCAGCGCTGCCCAGGGACTTGGCAACGGAGCGCCCAGCGACCTGGCCATGCTGATCTTCAGCCGCAACCTGAGTGACTTCCACCTGGACGCGAACCTGCTGCAGACCTGGATCGGCCGTCCCACCGCTGCAGGTGGAGGGCGGGTCCACCAGCCCGCCGCGACCTGCGCCCTCAGCCGGTCGCTGACCGAGGCCTGGTCCCTGGCGGGCGAGGTGTACGCCATCGGCGCCACCGAGGTGAACCCCCGCATTGTGTCGAACCTCTGGGCCCTGGGCTACAAGGTGTCTCCCCGGCTGGTCCTCGACGCGGGCCTCGATGTGGGCCTGACCCAGGGCGCGCAAAAAGTCGCTGTCTTCGCCGGGCTCACCCTGGGCCTGGGTCGCTTCCGGCATTCGAAGTAGGACCTTGCCCTGCCATCATGCAGGGATGGACGCCCCCCTCTCCGTCAAGCGCCTCCTCGAGCAGGTAAAGACGCGCCTGGAGCCGCCGTTCTCGGCGGTGTGCGTGGTGGGCGAGGTGTCGAACTTCCGGGGGTCGGGGAAGCACTGGTACTTCACCCTCAAGGAGGAAGGGGCCGCCCTCTCCTGTGCGGTCTGGGCGAGCCAGCAGCGGTTTCTCCAACACCGGCCGGGCGATGGCCAGCGGGTGGTGCTGCGGGGCAGCCTGAACCTCTATGTGGCGGGGGGGACGATCACCCTGGCGGTGACCCACTGCGAGCCCGCCGGGGTGGGCGATCTCCAGGCCCGCCTCCGACAGGTGGAAGCGGACCTCCGCGCCCAGGGGCTCTTCGACCGGCCGAAACGCCCCCTGCCCCGCTTCCCCCGCAAGCTGGGCGTGGTGGCCGCCCTCGGCGGCGCGGCCCTGCGGGATGTGGTGGAGGTCACCGGGCGGCGCGCCCCGGGCATCCACCTGCTCATCGCCCCGGCGGCGGCCCAGGGCGAACGCTGTGTGCCGGAGACCCTGCTGGCCCTGCAGGAGATCCAGGATCCCCACTGGGGCTGTGAGGCGATCCTGCTGGTCCGGGGGGGTGGCAGCCTGGAGGACCTCTGGGCCTTCAATGATCCCCAGTTGGTCCGCGCGGTGACCGAGTGCCGGCTGCCGGTGATCACTGGCGTGGGCCACGAGATCGACACCACGCTGGTGGACCTCGCGGCGGATCGGCGGGCAGCCACGCCCAGCCAGGCCGCGGAGCTGGCCACGCCCGACCGGTCCACCCTCGCGGCGGAACTCCGACGCCGGGTGGAGGCCCTCTCGGCCAAGGCGCTATGGCGTCTCCGTGGCCTCGAAACCACCCTCAACCTCTGCGTGGAACAAGGCCTGCAGCGGGCCCAGCCCCTGGCTCCCCTCGGTGCTTGCCTGGGCGCCCTGGCCCAGCGCCTCGCCCTGGCCCACCCGAGCCGGGGCTTGGACGGCGCCGCCGCCCGGCTGTCCCTGCTGCGGCAGCGCCTGGCCCACGCCGCCCGCCGGGCGGCCCGGGAGGCGGACCTGCCCAGGGTCCGGGAGGCCCAGCGCCGCCTGGCTCCGGCAGCGCTGCAGGCCACCCAGCAGCGGCACCAGCGGCTGGCGGTGCTGGCCGAGCGGCTGCACGGCCTGGACCCGACCGGTCCCCTGCAGCGGGGTTTCGTGCTGGCCCTCGATGCCGGGGGACGTCCCGTCACCCGTGCCCAGGGCCTCGCCGCAGGCTCCCTGGTCCGGCTGCGCTGGCAGGACGGGGACCGCCAGGCACGGCTGGAATAGGCGCCTGAGAAGCCCTGGCAGAATTCAGGATCCCACCCGGCCGCTCCGATGAGCCTTTGGGCAGGCTCATGCAGATTCGATCTTTTTTACCAACAGGGTGGCTGCGGCTGCTGGGGTTCACCACCCTGGTCCTGTTGGGGTCTGCCTGGCTGGTCGCGGGGCCCCGTCGGGTGGTCAAGGTAGGCGTCTTCCCCCATGCCCCGGCCCTCGCCGTGGGAGCGAGCGGCCAGGTTGAGGGCTTCTATGCGGACATCCTCCGGGAGGTCGCTGCCCGGCAGGCCTGGGACCTGCGGTGGGTGCCCGGCACCTGGCAGGAGGGGCTTGATCGGGCCCGGTCAGGGCAGGTAGACCTGATCACGAGCGTGGCCTACACCCCGGACCGGGACGCCTTCCTCGACTTCGGAGCGGAAGCCTCCTACACCGTGTGGAGCATCCTCTACGCCCACCCCAAGGCGAACGTCCAGACCATCCTCGATGTGAGCCACCGACGCGTGGGGCTGATGCAGGGAGACATCAACGGGGAACATTTTCGCGAGCTTTGTGCCAGCTTCAACCTGCCGGTCACCTACCAGACCTTTGGAAGCTTCGAGGAGGTCCTGCGGGCCGTGGAGGCAGGCGAGGTGGAGGGCGGCGTGGTCACGAACCTCTTCGGCTACGCCCAGGAATCGAGGTTCCGGGTGGCCCGCACCCCGGTGGTGTTCAGTCCTTTCAAGGTCTTTTTCGCCACGGGTCAGGGGCGGAATCCAGACTTGCTGGCCGCGCTGGACACCTACCTGCGGGTGGAGAAGCGTGATGCCACCTCCACCTATCACCGGTTCGTCAACCGCGCCCTGGCGCCCCAGGCCCGGCCAGGGCTGCCCGCCTGGATGGTCCAGGCGGGCCTGGTCTTCCTGGCGGCCTTCGCGGTGGCCCTCGCTGCGGCCTTCGTCCTCCGCCGGAGAGTGGACCGCGCCACGGCCACCATTCGGGATTTGAACCACGACCTCGCGCGGCAGCTTGCCGACAAGCACCGCATGGAAGCGCAGATCCTGAAGGTGGCCGAAGGGGTGGGTCTCTCCACGGGCGCCTCATTCCTGAACGACCTCGTCCGGCATCTGGCCGAGGCGTCGGGGGCCGCCATCGCCTTCGTGGGTGAGCGGTTCATGCTTGGCGAGGTGGAGCACATCCGCACCCTTGCCGTATATAAGGATGGGCGGGTCGGTGAGCAGGATGAGTGGCCCGTCGCCGGCAGTGCCAGTGCCCTCGTCCTGAAAGAGGGATTCTGCCTGTTCCCTTCGAACGTGCGATCGGCCGTGCCCGACGACCCCGGTCTCCAGGTGGCGGACATCGAGAGCTACATCGGCCATGCCCTCCGGGACTCGCAGGGCCGGTTGCTGGGCCTGGTAGCCGTCATCGACCGCCGCCCCGTCGCCAACCCGGAGATGATCTCCTCTCTGCTGCGCATCTTCTCCGCCCGGGCCTCGGGGGAGCTGGAGCGCCGCCGGGACCGGGAGGCCCAGCAGGTGCTGGAACGGCAGATGCAGCATGCGCAAAAGCTGGAGAGCCTCGGGGTATTGGCGGGAGGCATCGCCCACGATTTCAACAACCTGCTGACCGCCATGCTGGGCCATATGAATGTGGCTCAGCTCAAGCTGGCGCCGGAATCGCCGGCCCTGCCCCACCTGGAGAGCCTGGAGCGCATCATCCACCGGGCGGCGGACCTGACGCGCCAGATGCTCGCCTACTCAGGCAAAGGCCGCTTCGTCGTGCGCCCCTACGACCTGAACCTGGTGGTCCAGGAGGTGACGCACCTGCTGGAGGTTTCCATCTCCAAGAAGATCGCGCTGCGCTTCGATCTTGCGCCGCACCTGCCGGTGGTGGAAGCCGATGCTGCGCAGATCCAGCAGGTGATCATGAACCTGGTGACCAATGCGGCCGATGCCATCGGCGACCGGGAAGGCACCATCCGGCTGACCACGCGGGTCCTGCAGCTCGACCGGGCCTACCTGGACCAGGTCTTCCAGGGGCAGAACCTCCGGCCGGGCTCCTATGTGGCCCTCGAAGTGAGCGACACGGGCTGCGGCATGTCCGCCGAGGTCCTGGAGCGGATCTTCGAGCCCTTCTTTACCACCAAGGTCGCAGGCAGGGGACTGGGCCTCTCGGCCACCGTGGGCATCCTCAAGGCCCACTGCGCCGGGATGCGGATCTACAGCGAGCCGGGCCACGGCACCACCTTCAAGCTGCTCTTCCCCACCAGCGAGGCGCGACGCGAGGAGGAGGCGGCCCAGGTCGCCGTGGCGGCCCTGGCGCGCTCGGCCACGGTGTTGCTGGTGGACGACGAGGAGATGATCCGCGAATCCGCCCAGGCGGTGCTGGAGTCCCTGGGGCTGAAGGTGCTCACCGCCGGGGATGGCAAAGCCGCCCTGGACCTCATCCAGCAACCAGGCATCCGGGTGGACCTCGTGCTGATGGACCTCACCATGCCCCACATGGACGGTCGGGAGGCCTTCCAGGCCATGCGGCGCATCCTGCCGGCCCTGCCCATCATCCTGAGCAGCGGCTACAACGAGCAGGAGTCCATCCAGTCGCTGGAGGGACGGGGGCTGGACGCCTTCCTGCAAAAACCCTACACGCTGAAAGCCCTCGAACGCACGGTGCTGGAGGTGCTCGCCCGGCACCACCCCTGAGGGTGCGAGGCCAGCCATCGTGAGACGAATGAAGCCCTGGCCGGAGGCCGGAGGGCTGGCATGGTAAGGTAAAAAAAACGCTTGGTGTGAAATGTCCAATGACTTCGAGCCCCATCCAGCCCCGCCCATGGACCGGCCCATTCTTGATCCAGGAGTCTTGATTGGGCGGTTCCGGGTAGAGAGCCTGCTGGGCCGCGGCGGCATGGGAGAGGTCTACCAGGCCTGGGATCCGACCCTGGAACGCAGCGTGGCACTGAAGGCACTGCGCTCTGCCCAGGCACGGGAACTCTTTGCGCCGGAGCGCTTCCGGCGCGAGGCCCTGGCCTTGGCCCAACTCAACCACCCCAACGTCTGCCAGGTGCACGACTGGGTGGAAGCCCCGGAAGGCACTTTCATCGCCATGGAGCTGGTAGCGGGGCAGACCCTGGACCAAGTCGCCCCGCTCCTGAAGGCGCGGGAGAAGCTGCAGGTGATCCGCAGCGTCGCCCTCGCCCTGGAGGCCGCCCACGCCAAGGGCCTCGTCCACCGCGACCTGAAGCCCGGCAACATCATGGTGGACCGCCGGGAGGAGCATCCCGAGCCCCAGGTGAAGGTGCTCGATTTCGGGCTGGCGCGGCTGGCAGAGCCCCATGGCCCCGGGGACGGGCACCTCACCCCGCCGGGGGTGCCCAACCTGGCCCTCCTCCGTGCACTGGAGGATGCCGAGCCCCAGGGTGAACTGGGCCGTGATGCAACCGCCCAGTCCCGCTCGGAAGGAACATCCACGGAGGCCTCGGAAAACCACAGCTGGGATCGCCTCACCCAGGTGGGCACTTTCATGGGCAGCCCCAGCTATGCCTCTCCCGAGCAGATTCAGGGCCAGGTCGCCGGTCCTTCGAGCGATGTGTTCTCCCTCGGCATCGTGGCCTGGGAGCTGCTGGCGGGAGAACACCCCTTCCCTGGCGAGGGCCGCACCCGCATGCGGGCCATCGTGGCGGGCACGCGCCGGGTGCTCAAGGTCCGGGGCCTGCCGTCAGGCACCTCCGACCTGCTCCGGAGCATGCTCGAGGCCCACCCCTTCAAGCGGCCCACCGCCCGTCGGGTGGCCGAATCCCTCGGCCATCTCATCCGGCCCAACCACCTGCTCCGCTGGGCCGTGGCGGCGGGCCTGGCGGCCCTCCTGCTCGCCCTCGGCGTCAACTGGTTCCTCAGCCGGGGCATCATCGCCGACCTGGCCCGGACGCGGCCGGCTCGGCTGATGGTGCTGCCTTTCACCAACCGCACGGGCGATAAAAATCTGGATGCGGTCGCGCGCCATGTCCTGCCGGAGCTCCTGGAAGCCTCCCTCCGGAACCAGCCCAAGCTCGATCCGCTGGATGCCGAGAGCGTCGCAAAGGCCCGTAACGCCCTGCGGCTGCCCCCGGAAGGGGCCCTCGGCTTTGCCGACCGGGCCCGTTTGGCAGCCGCCCTGGGCACGCAGCTGCTCCTGCAGGGCTCGCTGGCCAGGGGCGCCGGGGGCGTGCTGAGCGTGGATTACGAGCTTCTGGATGCCTCCGGAGCCGTGCGCCTGGCTGGGGAGGCCCACGAACTTGGCGACCAGATTGCGGTGTCGCTTCCCTTGACCCGCACCGTATCGAACCGCCTGTTGAAGGCTGTGGACCCCTTCGCCTCCCGCACGCGTGGCGCCCTTCCCGACCTCCCCCCTGCGGCCCTGGCAGCCTACGCCAAGGGGGCGGACCTCATGGAGCGGGGCCAGTTCAAGGAAGCGGCGCCCGCCTTTCAGACCGCCAGCCAGTTGGCCCCGGACTTCGCCCCGGCGGTGCTGGGGTTCGCCCGCTGCCTGAGCCACGCCGCGGACATGCCACCCGAGCCGGTCTACCAGTGGGCCCGCTGGGCCGCGCGGGCCCAGGGCCATCGGCTCTACGAGATGAAGGCCCTCCACTACCTGGCCGTGCGCTACGGGGACCGCGGCCTCTGGTCCGCCTCCGACGCAGCGGGGCGGGAGGCCCTGGACCTGGCGCGAAGCTTGGGGGAAACCGCCTTCGAAGCCGGCATTCACTCGACCTTAGGCGTCAACCTCCAGCGGCAGAACAAGCCTGCCGAGGCCGAGGCCGAGTATCAGCAGGCCCTGGACATGTGTCAGGCCGTCGGCGACAAGCTCAACGCCACCCGCGCGCTGAACAACCTGGCAGTCCTCCAGCGCGGGCGCGGCGACCTCAAGGGGGCTGAGGCCCGCTACCAGGGCGCCCTCCACACGGTGCAGGCCTATGGGGACCGCTGGGGCGAAGCCATCATCACCAACAACCTCGGCGACTTGGCCCTGGCCGAGGAGGGCGGCCTCGACCGGGCCGAGGCCTTCTACCGCAAGGCCCAGAGCCTCCGCGAGGCCATCGGCGACCAGAACGGGTTGGTCTACACCCTCATGGGTCTCGGCAGCGTGGCCCAGGCTCGGGGCGACCTGGACCGGGCCGAGGGACTGGTCCGGCAGATGCTCGATCTGGCCCGTCGCACCAGCCAGAGGCCCATGGAGGCCCTCGCGCTCTACAACCTCGGCGAGCTGAATCGCACTGCCCTGCGGTTCACGCCGGCCCGGCTGTACTATCGCCAGTCGCTGGCCCTGCACCAGGACCTCCAGGATGCGGTCATGGAAGCCCACTGCCTCGCGGGGGAGGCCGAGTGCTTCGCCCGCGAAGGCCGCCGGAACATGGCCAAGGCGCTGCTGGAGCGTCGGCGCGCCCTGTCCCCGGAGGAGACGCCCTACACCCTTCGGGCCCAGGCCTGGCTGGCCAAGGCGGAGGGCCAGCCGGAGCAGGCCAAGCTGCTCTTCACCCAGGCGCTCAAGGAGGCTCGTATCCAGGCCCCGGAAATCGTTCGCGAGCTGAAGGCAGCCAGCCGATAGACCAGCCCCAGGGCGAGGCCTCAGCGGCTGAGGGTCAGCAGGGTGAGGTCATCCCCCAAGGGATGGCCCGCCGTGAACGTGATCACATCCGCCAGGATGGCGGCCTGCACGTCCTCCACAGGCCCCGCAGGTACCGCCGCCAGGCGGTCCTCCCCATAGAACTGGCCATCCGGGGCCTGCGCCTCCGAGAGGCCGTCGGTGTAGAAAACCAGGCAATCGCCGGGTTCCAGCACCCCTTCGCTGAGTTCGAGGGCCGCCCTGAAGCGGCTGGCGCTCAGTCCCACGCCAAGCCCGTTGGGATGGAGCCGGGTCACCTGGCCCTGCGCATCCCGCCGGAAGGCCGAGGGATGGCCCGCCCGCACGAACTGGTACCGGCCCGTCCTGGGGTGGAAGGTGCCGTAGGCCAGCGTGAGGAACAGCCGCCGGTCATGGCCCTCGCACCAGATCGCATTCAGGCGGTCCGCCACATCCACCGGTCCCAGCGCCTGCTTGTCGAGGGCCGACAGCACGCCCTTGGTTTCCGCCGCGTAGAAGGCGGCGCTGGTGCCCTTGCCGCTCACATCGAGGATCAGGAAGGCGAGGCTGCCGTCCAGCAGCGGAAAGAGGTCGTAGTAGTCCCCCGCCACTTCCAGCGCCGGCAGGATGGTGGCCCGCACGGAGGGCATCCGCAGGGCCTCCAGGTCGGGCAGCAGGCGCATCTGCACTTCCCGGGCGACCCGCAGCTCCTCCTCCATGCGGAGGCGGTCCTCCCGCTCCGAGGCGGCGGTCTGCAACCGGGAGGCCATGTCGTTGAAGGCCGCTGAAAGCTGGGCCACCTGGTCCCGGCCCCGGGGGCGGATGCGCGCCGAGAAGTCCCCCTGGCTGAGCCGGTCCACGCCATGCGACAGGTCGTTCACGGCCCGGCCCAGCGACCAGGCCAGCACCAGGCCCAGGATGGCCGCCACGGCCTGGGCGAAGGCCAGGCCCAGCAGCACCAGGATGACCACCACGATGGCCTTCACCGTGCCGAGGGACATGCCCTGCCGGTCGCTGGCGCCGAAGCCGGCGAACAGGGCGTAGAGGTTGGTTTCCGGCGTGGCGGTGAGCACCAGGGGCTGGCCCGAGGTCCAGTCGGTGATGGTGAAGGCCAGTGGCGGCAGGTCGAAGGGGGCGAAGATGCCCCCGCCCTTCAGGGGCAGCCCCTTGGACCAAGTGGCCACCGGGGCACCCTTCCCGACGAGGATGGGCGCCTCCCGGCTGCGGCCCTGCTTCCCGGAGGAGAACTTGAAGGTGTCCTTGCCCTTGCCGCCGTCCTTCTGGGGCTCCAGCTGGAAGCGCACCTGGCCGCCGGCCAGGGCCTGGGCCCGGTCCCCGAGGACGCCCAGGTTCAAGGACAGAATCCGGAACCCCCCGGGTTCCTTGCGCACGGCCCGCAGGTAGGTGTCCTTCCTCGCCCCCGTGACACCCGTGTCGTGGCTGGGCGCCCACACCATGCCGATGAAGGTGGGCGGGATGCCTTCCGGCAAGTTGGAGGCGTGCTCGACCCAGGCGCCGCCGAAGGTGCTGAGGGCCTGGAGCGCCCCGGCCTCCGTGGCCTCGCCGTTGGCCACCTTGAGGGCCTCCTCCCAGGCCGCCAGGGTCTGCTGGGTCGAGCGGCTCACCTGGGCGCCCAGCCCCAGCCAGCCCAGGGCCATCAGCATCAGCGCCAGGGCCGCCACGGGCAACACCGACATCAGGGCCAGGATCACCCAGAGACGGCGGGACACGCGGAAGAGCAGCTTGACCCAGACCCAGTGCAAGCCCCGGAAGAAGAGCACCAGCCCCCCGACCCAGGCGATGGCGGACGCGCAGCCCGAGCCCACCGGTGGCAGGGCCAGCAGCCCGCCGAGCAGCAGCGCCACCCAGGGCCAGTGGCGCCGAAACCGGAAGGCCGTCCAGCCACGCTGGAGGAAATCCTGGAGGGACCGCAGCATGGTCGGCTCAGACCATCAGCATGCCGCCGTTGACGCTGAGGACCTGGCCCGTGATGTAGCCGGCCTCCTCGCTGGCGAGGAAGGCCACGGCGGTGGCGATGTCGGCGCCCGTCCCCATGCGGCCCAGGGGAATCTGCTTGGTGAACTCGGCCTTCACCTCAGCGGACAGACCGGCGGTCATGGCCGTTTCGATGTAGCCGGGTGTGACGGCGTTGGCGGTGATGTTGCGGCTGGCCAGCTCCCGGGCCACGGACTTGGTGAGGCCGATGAGCCCCGCCTTGGCGGCGACGTAGTTCGCCTGGCCCGGGTTGCCCATCTGGCCCACCACGGAGGCGATGTTGATGATGCGCCCCCAGCGCTGCTTCATCATGGGCTTGGTGGCCGCCTGGATGGCGGTGTACGCGCCCTTCAGGTTGGTGTTGATCACGGCATCCCAGTCGTCTTCCTTCATCTGGATGAGCAGCTTGTCCCGGGTGATGCCCGCATTGTTCACCAGGATGTGGATGGCGCCGTGCCGCTCCACGGTGGTGGCGATGGCGTTGCGCACGGAGGTGCCGTCGCTGAGATCGGCTTCCACCACATCGGACAGGCCACCCTCGGCCCGGATAGCGTCCGCCACCACCTGGAGCTTGGTGAGGGTGCGGGCCGCGCAAACCACCGTCGCCCCCTGAGCCGCCAGGTGCTTGGCAATGGCTTCACCGATGCCCTGACTGGCGCCGGTGACGAGGGCGATCTTGCCGTCGAGGCGGAACATGGGTCCTCCAGATGGGTGAACGTCCAGTCTACCAAGAGGCGGCCGCGGGCCCCCGCTCAGGGCTGGGCAGCAGGGCTGGGCGCGGGCTGGGCGAGCGCGCGCAGCCAGGCAGCCACGGGCGCCAGGTCCGCCAGCGGGGTATCGTCGCCGTAGGCGCTGGCGGCGGCGAGGCCGCTGAGACCGGTGCGTGCGCGGGTCTCCCGCTTGAGCAGGTGGTTCGCGCCGGGGAGCTCGATGACTTGGCCCTTGAAGGCGGCTGGCACCACCTCCGGCTTGCGGGTCTGGATGTCGCGATCCCCCCAGACCAGGGCGCAGGGGATGGGCAGGCGCGCGGCCATGGTCCAGGGATCAAGATCCAGGAGGTCGCGTACGAAGCTGCGGCTCTCGGGGCGGGCCAGCCCCTGGCCCAGGGCCACCAGCCCCGGGGCGACGCCCGGATCCGCCTGGGGCAGCGGCTGGTCCTTGCGCAGGGAGCCAAGCACCCCCTCCAGGTAGGCCAGGTTCAGGCCCGCGACCTCGGGCGGGGCCCCCGCTGCATCCAGCTGGCCCTTGACCTGGGCCAGGATGAGCTTGCCCATGGTGGTGCCCGGCATGGCCAGCAGCAGGGCCGCATCGGCATCCCCCGCCGCCAGCAGGGCCAGCAGCGCCCCCTCGCTGTGCCCCACCAGCAGGAGCTTCTTCCCCCGGGCTTCGGGCAGGGCCCGAGCCACCTTCAGCGCGGCCTGGATATCGCCCACCTGGGCGTCCAGGGAGATGTCGAGCTTGGGATCCTTCGAGCCGATGAAGCGCTTGTCGTAGCGGAGCGAGCCGATGCCCTGGGCCTGCAGCCAGGCCGCGAAGTCGCGCCCGCCATGGGTGGGGACCGGGATCAGCGGGTTGGACCAGTTGCGGTCCGTGGGCCCCGAACCGGCCACCATCACCGCGAAGTAGGGATGAGGCCCGCCCGCCTTCACGCTGCCCTTGAGCGGAAACGCATTGAACCCCGGGAAGGCCACCTCCCGGTCGGCCGGAACCGGGGCGGGTGCCACCTGGGCCGGGGGGTCGGTGGCGACGGGCAGGGGAAGCAGCATGGAAACCTCGATTCAGAACCAGGATGCCGCAGACCGGGGCCGGGTTCATCGGGGAGACACCTGGATTCGGGTGGAAATTCAGACCCCGTTGCTTGAAGCAGGAATTCTCCCTCGTTAAGACCCTGGTCGTCCTTGCGAGGGCAATTCACGTGAGATCTGCCCCATCAGGCCGTCGCGAACGCATGCTGGCGCCGGCCACATGGCCCAGGGCGCGTCCTACGGCAGCGTGATCAAGCAGTCGAGCCTGATGGCCTTCTCGGACACCTTCTGGTTCATGGGCATGCTCTGCTTCGCCCTCTTCCCGCTGCGCTTCCTCATGCGGCGCAGCCGCGCCACGGGCCCCGTGGCGGTCGACTAGGTCTGCAGTCAAGCAAGACCCTTGCGGCTACCCCTTCCGCGCCACCACCAGGAAGATGGGGAACCGGCGGGCGCCAGCGCCTTCACCCCGGGTGATCTCGAAGACCGTGGAGAAGCGGATGTCCACGAACCCCGCGGCCTCCAGCTGGCGACCAAGGACACCCCGGTCGAACCCCAGGTGGACATCCGTCACCTCGGGGCCATGGAAGGCGCCGTCCTCGGCATCGAGGTCCGCCAGGGCCACCCATCCGCCGGGCGCCAGCACCCCATGGAACACGTGCAGGATGCCTTGGGTATCCGGGATGTGGTGGAGGGTCATGAGGCTGCACACCAGGTCGAAGGCCTCGCCGGGGTGGGGATCGCTGAGGAGGTCCAACCGCAGGGGCCGCATGTTCGGGGCGCCCAGGGCGGCGATCTTGCTTTTGAGCACCTCGAGCATCCCCTCGGAGGTGTCCGCCAGGGTGATGGTCCCGGCCTGGGGCTGCAAGGCGAAGCCGAGGAGCCCGGTTCCGCAGCCGTATTCGAGCACCCGGAGGCCCTGGGTGGGGATGTGCCCTGTGATGGCCTTGGCCACGGTCACGGCGCGCGCCACCTTCAGGGGGTCCTGATCCCAGGTGGCGGCCTTGGCATCGAACTCACTCATGGGACCTCCTCACCCCAGTGTATCGGTCCTACCATGGGCCCATGTCCCAGCGATCCCGCCCCTTGAACGAACGCCGCATGGCCACGGCCATGATCCTGGCCCTGGCCTTGCTCCTGGGGCTGGGGCTGGCCACCAGCCTGAGCCGGGAGCTGCGACGGGCCCCAGCCGCCCAGGCAGCTCCCGCGCGGTCGCGCCTGGTGGCGGTGCTGGAGGGCGTTATGGCCGTGAATGTGACGCCTGCGGAGCAGGCGCGGTTCAAGGCCTGGGTGGCCGCCGGTGCCACCCGCGAGGGCTATGCCCAGGTGGAGGGCATCGTCCTGAACAACTGTGCAAGCTGCCACGACCGGGGCGGGCAGTACCCCCGTCTGGCCAGCTTCGAGGACCTGCAGCCCATCGCCCTCGAGCCAGCGCCAGCCGGCCTGGACGCCCTCATCACGCCACGCGTCCTTCACCTGTTCGCGTTTCCACTGCTTTTCGCCGCAGCGGTGTTCGGCTACCTGAGGCGCGTGGGCGGCAACCGCTGGCAAACCCTGGCCGCCACGGCTGCCACGGCCGTGGTCGCGGATGTGACGCAGTGGACCTGGCGCCAGGGACGGCCCGAGCATGCCTGGGTGGCCTGGCTCGCAGCAGTGGCGCTGTCCCTCTGCATGGCGGCAGTGGTCAGCGCGGTGCTGAAGGCGCTCTGGGGCAAGGGCGAAGGCGCGCCCTGACAGCGCCTGGAGATACCTACTGGGCCGCGGGTTCGTCCACGAAGTCCTCGTCGGACAGGCCACTATCTGGGGGCAGCTTCGCGAGCTCAGCCTTGACCAGGTCCTGGTGCTCGACTTCTTCGTCCCGCAGTTCCTCGAAGAGGGCACGCACCTCGGCATCCTTCAGGAACGGCAGGGCCGCCACGAAGAAGGCATGGGCTTTCACCTCGGAGGCCAGGGCGGCCGCCATGGCCTTCCGGGGGCTCATGAAGGCCCGGGCAGCGTCGTAGTCGGGTGCCTCGATGTCGAAGATCATGGCCCGAGTGACCGCGCGGGGCGCATCGCTGAAGCGCTGGGCCCGGCGGGCGGACAGCTCAAGGCCATGCTTGGATTCGTTCACCGCCATGTAGCGGAAGAAGGTGGCCGCTTCCGGGGTGCGGTGCTGCTCCATCTGCGCCGCGAACTCCTCATAGCGCTCCTGGGCTTCCTCCTCCACCAGGATGGCGAGGTCGAGGGCGTCCTTGAGGGAGAGCGTCGCGAAATCGATGCCTTGGATGGCCATGGTCAACCTCCCTTACTTCTTGATGAAGAGGTCGAGGATGCGCTCCTTGGGGAGGGCATCCTTGGACAGCAGGGTCTGCCGCTCCTTCACCAGGTCGCCGTAGGTCGGCGGGGGCTCGGGATTGCGGTAGAACACGCCAAGGTGCAGTTTCTCGCCATAGTGCTGCGCCAGGTCCATGGCGGCCAGCCGGTCCGCCGGATTGTGGCCGAGGCTGGCCAGGGTCTCGCTGATGGCCTTGAGGCCCTTGATCTGCTGGGCCTCCTCGCCGTAGGTGACACAGGGGGACTGGATGTTGACGAAGGCGAAGCCAGGGTAGCGGATGGCCTCCTCGATGGTGGCCGCCATGCCCACCAGGTCGGTGGGCGAGGCCTGGGCCACGAAGCCCGCGCCGTAGGCCAGCACATAGAGCAGGGGATTCACCGGCTCCTCCAGGCTGCCGAACCGCGACGTGCAAGTGATCCGGCCTTTCTGGGAGGTGGGGGAGAGCTGGCCCTTGGTGAGGCCGTAGATCTGGTTGTCCATCACGATGTAGGTGATGTCGATGTTGCGGCGGATGAGGTGGGCGATGTGGCCGCCCCCGATGGAGAAGCCGTCGCCATCGCCGCCCGCCGCCAGCACCAGCAGGTCGGGGTTGGCCAGCTTGATGCCCTGGGCGATGGGAAGGGCCCGGCCATGGACGCTGTTGAAGCCGTAGGCCGTGGTGTAGCCGGGGATGCGGCTGGAGCAGCCAATGCCCGAGACGAAGGCGATCTCGTGGGGCGCCCGGCCGATGGCAGCCAGGGCCCGGTAGATGCCCTGCACCACCGAGAAGTCGCCACATCCGGGACACCAGATGGGCTTGAGGTCGCTCTTGTAGTCCTTGGGCTGGTATTCGCAGGTGCCGGTTGCGCTCATGGTCGACCTCACTCCTGGGGCTGAAGGTTGCCCTCGTGGCTGCGCTGCAGCTCCGAGAGGAGATGGTGGAGGGCCGCGACGATCTCGCTGGGCAGGAAGGGGTTGGCCCCGCTTCGGGCCAGGGACTTCAAGCCCTTGGGCAGGTCGATGTGCATGCGCAGCAGCTTGTAGGTCTGGGCCAAGTGGGTCTGCTCGATGACGAGGCCCTTCTGGACCGAGGCGAAGAAATCGTTGTAGACGCCCTCGGCCACGGGATAGAGCAGGTAGGGAACGAGGAGCTTGACGTCGAGGCCCTCGGCCTGGGCCATGGCCAAAGCTTCGCGGCAGACCCCGGCGATGCTGCCCCAGGCCACCATGGCGATGGGGGCGTTGGGGTTGCCCGTCACCTCGAACAGATCCCGCCGGTCCTTGAGGGGATCGAACTTCTTGGTGCGCTTGTCGTTCATGCGCGCATGGACCGAGCCGCTGTTGGTGGGCGCTCCGGATTCCACATGCTCGATGCCGGAGGCCAGGTAGGTACCGCCCACCATGCCGGGATGGCTGATGGGGCTGATGTGGTTGTCCGTCTGCTTGAAGCGCTTGTAGTCCTGCAGGTCCGCACCGGTGGGCACCAGGCGGTTGATGATCTTGAACTGGCTGGTGTCGATGGGGTCCAGGGTTTCCTTGCGGGCGGCGATCTCCTGGTCCGACAGGACGATCACCGGCGTCTGGTAGTACTCGGCGATGTTGAATGCCTCGATGGTGATGCGGAACATGTCGGCCACGGAGGTGGGCGCCAGCACCGGACGGATGACGTCTCCGTGGGCCGAGAAGGCCGCGGCGAAGAGGTCGGACTGCTCGGTCTTGGTGGGCAGGCCCGTGGAGGGGCCGCCCCGCTGCACATCGACGATCACCAGGGGCAGCTCGGCGATGCTGGCCAGACCCATCATCTCGGATTTCAGCGAGAGCCCGGGTCCGCTGGTGGCGGTCATGGACTTCTTGCCGGCGAAGGAAGCGCCCACGGCGGCCCCGATGCCGGCGATCTCATCCTCGGCCTGCAGCACCGCACCGCCGTACTTCCAGACCTGGTCCGTGAAGAACTGCATGATCTCGGTGGAAGGGGTGATTGGATACCCGCCGAAGAACTGGCAGCCCGCGAATATGGCCGCCGCCGCGCACATGTCGTTGCCATCGGTGATGAGCTTCACCTGGCCCTTCGTCTCGGAGGCGGTGATGTTCATGCTGGTCTTGAGGGGGTGCTCCATGGCGAAGGCCCGGCCCGCATCGAAGGCGCGCTGGTTCGCTTCGACCAGTTCCTCACCCTTCTTGGCCAGCTTCTTTCGGATGCCCTTCATCACGGCGACGGCGCCGATGCCGAACCAGCCGGCGATGAGCCCCAGCACCACGGTGTTCTTGGCGCGCTCGGTGCCAGCCGTCTCCTTGGCCATGGCGGCGATGGGCACGGCAATCACCTGCAACGGCGTCACGCCCACCAGGGGGATGTCCGCCTCGGCGATGTTGGTGGCAGCCTCGTAGATCACCACCGTGGTGCCGCTGACGGGCAGCTCGGCGCCGAACTTGAGGAAGTCGTCCCAGTTGAGGGCCACCGCGACGTCCAGGTTGCCGCCGGGGTTCAGGATGGGCTCGGTGGCGATGCGCACGCGGCAGGAGGACTCGCCGCCCCGGATCTGGGAGCCGAAGCTCTTGGTCATGACCCCGTGGTAGCCCTCGGCCGCCGCGGCCTGAAGCAGGGACTCCCCGGCCGAGACAATGCCGTCTCCGCCGGATCCGGCCATTCCGAAGACGAGATCCTTGCGCATGGGCACCTCCGGTGGGGGCTGAATGGGGAACGGCCAGACAGCTAGGCGCAGCCCCTCATCCCGCTCACGAAAACTGGGGTCGTGGCGTTCATTCCACCCTAGCCCTTAAGGCCATTGCTTTTCATCACACCTTCCCGGCGGGAGAAGGCTACCAGCGCAGTGTCAGCCGAGTTGGGCCAGGTCTTCGGGGGTGCCGAGGCTAAGGGCGGCGACCTCCAGGCCCCGCTCCTTGGCCTGCCGCTTGACCAGCCCTGCCAGGACCTTCCCAGGGCCCAGTTCGAGGAAGGTGGTCACCCCCTCGTCGAGCAGGAGGTCCAGGGTGGCCTGCCAGCGCACGGCGCCCGGGATCTGGCGCACCAGGCCCGCGCGGAGGCCTTCAGGGGCCGTCACGGCCTGTGCGTCTACGTTGTTGACCAGGGGGCAGATGGGCGTCTTGAAGGCCAACGCCTGGAGCACGGGCTCCATGCGCAGGCGGGCCGGTTCCATCAGGGGCGAATGGAAGGGGGCGCTCACGGGCAGGCGCAGGGCCTTACGCCCCCCCCGGGCCCTGGCGGCCTCCAGGGCCGCCTCCACGGCCTCCGTATGGCCTGCGATGACGATCTGGCCGGGGCCGTTGAAGTTGGCTGGAACCACAATCTTGCCCGTGGCAGCTGCCGCTTCGGCGCAGCAGGCCTCCACATCGGGGAGGGCCATGCCCAGCAGGGCCGCCATGGCGCCCACACCCACGGGTACCGCCTCCTGCATGGCCCGGCCCCGCTCGCGGACCGTGCGCACGGCATCCTGGAAGCCCAGGGCGCCCAGGGCCACCAGGGCGCTGTACTCGCCCAGGGAGTGGCCGGCCGCGAAATCGGGGCGCGGAAGCCGGTGGGCCCAGGCCCTTATGACCATGATGCTGTGGGTGAGGATGGCCGGCTGGGTGTGCTCGGTGAGCCTCAGGGTCTCCTCGGGTCCCTCGGCCATGAGGTTGGAGAGGGGGAAACCCAGGGCGGCATCGGCATCCTGCAACACAGCGCGGGCCGCGGGTTCGGATTCTGCCAGCGCCATCCCCATGCCCACGGCCTGGGACCCCTGCCCCGGAAATAGCCACGCCACCTTGCTCATGGGGATCCTCCAATGAATTGGCCACAGATCAACACGGATGAACTCAGATCGAAAACCATCTGTGTCGATCCGTCTTCATCCGTCGCAAAAAAAGTCAGTCCTGGGGAAGCAGCAGCGCCACCCGCTCCTGGATGCGCTCATGCAGGTGGTGCTCGGCGGCCCGGAGGGCGGCGCGGATGGCGTTCCGGACGGCCTTGGCGTCGCTGCGGCCGTGGCCGATGATGCTCACGCCCTTCACGCCCAGGAGGGGGGCGCCGCCGTACTCCGAGTAGTCGAGTTTCTGCTTGAAGCGCTTCATGGCGGGCTTCGCCAGCAGGCCCGCGAACTTGGTGAGGGGGCTCTCCATGAAGCTCTCGCGCAGGCCGCCGATGATGCCTTCGGCCAGGGCCTCGCTGGACTTCAGCACGACGTTGCCCACGAAGCCGTCGCAGGCGATGACATCGAAGTTCCCGTTCCAGATGTCGCGGCCTTCGGCGTTGCCTTCGAAGCGGATCTCCATCTGCCGCAGCATGGCGGAGGCCTCCTTCGTGACATCCGTGCCCTTGCCATCCTCCTCGCCCACGCTGAGGATGCCCACGCGGGGCTGGACCATGCCGAGCACCTCCTCCGCGTAGACCGAGCCCATCACAGCGAACTGGGCGATGTGGTCGGCGCGGCAGTCGACGTTGGCCCCCACATCCAGCAGCACCGTGGGGGTGCCCTTCATGTTGGGGAGGACACTGGCCAGGGCCGGACGGTCCACGCCGTCGAGCTTCCCGATGACGAGGCTCGAGGCCACCATGGCTGCCCCCGTGTGCCCCATGGACACCATGCCGTGGGCCCGGCCTTCGCGGACCAGCTGGGCGGCCACGCGGATGGAGCTGTCCTTCTTTTCCTTGAGGATGCAGGTGGCCTTGTCGGCCATGACCACGGTCTGGGAGGCGTGGACCAGCTCGGCCCGGGCCAGCAGTTCGGAGGTGAAGCCATGGCGGGCCAGCTCTTCCGGCAGGAGGACCGCCAGGTCGCCCACGAGGAAGAGCTGGAGCCCGGGCCAAGCCTCAAGGGCCTCCCGGGCGCCCTGCAAGGTGGCCTGGGGGGCGTAATCCCCCCCCATGACGTCCAGTGCGATGCGGTGACTGTCCACCGCCGAACCTTAAGCCGTCGCGGCGACGCGGACAGCCAGCTTGCCGCGGTAGAAACCGCAGCTGGGGCACACGCGATGGGGCAGCTTGGGGGTCTGGCAGTTGGGGCAGGTGCTGGCGCTCATGACTTCCAGCGCGTCATGGGTGCGCCGGCGGTCGCGGCGGGCCTTGGAATGGCGGCGCTTGGGATTCGGCATGGCTTGCTCCTAGGAGTAGATCAATAGAACGCAATGTTCCAGGTTAAGGGTTTCAGGATTCCGGGTCCAGCTTGATTCCCGCCAGGGCCTTGGTCAGGGCCCGGTTCAGGGCGGAAGGCACCTGCAGGGCATCGGGGCGGCACTGGCAGGGTCCCTTGTTCCAGTTCTTGCCGCACTGGGGGCAGAGCCCCTTGCAGTCCTCGACACAGAGGGGGTGCATGGGGGCCTGCAGCTCGAACTGCTCCCGCACCAGCTCGGCCTCGTCGAGGCTGTCCTCCGGCAGGAAGACTACGTCCAGGTCCTGGGTGCCCAACGTGTGGACGCCCCGGCCGACCAGGTCGGGATCCTTGCTGCCCAGGAACTGGCTTTCCACTGCGAGTTCGCGATCCAGGGGGGTCAGGCAGCGGCAGCAGAGGCCCTGCCAGAGGGCCTTGCCCTTCACCTCCAGGAACACATCCCCATTGGAGGCCAGGGCAAACACCGACCAGGCGAGGTCCCGCAGGGAGACGTCCCCCTCCAGGCTCAGGCCCTCGGTCGTGCCGCTCAGCCGGAGGCCTTCGGCAGGCAGATTATAGAGATCGATCACTTCTTGGCTCCTGCCTCCGCAGGCGCGGGGCCGGCAGGGGCGGTGGCATCGCCTTGGGGCGAGCTCACCGGCGAGGAACCCCGCACGTCGCCCGGCGTGCGGACAATGGGTCCGGCCTCCTCGGGGTTGTTGGGGTCGCCGACGCACTTCAGTTCATAGGTTCCCCGGGTGGACTTGCCCTCGTAGGGCTGGCCGAAGGGGTCCAGAGAGGGCATGCCCACCTTGATCAGGCTCTCCTTCACCAGGGACGAGTTGCCGTCCACCATGGCGTCAAAGCTGCCGAAATCGGGGAAGTGGCCATGCTTCAGGTAGTACTGGTCCAGCCCTTCGGCAACGATCTTCATGTCGTCCTGGGCTTTGAGGTAGCGCGCCTGGGCCGAGTGCTTGCGGTACTGGGAGAAGCCCAGGGTGCCGAGCACGGCGATGATCATCATCGCCACCAGCAGTTCGAGGAGCGAGAACCCGCGGGAGGTGCGGCGGGGCTGGCGGAGGGTCGGGGTCATGGTCGGGGTCCGGGGAGGGGCTGCGGCAGGGTCACAGCCGAGCGTTCCAGTGTGCCAGGAAAGGCCGGAAATACAAGCATTCGTGAGCATCATGCCTCCTTCGAGCCGTCGGTTCCGCCGGCTTCATCCTCCGCGTTGGAGGGAAAGTCCTCGGGCCAGGGGAAGGCTTCGGACAGGGCCTCCAGCCCTCCCAGCTCCGCCAGCCAGTACCGGTAGGCTCGGAAGCTCATGCCCAGCCGCTTTCCGGCCTTGGTCTTGACGCCGCCCACCTCATCCAACGCCTTGCGGAGGAAGTGCCCCTTCAAGGCCTGGATCCAGGCCTCCAGGTCGAACCCCTCCGCCGGAATGCCCAGCGGGGCCAAGCGCTGAGCGGGGTCCGCAGTCGAGGGCTTGCCCAGGCCCTCGGGCAGCAGGTCCTTGGTGATGGGCCCGCCCGGGTTGAGAGCGACACAGCGCTCCATGAAGTTCTCCAGCTCGCGGACGTTGCCGGGAAACCGGTAGCCCAGGAGGTGGGCCATGACTTCGGGATGGAGCTGCATGGGCGGCTTGCCGAGCTTCTGGCAGAACTTCCGGATGAAGTGCTCGGCCAGCACCGGCAGGTCCTCGGGCCGGTCCCGGAGCGGCGGCAGCTCAATCTGCAGGATGTTCAAGCGATAGTAGAGGTCCTCGCGGAAGTCCCCGGCCTCGGCCAGGGCCCGCAGCTCGCGGTTGGTGGCGGCGATGACCCGCACATCCACCGGCCGCTCCTCCGTGGCCCCCAGACGGCGCAGCCGCCGCTCCTGGAGCACCCGCAGGAGCTTGACCTGCAACGACAGGGGCATCTCCCCGATTTCGTCGAGGAACAGCACCCCCCCGCCCGCCTCCTCGAAGAGGCCTCGCTTCATGGCGCCGGCCCCGGTGAAGGCGCCCTTTTCGAAGCCGAAGAGCTCGCTCTCCAGCAGGGCCTCTGGCAGAGCCCCGCAATTCACGGCCACAAAAGGCCCCTTGGCCCGGTCGGAATAGCGGTGGATGAGCCGGGCCACCACCTCCTTGCCGGTGCCGCTCTCGCCCGTCAGCAGCACCGTTGTGTCGGCGCGTGACACCTTGCCGATGAGGGCGTTGATCTTCCGCATCATGGGGCCGACGCCCACCAGCTCGCCCAGGTCCGACGGAGGCGGTCCCTGGGGCTCGGCCGTCGCCAGCAGCCCCTTGAGCGAGGCGATGAGCTCCTCGTGCTTGAAGGGCTTGGTGATGAAGTCCACGGCACCCTGGTTCAGGGCCTGCACGGTGGTCTCGGTCGTGGCGTAGGCGGTCATGATGACGACCGGGGTGTCGAGCCCTTGTTCCTTCATCCAGGTGAGCAGCTCGATGCCGGACCCATCCTTGAGCTTCAGGTCGGAAAGCACCCCGTCGAACGTGGCCTCCCGCAGGGCCCGCTGCCCCTCTTCCAGGCCCGGCACCGCCTCGCAGGCGAACCCGGCCGCCTCCAGGGCCATGGTCAGGACGTCCCGGAGGCCGGGTTCGTCCTCCACCAGCAGGATCCGTTGGGTCGTGGCAAGGGACATGGCAACCTATCGCAGTGACGCACTGGGTCAGTTGTTCTATCTTGAACCCTTTTATGGAGTCCCGTGAAGCACGTGGTGTTCGCCCATCGCAAGCTGTCCTTCGGCGGCGGCGAGCGCGTGCTGCTGGAGCAGGTGGCCGCCCTGGCAGATCTGCCGGTCCAGGTGACGGTGCTCTTCCGCAAGGAGCCTGGAAAGCGCGACATCGAGGCCGAGCTGCGGGCGCGCAACCCCCGGGTGGGGGAGGTGCTCCACCTGCCCGGAGCGCTGGGGGCCTTCCGCTGGCTCTGGAAGGCCCGACCCGACCTGCTGGTCCTCTGCAACCACAAGGGGGTGCAGCGGGCCCTGCCCTGGCTGGCCCGCCTGGGCCTCCGGATCCCCACCGTGGTGACCCTCCACGAGCACTATGAGCGCCACCTGCGGAAGTACAAGGCCATCCGCCGGGTCGTGGACCGCTGGATCTGCACCTACGACTTCACCGCCGCCGTGAAGGCGCACCTGGGCCCCGCGCCCTGCAGCATCATCCACCCGCTGTATCCCCGGCCCGAGGCCCGGGCCGCCACGATGGACGATCGTCGCGCTGCCCGCCGCCAGCTGGGCCTCCCGGAGGACGCCACCGTGGTGGGCTACGTAGGCCAGATCGATGCCCGGAAAGACCCTGTGGGCGTCGTCCGGGTCGCCGAGGGCCTGGGCGAGGTCCACCTGCTGTTCGCCGGACGGGAGGAGCCTGCCACGGCCGCCATCCTCGAGGCCAGGCTGGCGGGCTCACCCCTGCGGGACCGCAGCCTGCGCCTGGGCCCCCAGGGGGACCTCGGCCCCGCCTTTACCGCCCTCGACCTCTACGTGATGACCAGCCGGAACGAAGGCTTCTTCCCCCTCGCGCTCATCGAAGCCCTCGAACGCGGGGTCCCCATCCTGGTCCCCACGGTGGGGGGTGTTGCGACGCTCCTGAAGGATGGCCAGGGCGGGTTCCTCATGGAGAAACTGGACGATCGGCGCTCCGTCCCGGCAGCCCTGCTGGATGCGGCGGCCGCCCGCCTCGGCCCTCTGCTGCGGGATCCGGAGGCCTGGTTGCTTCAGCGCCAGAAGGCCCACGCCTTCGGCACGGCCCTGACCCGGGACTACGATGCGGCCAGCGCCTTCCGGGCGGCAGTGGGTGCGTGGCTGTGATTCCCGCCCACGCCACCTGGGTGCGCTTCCCGCGCTTCGTCGGGGACGCCGCCATGCAATTGCCGGTGCTGCGGATCCTCAGGGAGCTGGAGGTCGGACCGATCGTCGTGTGGGGCCCCAAGGCCACCGTCGGCCTCGTGGCGGACACCTGGTTCTGCGACGCCACGCTGCCGGATGTCGGCAAGCCCGGCCCCCTCCAGATGGCGCGCACCCTTCGCGAGCATCAGGCCGCCCGCAGCATCCACTTTCCCAAATCCTTGCGTCCCGCCCTGGCGGCCTGGCTGGCGCGGGTGCCCGAGCGCATCGGGGTGGACGAGAGCCTCGCGGGATGGTTCAACACCCACAGCGGCCCCTTCTGGGATGCGGAAGGCCCCTTCCTGCTCCGCTACCACGCGGTGCTGAAGCGGCGGTGGCCGGACCTGCCTCCCATGCCCTACGCGGACTTCGACCCGCAGGTGGCCATCCCCAAGCCGGAGGGGCAGTACCTCTGCCTGATGCCCGGCTCCACCTGGACCTCCAAGGCCTGGCCCGCCGAGCATTTCCGCACCCTGCTGCTGGAGGCCCGGGCCGCGGGCTTCGCTGTGGCGGTCCTGGGCTCGCCAGACGAGGCCCAGGTCTGCGACGCCGTGGCCGGGGTGGAAGGCATCAACCTCTGCGGCCGCACCACCCTGAAGGAGGCCGCTGCCTGGATGCGGGGCGCGGCGGCGGTGCTGGGCAACGACTCTGGGCTCAGCCACCTCGCAGCGGCCTGCGGGGCGCCTGCCCTGGCCCTCTACGGTGCCACGGACCCCGGGGGCTCCACGCCCTGGGGGCCCCGGAGCCGCGGGCTGCGCAAGGAGGGCATCCCCTGCGCCCCCTGCTTCAAGCCTGACTGCTTCACGGACGGGCATCCCTGCCTCACCCAGATCACCCCCGGCCAGGTTTGGACTGAGCTGCAGGCCCTCATCTCCGTATAGAATCCAAGATCACTCGAGGTACGGCATGTTCCGACGCATTCTGTTCGCCTGCGCTGCCCTGACCGCCATGGCCCAGGCGCCTGTCATCTCCTTCGACAAGACGCACCACGACTTCGGGCGCATCACCCCGGACCGCAAGGTCGCCTTCAAATACCACGTCACCAACACCGGCAACGCCTACCTGAACATCACGCAGGTCCGGCCAAGTTGCGGCTGCACCTACACCATGCTCGGCAAATGGTCCCTGGCCCCCGGGGAAGCCACCGACATCGAAGCCCAGTTCGACCCCAAGGGCATGCGGGGCGGGGTGCGCAAGTCCATTGAGGTGGTCTGCAACGATCCCAAGACACCCGCCATCAGCCTCACCCTCGAAGCCGAGGTGGTCCAGGAGATCATGCCGTCGGTGGAATCTGTCTACTTCCACCAGGCGCCCAAGTCCGCCACCACCCGCAGCCAGGTCCGCTATGCGAGTGGCAACGGTGAGCCGGTGCAGGTCGTCGACGTAAAGGCCCCGGGCGCACCCTTCCTCACCTTTGCCTACCGGCAGGAGGGCAAGGACCTGGTCCTCGAGGTGGCCTTCGATGGCCGCAAGGTCCCCGCGGGCCAGTTCCGGGGCGTGGAGCAGGCCACGGTCCGATTCACGAACCCCCGCCTGAGCCAGCTGCCCCTCAACATCCAGTGGGACCTCAAGCCGTCCATCCAGGCCAGCCCCGTGGAACTGGTCTTCCAGGACACGGCGGGCAAGGAACTGCGCCAGAAGCTGACCCTCAAGCAGGCCGAAGGCAAGGCCTTCCGGGTGACCGGCAACCAGTCCTCCCTCCCGGGACTGCGGGTGGAGGGCCTGAACCAGAAGGCCGGCACGCTGGACCTCACGGTGGTCCTGCCCGGCACCCTCAAGGCGGGGCGCTACAGCGAGGTGCTCTCCCTTGCCACCGATGACCCGGACCAGCCGGAGTTGACGATCCGTGTGGTGGCCCTCCTGAAATAGGCCGCGACCAGCGGTCCGGGCGAAGTTCCACTCGGCGCCTTCCTGCCCGGGCGATAGCCTGGAGCGATGCCAGAATCCCGAGGGTCCCACCTGTGCGCCGTGCTGGCCCTGGCAGCCATCGCCTTCGTGTGGGCGGGTGGCTTCCCGGCCACCAAGTACTGCCTGCAGGCGGGGTTGTCCGTCGGCGCCTTGCTGAGCCTGCGGTTCCTCATCGGGGCGGCGGGACTCGGCCTCATGCTCCTGGTGCTCAGGGTGCCCCTGGCCCGCCGCGCCGTCCTCGACGGGCTGTGGCTGGGCCTGGTCCTGACCACGCTGTTCTGGCTGCAGACCGATGGCCTGCGGTTCACCTCCACCTCGAAATCCGGCTTCATCACGGGCCTCTACGTGATCTTCACGCCCATGGTGGCCCTCCTGGCGGGGGATCGGCTGCGCCCCTCCCACGCCCTGGGGGCCCTTGTCGCTCTGACGGGCCTGGTCCTGCTGGTCCGGGAGCCCGGAACGGTCTGGGGTGGGTGGAATCGCGGCGATTCCGAGACCTTCCTCGCCGCCATCCTCTGCGGCTTCCACATCGTCATGACCTCGCACTTCTCCCGTCGATCCTCGGGCTGGGTGCTGGCCTTCGTGCAGGTGGCCGTCGTCGCCGGGGTGTCGCTGATCCTCGCCCTCGCCCTGCCCGGCCCCCTCGGGTTCCAGGGGGCGGGTCCGGCCCTCGCGAAAGGCGGCACCTGGGTGGCCCTGGCCTTCATGGGCATCCTGGCCACCACCCTCGCGTTCTATGTCCAGAGCACCTTCCAGGCCCGCCTGGGCGCCACCGAGAGCGCCGTGATCTTCTCCTCCGAGCCCGTGTGGACCGCGGCCATCGCCCTCAGCGGGTGGATCCCGGGCATCAGGGAGCACCTGTCCCCGTTGCAGATGAGCGGAGGGGCCCTGATCCTTGGCGCCACCCTGGTGGCGGAGCTTGGGCCCAGGCTGCGGCGGACGCTCACGGGGCTCGAACCCGAGGAGACCCTCGGCTAAGCCGTCATCGCCGGTATCCTGATCGGGTCGGAGGAATGGGCCATGTTCATCGTCACAGGCGGCGCGGGATTCGTGGGCAGCAACCTGGTACGGGCGCTGAACCAGCGGGGCCACACCGATATCCTGGTGGTGGACAACCTCACCCGAGGTGAAAAGGCCCTGAACCTCGCCGACCTGACCATCTCGGACTTCCTGGACAAGCGCACCTTCCGCGCCCGCCTGGACGCGGGCACCATGGACCTGCGCCCCGAGGCCGTGTTCCACAACGGTGCCTGCTCCGACACCATGGAACCCGATGGGCACTACATGATGGAGAACAACTACGGGGATTCGAAGGCCCTGCTCCACTGGTGCCTCGCCCGCAAGACGCCCCTGGTCTACGCCAGCAGCGCCGCCACCTATGGCGCCAGCTCCGCGTTCGCCCCCATCCCGGCCAACGAGCGGCCCCTGAATGTCTACGGGTATTCCAAGCTGGCCTTCGACCAGCACGTGCGGAGCCTGCTGCCGGCCATCCAGAGCCCGGTGATGGGCCTGCGGTACTTCAACGTGTTCGGCCCCCGGGAGTCCCACAAGGGCCGGATGATGTCAGTACTGCACCAGCTCCTGCGGCAGCTGAAGGACACGGATGCCTGCCGTTTGTTCCGGGGCTCCGATGGCTTCGGCGATGGCGAACAGCAACGGGACTTCATCTACGTGGGCGACATCGTGGCGATCAATCTGCACTTCGGCGGCAGCGGGATGGCGAAGGGCATCGTGAACGCAGGCACCGGGCAGGCCCGCAGCTTCAACGACATCGCCAGGACCCTCATTGCCCACCTGGGCCGGGGCCGGATCGAGTACATCCCCTTCCCCGAGGGTCTGCGGGGCAAATACCAGAGTTTCACCCAGGCGGATGTGCGCAGCCTCCGGGACGCCGGCTATGGAACCGCCTTCACCCGCCTGGAGGACGGCATCGCCGCAACGCTGGCCGAGGCCTAGGCCAGCCGGTCCAGGATCACCAGCGTCACGTCATCCACGAATGGGGCGGGCTCGTTGTGGGCCTTGGCCTGGGCGATCACGGCGTCCGCCGCCTCCTCCGCCCCCGGTGGCAGCTCGGCGCAGATCCGCCGCAGCCCCGCCTCCTCGAGCATCGTCCGATCCTCTCGCTCCACTTCCACCAGTCCGTCGGTGTAGAGCACCAGGCGATCGGACGGCAGAAACTCGGCTTCGTGCTCCATGAAGGGCAGCTGCGCATCCAGCCCCAGCATGAAGCCCTTGCCGCGCAGGACCTCCGAGCGCTGCAGGCCACCCCGGGCGCCGCCGACGATGCGGAGCGGGGCGCAGTGGCCGGCCACCACGTAGCGCAGCTGATGGGTGGCGGGGTCGAGCCGCCCGAGCCAGGCGGTGGCGAACTGCTCCGCGAGGGTGGACCGGCAGAGGTCCTCGTTCATCCCATGGGCCCAGGCCAGGGGTTCCCCGCCCAGTCGAACCTGATTTTCGAAGGACGTCTTCACCATGGCCGAGATCAGGGCTGCGGTGACGCCATGCCCGCTCACGTCGGCGATCATCATGGCGGTGTGTCCATCCGGCAGGGGCAGGATGGCGTAGATGTCTCCCCCGATGCCCGCTGCGGGCAGGTAGCGGTGCGTGTAGCGGCACCCCTTGGACTCGCCGGGAAGCTTGGGCAGCAGCCCCATCTGGAGGGCGGCCGCGAGCTCCATCTCCTCCTGCACCCGCTGCTGGAAGGTGGTCAGTTCCTTGTTCTGGCGCTTGATCTCCTTCTGCATCTCGATGAGACGGAAGGTGGAATCCACCTTGGCCAGCACCTCCTGGGCGTGGAAGGGTTTGGGGATCATGTCGTCCGCGCCCAGCGACAGGCCGCCGATGCGGGAGGCCGTCCCATCCAGGGCGGAGAGGATGATGAAGTAGATGTCCCGGGTGCTGGGGTCGCTCTTGATGTGCTTGCACAGCTCATCACCGGGCATGTCGGGCATGCGCAGGTCGGAGATGATGAGGTCCGGCCGCAGGCGGCCGATCTCCACCAGCGCCTCGACGCCATTGCCAGCCGTCAGGACCTGGTAGCCCGACCGCTTGAGATAGAAGCTGAGGATGTCCCGGATGGGTACTTCATCGTCCACCACCAGGACGGTGCCTTTGGCCATGGGGGATGGCCCCGCGTCAGGCGCCGCGGAGAGCGTCCTGCTCCGTGGCGAAGATGGAGAAGTAGTTCGTGAGGTTGGTCTGGTCGAAGGTCTTCTTCACCGGCGCGGGCAGGCAGCAGAGGTGCAGCTTGCCTCCGGACTTATCGACGCTGTTGCGGGCGGCGACGAGGAGGCCCAGCCCGGAGGAATCGATGAAGCTGACCCCTTCGAGGTTGACCACCAGAAGCTTGGGCTGGGCCGTGGCCACGGTTTCCCGGATCACGTCGCGCAGCTGGGCCGTCACCTCGAAATTGACCTTGCCCTGGATGGACACCACCGAGGCGGTGCCTTCTTGGCGGGTCTGGATGTTCAACATGGTTCCTCCTGAAGAATTCCCTGCAGCACTCTCCGCCGGGCGGCATCCCGCTGGCGCTGTTTGTATTCGGTATGGGATGCGGGACCTGAGCGTGAGCTTTGAAACCCCGATTGTTCCATCACTTGGACTTCGTGTGCGAAGAAGAAAGTAAACTCCTCCTGCTCCTGGATCAACTCTGGAATGCGTACCAGGTCGGAGAGCTCGGTATCCCCCATGGTCTGGAGCCGCCCCTGGAGGGTCTCCAGGGCCTTCGTGGCGGGACTCGGGAGGCGCACCAGGGTGCGGGCCGTGAACTGAATCGCCGAGTAATCCTTGCTGGAAAAGGGGTTCTGGTCTTTTCCGGGATTCTTGAGCGAGAGGGTATGGCTCAGGGCCTTCCGTTCCTCCCCATCCAGGTCCTGGATCCGGAACGAAGGCGGGATGGCCTCACTCCAGGCCGCGAGGGCCTCCACATCGATCATCAGGTTCCGGCTCCGGCTCGGCTTGATGTGGGTGGGCATCAGTACGTGATGGTCCAGCAGAAACCGAATGACCATCAGCACGCCCAGCTGGTCTTCAGCCACAAAGCGGATGCCGATCTGATCGTAGATGGTTTCCGCGACATTCTCGGGCTTGTGGAGCATTTTCAGGAGCATGGAGACCCGGTCCTTGTTCTCCTTCCGCTCCACCGCGAGCAGCGGCACCTCGTAGGTGCCACGGAGGAACCAGCGGCCCCCTTCCTGCTCCAGGTAATGGTCGTAGCGGCTGAACACCTGCTGTTGGATTTCCGGCAGGAACCGCAGGTTCACGTTCTGATCCACGTGGAAGAGGGTGTGCATTACCCGGAGGACGGCGCAAGACCAGCGCCCCCGCGGGTTGCGCGGGCGTTCGGAGGCCCAAATCAAGAGCTCGAGGGGATCCAACAGGTACCTGACCTCCGGCGGGACGTGCAGGTCGGTGCCTTCCAGCACCACCCCTTCCAGGAAGTCCACCGCATCGCCGTAGACCCTCGCCACGGCCGCCCGCTGGAAAGCAACACCCATGTCATAGCCGTAGTTGAGGGCGAAGTTCTGGGCCTCAGCGAGGTTATGGACCCTCAGGAAATCCAGGTCGATGGGCGAGCCGCCACCCAGGATCACCTGCGTGACCTCCGGGGGCATGGGGAACAGCGAGTGGGGCGTCATAGGGTCCTGAAATGATCATCGGCTGATCCGGTGGAAAATGAAAAAACGGGGCATCCAGGTGCTGGATGCCCCGCCTGAAGACCTGCAAGGACTACTTGATGGCGAAGGCGGCCACGAGCACGTAGATCACAAGGGCCTCGATGAGGGCCAGACCGATGATCATGGTGGTACGGATGGCACCAGCGGCCTGGGGATTGCGGGCGACGCCTTCGCAGGCGGCGACCACGGCCTTGCCCTGGCCCAGACCGCAGCCGGCGGCGGCGATGGCGAGGGCGATGTGCGCGGTGAACTGGCCTTCGAAGAGGCTCTTGGGGGCGGCGCCGGGAACCTGCGCAAAGGCCACGGCGGCCAGGGTGAACAGGAAGGCGGTGGTGAAGAACTTCTTCATGGTGGTACTCCTTGAGGTGGGTCCCAGGGGTTCGGAATCCCGGAGACTGTTAGGTAACGAGAAACGGGTAGCGGAAGGGTGGCAAGGAGACCAGGTGTTGTCTGGGCGACGCGCCGGGGGGTCCCGGGGGGGCCTTCGCCCGCTTCGCGGGCGCCCCCCGGACAGCATCAGTGCTCGTGGGAGACGGCCCCGCTGAGGTAAATGACCGACAGCATGACGAACACGAAGGTCTGGATGAGGCCGAAGAAGAGGCCGAGGAACATCATGGGAATGGGCAGCAGGAGGGGCATGAGCCCGAAGAAGATGCCGGCGACCACGTGCTCGCCGGCGATGTTTCCGAAGAGACGCAGGGAGTGGCTGAGGATGCGGCTGAGCAGCCCCAGGATCTCCAGGGGGAACATGAGGGGCATGAGCCACCAGATGGGGCCGGCGAAGTGCAGCCAGTATTTCCCGATGCCCTGTTCCTTCATCCCATGGAAGTTGTAGTAGCCGAAGACGACCAGGGTCGCCCCCAGGGTCACGTTCCAGTTGCTGGTGCCGGGGCTCAGGGCGGGGATGAGGCCGAAGAGGTTGTTGAAGAAGACGAAGAGCGCCATGGTGCCGATGAAGGGGAGGTACCGCTTCCCGTGGTGGGCGATGTTGTCGTCGATCATCTCCTGCAGGCCACCAACCACGCCCTCGAAGGTCTGCTGGAGGGGGCCTGGGATGCGGGCCAGGTTCTTGCGCACCAGCGCCGTGATGAGCATGGCCGTCAGGGCCGCCAAGGCGGCGTTCAGCAGGTGGTCATAGCGTTCCAGCACCGAGAGGGCGGCCCCGTGGGCAAAACCGGGCCAGGGGTGCTGGGCCAGGCCGAGCACCTGGGTGAGCCATTTGGCAAGCAATGATGCGTGGTGTTCCATCTCTGGCAGACCTCAGACGGGGGGCGTGGCATCGGGTTTCTGGAACATCAAACGAACGGCTTCCAGAAGGATGGCGGCCACGAAGAGCAGGACTCCAAGGGCCAACGGCAGGGCTTCCGCCGGATACCACCCCATCATCCCACGCAGCACGAGGGCGATCAACGCCAGTTTACCGAGGGACAGGAAGGCGTAGAGCCACCGCCGGCGCAGGGATGGGGTCAGCATCCGGGCCGTCAGGACCCGGTGCAGGCTCCAGAAGGCCAGGCTGGTCAGGGCACCCACGGCGAAGGCGAGGGCTGCCGACCGGGATCGCAGCAGAGCCCACAGAGGGGTCCCCAAGACCGCGAGCACCCCCATGGTCCGGGTGATGCGTCGCAGGTGGTGTTCACCGTCGTCCATCGGCATCCTGGTCGGCCTGGGCCCGCTTTAGCTCCGCCTCGTCCCGTCTCGACAGGCGCCGGTTCACCTTGAAGAGTTCCCAAAAGGCCGCCGCGATGCCCCAGAGGAGTCCGAGCCACTGCCCCCGAACGGGATACCCGACCTTCCCCCCCAGCCAACGGCCCAGGAAGAACCCCAGGGTGATGCACAACGGGAAGGTAAGGCCCAGGGACATCAGATCTGCCCAGAGCGCCCGCTCCCCGGGGTCAGCTGCCTCTTTGCGACCAAACAGCACGACCTGACTCCCGAGGCACGCGGACCGTTCCCGCATCCTTCAGTCTAAGCCCATTGGGACAACAGGAGCCCCGCTCGACGGATCTAGGAAGCTTCATGCAGCGAAGCCCCCTCGGGGAATCTATAGCCAGAACACCCGGCCAGCCCAATCCAGCAGCCAGGGTGCGAACGCCGTGCCCACGAGCACCAGGCCACAGGCCAGGGTGACGATGAAGACCTGGGCGCCGCCCATGGGAACTGCCTCGCCCTCGGGCTCTCGGAAGTACATCTGCTTGACCACGGCCAGGTAGTAGTAGGCGCTCACGGCACTGGTGAGGAGCGCGAGCACCGTCAAGGTGACGAAGCCCTGCTCGATGGCAAGCTTGAAGAGGTAGAACTTCCCGAAGAATCCCACCAGGGGGGGGATGCCGGCCAGGCTGAGCAGGAAGATCATCATGGCGAAGGCCAGGGTGGGGTGCTTGCGGCCCAGGCCCTTGAAATCCTCGATGCGCTCACTCTCGCCCTTGCCCTGCAGGTAGATGACCACCGCGAAGGCGCCGGTGTTCATGACGATGTAGATGAGCATGTACAGCCACACGGCCTGGGCCCCGGCCTTGGGATCGCCGGAGAGCACCCCCAGCAGCATGTAGCCCACGTGGGCGATGCTGGAGTAGGCCAGCAGGCGCTTCATGCTCTCCTGCTTCACGGCGGCCACATTGCCGAGGATCATGCTGGCGCCAGCGATGTAGCTGAGGGGCAGCACCCAATCACTGGATACGCCGTGGAATCCGGAGCCGAACACGCGCAGGAAGGCCGCCAGGGCCGCCGCCTTGGGGGCCGTGGCCATGAAGGCCGTGATGGGTGTCGGGGCACCTTCATAGGCATCCGGCGCCCACATGTGGAAGGGCACCGCGGCCACCTTGAAGGCCATGCCCACCAGCACCATCAGCACCCCGGAGTACACCAGCAGGCTGCTGGAGGCCGGTGCGAGGGCGAGGGCCCGGTTCAGGTCCTCCAGGTTGGTGGTGGTCCCACCGGCAGCCCCGTAGAGGAGGCTGATGCCATAGACGAGGATGCCGCTGGAAAAAGCCCCCAGCAGGAAGTACTTCATGCCCGCTTCCACGCTCGTGGCGCGGTCTCGAAGGTAGGCCACCAGGATGTAGATGCAGATGGCCATGAGTTCGATGCTGAAATACACCGAGATGAGGTCGGAGGCGCCGCAGAGGAAGAGCATGCCCGCGAGGGAAAACAGGATCAGGGCGTAGTACTCCACGGTCTGCTGCTTGAGGCTGTCGAGCAGCCGCACACTGAGCAGAACCGCGCCTGCAGCGCCGAGGATGCAGAGCAGCTGAAAGCCCCGCGCCATGCCATCCATGCGGAACATCCGGGAGAAGCCCTCGCCTTCCACCGTCCGGGTGACCAGGAAGGCGGTGACGGCCAGGATCACGAGGGTGATGGGCGCCCACTTGTGCTTCTCGTTCCGGTTGAAGAAGAGATCGCCGGGCCAGAGCATGAGCGTGGCCACGACCATGAGGAAAAGTTGGGGCGTGATCAGGTGCGCGTCCCGGAGGAGCGCGCTCAGGAGCCCCTGAGCGAAGCCGGTCATCAGTGACCTCCACCGTGGGCAGGCGCTTCGTGGGCGGCAGGGGCCTCGTGGGCGGCCGGGGCAGCCTCATGGCCGGGTTCCGCCTCATGGTGAGCCGGGGCGATCATCCCCTGCATGCCCAGCTTGGCGGCGGCAGCCTGCTTGGCGGCCAGGGCCTCCGCGGCGTGGAAGCCGGGGGTCACCTGCTCGACGAGCTTGCGCACGGGCGCATCCATCACATCCATGACCGGCTTGGGATAGAGGCCGATCCAGAAGGCGGCGACCACCAGGGGGGCGAAGTAGAGGATTTCCCGGAGGTTCAGGTCCTCCATCTGCTCGTTCACCTCGGTGATGGGTCCGAACATGACGCGCTGGAACATCCAGAGCATGTAGGCGGCGCCCAGGATGATGCCCGTCGTGGCGACGACGGCGGCCCAGGGGAACGCCTGGAAGGCGCCCATGAGGATGACACCCTCACCGATGAACCCGTTCAGTACCGGCAGGCCGATGCTGCTCATGGTCATGATCATGAAGATCGTGGCGTAGACCGGCATGGACTTCGAGAGGCCGCCGAAGTCGGCGATCATGCGGGTGTGCCGGCGCTCGTAGACGATGCCCACCGCGAGGAAGAGCCCGCTGGTGCTGATGCCGTGGTTGATCATCTGGAAGAGGCCGCCCTTGATGCCATAGGGGTTGAGGGCGAAGATGCCCAGCATGCAGAGGCCGAGGTGGCTCACCGATGAGTAGGCCACGAGCTTCTTCATGTCCTTCTGGATCATGGCCACCAGGGCGCCGTAGATGATGCCGATGAGGGCCAGGGTGATGAGCCAGGGCATGAGGTCCTTGGTGGCGCCCGGCAGGATGGGCAGCAGGAACCGCACGAAGCCGTAGGTGCCCATCTTCAGCAGGATGGCGGCCAGGATCACGGAACCGGCCGTGGGGGCCTGGACGTGGGCATCCGGCAGCCAGGTGTGGAAGGGGAACATCGGCACCTTGATGGCGAAGCCGATGAAGAAGGCCAGGGCCATGAGGTGCTGATAGGTCTTGGACTGCTGGGCGATGATGGGGGCCATGGCCTGGAAGCTGGCCAGGGAGAAGTCATAGGTGCCCGTGGCTTTGTGCTGCAGGAAGTAGATGGCCAGGAGGGCCACCAGCATCAGCACCGAGCCCGCCAGGGTGTAGAGGAAGAGCTTGATGGCGGCGTAGAGCTTCTGGGGGCCGCCCCAGATGCCGATTAGGAAGTACATCGGCACCAGCATGACCTCCCAGAACAGGTAGAAGAGGAACATGTCCTGGGTGATGAACACGCCCAGCATGGCCGTCTGGAGGACCAGCATCCAGATGTCGTACTCCTTGTGGCGCTCGAGGATCGAGCTGAAGGAGCAGGCAATGGCGATGGGTCCGATGAAGGTGGTCAGCAGCCAGAGCAGGAGGCTGATGCCGTCCATGCCGACGCTGAACTTCACGCCGAGGGCTGGGATCCAGGTCCAGGCCTGGGCCCACTGCACCGCATCGCTGGCGCGGTCGTAGCCGAACCAGAAGGGCAGGCTGAGCAGCAGGCTGGCGATCATCACCACCAGGGAGCCGATCTCGAAGGTCCGGCGCTGATCCTTGGGCACAAGAAGCAGGACCAGCGCCCCCAGGAGGGGCAGAAAGGTCGCCACCAGCATCAGTGTCGTGTTTGCGGTGAACATGGGAACTCCAACCAGGGAATGACTAGACGAAGAACTTCACAACGGCGAACACAAGGAAGCCGAGGAACATCACGAAGGCGTAGTGCTGGACCCGGCCACTCTGGAGGCCCCGGAACACCGAACTGGTCTCCTGGACGATGTACTCCACCAGGTCCACGGTGCCGTCGACCAGGTATTCATCGACCCAGTTCATGAGCGAGGCCCAGATGAGGGTGACCCGGGCGGCACCATTCACCATGCCGTCCACCACCCAGGTATCGAAACTCCAGAGCTGGGCGGAGAAACGCTTGATGGGGGCGATGAGCGCCCACTCGTAGAACTCGTCCACGTAGTACTTGGCATTCACCCAGCGGTAGAGGTTCGGGAACCGGGTGACGAAGGCCTTGGCGCGGCTCCAGGTGGGATCCTTCTTGTAGATGACCCAGGCGACATACATGGCACCCGGAGCCCACACGAAGGTAGCGAACGCCATCAAGAGGTACTCGATGGCGGGAGGCACGTGCTCCCCGTGGTGCAGGGGTGCCACCTGGTAGAGGATCGGCTCGATCCACTTGCTGAAGAGTTCGGCAGGCACGATCGGCGCCACCCGGTGCAGGCTCTCGGGATAGTTCAGGAAGCCCAGCACCACGGCCAGACCGGCCAGGATGGCCACCGGCAGCCACATGCGCCAGGAGACCTCGGTGGGGCCGTGGGAGGCATGGTCGTCGTGGCCATGGGCATCATGCCCGTGGGAGGCATGCGCGTCCGCATGGGCGTCGTGGCCGTGATCCCCGTGGCCATGGTCATCATGGCCGTGGGCCTCGGAGGGCACGGTCAGCCCGTGCGGATCGTGCCCGGCCCCCCGGTACTCCCCGAAGAAGGTCATGGCGATGAGGCGGGTCATGTAGAAGGCGGTGAAGGCGGCGCCCAGCATGCCCAGGATCCAGGCCGCCAGGTTCAGGGTGGACCCGGTGTAGTGGCCATGCTGATACCACCCCTCGAAGACCTTCCAAAGGATCTCGTCCTTCGAGAAGAACCCTGAGAAGGGGGCGATGCCGGAAATGGCGAACGTGGCCAGGATCATGCTCATGGCGGTGATGGGCATGAGCTTTCGGAGGCCGCCCATGTTCCGCATGTCCTGCTCGTGGTGGCAGGCGGCGATGACCGCGCCGGACCCGAGGAAGAGGCTGGCCTTGAAGGCGGCGTGGGTGAAGACGTGGAACATGCCCGCGCTGAAGGCTCCCGCCCCCATGCCCATGAACATGTAGCCCAGCTGGGACACGGTGGAGTAGGCCAGCACCTTCTTGATGTCGTACTGGGCCAGCCCCATGGTGGCGGCCACGAAGGCGGTGAGGGCGCCGAAGCCCAGGACCACGGCCAGAGCCGTCGGAGCGTTCACGTAGATGAAGTTCAGCCGCGTGATCATGTAGAGGCCGCTGGTCACCATGGTGGCGGCGTGGATGAGCGCCGACACGGGCGTTGGGCCCGCCATGGCATCAGGCAGCCATACATAGAGGGGGATCTGGGCGGACTTCCCCATGGCGCCCACGAAGAGGCAGCAGCCCACGAGGTTGAACCACCAGGTGGGACTGGCGGTGTGGCCGTAGAGTGTGATGGCCGGCATGTTCGCCACGGCACGCACCGAGCCCATGAGGGTGTCGTAGTCCAGGCTGCCGAAGATCTGGAAAATCAGGAAGAACCCGATCATGAAGCCGAAGTCGCCGATGCGGTTGGTGACGAAGGCCTTCTTGCCCGCCACGGCCGCGAACTCCTTGTCGAAGTAGAAGCCGATGAGCAGGTAGGAGCAGAGACCGACGCCCTCCCAGCCCAGGAACATCATCATGATGTTGGCGCCCAGCACCAGGTTCAGCATGCTGAACACGAAGAGGTTCAGGTAGGCCATGAACCGGTAGTAGCGGCCGTCGTTGCGCTCTTCCGCCATGTAGCCGGTGCTGAACAGGTGGATGAGGAAGCCCGCGCCCGTCACCAGGAGGGCCATGCAGCCGCTCAGCACATCAAACTTGTAGGCCCACTCGATCTTGTAGGTGGTGAGGCCGCCCAGCACATGGGCCCCGCCGATGTTGAACCAGGTCCAGAGGCTCTGGTGGAGAGAGCGGCCCTCCGCGGGCAGTCCGATGAGCTGAACGAAGTGGTAGAGGGTCAGCAAGAAGGCGATCCCCACGCTGCCCAGGGCGAGGGTGTCGACGATGGCGTTGTTCTTGAGCTTCCGACCGCTAAGGCCGTTGATGAGGAATCCGAACAGGGGCAGGAAGGGGATCAGCCAGAGCAGGCTGCTCGGCTGGGAGGCGGCGGTGGCCAGGGTCATTTCGGCGCTCATGGTCGTCGTCATCCCTTCAGCAGGTTGATATCGTCCACCTGGACGGTGTCACGCTTGCGGTAGAGGGCCACCACCAGCGCCAGACCGACGGCCACTTCCGCGGCCGCGAAGCCCATCACCAGTAGTGCGAAGGCCTGTCCGGAGACGGAGCCGCTATGCCGGGCGAAGGCGATGAAGTTCAGGTTGGCGGCGTTCAGCATCAGCTCGACGCACATCAGGATGATCAGGGCATTCCGGCGGATGAGGACGCCGATGATGCCGATGGAGAACAGCAGGAAGGAGATGAGGAGGACTGCGTTCAGGCTGACCATCACACCCGCTCCGTCTTGGCCAGCACCACCGCGCCCACCAGGGCCACCAGCAGGATGACGCTGAGGATTTCGAAGGGCAGCAGGTAGTCCGCGAACAGGCCGCGGCTCACAGCCTGGGCGTTCTGCTGGGCCACGTTCAGGCCCTGGGCCAGGTCAGGCCGCAACACGAGGGCCTCAGGCGAGGCCACGCCGAAGAAGGTGTTCCGGAAGACCGCAAGGAAGGCCGCCGCGCCCACAAGCACCGCGACGACGGCGTAACGGGACTGCAACTGGAAGACCTCCTTCTCCCTCTTCTTGCTCATCTCGACGAGCATCACGACAAAGAGGAAGAGGACGACGATGCCCCCGGCGTAGACCAGGATCTGGGCCATGCCCAGGAACTCCGCCTCCAGGGAGAGGAAGCAGCCCGAAATGCAGAGCATCGCGAAGAGGAAGCCAAGCACGCTGTGCACAGCACTCCGAGAGGCGACCATGAACCCGGCGCCGCACAGGGCCATGACGCCAAAAATGGCGAACATGTTCCGGCCGATCGTTTCGATGAAATGTTCCATGGGTCGTCCTCGGAGATGCGCTGGAGGTGGAATCAGTCGTCGGCCACGCTGAACTTGCCCACCGGCGTCGGCTCGTACATGTTCTGGCCGAGCCCTTCCATGCCGATGGAGAAGTCTTCGCGGTTGTAGGCAGCCAGCTCGAACTGGTGGTTCAGGATGATGGAGTCGAAGCCGCAGCTCTCCACGCAGAATTCGCAGAAGATGCAGCGCTCCATCTCGAAGTCGTAGCGCACCGGGAACGGCATCTTGCGCCCTTCCTTCTTGCCCTTCTCGATGGTGATCACCTGGGTGGGGCAGATCTTCTCGCAGGCGAGGCAGCACACGCACTTGATCTCGCCCTGCTCATCCTTCAGCAGGGTGAGCCGCCCCCGGAACCTGGGCTGGATCTTGGCCACCACCTCGGGGTATTCGGACACGATGTGGAAGGGCACCTTCCGGCGGTTGGCCGTGAAGAAGACCTTGGCGAAGTGCTTGCCCGTGATGGACAGGCCCTTGGCGATATCGAAGGGGATGAGGGTCCTGAGGAGTTTGTTCATGGATGCCCCCTAGACGGCGAAGCAGCGGACGAGGGCCGCCAGCAAGAGGTTGACCAGCGCCATGGGGATCAGGTACTTCCAGGCCACGCTCATCACCTGGTCATACCGGTAGCGGGGAATGGTGCCGCGCACCCAGATGTAGACGAACAGCAGGAAGATGATCTTGACCACGAAGAAGATCGCGTGGGGCTCGCCGAACCACGAGAGGAAGGCGGGCAGGAACGGATTCACCAGGCCCTGCAGGCCGAAAGGCAGCAGCCAGGGGCCGCCCAGGAAGAAACCGGCGGCCAAGGCGGCCACGACCGTCATGTTGATGTACTCGGCCAGGTAGAAGAACCCGAACTTCATGCCGGAGTATTCGGTGTGGAAGCCCGCCACCAGCTCGTTCTCGGCTTCGGGCATGTCGAAGGGCAGGCGGTTGGTTTCGGCGAAGCCGCAGGTCAGGTAGATCAGGAACCCCAGGATCTGGGGCACCAGCCCCCAGAACGGCAGGCCCGTGGCCATGCGGGCGGACATCTCGGAGAAGTTCAGGCTGGCGGAGAGCACCACCGGGGCCAGGAGGCTCAACGCGAGGGGCACCTCATAGCTGACCATCTGGGCGGCGCTGCGCAGGCCGCCCAGCAGGGGGTACTTGGAGTTGGAGGCCCAGCCGGCCAGGACGATGCCGTAGACGCCCACACTCGCCACGCCGAGGATCCAAAGCAGGCCCACGTTGATGTCGGCGATGCCGCCGGATACCGGCAGGCCCCCCACGAAGGGGAACCAGGTCGGGAAGGTGAAGAAGACACCGGGCACGAAGGAGACCGCCGCGAACACCACCACCGCCGCCACCATGCTGAGGGCCGGGGCGATGAAGAACACGAACTTGTCGGCCTTGGCCGGGATGACATCCTCCTTGAGGATCAGCTTGAGCACGTCGGCCACCAGGCCCGGGATGCCCCGCCAGTAGGAGAGCACCGGCACCCGGCCCCACTTCCACATGCCGCGGTTCATCCAGCCGGTGATGCCGACATGGCCGCTGGCCACGCGGGTGGAGCCCAGCCGCTGCTGGAGGTAGCCCAGCACCTTCCGCTCGGCGAATACGGTCAGGGGGACGACGACGAAGACGAAGATCACCACCAGCAGGCACTGGATGAGTGTGATCACGAGGGACTGGGTGAGGGTCGGAGTCGGCATGGCGTGGGATCCTCGTCGGCTAGCGGTCGATCTCGCCGAGCACGATGTCCAAGGTGCCGATGGCCGCGACGATGTCGGCGATCAGGCCTCCCTCAGCCATCTTGGGCAGGGATTGGAGGTTGATGAATCCGGGAGCCCGTACGTGGAACCGGTAGGGATTCGTGGAGCCCTTTTCGCCCACGAGGTAGTAGCCGATCTCACCCTTGGGCGCCTCGGTGGCGTGGTAGACCTCGTTGACCTCGGGCTTCAGGATCTTGGGGATCTTGGCCATGACCGGACCCTCGGGCATGCCGTCCATGCACTGCTGGATGATCCGCGCGCTCTGGCGCATCTCATCCATGCGGACCAGGTACCGGGCGTAGGTGTCCGCCTCGGTGCGGGTGGGGATGTCGAAGTCCATCTCGGCGTAGGCCGCGTAGGGGAAGGCCTTGCGGATATCGTAAGGCACGCCGGCGGCGCGGAGCACGGGGCCGGTCACGCCGAGCGCGATGGCATCCTCGGCGCTCAGCTTGGCCACGCCAATGGTGCGCTTCTTCCAGATCCGGTTCTCACTCAGGAGGTTCTCGTACTCCTCGATGCAGCTCGGGAACTTGGCCAGGAACTTGGTGACCAACTTCTCGAAGCCGGGGGGCAGGTCCTCGCGCAGTCCACCAATGCGGAAGGCCGTGGTGGTGAGGCGTGAGCCGCAGAAGGCCTCGTTCATGTCGAGGATGTCCTCGCGTTCCCGGAAGGCATAGAGGAAGACCGTCATCGCCCCAATGTCCAAGGCGTGGGTCGCCAGCCAGATCAGGTGGGAGGCCAGGCGGTTGAACTCGTTCAGCATCGTGCGGATGTACTGGGCCCGGCGCGGTACCGTGATGCCGAAGAGCTTCTCGTTGGCTTCCGCCCAGCCCAGGTTGTTGGCCACGGCGGAGCAGTAGTCCATGCGGTCGGTCCAGACCTGGCCCTGGAAGAAGGTCTGGTTCTCGCAGATCTTCTCTACGCCACGGTGCAGGTAGCCGATCATGGGCCGGCAGTGGGTGATGGTCTCGCCGTCGAGCCGCAGCTTCACCCGGAGCACCCCGTGCGTGGACGGATGCTGGGGGCCCAGGTTGATCTCCATTTCCTCGTTCTTGAACACCGTCCGCTCCTACTCAGCCTTGGGTTGCTTCAGGTTGATTCCAAGCTGACCGGCCTTCTGGAGGGCGATGCGCTCGAGCATGCCGCCGCGATCCTCGCGGAAGGCGATGTCACGCTGGCCCCACCCCACGGTCGGGTAGTCCTTCCTGAGGGGGTAGCCCTCCCAGTCCTCCGGGCAGAGGATGCGGGTCATGTCGGGGTGGTTTGCAAACCGGATGCCGAGCATGTCGTAGATCTCGCGCTCCATCCAGTTGGCGCCAGGGTAGACGGCGCAGGCGCTTTCGGGCGCGAAGCCTTCCGGGACGAGGATCCGCAGGCGCAGGCGCTTCCGGCGGCTGATGCTGGTGAGGTGGTAGACCACGCTGAAGTCGAAGTCGGTGGCCGCGGGATAGTGGGTGGCCGTCTCGTCGGCGAGCATCTCGTAGTTGAGGGCGATGTCTTCGCGGCAGAGCTTGAGGGCTTCGAGAATCGCCTCTTTGGCCACCTGGCAGGTCAGTTCTCCCGCCTGCTCGAAGATCTCCTCGACCTTGTCCCCCAGGCGTTCCTGGAGGCGGTAGAGGTCATCGTCCTTGGCCTCCTGGGGCCAGGGCACCTTCACGTCGTTGTCGTCCTTGCGGGGCACGGGCCGGACAGGGGGCTTGGGGGCGTCCTTGCCCTCAGCCTCCGCCTTCGCCTTGGCAGTCTCGAAATCCGCCAGCATCTTCTGCCACTTGGCCTCGTCGGCTTCCGCAGCGGCCTTCACCTCGGCCTGGTAGGTCCGCAGGCTCGGCAGGGGCACCGACTTGGGCAGGACAATCTGCCGCTGGGGCGAGGCGGCGTAGTCATAGACGTAGGGCCCGGCGGGGGCCTCCGGCGTCTCCGGCGGCTGGGGGAGGGTTTCGTCCGTCATCAGCCGACCTCCTCGAAGATGTCCTTGTAGCGATCGGCGAGGCTGCTCGTCATGATCTTGTCCTGCAGCTTCATGAACCCGTAGATGAGCGACTCGGGACGGGGCGGGCAGCCCGGGATGAACACGTCCACGGGGATCACCTTGTCCACGCCCTGGATGGTGTGGTACGAGTCGAACGGTCCGCCGGCGGTGGCGCAGGAGCCCATGGCGATCACCCACTTGGGTTCGGGCATCTGGTCATAAAGGGTCTTGATGACCGGCGCCATCTTGTAGGTCACCGTACCCGCGATGATCATCAGGTCGGCCTGACGGGGCGTGGCCCGAAAAATGCCCGCGCCGAAGCGGTCGAAGTCGAAGCGGCTGGCGCCGGCGGCCATCATCTCGATGGCGCAGCAGGCCAGGCCGAAGGTCACCGGCCACACGCTGGTGGCGCGGGACCAGTTCATGACCTTCTCCACCTTGGTGGTGATGAGGATGTGTTCAAGGGCAGAGGGCTGGTTCATTCCCATGTGAGGGCTCCCTTGGACCAGATGTAGCCGTAGCCGAATAGCAGCAGGAAGAGGAACAGGCCCAGCTCGATGAAGCCGAACACGGCCAGCTCCTTCATCTGGATGGCCCAGGGCATGAGGAACACCGTCTCCACGTCGAAGACGAGGAACATGACCGCCACCAGGTAGTAGCGCACGGAGAACTTCTCCCGGGCCTCAGTCTGGGTGGTGATGCCGCACTCGTAGGACGAGTACTTCGCGGCGCTGGGCCAACTGGGGCGCAACAGCCACGATAAATTCCAAATGATGATCGGCAGGGCCACTGCTACCAGAATCAGCAGCAGGATGGACGCGTACCCACGCATGGAGCCTCCAGGACCAGTCATTGTGGAGTGCGGGTCCCGCGCAGGTCAACGCTCGAAGCCAACCGTCCCGTCCTTTGTGACCCATGCCCCAATCCGTCCAGGCCTCTGAAACGCCTGATTCCCCGGGAATCCGCTAGGATGCTTCCATGCCTTCTCCCACCCCTCCCGTCCCCCCGGAAACCGTCGCCACGGGCGACCAGACCCTGACGGACTTCCGGCCGGCCCGGGAGCTCTACCCGACCATGGACCTCACCCGGGAGCCGGTGGATTTCGCCCTATTCCAGGCCCTGCCCCTGGACTTGATGCTGAAGCACCACTTTGTCCCGGTCCAGGAACGCGACGGGGTACTGTGGCTGGCCATGGCCGACCCCCTGGACATCCCCACCCAGGACATGCTCCGGCTGCGCCTCCGTCGGCCCCTCCGGTTCGCCGGAGCCCCCCAGGCCCAGATCCAGGAAGTGCTGAAGAAATCCGAAAGCGGCCAGAAGGTCATGGACGAGGCCGGGGAGGCCCTCAAGATCCAAGTGCTCCACGAGGAGGACCTGGATGACGAGGTCCTGGACCTTGAACGGCTCACCGACAAGGACGAGGCGCCCATCGTGCGCCTGGTGGACACCTCCATCTTCAACGCCCTGCAGCGCCGAGCCTCCGACATCCACCTGGAGACCACCGCCACGGGCTTCCAGATCAAGTACCGCATCGACGGCAGCCTCTACCCGGCCGCCGACCCCATCGACCGCCGCTTCGCCTCGCCCATCATCAGCCGCGTCAAGGTCATGTCGGAGCTGGACATCGCCGAGAAGCGCAAGCCCCAGGATGGCCGTTTCAAGCTCAAGGTCCGGGGTCGGGCCATCGACTTCCGCGTCAGCATCATGCCCACCATCCACGGTGAGGACGCGGTGATCCGCATCCTGGACAAGGAGAACCTCACCGAAGAGTTCCAGACCCTCACCCTGGAGATCCTCGGCTTCTCGGACCACGAGCTGAAGCGCCTGCGCCGCTTCTCCCGCGAGCCCTACGGCATGTTCCTGGTGACGGGTCCCACGGGCTCGGGCAAGACCACCACCCTCTATGCTGTGCTCAGCGAAATCAAGGCCCCCGAGGACAAGATCATCACCATCGAAGATCCCGTCGAGTACCAGCTGGAAGGCGTCACCCAGATCCCGGTCAACGAGAAGAAGGGCCTCACCTTCGCCCTGGGCCTGAGGTCCATCCTGCGCCACGACCCCGACAAGATCCTGGTCGGTGAGATCCGCGACCCCGAGACCGCCCAGATCGCCATCCAGTCGGCCCTGACGGGCCACCTGGTGTTCACCACCGTCCACGCCAACAACGTGCTGGACGTGCTGGGCCGCTTCCAGCACATGGGCGTCGAGGTGCACAACTTCGTGTCCTCCCTGAACTGCATCCTGGCCCAGCGCCTCGTGCGCGTGCTCTGTCCCAAGTGCAAGCGCCTCGCCGAGAAACCCACCCCCCAGGAGCTGGAGGAGAACGGCCTCGACGAAGCCTGGTTGCGCACGGCCACCCTGTTTGATCGGGTGGGCTGCGTGGACTGCCATGGCACCGGGTTCCGGGGCCGCCAGGCCATCATCGAGTTCATGGGCCTCAACGACGAGATCCGCGAGTTGCTGGTGCAGCGGGCCCCCGTGCGCGAGGTGAAGGCCGCCGCCCGCCGGGGCGGCATGCAGTTCCTCCGGGAGAGCGCCATCGAGAAGGTGCGCCTCGGCATCACCACCCTCGCCGAGATCAACAAGGTGACCTTCCGAGAAGGGGCATGAGGGCCGCGCTCCTCGCCCCACTCTCCACCCTCCTCCTGGCCGGATCGGCCCCCGAGCTGATCCAGGTTCGCACCACGGTCTCCGCCGAATCCCTGCGCCTGCCCGGCAATGAACGGATGGGCCTGCTGGGGTTCTCCGCCACCGCCGACTTCGGCGCCTTCCACCTGGGGCCCAGCCTCTATGGCGCCGCCCGGGGGGAACGGGGCGGGTTCTTCACCTTCGGCCTCGAGGGCGGCCTCCGCAGCCGTCCCTTCCCCACCCTGCCCCTGGAACTGGAGGCGGGGCTGTTCCTCGGCGGCGGGGGGGGCGGCGCCGCGCCCCAGGGCGGCGGCCTCATGCTGCGCCCCCACCTGGGGGCCTCGGTCCAAGTCGGGCCCACCCGCTGGGGGTTGGCCTGGAGCCGCGTGCGCTTCCCCAATGGCGACATCGACAGCGCGCAGCTGGCCTTGACCCTGGGCTTCACGACCGACCGCCTCTGGGCCCCCGAGCGGGACCCCCGGGCCTACCGGGGCAGTGTCGCGTGGACGGACCAGCGTCTGGAAGTGGAAGTGCTCCGCGTGCAGCCAAGGGCCTCCGTCGAGACCCGCAATGGCACCCCCCAAGGGGCTTTTGAGCTGGGCGGCGTCTCCTTTGCCACGACCCTGCAGGGCCCATGGTTCCGGTTTCTGGCGGTGGCCGGCGCCGTGCGGGGGGCCAGCTCCGGGTACGCCCAGGGCCTGGCTGGCCTGGGCTGGCAGCGGCGCCTGGTGGGACCCCTGGGCCTTGAGCTCCGGGTGGCGGGTGGCCTCGGTGGCGGGGGCAACGTGGACACCGGAGGGGGCTTGCTCCTGTCGGCTGAAGCGGCGCTTGCTATGCAAACAGAGGGCTGGCGGGCCTCCCTGGGGCTGGGCCAGCTCCGAGCCCCCGGAGGCAGCTTCCAGAACCCCAGCCTGGTGGTCCGGGTCGCCCACACCTTCGCGACCCCCGCACCGGCCGCCGCCGGTGGGCCTCTGCTCACCTTCGACCTGGCCCACTGGCGCCTGGGCTCAGGGCTGCTCACCTACCGGGTGGCGCCACGGCAGGAGGGCGGGGTGCGCACCCTCCAGATGATGACCCTGCGGGCCGACCGGGTCCTGGGGGGCGGGCTCTACCTCACGGGGGAGGCGGGCACGGCCACCGGCGGCGGCGCAGGCGGCTACGCCACGGGGCTGGCCGGTCTGGGCCTGGAGTCTCGCGAATGGGCCCAGCAGCGCCTCTTCCTGGAAGGCGCGGTGGGCGGCGGGGGGGGCGGCGGCGTGCAGTCGGGTGGAGGCCTGCTGGCCTCCCTCCGTGCGGGCTGGCGCTGGGCGCTGCCCCTGGGCCTCGGGGTGGAAGCCTCGGCGGGCCGGGTCCGGGCGCCCCACGGCACCCTGGACACGGCCACCTATGGCCTGGCCATGAACCTGCGGTTCAGGACGCCCCGGCGCTGACCGCCTTCAGGCTCCGTCGGGTTCCCCCCAGCAGGCGGTATTCCGGATGCCCAGCTTGCCCGGGTGGAAGGTCAAGGGGGTGCCCGCCTTCACCTGGGCCTCATAGTCCCGGAGCACCTTCAGGCCGGTGCGGGCCAGGAGCAGGATGGCCACCAGGTTCAGCCAGGCCATGAGGCCCACGCCGATGTCGCCCATGGCCCACATCAGGCCCGCCGTGCGCACCGAACCAAAATAGGTGACCCCGAGCAGCCCGGCCCGAATGGCCGCGATGCCCCACTTGGGATGGCGGCCCCGCATCAGGTAGGCCACGTTGGACTCCGCGTAGTAGGCATAGGCCAGCAGGGTGGTGAAGGCGAAGAAGAACAGCGCCACCGCGACGAAGCCGGGGCCGAGGCCCGGCAGCACCGTGTCCACGGCACGCTGGGTGTAGAGGGGGCCGTGTTCCACGCCGGGGATGTTCGCCACCAGGAACCCGCCCCTGCCGTCGGCCACGTTGTACTGGCCGGTGAGCAGGATCATCAGGCCCGTGGCCGTGCAGACGCCAAGGGTGTCCACATAGACCGAGAAGGCCTGTACGAGCCCCTGCTGGGCGGGATGGGCCACCTCGGCGGCCGCGGCGGCCTGGGGTCCGGTGCCCTGCCCGGCTTCGTTGGAGAAGATGCCCCGCTTCACACCCCAGGCGATGGCCGACCCGGCAATGCCCCCGAAGGCCGGGCCCATCCCGAAGGCCGAGGTGACCACCAGCCGCAGCACCTCGGGCACCCGCCGCCAGTCCAGCACCACGATGACCACCGCCATGAGCATGTAGCCCAGGGCCATGAACGGCACCGCCAGCTCGGCCACCCGGCCAATGCGCTTCACCCCGCCGAAGATGATGAGCGACAGGAGGGCGGTGACGGCCAGGCCCGTGGCCCAGGTGGGCACGTGGAGGGCGCTCTCGCAGGCCGCCGCGATGCTGTTGGCCTGGATGCCCGGCAATAGCAGGCCGCAGCTCAGCACCGTGACCGCGGCGAAGAGGATGGCGTACCAGCGCATCCCCAGGCCCCGCTCGATGTAGTAGGAGGGGCCGCCCCGGTACTCCCCTTCCACCTTCTCCTTCCAGACCTGGGCCAGGGCCGCCTCGATGAACGCGGAGCCGGCACCCAGGAAGGCGATGGCCCACATCCAGAAGAGGGCCCCGGGCCCGCCCATGGCGATGGCGGTGGCCACCCCGGCGATGTTGCCGGTGCCGACCCGGCCCCCCAGGGCCATGGCGAAGCCCTGGAAGCTGGAGATCCCCGATTCGGAGGCCTGGCCCTGCCAGAGCTGCTGGATCATGGCCTTGAAGTGACGCACCTGGAGGAACCGCGTCCACACGGAAAACACCACGCCCGCCCCGAGGCAGAGCAACACCAGGGGCAGCCCCCACAACCAGCCGTTGAGGGTATCCACGAGGGCATGCAGGGTCATGGGGGCTCCAGGGAATCCCCCACGCTACCTTCCCAGGGCCTTCCCCGAAAGGGGTTCAACGCCCTGCAGCCGAACGTGGGCTTCAGGCGCCCCGCACCAGCTCCCGCTCGAGGCTCTGGAGGCGCCGCAGCCGTGCGTAGGTGCCGGGCTGGTCGGCCAGTTCCTCGGGGGTGCCGAACTGGGTCATGCGGCCCTCATCCAGCACCAGCACCCGGGCACAGGTCTCCGCCACGAAGACGCGATGGGTGGCCAGCACCAGGGTGGACGTCCCCAGGAACGTCCTCAGGCTTTCCAGGATGCGACTCTCGGTCTCGGCATCCACTGCGGAGAGCGCATCGTCCAACAGCAGCAGGCGTGGTCGGCGCAGCAAGGCCCGGGCCAGGGCCGTGCGCTGGCGCTCGCCGCCGCTGAGGATGACGCCCCGCTCACCCACCACCGTGTCCAACCCTTGCGGCAGCCGACGGATCAGCTCGTCCAGCGCCACCACCCGGGCGATTTCCCAGATGTCCGCCTCCGTGGCCTCCGGGCGGCCCATGGCCAGGTTCATCCGGAGCGTGTCCGAGAAGAGGAACGCCTCCTGCGGCACCCAGCCGAGTCCCGCCCAGTGCCGGCGGAGGTTCACCTCAGAGAGGGGTTCGCCGTCCACCCGCAGGTGGCCTCCCTTCAGCTCCCGCAGACCCGCCAGCACCTGCAGGAGGAGGGTCTTCCCGGACCCGATGCCCCCCACCACGGCCAGGCTGTCGCCCGGGGCCAGGTCCAGATCCAGCGGCCCCAGCCCCCGCCCGGTCTCGAAGCGATGGCTGGCCTCCTTCAACTGCAGGGCCGCCGGCGCGTCCGGCAAGGCGATGGGCACCGCCGGGGGCAGGGGTGCCTCGGGGCTGCGCAGCAGCTGGTCCAGCCGCTCCTGGCCGGCTCGGGCCCGCTGGAAGAGGTTGGCCGACCAGCCGAGGCTCATCATGGGCCAGGCCAGGGCCACCAGGAATCCGGTGAAGGCGGTGAGGTCCCCAAGGGTCAGGATGTCCTGCACCACCAGGCTGCCGCCATAGGCCACGAGCACCAGCGCCGAGAGGCCGCCAATGAAGGCCGACAGCGGCGCATAGGCGCTGAAGATCACCGACTGCTTCATGCTCAGCATGGCGTGCCGGTGGCTCAGCACCTCGAACTGCCGCACCCGGGCCTCCTCGAGGCCGAAGGCCTGCACCACCCGCTCCCCGCTGATGGTCTCGTGGCTGAAGGTAGAGAGGGCCGAGAAGGCCAGCTGCAGCTTCTGCTGCACCATGTGGCTCCACTTGCCGATGACGTAGAAGCCCAGGGCCAGAAAGGAGAACGGCAGCATCACGGCCAGGGTGAGGTGCCAGCTGGTGCTGAACATCAGGCCCAGGGTCACCGGCAGGATGGACAGCACCTGCAGGAAGCTCATGAGGCCCGGGCCGGTGGCCATGCGGACGGTGCCCACGTCATCGCCCACCCGGGACATGAGGTCCCCCACCCGCTGGCGCTCATAGAAAGCGAAGGGCCTGGAGAGCAGGAAGGTGTAGAGGGATTCCCGCTGCTCCCGCTCCACCTCGCGACTGAGGCCGATGAGGGTGTTGCGCATGAGGTAGCGGCCGATGCCGGCCATGGCCGTGAAGGCCAGCATCCAGCCCAGGAAGACCCGGGAGCCGTGCCAGTCCTGGTGCTCGAGGGCGTTCACGGCCCGGCCGGACCAGTAGGGCACCACGGACGCGGCGACGCTGCACCAGACCGTGGCCACCAATCCGGCATAGAGGGTGCGCCGGTGCCGGGCCATGAGGGGCCACCACCACCACAGCTTCGAGCTCGAAAGATCCGCCAAGCGGGCCTCCAGGCAATTAGAGTAGCAACACCCATCTTGGTCAGAGATCCATCTTGGTCCTGGATCCATCTTTGCCAGGGGGGCCAAGTCGTCGCATCCTAGGAGGCACGATCCGGAATCCCCATGCGCCCCCTCCTCCTCGCCCTTGGTCTGGCCTTCCTCGCCGCCCCCCTCGCCCCGCCCCTCCAGGCCCAGGTGGTGGAGGAGTCCTTCTCCCGGGATCCGGGCCCGCTGGATTTCATCCAGGGCGACAGCTACGAGCAGTGGGTCCTCCAGTCCCTGGCCGGGGATGCCCTGGTGGGCCTGAATGCGGACGGCCAGCTGGTGCCCCGGCTGGCCGCGAGCTGGAAGTCCCCCAAGGACGACACCCTGCTGTTCACGCTGCGGGGCGATGCGCGATTCCCGGACGGGAGCCTCGTCCGGGCGGAGGACGTGATCTGGACGCTGCATGAGCTGCAGACCAACCCCAAGGCCAGCCCCACCAAGCGGGCCATGCTCGAAGGCGCTGAGGTGGGCATGGAGAACGGCCGGCCCTGGATCCGCTCGCCCCAACCCCAGGGGCGCCTGCTCATGGAGCTGGCGCGCATCCCCATCGCCCAGGCGAACCACCCCGAACGGGGCTCGGGTCCCTTCGCCTACCGCAAGGACCCCGGTGCCTGGGTGTTCACCCGCCGGGACCATTTCCTGAAACCCCGCATCGACGGCATCCGGTTCCGCCTCCTGCCCGATCCCGCCGGGGTCATGGCCGCCCTGCAGAAGGGCTGGCTGACCATCGGAGCCCCCACCCCCCGGCGGCAGACAGAGGTGCCTCCCACCCACCGATTGGTGACCCAGCCCATGCAGGCGCAGCTGGTGGTCTGGAGCCACCTCGGTGTGGGGCCGCTCCAGCTGCTGGAGCGCTGGCGCCGGGATGCCTTCCCCCCACAGCTGCTGGGCCTCCACGCCCGTCCAAGCCGTGGCCTCTGGCCGGAAACCCTGGGCTTCGAGGTCCAGACCATCCAGGCCCAGTCGCCCCCGCCGAAGGGACCGGGGGCCATGCCCCTGCTCTACACCGCGGGGGACGAATCCCTGGAGAAGCTCCTGCTGGCCCTCAAGGCGCGGGCGGCCAAGGATGGCTTCGACCTCCAGCTCCAGCCCCTGGAGCTAGGCCTGCTGCAGGAGCGGTTGCAGAAGGGCGACTTCCGCCTGGCGTGCTCGGTGGTGGTCTTCGACCCGCACCCCTGGAGCGTGCTGGAGTACCTCGAGCCCAAGGGCCCCATGAACTTCACGGGCTGGAAGCACCCCCGCCTGGCCCAGCTGATCAGCCGCATCCAGCTGCCCGGTGACCGCATCGCCTGGCGGGACCTCCAAGACGCCTGGGCCGAGGCCCCCGCCGCGCTCCCCCTGCTGGATTACCAGAGCGTCATCTGGGTGGACAAGCGGCTCTCCGTCGAGCCCAGCCCCATGGGCCTCTACCTCACCACCCCCGGAGCCGCCGGCTGGCGATGGTCCAAGTAGGCCGGCGCCTCCTCCCTGGTCTGGCGGTCTGGGCCCTGGGCCTCGCCTTGGCCCTGGGCCTGCCCGGCACCACCTGGAAGCAGGCGGGGCCGCCCCCGTTTCCCTGGGAGGCCCTGGCCCCCACGCTCCTGGCCTGCACGGCCCTGGCCCTCCTGGCGCCCCTCCTGGTGCTCTGGCAGGGGCCCGCGCTGGCGACCCGGCGCAGCCTCGCCCTGCTGGAAGCCCCGCCGGACCTGCTCTGGGCGGCCCTGCTGCTGGCGGCCTGGCCCGCCGTCTGGGGCCCGCCGGGCCTGGGCGGCTGGGGGGTGGCCTTCCTGGCGGCCGCTCTGCCCGGCGAGGCCCGCTGGCTGGCCCAGTCCCTGCCGGAGGAGCACCCCTTCCCCGAAGCCTGGGGCGCGGCGGCCGTCCGCCGGGTCCGCCGCCTGGCCCTGGTCCACCTCTGGGGCCGGTGGCTGGCGGCCCGCCTGCCCATCTGGCTCACGGCCACCCTCGTGCTGGAGCGGGTGCTTGGCCTGCCGGGCCTCGGCACGGACTGGATGACCCGCGTGGTGGTGCGGGATCGGGCGGGGCTGGCCCTCTGGGTGCTGGCACTGGCCGGACTCTGGGCCCTGTCGCAGGCCTGGGACAGCGAGCTGGCATGAAGTGGCGGCTTGCCTTCCTCGGGGCACTGGCCTTGCCCGACCTGGCGCTGGATCCGTTCCGGGGTGGGCTGGCGGCGACCTGGCTGCACCCGCTGGGCACCGACGACCTGGGCCGGGATGCCCTGCTGCGCCTGGCCCTGGCCTCGGCCCGCAGCCTGGGCTTCGCCAGTGCCTGCGCCCTGCTGGCCCTGGCCCTCGGCCTGCTGCTCACCACCGGCGGTTGGCGGTGGCGGGGCGCCTGGTCGGCCCTCCGCAGCCTGCCGCCCCTGCTCTTCCTGCTGCCACTGGCGGCGGCCCTGGGCGGGCTGTCCGTGCCCCTGCTCGGGGGCCTGCTGGGGCTCCTGTTGGCGCCCCACCTCGAACCGGCACTGCGGGCGCGGCTTGATCAGTTCCGCCAGTCCCCTGCCTGGGCGGCGGAGCGCACCCTCGGGGCGCCCTGGCCCTCCACCCTTCGGCGCTGGGCGCCCTGGGGCTGGCAGCAGGTGGCGGGCCTGCTGCCCAGCGCCTGGCTGGCGGCCCTGTGGGGGGAGGCCACCCTGTCGGCCCTGGGCCTGGGGCCCGGCCCGGGCCACGACAGCCTGGGCCGCCTGCTGGCGGAGGAGCTGCCCCGCCTCGGCAGCGACCCATCCCCCCTGGGCGGTGCGGCCCTGGCCATGGTGCTGCTCCTGGCCTGGTCCTCTGCGGCGCAGGCCAGCGCCTGATCAGGTCAGCTTGGCCTGCATGATGTCGAGGATCTCCGTGTCGGTGCCCGCCATGCCCCGCTGGGCCAGGCGGCCCAGGTTCACCAGGGAGGCGGCCCCGTCGGCCCCGACGATGCCATCCGTCGCCGGGATGCCGAAGCCGCTGAGGGCCAGGGTGGCCGACCGGAAGGCGGCCTCGACCCCGGTCATGGCCTTCATGGCGCAGCCGATCTTGGCCCCGTCGCAGATGAGGCCCGCGAGGTTGCCCACCATGTTGTGGATGGCCAGGTCCATCTGAGGGACATCGCCTCCGCCCAGGTGGACCAGCCCCCCGGCGATGCCGATGCCCGCAGCGTTCGAAGCCCCGCAGACCGCCGAGAGGGTGCCCAGCCGGTGGGTGGTGGCGGTGGTCAGCAGGCAGGCCAGGGCGAGGGCCTCCTCGATGCGGGCTTCGGGATGGCCGGCATGCCGGCCCCAAAGCGCAATGGCCACGCTGACGGTGATGCCCTTGTTGCCCGAGCCCGCCAGGGACATGACCGTCAGCGCCTCCCCGGACATGCGGCCCAGGACCCCCGCGCTGACCAGCCGGGGCACCCGCAGCCAGGGCTCGTCCCCGGCGGCGGCCACGAAGCCCGCGGGCAGGTGGTTCACGCAGTGCTCGGCCATGGCCAGGTTCAGGGCCACGCCTTCCCGCAGGCGCAGCCGGTCCGCCTCCGTCAGGGTGCCCACCAGGGCCACGAGCTCCGGCAGGGTCATCTCGCCGATCTGCTCCCGCACGCCCTCCTCGGAGTTGGCCCCCGGCCCCGCTGCCGCCAGTGGCACGGCGACGCCATCGGCCTCCAGGCGCACGAGGCGGGTGTGGTCCTGGGCCAGCACCGCCCGCCCCACGCCGCCTTCACAGGCCACGGTGCAGTCGATGTAGAGCTCCTGGCGGGTGGCATCCACTTCCACGTGCACCGCGCCCCGCTCCAGCAGACGGCCCGCCTGGGCCAGGGCCTCGGGCGTCACGGTGTCGAAAATCTGCAGGCCCCGGGTGGGATCCGGCAGGACGGCCCCCAGGGCCAGGGCCCAGAGGATGCCGGTCTTGTGGTCGCTGTTGGGCAGGCCCACCGCATGGCAGTTCTTGTAGGTGCGCACATCCAGCACCAGCCGGGCCATCCGGGGCTCCCCTTGGCCCTGGCGCGCGGCCAGGCAGGCCGCATGGGCCACGGCGGCGGGTTCGGTGCAGCCCAGGGCGGGCTTCCACTCGGCCTGCAGATACCGGGTCATGTCCATGGTCGCCCCCCTGCTCCATTGTGTCGGAATCCCACCCTGCCCCAGGTCACACCCGTTGCGCTAGGCTTGGCCCATGAGCCCTCTCCTCGGACAGCCCCTTCCCCCCTTCTCCCTGCAGGACGACCAGGGCGCGACCCTCACGGCCAAGGACCTCAAGGGTCAGTGGACCGTGCTCTACGCCTATCCGAAGGACAGCACGCCCGGCTGCACCACCGAGGCCTGCGACTTCCGCGACAACCTGGCCCGGGTCCAGTCCCTGGGCGCCCAGGTCTATGGCCTCAGCCGCGACAGCCTCAAGAGCCACCAGAATTTCATCGCCAAGCAGAACCTCCCCTTCCGCCTGCTCTCCGACCCCGACTGCGCCCTGCTCAAGCCCCTGGGCGCCTTCGGCAGGAAGGTGATGTACGGCAAGGAGATGGAAGGAATCATCCGCAGCACCTTCCTGGTCGACCCCAAGGGCGTCATCCGCCACGTCTGGCCCAAGGTCAAGGTGAAGGGGCATGTGGACGAGGTGCTGGACGTGCTGCAGCGGCTGCAGGCCTGAGGTGAACTGGCGCTACCTGGCGACGGAGGCCCTGCTCCCCCTGAGCTGGGCCCTGGGCCTCACCCTGCTGGGGGGTGCCGCCTGGGCGGTCCGGCTGCACCTTGGCGGCGGCTCCAGCCGCGTGGCCCTGGGCCGCTTTCTGAAGGTCCTGGCGCTGCTCTTCCCCCTGACCTTCCTGGGGGTCTCGGCCTGGGCAGGTCGGCAGACCCTGCGCGGCCTGCTCGGCGTGGCCCTCCACCACCCGGTGGACCAGCGCGCCACGGGCCTGCTGCGCCTCCAGGGCGAAGGCTTCCTGAAGGCCGATCCGGCGGCCGCCGCGCAGTGGTTCCAGCGGGCCGCGCATCAGGGGGATGGCCCTTCCCAGCTTTACCTGGCCCGGGCCCTGGCCTCGGGTCGCGGCATCCAGGCGAACCCCACCGCCGCCCTCCAATGGGCTGAAGCCTCCGCCGCGCAAGGGCTCCCGGAGGCCATGGTCCTCTGCGGCGACCTGCTGCGCCGCGAGCAGCCGGCGCGCTCCCTCCGCTGGTACGGGCAGGCCATCGCCGCCCTGCAGCCGGGGTTGCGGCAGCGGGAGCCTCGCGCTTGCCTGCTCTACGGCACCCTCTGCGCCACGGGCCGTGGCCTGCCCCCGGATCCCTTGGAAGGGGTGGCCTGGATGAAGGTGGCCGAGGCCCGGGGCCTGCCCGGCCTGCAGACCCTCCCCATCCGCCTGAGCGAGGCCCAGCTCACGCCCGAGCAGCGGGAGGAAGCCACCCGCCGGGCGCGGGCCCTGCTCAGCCGGCCATGATGCTGTAGCCACCATCCACGTAGAGCACCTGGCCGGTGATGCCCCGCCCCATGTCGCTGAGGAGGAACACCCCCGCATCGCCCACTTCCAGCTGGTCGGTGTCCTTCTGCAGGGGGGTGTGGGAGCGGTGGTGCTTCAGCTTGGAGCCGATGCCGGGAATGGCCGACGCGGCCAGGGTCTTGATGGGGCCGGCGGAGATGGCGTTCACCCGGATGGCCTGGGGACCCAGGTCGGCGGCCAGGTAGCGCACGGAGGCTTCGAGGGCGGCCTTGGCCACCCCCATGACGTTGTAGCCGGGCACCACCCGGGTGCTGCCCAGGTAGCTGACGGTGATGATGGACCCGCCCTCGGGCATGAGGGACTGGGCCGCGTGGCTGACGGCGGCCAGGGAGTAGGCGCTGATGTCATGGGCCACCCGGAAGTCCTCGCGGCTGGTGTCCACGAAGGCCCCTTCCAGCGCACCCCGGGGGGCGTAGGCCACGGCATGCACCACGAAGTCGAGCTTGCCCCACTTCTTGCGGATCTCGTCGAAGGCCATGACGATCTGGCTGTCGCTGCCCACGTCCATCATGAGCAGGAGGGGGTTCTTGAGGTCGGCCCCCAGCTCCCGCACGTTGTCGCCCAGGCGCTCGTTCTGGTAGCTCAGGCAGAGCTGGGCGCCGGCCTCGGAGGCCTTCTGGGCGATGCCCCAGGCGATGGACCGCTTGTTCGCCACGCCGATGATCAGGCCGCGCTTGCCCTCCAGCAGTCCACCCTTCGTCGCCATGCGATCTCCTCCAGAGTCATGTCCAGACAGTCACTTAGGATACCCCATGGGGCCAGGGCACGGCTATACCCGAGGTCAGGATCAAGGCCCGGCCCCCCAGGCCAGAGGGCATCCTGCCATCCTGGTCAGGCATCGCCTTTCCCCGAGCCGCCCGTGCTGCTTCCCCTCCTCCCAGCGCTCCTCCTCACCGTCCCCGCCCAGGGCCCGCCCTTCCGCGCCGACCTGGATGCGGGCCACTACCTCAAGGTGCAGGCGGAGGCCGACGCCCGGCTGCAGGTCGACCCCACCGACGCCCAGGCCTGGGCCGCCAAGTCCCAGGCCCTCTCCAGCTTCCTGCGCTTCAGCGAGGCCCGGGCCGCCGCCGACCGGGCCGTGGCGCTGCAGCCGGGGCTGGCGGACGCCCTGCTGGCTCGGGGCCTGGCCCGGGCCGGGGAGGCCATCAAGCAGCGGGACCTGGGCAGCCTGCGGCAGGCCCTGGGCGCCATGGACGACCTCCGGGCCGCCACCGAGGCGGATGCCAGCCTGGCCCCGGCCTGGATGAGCCTGGGCCTGGCCTACGAGCTGCTGCCCGGCCTCCTGGGCGGCTCCACCCGGAAGGCGCTGCGCTGCGCCGACCAGTTGCGCCGGGTGTCGCCCGCCCGGGGCGACCTACTCCAAGCGCTCATCCTGGTGGAAGAGGACGAGTGGCGTGCGGCCGAACCCTACTTCCAGCGGGCCCTGGGCGCCGCCCCGACCGACCCCGAAGTGGTGGGCCAGTGGCTGGATGCCCTGGACCGCAAACCCGCCAAGCGGGCCCTGGGCGAAGCCGGAAAGAACGCCCGCCTGCTGGCCGAAGCCCCCCGCCTGCTGCCAGGCGTCCACACCCGCGCCCGGGGCGTCGTCGCCGTGAGCGACGCCTACCTCCACGCCGGCCAGCCCGAGCAGGCCTGGAAGACCGTGCAGGAGCACCTCAATGCCGTGGACGCCCCCAGCCTCCTCCGGCTCCAGCTGGGCAAGGTCGCCGCCACCAGCGGCCTCCACCGCCCCGAAGGCCTCGCCGCCCTCGACCAGGTACTCCGCGAACCCCTCGAAGGCGGCTCCGGCGGCTATCCCAGCGCCTGGTGGCGCAAGGGGCAGATCCTGCTGGCGCTGGGGCGGAAGGAAGAAGCGCGGAAGGCCGCACAGGAAGCGCTGAAGCTGGATCCGAGGCACCGGGGGGCGAGGGAGTTGCTGGCGAACCTGGGATAGGCCTCGCTTCAGAATGGGCCTGTCAAAATCCCGCCGGAACACCGGCTCTGATCAGCCCCCACAAGTTCATCTACCGATGAGAGGGACGCTTCCCAAATCCCGGCACCGGCCGTTCACCAACTAGCCAATGGCTGAACAAATGGACGCGGCACAGCCATGAGGTGCCCCATTGCGTCAGCCAGTTGACCCCAATGGGGGTTTTCCCCCAACCCAGTTAGGACATTATTCAATTCATTTGCTTCATTTTCTTTAATTAGAGACAAATCTGGCGCATTGGCACAGGGCTTGATAATGTTCACTGCGGCCATCGCCCATTAGGAGATCACCCATGAAGAGCCAGAAGGGCTTCACCCTCATCGAACTGCTGCTTGTGCTTGCCATCATCGGCATCATCAGCGCCATCGCCATCCCGGCCCTGCTCGGCCAGCGCGCCCGCAGCCGCGACAAGAGCGCCCAGCAGAACGCCACCAGCGGCATCTCCGACATCGTGGCCGCCTACGACAAGGCCAAGGAGACGGGTGTCGCCCTGACCAGTGAGGCGAATCTTCAGGCCATCTGCCTCGTGGGCACCGGCATGACGCCCGCGGCGCCGCAGTGCCCTCAGTTCCTGAACGCAAAGAATCCCTGGGATGGCACGGTGGCCGTTCCCCTCGCCTACAACAACACCTTTAAGGCCTTGCCCGGAACAACTGCCGCCTTGGCGCGTGGCATGTCAACCGCCGCGGACCTGGGCCAGGTTCAGATCGGCTTCCTGGCGCCTGACCCTGCCACCAGCGCTGCCGGAATGGTGGGCACCTCCGTCTACCTCCAAGGCACCTTCAACGAAGGTGGCGCACCTCAGCACGTCTTCTACAAGCTCGGCAACGTGGACTAAGCCGTTCATGCACTGTCAGAAAGAGGAGACCCCTGGTCGGGGTCTCCTCTTTCTATTTCCACCTGAATGACTTCCCCGCTGTTCACCGGCAGGGCCGTAGACAATTCAGCCGATAATCAGGAAGCCGCCAGGCAGCAAGGTGACCCGTCATGAAACACGCCATCGCATCCAACGGACTGTCACGGCGCTTTGGAAAGATCGCCGCCGTGGACAGCCTCGATCTTGCGGTTCAGGAGGGGGCCATTACGGCCTTCCTGGGACCCAACGGAGCCGGGAAAACCACCACGATTTCGCTGCTCCTCGGCCTGCTCAAGGCAAGCGGGGGATCAGCGGAGGTTCTTGGGCGGCCCCCCGGACACCCTGAGGCACTGGCTCAGATTGGGGCCCTGGTCGAATCGCCTTCCCTGTATGACCACCTGACGGGAAGGGAAAACCTGGAAATCACGCGGTTGCTAAGGAACCTGGCCCCCTCGGAAATCGACCGCGTCCTTGCCCTTGTGGATCTCGCCCAGGATGCCCGCAGGCCCGTCCGGGAATATTCCCTCGGCATGCGTCAACGCCTCGGAATGGCCTCTGCCCTCATCGGAACACCACGGCTCCTGATCCTGGATGAACCGACGAATGGGCTTGACCCAGCTGGTATCCAGGACATGCGCGAGTTGATTCGCCGTCTTCCCCAGGAGACGGGTGCCGCGGTATTCCTGTCCAGTCACCTGCTGGCGGAAGTGGAGCAAGTGGCTGAACACCTAGTCGTGATTCACAGGGGAAGGCTCCGATACCAGGGTTCAACCGAGGGACTGGGCCAGGGGAGGGAGGGAGAACTGGCGGTGCGGGTGGATGATCCCCTTCGCGCCCAGGCCGCCTTGCGTCAACTTGGGTTCTCCCCACGAGAAGATAAGGGCTTCATTTGGATCCAAGGCGGAGAGTTGGAAGCCCCTCGCGTGGCAGCCTGCCTGGTGCAGGAGGGGTGCGCGCTCTACGAGTTGACGCCCCATCGGGAGAACCTCGAGACCCGTTTCCTCGCACTGCTGGAGCAACCATGAGGTCACTGGTTACCCTCTTCGCTGCGGAGCGGGTTAAGTGGCGAAAGAGTTGGGTGTTGGTCGCTGTTGTACTGGCCCCTATTTGCCAAGTAGGGTTCCTGGGCATCCTGTTCTGGTTTTCCGAATCCCGACTCCAGATGTTCAAGCCCGGATTTCAGTTTTGGGTGGAGTTGAACTTCATTGCCTGGAACGTGATTGTCATGCCCATCACCACTGCCTTGGCCAGTGAGCTGTCCTGGGATCAGGAACGACTGGCAAAAGCCTGGAACCGCCTTTTAGTACAACCCTTTCCATGGGGGGCGCATTTTTCGGTGAAGCTGTTTGGCCACCTCATCTTGATGCTGGGGTCCCTGCTTCTTTTCGCCGTGTTCTTGCCGATGGTCGGATTCCTCCTGCAGACCAAGGTGGAACTCTACATGGGCCCGATGCCGTCTCCATTCTTTCTTCGTTTTCTGGGCTATTCAGCCCTAGCCCTTGTCCCAGTCGTCGCATTCCACACATGGCTTTCCATGAGGGTCCCCGGCACCTGGGTGGCCTGTGCCTCGGCCCTGGTGGGCAGCTGGGTGTCCCTGCGCCTCGTGGGCTCGACTCAGCTCATGGTTCTGCTGCCCTGGGGTGTCGCCGCCCAATCCTCCATCCTCTTCGACCGCTGGCGTGTGCTGCCCTGGGCTCTGGCAGGCGCGGGTCTGGCCGTGGGGGCTTGCCTGGCGGTTATCGGATACTGGGATTTTTCCCGCCGACGTGAATCTGAAGGTTGAAAGGGTGGCCATGACAGGATTCATCCGCGCCTTTGCGGCAGAGCGCATCAAACTTCGACGGTCGCCGGCCCTCTGGCTTGCGGCCCTTCTACCCTTGCTGTTCATCCTGGTCGAGTTCATTGCCTTCGAACGGCCCCTGTTGAACTTCCCTTCCCTGCCCCAGAAGGTGGCTGCGATCGCAGATACGTTACAGGTCAAGATGCTCATCAGCCTCTGGGCCGGTTTTTTTCATCCTCTGCTGGTTTCCCTGCTCCCGGCACTCCTCATGCGGCCTGAGCATCGGTTTAAGACTTGGCGCCATCTGCATGCGCAGCCCATTTCACGTCGCGGCTTCTTCCTCGCCAAGGCGATCTGGACTCTGCTGATCCTCGGTTTGGTTCTGGTGTCCATTGGCATTCTTCTGGTCATCGAAAGAAGCATCCTCGGATGGATTCACCCCCCGCTCAACCTGCCGCTTCACCTTGTGCAGATGATTCAGGCCTTAGGTTGGCTCTGGCTGACCAGTCTGCCGGTGCTGGCCCTCACGTTGTGGATCTGCGATCGAATCAACAGCCTTGCAGTACCCGTGGTGTTTGGATTGATTGGACTGCTGCTCACCATGACCCTCACAGGCCAGGAGCTTCCACAGCCTTGGCGAAGGGATTTAATCCCCTGGATCCTGCCGTACGCCGCTGCCGAGCAGGTTCTGCATTCAGAAACAACCCAGCAGGAAGCACATATGGGGGCGGCCCTTTTTCAGCCTGAACCGGATGTCCTTCGGCTTCCAAGTGGTAAAAAGATCAAGACCTGGCAGAACGTTCCAGACCATGTTCTCTTCCCGCCGCCCCCACCAACGCCTGCCTGGCTGATGGTAGCCTTCAGCCTTCTGGGAGGAGCCGTGTTGCTAGGGGTGGGCCTCTGGGACACCGAGCGGGACCGCGCCTGAGGACGGCTGGTCGAAGCGAGCAGGATCGTGCTTGACGGTAACCCTAGTGGAGCCTTGCCAATTCCTGGCCAAGTTGGTTGGTCTGGTAGGCGGTGACATTCGCGAATTGAGGGTCCGTAACCGTCAAAGTGTAGGTAAGGCCTCCAGCTGCAATGTCAATTCGGTAGTCCATTTTTGAGCTGCCACTTGGCTGGAAGGTGGGAATCAAGGCAGGGCCACTTGTCGCACTGCCATCGGCTTTCCAGGAGTAAGCCCCCTCAGCTCCGTAAATGCCACCATCAGCCTTGCGAGACTCCAAATCCATCTGAAGCACGCGTGCGTTGGACATGGCATCACCAATGACCCGGGCCCTGCGCCTTTGCCCCATGTAACTGGGAATGGCAATCGCACTAATAATGCCTAAAATGGCCAACACTAACAGAATCTCAATTAAGGAAAATCCTCGAGCTTTTCTGGAGTCATTCATGGGTGACCTCTGGAGCAAACCTTATGCAAGGATCGTGCGCTCAATCCTTTCCAAACACGTTGGCAAGGTTAAAGATCGGCAGATACATGGCGACCACAATAAAACCAATGATTCCACCAAGCAGGGCGATCATGATGGGTTCCATGAGGCTGGTGAGGTTGGCCACGGCGTTGTCCACCTCGTCCTCGTAGAAGTCGGCCACCTTGGCCAGCATGGCGTCCAGGGCGCCCGTGGCCTCGCCGACGCCCACCATCTGCACCACCATGGGCGGGAAGACCTTGGTTTCAGCCAGGGGCGTGCTGATGTTGCGGCCCTGCTCCACGGCGTCCTTGGACTTGAGGATGGCGTTCTGGATCACCATGTTACCCGCGGTGCGGGCCGTGATGTCCATGCCCTCCAGGATGGGCACGCCCGAGCTGATGAGGGTGCCGAGGGTGCGGCAGAAGCGGGCCACGGCCACCTTGCGCAGCACATCGCCGATGATGGGGATTTTCAACATTAAGGCATCGATCTGCAGGCGGCCGGTTGGTGTTTTGTAATATTGTTTCAAACCAACCACAATAATCACAATGCCAATAATTAGTGCCCAACTGTAATTGATAAGCACATTTGACAACCCCATGCAAATTAAGGTTGGATAGGGCAGCTTGCTGCCCAGGCCGTCGTACATGGCGGAGAACACCGGGATGACCTTCACCATGATGATGACCACCACGGCGATGGCGATGGTGATGACCGCCACGGGGTAGGTCATGGCGCCCTTCACCTTGGAAGTGAGCTTCACGGCCTTCTCGATGTAGCCCGACAGGCGCTGGAGGATGACATCCAGGATGCCGCCGCTCTCCCCGGCCCCCACCATGTTCACGTAGAGGTCGTTGAAGGCCTTGGGGTGCTTCGAGAGCGCGGATTGCAGGGTAGATCCCTTCTCCACATCGTCCCGCACGGACTCGATGATGCGCTGGAAGCCCTTGTCATCCTGCTGGGCGCCCAGGATCTCCAGGCACTGCACCAGGGGCAGGCCCGCGTCGATCATGACGCTGAACTGCCGGGTGAAGATGGCCAGGGCCTTGGGCTTCACCTTGCCCCAGGACTTGGTCTTTTCCGCGGCCATCAGGCGGACGTTCATGACCTCGATGCCATTGCGCTTCAGGGTGTTGGCGGCGGCATCCCGGGAGTCGGAGACCAGGACCCCCTCCTGGATCTCCCCCATTCGGTTCTTGCCTTTCCATGCATAAGCGGGCATGCGGACCTCGGCGAGCGGCTGGGAACGAGTGTGCTATCAGGATAGGCAGGAATGCCCGTGCGGAGAAGTCCTAGGTGTACTTGATGTTGGGGTTCCTTCCCCCCAGGGCCGGACTGGCGGGCTGGGCCGGGGCGTTGGCCCGCCCACCGGCGGCGCCCAGGCCAGCCCCGCGGTTGATGAGCTCGCGCAGCTCGTCGGTGTTGGAGGAATACTCGAAGGCCTGTTCCTGGGTGATTTCCCGGCGGATGACCAGGTCGCAGAGGCTCTGGTTGAAGGTCTGCATGCCGAACTTGGCCTGGCCCGACTGCATGGTGCCGTAGATCTGGTGGATCTTGTCCTCGCGGATGAGGTTCCGGATGGCAGGATTGGGCAGCATGATCTCCAGGGCCAGGGCCCGGCCCTTGCCGCTGGCCTTGGGGATGAGGCTCTGGCAGATGATTCCTTCCAGTACGAGCGAGAGCTGGGCCCGGATCTGGGCCTGCTGATGGGAGGGAAACACGTCGATGATGCGGTTGATGGTCTGCACGGTGCTGTTGGTGTGCAGGGTGCCGAAGGTGAGGTGGCCCGTCTCGGCGATGGTGAGGGCCGACTCGATGGTCTCCAGGTCGCGCATTTCACCCACCAGCACCACGTCGGGGTCCTGGCGCAGGGCCGAGCGCAGGGCCTTCTTGAAGCTGTGGGTGTCCGCGTGGATCTCCCGCTGGTTCACCAAGGCCCGCTTGTGCTTGTGCACGTATTCCACCGGATCCTCGATGGTGAGGATGTGCACGGGCTCCTCGGCGTTGATCTTGTCCACCATGGCGGCCAGGGTGGTGGACTTGCCCGACCCGGTGACCCCGGTGACCAGTACCAGCCCGCGGGGCTTGTCGCAGAGCGACTGAATGGCGGGCGGCAAGCCCAGCTGGTCGAAGCTGCGGATGTTTTCGGGGATGGTGCGGAACACCCCCGCCGTGGCGCCCCGCTGGTTGAAGACGTTGGCGCGGAACCGGGCCACGCCCTGGAGGCCGAAGGAGAAGTCCACTTCAAGATCTTCCTCGAGGCGGTGCTTCTGCTGATCCGTCATCACGCCATAGCAGAGCCACCGGGTCTGGGAGGCGTCAAGGGGCGGCAGCTTCAGGGGCACCATGCGCCCGTCGATGCGGATCTGGGGCGCGGTCTCCGTGGTGATGTGCAGGTCGGTGCCCCCGTACTCCACCATGGTCTTGAGCAGCTGCTGCAGGGGGGCAACGTAGTTGGCGCCAACTTCGCTCATGAGGACCTCGGAAAGACAAAAGCTGGGACAGGATTAACAGGATGAAAAGCAGGATTAACAGGATTCTGGCTGGCGAGGAGATCGGAATTTCTTTTTTACCTGGAGACTGCGAGTGCCGAAGTTCAGCAGCAAGGCCCGTTCCAGGCCGGTTGCGGCTGGGTAGTTGACGACCTGCACTTCATGTTCTGGAAGGAGGGTCTGAACGGCTTTCAGTTCAAGAATCAGCCTCGCATCCACCAGGAGGTCCGCCCGGTAATGTCCGACCAGTTCACCCCGGTAGCGCACCTCGAGTTTCACCTCGCGTTCGAACGGGATGCCGTCCAAAGCCATTTCAAGGGCCAGCGCATTCTGGTAAACCGCTTCGTTGAATCCAGGGCCCAAGGTGGAATGCACCTTCATCGCCGCCCCAATCACGCGGCCGGAAATCTCATCCGCGGCATGCCCCTCAGGCATCACAAGCATTCCCTTTCTTGAATCCTGTTAATCCAATCTTTCAATCCTGTTAATCCTGTCAAAGAACTTGGCGAGTGTGGGTCGGCGTCTACAACACGGTTTCGCGGATGATCTCCTCGATGGTGGTGACGCCATCCAGCACTTTGCGGCAGCCGGAGCGGCGGAGGGTGATCATGCCTTCCTTCTGGCCCTGCTCGCGGATCTCGATGGCCGAGGCGCCGGTGAGGATCATGTCCTTCAGGGTCTCGGACATCTCCAGCACTTCGTAGAGACCCACCCGGCCCTTGTAGCCGCGCTTGTTGCAGATTTCGCAGCCCACGGGCTTAAAAAAGGTGATCCCAGCCGCCACTTCCTCCGGCGTGAAGCCCACCTTGTAGAGGGCCTCTGCCGGCTGCTGGTGGGTATCCACCGCCTTGCAGTTGGCGCAGAGCCGTCGAACGAGTCGCTGCGCACAGATGATGTTCACCGAGGTGGCCACCAGGAAGGGTTCCACACCCATGTTCATCAGGCGGTTGATGGTGCTGGGCGCGTCGTTGGTGTGCAGGGTGGACAGCACCAGGTGGCCGGTGAGGGAGGCCTTGATGGCGATCTCGGCCGTTTCGAAGTCGCGGATCTCGCCCACCAGGATGATGTTCGGATCCTGTCGGAGGAAGGAACGCAGGGCCGCCGCGAAGTTCAGGCCGATCTGCTCCTTCATCTGCACCTGGTTGATGCCCGGGAAGTTGAACTCCACGGGATCCTCGGCCGTCATGATGTTGGTGTCAACGGTGTTGAGCTTGGCGATGGAGGAATACAGGGTGTTGGTCTTGCCCGAGCCCGTGGGCCCCGTGACGAGCACCATGCCGTAGGGCTTGGAGATCTGGCGGTCCCAGCGCTCCAGGCTCTCGGGCTCGAAGCCCAGCTTGGTGAGGTCGAGCATGAGCTTGTCGCTGTCCAGCAGCCGCAGCACGATCTTCTCGCCGAAGAGGGTGGGCAGGATGCTGACGCGGTAGTCGATGACCTTCTGCCGGCCGCCCATGTTGACCCGCAGCTTGATGCGGCCGTCCTGGGGCAGGCGCCGCTCGGCGATGTTGAGCTTGGCGAGGATCTTCACGCGGGAGGTGAGGGGATCCTTGAGCTTCAGGTTCGGCCGCATGACCTCCATGAGGATGCCGTCGATGCGGAACCGGATCCGGTAGTTCTTCTCGTAGGGCTCGATGTGGATGTCCGAGGCGCCCCGCTTGATGGCGTCGATGAGCACCATGTTCACGAGCTTAACCACGGGGGCGTCCTCGCTGCCCCGCTTGAGGCTGCCGACGTTCACGCTCTCGTTGTCATCCTCGGTGGCGTCGAACTCGGCATCCGCGTCCAGTTCCTGCTCCAGTTCGGAGAGGTCGAACTGCTCGTCCTCCTCGCTGAAGGGGCTGAGAATCTCGTTCTGGGTGGGCCCTGCCGCCGCGGAGGCGGCGGCATTCCCGCTCTGGGTGTTGCGGGCCAGGGTGCCATCGGCCAGCCGCACGGCACTGTTGCCCCCGTAGTACTTCTCCACCGCCCGGGCCAGGCCCATTTCGCTGGAGACGACGGGATCGACGTTGTAGCCGGTGTGGAAGCGCACGTCATCCATGGCGAAGATGTCCGTGGGATCCGACATGGCCAGGGTGAGGACATTGCCTGTCCGCTGCAGGGGCAGCACCTTGTGGCGCTGGGCGAGGTCTCTGGGAATCAGGGCGATGACCCCGGAGTCGATGGGGGGCCACTGCTCCAGGTCGGCCGCGGGCACCCCGTACTGCATGCCCAGAAAGCTCACGATGTCCTGATCGGAGCAGAAGCCTGCCCGTACGACGATGCTGCCCAGCTTGCCACCCTCCCGGCGCTGGATTTTCATAACCTCATCCAGCTGGGTGTCTGTGATGAGCTGGGCCTTGACGAGCATTTCCCCGAGCTTGCTGACCACTGGCTGCCTCCAGATTGGGGTGATGCGATGGTATCACCACCTGAAGGTTCGAAAGGCCTAACCATTGTATGCTTTTGCCATGTCCGCCCCAGACCCACAGCCCCAGCGCCTGCAGCTTGCCCGGCAGCTGATCCGGGAGAAGGGTCTGTCGAAGACGGATCTCGCCCTGCTGGAGGACCTCCTCCGGGAAGGGGCCCACGACCTGGAACCGCTGGTGGAGGCCGTTCCCCAGCGCCTGCTGCCCGGCACCGAATCGCCCGCCCAGGCCGCCCTCCGGCGCAACCTCGGCTATTTCCTGGCCTTCCTCCACCACTTCTCGCCGCGGCGCCTGGGGGAGGCGCGGAACGCCATGGGGCTGGTCCTGCTGCACAGCCTGGCCCGGCTGGGCGAGCTGGCCGAGACTGCGCACCGGGAGTTGCTGGAAGAGCAGCAGCAGCCCCAGTGGGTGGCCCAGCTGCTGGACCTTTTGGCCTCCCTGCGGGCCATGTCCCTGGCCCCCACGGAGGACAGCGGCAACCTCCGCCAGCTCTGGTCGGCCTTCCTGGCGGACCACAAGGAGGCCTTCCGGCGGATCCTGGCGGCCCTGCAGGCCAGCGAACCCGGGGCGGCCACCGTGAGCCGCCTGAACACTCAGATGAAGGCCGTCAACCGGGCCATTCAGGGGCAGGGCCGCCTGGAGGAAGCCATGGCCCGCCTGGCCGAGCACCTGGAGGCCTGCATTCCGGCAGACATCCACGCGCGGGTCGAGCCCTTGTTGCTGCTGGAGCACGTGGTCTCCAACCTGCGGCTGAGCCTGGTGCGCCCGTTGGACCGGGGCATCCACTGGCCCGCCGTCGAGCAGGTGCGGGGCAGCCTGCGCTGGCTGTGGGACCACCTGGGCTGGTCCCTCCCCCGCATGGATGCCGACCACTTCCGGGAAAGCCTGCCCCCCGAGCTGCGCCGCCTGCTCCAGCAGATCCGCCAGAGCGACCGGCCCACCTTCTCGGTGGTGGCCCGGGCCCTGGCGAGCCACATCTCCCTGCTCGGGCTGCTGGAATCCATCGAGGTGGCCTCCAGCGCGGGCCTGCGGGACCGCTATGCCTCTGTGCCCACGTACCTGGTGCTCGAATCCGAGCTGGGTCGCCTGGCGGAGCGCACCTACGATCCGGCCCGGGGGGAGCAGCTGGATCCCACGCGACCGGAATCCCACCGCCTGCGGGCCTTCCTGCGCCAGGCCGTACTAAGCCTGCAGCAGGACCAGGGCACCCTGAGGGGGCTCCTCCAGCAGGCCCTGGCCGGCCAGGACGCCGACCAGCTGGCCCAGACCCTGGACAACCTGCGCGGCCTGCTCATCAACCACCAGAAGCAGCTCATGGGCGAGCTGGTGGGCATCTTCTCACCCGACGTCCAGCACCGCCTCTTCCCGGAATCCCCCAGCATGATGGAGGAAGGGGAGCGGCTGCGGCTCCGCATCCAGCGACTCTGGGAGCAGGTGCCCCCGCTGCATGGCCAGCTGCAGCTGCACCTGGAGCTGCAGGACTGGCCCCGCCTGGCCCTGGGCCTCGCCCAGACCTACCGGCACCTGCTGGCCTACCGCCGCAGCCCCGAGTTCCCCCTCATGCGCCGTCCCGACCGGGAAGAGGCCGAGCGCCTCATCCAGGAGCTGGGCCGGCTGCTGGAGTCGCCGCAGGACGTGCCCCAGGCCCTGCGGGACGGCATGGACCTGCTGGGCGAGCTGCTGCGCTTCCTGGAGCTCTTCCTGCTGCGCATCAATGCCCGTGTCCCCCTGATCCGCCAGGATCTGGACGTGGCCCAGGAGGCCCTCAAGCTCATCCACGAGCTCAGAAGCGAGCCTCCGGCCCCCGACCGGACCCGGCTCTCCCACAAGCTGATCCAGACCTCCAAGCGGCTGGGCGTGCGCGACCCGCAGTCCCTGGCCCTGCTGAAGCGCTGGGTCCGCCTCGAACGCAGCCAGCGGGAGGCTTCCCTGCCCGCGCTGGACCAGTTCGCCTCCCACCTGCGCCAGCTCTGCCTGCGTCTGGAAGCAGCTTTAGGCTAGGAGTACCTAAGCGCCGTCCTCCTGCCTGCCGATACGTCAGTCCTCAGGGAGTCCCATGCCGCCCCGCATCCACTGGTTGGACGTGCACCCCTCCAGGGCGGGGGAGGCGCTGCGTTCTGTCCTGGTGGCCGCTGGGCACGAGATCTGCCCCGGTGCGGGTCCCGGATCCCTGGTGGTGGTGGCGGAACATCCGGACCCCCGGTTGGTGCCGGCTGAAGGCACGGAGATCCTCTGGTGGGTCGAGCAGGCGGAACCCGAGGAAGTGAGCGCCGTGCTGAGCCTGCGGCCGGGCTGGGTACTGCTGCAGGACCGCCCCGTGGAGGCGGCTCGGGAGGCCCTGCTCCACCTGCGCCAGCGCGACCTCGGCAGCGATGGCTGGCTGCGGCAGATGATGCACCTCGCTTCCCTGGATGAGCTGCTCCGGCTCGCCCTGGGCCGGGCGATCCGGCTTTCCGGGGCCCAGGGCGGCGCCATCTGGCTGCGCAAGGAGGACCTGTTCTACCAGCGGGCTGGGGACGGCACCTTTCCCGAGGCGCCCCTGCCCCGTCAAGAGGCGGCGGAGCTCGTCCGGCTGGGGGAGGCCTTTCTGCTGGCCCCGACGGAGCAGCTCGGCATCCTCCGCTTGGCCGCCCCGCAGGCTGGTCCGGAGACCTTCCTGCGCGGCTTCGACGACATGGAGCCGCTGCTGCTGAACGCCTGGCAGCTGGAGGAGAGCCGGGCCCTCTCCTTTCAGGACGACCTCACCGTGGCTCAGAACCGGCGCTGCCTGGAGGCGGAGCTGCCCCAGGCGGTGCGCTCCGCCGCCACCAAGGGCGAGCCCCTGGCCCTCCTCTTCATCGACGTGGATGACCTCAAGCGGGTGAACACCCACCATGGGCACCCGGCTGGCAGCCTGCTGCTGGAGACGGTGGCCCGCACGGCCCAGAAGCTTTGCCGCGCCCATGACCGCCTCTACCGGTATGGCGGCGACGAGTTCTGCATCCTGATGCCCAGCACCACCGCCCAGGGCGCCGAGAAGCTGGGGGAGCGCCTCCTCCAGACCATCCGGGAGCAGCCCCTGGACCTGGGCCGGGAGACCTTGACCATCTCCCTCAGCGCCGGGGTTGCCGCCTTCCCGGAACATGCGGATGGGGCTGGCCACCTCATCGAACAGGCGGACCGGGCCCTTCTCCGCGCCAAGGGCGACGGCAAAGGTCGGGTGGTGGTGGCCGGGTAGGCGTCAGCCGAGCCGCTACTTCCGTTTCTTTTTTCCGCTCTTTTCGGATCCGAAGACCTTCGCGAGGAACCCCTCCTCCTCGCCTCCGGCCGCCCCGCCATCGAGGCTGCGGCGCAGCTGGTCCACAAGGTCCCGCTGCTCAGCCGTCAGGGACTTGGGAACGGCCACCCGCAGGTGCAGGTAGAGGTCGCCGCGGCCGCTGCCCTGCAGCCGGGGAACACCCGCATTCACAAGCTTCACCACGTGATCGGCCGGCGTGCCTGGGCTGAGCTTCACCTTGTCGGGACCATAAGGCGTTTCAACTTCGAGGGTGCCGCCGGCGACGAGCAGGGGCCAGGAAATCTCCAGCCTCCGGTGCAGGTCACTGCCGTCGCGCTCGTAGCGCGGATCCGGTTCCACGTCGAAGACCACGTAAAGGTCCCCGGAACGGCCCCCGTAGCGGCCGGACTCGCCCTGATTCTGCAGACGCAACCGGGTGCCTCGGTCCACGCCGGCCGGCACCTTGAAGCTCACCTTGGACTTGTGGTGGATCCGCCCCTCGCCACGACAGGCCTTGCAGGGTTTGGGAATGATGCGACCACGACCTTCGCAGCGTGGACAGGTGGCCAGCATCTGAAAGAAACCCTGGCGCACCGCCACCTGCCCCGCCCCGCGGCACTGGGGGCAGGTCTCCGGCCGCGAGCCCGCCTCGCAGCCCGAGCCGTGGCAGGTGTCGCAGGCTTCCAGGCGGGGGATGGCCAGTTCGACAGCTTCCTTCCCGAAGATGGCCTCCTGGAAGCTGAGCTTCAGGTTGTACTGCAGGTCCGAGCCCCGCTCCTCGCCGCCGGACCGGCGCCGCCCGCCCCCCCCGAAGAGGTCGCCGAAGAGCCCTCCACCGAAAAAGCTGCCGAGGATGTCCTCGAAATCCGCGAACTGGCTGGGGTCGAACTGGAACTGCTGGCCGCCGCCTCCCGCGCCACCCAGCCCGGCATGGCCGAACTGGTCGTAGACCTTCCGTTTCTCGGGATCGGACAGCACGCTGTAGGCCTCGGCGGCCTCCTTGAACTTTTCTTCGGCCTCCTTGTTCCCGGGGTTGCGGTCTGGATGCAACTCCATGGCCAGCTTGCGGTAGGCCTTCTTCAGCTCATCAGCCCCGGCCTCCTTCGAGACACCGAGTACGTCGTAGTAGTCGCGTTTCATCCGTCCATCCTGACCCACCAGGATAGCCGATGATGCGCCAGAGTCTCACTGAGCTTAATTGGGCGGAGCCGCGCCTTCGCCTTCCCCGTCCAGGGAGGCCATCATGGCCTCGCTGGCGGCCAGGACCGCGTCCGTCAGGAGGGTCTGGGCTTCCAGGAGCTGCGTCTCGCAAGCCCGCAATGCGTCGGGATCCTGGGCGGCGACGGCCTGGCGGGCCTTGGACAGGACATCCCGCACCAGGCTCTGCTGCACGTCGGTGAGGTACTTTCCGCACTCGATGAAGCTCTTGTCGCAGGAGAAGATCAGCCCTTCCGCCGAGGCGATGTACTTCAAGGCGTCGCGCTTCTTGACGTCGGTTTCCGCATTGGCCAAGGCTTCGCGGATCATGCGCTGGATCTCCAGCTCCGAGAGTCCCGAGCTGGGCCGGATGCTCATGCTCTGTTCCAGGCCGGTCATCAGGTCCCGGGCGGAGACCTTCACGATGCCGTTGGAGTCGATGTCGAAGGCCACTTCGATCTGGGGCACACCCTTGGGCAGTGGCGGCAGGTTGATGAGGTCGAACCGGCCCAGGCTCTTATTGTGCTCCGCCAGTTCCCGTTCGCCCTGGAGGACATGGATTTCCACCCGGGCCTGGTTGTCGGTGACCGTGGTGAAGGTGCGGGCGTCGCGGGTGGGGATGGTGGCGTTCCGCTGGATGATCTTCACAAAGCCACCGCCCTGGGTCTCGATGCCCAGGGAAAGCGGGGTGACGTCCAGCAGCACCAGGTCCTTGATGTCGCCCTTCAGCACGGCGCCCTGAATGGAGGCGCCCAGGGCCACCACTTCATCCGGGTTGATGCTGCGGTTCGGCTCCTTGCCGAAGAAATCCCGCACTAGCCGCTGGACGAGCGGCATGCGCGTCTGGCCACCCACGAGGATGATCTCATCCACCTGCTTGGGGCTCTTGCCGCCCTGCTCCAGGGCGTCCTTGATGGGCACGAGGGTGAGGTCCACCAGTTCCTTGACCATCTCCTCCAGCTGTTCCCGGTTGAGGGTCGCTTCGAGGTGCTGGGGGCCGCTGGGACCCTGGGCGATGAAGGGGAGGCGGATCTCCACCTTGTCCAGGGTGGACAGCTCGCACTTGGCCTTCTCGCTGGCCTCCTTGAGCCGCTGAAGGGCCATGCGATCGCCGGACAGATCGATGCTGGTCTTCTCGCGGAACTGCTTGACCAGCCAGTCCTGGATGACCTGGTCGATGTCCTCGCCGCCGAGGAAGGTGTCACCGCTGGTCGCCAGCACTTCGAACACGCCGTCATTCATTTCCATGAGGGTGAAGTCGATGGTGCCGCCGCCGAAGTCATAGATGCCGAGGATCTGCTTCACGCCCTGCTTGTTGAAGCCGTAGGCGAGGGCCGCGGCCGTGGGCTCGTTGATGATGCGCTGGACATTCAGGCCGGCGATCTTTCCGGCATCCTTGGTGGCCTGGCGCTGGGCGTCGTCGAAGTAGGCGGGAACCGTGATCACCGCATCGACCACTTCCTCATGGAGGAAGGCCTCTGCGGCCTGCTTCAGCGAGCGCAGCACGATGGCCGACACCTCGGGCGGGGCGTAGTCCCGCTCCCCCACCCGCAGCCAGGCATCGCCGTTGGGGGCGGAGACCACGGGGAAGGGCAGCCGCGAGACGGCCTCCTGCACCCGGGGGGACTGGAACCGCTGTCCGATCAACCGCTTCACCGCGAACAGCGTGCGCTGGGGATTGGTCACGGCCTGGCGCTTGGCGATGTGCCCCACCAGCACATCCCCCTTGTCCGTGAAGGCCACGACGGAGGGCGTGGTACGGCTGCCTTCCCGGTTCGGGATCACCCGGGAGTCGCCGCTTTCCATCACGCAGACGCAACTGTTGGTCGTGCCTAGATCAATGCCGATCAGTTTGCCTGCCATGATTGGAACTCCGGGGTTTGCACCTCATATCGTACCGACTTCTCAACGGGGCATCCAGCACAAGCATTGGAACCGACTAGGATTTTCCAGGATCCTGCAGGCGGTTGACGACCACCCGGGCCGCCCGAAGCAGCTGTCCCTTCAGGTTGAAGCCCCGCTCGTACACGGCCGCCACGGCCCCATCCGGAAGGTTGGGATCGGTGAAGGTCGTCAGGGCCTCCGCGTTCAGCGCGTCGAAGGGATCACCCACCTGCAGCGGCAATTCCTCGACATTCAACCGACGGAAGGCTTCGAGGAACTGCTTGCGGATGAGCTCAACGCCGGCCCGGAAGGAGTCTACGTCCTGATAGGTGGCAGTGAGTCCCCGCTCGAAGTTGTCGAGCACGGGGAGCATCTCGAGAAGGATGCGGCGCTCGGCCTGCTCCACCGCCAGGGCGATGTCCCGCTGGGCACGGTTTCGGAAGTTGTTGAAGTCCGCCGCCAGACGGCGCTGCTGATCCATCAGCTCGCCCTCCCGGCGCAGCAGGTCCTCCATCTGGCGTTCGGCTTCGACCAGCGCGGACTCCAGATCCACCCTCAGCTCCGGATCGCGCGGTGGCTGGGGCAGGTCGGGCAGGTCCAGCTCTGGCACCACCTGGGTGTGGTATCCCGAGGCGACCTCATCCGCCACCGCCTGCAGATCCTCGTCCAGCGTTTCGTCCAGATTGAGGTCCACAAGATCCTCCGCGTCACCCAGGGGTGGCTCGGGCTGGGGGTCTGAATGCGGAGGGATATCGATAGGCATCGCAGCAGTATAAGCATGTTTCATGACGGCCTGGCCAGCCTCAGGCAAAGTCCTGCCGCTTCTGGATCTGACGGGACCACCACTGCAGCCCCCCCATCACCCTGCCGTAGTCCATGCGCAGCGGGCCCACCAGGGCAAAGGTCACGAACCCTGCGGGCCCCAGCGCTACGGTGCGCACGGCGGTGGCCAGCGGCCAGGTCTCGAAATAAGGGTTTTCGGTGCCAAGGAGCAGGTGGATTTTCTCCGAGGCTGGGTCCGCAAAGGCGTTCAGCAGCCGGGCCAACCGCCCATGCTCCTCGAAGGCGGCCACCAGATCCCGGAATCGCGCCAGGTCCTCGAACTCAGGCAGGCCCCCGAGGCTGCCCAGCCCGGAGACCAGGATGGGGGGATCTCCGGCGCCGGGATCCTCCGGCCACCGGTCGGCCAGCTCCCGAAGGCGCTGCCGCAGGGTCTCCCCTGCCTTGGCACCCGTCTGCAAGGCCACCAGGAGTCGGGCCCGCAGTTCCGCCAGGGTGAGCCCCGAAAATTCGGCTGTGGCGAAATTGCCCAGTTCCGTGAGCACCTCTGGGGAGTGGTTCCAGGGATTCTCCATGAGTCGGTGCTCCACTTCCCCAAGGCTGCCCACCCACACGGCCACCAGGCGGCCGGTGCCCACCGGCACGAACTCCAGCCGCACCAGGCGGCTCTGAAGAAAGGGCAGCGGCAGCGCCACGCAGACCCCCCCCATGACCTCGGCCAGGGTTCGGCTGGCATGCCGCGCCCAGGCTTCCGGGTCCAGGTCCAACCCCTCCAGCGCCGCCGCCAGCCGCCCCTCCGTCTCCGGACCCGGCGGCTGCGCCTGCATCCAGCGGTCCACATAGTACCGGTAGGCCCGCTCGGTGGGGATCCGGCCTGCGGAGGTATGGGGCTGGGCCACCAGGGCCTCATCTTCAAGGTCGGACAACACGTTTCGGATGGTGGCGCTGGACAGGGGCTCCGGGTAGCGCTTGGCCAGGAGCCGGGAACCCACAGGCTCCCCGGCCTCGAGGTAGGTCTCGATGAGGGTGCGCAGCACGGATTCGCCGCGGGGATTGAGGTCGGGTCGGGCCATGGGTGGGTTCCCATTCGGGATGCCATACTATACGGCACGCTGAACCCACCCCAGGAGGCTCCATGCGTACCACCCTGATTCCCGCGGTCCTGGCAGGCACTATGCTGCTGGCGCTGGGCTGCAACCACAAAAGCGAAGCCGCCCTCCAGGCCGAGGAGGCCGCCAAGGCCGCCGAAGCCCGTGTTGCCCAGCTGGAGCAGCAACTCACCGAAGCCAAGTCCGGCAAGGTCACCGGTGACGATGCCGAGACGGTCAAACAGGTCACCAAATCCCAGGTAAAGGCCCTGGAACGGCAGGTCGCTGACGCGAAGCGGCGGGTCGAAGTCCGCAAGGCGGAAGCCGCCACCCTCGCCAAGGCCCCGGAGGCCCCCAAGCCCGTGGTGGTGGACGTGCCGATCGGTACCAAGCTGGAGATCAGCCTGGCCCGCGATCTCGGCACCGACAAGGACGTGGCCGGAGATCCCTGGGAGGGGACCCTGGCCTCGGATGTGGTCCAGGACGGCAAGCTGGTCTGGAGCGCTGGGAGTCCCGTCCGGGGCGTCGTCACCCAGAGTGCGGCCGCCGGCCGCCTGAGCAACGGCCAGGGGGCCCTGGGCATCCGCCTCACGGAGATCGCTGGCGTGGGCATCGACACGGACACCCACGTGGTGGTCGCCACAGCCAAGGGTGAGCGCAACGCCAAGTACATCGGCGGCGGGGCGGCCTTGGGAGCCCTCATCGGCATCCTCTCGGACAAGAAGAACAAGAACGACCACGCCCTGGGCGGTGCCGCCCTCGGGGCGGCCGCCGGTACCGCCGTGGCGGCCGGCACGGCCGACACGGTGATCCGGATCCCCGCTGCCAAGCCTGTCGCCTTCAGCCTGACGGCGCCGGAGCGGGTGACGCTGAGGAAGTAGATAACCCGGCCGCCCACCGGTCGGCTGCCCACCCCAACGGGAGGCTTGGCCTCCCGTTGGTCTGTCTGGCAGTCCTCGCAGCCCCGCTCAGGCCTCCAGCGCCTGCAGCCGTTCTGCTTCGAAAGCGGCGCGCAAGGGTTCGAGGATCGGCTCGATCTGGCCCTGCATAAAGTTGTCGATCTGATGGATGGTCACTCCGATGCGGTGGTCGGTGACCCGTCCCTGAGGGAAGTTGTAGGTGCGGATCTTCTCGCTGCGGTCTCCACTGCCCACCTGTGATTTCCGCATGGCGGAGTGGACCGCGTCGGCTTCGTCCTGGGCTTTCTGGAGCAGGCGGCTGCGCAGCACCGTCATGGCCTTGGCCATGTTCTTGATCTGGCTGCGCTCATCCTGGCACTGGACCACGGTGTTGGTGGGCAGGTGCGTCAGGCGGACCGCGGAATAGGTGGTGTTGACGCTCTGGCCGCCCTTCCCGCCCGAGCAGAAGGTATCGACCCGGAGGTCCTTCTGGTGGATCTCGACGTCCACCTCCTCGGCTTCGGGCATCACCGCCACCGTGCAGGCCGAGGTGTGGATGCGGCCCTGGGTCTCGGTCTTGGGCACACGCTGCACCCGGTGCACGCCGCTCTCGAAGCGGAAGAGGCTGTAGGCACCCTCACCCTGGATCTCGGCGGTGGCATCCTTGAGCCCGCCCGCATCGGCCTCGCTCTCGTCCAGCACCGAGACCTTGAACCCCCGGCGCTCCGCGAACCGGAGATACATTCGGAATATTTCTCCTGCAAACAGGGCCGCCTCCTCGCCACCAGTACCTGCGCGGACCTCGAGAATCACGTTCTTGGCGTCCATGGGGTCTTTGGGGACGAGCAGCCGTTTGATCTCAGCGTCACCCTCGGCGATGGCCTTCTTCAGATCCGGAATCTCCAGCTCGGCCATCTCCCGGAAGTCCGCATCCATGGTCTTGTCGGCCAGGATGGACTCGGCCTCCTCCAGCTGTTTGAGGCGGGTACGGTGAGCCTGGAAGACCAGTACCACCGGTTCCAGCTCTGCCCGCAGCTTGGACAGCTCCCGGAGGCGCTTGGCGTCCGACACGATCGCCGGATCCTGCAGCTGCGCCTCCACTTCCTGGAAGCGGGCTTCGACGGCTTCAAGCTGATCGAGCATGGTTCACTTCTCCAGTGGAGGGCAGGCGTCAATGGGGCGGCAGGGAACCCCGGAGGGGATAAACAAAAGGAGGGGCCGACGAATCGGCCCCTCCCTCGGAATGGTGCAGCTAGGCTTCGGTCGTGGTCGGGGCGGCCTCGGGGGCGGCTTCGACGACGGCGGCTTCCTTCTTCGCGTACTTCTTGTTGAACTTCTCCACGCGGCCTTCGGTGTCCATCAGGCGCTGCTTGCCTGTGAAGAACGGATGGCAGTTGGAGCAGATTTCCACGCGCAGCTCCTTCTTGGTGGAGCGCGTCATGAACTCATTGCCGCAGGCGCAGTGGACCTTTACGTCGTGCAGCTCGGGGTGCATCTTCTCTTTCATGGCTTTCCTCCTGGGACCGACCGGATGCCCCCATGAGCGGGGTATCTGCACGCGGCTTGTCCACGCAAGACGACCAGTCTAGCGCTGGATCCCTTCTGACTCAAGGGGCATTCCCTGGCCGAAGGCTGGCCATCCAGGGCGCCCCACTTTCCAGGCCCGGAGCCCCCGGGGCGAGCCACCTCGGCCTGCGGCCCCCCGCAGGGGTCAGGCCTGTTCCTGGGGCATGAGCACTCGGCGCTCCGCCAGCAGGCGACGGAGTCGGACCGCCAGCATCACGCTCAGCAGGATGGTGGCGTTGAAGCTGAGCTCCAGGGGCACCTGGCTCCACTGGAAGCGCACCCGTCCCAGCACCCCGGCCTCGATGAAGAACATGAGGGCCGTGAAGGCGATGGGCTCCAGGAGGGTCTGCCAGAGGGGGCGCTCCTGGCTGTGCCGCTCCAGCAGGTAACCCGTGAAGGCCCCATACAGCAGCCGGGTGGGCTTGAACCCATGGTGGGTGGTGAATCCCAGCGGGATCGACAGCAGCAGGGTGATCAGCACCGCCAGGGCGGTCCGGGCCCAGGGGGCCAGGCGCAGCCAGTGGCGTCGGACCCAGAAGTAACCAGCGCCCACGGCCAGGCCCTGCGCTGCGGCGAAGGCGAGCAGGATGTACCAGCGCCACCCCTCGAACCACATGTGGCCCCCGGTGGCGAGGCCGATGATCATGCCGGCCGCAAGGGCGGTCCCCCCGCGGTGGTTGGCGTCCTGCCCTTCCCCGGCCGCCAGTTCCTCGGCCAGGAGGGCCGGGTGTTCCTTCTCGGACAGCAGGGAGGCCATGGCGGATTCACTCTGGATGCCCCGGGCTTCCGCCTCGTCGAGCAGGTGGGCCTCCAGCTCCCGGAGGAGGGTTGCCCGCCGCCACCGGGACAGCCCCTTGAGGCCTGAGCCCACCTGGCTGAGATAGGCCTCCAGGGCGCGAAACATGACTGGTCCTATTCCTTGGGCCCGACGAAGACCTGGACCATGTCCACGAACTGGTTCCATTCCTGCTTCTTGGCGGCGAGGAAGGCCTCTCCGGCAGGCTGGATGGCGTAGTATCGCCGCTCACGGCCGTTGTCCTGGGTCTCCCAGTAGGAGGCGATGAACTCGGTGGCTTCCAGCTTGTGGAGGGCCGGGTACAAGGCACCCTCCTTCAGGGTGTAGGCTCCTCCCGTGCGCTGCCGAACGGTCTCGATGATCTGGTACCCGTACATGGGACCCTCGCACAGCAGCGACAGCAACAGCAGAGGGGTGCTGCCCTTCAAGAGTTCACGGTCCACGGGGTCCTCCGGTTTAGGGAACTGCGATGCCCAAGGGTGCATCGCATGGCGAGGCCAGTCAACCACCATTCTCTGCATATTTCACGTAAGCAAAAAAAAGATACACGTTAGCAATGGGTTGTTGCATACAAGCACCCCCCGGTGCGAAGCCCAGCCGGGTGGCGAGGGGCGCTGCCCCAGCGCCGTTCCGAGCCGGGCACCCGGCGGGCTGAGCATCTCCCGACCGCCGGGTGGTGGAGCAGGCTGCGGGGCAGCCTGCGGAGCCGGGACCCGGGACCCGGGGCGGAGGGAATCAGGATGGCGTGGGTCACCCACCCTTCATCGCCTCCGTCAGGGGGATGCGGCTGGCCCGGCAGGGCGAAGCCCAGCCGGGTGGCAAGGGACGCTGCCCCAGCAGCGTGCCGAGCCGGGCACCCGGCGGGCTGAGCATCACCCCGGCCTCCGCAAACGCCAGGCCCGAAGGGCCCAAGTGCGCGGCAGGGACAGCCGTCCTACCCACCCTTCATCGCCTCCGTCAGGGGGATGCGGCTGGCCCGCCAGGCCGGCAGGAATCCCCCGAGCAGGCCCATAACCAGGCTGAAGACCACCCCCTGGGCCATGAGGCCCGGGGTGATGGTGAAGGCGAAGCTGACATCGCTGAAAGTCTCGAAGCTCGTCGTGCCGGTCTGGATGCCGTTGGCCAGGAGGGCGAGTCCGGAACCGATCACCCCCCCCGCCAAGCAGAGGACGATGCTCTCCAGCTGGAAGCTGGCCAGGATCTCCCGCTGGCGGAAGCCGAGGGCGCGGAGGGTGCCGATCTCCTTGGTGCGGCCAGCCACTGCCGCATACATGGTGTTCATGGCAGCGAAAATGGCCGCTCCGGTGAGGATCAGCGTGATGAGGTTGCCGAGGATCTTGATGGGGTCGCCCGCCTTGGTGAGTTCCTTGAAGTAGTCCGTCTCCCGGATGACCTCCAGCTTCAGTCGCTTGTCGTCCTCCACGCCCTTCGCGAAGGTCTCCAGCCTGCTGGGATCCCGCAGCCGGGCCAGCAGGACGGAATAGGACTCCCGGCGAAAGGCCTGCATGACGTCCCGGACATCGGACCAGACCTCACTTTCGTAGCTGGCGCCGCCGGCATCGAAGGCGCCGACGATGAGCCAGTCCCGACCGCCCATGCGCAGGCTCCGGCCCAGTTCCATGCCCTGGAAGCGTCCCTGCATCTTGCGCGGCACCACCACTTCGCTGAGCCCCGGCCGGAACCACCGCCCCCGCACCAGATGGACCTGGGGCCGGAGGGTGATGCCCATGGCCTCCAGGCCGCGCACGGTGACATTGGTGTCGGTGCCATCGGCCATGGGGAAGAGCTTCACCACCACCGACTCGGCGCTGGCCATGGCCCCCTCCGCGTTGCGCTTGATGAGGGGATCCACCTTGAGGATGCGGATGCGATCCCGCTCGATGGAGCTGTTGAGCTCGAACCGGGCGTTGGGCCGCAGCACCAGGACCTGGTCCGGCCGTCCGCTGGTCACGAAGGCCTTGGAAAGACCCTGCGCCAGGCTCAGCACCACCACGAAGATGCCCACCACCAGGGCGATGGCGGCGGCCGTGCTGAAGGAGGAGACCTTGCGTTGCCAGAGCGAGCGCAGGTTGTAGCTCAGCGGGATGGGGTAGGCCAGCAGGGCCCAGAGGAGCCAGAGCAGGTAGGCCGAGATGGGCAGGAGAAGGACGAGTCCGACGATCATCCGACGGCCTTCAGCCCCTCGGTGATGGGGCGCCGGGTGGCCGCGTAGGCAGGCACGAAAGTGGCCAGCAGGCCGATGCCAAGCGCCCCGAGCAGGCAGGCGAAGATGGTCTGGGGCAGGATCGCGAAGTCCGCGAAGAACGGCATGGCCGCGCCCAGGGAACCCCTGACGCCCCCGGCGGCCAGCTTGGCGAGCAGCACGCCGAGAGCGCCCCCCGCACCCACCAGCAGGATGCCTTCCGCCAGCAGGAGCCCCAGGACGCGGCCCGCGGAGAAGCCCATGGCTCGGAAGACGGCGATCTCTGAGGTGCGTTCCCGGATCGCCGTGGCCATGGTGTTGCCCGTGACGATGAGGATGGCGACCACCACTGCGGCCGTGATTCCCTGGATGATGGCCCCGATGTTGCCGAGCATTTTCACAAAGCTGAGGTTGAAGGCGTTCTCTGTCTCCGTGAGGGTCTCGTAGGCGCTGTTGGCGTAGTGCCGGTCGACCCGTTCGATGAGGCGGGGGATGTCCTCGGGCCGGTGGGCCCGGAGCCAAAAGGACCCGCAGAGGCCCTTCATCCGGGGCACGCCCTCCTCCAGCACCTTGTAGTGGAAGTGCAGGACGTTCTCGTCCGAGGGCTTGGGACTGCGATAGATGAGCCGGATGGTGAGGCGCGGGTTGATGGGGAAGATGGTGCCAGTGAGGGGCACCACATCCCCCACTTTCCAGCCGTTCTTCCGGGCCAGGCTCTCGCCCACGATGCACCCGGCGCCGTCACGCAGGTAGTCCTTCATCTGGGCTTCAGTGAGGTTCGCCACCCCGAATTCCTCGCGGAAGGTCTGGAAGAGGGTGGCTTCATCGCTGGCGAAGTTCGCGAAGAAATTGCGGGGGTCCTGGTAGTACCCTCCGAACCACTGGATGGCGCAGACCGTTTCCACCTCGGGCTGCTGCTTGAGGTAGGCCTCATAGCTGCGGGGCAGCATCTGGGTGAGGCCGCTCTTGTGGCGCACCACAAGCCGGTTGCTGGAGTTGGGATTGTTCGTCACGGCATTGAGGGTGGTCAGGAGGCTCTGCAGGACGGCCACCGTGAACACAGACAGCACGAGGCTGCCCACGATGAGCAGGGTGCGGCGCTTGGAGCGCAGGAGGCTCTTCCAGATGAGCGCCAGCCAGCGCATCAGAGGCTCCGGCGGTTCATCGGTTCACCTCGACGGCCTTGTCCAGCACGCCCTTCTCCAGGTGGATCTGGTGCCCTCCACCTATCGCCGAGCGCCCCGCGCTCTGCTCCCGCTCGCCGCGCTGCGGCTCGGCGGAGGTGGAGCCTCCATGATGCTCATGCGCGGCACGTGGCCTCATCGGTTCACCTCGACGGCCTTGTCCAGCACGCCCTTCTCCAGGTGGATCTGGTGCCCTCCACCTATCGCAGAGCGCCCCGCGCTCTGCTCCCGCTCGCCGCGCTGCGGCTCGGCGGAGGTGGAGCCTCCATGATGCTCATGCGCGGCACGTGGCCTCATCGGTTCACCTCGACGGCCTTGTCCAGCACGCCCTTCTCCAGGTGGATCTGGTGCCGCGCATGAAAGGCCGCTTTGGGGTCGTGGGTGACCATGACGATGGTCTTGCCCAGCTCGGTGTTGAGGCGTTCCATGAAGGCCAGCACCTCCTCGGCGTTCTTGGCATCCAGGGCGCCGGTGGGCTCGTCGGCCACCAGCAGGTCGGGGTCGGTGACGATGGCCCGCGCGATGGCCACCCGCTGTTCCTGGCCGCCGCTCAGCTGCCGCGGATAGTTGCGCATGCGGTCGGTCAGGTTGACGAGGGCCAGGGCCTGCTCCACCCGGTCCCGGCGCTCCCCCCGCCCCGCCCTGCTCAGTAGAAGGGGCAGTTCCACATTCTCGAAGGCATCCAGCACGGGTACCAGGTTGTAGTTCTGGAAGATGAAGCCCACATGGGCATTGCGCCAGGCGGCCAGCTCATCGTCATCCAGGTCGTTCAACTCGTGGCCGCAGACCTGGAGGCTGCCGCCGGTGGGCCGGTCGATGCCGGCCACGAGGTTCAGCAGCGTCGTCTTCCCGCTGCCGGAAGGGCCCATCAACGCCACATAGGCTCCCCGGGGGACTTCCAGGTCGATGCCCTGGAGCACCGGGATCTCCAGCGTCTCGCGCCAGTAGCTCTTGGCCACGTCCCGCAGGGTGATGATGGGCTCGCCCCCGCCCAGGTCGAAGCGGTCGGCCGGCATCAGGGCTTGACCTTCACCTTGGCCCCGGCCTTGAGGGATTCCGGCGGCGCCACGATCAGCTGGGCAGTCTGCGGGATGCCGCTCACCTCCAGGCCGATCGGGTTCTCCGCCAGCACGGCCAAGGGTTTCTGCACGGCTGCCCCTCCTTCCACCACCCAGGCGTAGGCGCGCCCGTCCTGGCGCTTCACTTGTTCCCGCCCCAGCACCACCGCGTCCTGGGTGTAGGGCTCGCCCAGGAAGGTAACCTTCGCGCCCATGTCCGGCACCAGTAGGGGATCCCGCTCCACGAGGGCCACGCGCACGATGACCACGGCTTTCTGACGGTTGGAGCTGGGATAGATCTCCCGCAGCCGGCCCTTCAGCACGGACCGCGTGCCCTGCCCCTCCAGTGCGTCCACGCGGATCTCCGCCGGCATGCCCCGCCGGAGCTTCACAATGGAGGCTTCATTGACCTCCACTTCCACCTCCAGGGTGTCGAAGTCCGCCATGACCAGGATGGCGTTGATGGCATTGGCGCCGCCGGCACTGCCGGGGGCCACGGTCTCACCGACCTCGGAGAGCTTCTGGGTGACGACTCCGCTGAAGGGTGCCTTCAGCGCCATGCTGTCCAGCAGGGCGTTTTGGTAGGCCAGGGAGGCCTCCAGGGTCAGCTTCTGGCTCCGCAGCCGGTCCACGGAAGCCACATCCTGGATGCCCTGGGCTTCCAGTTTCAGGGCGCGGTCGAGGTCCACTTTGGCCTGGTCGAGCTGGGCTTTCACTTGGTCGCGGCTCGCCGCCAGATCCGGCGACTCGAGGCGGGCGAGCACCTGCCCCTTCTGGACGCGGCTGCCCTCCTGCACCCCTAGCCAGCTCACCCGCCCCAGCACCTTGCTCGAGAGGGTGGCTCGGGTGCGGGCCACCAGGTAGCCCGAAGCGGTGACCAGGGGATTGCGCTCGCCCGCCTTGAAGATGGTGGGCGCGGTCACGCTCACGGACACGGGCCCACCCTGAACCGCGACGAAGCCCCCGACGGCCAGCAGGGCGACCACTGCGAGCACCAGCCAGCCCCAGGGGAAGCGCTTCCGAATGACCGAAGGTTTGCGGGCCGGCGTCTCGCTCATGCTCATGGCTCCAAATATCCAGGTTCCAACAGCCTAGCCAGGGATCAGGGCCGGCGGAAGCGGTAGTGGCTGACGAACCACTCGGTGCCGCCCCGGTAGCCCCAGAGCTCGGCACAGGCCATGAAGAAGATCCGCCACTGGGCGAAACGCCAGCGCGCCTCGGCGCCGTAGCCCGCGCGGAACAGCGCCAGGATCTCCGCCTTGTGGCGGTCCTGGTTGCGCAGCCAGGCTTCGGCGGTGGCTTGGTAGTGGGTGCCGCTCACCCGCCAGTGGTCCTCCAGCCGCAGCACCTCCTGGAACCGCATGAGGTACCCGTCGGACGGCATGATGCCTCCGGTGAAGAAGTGCTTCGCCATCCAGTCGGAGGCGTCCCGCACCTCGAAGGGGTAGGTGTGCTCGCGGTGGGTGAAGATGTGCACGAACAGCACCCCACCCGGCTTGAGCCAGCGAGCGACGCGGGCCATGAGCTCGCGGTGGTTGCGCATGTGTTCGAACATCTCCACGCTTACCACCCGGTCGTAGGTGCCGGGGGCCTCGAAGGTGTTCATGTCGGCGGTAAGAATGTCCACATTGGTGAGCCCCCGCTCCGCCGCCCGGGCCAGGATGAAGGCCCGCTGGTCCCGGGAATTTGAGACGCCAGTGATTCGACAGGTCGGATACCGCTCCGCCATCCACAGGGTCAGGCTCCCCCAGCCGCAGCCCAGCTCCAGGATGGTCTGGCCCGCTGCCAGCTGGGCCCGCTCGCAGGTCAGGGCCAGCATGGCCTCCTCGGCCCCGCCGAGGCCCGAGGTCGCCCGCTCGAACAGGGCAGAGCTGTATTTCAGCCGCGGGCCCAGCACGAGCTCGAAGAACCGTGGGGGCACCTCGTAGTGCTGCTCGTTGGCCTCCAGGGTGTTCACCGCGATGGGTCCGGCCTCCCATTCGGCTAGGTGCCGGCGGAACCGCTCGTGGGCCACCTCGAGGCCACCCTCCCCTTCCTCCGCCAGTCGCTGCCGCAGCAGCTGCCGGATGCGGAGCCGGATGAGGACATCGGGAATCACCCCGGCGGCGAGAAGGACGTCGATCATGCGGGCACCTTGGGAAACCAGGGGATGAAGGCGGAGGTCTCCCGCTGGTAGCGGGCGTAGTCCTCGGGCCGACTCCGGAGGCTCTGGGCCTCGGTGTAGGGAATCCCCGTGACCCTCAGGAGGAAGTAGAGCATGAGGAGGGGCGCCCAGAGGGCCGTCCACCCCAACGGTGCGGGGAGGGCCACCAGCAGGTAGGCCACCCAGACCAGCCACTCGAAGAAGTAGTTCGGATGCCGTGAGTACCGCCAGAGGCCCTCGCGGCAGGTCTTCCCGCGCTGGTCGGCCCGGGCCTTGAAGCGGCGGAGCTGCCGGTCCGCCAGCCCTTCGCCCAGCCAGGCCACCAGCCAGAGTCCCGCCCCGGCCAGCTCCAGCGGGTGCAGGCTCGGTGCAGGGTTCCAGGCCACCAGCAGGAAGGGCCAGCCCAGCAGGACATCCAGCAGGGCCTGGCCCTGAAAGAATCCGAAGAATTTCAGGTTCAGGTTCGTCTTCCAGGCGGCGCGAATGGCCTGGTACCGGCCATCCTCATGGGGGTCCGTGTCCACCCGGCGCCAGAGGTGCAGGCCCAGGCGCAGGCCATGCAGGCCGCCGAGCGTCCCCACCAGCAGCCTCCGCGCCAGGGGGGCTGGGCCTAGCGCAGCCGCCAGGAGGGCCATCACCGCCAGGCCCAGGGCCCAGCCCACATCCACCCAGCCGGCATTGCGGGTGCGGCACTGCCAGAACCAGAAACCAACCTGGAGCAGGCTCAACAACCCGGCGCCGAGCAGGGCGGCCTGGATCATGCCGGCTCCTCCCGGAAGCGGCTGGCAGCGGCCTCGAAGCCCGGCCGCAGCAGCCAGGCCAGCAGGGCCATGAGCGGCAGGGCCAGCAGCGCCCAGACCACGCAGGCGTGCCAGATCCGCGACCAGAACAGGGCGATGGTGCCCAGGGTGTCGGTGTTCAGGGCCTGCAGCATCCCCGTCAGCGACAGGGGCATGGGCTCGGCCCCGAACAAGCGCTCGCCGAAGCGGATGAAGGGGATGAGCAGGGCCAGCTGCAGGGGATAGGCGAGGTAGTTCACCAGCTGCATGGCGGGCTGGTTCAGCCGGAAGGCGAAGGCGGCTCCGGCGCAGAGCAGCGTGGTGCTGCCCAGCATGGGGAAGGTGCCCAAGGCCAGGCCTGCGGCCACGCTCCAGGCCAGGCCCTTGGGTGTCAGGCCCGTTCTCAGCAGGGCCAGCAGGGGGTCCCGGACGCGCCGCCGCACCCAGCTCATCGGGCCCGCCGCAGCAGCAGCTGCTCGACGCCCTCGCCGGGCTTCCTGCGGGCGAGCTGGATCATCACGTAGGCAGCCATGGCCAGGTTGCCCAGCGCCAGGAGGAGTACCAGCCAGAGCAGGCTGCGGCCCGGAGAGGCCTCCTTGTATGCGATCCACAGCCAGAACCAGAGGAAGCCGAAGTAGGCATCAAAGAGCGTGGCCACGCCCCAGCGCTCCGCCAGCACGCGTTGGAAACCCACCAGGAGGTTGGCGTCCAGGCTCGCCCAGGTGGTTACAGCCACCATGGCGGCGAACACTGCGAGGGCAACGATCCACAGGCCCCGCATCACCATGGCTCGTGAAAGAGGGAGTTGGTCCCATCGGCCTTGGCCAGCAGCAGCTGGGCGTCGCCGATATAGCGTTCCGCAAAGGCCCCCTCGCAGTAGGCCAGGTAGTAGTCCCACATGCGGATGAAGGTCTCGTCGAAGCCCTGGGTGCGGACCGCCTCCAAGTTGGCGTGAAAGCGCTGTCGCCAGGCATGGAGGGTATGGGCATAGTGCAGGCCGATGTCTTCCAGGTGATGCAGGTTCATGTGCGTGACGCGGCCCACGGAGGCCAGCACCCGCGACAGGGAGGCCAGCTCGGCCCCGGGGAAGATGTGCTTCTGGATCCAATCGCTCTGCCGGATGTAATCGGCAAAGTGCGGTTCGTTCATGGTGATGGTCTGCAGGAGGAACCGTCCGCCCGGCTTGAGCAGGCGATCCACGGCCCCGAAGTAGGTGTCGTAGAACTCCAGCCCCACGGCTTCGAACATCTCAATGCTGACGGCCTTGTCGAATTGCCCGACGAGATGCCGGTAGTCCTCCAGGCGCAGCTCGATGAGGTGTGCCACTCCCTCCCGCTGGAAGAGCTCCTGGGCATAGTCGAACTGCTGGCGGCTGATGGTGGTGGTGGTGACGCGGCAGCCCCGGGTGCGGGCGGCATGAAGGGCGAAGCCGCCCCACCCCGTGCCGATCTCCAGGAGGTGGTCCTCCGCGCCGAGGTCCAGCTTGCGGCAGATCAGCTCGAACTTGGCCACCTGAGCGGCAGCCAGATCCTGGCCGGGGGTCTCGAAGCAGGCACAGGAATAGGCCAGGCTTGGGTCCAGCCAGAGGCGGTAGAAGTCGTTCCCCAGGTCGTAGTGGTGGCCGATGTTGCGTCGGGAACCTTCCACGTGGTTCCGACGCCGGCGGTGCAGCAGGCGGTTCGCGGCCTTGCCGAGCCGCCCGAGGAGCCCGCCCCCCTGATCAAAGGCCGCCATGTTGCGCACGGCCATTCGGACCACAGCTACCAGGTCATCCGCATCCCACCAGCCGGCCATGTAGGCTTCCCCAAGACCCACTTCCCCGTGCAGCAGGCCCGCGCGGAAGGCCCGCGGGTCGTGGATGCGCACCCGGGCCCGCAGCGGGGAACCCGGGTCGCCGAAGGCGTGGGACTGGCCTTGGACTTCCAACTCCAGGCGCCCTTCGCGAATGCCAGCCAGGGCCTTCAGGAGGAGGCGCTGGGCGAAGGCGGGGGCGGTGTTGGGTGGGAGGTAGGTCCGGGATGGGTGTACACCGGCACGCGCTTGATCCATAGCCAGAAAGCCTCCCAGTGAATGGCGAGCAGCACCTTGAAGGTCATCCAGGGGAATCGGATGAGGGTGCTTCTTAGGATGCTTGCTGTCCAAGAATATTTCCGGAGATTCAGTGTGGCGTCGAAAAATAAATCTAGACAATTGAACTCGGCGATGTGCACGTTCAGGCGCTCGGCGGGAGGTGTGAAGGCCCAGCGGTACCGACAGTCCATGGGCATGAAGGGGCTGACATGGAAGGCCTTGAGAACGTCGAAGCTGACGCCCCCCTCGGACTGATGGCCGGTGACCACCGGCATCCAGTAGGTGTGACGCTCCCGCCAGGGTGTGTTGGACACCTGGGCCATGATGAGCGTCAGGGCGCCCTGGCGGTCGTAGCAGTAGAAATAGCTCACAGGGTTGAAACAGATGCCGAGGTAGCGGAGGTGGGTCAGCAGGTAGATGGGTCCCTCGGGCAGGGTGTGTCCCTTGGCCGCCGCGTCCTGTCGCAGTCGCTCCCGCAGGGGCAGCGACGGATCCCCGAACTGGTCCTCCTCGTGGAAAGCGGCCCAGTTCCACCGGCCATAGCTCAGCAACCGGGAGACCTGGCAGAGTTCGGGGATGCGGTCCACATCCAGGAACGCCATGAACAGGGGATACCGGAAGGCATGGGCCTTCGGGTGGAAGCGCCGATGCCGGACTTCCCCGATGTAGAGGGCGGGTTCGGGCGCTGGGGTCACCATGGCACCCCCAGGTCACGCGCCACCCGGATTCCCGAACGAACGCCGTCCACTCGGCATCCGCTGCGCGGATGCGCGAGACCTCCCGCATGGGTGGTGTGGATTACCATGTGACCCCCAGGTCACGTGCCACCCGGATTCCCGAACGAACGCCGTCCACTCGGCATCCGCTACGCGGATACACGAGACCTCCCGCATGGGTGGTGTGGATTACCATGTGACCCCCAGGTCACGTGCCACACGGATTCCGGAACGAACGCCGTCCACTCGGCATCCGCTGCGCGGATGCGCGAGACCTCCCGCATGGGTGGTGTGGATTACCATGTGACCCCCAGGTCACGCGCCACCCGGATTCCCGAACGAACGCCGTCCACTCGGCATCCGCTGCGCGGATGCACGAGACCTCCCGCATGGGTGGTGTGGATTACCATGTGACCCCCAGGTCACGTGCCACCCGGATTCCCGAACGAACGCCGTCCTCATGGAAGCCGTAGCCCCAGTAGGCGCCGGCGTAGTGGGTGCGGCCTTCGACGGAGCGGACCCCGCTGATGTCCCCCCACCGGGCCTGGGCCTGAATGGCGGCCTGGGTGTAGCGCGGGTGCTCATAGGCATAGCGCCCGACGATGGCCTCGGGGATCAGAAGGTCTTCCGCGTGCAGGCTCACGAACCAGTCCTGCCGGGTGGCCAGGGGTTGCAGGCGGTTCATGTGATAGGTGAGCACCAGCCGACCCGCGTCGCCATGCTGGCGAAAATTCCAGGAGGCCCAGCCCCGCCGCCTAGCGGGCAGCAGGGCTGGATCCCGGTGCAGCACCGTGGGACTGACGTTGCTGCGGAAGGCGCCGAGGATCTCTCGTTCCTGCGGGCTCGGACTCGCCAGGAGTGGCAGCACCTGGTCACCGTGACAGGCCAGGACCAGGTGGTCGAACTGCAGCGTGTCTTGGCCTTCGAGGTGCAGGAACACACCTGCCGCAGAACGGTGCACGCTGATGATGCGCGCGCCGGTGATAATCCGGTCCCGGAAGGGCCGGGAGAGCGGCTCCAGGTACCGGGCGGTGCCGCCGGCGATGGTCCGCCAGGGATGGTGGGTGGTAATCCCCAGAAAACCATGGTTGTGGAAGAACCGCACCAGCGTGACTGCCGGAAAGGCTTCCATGTCCTTCAAGACTGTGGACCAGACAGCCCCGGCCATGGGGTAGAGATACTCGGCCCGGAAGCGTCTGGAGAACCGGTGCCGGTTCAGATACTCCCCGAGCGTGGGCCCACCGACTTCGGGTTGATCGAGCAACGACCGGGCCAACCGGTTGAAGCGGATCACCTCCAGCCAGAGCCGGTAGAACGCCGGGGTCACCAGATGGCGCCGTTCCGTGAACAGCCCATCGAGCCCACGACTGCACCAGGGATGGGTGTTGCCGCTCACGGCAAAGCTCATGTCGCTCGGGGCTGTCTCTACCCCCAGCTCGTCCATGAGGCGAATGAACAAGGGGTAGTTTTCCCGGTTGTGGACGATGAATCCCGTATCTACCGGGACAGGCCCTTCCGGGCTGGCCACCGACACCGTGTGGGTGTGGCCACCAATGCGACCGTCCTTCTCGAAGACCCAGACCTCATGGTCGCGGCTCAGGAGCCAAGCGGCCGAGAGCCCTGCGACCCCGGCACCAATGACCGCGACGCGACTCATGGCCTGGCGGCCTCCATCACGGAGGGGGGGAACGAGCGAATGTCTCGCACGATGTGAACCCAGCTCATCGCCTTCAAGAGGTAGTACGTGGGGTCGACCTCCCACCAGCGCAGACCCTGTCGGCAGCTGGCCTGAAAGTGGTGGTGATTGTTGTGCCACCCCTCTCCCAGCGTGATCAAGGCCAGCAGGAGGTTGTTGCGGCTCTGATCACCGGTGTCGAACCGCCGGGTGCCCCAGACGTGGGTCAATGAGTTGATGCAGAAGGTCCCGTGCCACAGAAGCACCGTGGAGATCACAAACCCCCAGACGAGGGACTCCCAGGCGCCAATCCCCGTCCAATGGCCGAAGGCAAAGGTGGCGGTGCCGAGCAGCCAGGGGCAGATCCAGTGGTAGGCATCCAGGAAGCGCAGCTCGGGGTACTTTCCGAAGTCTTCGATGGAGCGGGTGTCGTAGCGATCGTGCGCATCGGAGAGAATCCAGCCCACGTGGGACCACCAGAAACCATCGGTCACGGGCGAGTGCAGGTCCTGGGGGGTATCCGAATAGCGGTGGTGGTGCCGGTGGTGGGCCGCCCACCAGAGCACGCCCTTCTGGGCCGAGGTCTGGGCCACGAAGGCCATGAGGAACTGGGGTACCCGCCCCATCTTGTAGGTGCGGTGGCTGAAGTAGCGGTGATACCCCGCCGTCACCGCGAACATGCGGACCAGGTACATCACCACACAGAGGGCCACCAGCTTCCAGGAGAAAGCCAGCCAGATGGCCGCCAGACAGGCCAGGTGCAGCAGCACGAAGGAAACTGAGGTGACCGTCACCGAGAAGGGCTTGCGCATGGTCCACCCATTGGAAGTGGCCTTTAGAGTAGCCCAGCCACGCCTTAGCACCGATGCGAGTCGAGGATTTCCCCGCAATGTGACTCCCGGGTCACAGGCGCTCGGTGCGTCTGGAGCGTCGGGCAGCGACGCGCTGCGGCCCTGATCGCGCCGATCCGGGCACCCAGCCTTGAACGAAACCCCGATCGAAGCCATCATGGAATCCGCAGTACCCGTAGCTCAGTTGGATAGAGCGTTGGCCTCCGAAGCCAAAGGTCGCTGGTTCGACCCCAGTCGGGTACACCAACAAACAAAGCCCCGCAGCCACTAGGTTTCGGGGCTTTTTCTTGGGTCCAATTTCCTCTATATTCGATTGGCTAGGTGTGGGCGTAAGTGCTGAAAATTGCCTTTGATTTTCGAAAGCAGTCCCCCAGCAGTCCCCCGGGCTAGACTGTTGCCACCCGCAGCAGGGCCCGCCCCACGAGGGTCCGGCCGGTGTTGGTGAGGAAGGTGCAAAGGAAGAGGTAGACCACCTCCTCTAGGCCGCCAATCACGAGCTGCGAGATCTCGGTGCCTGTGATGGTAGCCGCGCCCGAGATCATGGCCATGGGAGTCGCGTCCTCCCCCGAGTAGACCTGGCAGGTCCAGCTCCCCGACACGACACTGGCGATGGTCTCCCCCGGCAGCAGCCACCCAGGCTTGTCGAAGGTCATGGATAGGAGCAGCTCCTCGGTGGGGGCCTTGGGAAGCTCGGGGCTGAACTGGATCATGCGGCCTCCAGGGCGGGATGGATGGCGATGCTGCGGGGGTGGGCTGATACCGCGGTGGTGCGGGCGGGCATGGCCAGGCTGACGGCCCTAGCGTAGGGCGCGATGCCGGGCAGGCGACGGGACGCCATCCGGAGGGCGAGGGTGCGGGTGGGCATGACCATGGCTAGGGTGCGCACCGGCATGGTGGCCACCCGGCGGGCGACCTCGCGGCGGGCCCCGCCTAGCAGGCTGCCCACCAGGTGACCGAGGAGGAGGCCGACCAGGCTCATGTGGGATCCCTCAGGACGGGCACGCGGTTGCCGTCGGCGTCGAGGGTGAAGGTGAGGGCGTCCTTGGTGTCGGTCAGGTCGCGGATGACAGGGGCGCTGGGGTGGCCGGTGGCCTTGGCCAGCAGGAACCGCGCGGCCAAGGTAAGCAGGTCCTCGGCGGCCATGCCATCAGCCAGCAACTGGGCCCAGACAGCCGCGGCGTTCTCCCCCGCAGTGGGGGGCACGATCCCCCCCCCACTGCCGATGGCGGTCACGGCGTAGGCGGCGCTCTGGGTCTGCTTCACATAGCAGCCGGCTACGGGGTTGATGGGGGCGTTGATGTTGCCGCCTGCGATCACCCAATTCCCCGCCGGGAACTGAAGTGCCCAGCCGTTGATGAAGTCGATGGCCGGGAACACGGCCCCGCCTCCCAGGTCCACCTCCTTGTAGGTGTGGATGGTGGGGTGGAGCACCCCCGTCTCGGAGGCTTCGAAGTCACGCAGAGCGGCATGGAATGCCGGTGCGTCCGTGATCGAAGCGTCCGAGTGGATGATCCTGAGGGTATAGTCCGGCGTGAGCGCCACGGCAGCTCCTATTCATCCGCCGTGAGGATCGCATTGGTGCCGCCGGCGCTGCTGCCCAGGGCGAAGGTGGTCTCGAAGGGCTGTTTGGAATCCGGGGTGCCACCCTTGCGGACCTTGAGCCGGCAGGTCATGTCGGCGGCATAGAGGAAGCTGACGCTCTCGCTGGTGGAGGCAGCGGCCTTGTCGATGAAGGGCACCCAGGCCGGGCTGGCGTTGGCGTGGATCTGGCCCCAGGTGCCAGAAATCGTGAAGGTCTTGGTGCCGGCGTTGAAGCCCGTGTACTGGTAGGGCACCCCGTTCACCCGGATGTAGCCCGTGGTGGGGGTGTCGGCCTTGATGACCTGGTTGACGACGCAGGTGTTGCCACCCGAGGTCGTCGCGCCGTTCAAGGTGTATTCGGTGGTCAGGAAGCCGCCCGAGCCATTGTCCCGGCCCACCAGCAAACGGGCGCCCACGATCAGATCGCCGATGGTGATGCCCGTGGTGATGGGGTTCTGGGTGGGTGTGCCGTCGTGGGAGATCATCTGGTATTTCTGGAGATCGCCCGGCAGGGCCCCGGCGATGTACCAGCCCTGGGCCACAAACCACTTGCCGCCCGCCACGGTGCCGAAGGGGGCCGCGCCGTTGGGCGTGTAGGCCGCGTTCAGGACGCGGTACTTCCAGCCCAGCTCTCCGTTGATGGTGGTGGCGCTGTCCTGGTCGCAGATCGCCTGGCAGTACTGCGCGGCCTCGGCGATGGTGCAGCCGCCCGACAGGGTGATGGTGCCTTTGTAGAGCTTGCTGCCGTTGCCGTCCCCGGTGTCATAGCTCTGGTCGGCCACGGTGATTGCCACCTTGGCGCTGAGGGCCTGGGCCGCGACCAAGGACAAGGGGGTCCAGTCGGTGAGGGCGGTGCTGATGGCGGCGGGCTGCTCGCCACCGGCGACCAGGTTGGCCGCGAAGTCGCCGTAGCTCTGGCCGTACTTGCGGGAGAAGACCCGGATGTCGCCATTGTCGATCAGCGCCCCGGCGGCCTTGCCCTTGACCATGATCTGGATGTGGCCGTCGGGCCAGTACTTGGTGAGCTTGGCGCCGTTCTGGACGATGTAGACCGGACTGCCCGCCACCAGGGGAGAGCCGATGGATTTCACGCCCGTGTAGAGGACGTTCGTCCCATCCTGCTGAACCGACCCGAAGTTGATGTACTTGGCCGCATCATCATCGATGTTGAAGCCGTTGATCAGGTTCAGGGGCATCGGCTTGATGGCCGAGCGGGGGCCGTCGAGCTTGGAGGGGTTGGCCGTCAGGATGGAGACGGCATCGTCCCCGGCGCTGTTGGCATCGTCGGCCAGATCCTGCAGCCACTCGTGCAGCTGGAGTACCGTGTAGACGGTGGCCCCCCCGGTGTGCCGGATGTTGGTTCCGACCACACTGAAATCACTTCCGATCGCCATGGTGCCTCCTATTCGTCAAGGGCCTGTAGGGCTGTTGCGGTGGTTGTGGCGCCAGCGGCCGGGGTAACCTGAGTCACCCAGGGCTGGTAAAAGGGCGCGCCGGAAGCCTTCCTGGCTTCGATGGCGACCGCCCCTGTGTACTCGTTGCTGTCGAAGAGGCAGATCCCGGCGGTCTCGGTGCCCTGGTAAAGCACAGTCCCATCGGAGACCTTGCTGAACTTGACCCGGCTGCCGGTCACCAGGCCCTCCACCTGAATGGGCGCCGTGACCAGCGGGTAGAGCCCACCGTCCTGGTCGGTGGCCGTGGTGGTCATGGCGATCCGCATGTTGGTGATGGCGTTGGTGGCAGAGGCCGTGGCCGCAGTCACGCGGATCTTGAGCCGGAAGCCCGTGGTGCTGTTGATCGTCTGGGCGGTCAGGTTGGCGGCGGTCAGGGCCAGCCAGGTGCCGCCGTACCCCGAGCCGGTGTCGATCTGGAACTCGATGTCGTGGTTGCCCCACCGCGCGCCACTGGAGTAAGTGACATTGGTCCCCGTGATGGTGGGAGCACTATTCGTGAAGGCCGTGTAGCCCTTGGCGAAGTAGGGCATTTCCCAGACAACCTGCTGGCCTACGACGGTCATCAGCACCTGGCCGACAGAGTTGAACTGCGGGGTGCCACTGGTGATGGCACACTGGGCCGCGCTTGCGGTGGTCGGTTCGTTGCAGGTTATTTCCGTGAAGCCTGCCGTGGTGCTGGTGAAACGGGTTTTCCAGTGGGAGCCATACACGGAGGTCTGCCCCGTGGTGGCAGAGGTGATGGCGACGGACTTCTCGACAGCATTCAAGCCGGCCATGACGGTGGTATCCGCATAGTCGCCAGCCACATTCTCAACGAGGATATTGTTGTCCGAGTTGACGAAGGCGTAGGGCCCAGTGCGGGTGTTAGACACATAGACCCGCTTCAACGTGATGCCATCGTTGTTGCCAAGGCCGTTGAAGGCAACCGCCGTGACGGATGCGTTCATGACCAGCGGTGCGCTTCGGCTGGCCCCGACATTCTGAAGCGCGGTGTCGTAGCAGGCGTTGGAACCAACCAGGCCCGCGTAGGGTCCGTTGGCGGGCAGTGGCAGGAGGATCCCCTCCACGGTGGTCCTGGCGCACCCCGTGGTGAACGAATAGGCATACATCGGGTTCGTGCTGCTCGTGGTCGTGGTGATCGTGTGGTCGTAGTAGGTCGTGTTGGTGAAGGTGCAGCCCTGCTGACCGATGATGAGGGCCTGGCCACCAATGTGGGTGTTGTTGATGAAGGTGCAGTTCTTCGGCTGCGTGGATGTGATGACGCCCGTGGTCGCGTTGGCCCGGAGCGTCAGCGACCCGAACACATTCCCAGAGAAGGTCACTCCAACAGGGTAGTTGATCGCCGCCACATAGGATGAAGTCGAGGCCAGCGAGAACCGCCAGAAATTGCTGTTCTGGACCGACCCTCCACCGAAGCAGGAGACGGTGTTAAGGGCTGCGTTGATCTGGGCCTGGGTCGGGCTGACGATGCAGTTGTTGGTGTTCAGTGGGGAAGCGATTTCCTGGAGGACCATCGTATCGCTGAGTGCCGAGTTGATGATGTCGGCCCGGAAAGCCTGGAGGAAGTTGCCATACCAGTTCATCACCCCGTTGGTGATGCTGATGTCACCCGCCGAGGTGGTCACGAATTCCTGTCGCGTGGCCAGCGTTGCGTTCGGCAGAACCCGGGGGCCGGACCCACTCACCGTGCGGGTGCAGCAGGTCATGATGACATTCGGGATGCGGACCTTGCAGCCTGTCGGGGGGAGGTAGCCCACATTGTTCGTGCCGTTGTTCCCGATGCGTATTCCGCCCGTGGTCTGCCAAACGATCTTCATGCTGGCATCGGTTCGGGTGGCAGCTACGGCCACCTGAGAACCCGCGCCGGCGTAGCGCTCATAGACCCCAGACCCAGCCGAGGTTTCGATCCAGACGCCGGGAAACACGCCCGCGACAGTGGCGCAGGTCGGGCACGGGATCACCTGGCCAGCCGTGCCATTCGTCGTTCCAAGTTCAAACCAGTCGCCCGTGACCTCAAAGGCTCCGATGCGTGGGACGGTGATGGTGGCCGTGTCCGCGCCACGCACCTCGATCCAGCCAACCACATCAGCACCAGTGGCCGAGGCCCCAATGCCCGTCAGCGCCCCGGCAGCGAAGTTGCCGCCCGCCTTGTTCTTGATCTTGATGAAGCCCGTGGCAGGCATGGCCGCAGCCGCAGCTGTGGGCTCCACCAGCCAAGAGGCCCACACGCCAAGCAGGGTGCCACTCACCCCGCCCTGGCTGATGGTGGTGCCGATGGCCGGGACATTGCCCGAGCCCGTGTTGTAGGGGATCACCCGAACATTCGTGCCATCCAGTTTGAGCTTTCCACCGGTGCCCGTGAAGGTCACCGTGTCCACCGACCCGAAGGCCTCGGAGTGGTTGGCACACTGGTAGGAATCCGTGTCGATCAGGAGCGTCGTGCCATTCGAAATGGCGTATGAATCCAAAGTTGCATTCACCGACCCACCCGAGAGGGTGTCCCAGTTCACGGTTCCGCCCGCGTTGGGAGTGAAGGCCGTCATGGGCTACCTCAGGCCTTGCGGCCGGGGCATTCGGTGCGGTGGGATTCGAGTTCGAACTGGAAGCGGACGGCGTGGGCTTCGATGTCTTTGACCATGCGATCCATCTCGCGGCGGTGGTCTTCCTTGCTGACATACCGCTCGGAGATCCAGGAGCGCAGGGAGGCCACCTCGGCGGTGAGGCCTGCCACGGCTGAGGCGAGGGCATCGCGGCTTTGGAAATCGCGGCGCATCAGGAACCAGGCGAAGGAGGCGATGCCCATCACGAGCATCCACTCGAAGGGGGTCAGGGTCATGTGCTGGGGCACTGGGCCTCCTAGAAGCGGATGCCACCCATGAGGGCGGCGTGGCGGTCGAGGTAGAGGGCGCCCACTTCGACGGGCCCCCAGCTGCGGGTGAGATAGGCCCCCAGGTGCCGGGTGCCGGCGGAATCCACGCCCACCACCAGGCCGGCGGAGGTGGGGCGCCACCGGGGGGTGAGATCGATGGCCCGCTGGAGGCTGGCGGCGCGCTGGGCTTGGGCGTCGGCCCGGGCATCGGCGGCGGTGATGGTGCGATCGGCGGCGGCCAGCTGCTGGGCCTGGGCATCGCTATGCTGGGCCTGGGCCTGGGCGAGCTCTTCCAGGGTGGCGAGGCGGGCCGTCAGGCCGGGCACCCGCAGGGCCTCACGCCCCCACCCCAGGGTGGTTCGGCCATCGGGCAGCTCTAGGCCGATCACGGCCGGGCCTGCTCCCAGCAGATGAGGGTGGAGCCCCAGGCCCTGAAGGCCAGCCACCACGACGGTGGCGGGGGCGTCCACAGGCACGGGCTGGGCGGGCGGGGGCACAGGGCGGCGCGCCAGTTCAGCCTCCAGCCGGGCCACCTGCCGCTGGCTGGCCTCTTCGCGGAGATCGGCGGCGGTCCGGTCGGCCTTCGCCTGCGCCTCGGCTTGCTGTGCCGCATGGGCCACTCCCTCCATCACGGCCGCCTGGTGCAGGGCCTGATTCCGCTGGTTGCGCTGATGCACGGCCACCCCGCCGGCCACCACCAGGCCCAGGGCCAGGGTGCCGAGCAGGAGGGCGGCCTTCGTGGCGTCGGTCATGGCTTGCCCTCATCCACAACCTGCTGGCCCAAGGCGATATCTTTGGCCACCTGGTGCTGGCCCCGCAGCACCTGGGCGGCGAAGCCCAGGGTGTTCACCCACAGGGCGCCCACGGCTGTCCAGTACACCCCATCGGCCTTGCCGAGGAAGACATAGACAGACACGCCGCCCACGGTCATCAGGGTGGCGCAGTAGGCGCTGGCGAGACCTGCGGTGAGCCACACCAGCTTGGTGGAGCTGGGCCCCTGCCCCGCGCTGGCGGTGGTGTACTCCCGCAGGAAGTCGACCAGGCGATCACCCACGGGGATCCTCCTGGGTGGGCGGCGCCACGGGGACAGGGCGCTTCGCCAGCTCCTGTTTCACGTACTCAGCGAGGGCCTCAACGCTCGCCGCCACCCGCTGTAGGCCGTCGGGAGTGAAGGGGACTCGCGCGGGGGCACTCATCCGACCCCCGGCGCCCAGGTATTCGAGGCCAGAGGCACCCCATTGCCATCCATCCAGGCGTCCACAGGAAAGGATGGGCAGAGCTTGATCCACTCGTGCGGCTCGATCTGGCCATCCCCATCCAGGTCGGGGCTGAGGTCGCGGTGCCCCACCACGCGGGCGGTTGGGTAGCGCTCCAGCAGCTCGAGCACCAGGAGGCGCAGCGCCTCCCACTGGGCCAGGGTGTAGAGCCCTGGGTTCTGCTTGTCGGTCCCGCCGATGCCGCCCACCAGGCACACGCCGATGCTGTGGGCGTTGAACCCCTTGGCGTGGGCGCCCATGGTGGCTTCGGGGCGGCCCTGGTCCACGGTGCCATTCGGCTGGATCAGCCAGTGGTAGCCGATGCCCTCGAAGCCCCGGGCCTTGTGCCACTGATCCACGGTTTCTCGGGACACAGGCTTGCCGTTGGGGGAGGCCGTGCAGTGGATGACGATGAGGTTGATGTTCCTCACGCCAGCACCAGGGTGGGGAGGCCCGTTTCCACTCGGCTGGTGCCGTGGGTGTTCGCGTGCTTAGACCGCGCCCCTTGGCGTTGGTGCCTCCCCACCCAAGGTCGCCTTGGGGAGGGCTGAACGGTGTATACGACGGCGTAATTATCGGCGTTCAGCCCATCACGAACGAGGGGGTGGTGCGCTTGGTGCCGCTGAAGCTGCCGCTGATGGGCGTGATGCGGAACTGCACGGCCTTGGAGAGCACGGCATCATCGGCGGTGCGCTGGGCCAGGGTGTAGACCTGGGAGGTGCCCGTGAGACCCGTCCAGGTGCGCTTGACCACGCCCGCGATGAGGACTTCAAGGGTGATGGTGCCATCGAGGATGAAGGACCCCACCGTGTCCTGGGGCACCAGCAGGGTGCCCGGGCCCTGAGCGGCCCGGTTGCGGTGAGACCAGGAGAGGGTCACATCGCCGATGGTGGTGGTGGGCCAGGTGGCATAGGGTTGGGCGTTCAGCTTCACGTTGCCGGTGGCAGCGGTTTCCAAGCCCGGCTGGCCGTGGTGATCTGGATCGGCGTGGCCGCGGCGATGGGCAGGATGCCCCAGGGGGTCTTGGTGAGGAGCTTGACGTTCAGGGTGAGGTCAGAGGGATAGCTGGCTGACATGGGCGTCTCCTAGCGCGTGCGCGGCCAGGTCTGACCGGAGGTGGGCCGGACGCTGCCCCCACCGCCCCCAGGCACGGGGATGACGACCATGCCATTGGTGAAGGTGGCGGTGCGCAGGGGGATCTTGGTGGGGCCGCCCTGAGCAGACCCAGGTGTGCAGTTATAGGCCATCAGTCATTCCTCATCAAGAACTTGCCCACTGCGCCATAGCTCAAGGGAAACCACCGGTGTGGTATAAAAACTAGCGGTGCCGCCATACCAAACATTCGCTGTGAGAACGGTTCCAGTCGCAATATCGGTGGAAACGCAGCAGCAGACATTTTTGGATGGAACGGTCTCACCAGGACTGAACCATCGGATCGGGAACAATGCATAATCTGACCCGTAAAAACCGCTGCCAGAGGGAACAATGACACAGCTAGAAGCCGTGAATGGGGGGAGGATCGTACCACCATTCAGGACGAGCCACTGTGCAGTCTTTACAGGATTCGTGCCGCACAGCCACATGACGCCCACACCTGTATCAGCCCCCGTTCCATCGTGGGTTCTCTCCACAGAATAAAATGAGGCAGCTGACAGGGCTACAACCGGCCACAAGCAGAACACCAGGCGGCTACTGTCTCCATCCACGTAGCACATGTCTGTGGTGACCGCCGTGCTGGTACACTCGACCTTGATTCGAGTGCCGATTACCCCCGTGAGGTTGCCCGCCCCATCGGTGCCAGTGCCAATCGTAATCCAGCGGCTGGCATAGGTTGCTGCCCCACCCGTGCCAGACTCAATCTTCATGTAGACGGGCGCCGTGGACTGCAGTGAATCGGCCATCCGGAACATCTCATAACCGGCCACAGTGTCAGCCAGCGTGGGCTTGGTGACTGTGGTCCAGTTGATCTGGCCAGTGTCCGGGGTCTTAACCCAGCCAACCGCTTGGATGGCCACCCCGAGGGGGCTCAGCGCGGCGCGGAAGAGGGCATCTGTGGCAATTCCGGGGGCGCAAACATAGGTGCTGAGGGACATGTCAGGTCTCCATGGGCATGTGGACGATGGCCACGGTGATGGCCCTGCTGGTGCTGTCGTTGTTGGTCACCCGCAGATAGCCGGTGGTGACAGCTGGGTTGTCCCCGTTGGCGTAGAGAGGCGCGGGTGAAAGCCAGATGGCCAAGGTCGAGGGGGTGGCAATGATTTCTGCCAGCAGACCGTCTCCGGGAATCGGATCCGCAGTCTGCAGCCTGGTGGCATCATTGGTGCGGGCTGCCGCGGTGCCATAGAGCCTTACCCAACAAGGATAATCCACCGTGAGTTTGATGAGGTCGCCGGTCTTGGAGAGGGTGATGGGCAGATCCTCCGAGGCTCCGGAGGCCAGGGTGCTCGTGGTGGCCGTGGCCGTGGCGCGGGATGGACTCCATGCGGGACCGGTCGCTCCTGTGGGACCGGTCGCTCCTGTGGGACCGGTCGCTCCTGTGGGACCCTGGGGGCCCGTGGTGCCCACACCGCCCCCGGTGGAATCTTCAGCGCGCGTCGTACTTGAGCCCTCACTCAGGAACCACACCTTGCCGTTGAGGGCCTGGTCACTGGGCACCGTATCCAAGACGCCGCGCAGGATGCTACCGAAGGTGTAGGTGCCATTGCCATTGTCGGTGCAGGTGGTCCAGCTCACGAATTCGTTGGTGGCTTCGAACCATGCCAGATTCACGCCACGGTTGCGGCCATCGGCATTGGTGGACCTGGCCACCAGGCTGGCCAGGTCCGTACTCCCGCTGACCGTGAACCCAGCCGCGTCCATGGCCGCGGTCTGCGCAGAGTAGGCCCCGGCCAGCAGGCCGAGGGGCGTCATGGTTCCGAGGACTCCTGTGAGCAGGTAGCCGGTGCCTTCGTTGGTCCAAAGATCGGCGCCGATGGTGACCAGATCCGCGGCGGCGCGCCCGCCGCCAGGACATAGCGGGCCTCACCCACCAGCCCATAGGGCGCCTCCAACAAGGCCTGGGCAGAGCAGGGTTGGGGCGCGGGAATGGGATCGGTCCAGCCGCCGCCAGGTGGAGGGGCGTAGGCCTGGGCCCCGGCGCGAAGACATCCTGGGCGAACTCGACGGCGATCTTGCCGGCACCGAGGGTGCCGTAGCGGATGTTGGTGACGCGGCAGATTAGGCCATCCCAGCCATGCGGCGAGAAAGACAGTTTGAAGGGGTGAGCCCGGACGCAGCGCCCAGCCCTTGCGGTTGACCTGCAGGGTGCCCTTGGGCACGGAGGAGGCCAGCACCCGCATCTCGCGCGAGGCCACGTACTGGGCCAGGGTGGGGTTGGTGATGCCCATGAAATCCAAGGTGGTGTCAGCCCCTTCACTCCGGGGCCCGAGTAGTTCCCCGCGTCCTGCGCCTGGGCGGTGCGCACGGTGTAACCCTGAGTGCGGGTCGACGTAGCGCACGACCACCCGGTTGAGGGTATCGGGAGGGGCCGCGAGGGTGACCTCGGGCGCATCCTGCAGCTCCGACTCGGTGAACTCAGGCAGGGTGACGGGGTCGTAGTCGGCCCGGATGAGTTTGAAGCAGGTGAGCCCCGTGGCGGGGTCGCTATAGATCACCCCATCCACGTGGCGCAGGATCTCGCCCATCCAGGCATCCGCGCTCTGGGCACGGTCCATGAGGAGGGAGATCCCAAAACCCTCGGTGTAGAGGGTATTCGCGGCAACCTGGAAGGTGGACAGATCCAAGGTCCCCAGGGCCTCTCCACAACCGCCATTCTCGCGGGGCTGGGTCAGGATGTGCACCAGGCCATAGGAAGGGTTGCAATCTCCACTGAGGTTGCGCTTGCCGGTATCCAGGCCGGGAGCGCAGGGGCAGCACCGCAGCACCCAGGCCCACTCCTTGGGGTAGTTGCTGGTGCCAAGGTAGAAGTCTTTCAGCACGGCGTAGCAGATGCCCCGCCAGGCTGGCGCGGGCGACCCAAACTGGCTGGTGAGGTAGGCGTCGCTGGTCTGGCTGGGTCCTCCGAAGTAGAAGCGCAGCGCCCCCTCCAGGCCCCCCTCTTTCTCTTCGCCACCGAACAACTCATTCAGGCTGATCGAGAGGTCGGCTCCATCCGCCATGAAGGTGGTGGCGAGCACCGCGCCGGCCTCGGTCAGGCTCTTGTCGCCCACCACGATGTCCACGAGCTCATCAATAGGGCCGACCGCGAGCGCGTGCTGCATGCCCAGGTGGTAGCGATACCCAATGGTCGTTCGGCTGCCGGTCATGGCATTCGAAAGACGCTTGATCGCCTCGGTGCGCAGGGCCCCCCACCAGGTGATGTTCGGGCCCTTGATCTTGCAGGTGCCGAGCACGATGGGGATAGGGCGCCCCTCCTCGGCGGTGGGCACCTGGAACTCGCCGAGGGCCGAGGGTTCGGCATCCTTGGGTTTGGGGGCCAGCATCGCCGAAACGACGGTGGAGACCACCAACATGGCCAGCGCAACCCAGAAGCCCATCAGATACCCCCGGAATCGAACGGCTGGCGCGTGGGGATGCGCTTGAACCCCAGGTGATTGACCAGGTTGTTATACCGGTTGGTGCAATCCGCCTCGGTGCCCTGGCAACCGGGGTAGGCCGCCACCTGGGCGCCAGGGGCCAGGCTGGGAAGGGGGGTCTGGAGGGTCAGGGAGCCGCCCACATGGGCGACGATCATCCGCAGGTCCCCACCAAACTCGATCCAGCCACCCTTGAAGTGACCATCCGCGCGGGCCGCGAAAGCGGCGGAGGTGATCACCAGGCCGGACACGGCCGAAAGGGTGGCCTGGACCAGCCAGGCGCTCTTATCCACCCCGCAGCGGGGGAGAACACCCGCAGGGGGCACTGGCTCTGGTAGCTCAGGGCTGGGATGGGTTGTTTCCAGATGGCCTGGCGCGGCGCGCAAATCAGTTCGCAGAACTCGCTGAACTTGGCGCTCATCACCCGGCCCGTGAAAACACAGGCGGTCTCAGTTTCTCCATCGTGGCCACAGGTCACGATGAGGCTCACGGGCTGGGAGGGCGGCCCAGCCTGGAAGAGGCGGACCACGGGATTCTCCAGATCCAGCGTGACGGTGACATTGCCACTGGCGGATTCGCCGTTCTGATCCACCTCGGATCTCGACAGGACGGCAGGTTCATAGGTCTGGCCCTGGAAGGGCCTGGGGGTGTCTCCACTGGTCTGCAGCCACGTCTCGGCGCTGAGGCTCCAGCGGTAGAGTTCGAAGGGCTTACCGGCATAAGTGCTGCGCTCGCGGGCGTCGAAGGTCATGGCGCCTCCTGGGGGAGCTCGAGGCAGGACAGACGGGCTTCAGCGATGCTGTCGGTGATGTAGATAAGTTCCACCTCATCCGCGGCGAGGCGACAGAGCAGCAGGTGGCTCACCAGGGTGCCCACAGGCAGGGCCACGCCCAACGGAGTGGAAAGGGTCAGAGTCTCAGTGGCGCCGCCTTCCGTGGCAGCCGTCACCGACCGGTAAAGCCACGACGAACCGTACAGGAAGGCCAGATGACGGCGGGCCTTCACAGGAAACAGTAGCCGCGCGTAGCCCATGGCCTGGATGGCAATGCCTGTATCGGAGGCGCCCACCGACTGGCTCAGCAGGAGATCCCGACGACGGGAGGGCAGCCAGAACGGCACGGCCTGTCCCCTGCGGGCCTCCAGGAAAGCCTTGAAGTCCGCGATCTCTGCCCGGTTCTGGCAGGTCCACAGGACCGGGCGGACCAGGTCTGGCGCGTCGGCCCGGGCCCGGGTGGACCTGGCGCCAAGTCCGGGATCCAACCCCACCAGGGACCGGCGAAGGGAATCCTCGGGCGCCTCGCGGGCATTGGGGGCGATCTCCAGCACATCGAAGCCGAGGTAGGTGGTCATGCGCCCTCGCAGGTGAAGACGAAGGTCCCTGAGGTGAGCCAGTTGGCGGGCCGCCCCAGCGCCTGCTCCCCGCCGAACCGCGCCAGGCGGAGAGGGACCACCCGAGCGCCAGCAGCCCAGGGCTTGGTAACCTGCGACCCGAGCGTGATGAGCCCCGCCGCCACGCTTGCCACCTTGAAGGCCTCCCAGGTGGCGAAGTCCGACCAGACCATGACCATGCCGCCGGCCTCCAGGTTGGGCCGATCGGTGGTGTCAGAAAGCAGGGAGGTGGCGCCTGGAGATATAGCCGCCAGGAGCAGGGCCGCCTCTGGCCAAACCGGGGCCCCGAACTTGCGGGCCTGCCAGCCATAGAGCAGGGCCTCCAGGGTGGCCGTCTCCAGGGGATCGGTGGTCTGCACGCGGTAGGTGAGGGTGTGGCGCGGGCGCTGCCTTAGGCTTCGCCGCTGCTCGGTGCGGTCGTAGCCCGGTAGTACCTCGGTCAGCCAGGACAAACCCTCACGGGGGGGTTCGCTCCAGTCGGGACGATGGGGGAACACGGTGATGCGCGAGCCGGTGATAGTCAGGTCTGCGCCCGCCACGCCAGCAAACGACCAGGTGACGAGGTTGGCAACGGTGGCATCCCCAGCGGCCGCCAGCACCAGGTTGTAACTCTGGGCCTGATTGGGATAAAAGACCATGGTGGTAGGACCCTGAACGGTCACGCCACCGGGCCCCGTGATGGCGATGGTCGTCAGTTGCAGGGAGGGCCGCTTGAAGGTGTTCCAGACCTGGACGGGCCATGCCTGGTCGGACAGGACGAAGCCCACATCCTTGGTCCGAGGCGTGACAATGATCCGGTCCCACAGATCGGCGCCGGGGCCCAGGGAGGACCGCCCAGCCGCCACGACGGTGGCGAAGGAGAGGCCGCTGGGCTGATAGCGCGCGCCCCTGCCGAGGGCCTTTGGAAGCCAGGTGGCGCGGGCGACGGCCCACCTCGTGTGGAGCGTCAGGGAGGCCGAGCTGCCGGGAGGTGGAGCGGTTGTTACCTGGCGAAGTCGCCCAGACACGTTGGTCATACCACCTTCACCAGGAAGCCGGGGAAGACGCGCCAGGTGTCCGATCCAATGGGCAGATCCGAGCCCACGGAAGCTCCTCCGATCTCAGAAGCACGGCAGAGACGCAGGGAGGGCACTTCGCCCAGGGCCGAATACCCCCCGCCATCGCGGTTGCCATACAGGGTGATGGGCAAGGTGATGACCCTGCCATCGAGGGTGTTGTGCAGTTTCAACTGTGCGGCGAGAGAAAGGTTGGGTACATCCTCCGGCGGCGAATCGTTGTCGCCCTTGATCCCACTGGATCCGTACTTGCCGGTATAGCCAAAAACAACGGTTGCACTGGAACCACAACTCAGCCACTTCCCCGTGAAGGCATCGACATCGGCCCGCAGGAAGGCATTATGGCCACTGGTGCTAATTCCCCCACCCGTGGCGAAGGGGCAAGCCGAGGAGTAGGCCCCTGGCTCGAAGAAGGTGCTGGCGTAGTAACCCGGAGAGCTGCCGCAGAAGAACTCACCCCCCGTCCATGACCCAAACTTGGTGATGGTGCCCCAAGCCAGGTAGCGGAAGACCCCGGGTGTACGCTCGATGACAACGACGATGTTATCCGCCCCGTCATCCAGGAACTGATAACTGGTGATGGCGCCCGATCCGGTAACCGCGCAGATCCCCACCGTGTTGGAGGTACCACTGCCGACGGGGCCGCCTGCTTGGGCGTTGAATGCTGCGCCCGAGTTGTAGCCGGTGCCAAGGTAAAGATGCAGGGCAAAGTTAAGCGTGTTGGCAACGTTGCTGGCCCACGCGGCATCGTTGTCTCTGGAGGCGAGGAAATTGGCATAGACCGAGCCTTTGCTGAGATGGGCCCGCCAGCCTGCGCCACTGGCCTGGCTCATGCTGCTGGTCCACCCGCGCGTGACCAGCCAGGCGACCAGCTGCTGCAGCAGGTCGATGTTGCTGGTGGCAGACCCGGTTGATACAGCCATGGGTGCTCCCTTAGGCCATCAGGATGGCGGCGTAGCTCTTGGTGGTGGTGTAACTGGTGTCTTGCGCCACCAGGTAGGTATCCCGGCCGATGGTGACGGTGTCTTCGGAGCCTCGCTCCACGCCACTTACGGCGCCCAGCCCCCCGAGCTCGCCGTAGCAGTTGGGAGTGCCATCGCAAAGGAACACGGGGAGGATCAACACCGTGCCATCCAGGCAGGGTTTCAGGTTCGTGAAGCCCTCTGCATAGGGCAGCACAATCGGCTCCGCACTCGCGGGCGTCCCCCCCGATGAGGTGGTGAAGCCGATCCAGCTTCCATCGGGCCGCCGAAGGCGCACCTGACTCAGATTGAAATTGTAGAAATTATTAGTAAGTGGCGTGGTCGTTGGCTTCCAAAAGGCATGATGTTCTTCCGCCACATAACTGTACTTCCAGTTGGGCGAAGTGGCCCCGGGCTCGGTCATCCATGACATGGACCCGCCCACCACCAGGGGATAGGCCCACTCGCCTGGGGTGGCGTAGGCATCCAGGAAGCCCAGGTAGGCGTGCTCGTAGACGGTGGTGATCTTGGCGACGACGATAACCCGACGGCCATCCGCGAAGAACCAGTAGGGAATGCTGCCGTTCCAAAGGGGCAGAACAGGCCTGGAGCAGGCGCCGGGTTGGGCCGCAAAGGCCATCCCCGCATCAAACCCGGTGGCACCCAGTAGACGCCAGTTGTAGTAGCCGCCCGTGGCGTCAAAGAAGGTCTTGGCCCCGACGATGATCTGGTCCTGGTTGGAGTTGCCCGGAGCCTGCCAGATGTATTCGCTGCCGGCGCTGCTGCGCTTGGCGATCCAGGGTGGCGTCATGACGAAGCTGATGGTGTCGGCGTTGACGAATGCCGTTCCGCCAGCGGTGATGGTGAAGGAGGCGCGGGCGTGCGTGAACAGGGTCCCGACCGTGCCGGTTCCCATGGAGCCTGTCACTGAACCCACCACCCCGAAGGCGGTGGCGCTGGTGAAGGTGACCGTGATGGTTTCCTGCACCGAGGTGCCCGACCCAATGATGCCGCCCACGGTGCCGGTGCCGGTGCCCGCGTAGGCGGGCGGAAGCGAGTGGCCTTTGAGCAGGAAGGTATTGAGCTTGTCCAGCAGGTCGGTGTAGCTGGTGGCGGTGCCTTGTTCCCAGGACATCAGCCCCTCCCCAATGCGCGGTTGAATTTCTTGGAATGGGCGGTGGCCTGCTTGAGGATCACCTTGGCGCCCTCGGGGGACTCCAGCATCCGGAGCAACACACCTTCGTCCACGCCGATCTCCATGCGGTGGCTGAAGTCGCCACGCACGGGGATGGGGGCAGGCGAGGGGGCGACCAGGCCGCCTTCGGCGTACCCGCGCACGGTGCCCTTGGGCAGGCGCAGGCCATTCAGGGCCGCCAGGGTGCCCAGGCCATAGTGCTTCACAGCCGCGGCACGGATCATGAATTCCCCGGCGCTGGCCATGATGGGGATGCTGTCGCTGGTGGCGGTGCCAGGGCCGTAGATGGGGCCACCCCCGGCGAAGCCCATGGCTCCGGCAGCGGCCTGGGCGACCTTCATGGCGGCCAGCTTCACGATCGCCTGGGCGATGGAGGCACCCAGGGCCTTGATCTTGTCCAGGAGGGAGGAGGTGTTGTCGGTGATGGTGGCCAGGAAGTTCGCGAAGCCATCAATGAAGGCATCCCGGGCGGCATCCTTGAAGTCCTTCAGGCCGTCCTTCATCTGGGCCAGCTTGATCTTCAGGCTGTCGAGTTCCAGCAGCTGCTTCTCGGCCGACTGCACCAGGGCCGGATCGCCCACGGCCTGGGCCGCCTGCAGCTGCAGCAGGGCCGCTTCCTGAATGACTGGGATCCACTTCTCGTAGGCCTGGGTGCGCAGCTCCACGGCCTTGGCCTCGGAGATCAGGCCCGCCTCGCGCTGCTGGTCGATGCTGGTCATGGCCATGCCCAGGCCCGTCTGGGCTGAGCCAGCCATCCGGCCGGCCTCGTCCACCCGGGCCTTGTTGACGGCAGAATCCCGCAGGCCGGTCAGGGCGGCCTTGGACTCCGGGGTCTTCGCCAGGCGGATGCGCTCGTTGTATTCAGCCTGGATGGCCTTGATGGCAGCCTCGCCGGTCTTGCCCTTGGCTTGTTCGAGCTCACCTTCGAGCTTGATGGCCTCCAGCGCCGCGGCCTCCCGCAGTTCCTTGCCGGTGCGCTCCACCGCGTTGAGTTGTTCCTCGCCGGTCTTGCGCCGCAGGGTGATCTGGGCCTGCAGGTCGGCCACCTTGGTGGCGCTGGCGATGCGCTCAGCCGGGGCCATGCCCTTGGTGCGGGAAGCGATCTCGGCCTGGACCTGGGCCTGCAGCACGGCAACTTCGGCGGCGGTGCCCTGCTCGATGGCTGTGCGGCGGGCCACCAGGTAGGTGTTGAGGTCGATGAGCCCCTGCTTGTAGAAGTCATCCACCACGGCCAGAAACGCATCCAGTTGGGCTTTCTGGGCGTCACCTTCGCGCTTGGCGGCAGCGGCCCGAGCGGCGGCCATGGCCTTCTGGGTGGCCAGGTCCGTCAAGATCAGGGCCTTCTTCTTGCGGTCCTCTTCAGCCTTGGCTTTGGCGGTGGCAGCCGGGTCGGCCCCGGGAGCGGCAGATGAGGAAGAGGATGCGCCTGGGAAGAGTTTGTTCAACCCACCTTGCAAGTCTTCGTCTGCCGCTGCTCGCTGGTTTTTCCGGAACTGGGCGAACTTGGCGGTGATGGCGTCGAAGGTGGCGGGCATCTCCTTGAGCTTGGTTTTGCCGAAGATGGCATCCCAGTAGAGACCCGATTTCTCGGCCGTCTCCTCGATGTGGCTCAGGATCTCCGCGAGGAGCGAGCCAATGCCCTTGCCCACGATCTGGAAGGCGCCGGCCACACCCTTGATGATGTTCCCCACCCAGCCGCCCATGGATTTGAAGAACCCCTGGCCACCATCGCTGGCGTTGGTGAACGATTCGCCCAGGCTCACCAGCTCTGGAATCAGCCCCTGGGAGAAGGCATTGGTCACGCCCTGGATCTGGCCTTCGAGCTTGGCCATCTTCACCTTGGCTTCTTTGGCCGACAGTGCGGCGGACCCGCTGAGCACCTGGCCGGTCTTGAGGCCCTCGGCAGTCAGTTTGGCGAAACCCTCGCCACTGGCCGCTGGAGCACCTGGTGCATGTTCTCGCTCTGTTTTCCGAACACCTTCATGGCCACGGCCGTCTTGTTCAGGCCGCTCTGCCCCTCGTCTGAGAAGGTCTCGAAGGCATTCGCCAGCACGATCAGCTGCTGGTCGAGGTCTCGCCCACCAGATCCTTGGCGCTGAGGCCCAGATCTGACAGGGATTTCGAGGCTTCCGGGGCGCCCGCCTGGACCTCGGCCATGAACTTGGTGAAGGCTTTGCCCCCTTCCGTAGCGCTCCCTGGCCACGCCTTCGCGCTTGGCGGCCATGCCGAGCGCACTGATGGCCTCGGCACTGGCGCCGGTGACTTCCACCATATCTTGGACGGCGGCCTGGGCATCGATATTGGCCTTCGACGAAGGCCGCCAGCTGCTGGACGGCCACGGCCACGCCGAGATCCTGGAGCCCGCTGCGCAGGGAGGACCCGATGCCCTCTGCTGACTTCTTGGTTTTCGTGGCCTGGCCTTCGACCTTCTTCAGGGCGTTCACCACCTCCTGAACGCCATCCGCCGACAGGCGGACCTTCAGAACATCCGCGCTAGCCACGGCGCAACTCCTTCACGACCTTCTGCACGCTTTTGCCATCGGCCATGGCGAAGCCCGCCGCCTGGATGGCCTGGGCGAGGGCTTCCCGTTCGCGGCGGAACCCCTGCAACAGGAGGTGCGGGCCTGGTCACGGTGTAGCGCTGGGTGCTCTCGAACGCGTGGCCATGCTCGACGAGGCTTTGCAGAATTTCAGCCCAGGTCATCTCCTCACCCGAGGCGGGCCCTTCGGATTCTTTCCAGAGGTCTCTGTCGATGCCGATGACCAGGCAGAACAATTCCTCGAACTGCGCTTCGGTCAGCCCTTCCAGCCAGGCGACGGGCTTGCCCGCGGCTGCCGCCAGGAGCTGCAGGAAGTCCTCCCAGGCCTCGGCATCCAGCACCTGGCCGCCCGTGGCCTTCATGAGGTTCCAACCCTTCTGCACCCGGGCCACCTGTGGCAGTTCACTCCAGCAGCACGGGCCGCAGCATGACCCGTTGCCCGCCGACCAGCAACGGTAGGGCGGGGTTCAGGGTGGTCAGGGTGCCATCGGCCATCGAACTACGGCAGCAGGTTGATGGTGAACCAGTCGCCGTTCTTGTCCTTCAGCACGGTGCCTTCGATGGTCGCCTTGGCGGCATCCTCAGAGATGAAGGGCAGCTCGCTGGCGGGCGGCAGGGTGACCTTGCCGATGAGGCGCTTTTCCTTCTTGTTGGTGGCCTGGTTGAGGCCTTCGAACAGCAGCGCGTAGAAGCCGCCCGTGGTGGTCATGCCCTTGATTTCGTCGTAGATGCCGGGGGTGTAGTCGGCCTTGAGGGGGCCAACGAAGGGACCGCCCGTGGTGAGTTCGGTGATCGTGATGACACCGGTATCGGCATCGAGCTTGTAGTTGGTGTTGACGGTGAGGGTCTTGGGGGTGCCGGTGCTGTCCTTGATGACGACAGCGCTGACGTTCATGGCGCCCAGGTCGAAGCGATCACCGACGGCGAGGTTGGTACCGCCGGGCAGGGTCTTGCCGGTCACGGGGGTGACGCTGCTCTTGGTGGTGAGGGTGCCGGAGGTGTACAGGGCGTAGGCGGCCTTGTCGAAGTTGTCCACCTCGAGGGTGAGGCCCACGTTGACGCCCGTGACCCACTCGGCATCCTTCACGTTCAGGCCGGACATGGACTCGCGGTGTTCGCCCTTCTGCACATCGGCCTTGAGGCCAATGCCAGGGACGTTGCCCATGGGGCGGAAGGGGGTAATCTGAACGCCTGCGGTATCGAGGGCGGCGATGCTCACCACACCCTTTCCCACATAGACGACTGAGGTCGGGATTTCCATGGATCGATCCTTTCGTTAAGGGAGGCTGGGGTTGGTGAGGTTGTGCCGGAAGGTGATGGCGTAGTGCAGATCCAGATCGCCGAAGGGCGCCTGGGCCAAGTCGAAGCCCCAGACCTTCTGGATGGGTTCGATCCGGTAGCAGAGGCCGCCGAGGGATTCGTCGGTCATGAACTGCTGGTGGATCCAGAGCCAGGGGGGATCCAGATCGAGATCGATGGGGATCTCGGCCAGCCCTTTGACCCAGAGGGCCACCTTGACCAGCAGGGTGGATTCGCCCACCGCGTTCTTGCGCTGGTTGCCTTCATTCATGGGGTAGAGGCTGCCCCAAGGCAGTTTGCCGGGGGCCAGGCTCCGCAGGCGGCTGCGGTCGAACTCCAGTTCCGCGGGCTTCGCCAGAGATCCCAGGGCCACCCCGTTGAGGCGGGCCAGGAGCTCGGCGAGGATGAGCTGCTCGCGGCTGAGGGTCATGCGGTCTCCAGGGACACCACGGCCTCCAGGCCATCACCCTTGCGGCGGGGGCCTTTGGAGACGATGTAGTCCACCCCATCCAGACTGAGGAGGTGATCCACAGTCAGGCCGGGGAGGTCGGGGTACGGGTAGGTGAGGGAGATATCCTCGACATCGACTGCCGCTTGGCCTTCGGGCCCCCAGCCGCGGCCCTCGAAATCGAGGAGGCCGACAGTGCTGTAGGCGCCGAAGGTGACACTCACCGCGCCGGGGAGCCCGGCGAGGGAGGCGCGGAAATCGGTCAGTGTTGACACGATCAGGCTTTCAGGCCAGCGAGTTCAACCTGTTCCTCGGGCGTGAGTTCGCCCTTGGCTTCCAGTTCGATGACGCGCTCCATCTTGGCGAGCGCGGCTTCGTCGGCTTCCTGCTCGGCCAGCATTTCATCTTGGCGGAGCTTGATGGCCTCGATGAGCTTGGCCTTGCCCGCGTTGGGGTGGAACTTGGCCTCGAGGGTGGTGGCGAAGGCCCTCAGTTCGAGGACATCCATCTCCCCAAGGGCGGGCAGTTCGTCGGCCCCTTCTTCTTCCAGGCAGAGGGCGATGGCCTTGGGGATCGGCTGGTCATGGCCGAAGGTTTCCCCGGCCTTGAATTCGACGGGCCCCTTGACCTGGTAGAGACCCTCGCCGAGCGCGGCCAGGGCGTTGCTCCGCACGGCAACCTGTTCGGGGCTGAGAGACAGCACCCCGTCGGCCAGGCGCACTGTGGTCTTGGTGGTGTAGGTCTTCATGGATTCTCCAGGACCGGGGGAGGGCTCGCGCCCTCCCCCTTCCTCTGAATGGGCGCCTGGGCTAGGTGAGCTGCACCAGCTGGGCCCCGCGCCACTGGTTGAGGCCGGTGTTGTAGGAGGCATCGATGGCGTAGAGGTGACGCTTGTTCTTCACCTCTTCGTCGGAGCCCTCGGCCAGCACGCTGGTGATGGGCTCCTCTTCCACCTGGTAGACGAAGGGCTTGACGGCCCCATCGTTCCGGAAGACCGCAAACTTGTCGGTCCAGGTGAGGCGGGGGTTGACGATGCCCTCGATGCTGAGGCCCATGAGGCTGCCGACGGCGCGCATGTTGGAGCTGCGGGCCTGGCCGCCTTCGAGCAGCACGTCCGCCTTGAGGGCGGTGGCCAGGGCGCGCATGGCGAACAGGGGCACCATGACGCTGAAGGACTTGGCGCTGCCGTTGGTGAGGCGGCCCTTGTCATCCTTGACGCCGTACATGCTCTGGATGGCGGTGAGGATGGCGGTTTCCATCTCGGCGGCGGTGGGGGCGGTGGCGAGGGTGATGTCCACGCTGGTGATGTTGGACTGAACCGGGCTTTCCCCTTCCTGGTGGTCGCTGTCGAAGAAGTACTGGCCGTCGTAGCACACGGTGGAACCGGCGCTGTCGATGGTGGCGGAGAGCAGCTCGAACTTGTGGTCGGCGGCGCTTTCGCCCAGCTCGGCGATCTTCATGCGCAGCTGGCCCGTGTGGTCGCGGCTCAGCCAGCGGGTGGGGATCTCCAGCGAGGCTTCGAATTCGAGGTTGGACACCCGGAATTCGTTCTGGCCCAGCGTGGCAGGCTTGCGTCCACCCTTCCAGGCGCGCATGCGGGGGGCGCTGCCCAGCCAGGTATAGACCTCGGAATCCTTGTCGGAGGTCACCTTGTTGCACAGGGAATCAAACCAGGGCGCCGGGGGGGCATCCAGGGCCTGGATGATGAGGGGGATGATGTCGCGGGACTGCAGGCGATCAGTGAAAGGCATGGGTGTCTCCTTAGATGCCGGCAGCCCAGAAATCCACGAGGTGCTTACCGGCGGCCACGTCGTAGCCGCCGATCTTGCCCATCAAGGAATTCGAAGCAGAGGTGGTGGTGAGGGTGTCATCGGCGCTGGCGTAGACGCTGGTGCCGAGGGCGGTGGAGGCGGTGGCGCCGGTGACGGTTTCCATGAGCCGGCCTTCGCGCCGGACCTGGACATCCTTCGCGGCGGCGGCGCCGCCGGTGTTGTCCGAGCTATCCAGGGCCACGCCGGCGAACTTGTCGAGGGCCACCAGGGCGCGGAAGGTGTTGGAGCCGGAGACCTGGCCGATGAAGGTGTGCCGGAAGACCTTGGCACCCGCGGCGAGGGGGAGATAGGCGTAGTCGCCGATCTCGAACTGGAGGAATCGATCCTTGGTCGCAGCCATGGGTCACTTCTCTTTCTGGTGGATGCGGCCACTGGCAGCAGCGGCCTGGGCAGCCTCGTTGGCCTTCTGGAAGGCCTCGAAGGAGCCGTAGAGGTTGCGGAGGTTGGCGTTGGCATCCCAGCGGGCCTTCAGGCCGCCATCCTGGGCGGCTTCGACGGCCTGCTTGGCGCGCTCGGCTTCGACGGCTTCGGGATCCTCGCCGGCGGCGAGCACCGGCGCGCCGAGCTTGGGATCGGTGGTGGCGGCGGCGGCGGCCTGGAGATCCGTCTTCTGCTTGGCGATGACGGCCAGGGCGGCGGCGCCGGGGGAGGTCTTGCCGTCCAGGGCGAAGGACTGGGCCAGGGGTTCGTAGCCGAAGATCGCGGCGTCGAGGCATCCCTTGACACGTTCGAGCTCGGCGGCGGAACCCTCGGCATGGCCCTCCGCCTTGAGGGCGGTGAGCAGTTCGGGCGCTTCGGCGACCAGCTGCTCGCGGGTGATGGGCATGGTGCCCTCCTGCAAAGTGGGTTGAGGTGGCGGGGTGGTGTCTGCCTGCGCACCGGCAGGAGACGGCTTCCAGGCCTTGCGATCCTGGTTCAGCTGGGCGACGAGATCAGACATGGTGGAAACACCGTCCACCAGCCCCGCCTCGACGGCCTGCTGCCCCAGGAACACGCGGCCATCGGCCATTTGCGCCAGGACGGTGTCAACCGACACGCCCCGGAATTTGGAAACTGAATCGACGAACAGGGTGTAGATGTGGTCGAGCATGCCCTTGATGTAGTCCAGGCCCTCCTGGGTGAGGGGGCCGTGCTGGCTGGCGATGCGCTTGTATTTGCCGGAGGTGATTTCGGTGGTCTTGATGCCCTGCTGGGCTTCTGCGCCCGAGATGTCGGTGTGGGCGGTGACCACGCCAATGGAGCCCACTTCGGTGGTGTTGCTGGTGATGTAGACCCGCTCGGCCGCAGCCCCCACCCAGTAGGCGGCACTGCACATGCAACCATCACCCAGGGCCACGATGGGCTTGACTTGGCGGGCGGCGTAGACCGCGTTGGCCAGTTCCTCGGTGCCATCCACCATGCCGCCGGGGGAGTCGATCCACAGCAGCACGGAGTGGGCCAGGCGGTCATCGAGCGCGGCCTGCAGGTCCTGCTGCGCCAACTGGCTGGAGGTCATGCCGCAGAGGCGGTTCCACATGCTGTCGGCCTTGGTGATGATCCCCTGGATGGCGACCACGGCCACGCCATCCTGCAGCGTGTAGGGCTGGCGCTCGGACCCGGCGGGCCGGCCGGAGGCGGCTTCCCAGGCTTTCAGATCCAGCTTTTCCCGGCGGGTGTGGGCGAAGTAGAGATCGCGGACCTCCTGCACCCGGGCCGCGGACATGGCCCACATGCCGTTGATGATGTCGAGGATACGCATCAGGGTTTCTCCTCATCGCTGCCGGCTGGGTCTTCGCCGTCCTTCGCCGGATCCTCGGTGTCATCAGAGCCATCCCCGGCGGGGTCGGGCGCGAGCTTGGGTGCCTTGGCGGGATCGAGGCTTGCGAAGGCCTCCGGCTTCAAATCAGGGATCAGGCCGGCCGCCTTGCGCATCGCCACTTCGCGGGTCAGGCCCTCGTGGTTGGCCTCGAAGTCGCCGCCCGTGAGTTTCATGGTCATCTCGGTGTGGGTGGCGAAGCCCCCCTCTACAAGTTCTTTCGCGGCTCCGACTTCCTTGAGCATGTCGAGGATGGGCGGGTTGTCGCCGACCCAGCGGCCCTGGCTGTAGGCGGCCCGCAGCAGGGGGCTGACGAAAAACCCGGGGGCCTTGGTGCGCCCGGCGCCCACATCCTCGGCCAGCCAGGCTTCATAGAGCGGCTGGCAGAGATCGGGGGCCAGCAGATTCTCCCGCTCCACTAGGACGAACTTGAACCACTGCAGCAGCGCGCCCCGGGCCGCGGTGTAGCTGGTGCTGAACTTCTTCAGCAGCACCTCGGGCGGCATCCCAATGCGCATCGAGACCTGGCCCACGAGCGAATTCCAGAAGGGATCGAAGGCGCCGTTGGGGCGCGTGGGGGCGACCGGCGTGATTTTTTCACCCGGGTTCAGCTCGGCCACGATGGCGTGGCCCAGCTCGGTGAAGCCCTGGCCAGTGTCGTCGCGCTGGACGGTGCCGCCGAGGGGCCCGGCACCGGGGCCACTCTTCTCGATGATCACGGCGAAGAAGGACGAAACCACCGAGGCGGCCAGCTCGGATTCACTGAGGCGGGAGAGTTGCTTGAGTGGCGCGAGGATGGGGGCCAGCAGGGGGTAGCCCCGGCGCAGATCCAGGCGATGCTCATGCAGGAGGGGCAGCACCAGGCGGGTTCCATCTGGGCCCCAGGCGGGCACCCGGGTCATGTCGGCCTTGCGCGGGCGGGCCCCGCCGACGATGGGAGCCTGCTTGGCAAACCAGAAGGCGACGAAGCCGCCGGATTCGTCCGTTTCCACACCCTGGGACAGGCGGGCATCCTCGGTCAGATCGGCCGGGGTCATTACCCGGTCGCCCTCGATGAGCTGGAACTTGGTGGCCCAGTTGGTGCCGGGGTGCTTGCGCCGGGGCAGCAGGATGAAACAGTCGCCGCGACTGGCGACGGTGCGATAGGCGAGGGCCTGGGCCTGGAAGAAGTTGCGGCGGCGGGCGATGTCGCACTCGCGGGCCTCGCCCGCCCACATGTTGAACCGGGATTTCACATCCACGGCCCATTCGATGGCCTGCTGCTGGGACCAGTCCAGGATCTTGCGGTTGGGTTCGGGGTGCAGGCTGAGGCCGGTGCCCACGACGCTGAGCACGGATTCCGCGACGGCGCCCCCGGCCAGCGCATCGTTGCGCTCCAGATCGGTGGCGCGGGACAGGAGGTAGGGCCGATCCCAGCGCTGCTCCTCATCGGGCGAGGTGGTGACCGGGTTCCAGTTCTTCATCTCGGGCAGGTCCCGGCGGGCGCCGGTCCAGGCCTTGCCGCCCAGCACCGCCATGGTGGCGCGGGCTTGCAGGCGCTTCAGGCCTTGGGTGGGCGATAGCCGGGTGATGAGGCGATCCAACCCCGTCGGCTTGCAACTGTCCTGGATCTGCTTGAGGATCTCGCTGCTCACGGTCACCGGGGCACCCCGATGTGCAGGCGGCTCACCCCGGCGGCGCCCTCGCCCAGGCTGGCGACCTGGGCCTGCAGCTCCCGGATGGCGGCCCGAATCTCGGAGAGTTCGGCATCCCGGCGGCGGCGGCCATTCACACCGGTTTCTTGACCGGCCTTCAGGATCTCCAGCTCGCGGGCGAGGTAGGCATCCAAGCGAGACTGGGCGGTTTCGAGGTCCGTCGGCATGACCCCAAGGTCGCGCTGGGCTCGGAAGCGCGGTGTATACAAACGCGTAATTAATTGGCGGTAGGGGTTGGGCGGCCTAGCCCTTGACCCCCTGGCTCAGGATCCGGCGACCGCTGGTGGCTGTGTAGGAGACCTGGCCCACGGCCTGGCTGGCCTGGGTGGCCAAGGCATCGAGGTGGGTCCGGCCATCGGGGCCGCCGAGATGGGGGGCGAGGACCTTGGTGATGGCCCACCAGCAGCTGTAGGCATACTTCCAAAGGTCAAGTGCTTCGTTGCGGGGGGTGACCCGGACCCACTGGTAGGTGGTCTTCTTGGTCTTGGGGTCGGTGACGGGCATCCGCTTCCGGGATCCCAGCTGCTCGTGGTAGCTGTCGCTGGTCCAGTGGGGGATGTGGACGGACTTGGGGGCGTTGGGATCGAGGGCCTGGCGGGCGAAGAAGACGCGGAGGCAGTCGTCGGAGGCGGTGAGGAAGAGGCGCTGGGTGTGCTTCTTGCTGCTGGACTCCTCGCACCAGCCTTTGGAGGCCAGGGTGTCGACACCCATCTGAGGGAAGATCCAGCGGTCGCCCCGGGGGGCACAAAACCTGAACACGGCCTCGCGCACGTTGCCGTCGCGGGCATCGATGAAGACGATGTGGGCGGTCATCTGGGCGCCGTTCTTGTGGCGCCAGCCCTGCAGCAGCCAAGCGTCGAGCTCCTCCCACACGGAATCTTCCTGGGGGTTGCCCATGAGGATCTGGAAATCCACCAGGTAGGCCCGCTCGTCAGGGGTGAACCCCACCACCTGGCACTCCAGGCGGCCGGGGGCAGCGGTCTGCACGTCCACGGTGACCACCAGGAGGGCCACACCATCCGGCACCACGGCCTGGTCGCGGACATCCAGATCCGCACGCTTGCGGGTTTCCTTGGGATCGACGGCTTCCCCAGGGGCGCTGTAGGTCTCAGCCAGGTGGAGGTTAATGAAGGACTTGAGTTCGAGGTTGTCACCCTGGGCATCCACCCACTCCTGGGCCATCTTGGACCAATGCCCGAGGAACATGGCATACAGGCCGTTGGCCCAGTAGCCCTTGACGGAGCGGACATCGGGTCGGCGGTGGCGCCATTCCCCTGCTTCCATCATGGGGACCTTCCAGCTTTCCTCGATCTTCCGTAGGCAGCGGGTGCAGGTCCACCTCACGCTATCGGCCAGCACCTGGTTGTCCTTGTCCTTCTCGTAGACCAGCAGGTACTTCTGGGGGTTGGAGGGCAGGCGCCAGAGGTAGGGCTCCATGGCGTTGCAGTAGGGGCAGGGGTTGTGGTGGATCCCCTGGGAGCTGCGGTTGTAGGCCTTCTCGATCCGGCTGACCCCCGAGGGCATGCCGGGGGTGCTACCGATGAGCAGGCGACTGTCGAAGTATTCGTCCATGCGGCGGCGGACGATCTTGTCCGGGTCGCCTTCATCGGACACGTCGTTCTTGTACCCGTCGGCTTCGTCTTCGATCACGAACCGGGCCCGGGTGGACCGGAGCTCGCGGGGGTTGCCGGCCGAGGCCACGAAGAAGTTGCCGCCGTTGCTGAACCGCTTGTACCGGGTGGTGCTGCCTGCCCCCTTGGAGGTGCTGACGCGCAGGCGGTTCGCCAGTTCGGGGGTGCGCTCGATCATCTCCTCGAGGCGATCCTTGCAATACTGCTCGGCGGTGTCGCGGGAGGGCTGCAGCATGAGCATGGCCATTCCGTGCAGGGAGATGCCCCAGCCCAGGGTGTTGTTGCAGATCTCCGACCAGCCCAGGCGGGTGGCCTTCATGAAGACCACTTCCTTCACCTCCGGGTCGCAGCAGCTGGCCTGGATCTCCCGCTGGATGGGGTCGGCCACCCACTGGCCGGGCCGGCCGGAGTTGGTGGGCAGGATGCGGTGGGCGTGGGCCCACTCTTCGATGGAGATGTCGAGGGGCGGCGCCCATAGGGCCCGCAGGCGGGCTTGGGCGGCATCCAGTTCTTCGAGGGCGGTGGGGTGGGTGGTGATCATGCGGAGGCTTCCTCGTGGGCCAGGTCGCGGAGGGCCCGGCGGATCTCGGACCCGCAGCGGGCAGCGTGATCGGCACCAATGGCGGGCCGGAGGCGGGCTTCGATGGCCAGCAGTTCCAGGCGGGCCGGGGTGATCAGGTCGGCGTGGGCCCGCTCGTAGATTTCCACAGTAAGGGTCTGTTTCAGCTCGCGGGCAAGTTCGAGTTCTTTGAGCCCCGCATTGGCCAGATCCAGGCGTTCTCGGCCGCTTGGCTCCCCGTTCGTGTCTGTGGCACCCATCTTCATTTTTTGGCGCAGATAGCGCACGTACCAGCGCAGGCACTCCACCTCGTCGTAGTCGCCCCGCCCAGCCTTGGGCATACCCTCTTTCGCAAGCAGCTGGACCATCCTTGGAGTGAGGTCGAAATCGTCTGCAATTCGTTGAATCCCTGCCATGTTGTTCCTGACTCGCTTGAGTGCGGGTTAATTAATCAGTCGGTGCTTATACTGCTGTTCGCATAAGTTCAAACCCTTATGTTGGAGCCAAAACGAAATGGCCCTTCAAACCCCTACGCACTGACCAACACGGGGTTCGAATTACCCGTGAGGGCACCCCCCCTTGGAAGGACCCGCGAACGGTTTGGATGCCGATGCTATCCGTAGGCAATGCAATATATGCACGTTCTGACGATGCTGACATGCGTGTCGACTGACGCAATGCGGCTTTGAATCGTGGGCGAGTAGATATCGTTTCTTTCTGAAGCACTACCACGCTTAGTTTGCTGATCCTCTGTCGGCGCATGTCTCAGCCCTCCCTTGCCGCACTTTTGCGGCTGGTCAATCGAGCCTTGGAGGCGGCCCCCTTCTGGGCCTGGGCGATGCGCCCCAGGTCCACACCCAGGTAGACCGCCGTGGTGCGGATATCTGAGTGTCCCAAGGCTGCTTGGATCTCCTTGATGCCCGCATCGTTCTCGCTCATCCAGGTGGCAAAAGTCGCCCGCAGGCGATGGGGCACCAGGCGCGACACACCGACCGCCCGGCAGGCTGCCTCGAAGACGCGCTTCACCCGCCCATGTGTGACCAGCCCTCCGGCCAGGGTAGGTGCCATCCATCCGAACGGCTTGGCCTCATCCACCAGGTCTTCAACGATCCAAGGGGGAATAGGCACAATACGGGGCTTCCCACTCTTTGCTTCACCCACGGTGTAGGTTTGTCGCTCAAGATCCACCCACTCCCAGCGTGCACGCCTTGCCTCCACCCCACGCAGCCCCAGCCCAATCATCAAGCGCAGCACCATACCGATGCCAGGCTCGTGCTCAGTCAGGGCATCAACCTCAGCCAGCCAGTCCTCCGCCTTGTCGGTGGGAATGAGGAGCTTCGGGGTCTCCTTGACCTTCAGCTCCCCCAGAGTGAAAGGCATGGCCCGGATCATGCCGCGGCCGATGGCCCACTTGCAGACGATGCGGATGTAGGTCAGCCACTGATTGGCCATGGAGATGGCGTGGGTCCTAAGGAAGATCCCTCGCTCGTCCTGCAGTTCCTTGTTTGTCAACTCGGTGAGCTTGAGGGCAACCAGGCGCCCCAGGTGCAGCCGGCCGCATCGCTCCATGTTGGCCAGGTGGCTGCTGCTTTTCGACAGGACATGGTCAGGGTGGCTCACCCATTGAGCAAAGGCCTCCCCCAGCGTGGGCTCAGGTTCCTCACCGCGAGAGCGCATCAGGGCCTTCTCGTGGATGGCCAAGGCCACCCGCTCAGCCTTGGCCGAATTCCGCAGCGGCTCCTTGGTGGTGCGAGTTCGGCGGTGCTTGGCGATCTGGAATTCGCAATGCCAGAAGCCCCCCCTGGGGATCATGGTCACTGGACCGCAGCGGTAGCGCTCGATCACCATCACTTCACCTTCCCGAGCCATCGGGTCAAGGCGACCCTGAATGCCGGTTCGAACTTGGTCTTGAAGGTGTGCTCGACCGTGAAGAAGAACTCGAAGCGGCCCTCTTCGTACTTCGGCCTGTCGATGGCGATCAGGATGGGCTTGATGGCGGTGCCGAGGGCAAACTTGAACCGTGCCCAGACACCGAAGGGCAGCTTGCCTGCACCAGGCGCGCCGATGAAGTAATCCGGCCCCTTCCCGGCCCGCCGCTTCTTGCTGCGGGCGGTTTCGTTGTGAGCAGAGCCCTGCTTCGTGAAGGCCTTCAGCCTGGACAGGATGCGGACGTATTCACTCCGGGGGATGTTCCCGTAATGATCTCGCCTGGCGCCCTCGCCGATGGCCAGATAGTTCTCCCCCGACAGCAGCTTATCGAAGCGGTTGTTGCTCACAGTCTTCTGTTGGGCCGCCACCTGCGCGATGGCCCGCTCCGAGGCCTTCAGGCGCCGGGCTCCGCCCTTGACATGGGGAAGCAGCATCCTGCCCACGTTGTGCGCTCCCCCCTCCTTGAACCCCACCTCTGCTATCAGGCTTTTGTCGGTGGCTGGCTTCACAAAGATGGCGTTCAAAACCCAGGGTGATGGTCGGTCGAAAACGTCTTTCATCTCATGTTGGAGATCTGCCTTCGCGGCCACCGCCGTTTTGGTCAACGCTTCGGCCAGGGCCCTGGGCAAGTATCGCTCCCGCAGGTGCTTCAATCGATCCATCAGCCCCTTGGTTTCCATGGTCAGCTTGAACATTCTGCCCTCCGCAGGTTGCGTAGAACCGCTTCCTTCACCCGGGCCTTGCGGCCTGAGCGGAACCAGAGCTTGCGCAGCAGGGCCACACTCACCCCCACCTCGATGGACACTGCCCGAAAGATTGCCTCCTTCGGGAGGTCGGGATGGTTTTGGGCCACGAACTCGCAGCGCCACTTCAGCTCGTTGTCCTCGAGGTAGATCTCGAAGGCCTCGCTGAAGGTTTCCAGGATCGTCTTGCGCAGCTGCTCTGCCTGGGCCGGATCGAGCAAAGGCTGGATGCCGCCGCGGCGAATCGCCAGCCGCACGTCGTGGGGCAGATCCTCAGGGGGATACCCAGGCCTTCCAGTTGACCTCAGTCATAACGCGGCTCTCCTCAGTCCGCCCTTGGCAACGGCGGGTGTGGGTGTGGTGGCGGGTGACGAGCTACCGTCGCAGGCGCGCTGATACCCCTGATGACGTGCCAGGTACCATGATTCCTCGGCCTTCAGGCAGAGGTCATGGCCGCATGTTTCGCGCGAGCCATCCGGCTGGCGCAGATCCTTGTAGCCGATGATCGGGATCAAGGGCCGCTCGCGCTCAACCTGGAAGGGCTGGCGCTCTTCTCCCTCGGCCTGATAGCCGTAGAACACGTCATCGCACCAGGGGCAGCGCCGGGCCAGCGTGCGCGACCAGTAGCGTCCCTTGGGATCCATCGGTTCGCGCTTCATCTCGGGGTCAGGCCGGGAATAGCGCTCCTTGCGCGTTTCGAAGCTCACGAGGCCTCCGACACGCCGAAGAACTCCAACAGGGCCGACTGCCAGTGCAGCTTGCTGAGGGGGTCACAGCTGAAGAAGTTCTCGATGCAGGGCACCACGGGGTAGCGGCCCCCAGGGGCTTCCTTCTGCTTCTTCGCCAGCCAGGCCAGAGTGGCATCAGCCAGGTCGTCTGGCGTTATGCGCTGTCCCTCCCCCAGCTCGATGGGGGCCTCCTCGCAGATCGTCTTGAACCAGGATCCGGCCCGCGCAGGATTCGTGGTCGCGGCGCCTCCTTGCGGGTCTGCACGTTGTAGCCCGTGCGCGGCCAGGCAGCCTTCACCTTAGCCCAAGCCTTGGCCATGGCGACAGGCATGGCCAGTTCGGCGATCTGGAGGCTCTGGGCCCGTTTGCTGAGCCGGGGTGAAGCCTTCCTGCTCGGCTTGGAGGGGGGAGGCTGTTGAACTTCCAGCGGAGCGACCCGACTGCCTGCACCGTCGGCGGTAGCCGACTCAGGGAGCGAAGCGACGGTAGTAGTAGTTTCCTGTTCCTGCTCCTGTTCCTGCTCCTGGTTTAAGAACGGTTCCGAAACTGTTTCCAAACCGTTTAGAAAATCAGGCGGCATGAAGCGGCCGAATTCAATCAAAACCCTCGCCAGCATTGGCCTTATGGATGCCGATGTAGGAACCTGCTCGAAGAGTCGCGCCGCCTGCTTGCCCTGGTTCGGGTTCTCGATGGGGTTCCAGACCAGGTAGCGGTGGACCAACACCCATCCGGAGCGTTCGTCAACGGTTGCGAAACCGTTTCGGAACAGTTCCAAGAAGGCCGAAGCAACGGTTTCTGGGGTCCATTTCAGGTCTTCCTGGATGTAGCCAGAGGGGGCCCGGAAGCAGCCGATGAGGGTGGTGTGCTGGCTGGTCAGCAAGTAGGCCGCCAGCAGCTTGCCTTGGTCGGTGAGGGACTGGATGTCACCAGCCCCCCAGAAGGCGCAGAAGATCTTGCCGTAGTCGCGCATCACTCCCTCCCATCGATGAGGGCGGCCAGGCGGCGGGCTGCTTCGCCCAGGTGGGCCTTGGCTTGGGGGGCGCTGCCCATGAGGATCGTGCCGTGGGCATCCCGGATGAGGTGGAGCACCTCCAGCAGGCGCACGTCCTCCCCGGCCTTGACCACCAGGCGCCGGGCGGCCACCAGGAGGGCCTCCTCTTCGATGGCACCGAAGGCCGACCTCACCCCCAGGATCTCGGCCAGCTGGTGCAGCAGCGCGCCCAGGCGGGCCTGTTCGTCGATCGGGTGGTCCAATTCGGTGGCAGGTTCAGGGCTCATGCGTTCATCCGTGGTGAGTTAAGGCGTGTTTTTCGGGAGTTGTAGTTTGAAAAGCTGGGGATCAGTGCTCAGGCTTTACGATCCCCGCGAGCCCCTGGCGGCTCTTGGACAGGTGCGCTAGACGCGCACCCAATCGCGGTTGAATGTTTCGAGGGACACCCAGAAGGTTGAACTCGCTCCAGGGTCATGGACCTTGAGGCGTGTCGGTTCCTCCCCGACGATCCGGCAGAGGCGACCACTGGGCTTTCGTTTGCAGTAGGTCATCTGGGCTCCCTGCGGAGGATGGACGGGCTCATGCCTGTGGTTTCATTTCGGTTCGGAGTTCTTCGATGCTGTCATCCAACCACGCCTGCACCCGGCGCATGGCTTCCAGTTCAAACTCCACATTGATGCAGCCGTAACTGTTACCAAGGGCGGCGTGGGAAACGCTGTGGTCGATGGCGCTGGTGGCGAGGTCGGAAAGCCACAGGACGAGAGTTTTCCGCCACGCCTCATCAAGCGTCTGGACCTAGGGAATGGGCATGGAATCAAGGCGGGGTGGGATCGGCATGGCGAGGTTCCTTATCTTGGACAGGCTCACGCCTTGGGTGGATAGCAGATTGAACATTGAAGGCCAGCGGTGGTGTCCTGCTCGTCTCGTTTGGGGCATTTTTTGAGACCACCGAATCGCAGTTCATCAAGTGGGTCCGCGATGCTCTGCGCCCTCAGAATCGCTTCGGTCATGTTGTTGGCATGAACAGCGATCTGCTCTGCCATGCGCTGCCCGCCGCAGTGACGATCAAAGATATATCGATTCATCGAAGCCTCCGGCTCTTGGACAGGTGCTACTGAATGCGGGCTTTGTCGGGGCATTTGTCAGCCGGGGTCGTGGTCCCAATCGGGATGTGCGCGATGGCGCACCAACCGATCTCGCCACTCATTTCCCCCTTGATGCGCTTTTCGAGGTGTTTGCAGTCGCCGCAGTTCATGGATGACTCCTGATAGTGGACAGCCTCACTCGGCTGCGGTTTCGGTTCCAGGGTTGGGGTAGACGGTGCCGTTGGGTGCGACCAACCACTCCGGGGATTGGCAACCCGTAGACTTGAGGACCGCGTGGACCCTCGCTTGATACCGTTGGTCGGAACCGTCTGCGAGATCGAACTGCCAGTCGTTGAAGGCAGCTTCGAGTTCATCCAGCTTCGCAAGGCGGGATTCAATGCGCTCGATGGTGTCGCAGACCTCGCTGATTGTGTGCCCATCGGGATCACTCAGTTCGAGCAACAGTTCGCGCAGCTTTGCGGTTTCGATGCTCATGGTGTGCATCCTTTCCTGGACAAGACCGCACTAAGCAGTCGTTTTCTTGAGTTGTGAAGATACTCGCGGACCTTTGCCCCCTACCAGGCAGGCCGGGGTGGCGCGGCGCAGGTCTAGCTCATCCAGGTGAGAGACATATCTCTGGGTGGTGGCGATGGTTGCGTGGCCCAGCAGTTTCTGGATGGCCACCAGGTTGCGGCAGTACATGTAGCTGGTGAAGGCGAAGGTGTGGCGCAGAGCATGAGGACTGATGCGCTTCGTGATGCCAGCCCCTTCAGCCAGCGCCTTGACGATTCGGCTGGCCGATTTGGTGGTCAGGCGCCAGGAATCACGGGAGCCCATGGCGCGGTCTTTGGATTGAAACAGGGGGCCACCATCGCCCCGCTTACGACTGGAAGCCTTGAGGTAGATATCCACCGCCTGGCCCACCTCCTTGCGCACGGGAACCATGCGATCCTTGGCCCCCTTACCCTGTCGAATGTGAAGGGTGATCCCTCCGCTCGCATCGATTCGGATGTCTTTGATGTCGAGCGCCACCAGCTCAGCCACCCGAACACCCGACCCCAGGGCCACCATGGCCAGCGCGAGGTCCCGGGGGCCAGACTGTTTGGCCGTGGCCAAATACCGAAGGATCTCCTCAGACGAAAGGATTTCGTGGGGGGTGATGATGTGAACCTTTGGGACTTTCAGCAGGAACTTCGCCTGGTCCATGCTGAGGCAATGCCCCTTGAGCGCCGCCCCCCAAACCAGGAACGAACGCAGGGAGATAAGTGCTTGGGCGTGGGTCGCAGTTCCTCGGCGATCCGCCAGCAACTCGCTTCGGTAGGTCATTAGGTGAATCGGCTGCAGATCACTGAACCGCTCGACAGCCATCATGTCGAAGGCAGCCAGAATGTGGCGCCGGTAGCCTCGGGCCGTTTTCTTGTTGGTGATTTGGGAGGCCAGGAACGCCTCCACAACTTCTGGGATCGCCGCATCAGGGCTAACCAATGGCACCACACCAGGAAGCAGTGCTGGTGCACCCATTTGGTTCTCGCCAGTTGCATGAATGGGAACCATGGTCATGGTGCTATCACCTTCCGCCCCACCCAGGGCCGCACCTGGCGGCACACGGAGCAGGTGCAGTGGGTGGGCAGCAGTTCGGCGGGGTTGCGTTCCGCCAGGCGTCGGGCGGCGCGGTCGTGGCTGTCCATGACATGGAAGGCGGCCCAGCGCAGGGCGGTGAGCTCGGCCTGATCGGCCATCAGGTCGGGGGCGTGGGCGGGCATGGGGGCCGTCATTGGCCACCCCGGCGCTTGGGCAGGGCCATGAGGGCCACCGAGGGCGTGGTGGTGGTCATCAGGTACCACGAGGCGAAGCCCCGCGGCTGGCCCTCGATCTGCGTCCATCCGGCCAGCTGGCGGCCGAACTGGTAGGCCTCTTCCGGGGTTTTGAAGGCGTGGAAGGGGATCATCGGCGCAACCTCACGGGGCCCTGGGGGTGCGCCCTCGGAATCACCTGGGGCGGCACCCGCTCGAAGACGGTCTTGGGGGTTTGCGCCTTCCAGATTTCGTGCTCGAGGCGCCGCCGGGTATCCGACCAGGCCGTGCGGGCGTCGTAGTAGGCCAGCCCGGCCCGGGTGTTCGGAAGGTAGGGTTGGGGCAGGGTTGGCATGGCCTGCAGGTGGGCCTCCAGCAGCGCCTGCAGGGCGTGCAGGTCCTGAGGCAGGTCGGCAAGGTTGAGCGCGGCCATGGCTCAGTCCCTCTCAAAGCGCAGGTCATTGCGGCGGTCGAAGGCGTCATCGCCATCCACCTGGTCGCGGGTGAAGGTCGCCCTGCCCTGCGGGTTGCGGCCGGTGGCCTGCTCGCCCTTCCGCACGCGGAAGCCGGCGGCCTTCCATTCGTCGAAGGTCTTGGCTTTCATGCCGCCGCCTCCTCGATCAGCGCCCCGGGCACCCCGGCGGCGGCCAGGGCCTCGGCCACCACGGGCAGCAGCTCGGGCAGGTGCTTGCGGCAGCCCGAGAATGCCTCGAACACCAACTTGTGGCGCAGGCCCTGATCCAGGCCATAGGTCCAGTACCGGGTGGCAGCCTCCAGGATGTCGGCCACGCGCACCAGGGCATCGGCCAGGGGCGAGGGTTCCGGCGCGCCCAGGCCGCGATCGTGCCACCAATCCCGGGCCACTGCATCGTCGTAGGAGACCTCCTCGCCCACCCGCGCGCTCAACTCGCGGCAGAGCCACCGCTTGGCTGGGTTGGGGATGTCGCCGTGCTCGGTCTCTGGCAGGTCATGGTCGAGGGCCAGCAGCAGTGTTTCGTGGGCCACCTGGTCGTCGTACTGGTCGGGCAGGTGGCGGCCCAGGCGATCCGCCAGCAGGGCCACCTTGGCCAGGTGATCGGCCAGGGTCTGGGGCACCGCCATGGGCTTGGTGTGCCAGCGGGTCACATGGCCCGCCTGCAGGATGTCTTCGAAGCTGGGGCCAGGCACGGGCAACAGGGGTTGGGTGGTCATCGGGGCTCACTTTCAGGGGCCAGGTCGGCGGGGTAGAGGGCGGCGTCATGGGCGGCCTGCTCGCGGTCCACCAACAGGCAGGTGACCTGGCTGGCGCCCAGCAGCAACAGCAGGCCCGGCAGCGCCAGCACAAAGCCCAGGCCCGTGGCCAGGGCGGCAATGATGCGGAGGGTGCGGCTCATGGCAGCCTCCAGGTCTTGGTGGTGTCGGCGGTGGGGCCCGGGCGGCGGGGTGGCTTGGGCGCTTCCCGGCGCAGGGCCAAGAGGAAGAGCCCCGCCAGGCTGAGCACCAGGAAGGCCGTGCCGAAAACCGACTGGTAGGCCTCAGGCATGGGGCACCTCCAGCACCGCGTCGAAGAGCGGCGACCACCACCCGCCGGAGAACTTCCGGGGCTCGAAGCGGGCGGCGGCCTCCGAGGCGCCCAGGGTGCGGCAGGCCCGGGCCATGGTGCCGCTGGCCAGCTCGTAGGCCGTCTGGGGGGAATCGGGGCGGGGCAGCGGATGTTCGAACGTCATCGGCCACCTCGCCGGGCCAGCCGGGGCCGCTGCGCGTGTCGGGCCTCGCGCCGCGCGCGGCGGCGTTGCAGCCAGCCCAGCAAGCGGGCCTCAGCCTCGGGCCAGAACCAGGCCACCATCACCGCGGCCACCACGAACAGCGCCCCCAGCAGCGCGATGAAAGGCAGGGGATCCACCAGCAGGGCCATCATGAGGCACACTCCATAGGAAGGGGCACCTGCCCCGTGGCCTGGGCCTTGGCCGCCTCGAACGCCTCCAGGGCCTCGCGGTCGGCGGGTTCGAAGAGTTCTTCCAGGGCCAGTTCGATGTGGGTATCACCCATGTCCCGGTGATTCTTCTGCAGCCGCTGCAGCACCCGCAGGCGGGTGGTGAGTTTTTCGGCGGCGGCGAGGAGGGTGCGCAGGTCGGCGCTCACACATCACCGCCTTCCAGGGGATTCCCTGGGGTGGGCTTCTTGGGGGCTTTTGGCTTGCCCGCCTTCTTGGCCGCGGCGTTTGTCTCCCGCTGGGCCCTCTGGCAGCTGTAGCAGGCTACGGGCTGCTCACCCTCTTCCGGAGCCTCGATGGCCAGGCCGCAGCCACCTGGGCAGCGGTGGGGCCAGTTGAACTCGCCCTGGGCCCTCATCTGCTCGATGATCCAGGCCCAGGTCTCGGTGATGCCGAGATCCTTTTCCACGTCCTTGAAGAAGGCATGCCACCGCTCCAGATCAAATCCGCGCGCCCGGAAGTGCATCCGAACCGCGAAGAGCAGATCCTGGTGCGCCCGCTTCTCCTCGTCCCAGTTCATGGTCTCCAGCGCCGAGGCGGGCAGATCCAGGATCACGTCATCGCTGGTGAGGGGTGCGGCGGTGGTGACGCCCGGCGCCGGGGCGCCCGTACCGTCGAAGAGGGCCGGCCCCGGCTCGGGCAGTTCATCCTCCAGCTCCACCAACACCGTATGGTGCGAGGCCGCCAGCTTGTGGGCGCTCTTGAGGCAGTCCATGGCCTGGCGCAGGTGGTCTGAGGTGGCACCAGGCAACCTCAGGAAGGCGACGCCGCGCTCGGCCTTGGCGACGGCCCCGGCTAGGGTGGGGTTCAGGCCGCTCATGCCCGCCTCCGCAGAATCAGGCGATACCAGAGGTCTGTCACGTCGATCCAGAGCAGGCGGAGAAACCTATGGGTGCGTCGTTCAAATCTCATGCCCGCACCCCCTGGCTAACCCCAGCCGCCTCGGCCTGGCAATCGAGGCAGACGCCGAGGTCGCGCTCCATTTCCAGGGTGATGGGCTCACCGCAGGCGCAGGTCTGGGGCGGCGTGCAGAAGAAGGGCGCCAGGGTTGCCAGCCCGGGGGCGAGGGTGCACACTTGGTGTTGCATGACTTACCTCCTTGTGGGGAAAGGGGCCCCGGGTTCGGTCCGGGGCTTTTTCATGACGCGAGCGAGCCCACCTTCAAGGGCACCAGGCTGGCCTTCAGCCAGCGATCCAGCGCCGTGCGTTCGATCTTGTAGGTGGGGTTGCCCTGGTTATCCAGGCGCAGGTAATCCACCTGGGCCTGCAGACGGCCGATGGCGATCTGGTTCAGCAGCTTGGCCCGGCCGACGGGCCGCCCCAGCTTGCGCAGCAGGATCAGCACCTGGGGGATGGTGAGCAGGGCCAGCGTCAGCACATCCACCGGCGGCGCAGGCCGGCGGCCCGAGTTCGCGTTGCCGGTCATGGCTGCACCCCGGGGGCGGTGTGCTGGGGGCGCACCAGGGTGGTTTGGCGCTCGGCCTCCATCCGCTTCTGGATGGCGATCATGCCCTTGCCGGTGATGAGGGTGCGGGCCTTGATGTGATCGTGGCCGAATTCATCGCGGTACACCCGCTCCTTCACCGCGAACAGCCCGGTTTCGATGTGGCGCTGGAACGGCGTGCAGGTGCCGTAGATCAGGAATTCATGCACCCGCAGCCACTGGAACAGCCGGTTCTGGCCCGTGCCCAGGATCTTCGCGGCAGCGGCGATGGTGTGGAAGCCTTCCGAATTGGCCACCCGGTCGGCAAACGCCGCCTTGGGTTCCAGCACCGAGATGTCATCCGCCTGCTCGGATACCTTGCAGGCCAGGGCCATGCGCTCGTGCTCCAGGGTGGCCGCCAGGGCCAGCGCCTCGTGCAGCGTGCCGGGAATCTTGAACGCCGGGGCCTGGTAGCCGCCGGTCTTCCGGATGCTGGGCAGCACCTCGTGGGTAACCCAGCGCTTGAAGGCCTTGGCCTCGGGCTTCCGGCTGCTCAGCACCAAGGTGTAAAGCCCGGCCTCACTGATAACATTACGGTTAGGTCCACCGTTACTTGAAGTGACGGTGCTCCGCTCATCATCATCCAGCCGCATGACGGCCCGACGAGGGTTATCCAACCCTAGCACCGCGCACACATCCACGGCGTACCACCAGGGCTCTCCATCCAGCAGTGCCACGCGCACACTGAATACGGGCGATCCCGGCTGGGCCTGGCCAACCAGGGGATCAAACACGAAGGTGCGCAGCTCCTGCATCACTTCCTCCCCGCCCGCTTCCGCAGGGCATCAAAGGTGGTTTGGGATTGCTGAATGCGCGCCGCCGCCATGGGGAGCAGCCGGCGGGCCTCCCCCTGGTCGAGCACGCCATCCGCCAGGTCTCGGCTCAGCTGGGCGGTGAAGGCGTCATCCACCTCCACCGCCTCGGCCAACATATGGAAGGGGCTGCCCTCCTCCTGGGCCAGCGCCTCGCCCATCCAGCGGGCCAGCACGCGCAGCGGTTCCTTGTTACCGGTGGCCGCCTCGATGCGCCGCAGGTCCACCGCATCGGGAATCCAGTGGGGCTCGGCCAGGTTCAGCACCCGGCTGTACCAGCTATCCGACCGCCCGATCACGGGGTAGACCGCCTTCCAGGGCATGCCCAGGGGGCCCTGATGGGGCACGGCCAGGGCGTGCTTCAGTTCAGAAACGAACCGCAGATCCTGCGGAGTCCAGACGCGACGCTTGGTCATGGAGGTGATCCGAATGGAAAGGTGGATGAGGGATGGCTTCAGCAGGCCGTGGCGATGCCAGGGGCTTCCGTGGGTGCCGTCGTGGGTGCCGCGCTGGGCGGCGCGACCGGGGCCCGTAGAGGCGGGGCCAAATCTCGTGGGGTTCGCGCCCGAGGGGTGCGGCAACCATGGCGGCGACGGCGAAGGTTTTCTTCAGCCCGGCCATCACCTCCGAGACGGTGCTCTGCGCCCGGCCCGAGCGACCAGGTCGGCCTGCCGCACCCCCCGGGCCGTCAGCTCGCGCATGACGCGCTTGCGGGTCCAGTTGCGGGGCTTGGATGATCGCTCGATGGGTTCCATGGGAAACTCACTCCAGGTCTGCGAAAATGTCAGGTGGTAAAACCAATGGGAGGGGCCATGCCGCGTGAAATTCAAACCATCACCGTGGGGCGCCTGCGGGAAGAACTGGCCGTGTTTCCGGATGACTGGGAACTGACCTTCGGCGGCGTTCTGGAGTTCTACCGAACCAAGGCCCGGGGCCCCGCCACCGTCGATATCGAGTTCAGCCAGTCGGTATGGCGCGATTCGAAGACGGGCGAGCACGCCATCGAGGATCCGCGGTGATCTCGTTGCAGAAGCACACCAGGTCTTCCGCATCGCGGAGGATGCGGCTCTCATCCGCCAAGCCGCCCAGGAAAACCATGGCGCTCCCCGGCGTGATCACAACCGCATCAAGGCCGAGCGGCACTTCCACACCGTCCGAACGCTGGAAGAACAGGCCGCTAGAGCGGACAAGTGCATCATCCAATTCGAGTTGTGCCAGATCTCGCCTGGCCGTCAAAACTTTGATTCTTGTGTCTGTCCCGGTCATCGAGCCTCCGATCGAGCGATGGAGGAAGGGTGTAGCCGTTGGATTCATTCGTCAAGACAAAAAGTTTCCAGGGGATTCATTTTTTATATGTCCAATGTAGCCAATAGAATCAAGAACGCGCGAGAATCCGCAGGCCTAACCCAGGGCCAGCTTGCCGAACTCATAGGCGGCGAGCGGGTGTCGGTCTCGAGATGGGAAACCGGGAAGTCAACACCTTCGGGCTATGTTCTTGATGCCATCGGATACAGGACTGGGTGCAACCCTGACTGGATGCGGAGTGGGGAAGGCCCAAAGCAACTGGCTGGTGTATCCGAAACCACCACCCCCTACCGCGCCACCGATTCCTTCCCTCTCGACCAGCCCCGCCTGTGCCAGTCGCTGGAGATGGTGGAGGCGGCCCTGGCCAAATCGAGCCGCAGGATCACCACCGCCCAGAAGGCCCGCCTGGTGGCCCAGATCTACATCCTGCTGGACATGCCCGAGCCCCCCGCCGGGTGGACCCCTTACGTGGCGGGCATCATCGAGGCAGGCTTAACGATCCAGTGACTGTCCAATCCCCTTGCCGATGCCTCAAGCCAGGAGGCATCATGCTAGACACCAAAGCCCAAGTCACCCAGGCCATCCAAGCAGCCCTGGCCGAGACCTTTCCCAACACCAACAGCGGCTCCCACAAGGTGTTCGTCGTGGGGCAGATCGTGGTGAACGTGCAGGCCGAGCCACCCCAGCCACCCCAGCCCACCCACCCCCGCCTGCTGACCGAGACCAAGTGCTGCTGTGGGGAGTGTCACAAGTGATGTCCATCCGTTATTCGTGTGTAAAACTACGGCGCGGAGATGCATATGAGCCAAATAACCAAGATCTGTTATGCGTGCCGGTGCGAGGCAGATTTATACGCCCAAATTTGCCCCAACTGCCGCGCCAAGTTGGGCGGGCGTAAGAAGAGCGGAATCGCCAGCAGCCCAACCGCCTGCCTTCCATTCTTTGCCGGGGCCCTTGGCCTGCTATTGGTGCTCGCAGTTGCCCTTAATTATTACACAAATAAGGGCGTTGAGGATGCGAGGGCCGCAGAACAGGCCGCCCTAGCTGCCGAACGGGCCAGATTGAAGGCTGCTCCCCCTGCCGAGCACATTGCCTGGGCCAAGCCCATGCTTGAATTACTCAAGAAGAAGTGGGATGTCGCCACTTTTGACCAAGTTATAGGCAGATTATCCATGATCGATAAAACCACTCCAGAGGGTGCCGAGGCGGCAGATCTAATGAGAACCGGGTGGGCGCTCCAGCGAAGTGCCAACGCTTTGGCCGTGAAGGCCGAAAAAATCCAGAACGAGCGTATTGCCAAGTCCCAAGAACCGCTTCGGATTGAATACGCAAAGAATCTTGAGACTGAGTTCCTGGAAAAGAGAATCAACGCCGACGTGCGGGCCAGTGGTCCCGGGCACACCACCTTGACCATCAAGTGGATCCTCGTCAACAAAGTGTCTGCCCACGACATGGGCAAGAATCATTCATTACATGAGAATTTAAGGCGGCTTCATTTTAAGAAGATGATTTTAACGGATGGCTACGACGAGAGCTGGATTTGGACCTACTGAGCTTGATTGGAGTGCCTCATGCCCCCCAAGCCCCGCAAGCTGCGCCGCGGCCTCTGGTGGTCGGATGCCACGCGCACTTGGCATTACGAGTTCAGGCTGGATGGCCAGAAGCATTCGGGCAACACGGGCCACGCGCTCAATAAATCAGCCCTCGACTGGGTGGCGCTCAAGAAGCAGTCCATCAAGAATCTCGAGGTGGGCATCCAAACCCGTGGCGCGGCGCTCACCCTGGCCGACTTGGTGGCCCTCTACTGCGAGAAGCGCGGCGGCAACTCGGGCGAGGGGGCCGTCACCCCCCACACCATTGATGTCATCCAACTGCGCCTGCGCCTGCACTGGCAACCCCTGGCCGGCACTCCCATCGATGCGATCAGCAACGCCCAGGTGGAGGATCTCCGGAAGGCCTACCTGGAGGGCACCGGGCGCCGCTCCAAGGCCGGGGCCAACAAGATCCTGGCCCAGCTGCGCACGGTGCTGGGGTGGGCTGTCCAGCGCGGGCTGCTGGACGCGGTGCCCTTCAAGGTGGCCCGCCTCAAGCCCCAGAAGAAGGTGCAGGCCGTGGTCTGGCCCGAGCAGCTGCGCCCCTTCCTGCGGGCAAGCCGGGCCTGCCGGAATGCTGATGCCCGGCTGGCCATGATGGCCTGCCTGACCATGGGCTTCCGCGAGGCCGAGGTGCTCGGGCTGCGCTGGGAGTGGTTCGACTGGACTGCCCAGGTCTACCGCGTCGGCAAGGCCAAGGATGCCGATGTGAGGGCCATCCCCATGCACCCGCTGTTCCGCCGCGTCCTGCGCACCCGTTGGCACGCGCAGGGGCAACCCACGCGCGGCCTGGTGCTCAAGGCTGCCGACGGCGAAGCCCACCGCGCCGGCTACCTGCGCAAGCCCGTGGATACCGCCGCCAGGTACCTTGGCATCGTGGGCCTACACCCGCACCGCCTGCGCGCCAGCTTCGCCACCGGCTGCTGGGAGGCCGGCGCCAGCATCGCCCAGCTGCAGGCCTGGCTCGGCCACGAAGAAGCCAGCACCACACAGCTCTACATCGTCCAGCGCGACCTCGATGGCCGCCAGGTGCAGGCCCGCTTCGCCGAGAAGGCCGGATGGATACCGCCTAAGCCAAAGCCCGTGGAACCAGCCAAGAAGATGGCCGTGCCTAAGAGGCCGACCCCTCGGCCAGCTCCTCGTAAGCGTCCTGGGTGAGGGTGCACTCAACGAACTGGCCCAGCTGCTCGCGGGAGATCGCCATCTGCCGGCTCATCTTCCCGAGCAGGCGCTCATCGATTTCCCGCTCCCCGTGGGAGACCATCGTGGACCGGGTGCCCTTTTTGCCGTTCCTCATGTAGTAGATGAAACGGACATCCTTCGAGTTGCCTCTCTGGAACCCCTTCTTTTCCAGCGCATTGATGACATCCCGGGCCTTCAGAGGCATACCTAGCCCACCACCATCGCCCGGAAAGCCTCTGCCAAGGCCTTCGCGCGGGGGGACAGCCGGTCATCAGATTCCAGCGCATACTCCTCCCAGCGGAAGGCCAGGGCATCCATGAAGTTGGCGTAGCACTCCGCCTGGCTCGACCCAAATTCGAGGATCCCTAACTCTGGCACTTCAAGCTCAAAATCCCCACCTGCCACGACACCCTGGACCTGCAGGGGGTCGGCCAGGTGCACGGTGGAACCCCTGGAGACGAATGACCGGACCACGACACTGAACCCACTCGAGGTCGTTTCAAGGTTCATCGCGCAGGGTTTTGCCGCCATGCTCCAGTCTTGGTCGAATGGCCTGAACCGTCCAGTGGTGCCCGAGGATTCTCCACCACGAACAAAGAGCCTCCGGCCCACTTGCTGGCTAGCAGCTTGGCCAAAGGCCGAGGCGGTGAGTTCCATGACGGTCATTTGGCGACGTGGGGTTTGGTCTGGAAGGCAATTCCGAAATTGATGTCGAACTGCGGTGCGCCATCTGGGCCAACAACGCCCTTGGGGACGACGGTGATCACCGATAAGCTGCAGCTTATCTCCCACCTCTTCCCGGCTTCATCAGCCACCACGATCTGGGTCGGACGGCCAGATCGAACTTCAAATTCGATGGGCTCCATGAATCCTCCGGGGGTGGGTCTGGCAATTCTACACACAGAACCGAGAATTCTATCAGGTCGGCGCCTCGCCGTAGTCACGCACCCCGGCCCATTCCTGACACCAGTCCCTTAGCAGTCCCTGAAAAAGCACCAAGCACCACCCAAGAAAAGCAAAAAGGGCGCTTAGCTATGCCTTCCGTTGGCCTCCGAAGCCAAAGGTCGCTGGTTCGACCCCAGTCGGGTACACCAATCACTAATAGGAAGCCAGGGCTTGAAATCCCTGGCTTTTCTATGTTTCGTACCTGGGTAGGGCTTCATTGATGAACCAGGCAAGGGGTACAACGTTGTCCCCGGGACTACCCGTAAGTGCTGCAATTTCCCCCAGGATGCCCTGGGGGGGTAACAAGATTGGTATTGCCTTGAATGCCCTGTAGGACATTTCTTTGGGCGTCACGTCGGCTATGAGGCTGATGACCGTGAATGCGTCCTTCGGGCAGACTGGTTTCATTCCCTAATAGCTCCGGAGCCTCCGCATGCGCCCCCTACCTGCCTTGTTATTAGCCTTGCTCGGGGCCACCCTAGCCGCCCAAACCTCTGGAGATGCCCAAAGAGTCGCGCGCGTGGCGTCCCTAGGCCGCCTGTGGGGCTACGTGCAGTTCCAGCACCCCTGGCTTGCAAACGAATCCCAGGTTTGGGAGGACGCCTTCGCTGTCGAGGCGGCTAAAGTCTGGGAGCACCCCACGCCCGAGGTCTATCGCACTGCGGTGGCAAACCTACTGGGTTCCCTGAAAGATCCGGCCACCCGGATATCCGAGCCCCCTGCACCATCCAGCGTCGAACTCCCCGCCAGCCTCCAGCCCTACGAGAAAACCAAAGATGGCATCCTCCTGGTCCACTTCAATGACCCCGGCCGTTTCTGGAGTGATCCCGCGAAGGCCGATGCAGCCCTCCGACCTGCCATCGCGGAAAGTCGGGCGGTCATCTTTGACCTCCGGCCGGCGAAGAACCTGTCAGAAAAATCCAACACCTTTTCAGCCCAGGATGTGTTGGATCGACTACTCCCCTCGCTGCTCCGAGAACCGCTGCCCTTGCCTGGGAGGAAGACTAGGCTGGCGATGGGCTATCCCACCCCTAGCAGGCCAACGTATTGGTATTCGGCGTACACCACTGGAGTCTTCATCCAGCAGGGATGGATAGCTGGCCCCGAAAACCGTATTCAGCCCCGGATCATTTTCGTGGCCAACCAAGCCACCGACCTTCCATTCCAGGCTCTGGCACTTCAGCATCAAGGGCTCGCCTGGGTCGTCTTCGAGGGGGATGCGCCCCAAGACTGGACCGCAGAAGTGGACAAAACCCCCCTTCTTGATGATCTGAAAGTCGAAGTTCGACTAGCGGAATGCGTGTTTCCCGACGGCAGCTCGGGCGCGGGCCCTGATGCCCGAACCCCGGCCTCCGCCTACGTGGACAGCAAGGCTCCCGCTCTTCGGAAGGCTATGGAACTGGCGGTTCAGGCCGACCTGCCGGCAGCGAACCACGTCTGGCCAGGCCCCCGGGTTCCCCTTCTCCAATCAGCCCGGAAGCCCGACCGCGACCCGATGTTCCCTGACCTGGGGCACCGTCTCCTCAGCGCCGTAAAGCTCTGGAGAATTATCGATACGTTTTTTGCTTACCGGGACCTCCTAGACCAGCCGTGGAATCCCATGCTCGAGGCTCAGTTGGCTGAATACGCCCGGGCCTCAAGCGCCTTGCAATACCAGGAGGTCGTTGCTAGAAACCTGGCCGGAATCCATGACTCCCACGGACTCCTGGGAGCCCAGGACCCTACCCGAGCGCCCATTGCATTGGACTGTCGCCTTGGCGAAGCCCTCCCCTCCTGTCTGGTCCAGGTGGTTGAAGGCAAAGTGGCTGTGACCTCCCTTTGGGGAGATTCCGCGCAAGCCTCGGGGCTCAAGGCTGGAGATGTGGTCCTTAAGGTCGATGGCGAGGCCATTAGGGCGCGGATGGATCGGATTCGCCCATTCCTAGCCGCCTCTACCGACCAGAGACTCGAGTTCAAGACCGCCAATCGGGCCCTTGGCGGACCTCCAGACCGGGATGCTGTGCTCGAGGTGGATGGGGGAAACGGTGTCCACCTAGTCACCATTAAGCGCGACTGTTCCCTAGATAGCCGACCCGTTCGAGGTTCGGGGCCAACCTTCCGGATCCTGCCTGGGAACCTCGGCTTCGTTGACCTAGGGAGGCTCAAGGCCCCGGAAGCCGCAATGGCCTATGAAGCGCTTCAGCACACAGTAGGAGTCATCTTCGACATGCGCGGCTACCCAAACCCTGAAAGCTGGAAGATGCCAGGCCTTTTCAATGCCCATGCGGGAGTCACTGCCGCACGGTTCCGGACACCGATGTTGTTTGGCGGGGACGACAGCAGCCGGGTCGCCCTGGAGTCCACCCAGGAGACCGAAGGTGTTGGAAAGCCGCCATACCCGGGGAAGGTGGCGATGCTCGTAGACGAATACAGCCAGAGTTCGGCGGAACACTTGGGCCTGCATCTCGAGGCTGGCAACCACGCCATCTTCGTGGGAAGCCCAACCAGCGGCGCGAACGGCAACGTCGCCTTCGTCGAACTTCCCGGGGGCCTGAGTGCGCGGTTCACTGGCCTGGACACCCGCCACGGCGACGGCCGCCAACTCCAGAGGAAGGGCCTCCAACCACACTTGCCCGTCAGGCCTTCGCTTATAGGGCTCCGAGCCGGCAGGGACGAAGTCTTGGAACGGGCCGTGGAATGGATGGAGAAGGGCCACTGATTGAACAGCCAGGTTGCTAGTCACCGCCGGATCCGCGCCAAGGACTCGCCGGCCCTGCGAGCCGTCACACCCTTGGCTACGCGGCCCGGATCGACGGATCGGCGAACCTGAAGAAGGGAGACGGATGCGGGCTGCGCCCGCACCATGGCCCCATCCACCGCCCCTGTTCGGGGGGCGATGGCTGGGACCAAACGCGGCGTGATGGAAATTGAAGGCAGCTACCGCCGCCTACCTAGTTGTGCCGATGAAGGGGCTTCCGGCTTAACCACCGCGGGCATGTTGGGAGCCAAGGTCTTAGAACCGGTGGAATCCTGTGTTGCATCGTCATCTTCGGCCATGTCGAGGGCGAACAAGTACCCAAGCTGTGCGGCAGCCCATGACCAATACGCATGGTCAACATCGATCTGGAAGGCAACTTCCATTCGAATCATGGCCGCAGCACCACCAGGGATCTGGTGCAATGCTGCGGGATGACGCGTGTCAATCAGCGACTGCATGTCGGCCGCAGGGTCACATGGGCGCCTTCAAATTCAAGATCGTTCTTCCCAAAAAGCAGAAGAAGCGCCGTCCGGTCCTGGCCCCGCGGCACATTGTCCGATTCCACGCTGAGGTTGACAAGGCGAGGAACCCACATGTCCATCTGGCGGTGAAACTGATGCTTCACTTGGGGTTTCGGGAGAGCGAGGCGTACCATGCCCGCTGGGAATGGGTCGACTTCGAAAACCGGATTTACATCCCCGGTCATTCGAAGACCGGGGAAGATGACGGCGTTCCCATTCCTGAATGGCTGCTTGTCCATCTGGAGGAGCACCCGGACCGGAAGCCATCAGGCCTGATGATGCCCAGTGAGATCAATGATGAGGAAGGAAATCCCCTTCCCCACGGCCCTCAGTTCGCCAAGAAACGGATTGTTGCCGCAGGGAAGATCCTTGGTGTTTCGGGGATGGGCCCCCAACGCCTTCGCGCAACCTTCCTCACCAACCATGTGTTGAAGGCTGGCACAAGCCTTTCTGAGGCCCAGAGGTTGGGCCGCCATGGCGAAATCAACACCACCAATGAACACTACATTGAGGTCTATGGCGGCGATTCCCTGCATGAGGCGCAGGAGAACCTGGCTGAAGTCTGTGGCATGAATTCCGATGCCAGGAAGGGAAACATGGACTTGGAATACAACATTTAATTCGTTGAAATAAGGGACCTTAAATCATGGTGCGCTGGCCTCCGAAGCCAAAGGTCGCTGGTTCGATTCCAGTCGGGTGCACCAACAAAGCCAGGGGGGCCGCATGGCCCCCCTGGCTTGGTTGAGGTCCTGGGATCGAACCAGCGAGTGGGATCGCGGAGACAGCCCGGGGGGCTGTCGGGAGCGAGACCGGGGACGGCGCAGCCGGACCGTTCGATTCCACACCCAGCCGCATGGCCCCCCTGGCTTTGTTGAGGTCCTGGGATCGAACCAGCGAGTGGGATCGCGGAGACAGCCCGGGGGGCTGTCCGGAGCGAGACCGGGGACGGCGCAGCCGGACCGTTCGATTCCACACCCAGCCGCATGGCCCCCCTGGCTTTGTTGAGGTCCTGGGATCGAACCAGCGAGTGGGATCGCGGAGACAGCCCGGGGGGCTGTCGGGAGCGAGACCGAGGACGGCGCAGCCGGACCGTTCGATTCCACACCCAGCCGCATGGCCCCCCTGGCTTTGTTGAGGTCCTGGGATCGAACCAGCGAGTGGGATCGCGGAGACAGCCCGGGGGGCTGTCGGGAGCGAGACCGGGGACGGCGCAGCCGGACCGTTCGATTCCACACCCAGCCGCATGGCCCCCCTGGCTTTGTTGAGGTCCTGGGATCGAACCAGCGAGTGGGATCGCGGAGACAGCCCGGGGGGCTGTCGGGAGCGAGACCGGGGACGGCGCAGCCGGACCGTTCGATTCCACACCCAGCCGCATGGCCCCCCTGGCTTTGTTGGTGTCCTGGGATCGAACCAGCGAGTGGGATCGCGGAGACAGCCCGGGGGGCTGTCGGGAGCGAGACCCAGGGGCGGCGCAGCCGCACCGTACGATTCCTGGCTAGCCTGCGCGATCCCCTGGGCGGAACCTGGCTTCAGCCGTTCACCGGCAGGTCAGGCCATCGCGGAAAACCGCGTTCCCACGCTGCCCTGGCCCCCTTCGCCCGGCTCGGTGCGGCCGTTGGCCGACTCCTGTCGCTCATCCTGGCGGGTTTCCAGGGTCTCGGCCTTGGCCACCGGGGGAGTCGGGGCGACCCGTGGCGCCGCCACCGGGGCGGTCAGGTGCTGGGGGAGTGCGGGTGGGAGTCCCTGGATTGTGACCATCGGCCATCCCCTTGGTTGAGGTGGCTCCACCGGGACGCCACCAGATCTTCTCTTCGGACAGCATCCTCCCGGACTTGAGGGAACCTGTCAAAACAGGTTCTCCCCCCCCCGCATCTGCGCTTCAAAGCGCCGGATCCCGGTTCAGCTAGGCCCTGCCACCATTCGCCGCCGTACGGCCCCCTGGGTGTCCGCCACGTACCGCCGGACCCCCTGGGTGATGGCATCGGCCACCCGGGCGCGAAAGGCGGGGTCCTTCAGCTTGGCTTCCTCCTTCGGGTTGGAGATGAAGGCCACTTCCACCAGCACGGCGGGCATGGCCGCCCCCCTCAGGACGATGAAGGGAGCCTGCTTGACGCCCCGCTCCTTGATGCCGGCCAGGCGGTTGAGCTGGCCCTGGATGGCCACGGCCAGCCGCTCGGAATCCTGCAGGAAGGCCTTCTGGGCCAGGTCGTCCAGGATGCTGGCTACCACGCTGTCCGGGCTGCCGGGGGCCGCTTCCGCCCCGGCGTTCTCGGTGGCCACCACCTCGTCGTCGTCGCCCCGCCCCAGGCTCAGGAAGTAGACCTCCGAGCCCCGGGCGGCCCGGGCCCGGGCCGCGTTCAGGTGCAGGCTGACGAAGAGGTCGGCGCCCTGGCTGTTGGCGGCCTTGGCCCGGTCCCAGAGCGGGATGAAGGTGTCGTCGGACCGGGTCAGGACCGCCTGGAACCCCGCCGCCTCCAGCTTCGCCGCCACAGCCTTGGCGATCTCCAGGGCCGCAGCCTTCTCCTTCATGCCCTTGGCCCCTTTGGCGCCGCCATCGTCACCCCCGTGGCCTGGATCCAGCATCACTTTCAGCCGGTGGGGATGGGCCGGCGACCGGGCCGGTTTGGGAGTCTGGCCCCAAGCCAGTAGGCTGAGGGTTGCAACGAGAATGCTCGGGAGTCGGATCATGGCCCAGTCAGTGAAAGGCATGCGGGATCTGTTGGGCGCGGAGCTGCGCTGGTTCCAGCATATCGAGGAAACCGCCCGGCGCGTGTTCGGACGGCATGGCTACGGCGAGATTCGCACCCCCATCCTCGAGGAGCTGGAGGTGTTCAAGCGCAGCGTCGGTGAGAGCTCGGACATCGTGAACAAGGAGATGTACCAGTTCACCGACAAGGGTGGCCGCGAGGTCGTCATGCGCCCGGAGAACACCGCCGGGGTCGTACGGGCCGCCATCCAGCACAAGCTGCTCACCTCGAATGATCCGGTGCTCCTCTACTACATCGGCCCCCAGTTCCGCTACGAGCGCATGCAGGCGGGCCGCTACCGGCAGTTCTACCAGATCGGTGCCGAGAGCTTTGGTGTGGCCAGCCCCGAGAGCGAAGCCGAGTCGCTGCTCATGCTCCACAGCTTCCTGACGGAGCTGGGGCTGAAGCAGATGGTGTTCTCCATCAACAGCGTGGGCACCCCCGAATCACGCCCCGCCTTCCACGCGGCCTTCCGGGCCTTCTTCGCCGAGCGGGAGGACCAGTTCTGCGAGGACTGCCACCGGCGCATCGAAACCAACCCTCTGCGGGTCCTCGACTGCAAGAACGAGCGCTGCCAGGCGGCGCTGGCGGGGCATCCCGTCATTACCGACCACCTGGACGAGGCCTCGGCCCAGCACCACGCCCGCCTGAAGGCCCTGCTCACGGAGCTGGCCATTCCCTTCGAGGAGAACCCGCGGCTGGTGCGCGGCCTGGACTACTACACCCGCACGGCCTTCGAGTTGCTGAGTTCAGACCTGGGCGCCCAGAGCGCCCTCCTGGGCGGTGGCCGCTACGACGGGCTGGTGAAGCAGCTGGGGGGTCCCGAGGTGCCCGCCTTCGGCTGGGCCATCGGCCTGGACCGCCTGGCTACCGTGCTGCAGCAGGTGCGTGGCGAGGCTCCCCACCAGGCCCCGACCTTGCTCATTCCCCTGGGTGAGCGGGCCGCCACCGAGGCCCTCAAGCTGGCGCGCACACTCTGGGATGCGGGCCTCCCCCTGCAGTTGGAGACCCGTGGGGGCGCCCTGAAGAAGGCCATGGCCTCCGCGAATCGCCTGGGCATCCAGACCGTGCTGATCCTTGGGGATGGCGAGCTGGACGGCGGCACCATCACCGTCAAGCACATGGCCACCGGAGCGCAGGAATCCTGGCCGCTGGCGGAGGTGGCAGCCCGGCTCGGCTGACCTGGAAACGCACAACGGCTCCCGAGTGTATGCTCGGGGGCATGTTGCCAACGGGGGGGTATCCGACTGCCGCGGTCACAGCCGGCCTGCTGTGGCAGGGAGAGGGCGGCCTGTCGCTCTTCCCGCCCCTCCACCGCCTGTCCCTCCACCTGGCACTGCTGGCCCTTGGCATCGTGGTGGTGGCCTTCCTCCTGGGTCGGTTCGTACCCCTCCGGCGCTGGAAGGCACGCCGCCCCCTCATTGCCTACCTGGTCTGGCTGCTGATGCTGGGCTTGACCTTCGCGCTGAACCGGGCCGACCTGCCCGCCCGGGCGCAGGATGCGGCCTATGTGGCCCAGCTCATGTGGTCGATCACCCTGGTGAACCTGGCCGCTCTGGCCCTGTTCGACATTGCTCTGCCGCTACTCCACCTGGAGGTGGCCGACATCATCGCCGACCTCACTCTGGGGCTCGCCTACCTGTTGGCCGGCCTGGGCGTGATGCGGGCTTCCGGGGTGAATCCCTCCAGCCTCATCGCCACGTCGGCCGTGGTCACTGGGGTGATCGGGCTGTCCCTCCAGGCGACGCTGGGCAACATCCTCGGGGGCATGGCGCTCCAGCTCGACCACTCGGTGCGGGTGGGCGACTGGGTTCAGCTGGAGAATGGCCGACAGGGCCGCGTGACGGCCATCCGCTGGCGTCACACGGTGGTAGAGACCCGCGACCACGACACCATCATCGTTCCCAATGCGTCCCTGCTGGCCCAGAACATCATCATCCTCGGCAAGCGCCAGGGAGAATCCGTGAAGCACCGCATGTGGGTGTACTTCAACGTGGACTTCCGCTACGCGCCAGGAGAGGTCATCGAGGCCGTGGACCGCGCCCTCCAGGAAGCCGCCATTCCCGGGGCCGCCACGGAGCCCACTCCGCACTGCATCTGCTATGACTTCGCCAAGGACACCCGGGACAGCTTCGCCTACTACGCGGTGCGCTACTGGCTGACCGACCTGGCCAAGGACGATCCCACCAGCTCCCTGGTACGCCAGCGCATCTACGCAGGCCTGCGCCGGGTCAACATTCCCCTGGCGGTGCCCGCTGCCACCGTCTTCCTCTCCCAGGACGACCCCGAGCATGCCACGCGGAAGGAGGCCCGGGAGCTTGAGCGCCGCGTGGCCGCCTTGGAGAGCGTCGAGCTGTTCAACCCCATGACGCGGGAGGAAAAGGCCCGGCTCGCTCCGCTCATCCGCCCCGCCCCCTTCACCCGAGGCGAGGTGATCACCCGCCAGGGGGCGGAACCCCACTGGCTGTACGTGCTCATCCAGGGGTCGGTCGAGGTTCGCTTCCAGTCCGAAGGCGGGGAAGCAAGGGTGCTCGGCAACCTGCGGGCCCCGGATTTCTTCGGCGAGATGGGGGTGATGACCGGGGCCCGGCGCTCCACCACCGTGGCCGCCCTGGGGGAGGTGGAATGCTTCCGCATCGAAAAGGGAGACTTCCAGCAGATCCTCGAGGTCCGTCCCGAGATCGCCGAGGGAATCTCCCACATCCTGGCCCAGCGGCACATGGACCTGCTGAGCCTGCAGGAGGAACTCGACGCGGCCGACCGGGACCGCCGCTTCCAGGTCGAGCATGGGCGCATCCTGGCGGGCATCCGCAGCTTCTTCGGGCTGGGGGGCTGATCCTTTCCCCCCAAATCCCGACCAATACGCTAAACTATCTCCTTCGTGATCGCAGGCGACCCCCGGTCTCCGCCTCTTCTCAGTCCGAAATCCCCTTTCTTGCCCTGACCGGGCCCCCGGAATTACCCGCGGGCGGGCCCCATCAGGAGCAAGACATGTCCTTCGAATCCCTCGGGCTGCTGCCCGAGCTCCTGCGCGCCGTACGCGAGCAGGGCTACGAAACCCCCACCCCCATCCAGGACCAGGCCATTCCCCTGGTGTTGGAAGGCCGCGACCTCATGGGCCGCGCCCAGACGGGCACCGGCAAGACCGCCGGCTTCACCCTGCCCCTGCTGCAGCGCCTTGCGCCCCAGGCCAGCAGCTCGGCCTCGCCCGCGCGCCACCCCATCCGCGCCCTCATCCTCACCCCCACCCGTGAGCTGGCCCTGCAGGTGGAGGAGAGCGTCCGCACCTACGGAAAGTACATCCCCCTGCGCTCCACCACCATCTTCGGGGGCGTGAACATCAACCCCCAGACCAAGGCCCTGCGGGCCGGAGTCGAGATCGTCGTGGCCACGCCCGGCCGCCTGCTGGACCACCACCAGCAGGGCAACCTGAACTTCAGCCAGCTGGAAGTGCTGGTGCTGGATGAAGCCGATCGCATGCTCGACATGGGCTTCATCCGCGACATCCAGAAGATCATTGCGCTCCTGCCCAAGAGCCGGCAGACCCTGCTCTTCTCGGCCACCTTCACCGACGAGATCAAGCAACTGGCGGCGCAGTTCCTCAAGGCCCCCGCCACGGTGCAGATCACGCCCCAGAACACGGCGGCAGAGCTGGTGCGCCAGGTCGTGCATCCCGTGGACCGCGAGCGCAAGCGGGCCCTGCTGTCCCACCTCATCACCAGCCGCAAGCTGGAGCAGGTGCTGGTCTTCACCCGCACCAAGCACGGCGCCAACCGGCTCTCGGAGCAGTTGGACAAGGACGGCATCGACGCCATGGCCATCCACGGCAACAAGAGCCAGCCGCAGCGCATCAAGGCCCTGGAGGACTTCAAGAAGGGCGCCATCCGCGTCCTGGTGGCCACCGACATCGCCGCCCGGGGCCTGGACATCGATATGCTGCCCCACGTCGTGAACTACGAACTGCCCCAGGTGGCCGAGGACTACATCCACCGCATCGGCCGCACGGGCCGAGCCGGTTCCGAGGGCGAGGCCCTCTCCCTGGTCTGCGTGGATGAGCACAAGCTGCTGAAGGACATCGAGAAGCTGCTGCGCAAGGAGCTGCCCAAGGAAGTGGTCGCCGGCTACAACCCGGATCCCAGCATTCCCGCCGAGCCCATCCAGACGGGTCGGCAGGGGGGTGGCCGGGGCCGCACCTCGGCCCGTCCGGCCCGGCCCATTACCGGGGCGGCGCCCCGGGGCGAGCGGGGACGCCACCCCTCCCGGCCCGGCGCCCGCGGTAAATAGGTCAGACCACTATACCCCTTGACGCGAGGCTTGGGACGCCACAGGATTCTTGCTTATGCAAGAACCCATTCCCGACCCCCTTTCCCGCGCCGGCCTCGGCACCCTTGCCGCCGCCGTGCGGCGACGCCTGAAGCACGCCGTCCAGGCCCGCCTCGCGCCCTACCGGCTCACCATCCAGCAGTTCTGGGTCATCCTCGTGCTGCTGGAGCAGGGGCCCATGTCCCTCCACCCGCTGTCCCAGCAGGTCTGGATGGATGATCCCACCGCCAGCCGGGTGGTGAAGGCCATGGTGGCGCGCGGCCTGTTGCACACCCAGCCCGACCCCCGGCACGGGCGGCGCATTGTCATCAGCCTGGCCCCCCAGGCCAAGACCCTGGCCGAAGACCTCCAGGCCATGGCCCAGGAGGTCCGCGCGGGCGTGGCCGCAGGCCTCAGCCCCGAGCAGCAGGCCGTGGTCCGGGACGGGCTCTTCACGATGATCCGCAACCTCGATGGCATGCTGGCAGGGGTTCCGTCGCTTGAAACGGGCGATACGACCGGTGAGGCGACCGGCTTCGCCTCCTGATCCAATTCCCCCCGCCACGACCCGTCCACCCATCCTCCCGGAGGTTCCATGCGTGCGCACCCTGCCCCTGGCATCGCCCTCTTGGTGGGTCTCTCCATGGCATTCGGGGTCACCCGACCGCTGACGGCCCACGCGAAGCACCGTGCGGCCGCCCCGGACGCACCCGCCATCCACCGGGTGGAGAAGGTGGCGGACAACATCTACTGCATCTATGGCCAGGGCGGGAACATCGGGCTGATCGTCACGGCGAGGCACGCGGTGCTGGTCGATGACCAGTTCGAGCGCCTGGTGCCCGGCCTCCTCGCGGCGGTGCGCTCCATCACCGATAAGCCCATCAAGTACTTGGTGAATACCCACGGCCATCCGGATCACGTGGGTGGCAACGTCGTGCTGGAGAAGCAGGTCACCGCCATCATCGCCCACGCCAACGTCCGCCAGCACCTGGTCACCGCCCAGGCCAAGCTGGAGCCCGCCAAGCGGGGCGGCCTGCCCGAGCTGACCCTCGGCTCCAGCGATGCAAAGGAGCGGGCCCGTCTGAACATCAACTTGGACGATACCGAGATCCACCTGCTCCACATGGGCCCCGGCCACACGGACGGCGATGTCATCGTGGGCATCCCCGCTGTGCTGGCCATGCACATGGGCGACCTCTTCTTCCTGGGCATGCTGCCCTATGTCGACGTCGAGAACGGTGGCAGCTTCGATGGCCTCGTCGCCCAGGTCACCACCCTCGCCTCCTGGCTCCCGGAAGGCGCCCGGATCATTCCCGGGCACGGTCCCGTCTGTGGCCGCAAGGAGCTGCTGCGCTACCGGGATTTCCTCCAGGCCGTGCAGGCCCACGTCAAGGCCCACCCCGACCTGGGCCCCACCGCCCTGGCCGCCGGGTTTCCGGCGGACGCCTGGCCGGAATGGAAGCCCATGGCCGATTTCGTCACCTGGGACACCCTCTTCGCCGCCGCGTCGGGCAAGGGCCCGGGACGCGTCGCCCGCCCCTGATCCACCGCCCCCCAGCCAGGACTCCCCATGGACGCCCCCGAATCCCAGTTTCCGGTCACCGGTTCCACCCGCCCCGCCTTCCTGCAGGGCTGGCGCCTGTGGGGCCTCCTTGCCGCCCTCCTGGTCGGAGGGGTGATCGTCTTCCTCCGCACAGGCAAGCGGGAGGCCGCCCCGAACCAGGGTGGCCGGGCGGTGCCCGTGGCCGTGGCCAAGGCCCGTCGGGGCGATCTGGCCGTCCGCCTCAGCGGGCTGGGTACCGTCACCGCGCTCAACACCGTCACGGTCAAGAGCCGGGTGGACGGCCAGCTGGTGCGGATCGCCTTCACGGAAGGCCAGCTCGTGAAGGAGGGCGACCTCCTGGCGGAGATCGACCCCCGCCCCTTCCAGGTACAGCTCCTCCAGGCCGAGGGACAGCTCGCCAAGGACCAGGCCGCGTTCCAGAATGCGAGCGCCGACCTGAAACGCCTGCAGGGGCTGGTGCAGCAGGGCATCATCTCCCGCCAGCAGCTGGATACCCAGACCAGCGCGGTGGCCCAGTACGAGGCCGCCCTCCAGTCGGATCGGGCCCAGGTCCAGGGTGCCCGGCTGAACCTCACCTACAGCCGCATCACCGCGCCCATCAGCGGGCGTGTGGGCCTGCGCATGGTGGACGCGGGCAACATGGTGCGCGCCACGGATGCCGGGGGCATTGCCTCCATCGCCCCCATCCAACCCATCAACGTGCTGTTCGCCGTGCCCGCCGACGCCATTCAGACCGTGCTCCGCCAGAACGCCAAGGCCGGCAAGCTGCCGGTGGAGGCCTGGGACCGCGACCTCAAGACCCGCCTGGCCACCGGCACCCTGTCCGCCATCGACAACCAGGTGGACACCGCCACCGGCACCGTGCGGCTCAAGGCCCTCTTTGCGAACGCCGACCGGGCCCTGTTCCCCAACCAGTTCGTGAACGCCCTGCTGCTCGTCGACACCCTGAAGGGCGTGGCCATCATCCCTTCGGCTGCCATCCAGCGCGGCCCCCAGGGCGCCTTCGTCTATGTGGTGAAGGACGACAGCACCGTGGAGCTGCGGGTCGTGGACGTGCAGGGCACCGATGGGGATGACACCGCCATCGGGAAGGGCCTGGCCGGAGGGGAGACTGTGGTCACCGACGGACTTGAGAAGCTGCGGCCCGGCAGCAAGGTCGCCCTGCCCAAGCCTGCCCCGGCGAAGGGCTGAGCCTATGAGCATGCAGCAGGAGCGGAGTGCCCCTTTGCCTATGGCGAAGCCCATAGGGCTGCGCACAGGAGGTGCGCAGTGAATCCCTCCCGGCCGTTCATCCTCCGGCCCATTGCGACCTCGCTGCTCATGGCGGGGCTGCTGCTGGTGGGCCTGCTGGCCTTCCGGCAGCTGCCGGTCTCCGCCCTGCCCCAGGTGGACTACCCCACCATCCAGGTGGTCACCTTCTACCCCGGTGCCAGTCCGGAGGTCATGGCCTCGGCCATCACCGCGCCCCTCGAGCGGCAGTTCGGCCAGCTGCCGGGTCTGAACCGCATGTCCTCGAACAGTTCCGGCGGCAGCTCCATCATCACCCTTCAGTTCGTGCTGGATCTGAACATCGACGTCGCAGAACAGCAGGTGCAGGCCGCCGTGAACGCCGCAGGCACCTACCTGCCCCGGGACCTGCCGAACCCACCGATCTACAGCAAGATCAACCCCGCCGACTCCCCCATCCTCACCCTGGCGCTCACTTCGAAGAGCCTGCCACTGTCTAAGGTGGAGGACTTCGCCGACACGCGGCTGGCCCAGAAGATCTCCCAGCTGCCCGGCGTGGGACTGGTGAGCATCAGCGGCGGCCAGAAGCCTGCGGTCCGCATTCAGGCCAACCCAGCGGTCCTGGCGGCCAAGGGTCTCACCCTGGGGGATGTCCGCACCGCCGTGGCCCAGAGCAATGTCAACCAGGCCAAGGGCAGCTTCGACGGCCTCCGGCAGGCCTATGCCATTGGTGCCAACGACCAGCTGCTCACGAGCGATGACTACCGACCCCTCATCGTGGCCTATAAGAATGGCGCCCCCGTGCTGCTCTCCGAAGTGGCCCTGGTCAAGGATGACGTGGAGAACGCGCGGCTTGCCGCCTGGCGCGGTCTGGCGGCCCAGAGCAACCGTTCCCCGGAACTGGCCCCGGCCGTCATCCTCAACATTCAGCGCCAGCCCGGCGCCAACATCATCGCCGTGGTGGATCGGGTCAAGGCCCTGATGCCCCAGCTGCGGGCGTCGCTGCCCGCCGCCGTGGACCTCGTGGTGCTTACGGATCGCACCGTCACCATCCGCGCTTCGGTGGCCGACGTGGAGTTTGAGCTGATGCTCACCATCGCCCTGGTGGTCATGGTGATCTTCCTGTTCCTCCGCACCCTCGCCGCCACCATCATCCCCAGCGTGGCGGTGCCCCTCTCCCTGGTGGGCACCTTCGGGGTGATGTACCTGCTGGGCTACAGCCTGAACAACCTCACGCTCATGGCACTGACCATCTCCACCGGCTTCGTGGTGGACGACGCCATCGTGATGATCGAAAACATCATGCGCTACATCGAGGAGGGGGAATCGCCGCTCCAGGCGGCGCTGAGGGGCTCCGAGCAGATCGGCTTCACCATCCTCTCCCTGACCGTCTCGCTGATCGCGGTGCTGATCCCCCTGCTCTTCATGGGCGACATCGTGGGTCGTCTCTTCCGGGAGTTCGCCGTCACCCTCAGCGTCACCATCCTAGTGTCGGCGGTGGTGTCCCTCACCCTCACGCCCATGATGTGCGCCAAGCTGCTCAAACATACGCCGCCCTCGGAGCAGGGCCGCTTCTACCAGGCCTCGGAACGGGTCTTCCAGCGGGTCATCGCCTTCTACGGCCGGACCCTCACCTGGGTCCTCAAGCACCAGACCGGTACCCTGGTGGTGGCCGGCGCCACCCTCGCCAGCACCGTGCTGCTCTACCTGGCCGTGCCCAAGGGTTTCTTTCCCGTGCAGGACACGGGCGTGATCCTGGGCATCTCCGAAGCGCCCCAGACCGTCTCGTTCGCGGCCATGGCCGAGCGGCAGCAGGTGCTGTCCGCCGAGATCCTCAAGGACCCGGCGGTGGCCAGCCTCTCGTCGTTCATCGGCATCGACGGCACCAACACGACCCTCAACAGCGGCCGCATCCAGATCAACCTGAAACCCCTGGAGGAGCGGGGCCTCAGCGCCAGTGAAGTCATCCAGCGCCTCCAGCCCCGCCTGGCGCAGCTCGACGGCATCCGCCTCTACCTCCAGCCCGTGCAGGACCTCACCGTGGAGGACCGGGTCAGCCGCACCCAGTATCAGTACACCCTGGAGGATGCCGACGCGAAGGAGCTGGGAGAGTGGACCCCCCGGTTCGTGGAGCGCCTCTCGACCCTGCCGGAGCTGAGAGAAGTCGCCAGCGACCTTCAGAACGCGGGTCTTCAAGTGCGCATAACCCTCGATCGCACCACGGCCTCGCGCCTGGGCATCACGCCCCAGATGCTGGATGACGCCCTGTATGACGCTTTCGGCCAGCGGCAGGTCTCCACCATGTTCACCCAGCTGAACCAGTACCGGGTGGTGCTGGAGGCCCCGCCCAGTCAGTACCAGCGGCCCGAGGATCTCCAGAACATCTACGTCCGGTCCGGCTCGGGCGGCTCGGTGCCCCTCAGCGCCTTCACCCGCATCGAAACGCTCAAGGCACCGCTGGTGGTGAACCACCAGGGCCAGTTCCCCACCGCCACCGTGTCCTTCAACCTCGCCCCCGGCACCTCCCTGGGGGCGGCCGTCAAGGCCGTCAACCAGGCCCGCCAGGACCTGGACCTGCCCCCCAGCATCAAGGCCGGGTTCCAGGGCACGGCCCAGGCCTTCGGGGCCTCTCTCACCAACACTCCCCTGCTCATCCTGGCGGCGGTACTGACGGTCTACATCCTGCTGGGCGTCCTCTACGAGAGCTACATCCACCCCATCACGATCCTGTCGACGCTGCCTTCGGCCGGGGTCGGGGCTCTCCTCTCGCTGATGCTCTGCCGCACCGACTTCAGCGTCATCGCCCTCATCGGCATCATCCTGCTCATCGGCATCGTCGAGAAGAACGCCATCATGATGATCGACTTCGCGCTGGATGCGGAGCGCAAGGAGGGCATGCCCCCCGGGGAGGCCATCTACCAGGCCTGCCTGCTGCGCTTCCGGCCCATCATCATGACCACCCTCGCGGCCATGCTGGCGGGCGTGCCTCTGGCCCTGGGCACGGGGGTCGGGGCTGAATTGCGGCGGCCGCTGGGCATCGTCATCGTCGGCGGCCTCATCTTCAGCCAGGTCCTGACCCTCTACACCACGCCCGTCATCTACCTCGCCTTCGACCGGCTGGCGCGACGCCTGCGGGGCTGGCGGGCTTCAAGCGCTTCATGAGCCTGTCCGCCCCGTTCATCCGCCGCCCCGTCGCCACCACCCTGCTGACGGTGGCCCTGGCCCTGCTCGGCGGCATCGCCTACCAGTTCCTGCCGGTCTCACCCCTGCCCCAGGTGGAGTTCCCCACCATCCAGGTGCAGGCGGGGCTGCCCGGGGCCAGCCCGGAGACCATGGCCTCGTCGGTGGCCACGCCCCTGGAGCGCCAGTTCGGCCGGGTGGCGGGCATCACGGAGATGACCTCGGCCAGTTCGCTGGGCTCCACCAACATCACCCTGCAGTTCGACCTGGACCGCAACATCGACGCAGCAGGCCGCGACGTGCAGGCAGCGATCAACGCCGCCCGGGGGGACCTGCCGGCCAACCTGCCGAACAATCCCTCCTACCGCAAGGTCAACCCGGCGGATTCGCCCGTGCTGATTCTGGCGCTGACCTCGAAACAGCTCCCCCGGGAGCGCATGTACGACATCGCCTCGTCGGTGCTGCAGCAGAAGCTGTCCCAGATCCAGGGCGTCGGCCAGGTGTTCGTGTGGGGCGGCGCCCTGCCCGCCGTGCGGGTGGATGTGAACCCGGCGCGCCTGAACGCCCAGGGCCTCGCAATGGAGGATGTGCGGATCGCCATCGCCAATGCCAACCTGAACCGGCCCCTGGGGGACCTCTCGAACCGGACCACCACCTGGTCCATCGACACCACCGACCAGTTGATGAAGGCGGAGGACTACCGGTCGCTCGTCCTCCGCTACCGAAGGGGCAGCGCCCTCCACCTGGAGGATGTGGCGCAGGTGACCGATTCCGTGGAGAACGTTCGCAGCGGCGGCCTCTCCAATGGCGTCCCGGCCATCATGCTGCCCATCTTCCGGCAACCGGACGCCAACATCATCGAGACGGTGGACCACGTGCGGGCCATCCTGCCCCAGCTCCAGGCCTCCCTGCCGCCTACCGTCGAGCTGAAGGTGCTCATCGACGCCACGCGCACCATCCGCGCTTCGGTGAAGGATGTGCAACTGGCCCTCTCCATCTCCGTGGGCCTGGTGATCCTGGTGGTCTTCGTCTTCCTGCGGAGCGTGCGGTCCACCCTCATCCCCAGCGTGGCCGTGCCCATCTCCCTCATCGGCACCTTCGGGGTGATGTACCTGCTGGGCTACACCATCGACAACCTCTCGCTCATGGCGCTGACCGTGGCCACGGGGTTCGTGGTGGATGACGCCATCGTGGTGGTCGAGAACATCACGCGGCACCTGGAAAACGGGATGCAGCCCATGGAGGCCGCCCTCCACGGCGCCAAGGAGATCGGCTTCACGGTGCTCTCCATCAGCATCTCGCTCATCGCGGTGTTCATCCCCATCCTGCTCATGGGGGGCATCGTCGGCCGCCTCTTCCGCGAGTTCGCCGTCACCCTGTCCGTGGCCATCGTCATCTCCATGGTGGTGTCGCTCACCACCACGCCCATGATGTGTTCCCGCCTCCTGCGGCCCCACGCCGAGGCCCGGCATGGGCGCCTCTTCCAGGCCAGCGAGCGGGTGTTCCAGTGGATCATGCGCCACTACGAGACCTCCCTCGCCTGGGTGCTCCGGCACCAGCGCCTGACCCTGGGGGTGGCCCTCGGCACCATGGTCGCCACCATCGGCCTCTACGTGATCATCCCCAAGGGGTTCTTCCCGCAGCAGGACACGGGCCGGGTCACCGGCTCCATCGTGGCGGCCCAGGACATCTCCTTCACCGGCCTGCGGAACCTCATGACCCAGTACGTGGCCATCGTCCAGGAGGACCCGGCCATCGAAAACGTCACGGCCTTCGTGGGGGGCGGCAACACCGGTCGCCTCTTCGCCTCCCTCAAGCCCAACAATCAGCGCAAGGATTCCGTCGACCAGATCATCGCCCGCCTGCGGGGCAAGACGGCCCACATCCCCGGGGGCACCCTCTTCATGCAGCCGGTGCAGGACCTCCGCATGGGGGGCCGGCCCTCCAGCACCCAGTACCAGTACACGCTGCAGGGGGACGACGCCCGGGAGCTCTTCGAGTGGGCGCCGAGGGTGCTCGCGAAACTGCGCACCGTGCCCCAGCTGGCGGATGTGAACTCGGACCTGCAGAACAAGGGGCTGGAAGCCTCCCTGGTCATCGACCGGCCCACGGCCTCCCGCCTGGGGGTGACCCCCCAGGCCCTCGACAACGCCCTCTACGATGCCTTTGGCCAGAGGTTTGTCTCGACCATCTATACCCCGCTGAACCAGTACCACGTGGTCATGGAAGTGGACTCCCCCTTCATGCAGACGCCGGAAGGCCTGCGCCACATCTATGTCCGGTCCACCTCGGGCAGCCTGGTGCCCCTCAGCGCCTTCACCGCCTTCGAGCGGCGCAACACGGCCTTGTCCGTAAACCACCAGGGCCAGCTGCCTTCCGTGACCCTCTCCTTCAACCTGCCGCTGGGTGTAGCCCTGGGCGATGCCGTGGCGGCCATCGACAAGGCCGAGCAGGAGATCCACCTGCCGAGCACCCTGCGGGGCAGCTTCATGGGCGTGGCCCAGGCCTTCAAGGCCTCCCTAGCCAACCAGCCCCTGCTGCTGCTGGCGGCCTTGCTGGTGGTCTACATCGTGCTGGGCATGCTCTACGAGAGCCTCATCCACCCCCTGACCATCCTGTCCACCCTCCCTTCTGCGGGCGTGGGGGCCCTGCTGGCCCTCATGGCGATGCGCATGGAGCTGACGGTCATCGCCTTCATCGGCATCATCCTGCTCATCGGCATCGTGAAGAAGAACGCCATCCTGATGATCGACTTCGCCATCGACGTGGAGCGGCGGGAGGGGGTCACCCCCGAGCGGGCCATCTTCCAGGCCTGCCTGCTGCGCTTCCGGCCCATCACCATGACCACCATGGCGGCCCTGCTGGGCGGCCTGCCCCTGGCGGTGGGCATGGGCACCGGCGCCGAGCTGCGCCGCCCCCTGGGCATCGCCATCGTGGGCGGCCTGCTCCTGAGCCAGCTCCTGACCCTCTACACCACTCCGGTCATCTACCTCTACATGGACCGGTTCCAGCTGCGGTGGCACCGGTACCGGGCCGCCCGGCGGGCCCCTGCCCGGGCCTGAGCCCCCCTACGGCTTGAGCGAAGCCGCCCCGGGTGCGATCCTGGAGGGCTATGAAACTCGATCGGCTCGGCGACTTCCAACGTACCCACCGCAACGGCGACCTGCGCCTCGACCACGTGGGCCAAGCCGTGCGCTTGCTCGGCTGGTGCCGCCGCGTGCGCAACCTCGGCTCCCTGGTGTTCCTGGACCTCCGCGACCGCTGGGGGCTGGTGCAGCTGGTGGCCAACGAGGAGACGGCCGACCCCGAGCTGCTGGCCAAGCTGAAGGCCGTGCGCAGCGAGTTCGTGCTGGCCGCTGAAGGTGTGGTAGCCGAGCGCGAGAGCAAGAACCCGAACATGGCCACAGGCGACATCGAGATCCGGCTCACGGGCCTGCGCATCTTGAACACTGCCGCGACCCTGCCCTTCCCCCTCGAGGACGAGGGCGTGGGCGAGGACCTGCGCCTGACATACCGCTTCCTGGACCTGCGCCGGGAGCACCTGCAGCGCAACATGATCCTGCGCAGCGAGACCTCCAACATGGTCCGCAACTACTTCCGGAAGCACGAATTCGTCGAGGTCGAGACGCCCATCCTCGGCAAGTCCACGCCGGAAGGCGCCCGCGACTACCTGGTACCCAGCCGTGTGCACGCGGGCGAGTTCTTCGCCCTGCCCCAGAGCCCCCAGCTCTACAAGCAGATGCTCCAGGTCTCGGGCTTCGAGCGCTACGTGCAGATCTGCCGCTGCTTCCGGGACGAGGACCTGCGCGCGGACCGCCAGCCCGAGTTCACCCAGATCGACGTCGAGATGAGCTTCGTGCGCCAGGAGGACGTGCAGGCTTTGATCGAGGGGCTGATGGTGGAGCTCTGCCCCCTGGTGGGCCAGCAGGCCGTGGCCCCGTTCCAGCGCCTGACCTACAAGGAGGCCATGGAGTGGTACGGCTCCGACAAGCCCGACCTCCGCTGCAAGATCAAGATCCAGGATCTGACGGGGCTGTTCGCCACCAGTGAGTTCAACCTGTTCCGCTCCGCCGCGGACTCTCAGGGACAGCGCCGGGTTCGAGGCCTGTTCCTGCCGGGTGAGGCCGCCGGGGCATACAGCCGCAAGCAGCTCGACGAGCTGCAGGAGACGGCCAAACAGCTCGGCGCCGGTGGCCTGCCCTATGCCAAGTGGGGCAAGGATGGCCTGGCGTCCAGCTTCAAGAAGTTCATCAGCCCCGAGCTGGAAGCAGCGCTGAAGGCGAGCCTGGGCGTCGCCGGCGAGGGCCTGGCCATCTTCGCCGTGGGCACCGATGAGCAGACGTCCCGGGTGCTGGGCGACCTGCGCCTGCGGCTGGCCAGGGCCTTCGGCCTGACGGACGCCTCCGCCTTCGCGTTCCTGTGGGTGGTCGATTTCCCGCTCCTGCAATGGGATGAGGAAGCCCAGCGCTTCGTGGCCTGCCACCACCCCTTCACCAGCCCCCATCCGGACGACCTGGACCTGCTGCAATCGAACCCTGGCGCCTGCCGGGCCGTGGCCTACGACCTGGTGCTCAACGGCTACGAGCTGGGCGGGGGCAGCATCCGCATCCACGATGCGGAGACCCAGAGCCTCATGTTCCGCACCATCGGTATCAGCGAGGCGGAGGCCCGGGCGAAGTTCGGCTACCTGCTGGATGCCCTGGCTTTCGGCGCCCCGCCCCACGGGGGCCTGGCCCTGGGCCTGGACCGCCTGGTGATGCTGCTGGCGGGCGAAGAGAACATCCGCGAGGTCATCGCCTTCCCCAAGACGGCCCAGGCCCGCTGCCTCATGACCGACGCCCCCAGCCCCGTGGATGAGCGCCAGCTGCGCGACCTCCACCTCCTGCAGGATGCCAAGCAGACCTACCGCGTGGGCGCCGTGTTCTTCGAGAGCGCCGAAGGCGGCAATGCCGACCTGCGCGGCCAGGCTCTGCAGCAGATCACCCAACTCACACCCCGCCAGGCCCAGGGCCTGGTCACCTTGGATGCCCAGGGCCAGATCCTCGAGGCCCAGACCCTCAGCGGACCGACCTTCGAGTTCTGAGGCGCTCCAAGCGTACCCCGACCTCTTTTAAGTTTCCCTCCCCCTGGGGTGGTCGGCCCCCCGGGCAGGCGTAGGTTGGTTTCTAGAACACTCCCGATGGCGCTGTCGTTTCCCAGGGGAGGTAGCATGTCAGATTTCTATCAGACGGGCGTTGTGGCCACCCTGCATCGGCTGGTGAACACCGGCCATGAGCGCCTGGAGGCGGAGCTGACCGCCTTCGCCGCCACCCGGCCCATCGCCCTGGTGCTGCCGGCCCTCTGGAGTGAGTTCGAAGGGCCCGCCCTGCCCCGGATCCTCCAGGACCTGAAGGATGTTCCCTACCTTGCCCAGGTGGTCTTCACCATCGCCGGGGCGGACGCGGCGCAGTTCGCGCGGGCGCGCCGCATGGCGGACCAGTTACCCCAGGAGGTGGCCTTCGTCTGGAACAACGGACCGCGCATCACCGCCCTCTATGACCAGCTCCGGGACCACCAGCTGCCGGTGGGCCCGGACGGAAAGGGGCGCTCCTGCTGGATGGCCTTCGGCTACGTGCTGGCCACCCAGACGAGCGACATCATCGCCCTGCACGACTGCGATGTCCTCACCTACAACCGGGAGTTCCTGGCCCGGCTCTGCTACCCCGTGGCCAATCCCAACATCAGCTTCCAGTTCTGCAAGGGCTACTACGCCCGCGTCACGGACCGCCTGCATGGGCGCGTCACGCGCCTGCTGGTGACCCCCCTGGTGCGTTCCCTCGAGCGGATCCTTGGCTTCCATCCCTTCCTGTGTTTCTTGGACAGCTTCCGCTACCCCCTGGCTGGGGAGTTCTGCATGAAAGCGGACCTCGCAAGGGTCAACCGCATCCCCTCGGACTGGGGTCTGGAGGTGGGCGTGCTCGCCGAGATCTTCCGCAACTGCTCCACCAAGCAGGTCTGCCAGGCGGAGCTATGCGAGACCTACGACCACAAGCACCAGGCCCTGTCCCCGGACGATCCGGCCCGCGGACTCATGAAGATGGCGGTGGACATCTGCAAGACCCTGTTCCGCACCCTGTCGGCCGAAGGAGCGCGGCTGGACCTGGGGGTGTTCCGTGCCCTGCAGTCGGCCTTTGTGCGCACGGCGGAGGACAGCATCAACCGCTACCAGGCGGATGCCCTCATCGACGGACTGACCTTTGATCGACACCAGGAGGAAGTGGCCGTGGAATGCTTCGCCCGGGCCCTCCGCATCGCGTCCGATGCCTTCCTCGAGGACCCCTTGGGTCTGCCCCTCATCCCCAACTGGAACCGCATCACCGCCGCCCTTCCCACGTTCCTGGAGGAGCTCAAGGCCCAGGTGGCTGCCGACAACGCGTAAGTCCTAGGAGCCCCATTGACCCGACGCATGCTGGTTTGCACGGACCTCGACGGCACCCTGCTGGATGAAACCACCTACGGCTTCCAGGCCGCCCGCACGGCGCTGGCGGCCCTGCGGGACCGGGGCATTCCCCTGATCCTCTGCACGAGCAAGACCTTCACCGAAACCGTGGAAGTTCAGGCGGCCCTGGGCATCACGGACCCGTTCATCGTGGAGAATGGCGGCGGCCTCTACTTCCGACCAGGCCAGCTCCAGGCCGCCGGGCTCCCCCAGGAGACGGTGGGGGCCTGGCACCGCATCAGCCTCGGCACGGCCTATCAGCACCTCGTGGCCCAATTCAGGAGCCTGCGGGAGCGCCTGGAACTGCCCCTGATCGGCTATTCGGATCTCTCCGTCGAGGCCCTGGCGGGTGAGACCGGGCTAAGCCTCGCGGCAGCCACGCGGGCCAAGCAACGGGAGTTCGATGAGCCCTTCCGGCTGCAGGGAGCGCGCTCCCTTGATGTGGAAGCCCTGGAGCGTCAGATCCTCGGCCTCGGCCTCCGCCTGACCCTGGGGGGACGGTACTTCCATCTTTCCGGGCCCCACGACAAGGGCTGGGCCCTGGGCCTGCTGCGGGACCTGCTGCAGGGGCCAGGTGAGCCCCTGCACCTCATCGCCCTCGGCGACAGTCCTAATGACTTGCCGATGCTGGAAACGGCCGACACGGCCGTTGTCGTCATGCGCCCCGGACGCCAGCACCACCCCGTGCTCCTGGAACGGCTGCCCTCAGCGGTCCGGGCGACCGGGGTGGGGCCCGAGGGCTGGAACCAATCCCTGCTGCACTTGTTGGGAGAGAGCTAGGATGGGCACCTCCCTGGAACTGACCCCCGCCACCCGGCAGCGCATCCGGGAACTCCGTCAGGTCGATCTGGTGGTGGGGATCCCCAGCTTCAACAATGTCCACACCATCGGGCACGTGGTCCGCGCCGTCCAGGCCGGGTTGGCCAAATACTTTCCCGAGCACCGGGCGGTGATCGTGAACTCCGATGGCGGTTCCACGGACGGCACCTCGGACCTGGTGCGCCAGGTCAGTGCGGAAGACCCCCGCACCCTCCTGGCGACCCATCCCGTCCATGCCGTCCACCGCCTCGTCACGCCCTACCACGGGCTCCCTGGGAAGGGCAGCGCCCTGCGCACCGTCTTCCAGGTCGCCGCGGACCTGGAGGCCAAGGCCTGCGCCGTGGTGGACTCGGACCTCCGCAGCATCACCCCCGTCTGGATGGACCTGCTGCTGGCCCCGGTCCTGCGCGAAGGGATGGACTTCGTGGCCCCGCTCTACCACCGCCACAAGTACGACGGCACCATCACCAACAGCATCGTCTACCCACTCACCCGGTCGCTGTATGGCCTGCGGATCCGCCAGCCCATCGGTGGCGATTTCGGCTTCTCCGGCCGCCTGGCCGCCCACTACCTGGAGCAGGCGGTCTGGGAAAGCGACGTGGCGCGGTTCGGTATCGACGCCTGGATGACCACCACCGCCGTGGCCGACGGCTTCCAGGTCTGCCAGGCCTTCCTCGGCGCCAAGATCCACGACGCCAAGGACCCCTCCCTCGACCTGGCCCACATGCTCCACCAGGTGGTGAGCTCGGTGTTCGATCTGATGGAGCGGCTGGACGGCACCTGGCGGACCATCCAGGGCTCCCGTGCCATTCCCCTCTTCGGCATGGAGCACGCCGTCGGGCTGGAACCCGTCCACGTAGACCAGGAGCGCATGCTCCGCCTCTTCCGCACCGGCTTCCAGGAACTGGGCCCGCTGTGGCAAGGCGTGCTGCGGCCCCCGGTCTACCGGTCCCTGGCCGCGGTGGCGGGAGGCACGGGCTCCTTCCATCTCCCGTCGGACCTCTGGGTGCGCCTCGTCCACGACTTCGCGGTGGCCTACCACCGCCGCACCCTCAGCCGGGACCACCTGCTCCAGGCCCTGACCCCGCTGTACCTCGGCAAGGTGGCCTCCTTCGTGCAGGAAACCGCTTCGGCATCCGCAGAGGAGGTGGATGCGATCCACGAAGACGTCTGCCAGGCCTTCGAGTCGCTGAAACCCGAGCTGGTAGGGCTCTGGGACGCGAGCTGAGGGCCCCCTGCCAGGCCCGCCTTAGGCCTGATTCACGATCCACTCACCGGAGGAACCATGCGAGAGACCTTGTTGGACAGCCTCAGCCACGCCTGGGCCACCTTCCAGGCCAAGCTCCTGTATCTCTTCCCCCGCCTGCTGGCGGCGCTGCTGCTGTTCGCCGCGGGATGGGTGGTGGCGATCATCGTCAGAACCATCTGCCGCAGGGTGCTGCGGCTGTGGAAGTTCGACGCCCGCTGCGAGCGTTCCGGCATGGCGCTGATCCTCCGGCGGGGCGAGCTGCACCATCCCCCCTCGGACCTCCTCGCGGGCCTGGCCTACTGGGTGGTGCTGGTGTCGGCCGCGGTGTTCTCGCTGAACGCCCTGGAGCTTCCCCTGCTGGACCGGCTGATCGCGGAGTTCTTCCTCTACCTGCCGCGGGTGGCCGCCGCCTTGGTGGTGCTGACGGCGGGCTACCTGCTGGCCAACTTCACCGCCCGCGCGGCCCTGCTGCTGGCCGTCAACGAGGAGCTACCGTCGCCGCGGCTCATCTCCAGCGGGGTGCGCTTCCTGGTGCTCGTCCTGGCCTGTGCCATGGCCCTCGAGCAGCTGGGCATCGCCCAGAACACCGTGACCCTGGCCTTCGGCATCGCCTTCGGCGCCCTGATGTTGGCCCTGGCCCTGGCCTTCGGGCTCGGGGGCCAAGCCCTGGCCCAGGAGCTGCTGGCCCGGAGCCTGAAGGACTCGTCGCTACATGGTCCCGGGGACCGGGGGCAGCTCTAACAAGCGGAGTACAATGGTAAAATTTCGCGATCAGGCGAATCATCGCCAATTCCCCCTAGAATGAAGGCCTCATCCCATCGCCTGCCAGGCCCTGCTGCCGGCCCCTTCCCGAGGCCTCCTATGATGCCCTTCCTCCCCCTGCCGTTGCCCGCCCCCGCCGCCGCGCTGGTCCAGGCCCCGACCTCCGACTGGGACAAGGCCCGGGAAGTCCTTATCGATCTCGTCGCCAAGAAGGGGGGCCTGGGGCTGCTCCTGTCCCTGGAACAGCAGCAGGAGGGACGCCTGATCGTCCGGTTCCAGGAACGCCAGAGTGCCAACTCCGGCTGGGAACTGAACATCCAGCCGGTGGATCCCGGCCCAGGCGCCGAGCAGGAGCCCCTGGTGGTCCGGCGCGAGAGCGGCTTCAACACCTTCCAGACGCGGATCGAACCGTTCTTTCTCCGGGTCGCCGCAGTCACCGAGCAGCTGCGTCTCACGCTCGCCTCCCAGGAATTCGCCGCAAAGGTATGGTCCTTCCCGCCCCCACCAGCGGGCGCGCCCCCCAAGGTGGTCATCCTCTACCTGCCCAAGCGCTGATCCCCGGGCAGGCGGGGCCGGGCCGCCGTCGCTGCAGCCGTGCGACAATGGGGTCGGACCTGCCCGCATGAAGGAGCCCCATGACCGCCCCCGCCGGTAAAGCCCCCAAGAAGCCGAAGGAGAAGCGGCAGACCCCCGAAGAACGCCAGAAGGCCCTGCGGTACAACCACATGATGTACGGCCCCACGGCAGGCGAGGCCCGCCCCACGGCCAAGAAGGTGCAGCATGGCTCCGCCTACCTGCAACACCCCAAGTTCCAGGCCCTGATGGCCGCCTTCAAGAAGGGCCTGACCTACCGCTTCGAGGTCACCGACAAGGGCCGCAGCTACCCCATCGCCACCGAGGAATCCCAGATCTCCTTCGACGGCAAGGTGCTCTACTACGCCCGCCCCTCCAACCGGCATGAGGACCACCTCCTTCTGGATCGCGTCGTCGCCCTCCAGAACCAGACCACCGATGCCCTGGTGCACCTGGTCTTCGCCGTGCTGCGCAGCCTCCCCGAGCTCGACACCCCGCCCCTCACCTACCTCAACCGCCAGTTCTACCTGGGCGCCATCTCCCTCGACACCGACATCGACCGCGAAGGCGCCAACCTCCTCATGGGCTCCTTCAAGCACCAGCGGGTGGTGGAAAAGGGGAAGAAGTAGTCGAAGCCTGATTACCGTTTCCTTGACCCGCCCATCGAAATCACCCGAACGGTCATTTGCAGGACGCCTTTGCCAGTGATTTCGACCCAGGCAACTCATTACTGTGCCTTATGAAGCTCGTGCCATTGTGCCTTATCGACCTCATCGCGAGAATCCCTTCTGGGGCAGGGCGTTCCGAAGAATCACCTTCAGGCCTACCAGTTGAGACCCCCTGATGCAACTTCACGACCCATCAGTGGCAGACCTACACGCCAGGTCCACGCTGTCCCATGAGAATCGCTGTGAGGGCGATGTTGATGTAGTAGTTTCCCCGCCCTCGCCTCTGCTTGAGCAAGAATCCATCTTCAGCGAGCTTGTCTAAGTAACTCGTAGCGGTCGTGCGGGACACTTTCAGGTCCCGCTCCACAAATTCAATGCGGGTGTATGGGTGAGTGAACAGGTTGTTGATGAGATCCTGGCTGTAGAATCTGTGCTTTGCCCGGATGCGGTGTTTGTAGTCCTGAAGTGCATGTTTGATGGCGCCGATGGTCTCGATGGTCTTGATGGCGGTGTGCTCCACCATGTCCAGCATGTAGAAAACCCAGTCCTCCCATGCATCCTCTTCCCGCACTGCCTGAAGCAGCCTGTAATACTCAGCCTTGGTTTGAACGATTCGGCTGCTCAGATAGAGCACAGGAATGTCCAGCAGGTCCTCCTTGACGAGGTAAAGGACATTCAGGATGCGTCCCGTTCGCCCGTTCCCGTCATAGAAGGGATGGATGCTCTCAAACTGATGGTGGATCAGGCTCATTTTGATGAGCGGGTCCGCCTCGAAGGAAACATCCCCGTTGATGAACTTCTCCAGATCACCCATGAGCCGCAGGACTTCCTGCTGGTCCTGAGGCGGTGTGTAGACCACCTCGCCCGCACTGTTTTTCAGTGCGGTGCCGGGTAGCGTCCGGAAACCAGCGCGATTCTGCTCCAGCCCTTCCTGAACCTGAAGGATGTGGTTTAGCGTGAGCAGCCCGGATTCCTTCACCAAGGTGAACCCTCGGCGAAGGGCATGGCGGTATCTCAGGACTTCCTTGGTTGCTGCGTCAATTGCGTCCTGAGCTGGGCCCTCCCCCTTGAACAGATCATCGTGGGTGGTGACGATGTTCTCGATCTCGGAACTGTCCTTCGCCTCCTGCAAGCCGAGGGTGTTGATGAGAATTCCCTGGTTCGGGATCGAGGCTGCCACGCCCTTGAGTTCCGCTAAACCACGGCTTGCGCTCGCTAATTTTTTCAGAATCCTGGGCGTCTCGAACCGGACTGGATCCAGACGATTCAGTGAATGGAGCGTGGTCATGTCAGGTTTCCAATCTTGGACCTGCATAGAAGACCGCCGTTTTCTACACATGTCCAGTCCAATATGCATAGATTTTCCAATTTTCTATGCACGTCATGGACGACAGGTATAGGAATCAGGCATTATTCCGTCCCCCTCTAAGGTTGGACAGGCAATAAGGAGCCGAAAGGATGGAATCCAGCCGCCAGGGTGCGAAGCGAAGGGAGGCCGTAGGCCGACCGAAGCGGAGCACCCTGGCGGGTCGGCTCTGGAGCTTGCTCTGATTACCTTTGGAGATCGCGAATACAACGCTATCGGGATCTTGGACAAGGAGGGCGCCAATAACACGGCCGAAGTGATGGGCACCGGCAAGACGGACCCGAACGTCTATCGAGCGATTGTTGCCTTTGCCTCGCGGATTGGCATGGTGCCCATTGAGCTGAAGAAGGAACATGCCGGATACGTCCTTAATTCCCTTCTGGTGCCACTGCTTGACGCAGCCCTCGGTTTGCTCGCGAATGGAGTCGCCGAGCCAGATATGGTGGACAAGACTTGGCGAATCAGCACCGGCGCGCCCCAAGGCCCGCTGCAGATCCTCGATATGGTCGGGCTGACCACCGCATACAACATCACCGCAGCAGGGAATGAAGAGCAGCGAAACCTGGCCCGCTTTCTCAAGGAGAACTACATAGACAAGGGAAAGCTTGGCGTGGCCTCCGGCGAAGGGTTCTACCGTTACCCGGCAAAATAGGACCTGGATACCGGCAAGGGGTAGTGACAGACGAGGATATCGAATGTAATTGAGAGGCTGCTCGTCCTCGAAACGCCATAGGTTGTGACCGTTCGGCAAACAGCCTCGGGGGCCAATCTCCATCTAAAGGAGTCCTCGTCGCCAGGGGGTCCATCGCGCCCTGGGGAGGTCAACGGAAAGTTGCCCCAAGGCCTCGCTGACAGATTCAGTTACAGGCTCACCTGCTGACACATGGCCGGGCCGTGACCCATTCCGACCGAATTCACCCCAAAATCAAAGCATGCTCCTCACCCTCCGCCACCGGGCCCAGGCGATCCTCCGGGAGGCGCGCTGGGACATTCCGCCACCGCCGGTGATCTGGTCGCCGCGGATGGCCCGCTGCGCGGGGCTGTTCGTCATCGAGAAGGACTCGCGCGGGAAGTGGCACCCGGAGATCCGCCTCAGCATCCCCCTCCTGCGGCGCCGGGACTGGCCCTGGCCCCAGCAGGTGTGCGGGATGAACTGCCACGACCCGGAGCAGGTGCAGCGGCGGATCCTCGAACACGAGCTCATCCACTACAAGCTCTGGATGGACCGGGAGAAGGACTGGGGGCACAGCGAGCGGTTCCGGCGGCTGGCCTTCGAGGCCTTCGGGCACCAGAGCATCACGCACGGCATTGGCAGCGAACCCGACTAGGATCCTGCTCTGAGCCCCACTGGGCGGCGGCCCGCGGCCCCGGATCGCGCAGGGATGGCCCCAAAGGTAGTTCCTGCCGAGTAGACTCCTGGGATGACCGCCTGGGACCCCGCCCTCCTCGCCTCCCCACCGCTGACTGACACGGACGACCGCCTGCCGCCGGAGCACAAGCTCTACGCACTGCGCACACTCCCCATGGGCGAGATCAAGGCCATCGGCTTCGACATGGACCACACCCTGGCTCGTTACCGCGCCCCTGAGACGGATGAGCTCGCCTTCAAGAAGGCGGCCCGGCTGCTGGTGCGGGACCACCAGTATTCCCCCTGGCTGCTGGAACTGGCCTACGATCCATCCTTCGCGGTGCGCGGTCTGGTGCTGGACGGCCTCCGGGGCAACCTGCTGAAGCTGAGCCGCGAGCGCCAGGTGGTACGGGCGTGCCATGGCACCCGGGCCCTCGCACGCCATGAGATGGAGGCGATCTATGGCCGCCGACGCCTCTCCACCTCAGCGAAGGGGTTCCGCAGCATCGACACCCTTTTCGAGATCCCCGAGAGCCACCTCTACGCGCGGCTCGTGGATGGCCTGGACCAGGGCCTCCTGGCGGCGGAGAACTACCTCCAGCTCTTTCATGACGTGCGGTGGGCCATCGACACCGCCCACCGCAACGGCGAGATGAAGGCCGAGATCCTGGCGCACCGGGATTTCTTCATCCCCAAGACGCCGCGCCTGGCCCTGGCGCTGGACCGGCTGAAGCGGGAGGGGAAGAAGCTGTTCCTCCTGACCAACAGCGACTGGGCCTTCACTGCGGGTGTCATGGGACACCTGCTGGACGGCCAGGACGAGGCCAGGCCCACCTGGACCGACTACTTCGACCTCATGGTGGTCAGCAGCGCCAAGCCCCTGTTCTTCACCGAAACGCCGGAGGCGATCCCGCTTGCGGAGCACCCCGGGGCCTTCAGGGGTGGGCACGCGGCCTGGCTGGAGGCGCGTCTCCAGGCCTGGGGGGAGGATATCCTCTACGTGGGTGATCACATCTATGGCGACGTGCTGCGGTCCAAGAAGAACGCCTCCTGGCGCACCCTCCTGCTGGTGCCGGAACTGGAACGCGAACTGCGGCTGCTGGAGGCCCGCAGCCAGGACCTGCGGGAGCTGTTCCGCCTGGAGACCGCCCGGCGCCGGGCCCAGCGGCGTGCCTCAGTGGTGCAGGACCAGTGGAAGCGGAACCGAGCTCGACGCCATGTCCTGGGCCCGCGCCTGAGCCCGGAGGCCATGGCGGCACTGGACCACGAGGCCACCCAGCTGGCCAGTACGGCGGAGACCCTGGGGAAGCGGTCGGACCTGCTGAGCCTGGAGGTCCGGGGACTCATGAGCGCGGTGGAAGCCGCCTTCAATCCCATGTGGGGACCGATCTTTCGTGACCGGGATGAACAGACCCGCTTCGCGGACCAGATCCAGCAGTTCGCCTGCGCCTACACCGGCCGAGTGGAAAACCTGTACATGGTGGATCCCCAATCGACGCTCTACGCGCCGATGCCGGCCCTACCCCACGAACGGCGGGAGATGGTTAAGAGCTCCCAATAGAACCCCAGCGAGACCGCGCGGGGTTGTATTAGGAACGCTAAAGGCTGACCCTGCTCCGGGCGCGGGCGGCGGCGATCACCTGGCGGATGGCGGCCACGGTCTGGTCCTGGTCCCCCTCGCTGAGGCCGGGCCACAGCGGTAGGCTCATGAGCCGCTCGCCGCTCCACTCGCTGTGGGGCAGGCCCTCCTTCGGCAGGTGCGACGGGTGGGCGGCATAGAAGTCGCGGTACCAAGGATGCACATGGGCTGGGCGGTAGTGGATGCCCGTACCGATGTTCTCCTCCTTGAGGGCGGCCACGAAGGCATCGCGGTCCAGGCCCACCTTCTCGGGATGGATGCGCAGCACGAAGAGATGGAAGCAGTGGCCGTGGTCCACATCGCCGGGCCAGGGCAGCATGACCTCATCCAGGTCCCGCATCAGCTCCAGGTAGCGGTGGAAGAGCACGCCCCGGCGGGCGTTGAAGCCGTCCAGCTTGCCGATCTGGTGGAGGCCCATGGCGGCCTGGAGGTCCATGAAGTTGGCCTTGCGGGCGGGCTCGTAGACTTCGGTGTGCGGGCTGCCCTCCTTGGCGAAGCGCTTCCAGGCATCCCGGTCGATGCCGTGGAAGCGCAGGCGCTTGATCCGGCTCTCGTAGTCGTCATTGAAGAAGGCAATGGCCCCGCCCTCGCCAGTGGTCATGTTCTTGTTCGGGTGGAAGCTGTAGACGCTCATGATCGAGCGGGGGTTCCCGCCGATCTTGGTGCCCTGGTAGTGGGCGCCCATGGCCTGGGCGGCGTCCTCGATGACCCAGAGGCCGTGCTTCTCGGCGACCTGCCAGATGGCCTCCATGGGACAGGGCAGACCCGTGAGGTGCACGGGGATGATGCCCTTGGTGCGGGGGGTGATGGCCGCCTCGAGCTTGGCCGGGTCGAGGTTCAAGGTGACGGGGTCGATGTCCACCAGCACGGGCACGCCGCCCTGGAGCACCACGGTGCTGAGGGTGCTCACCCAGGTGAGAGAGGTCGTGATCACCTCGTCGCCCGGCTGCAGGTCCAGCACCTGCATGGTGATCTCCTGGGCCGTGGTGGCGCTGTTCATGGCCAGGCAGTGGGGCACCCCATTGTAGGCCTGGAGCGCCTCCTCGAACTTGGCCGACTTCGGCCCCGTGGTCAGCCAGCCGCTGTGGATGGTGTCGATGATCTCCGCAATCTCCTCATCGCCCACCATCGGTCGGGTGAAGGGGAGGAACTCGGGGCGGCGGACGTAGGTCATGGGTGCTCCGCGAAACGCCCAGTGTACCCGGTCACCTCCGGTGGCAACCCGGGCCCACAGACCACCGGCGGGCCCTGGGGCCCGCCGGTGTGACATCAGGGCTGAGACCGACTACTGCAGCACGCAGTACCTGGCTGCTGCCCACGAACTTCACGTTCCGCTGGATGAGGAAGTCGCGGGTGCCCAGCTTCATGTTGGCATAGGCGCCGTTGGCCACCTGGTAGCTGGTGCCGAAGGTCCAGGCGCAGTCATCGCCGTTCTCCTTGCCGGAGCGGGCATACCAGGTCTTGCCATCGGGATCGGTGGCGGCTTCCTCCAGCTCATGGGCGATGACCGAGACCATGCCGTCCACCCCGGCGTTGCCGTTGGGGCCGGTGCTCTGGGCGGCGCAGCTGGTGATGCAGCGAGCGGCGTTGCCCACGAAGGAGAAGCGGTGGTTGGAGCCTGCAATGGTGCCCCAGGAGTGCCAGCCGCAGTACTGGGTGCAGAAGCCGGAGGAGGCGGTCACGTCTGAGGAGGTCAGCACGAAGTAGAGGCCGTTGGCGTCATTGGGGAGCTTGCCGCCCGTGATGGCGTCCGACACGACCGTCTGGATCTGGGCATCCGAGAGGCTGGCGCCATAGGGATAGGCCACGCTGGTGGCCCCGCCGTAGTTCACGTTGCCGGTGATGCCCGAGCCGGTGTAGGTGGAATTGATCTTGTAGTAGGGCGAGCCGCCGATGGCGTTGAAGAAGTCCACGACGATCTGCTGGCCCGCCGCAGTGTCCGTGCCATTGCCCTGGGCCCAGTTGCCGTACCAGATGACGTAGACCGAGGGGGTGGTGATGACTTGGCCGCCGTGGTTCGAGAGCTTGTCACGACTCCCGATGGCGGAGGTGGAACCCACGGTGGGCGCATACCCGGAAGCGGCGTTCATCCGGTGGTGGATGACCTCGCTGCCATTTTCGGAGATGTGGGACTGGCGCCCTTCGTGGTCGTTCTCGGCGTAGGCCGTGACGGTGGCGAGGCCGGCCAGGAGGGCAGCCGCGAGGTGGAGCCGGGTGGAGGTGTTCATGGTGCTCCTTGAAGGGAAAAAGGGTGGGGGGGTGGGACGTCCGCTGGGGACTTCCCGGAGGAAGGAAACACAATGGCCCGCCCTCGCCCCAGGAAGGCCTGGAGCCAGGGTTGAACGTTCCCCATCAACCATCCCGAGCCACCAATGCTCAGGTCAGATTGCAGGGGTCCGGAAACGGCGGAGGTGAAAGAGCGTTTGGACAGGAGTCTATGCACCTGAACGCAACCTTACAACAATATTAATTTTTGTTAATGTTAACCATGGCGTCATCTTGATTGGAATTTTCAGACCTAGTAACGCGTTTCAGTTTTAATAAAGATATGAAAACGGTTCGGCTATGCTGATCCCACTTCTGGTTCGCCCTCGTTCCCGCCCTCAGAAACGGATGCTCCATGCCTCGCCGACATAGCTTTGCTGACCTGACCCTGGTGTTCCCCCTGCTCCTGGCCACCGCCATCCTGTCGGCGCAGCCCTCCCATCAGCCACAGACAACTCCAACCGGCGTGGCCCTCCAGGAGCAGATCGACACGCTCAAGGCGGGTCAAGCGCGCCTCGAGCAGCAACTCCAGGAACTCAAGGCCCTGCTCCAGTCGCGCCAGGGGCGCGCCGACGCCCCGGCGGCGGCGATGCCCCCGCCCATGGTGAGCCTCAATGTCCACGGCGAACCTTTCCGGGGCAGCGCCCTGGCCAAAGTGGCCATCCTGGAGTACTCGGACTTCGACTGCACCTACTGCGCCCGGTATGCGAAGGAGATCTACCCCCTCATCGACCACGCCTACGTGCAGGCGGGGAAGGTGAAGTACTTCTTCCGCGACCTGCCGAACCCCGAGCACCTCAACGCCATGTTCAAGGCGCGGATGGCCCGCTGTGCGGGGGAGCAGGCCCGGTTCTGGGAAGCCCACGACCGGCTGTTCCAGGACCAGAAACCCTTTGACGGCCCGGGCATGGCGGCGTTCATCCAGGCTGTCGGCCTGGAGGCTGCGCCCTTCCAGGCCTGCATTGCAAGCGACCGGTACACCGAGGCCATCGAGCGCAGCGCGGGCCTCGCCAACAGCCTGCGGATCAACGGCACCCCCGCGTTTCTCATCGGCGTCCTCAGCGACGATGGCAGCGTGATCCGCGCCTCCAAGGTCTTCCTGGGCGCCGAGTCCTTCGACGCCTTCCGCAAGGTGCTGGACGAGCTGCTGGCGCCTGCTTCAAAACCACCCGCCAGCTGAGTCCGGACCTGGGGCCTCCCGCCTAGGCGATCGCCATGGTGATGCGCAGCGTGCTGCCCTTGCCCAGGCCTTCACTGGTGAGACCGATGGTGCCGCCCATCATCTCCATGAGGTGCTTGCAGATCACCAGGCCCAGGCCCGTGCCGCCAAACTCGCGGCTGTGGCCGCCTTCGGCTTGGGCAAACTTCTGGAAGAGCCGCGTCTGGGCCTCGGCGCTGACGCCGATGCCGGTATCCACCACCAGCAGGACGATGCTGCCGGGGTGGCGCTCCACCTGAACCGAGACGCTGCCCACCTTGGTGAACTTGAGGGCATTGGAGAGCAGGTTCAGGAGCACCTGCTTCAGGCGGCTGGGGTCCACCACCACCTCGGGAATCTCCGACATGTCGGGCCAGAACAGCTCCACATCGGGCTTTCGGGGATAGGCCTCGGCGATGGGCTTCACCTCCTCGAGGAGGATCGACAGGCTGAAGGGTTCGGGATGCACCTCCAGCTTGCCGGATTCGATCTTGGCGAGGTCCAGGATGTCGTTCAGCAGCCCCAGGAGGTGCTGCCCCGACAGGTAGCTGTCCTGGAGCATGGAGCGCATCTCCTCCGCGTCGTCGTAGAGGCCGTCCATGACCAGTCGGGTGAAACCCAGGATGCCGGTGAGTGGGGTGCGCAGCTCGTGGCTGGTGAGGGCCAGGAACTCGCTCTTGAGCTGGTCCGCCTCCCGTAGGGCGTCGTTCACCCGCTCCAGTTCCAGGGTCTGCCGTTGCAGGGCGTCGCGCTGTTCGGAAAGGTCCTTGAACAGCCAGGCGTTGTAGAGGGAGATGGCAGCCTGGCGCTGCAGGATGGCGATGGAATCCAGGTCCTCGTCCTCCCAGCGGCGCTCGCCGGGCAGGGCCAGGATGGCAAACCCGAGCAGGAGCAGCTGGTGCTCGAAGGGGATGAAGTAGAGTTGGGCGACGTCGTCCCCCTTGAGGGTGCCGAGCACCTGAGCATCCGCGTTCGGGTCGAGCCACTGGCTCTGGAACAGCACCAGGGGCGTGTCGGGAAAGGGGTTGGGGGCGGGGAGCCGCAGCGCCGACCACTCCGCCTTGGAAAGGCCGGTGCCCTCCTTGGGCACGTAGCCGGCGCCCCCGTCCTCCAGGGTCCACACCACGGCCCGCTGGCAGTGGAACTCCTGGGCCAGCACGTCCAGCACCACGCTGACCACCTGCCCGCCCTTGGAGGTGGCGGCCAGGATCTCCGAGACCTGCTGGAGCACCTGCATCTGGTGGGAGCGGCGGCCCAGTCGTGCCCGCAGGTCGCGGGTCTCGTGCATGGCCTGGGTCAGCTGCCGCTGGGTCTGCATGAGCTCCGCCAGCATCTCCGCGCCTTGGGGCCGCTGGGCCGGGGCGCCGGGTACCTGCTTGGGTCCGGAGCTGGCCTTGGGAGGAGGCTGGGTCGGCTTGGGGCCGGAGGACTGGTTCGAACTGGACATGGACCTCCAGCATGGCTGCGCCGGGCTGGACTGCCAAGGGGCCTCTCGCGGGGCCCGCTGGAGCCCGGTTTGGCCCAAGATGGAGGCATGGCGAACCGCGCCCCCACCTTCTCCCTCCAGCGCATCATCTTTCTGGCCGTGTCCCTGGTGCTCTGCATCCAGGTGGGCTGGTGGATCAATGTGCAGATCCGGGAGTCGGGCCGCCTGCTGCAGGCCCGCACCGAGGCCCTGCTGGCGAGCCGCGCCGAGGCCTGGCAGATGGACAGCCTCAGCCTGCTGGCCTTCATCCATGCCCGGCCTGACCCCTCCTCGCGGAGGGGGGTCGTCGAGGGCCGCTTCCCCGCCCTGCCCAGCCTGGCCAAGCGGACCGCGGCCATCCACCGGCGATTCCCCCACGTGGTGGTGGTGCCCTCCCCGGTGAGTGCCGACAACCTCCCCCTGCTGGACGGGGCGGCCTTCATCGCCCTGCGGCCCGAGCCCATGGTGGAGCTGCACAACCAGCGATGGCACTCCGTGTTCCGGGCCGCCAGCGAAGGTGCCTTCATGGTGGCGGCGGTGCTCTTCGGCTTCGTCCTGCTCTACCGCAAGCTGGCCGAGGAGCTGGACCTTAAGCTGCGGCAGCGGAACTTCACCTCCGCCGTCACCCACGAGTTGAAGACGCCCATCGCCTCCCTGCGGGTCTGGACCGAGACCCTCTTCACCCGCACCCTCCCCGACGAGCAGCGCGCCCGCATCCGGGGCCTCATGGAGAAGGACCTCGACCGCCTGCAGGAGCTGGTGGGCAACCTCCTGGACGTGGCCCGGGCCGAATCCGGCAGCCTGGTGGTGCACCTGGCACCCCTGGAGCTGGCGCCCTGGCTACAGGGGGTCTGCGAGGGCATGGACCTGCGGCTGGGGGCCGGGGGCCTGGGCCTGCAGCTCGAGTTCACGCGCGACACCCTCTGGGCCAACGCCGACCCCAAGGCCCTGGGCACGGTGATTGAGAACCTCCTGTCCAACGCCTACAAGTACGCCGCCGAACCCCGGCAGACCACCGTGACCCTGGACGGAGACGGGGATGATGTCCTCATCGTCGTGAGTGACCTCGGGCATGGACTGACCCCCAAGGACCTCCCCCGGGTCTTCCACCGCTTCTTCCGGGTGGGGGACGAGATGACCCGCCAGGTGGCCGGCACGGGCCTGGGGCTCTTCCTCGTCAAGGAGATCGTCACCCGCCACGGGGGCGAGGTGCGCGCGTCCAGCCGGGGGCCCGGGCTGGGCTCTGCCTTCACCATCCGCTTGCCGCGGCTCCCGAGGCCCGCCGATGCCTGACCAAGCCCAGCCGGAGGCGATCCTCATCAAGGCGGCCATGGGGGGCGACCCTGAGGCCTTCGAGGCCCTGGTCCGACCCCACCTGGGCATGCTGTTCCGGGTCATCGACCGGATCCTGGGCAACGAGGCCGAGAGCCAGGACGCCCTCCAGGACGCGCTCCTCACCCTGCACCGGGAGCTGCCGGGCTTCCAGGGCGCCAGCAAGTTCAGCACCTGGGCCTACCGCATCTGCGTCAATCAGGCCCTCATGGCCCGGCGCAAGCGGGTCCGGCGGCGGGAGGATGCCATCGAGGATCTGATGCCACGTTTCGGGGACGACGGGCATCACATGAACGTCGACACCCTGATTGATTGGAGTGAGGACGCGGAGGCCCAGATGGTGGTGGAGCTGGACGAGCTGAAGGCCAGGGTCCGGGTGGGCCTGGACCGGCTTTCCGACGACCAGCGGGCGGTCTTCGTGCTGCGCGACCTGGAGGGCTGGAACACCGAGGAGATCGCCCAGCACCTGGGCCTCACCCGCGAGCTGGTGCGCCAGCGGGTTCACCGGGCCCGCCTGGCGCTGCGCGCCCTGCTGCCCGAGTTCGCCCCACGACCGGAGGGCCGATGACGCTCCTGATCCCCACCTGCGAGCGCGTCACCGCCCTGCTGACGGAGTACGAGGAGGGCGCCCTGGGTCCCTTCGACTGGCTGGGCATGAAGCTCCATCTGGCCCTCTGCCCACCCTGCCAGGGCTTCCTGGCCAGCTTCGACCAGACTCCCCCGCTGCTCCGTCGGATCTGGGACGACCGCTCCACCCCCGTAGCCGAGCACGCCCTGTCCGGGGCCCTGTCCGCCCTCCGGGAGGGCCGCCTCCCCCGGGGTCCCCAGCACCATCCCGAGGAGGAGACCTGGGCCGCCCTGGCCCCCGGCGGCGATCCCCTGCTGGCCCTGCTGCTACGGGTCCACCTGGGTTATTGCGACGCCTGCCGGGCCGAGCGCGGGGAGGCCCAGGCCATCACCCTGGGCAAGGATCCCGTGGCCGCCCTGGCGCCTCACCTGCCGGACGGGTTCCGGTGGAGCTGGTCCAAGCTGGGCCTGGGCGGCGGCCAGGTGGCCCGGCTCCTGAGGGCCGACACGGCCGGCGCCGCCGTGAGTCTGGCCAAGTTGCAGGGGGGGCGCCGTGTGCCACGGCACGATCACCTGGGGCCCGAGGTCTCCCTGCTGCTCTGTGGCGGGCTGCAGGACGGTCCCGCCCACCTCACCCCGGGGGACTGGATCGCCCACGATCCCGGCCACCTGCATGCCCCACTGGCCGACCCCGGCGGCGAGTGCCTGGCCCTGGTGTTCCTCGAAGGCGGCATCCGCTTCCAGGGCTGGCGCAGCTTGTTTGGCGTGCTGCGCTAGCAGATCCTCGGCAGCTGCTCGCCGCTGAGCAGGTCCAGCAGCCGCAGGGTGCCGAGGGAGGTCTTGAGGCTGACACGACCGGCCGGGCCCGCCTCCACGCGACCCACCACCGTGGCGGCCTGCCCTTCGGGGTGGGCCCGCAGCAGCGCAAGGGCCCGCTCTGCCTGAGCCGCAGGAAGGAACGCCACCAGTCGGCCTTCGCAGGCCACGTAGAGCGGGTCCAGGCCGAGGATCTCGCAGGCCGCCGCCACCGCTTCATCGACCGGCACGGCGGGTCCATCCACTTCGATGGCCAGCCCGGCCGCCGTGGCGATCTCGTTGAGCACCGAGGCCAGGCCGCCCCGGGTGGGATCCCGCAGGCAGTGGACGTCCAGTCCGCCCTCCAGAAGCGCGGCTGCGAGGTGATGCACGGGTCCGCAGTCGCTGAGGATCGGGGACTCGAAGGCAAGGCCCTCCCGCACCGACATCACCGCGATGCCGTGGCGGCCCAGGTCCCCGCTGACGAGCACCACGTCCCCCGCCTGCACCCGGCGGGGGTGAATCTCCACCCCGGCGGAGACGAGCCCAATGCCCGAGGTCGTGATGAACACCCCATCGGCCTTGCCCCGGTCCACGACCTTGGTATCGCCCGTTACCAGCCGCACGCCACAGCGGTCGGCGGCCGCTTTCATGGACGCCACGAGCCGGGCCAGCTCCTCCAGGGGTAGGCCCTCCTCCAGGATGAAGGCGGTCGAGAGCGCCAGGGGTTTGGCCCCGGCCATGGCCAGGTCGTTCACCGTGCCGAAGACCGCCAACTCCCCCAGGTCACCGCCGGGAAAGGTGCGGGGGTGCACGACGAAGCCATCGGTGGTGAAGGCCAGGCGTGCGCCCCCGGCCTCCACGACGGCGCTGTCATGCAGGCCCTGCGGGTCCGCCCCCAGGGCCGAGAGGAACACCCCCTCGATGAGCTCCTTCATGAGGCGGCCACCCCCCCCGTGGGCCATCTGGACCGTGCCGTGCCTCAGGGGCATGGGACAGGCGAGGGCGAAGGGATCGGTGGCCATGGAGGCCATTATGGGCTGGTTCAGCAGTCCTGACGGATCTGCCGTGCCACGTCCGCCACCGCCGCTGCCACCGGCTCGCTCAGGCCGATGCCGATTTCCTGGGGGAAACGGATGGACACGGCGTAGAGCACCACCTCCGGGGTCTCCCCCAGCAGGTAGAAGCTGTCGAGCAGATCACGGAGGCCAATGTCATGGGCGGTGAGGCTGGGGGGGAAGTCGGAGGAGAAGCGGGGCACCAGCCGCTGCACCGTGCCAGGTGGCGCCCCGTCGGCCGTGGCATCCACCAGGATCATGCGCCGGGCCTGGCGCATGGGGTCCAGCAGCACCATGCTGCCGGTACCCCCCTCCAGGAGGTCCACATCCGTGGGCAGGCCACCCTCGGCCTGGAGATGCTCGATCACGGCCACCCCCACCCCCTCGTCACCGAGCAGGAGGTTGCCGATGCCCAGGACCAGGACGCGGGGAGGCGGAGGGTCAGCGGTCAAGCAGGTCGTCCCGCTCGAACTTCCAGCCGCCAACCATGGAGGAGGTGGTCCCACGGCCCTCCACATAGTCGTGGTAGAAGACCAGATACACGTGGACCAGGGTGAACAGGACGTAGAACCACAGCATGGCGTGATGCCACTGGCGGACGGCCATTTCACTGCCCATCAGCGGGACCACCCAGGCGGCCAGCTTGCCCAGGAAGGAGCCGCTGTTGGGCCCGTAGAGGGCGAAGCCCGTGAGGGCCTGGAAGAAGAAGATGAAGGTCGTGATGAAGTAGATGAGCCCGGCCAGCCGGTTGTGGCCGATGTGGATGCGGCCCGTCCCCCGGGTCTGGAGGATGTCGATCTTGAGGACCTCGACGATCTCCCGGAAGGCCCCCCGGTTGGTGGGAATGAACGTGTCCCACCGGGCGAAGCGGTTGCCCACGAAGCCCCAGTAGGTGCGCACCAGCATGTTGACCAGGAACACATAGCCGGCCATGAAGTGGATGAACCGCACCGTGCCGAACCAGTACTGGAAGGAGGCCTCCTGGGCGTAGCTCACAGAGAAGGGTTTCCCGATCAGAAACCCCGTGATGCCGAGGGTGACGATGGCCAGGGCGTTGATCCAGTGGAAGGCACGGACCGGGAGTTCCCAGACGTAGAGGCGGCGGTAGGTGTGATGGCTAGGCATGGCCGATCCCCTCAGTAGAACTGCACCTGGTGGACCTGTTTCCCTTCGGGGTCGTAGACATGGACGGCGCAGGCGATGCAGGGGTCGAAGGAGTGGACCGTCCGCAGGATCTCCACGGGCTGCTCCGCGTTGGCCACCGGCGTACCGATAAGGGCCTCCTCGTAGGCCGAGCGTTGGCCCTTGCCATCCCGTGGCGATGCGTTCCAGGTGCTGGGCACCACCAGCTGGTAGTTGTCGATGACGCGATCCTTGATGCTGATCCAGTGGGCCAGGGCGCCGCGCGGGGCCTCGGTCATGCCCACGCCTTCCGCCGTGGCCGGCCAGGTATCGGGATCCCAGTGATACCGCGTGAAGGTCTTGGTCTCACCCTGCTTCAGGTTGCCGATCAGGTCGTTGTAGAACCCCTTCATCCAGTGCGCCACAACCTGGGTCTCCACACCCCGAGCGGCCGTGCGGCCAAGGGTGGAGAAGAGGGCCGTGATGGGCACGTCCAGCTGCTTCAGGACCGCGCCGACCAGCTCCTTCACATCGGTGTTGCCCTTGGCATAGGCCATTAGCATGCGGGACAGCGGCCCCACTTCCATGGGGTGCTCCTTCCACCGCGGGGTCTTGAGCCAGGAATACTTCCCGTCCACGTTCAGGTGTTCGTAGGGCGGCTTCGGCCCGGTGTAGTTGAACTCGGTCTCGCCCTTGAAGGGATGGAGCCCCACGCCGTCGCCCCCGGCGTACTGGTACCAGGAGTGGCTGATGTACTCCTTGATCTCGTTGGCGTCCTTGCCGTTCACTTCGTGGATCTCGTTGAGGTTCCGGTTGAGGATCGCCCCCCGGGGCAGCAGGAAGGAGGAGGGGTCGTTGTAGCCACGGGTGGGGAGGTCTCCGTAGGCCAGGTAGTTCTGCAGGCCGCCGCCGATGGCGCCCCAGTCCTTGTAGAAGCTCGCAATGGCCAGCAGATCGGGAATGTAGACCTGCTCGACGAAGGCGATGGCATCGTTGATCAGGCTGCCCACATGGGTGAGTCGCTCGGTGTTGATGGCATTCACCTCCTCCAGGTTGAAGGAGCAGGGCACACCGCCCACCAGGTAGTTCGGATGGGGGTTCTTGCCCCCGAAGATGGCGTGGATCTTCACCAGCTCCTTCTGCCACTCCAGGGCGTCCAGGTAGTGGGAGACCGCCAGCAGGTTCACCTCCGGAGGAAGCTTGTAGGCCTTGTGCCCCCAGTAGCCGTTGGCGAAGATGCCCAGCTGCCCACTCTCCACGAAGGCCTTCAGCCGTTTCTGCACTGAGGCGAAATGGCCCGGATTAGACTTCGGCCAGGGCGACAGCGACTGGGCCAGCTTGGAGGTGGCCACCGGATCGGCCTTCAACATGCTGACCACGTCCACCCAGTCGAGCGCATGCAGGTGGTAGAAGTGGACGACGTGATCCTGCACGTACTGGGCGCAGAACATGAGGTTCCGCACCAGCTCGGCGTTCTTGGGCACGCTGATGCCCAGGGCGTCCTCGACCGTGCGCACGCTGGCCAGGGCATGCACCGTGGTGCAGACGCCGCAGACGCGCTCGGTGAAGGCCCAGGCATCCCTGGGATCCCGGCCCTTCAGGATCTTCTCGATGCCGCGCACCATGGTGCCGGCGCTGTAGGCGTCCTTCACGACGCCGTTTTCCACCACCGCCTCGATGCGCAGGTGGCCTTCGATGCGGGTGACGGGATCGATGACGATTCGGTTGCTCATCAGTCCACCTTCTCGCTGCTGGGGGTGTCCTTGGCGGCTTCGACCACCTGGTCATGGATCAGCTTGCGTTTGCGGATGTTGGTGGACACGGCGTGCGCCGCCACCCCCACTGCCGCGCCGGCCGCGAGGCTGAGGCCCACGGTATCGGCCGTCGACTCGATGCCGAAACCGGGGAAGGCCGGCAGGTGCCGGTAGAAGGGGCCGTTGTCCCAGAAGCCGTTCTCGCTGCAGCCCAGGCAGCCATGACCCGATTGGATGGGGTAGCTGGTGCCCTCGTTCCACTTGGTGACCCCGCAGGCGTTGTAGGTCACGGGGCCGCGGCAGCCCATCTTGTAGAGGCAGTACCCCTTGCGGGCGTGGTCGTCGTCGAAGGTTTCCACGAACATCCCGGCGTCATAGTACGGGCGGCGGTAGCAGGTGTCGTGGACCCGCCGGGAGTAGAACTCCTTGGGCCGGCCCTGGGCGTCCAGTTCCGGCGGCCTGCCGAAGAGCAGGATGTGCGTGATCAGGGCGACCATGACATCCGCGATGGGCGGGCAGCCCGGCACGTTGATGACGGGCTTGCTCACCAGCTCGTGGATCGGCGTGGCGCCGGTGGGGTTGGGTTTGGCGTTCTGCACGCAGCCATAGGAGGCGCAGTTCCCCCAGGCCACGATGGCGGCGGCACCCTTGGCCGCTTCCTGGAGGATGTCCTCGGCGGTGCGCCCACCGATGGTGCAGTAGATGCCATCGGCCTTCGTGGGCACCGAACCCTCCACCAGCAGGATGTACTTCCCGGCATAGGTCTTGAGGGTGTCCGCCTTGCACTTCTCGGCCTGGTGGCCCGCCGCCGCCTGCAGCGTCTCCGAATAGTCCAGGGAGATGGCATCCAGCAGCACATCCGCCACGATGGGGTGGGAGGCGCGAATGAAGGACTCGCTGCAGCAGGTGCACTCCTGGAAGTGCAGCCAGATCACCGGCGGCCGCTCCTGCTTCTCGAAGGCCTTCGCCACCGCCGCTGCGCCCTTCGGCCCCAGACCCGCGGCCGTCGCCGCAAAGGTGCAGAACTGCATGAAATCCCGACGGCTGTAGCCCTTCTCCTGCATCACCGCCCACAGGGTGTGCTTCGCACCAGACATGCTCCCTCCTTGGCGTCACGGCCGCGGTTGAGACTGCGTCTTAAAAACGACTAATTGGGTGTCTATGCTTCATAGACTAGGAAGGCGACTGACCCTGTCAAGCCGCAACTTTCCCCTCGGTATAGCGATAAATGGGTGATCTTTCCGCATTCCCAAGTCAGGACACCTTCTCGCGGAGGGGGCCTTCAGGGGACGGGCTCGAAGCGGCGGTATCGGTAGTAGGCGGCGCAGGCGCCTTCGGAGGACACCATGGTGGCGCCCAGGGGGTGGTCCGGCGTGCAGGCCTTCCCGAAAGCTGGACACTCCGCGGGCTTCAGCAGCCCCTGCAGCACCAGCCCGCTCTGGCAGTCCGGCGATTCGGGGCCGCCCACGTCCTCCACATCGAACCGGCGGCTGGCATCGAAGGCGGCGTACTCTTCGCGCAGTCCGAAGCCGCTGCGGGGGATGGGGCCGATGCCCCGCCAGGTGCGATCCACCACCCGGAACACCTCCTGGATCAGCCGCTGGGCGGGACGGTTGCCCCCGGTCTTCACCAAGCGGGCGTACTGGTTTTCCACCTCGGCACGGCCCTCTTCCAGCTGCGATATGGCCATGAAGATCCCCTGCAGCAGGTCCACGGGCTCGAAGGCCGTGACCACGATGGGCACGCGATGCTTCGCCACCAGGGGCAGGTATTCCTCTGTCCCCATGATGCTGCACACATGGCCTGCAGCCAGGAAGGCATCCACCCGGCGCAGCGGTGAAGCAAGGATGGCCTCCAGGGCGGGCGGCACCCGAACGTGCGACACGAGGATGGAGAAGTTGGTGAGGTGTTCCGCCTTGGCCTGGGACACGGCCAGGGCATTGGCGGGGGCCGTGGTCTCGAATCCCACGGCGAAGAACACCACCTCGCGGTCGGGCAGTTCGCGCGCCAGGGCCAGGGCATCCAGGGGCGAGTACACCACCCGCACGTCCCCTCCGCGGCTCTTCACGGAGAACAGGTCCTCCTGGCTGCCAGGCACCCGCAGCATGTCGCCGAAGGAGCAGAAGGTGACCCCGGGCCGCGCCGCGATGGCCAGGGCCTGGTCGATGAGGGCCACGGGCGTCACGCACACCGGGCAGCCCGGCCCATGGATCAGGCTGATGGCCTCCGGCAGCAGCTCGTCAAGTCCGAACCGGACGATGGCGTGGGTCTGGCCCCCGCAGACCTCCATGAGGGTCCAGGGGCGGGTGACCTTGCGCCGGATGGCTTCCGCCAGCGCGTGGGCCGCCTTGCCATCCCGGAATTCGTCGACGTACTTCATGCGTCGTCCTCGGCCCAGCCAGCCTCCAGCTCCCGCAGGCTCTCCAGCATGAGCTGGGCCTCCGCCTCATCGAGCTGCTCCAGGGCCAAGCCGGCGTGGACCACCACCCAGTCGCCGGGAATGGCCTCCGGCACGCAGGCGAGGCTCACCTCCTTGACCGTCGGGCCGAAGGACACCCGCCCCAGGCGGAGGGGGGATTCCACCACATCCAGAATCTGGCCGGGCACTCCAAGGCACATGGGTCCTCCGGGAAAGGCGTGGCCCCCAGCATAGGCTTCAATCCCAGGCATGGAATCACAAACCGTCCATGCTCCAATGGCGGAATGCAGCGATCCACCGACACCACCCGGGGCGCGACCCTTGTGGCCCTCGCGGCCCTGCTGTGGAGTTCCAGCGGGCTCTTCATCAAGGTGCTGCCGCTGGGCGCGCTGCAGATCGCCTTCGCCCGCAGCCTGGTGGCCGGCTTCACCATCGCCCTGGTGGTGAAGGTCCGCGGGGGGCGCCCCTTCCCGAAGCCCCATGCCCTCTCCCTGGCCTGCGCCCTCAGCTACGCCGGGGTGCTCATCTTCTTCGTCGCGGCCACCAAGCTCACCACCGCCGCCAACGCGATCTTCCTGCAGTTCTCGGCCCCCATCTATCTGGTCTTCCTCGAGCCCTGGGTGAGCCGTCGCCGGGTGCAGGGGCGCGACCTGGTGGCGGTGGCGCTCTGCCTGGCGGCCATGGCGCTGTTCTTCGTGGGCCGCCTGGGGGCCGGCACCCTCGCCGGGAACCTCCTGGGCGTGCTGTCCGGGCTGTGCCTGGCGCTGTTCTCCCTCACCCTCAAGCTGCAGCGGGAGCGGGAGCCGGACGTCGATCCCATCGGCTCGATCATCCTCGGCAACCTCCTGGTGGCCCTGGTCTGCGCGCCCATGGCCCTGCCGGGCTTCAGGCCGAACCTGCTCCAGGCCTCAATCCTCCTCTACCTTGGGGCCTTCCAGATCGGCCTCGCCTACCTGCTGTTCAATGCGGGCATGCGGCACCTCACGGCCACGGCGGCCGTGGTGACCGGCACCCTGGAGGCCGTGCTCAACCCCATCTGGGTGTTCCTGGGCATCGGGGAGCGCCCCTCGCCCTGGGCCCTGGGCGGAGGCCTGCTGATCCTCGGCACCATCAGCTGGTATAACCTCTCACCTGCACGGAAGAAGGGTCTGCCCCGCACCGGGGTGGTGCAATAGGGGACCTACAGTTCAGGCCCGCCAAGCCGCCACGGCCGCCTGCCCGAGGGAGATGCCACCGTCGTTGGGGGGGAAGGCCTGCGGACGATGGACCCGGAACCCCGCCGCGGTCAGCCGGGCCTGCACCCGGGCCGTGACCAGGGCGTTCTGGAAGCAGCCACCGGTCAGCACCACATCGTGCATGGCGCCCCGCACGGCCCAGACTAGGGCCAATTCCGCCAGGGCCGCGTGGAAGCGGGCGCCCACCAGCTCGGCCCCCTGCCCCGCCGCCAGGTCCGCCAAGACCGCTTCCACCAAAGGCGCGGGATCCGCCACGCCATCCTTGTGACTCCAGGGGTACGGGGGGGCTGCGGCCGCGCCTGCGGCGAACTCCAGCGCCATGGCCGCCTGCCCCTCGAAGCCGTGCCGCGCCTGCAGTCCAGCCAGGGCGGCCACGGCGTCGAAGAGGCGCCCGATGCTGGAGGTCCTGGGGCTGTGGAGGTCCTTGGCCAGCATGGCCTGGAGCAGCAGCCAATCAGGCCCGTCGAAGGTCCTGGCGAGCCCAGGCGGCGGTGGGGCCTCGCCCTGGAAGGACCAGAGCAGGCCGCAGGCGCTGCGCCGGGGCTCCCGCACCGCCGCCTCGCCCCCGGGCAGGGGGAAGGGACGCAGGTGCCCGATGCGCTCGAAGGAGGCGCCCTCGATCCGCAGGGCTTCCCCGCCCCAGAGGGTGCCATCGCTGCCGTAGCCGCTGCCATCCCAGGCCAGGGCCGTCACGGGCCCCTTGAGGCCCAGCTCAGCGGCGCAGGCGGCACCGTGGGCGTGGTGGTGCTGCACACGCACCAGCGGCACGCCCCAGGTGGCCGCCAGGCCCTCCGCCAGCCGAGTGCTGGCGTAGTCGGGGTGCAGGTCGCAGGCCACCAGCTCAGGTCGCGCCCCCAGGAACGCCAGCAAGTCGTCCACGGTGCGCTCGAGCAACTCGACGCCCTGCAGGCTGGCCAGATCGCCCAGGTGCTGGCTCATCACCAGGTCACCCCGCTGCAGGAGGGAGACCGTGCTCTTCTGGTGGGCGCCCAGTGCCAGCACGCTGGGCCCGGAAACCGCCAGAGGTACCGGCAGCGGGGCGAAACCCCGGGCCCGCCGCAGCAGGGTGGGCCCATCCCCGTCCACCCGCAGCACGGAGTCATCCACCGGCCGCAGGATGGGCCGGTCATGGATCAGGAAGCCATCCGCCAGGTCGCCGAGCCGCCGCTGGGCCTCCTCATCCTCATAGGCCATGGGTTCGTCGCTGAGGTTTCCCGAGGTGCAGACCAGGGGCCGGTCCACCACGGCGAGGAGCAGCCGGTGCAGCGGGGTGTAGGGCAGGAAGGCCCCCAGCCGGGGATTGCCTGGGGCCACATCCTCGACCACCTGGGACGCGGCGCGCCGCCGAAGGAGCAGGATCGGCGCCTCGGGGGAGGCCAGCCACCGGGATTCCTCCGGCCCCACCTCGCAGGCCTGAGCCAGCGAAGCCTGGTCGGGAAACATCACCGCAAAGGGCTTGGCTTCGCGGTGCTTCCGCTCTCGCAGACGCTGGACCGCGCCAGGCGAGGTGGCATCCACCAGCAACTGATAGCCCCCCAGCCCCTTGAGGGCCAGCACGCCCCCCTCTTTCAGCAGGTCCACCGCCCGGTGGAGGGCGTCCTCCTCGGTGGCGAGCGCGGCGCCCATCCGATCCACCAGGGTGAGCCGGGGGCCGCAGACCGGGCAGGCGATGGGCTGCGCGTGGAAGCGGCGGTCCCGGACATCCTCGTATTCCCGCGTGCAGGCTGGACACAGCGGGAAGTCCTTCATGGCCGTCTGGGGCCGATCGTAGGGGAGCCGGGCGATGATCGAGTAGCGGGGGCCGCAATAGGTACAGTTGGTGAAGGGATAGCGGTAGCGGCGCTCGCCGGGGGTTTCCATCTCCTCGGCGCAGGCCCCGCACAGGGCCAAGTCCGGCGGGATCACCGGCCGGATGTCGCCACCCTGGTCGCTGGCGAGGATCCGGAAGCCTGCCAGCCGGGGATCCTCGGGCAAATCCGTCAGCGTGCACCCCGTGACCCGGGCGGGTGGGGGGATGTCGGTACGAAGGGCGTGCACAAAGGCATCCAGCGCGCCTGGTTCTCCCTGGGCGGCGATGGTCACCCCCCGCGCATGGTTCCAGACCTCCCCCACCAGGCCGTGGGCCACCGCCAGTCGGTGGACCGTGGGGCGGAAGCCCACCCCCTGCACCACCCCCTGCACCTCGATGCGCAGCCGTGGCATCAGACCGTGGCCGGGCGCCGCGTGCGGGCCGCCGCGATCCAGGCCAGCCAAGCCTCCATCCCTTCCCCGGTGAGGGCGGACACCTGCAGGATCTGGATGCCCGGATTGACTCGCCGCGCATGGGCCAGGCACTGCGCCACGTCGAAGCGGAGGTAAGGAAGCAGGTCCACCTTGTTCAGCAGCATGAGATCGGCGGCCGCGAACATGTCGGGGTACTTCAGCGGCTTGTCCTCGCCTTCGGTGACCGAGAGAATGACCACCTTGTGGGCTTCACCCAGGTCGAAGGCCGCCGGACAGACCAGGTTGCCCACGTTCTCGATCATCACCACCGCGCCTTCAAGCGGGTTCAGGGCCTCCAGGGCGTGGCCGACCATGTGGGCGTCCAGGTGGCAGCCCTTGCCGGTGTTGATCTGCACGGCGGGAGCCCCCGCCGCCCGGATGCGGTCCGCATCCTGGCTGGTCTGCTGGTCCCCTTCGATGACCCGCACCGGCATGCGGCCCTTCAACAAGAGGATAGTCGTCTCCAGGAGCGTGGTCTTCCCGGACCCGGGGCTGCTGACGAGGTTGAGGGCCAGTGCCCCGTGCCGGGCGAAGGTCTGGCGGTTCAGTGCGGCCAGGGCGTCGTTCTTGGCCAGGAGGCTCTGCTCCAGGCTGATGCGCCGACGCCCGGGGCGCGCCGGAGGTGCGTCATGGGCATGGTGATGGGCCCGGCCATCCAGGGTCGCTTCGTCTCCGCCGCAGCCGCAGGTGGTGCACATGGGACCTCCCCTCGGGTTCGGATGGAACTCTAGTCCACATCCAGGTCTTTGACACGCAGTTCCGTTCCACTCTGCAGGGCGACGAACCCTTCCCCGCAGCGGGGGCAGAGGTCGAAGCGGGCCTCGACCTCGACCTCCCGCCCGCAGGCCTGGCACTGGCCCAGGCCAGGCAGTTCGAGGATCTCCAGGCTGGCCCCGGCCAGCAGGGTGCCCTCGGTCACCGGGCCGAAGGCGAAGCGGAGGGCCTCGATCTCCACCCCCGCCAGCCGGCCAACCTCGAGGCGCACCTGATGCACGCGGCTGAAGCCCTGGCGCTGGGCCTCCTCCAGGATGCCTTGCACCATGCCTTCCATCAGGGACAGCTCATGCATGGGGCAAGGTTACCTTGGGCTTCCAGGCGTCTGGGCGGGCATCGGCCACCAATTCCTTCAGGAAGGCCCAGGCCGCCTCCAGGTGGGCGGAGGCCTGGGGACTGAGGGGTTCGCCCAACTCGAAGCGCTCGCCCCGCACCCCCAGGATGAAGGCCGGTGGAGGCGCCTGGTGCTCGACCTGATGAAAGACCTGCAGCAGGGCGCCAGGGCTCAGCTCATGGGTGCTGTAGCTGGCATCCAGGCTGGGCGCTGCCTGTGTGAATGCGAAGGGCGCCCCGCAGCTGGCGTCCGCGTCCACGAACAGGGCCAGGTCCCGGCCCTGCAGGTCGAGCGTGTGCTCGATCTGCAGCTGAAAATCAGCGATGGTCTCCACCGGCAGCTCGGGATGTCGGTTCAGCCAGTCCTCGAGGCGCTCCAGCAGCAGGGGGCCCAGGGCATCATCCCCCCGGCTGGGATTGCCATATCCGAAGCAGACCAGGGCCATGGCTGGACCTACCGGCCAGGAGCGGTCAGGGTGCCGTCGGCATCCTTCACCAGTCGGTCCACCAGTCCCCCGCCCGCGTCCAGCAGGTCCACCTGCAGGGGCATGCGGCCCAGGGCGTGGGTGGCGCAGGAGAGGCAGGGGTCGTAGGCGCGGATGGCCACCTCGATGCGGTTGAGCAGGCCCTCCGTCAGGGTCTGCCCGTCCAGATACTGGGCGGCCACCTGGCGAACCGCCGAGTTCATGGCGGTGTTGTTGTTGGTGGTGGAGACGATGAGGTTGGCCTTCACGATGGCGTCGTTCTCGTCGATTTTGTAGTGATGGAAGAGCGTGCCCCGGGGCGCCTCGAGGACACCCACCCCTTCCAGGGCGGGCGTGCCCTTCACCAGCAAGTCGGTGCCGAAAACCTCCGGATCTTGCAGCAGGGCCTGGATGGCCTCCGCAGCGTAGAGCATCTCGATCATCCGTGCCCAGTGGTAGGCCATGGTGGCGTGCACCGGCTCCCCCTTGCCCTGCTTCATGAAGGCCTTCCGCGCGTCCTCGGCCAGGGGGGTCGGCATGCGGTCGGCATTGTTGATGCGTGCCAGGGGCCCCACCCGGTACCAGCCCTCGTCGTTGCCCAGAGACACGATGAAGGGGAATTTCATGTACGACCAGGACTTCACCTCCTCGTGGAGGTAGCGGAGGTAGTGGACATAGTCCACGTGATCGAAGATGGCCTCGCCGTGGTCATCCCGGGCCCGCAGCCCGCCGGCGTAGAGGTCGAAGGTGCCCTCGGGGCTGGTGAGGCTGAGGAAGTTCGAACGGAAGGCGCCGAACGATTGATTGAGTTCCAGGTTGTCGAGGTAGAGCTGGCGGGCGATGGCCACCGCCTCCTGGGACCAGGCCACCACCTGATCGATGTCCTTTGCGAGGTACTCCCGGTCGGCCTGGGTGAAGGCCTTGTTCACGCCGCCGGGAATGGCAAAGACGCCGTGCACGCGCTTGCCCGAGAGCACCCGGATGACCTCCTGCCCGTATTTCCGTAGCTTCACGCCCTTCAAGGCCACGTCTGGGTGGGCCCCGATGACGCCGATGATGTTCCGCGTGGCCACGTCGGCATCGAACCCGAAGAGCAGGTCGGGGCTGGCTAGGTGGAAGAAGTGCAGGGCATGGCTCTGGAGGGTCTGGCCGTAGTGCAGCAGCCGCCGCAACTTCTCCGCGGTGGGGGTCAGCTGGCGGGCGCCCACCAACATGTCCACGGCCTTGGCGGCCGCCAGGTGGTGGCTCACCGGGCAGATGCCGCAGAGGCGTTGCACCAGCACCGGCGCCTCCCAGTAGGGCCGTCCCTGGATGAATTTTTCGAAGCCCCTGAACTCCACGATGTGGAGGCGGGCCTGCTGCACCCGGTTCGCCTCATCCATGAGCAGGGTGACCTTCCCGTGCCCCTCTACGCGGGTGATGGGCTCGATGACGGTGCGGCGGAGTGACTCGGGATGGCGGGCGGTTTCGAGGGTCAGGTTGGCGGTTGGGCTCATGGCAGGTCCTGGCGGGAAGGCGTCTGGCGCGATGGCTGGAGTGATCGATCGGTGGGGGCGTTCAGTCGTACCGGATAAGCTCGCGGGGCAGGCTGGGGTCTCGCCCCGCCAGAAGCTCGGTCAGGAAGTGCCAGATGGCATCGGCCGACGGCGGGCACCCCGGCAGGAAGTAGTCGATCTTCACGATGTGATGCAGGGGGCGGACCCGGTCCAGGAGGAGGGGCAGCTCGGGGTCGTTGGGGACATGGGCGAACTCCACCCCGATGCCGCGGACGTAGGACTCCTCCAGGCAATCCTTTAGCGAGAAGCCGTTGCGCATGGACGGAATGCCTCCCGTGATCCCGCACTCGCCCACCGCCACGAGCACCTTGCACATCCTACGGAACTCCATGAGGACATTCACGTTCTCGGCGTTGCAGACCCCGCCCTCGATGAGGCCCAGGTCCACCGGCTGGCTGATGGTCTTCAGGTCATCGATGGGACTGCGGTCGAATTCGACCACTTCCAGCAGGTCCAGCAGCCGCTCGTCGATGTCCAGCAGGGACATGTGGCAGCCGAAGCAGCCCGCCAGCGAGCAGGTGGCGACTTTCAGCTTCTCAGCCATGGTGGGCCTCCTGTGCCTGGAATTCCCGCAGCTCCACCTGATCGATGGGCGCCTGGTCGTAGATCCGCTGGCCGATGGGCACCTCGAAGCCCACCCGCTTTACGGTGAGGCAGCCGGTGGGGCACAGGGCGACGGCCTGGTCCTGGGCGCTCACATCGCTCTCGCGCAGCCGCCCCGTGGGGGAATTCACCGCAAGCCTGGACTTGATGCCCCGGCCATGGATGCCGAATACGTTCTTCCCATCGAGGGTGCGGCTGGCCCGAACGCAGGTTTCGCAGCGGATGCAGCGGTCGCGATCCATGTTCACGTCCGGGTGGCTGCTGTCGCGCTCCCGCTTCGGGAACTGCTGGGGGAACCGGTTGTCCTGCAGCCCCAGGTGGTAGGCGGTGGCCTGCAGGCGGCAGTTCCCGCTCTCCTCGCAGGCAGGGCAGTAGTGGTTTCCCTCAACGAAGATCATCTGCACCACCGAGCGCCGGAGGGCGATCAGCTCGGGCGTGTCGCACTCCACATGCTGACCCGCCATGGCGGGCTGGGTGCAGGATGAGAAGGGACGGCCGGAGATGATCACGGTGCAGAGCCGGCAGGAGCTGTGCGGATCCAGCTGCGGCCGCCAGCAGAGGTGGGGGATGTAGTGCCCAGCGGCCATGGCGGCCTGCAGCACGGTCTGCCCGTCCTTGAAGGGAATCTCCTTGCCGTCGAGGAAGAAGGTTTTGGTCATGGCTCAGGCCTCCTCGGTGACCAGATGGGCGGCAGGATCCGTGCGCTCGGTGAGCAGGCGGGCCTCCTCCAGGGCACCATCCAAATCGAAGGCCGGGACGAATTCGCGGGTCTGCATGCGGTCCTCCCAGATTCTCCCGAATTTTTCAATGCTGTCCGTGATGGGGTTGCTGGCGGTCTGGCCCAGCCCGCAGTGGGCCATGGTCCGCATGACCTGGGCGATGTGCTTCATCTCCCCCACATCCAAGGGGGAGCCACACTCCCGTTCGAACTTCTTCACATAGTTCACCAACAGCGTGGTGCCCACCCGACAAGGGGTGCAGAGACCGCAGCTCTCATGCTGGAAGAAGGATGAGAAGTTCTTCACGGCCTCGAAGAGATCCCGGGTCGGGCCGAACACCATCACCGTGCCGGTACCGGAGAGGTCCTCGAAACAGATGGTCCGGTCGAATTCCGACGGATGCACCAGCGTGCCGCTGGCGCCCCCCATCTGCACGGCTTGGGCGTCGCGCGCGCCGCAATCCCGCAGCACCTCCTGGACGGTGACGCCCCAGGGGTACTCGTAGATCCCAGGGCGCTCGCAGTCGCCCGAGACGCAGAACAGCTTCGTGCCGCTGGACTGGGGGGTACCGTTGAAGGCGAACCATTCCCCTCCTCTGGCGCTGATGATCGCGGCGGCGGCGAAGGTCTCCACGTTGTTCACCACCGTGGGCTTCTTCATGTAGCCCTGATGAACCGGCAGCGGCCACCGGCGGCGCGGAATGCCCCGGCGCCCCTCGATGCTCTTGATCATGGCGCTTTCCATGCCACAGATGTAGGCGCCGGCACCCCAGTGGATCTGGATGTCGAACTCCAGCCCCGTCCCGAGGATCCGTTTGCCCAGGAGTCCCTGGTCCCGGCGGCGCTGCAGCACCGCCTCCAGGTGGTCCTTCAGATACCAGTATTCCTGACGGATATAGAGGATGCCCTTCTTGGAACCCACCACGTGCCCGCAGACCGTCATGCCGTCGAACACCGTGTCGGCGTATTCGGTCAGCAGCGCCCGGTCTTTGAATGTGCCGGGCTCGCCCTCGTCGGCGTTGCACAGGACGTAGCGCCCGCCGGACTTGCCATTCCGGACCGATTCCCACTTGATGCCAGCCTTGAATCCAGCCCCGCCGCGACCCCGCAGCTCCGAGCGGTAGATCTCCTTCAGGGTCTCGGAACCGCCCCGCTCCAGGTGATGCCGGATGGCATCGCTGGGCGCCATGTCCTCCGCCCACTCGTCCAGGATCTCGCCGCCCCGCTCCAGGCTGGCCTGGGTGCCTGCCCCCGGCTCCAGGGAGCGCCGGAATACCGCATCGGAGCGCCGGATCTGGGTATCCACCCGGAAGAAGTCCACGGGCCACTGGCTCATCGGCACTTGCCGCTCCACGAGGTCGGCCACCTGGTCGATGCGCTCCGGGGTCAGCCGGGTCACGGCCAGGTGGTTCACCAGGGCTGCGGGCCCCTGGTCGCACATGCCGGTGCAGGACGTGAAGTGCACGCTCGCCCGGCCGTCGGCCCGGGTCTCCCCGAGCTTCACGCCCAGCCGCTCGCAGAGGCGCCTGGCCAGGGCCCGGTTGCCCGCCATCTGGTCCGTGATGTTGTCACTGAAGTGGATGACGTACTCGCCCAGGTACTGGTCGCTGAGGAAGGAATAGAAACTCACCAGGCCCCGGATGCGGACATGGGCCACGCCCAGCGCGTTCGCCAGGTAGTCCACCACAGGGGACGGTACGCAGTGGCACGCATGTTGAACGTCCACGAGGATCTGCAGCAGGCTTCCCTGATCCTTTCCGTGCTTCTGGAACAGCGGGAGGAGGAGCGCTTCGGGGCTGAGGGCGGGCGGATACGGCATGGGGCAACTCCCTGGACATGGGGCCGGCAACCGGTCAGCGAGGCGGGAGGCCACGGGGCAGGCATGGCCACCGCACCTTCAAAAATTACCTCGGCATCGCGAATCTACGCTCCAGGGTTATTGCGCACAACAAGCGATTCGGGGAATGTGACTTTCGTCTACTTCCCACCTCCACGTCCGTTTTTCAAACACACTGCGTCCATGGGTTCCAGAGCCCTGATGGGCGTGCCTTTCCGGCGCGGTACCGCCGCCCGGCGCGCCAAGGCCCCGGTTTGACGGTCTGGCAATGCCGGGTCACGACCCCGCGACGAGCCGGTACAGGTCGGAAGCGCTTACCCCCAGGTGCTTGGCCAGGGGCTTGACGGCTTCCCGCAGCGTCATGCCGCCCTCCCGCGCCGCCGCCAAGTAGGCCTTGGCCCACTCTGGCAGGGTGATTCCATCAAAGGCGGCCTCCCCCTCGGTGACCACCCGCTTGGCGGCGGCGCCTGCCAGCACCAGCACCATTTCGCCGCGGTCCTCCCGGCCCAGGGCGGCTTTCACCTGGGCAGGGGTGCCGCGGTACCAAGTCTCGTGCAGCTTGGTCAGCTCGCGGCCGAGGGCCACCTCCCGGTCCGGCAGCAGGGCCTCGAGGTCGGCCAGGGTTTCGTGGATTCGATGGGGGGTCTCGAAGACCACCACCGTCTCTTCCTCCGCCCCCAGCTTCTTCAGCATGGTGCGGCGCGGCTCGCCCCGGCTGGGCAGGTAGCCCCAGAAGCTGAAGGCGTGGCTGGGCAGCCCTGAGGCCACCACCGCCAGCAGCACGGCGGAAGCGCCCGGAAGCACCGTCACCTTGGCGCCGTGGGCCCGCGCTTCCCGGGCGATCTCGAAGCCGGGGTCGTTGATGCCCGGCATGCCCGCATCACTGCAGTAGGCCACGGTTCGGCCGGACCGCAGCGCCAGTTCCAGGCGCTCGAAGGCCCCGGCCCCGGCATGGTCGTCGAACCGCAGCATGGGCTTCTCGAGCCCCAGGTGCTTCAGCAGCCCGCCCGTCCGGCGGGTGTCTTCGCAGGCCACAAGGTCGGCCGCGGCCAGGGCCTCCTTGGCGCGGTCCGTGAGGTCGCCGAGGTTGCCGATGGGGGTGGGGACAAGGATGAGATGGCCAGTCATGATCCACCCAGTCTGGCAGGGCTAGGACACTCGCAACCTGCGAGGTGCCCGCTTACCGCAAGGGGAACAGCCAGGCCACCGTCAGGGGAATAACCGCTGCGAGCAGCAGGTTCAAGGGCGCTCCCACCCGGGCGTAGTCCTTGAATCGATAGTTTCCGGGTTCCAGGATCATGGTGTTCGTCTGGTAGCCCATGGGGGTCATCATGCTCGTGCTGGCAGCCAACGACACGGTCAAGGCCACCGGGCGGGGATCCAGTCCCAGGCCCACGGAGGCCGCGACCGCCACGGGGACGAGGAGGACCACGCTGGCATTGTTGCTGGCGACCTCCGTGATGAGGCTTGTGACGAGGAAGACGGCCACCAGGAACCAGATGCCGGGGAGCAGGTGACCCGCCTCCACCAGGCCCCGCGCCATGAGGGCTGCCCCGCCGGTCTTCTCGAGGGCGATCCCAAGGGGGATGAGCCCCCCCAGCATCAGGATGATGTCCCAGTGGATGCTGCCCAGGAACTCGTCCATGCGCAGGCACCCGGTGATGACCATGAGGGTGGCGCCGGCCAGCGCAGCCACAGCGATGTCCAGCCAGCCCAGGGAACTTGCCAGCACCACGCCCAGGATGATGCCGACGGCCTGGAACCGCTTTTCCCGGCGGTAGGTTTCAACGCCCCGCAGGCGCGTCACGAACAGGTCGGGCATCTCCCGCATCTGCTCCAAGGCCAGGGGGGTGCCCTGCACCAGCAGCACATCGCCGGGATGCAGCCGGCTGTGGCTGAGGGGACCGATCTCCACCCTCCCCTGGTGCCGCATCGCCAGTACCATGGCCTCGAAGCGGGCCCGGAAATCAATCTCCGCCAGGGTCTGTCCCACATAACGGCTGCCCATGGTGATGATCACCTCCGCCGTGGCCATATCGCCCTTGTCCTTGGGCTCCTCCAGTGCCAAAGGGTGCTTGATCTCAGGCAGGGCGATCAGCCCTTTCTCCCGCGCCAGTTCCCCAAGTCGCTCACGGCTGCCCTCCACCAGGAGTTCATCGCCTTCCTGCAGGTGGCGTGAGGCGGGAGGGACACTCTGGGTCTCCCCTCCCCGGGTGAGGCTGAGAATCTGCCAGCCGTGGCCCGGGTCGAGTCCGGCCTGCTGCACCGTCTGACCGATGAGCGGGGATCCGGGTGGAACAGCAAATTCAGCGAGAAATCCATGCAGATCAAAGCGCTCGACCAGATTGCCCGTGCCCCGGTCGGGCAGCAGACGCAGCCCGAGCGTGAGGTAGTAGGCCAGCCCCGTCGCCAGGGCGACGGCCCCCACCAGGCTGAACTCGAAAAAGCCGAAGGGGCGGTACCCCAGTCGGGCGAGGATGGCATTGGCCAGCAGGTTGGTGCTGGTGCCGATGACCGTGGCCAGCCCACCCAGCATGGCCATGTGGCTGACGGGCATGAGGAGCTTGCTTGGGCTCAAACGGTTCTTGCGGGCCATTTGGAGCGCCGCCGGAATGAGTACCGCCACCACCGGCGTGTTGTTCACGAAACCGGAGATGGGGCCCGCCGCCAGCCCAAGTGCAAACACCTGGCGTCGGTGGCTGTCGCCGGACCAAGCCATGAGCCGCCGGGTCACCGACTCGACAGCCCCGGTCCGCTTCACACCCGCTGAGAGGACGAACATGGCCAGGACGGTAATGGTGGCCCGGCTGCTGAACCCAGAGAGTCCTTCCTCCGGCGTCAGTACCCCCGTGACCATGAGGAGGATGGCCGCCAGCAGCGCCGTAAGGGGAATGGGGTAGATCTCGCGAAAGAAGAGCACCATCAGGATGGCGATGAGGGCCAGCACGATCAGGATGGGAACGGTAATCACGGCTGGCCGCCTCCGATGAGGAAGGTTTGAAGGACCGAGATGCCAAGGGGAAAGGAAAGGACCATGGTGACCAGCCATGCCAGGAGGAGCCGTGGCAACAAGAGATCAGCACATGGGAAAGGTTAGCTTGACCGAGGCCTTGGAAGGCTGCCCGACACCTACGACGACTTCCCGGACACCCCGCGGCGGTGTGGGGTGAGGGGGTGGCCCTCGGAACCGATTCAGGTCACCCGGTCCAACTGCCTTCGGCTCCCGATGAGGCGGCTGTAGGTCATGCCTATGTGATACCAGTGCAGCAGGAAGGCTTCCAGGGCGGCACGGCGCCACCATGAGAGGGAACCGGATAGCGGCGGCGCGTCAGGGGCGGGGCTGCAGCGCACCTCCAGGCTCAGTCCCCGGGCGGTGGCCTTGGCCCGGGCCAGGTGCAGCGAATCCGAAACCACCAAAAGGGTCCGCCAGCCAGAGGCGCGCATGACCTCACGCACATTGAAGAGGTTCTCCAGGGTGTGCTGGCTCCGATCCTCCAGGAAAATGGCCTCCCGCGGCACGCCCTGCGCCAGCAGCCAGTCCTGCCCCGCCTCGGCTTCACTGCGGGAGGCGGTGCCGGTGGTGCCGCCCGCCACGAAGAGCCGGGGAGCGAGCCCGCTCGCCCAGAGGCGACGGCCATGGGCCAGCCGGCCGACAAACACCGCCGTCGGCTGGTCATCCTCCAGCCGACGCCCAAGCACCAGAATTCCATCCGCCGGGGCGGGGCCATCGCCCTTCGCACCCCGGAGCACCTGCCCGAGGCGCCACAGCACCGGGAGGAGCACACCCCCCAGCGCGGTCACCACTGCCAGGAGCAGGGAGACAGCCCCGCCCGGTCCCAGCTTCTGGGCGAAGCTGGCCCGGGCGGGGGCATGGTAGGGCTTGGACATGCCAGAGGATCTAGGATTCCAAACGTTTTTCTGACTTCTTGCGCTCGTTGGTGTCCAGCACCCGCTTGCGCATCCGGATGAAGTTCGGCGTGACCTCCACGAGCTCGTCGGACTCGATGTATTCCAGCGCCTGCTCGAGGGTGTGCTCCCGGGGCGGGGTCAGGCGGGTGGCCTCGTCGCTGCCGCTGGCGCGCATGTTGGACAGCTTCTTACCCTTGGCCACGTTCACAACCAGGTCGTTCTCGCGGGCATGCTCGCCCACGATCATGCCCTCGTAGCACTTGGTGCCTGGGTGGATGAAGATGACGCCCCGCTCTTCCAGGTTCATGAGGGCAAACCCGACGGATTCGCACTGCTCCATGCTGATGAGCACCCCGTTCTTGCGGCCGGGCAGCTCGCCCTTGTAGGGGCCGTAGTGGCTGAAGAGGCTGTGAATGATGCCCTCACCCCGGGTGTCGGTCATGAACTCGCTGCGGAAGCCGATGAGCCCGCGGCTGGGAATCTTGAAGTGGAGGCGCAGGCGCCCGCCCTCGTTGCCCATGTCCTGCATCTCCGCCTTGCGGTTGCCCATGTGTTCCATGGTGACGCCCATGTAGGCTTCGGGGATGTCGATGGTGACATCCTCGTAGGGTTCGAGCTTCTCGCCCTCCTCGTTCGTGTGCAGGATCACCTCGGGACGGCTCACGCAGAGCTCGAAGCCCTCGCGACGCATGCTCTCGATGAGCACGGACAGGTGCAGCTCACCCCGCCCACTCACCTTGAAAGAGTCGGGGCTCTCCGTGTCCTCGACGCGGAGTGCCACATTGTGCTGCAGCTCTTTCTGGAGGCGCTCGCGGATGCGGCGGCTCTGGACATGCTTGCCATCCTGGCCGGCGAAAGGACCCGCGTTCACCATGAACATCATGGAGATGGTGGGCTCGTCGATGTCCACGTATTCAAGGGCGGAAGGACTGGAGGCATCGGCGATGGTCTCGCCCACGCGGATGTCCGCAATGCCCGCGATGGCCACGATCTCGCCGGCGCTGGCCTCCGTGAGGTTTACACGTGTAAGCCCCTCAAATCCATATAGTTGAGTAATCTTCTGCTGCTGGATGATCCCGTCGCGCTTGATGAGGGCCACGCTGTCGCCCACATGGATGCGGCCGTTCACGATGCGGCCGATGCCGATCTGGCCGACAAAGTCGCTCCAGTCCATGAGGGTCACAAGCATCTGCAGCGGGGCATCAGGGCTGCCCGTGGGGTGGGGGCAGTGCTTGACGATGGTGTCGAAGAGGGGATCCAGGCTATCGCTGGCGTCGTTGATGTCCAGCATGGCGTAGCCCAGCTTGGCGCTGGCAAAGACACAGGGGAAGTCCAGCTGCTCCTCGGTGGCCCCGAGCTCGATGAGCAGCTCGAAGACCTGGTCCTGGGACCACACCGGCCGGGCGCCCGGTCGGTCCACTTTGTTGATCACGACGATGGGCCGGAGGCCCAGGGCCAGGGCCTTGCGGGTCACGAATTTGGTCTGGGGCATGGGGCCATCGAAGGCATCCACCACCAGGAGCACCGAGTCCACCATGCTGAGGACGCGCTCCACCTCGCCACCGAAGTCGGCGTGGCCAGGCGTGTCCACGATGTTGAACCGGTAGCCGCCCCAGTGGAGCGAGGTCGTCTTGGCCAGGATGGTGATGCCGCGCTCCCGCTCCTGGTCATTGCTGTCCATGGCCCGTTCCTGGACCCGCTGGTTGTCCCGGAACATGTGGGCGCCCTTGAACAGGGCATCCACCAGGGTCGTCTTGCCGTGGTCGACGTGGGCGATGATGGCAAGGTTGCGGATCTTCTCGAGAGGACTCATCAGGTTTCCTGGTGGGGCCCAGGCACAGGCCGGGCAGAACCCTCGATTTTACCAGATAGGGCAGCAATTTCCGAGCAGGGATTGCAACCCCTTCCATTGCCGTCTCAGGGGACTAAGATTAGGCGCACCGTCCCCCGGGAGTTTTCATGCACATCAACGAACTGCTCACCGTGGTCTGCGAGCAGGGCGCCAGCGACCTCCACCTGAAGGTCGGCAACCACCCCATCGCCCGGATCCGGGGCAAGCTCACCCCCATGACCCAGTTCAAGCGATTGGTCCAGGAAGACACCATCGCCATGGCCTACGCGATCATGGCCAGCGACAGGCAGAAGGGGAAGTTCAAGGAGAACTTCGACGTTGACATCGCCTATTCGGTGCCGAGCCTGGGCCGCTTCCGCTGCAACATCTTCAACCAGCGGGGCACCGTGGGCCTGGTGCTGCGCGTCATTCCCCGGAAGATCTACACCATCGATGACCTCATGCTCCCCAAGGTCCTGAAGACTATCTGTCAGGAGCAGCGGGGCTTGGTGCTGGTGACGGGCACGACGGGCTCCGGCAAGTCCACCACCCTCGCCGCCATGATCGACCTGATCAACGCCACCCGCACCGAGCACATCCTCACCATCGAGGACCCCATCGAGTACCTGCACCGGGACAACCTCAGCATCGTGAACCAGCGTGAGGTGGAAGCGGACTGCCGGAGCTTCTCCTCCGCCCTCCGCGCGGCCCTCCGACAGGATCCCGACGTGATCCTCGTGGGCGAGATGCGGGACCTGGAGACCATCGAGACGGCCCTGCACGCCGCCGAGACCGGCCACCTGGTCTTCAGCACCCTCCATACCCTGGACGCCACCGAGACCATCAACCGGGTCATCTCGGTCTTCCCGCCCCACCACCAGAAGCAGATCCGTCTGCAGCTGGCCTCGGTCCTCAAGGGCGTCATCTCCCAGCGCCTGGTGCCTCGTTTCGACGGCCAGGGCCGGGTCCCCGCCGTGGAGGTGATGGTGGCCACCGAAACCGTCCGGGCCTGCATCGAGGACAAGGACAAGACCAAGACGCTGAAGGATGTCATTGCCGCCGGCACCGCCCAGTACGGCATGCAGACCTTCGATCAAAGCCTCTACTTCCTCCTGAAGCAGGGCCTCATCAGCGAAGAGGAAGCCCTGCTCAGGGCCACCAACGTGGGCGAGTTCAAGCTGCGGCTGGAGGGCGTCATGGCCACCTCCGACATGGCCAAGGCCAACATGGAGCGCGGCATGTCCATCGCCCAGGGCGGGGGACGCGAGTCCGGTGGGCCCCCGCCACCTCCCCCTCAGGCCCAGGTCCCCGGCATGCCGATGCCGATGCCCCCCGTGCCCGATGTGAAAATCACCCTGGCACGTTGACCGTCCTTCCCCTATTCTGGCACTCCCACCCCAAGGCCCGAGGTCGCCGATGATCAAGATCGACATCGCTAATTCGTTGATGAAGGTGCATCCCTGCTCACGCGCCACCGCCCTCCAGGTGGTGGACCTCCTCACGGAGCGCCTGAAGGACGCCCTGCTGAACGGCCATCGGATCGAGATCCGGGGCTTCGGGGTCTTCGAGCCCCGCCCCCGCAAGCGGGGCATGGGCCGCAACATCAAGACCGGGGCCTCCGTCCAGATCCCCAAGGGCAAGAGCATCCGCTTCAAGCCCGGCAAGGATCTCAGGGACATCGAGGTCGGCTAGCCTTCGCCCTCATGCATTGAGCCCGCGAGCGAAGCCTGGGAGGATGGGTGGATGGAAGAAGCCTGCCGTCGGCCTGACATCACCTACCCCTTTCGCGTGCCCATGAAGATCATCGGCCGCCAGGAGGAGTTGCGCCCCGAGATGGTCATGGAGTTGATCCTTGCGCACCTTGGGCCCCAGGCCGAGGGGGACGAGCAGCACCAAGCCAACTGCAAGGGGTCCTTCATCAGCTACACCTTCTGGGTGACCCTGCCTCACGGTCAGGCCGAAACCCCCCTGCGGGAGGCCATCCAGAAGCTGCCGGGCGTGGTGATGCAGCTCTGAAGGGGCAACGAAAAGACGCTAAGACAAAAAAAAAGAGCATGGATGCCCGGATCCGGCTCTTTCCCTTGGGTCTTGGCGTTGATTGGTTGATCCTTAGGGGATGGTCTCGCGCACGTGCGGCGCGGGGCCCCGCCGGCCCGAGTCGGAGCAGGGCGCAGCCTTGCGGAGGCTGGCGCCCGCGATCCCAAGCCGAAGGCGCCGTGGGAGCGGCATCGTGGCCGGGGGCCTAGGGTCTGAGCGTTCCCTTCACGCGGCCCATCCTGGGCCGCGCCCTGCGGGCCATGCCTGCGGCACGGTGGGCCTCCGCTCCTGCTTTGGCCTCATGCGGGTCAGGGGCGCAGTGTTCCCATCATTCTGGGGTACGGGATGGTCTCGCGCACGTGCGGCAGCTTGCAGATCCACGCCACCGCCCGCTCCAGACCCATGCCGAAGCCAGCGTGGGGCACGCTGCCGTACTTGCGGACATCCAGGTACCACTCATAGTCAGCCCGGTTGAGTTGGTGGTGCTCGATCTGATCCAGCAGGTACTGGAGGCTGGAGGCGCGCTCGCCGCCGCCGATGACCTCGCCGTAACCCTCGGGGGCCAGCAGGTCGGCACCCAGCGCCAGCCGATCATCCTGGGGATCTGGCTCCATGTAGAAGGCTTTAAAGACCTTGGGGAACCGGTGCACCCACAGGGGCCGGTCCGTGGCGGTCATGAGAATGGTCTCGTCGTCGTTGCCGAAGTCCTCGCCCCACTGGATGTCGCTGCCGAGGGTCTTGAGCTTCTCCACGGCCTCCGTGTAGGTCATCCGGTCGAAGGTGGTGTTCAGGGCCATTTCTAGGGGCGCGGTGTCGCGTTCCAGGATTTTCAGCTCCTCCTGGCGGCCCTCCAGCACCCGCTGAATCAGGCATTTGGTCATGCGCTCGCCCAGCACCATCACATCGTCCAGGTGGGCGAAGGCCACTTCCGGCTCCACCATCCAGAACTCGGTGAGGTGACGCCGGGTCTTGCTCTTCTCGGCGCGGAAGGTGGGGCCGAAGCAGTAGGTCTTGCCAAAGGCGGCGATGCCGGGCTCCTGGTAGAGCTGGCCCGACTGGCTGAGGAAGGCCATGCCCTCGTGGAAGTATTCGGTGCCGAACAGGGTGCTGGTGCCTTCGCAGGCACTGGGGGTGAGGATGGGGGCGTCCAGCAGCGTGAACCCCTCCCCGTCGAAGAAGTCGCGGATGCCCTTCACCAGGGTGTGGCGAATGCGGAGGATGGCCCACTGGCGGCGGCTGCGCAGCCACAGGTGGCGGTTCTCCATGAGGAACTCGGTGCCATGCTCCTTGGGGGTGATGGGGAAGTCCTGGCTGCCACCGATCAGGTCGAGCGACTTGACGAGCAGTTCCGGCTGGCCGGTCTTGGGGTGCTGCTGCACCACACCGGTCACGGCGATGGCGGCTTCCTGGGTGAGTTTCCCGGCCAGTTCGTAGCTTTCGGGGTCTGCCTCGGCGGCCCCCACCACGCACTGCACGAAGCCCGAGCCGTCCCGAAGTTCGATGAACCGGGTCTTGCTGGTGCGGGCATTGCGCACCCAGCCCCGCAGCCGGACGGTCTCGCCCACCTGGGCGGCGAGAAAGCGGACTTCGGTATAGGCAGGGCTGCTCACGGGGACTCCAAACCCCCATTGTGCCCGGGAGGGGTGCGTGGCTCCAGGGCCGAGGCTATTCGGCCTTGCTGGCGGCCCGGAATTTCCCTGTGATGGCGCCCTGCATGCCTTTGAGATGAACCATGACCCGCTCCAGCTTCTGCCGGGCAATGTCCTGGAACTGCATCTGCTGGATGAGCGCGAAGACCGTGTCCTGCATCTCCTGGTTCATGCGCTCCAGGTCCGCCAGGTCCCGCTCATGCCCCTTGAGCTTGCCCAGGCCCAGTTCCTGCTTCAGGTAGCCCAGGCCGTGGAACACCTTGTCGGTGCTGGCCAACATGGACTCCACCCGCTCCAGCACCTTGGCCATCTCCTGCTCCGTGTAGGAGATGGAGGACTCGATCTGGGGCAGCACCTTGTTTTCGCCCTGTTCCTTCGAAGGGGCCATCTCGATGAGGTGTCGGAGGCCCTCGTCCAGGCGCTCCTCCAGGCTGAGGGTGGCAAGCACCTCCTTGCCCTGGGTCCGACCCACCCCATGGTTGGCGATGAGGGCCGCATCGAGGAGGGTGACGACCCGCTCCCCCTGGACAATGAAGCCTTCCACCCAGGCCCCATCCAGGCCTGCGAGTAGGGGGCTGGCGGGAACCAGGTCAGTCTCGGGGACGCTCACCACCGCATCCACCGCATCCACCAGCAGGCCGGTGGCGGTTCCGGCCAGGTCGAGAACCAGGATGGTGCCCACGCGCTCGGATCCCAGGGGCGGCAGGGACATCCGGGACCGCAGATTCACCACCGGAACCACCCGTCCCCGGAGGTCGAGGATGCCTTCCACGGCCTTGGGCATGTGTGGCAGCCGGTTCAGTTCCCGGAAGGGGGTGATCTCCGCCACGTGCCTGAGGGGAATCCCATAGGCCCGGTCGTTCAGGAAGAACGTCATGAACCGGTGCTGCCCGGTCTCCCGCCCCTGGGCCTTGGCCTGGGGCATGGGGGAAGCGGCCAGGTTCACACGGCCTCCTGGACGGCGAGTTGCAGCAGCTCCGCAGGATCCAGAATCAGGACCACGCCGCCGTCGCCCATGATGGAGGCACCGCTGATGCCCGGCAGGGCGGCAAGGTAGGGGGCCAGCGGCTTGATGACCACTTCCTGGCGGCGGACGAAGGCATCCACGATGATGCCCATGCGGCGACCGGCGGCCGAGACCACCACCACCGATAGGCCCTCTGCCTCATCGGCCAGGTTGTCGGGAGACGCGGACTTCAGCAGGTGCTTCAGCCGGCAGACACCCAGGACCTCACCGCGCAGGTTGATGGCCTGACGGCTGGTGAGGTGCGACACGCTCTCGGGGGAGACGATAAGGGTCTCCTCCACGGAGGTGCCGGGCAGCGCGAAGACCTGATTTCCGCTCTTCACCAGCAGCGCGTCAATGATGGCAAGGGTCAAGGGCAGCTTGATGGTGAAGATGGAGCCCTTGCCCACGGTGGAGCGGACCCCGACCCGGCCATTGAGCTTTCGGACGTTGGAACGCACCACGTCCATGCCCACGCCGCGGCCGGAGATATCCGTCACCTTGGCGGCGGTGCTGAAGCCCGGCGCGAAAATGAGCTCAATGACCTCCTCGTCGGGCATGGCGTCGGCCCGGTCCTGGGTCATGAGGCCCTTCTCCACGGCTTTGGCCCGGATGACCTTGGGGTCGATGCCCTTGCCATCGTCCTCGATCTCCACGATCACGCTATCGCCCTCATGCCGGGCCCGGAGGATCACGGTCCCCACTTCGGACTTGCCAGACTTGACCCGGGCCTCTGGCATCTCGATGCCGTGGTCGGCGCTGTTGCGGATGAGGTGGATCATCGGATCGCCCAGTTCCTCGATGATGCTCTTGTCGATTTCCGTATCCTCCCCAGCCATCTGGAGGTCGATCTTCTTCCCGCTGGCCTTGGCCAGGTCGCGAAGCATCCGGGGGAACTTGGAGAAGATGGTCTTCACGGGCACCATCCGGATGCCCAACACCGAGGCCTGGATCTCCTTGCTCACATGGTCGAGGTAGACGGAGGCATGGGCCAGTTCCTTGGCCACGGCCGCGGCGGGGTGGCCGTTGAGCTGGGGCACCAACCGTTCCACCAGGTGGCTGATCATGGTCTTGCTGATGATCAACTCGGCCACGATGTTCATGAACTGCTCGAGCTTGGCCTGGCTGACGCGGATGGTGTCCGAGGTCCCCTTGTCTTCGTTGCGGCGGCCCGATTTCCGGCGATCATCCGGCGAACCGCTCTCAACGGCAGGTTCCCCGGCCGGGGCGCCGAGCGCCAGGGGATGGAGGCCGATGGTGGCATTCGAAACGGCCGCGAACACCTTCTGGACTTCCTCCAGGGGTTCGGTGGCTTCGATGACCATCACCAGGTCCAGGTGGAAGGTCTTGGGGTCGAACGTGTCCAGGTCCACCAGGGGCAGGCGGGGAAGCATCTGCCGGTAGAGGAGGCGTCCGACCAGGTCGACCATCTGGAACATGGAGAAGGGGTTGAAAGCGGTGCCGTAGATGGCCCCCGAGAGCTCGGCCAGAAGGCCGATGACGGACTTGCCCTCCGCGAGGGCCGCCGCAGCGGCCTGACGGCCAGCAGCGTCCATGCCTGCCAGCGCTGGGGGCAGGTGCAACTCGCCGACCGTGGCGGCCACCTTACCAGCCGCCTGGGCGGCGCTGCCCTTCTTGATGGATTCCAGGTTCCGGATGAGCTCGGAGGGATCGGGATCCTCCGCCTCCCCCTGGTTCTTCACCTTCACCCGCACGTCCTCAACGAGGACCTTGAGCATGTCCACGGTCTCGAAGAGCAGTTCCATGATCCGGTCGTTGAGCTCCATCCTCGACTTGCGAAGATCGTCCAGCACGTTCTCGCCCATGTGGGCCAGGGCCTGGACTTTCTGCAGGCCAAGGAAGCCCGCGGCCCCCTTGATGGTGTGGACGCTGCGAAAGATGGCGTTCAGCAGGTCGAGGTCGCCCGGCGCTTCTTCCAGCGCGAGGAAATTGGTTTCGATCTGCTCGAAGTGCTCCTGCGCCTCGATGAGGAAGTCCTCGTAGAAGCTGGGGTCGTCGAGGGCGAAATCACTCATGGCTCACCCGTCCTGTGGGCAGTGCTCCGGCGCCCCTGGAGGCCCTGGAGCTGCTGCGTCTCCGCATCCGTGAGGAGCTGCTGGAGTTCAAGCAGGAAGATCATCCCGTTGTCGAGGCGGGCGACCTTCTCGATGTACCGGTTGGCTCCCACCGCCGTGACGGGGGGCGGAGGTCCGAACCGGTGAAGATCCACCGGCCTCACTTCGTCCACCGCGTCCACCACGAGGCCAGTGAAGACGCCGCCAATGCTGGTGATCAGGATGCGCGAGATGGTGGTGGCCTCGACTCGCGCCAACCCGAACCGGGTGCGCAGATCCACCACGGGCATCACTTCGCCGCGCAGGTTCAGGACGCCATCGACGAATTGCGGGGCACGGGGCACGGGCGTGATCTGCCCGACCATGATGATCTCCCGCACTTCGTGGAGGCGAAGGCCGTAGTTCTCTGGCCCAAGGCGGAAGACGACCAGCTCGAGGTTGGGCGTGGTCTCCTGGACCCGCGCATCAGACATGCCCAGGCCCTGCCCCAGGGCGGCGATCTTCTCCTGATCGTCGCCCGTGATGATCTTGAGGACGTTGATGAGGCTCACCATGCGGCCCGGCAGCAGGAGGATGCCTTCGAGATGCTCCCGTTCGGCTTCGGAAAGGGTCTGGGGCGGCGGCAGGATCTGGTCGTCCTGGACCCGGAGGATCTCCTGGATCTCGTCCACAACGACGCCGATCTTGGCGCTGCCGAAGGAGAGCAGGACCACCATGTCCCGCTTGCGCTCGGAGTCGCCCTGCTGGATGGAGAGGATCTCCGACAGGTCCACCAGAGGCATCACCTGGTCGCGGAGGCAGATGACCCCCAACACGTAGTCCGGCGCGTCCGGCACCTTGGTCACCGGCGGCAGCTCGACGATCTCCTCCACCTCCTGGAGGGCGATCCCGAAGGACTCGGACCCCAGGCGGAAGGTGACGTAGGGGCTGCCGTCCTCTTCGATCTCGGCGGCTTCCTCTCCGCCCATGCCGGTGTAGGTGGCGGCCATCCCCAGATCGGTGAACTCGGCCCGGCGCGTCAGTTCACTGCTCTCCAGCAGACGCTCCAGGTGGATGAGGGTGATCAGCCGGGTCCCCACGGTCACCATGCCCGCCAGGTACTCTGCCCGAATGCCCGCCACCAGCGGGGGCGTCTCCCGGACCCGGTGGTCCTCCAGGCGCACCACCTCCGCCACGGAATCCACCTGCAGCCCCGTGGGCCCACTGGCCAGGCGAAGCACGATGATGCGGGTCTTCGACGTGGGTTCCTGGGGGGCGAGGTGGAACCGAACCCGGCTGTCGATCACGGGAATGATGAGGCCGCGCAGATTGATGACGCCCAGGATGAAGCTGGGGCTGCCGGGGATGGGGGTCACATCCGTCCGATGGGTGATTTCCTGCACCCGCTCGATGTCCAGGCCGAACTCCACCCCGTCGAGGGTGAAGGTCACCAGCTGTCCAGAGGGGACCAGCTCGGTGGCGAGGAGGGCCTGGGTGGACTCGGCGGCCATGGCTTACCCCTTCTTCTGGGACTTGAAGGCCTCGATCACCGCATCCGCATGGGCCTTGTTCTCGTCGGGCGTGGTACCGGTCTGGGCAATGGTATGGCTGATGGAGGGACGCTCTGCATCACTCTTCAGGCCCGTGCCCAGGAGGTCCACGATGTAGTCGTGGATCTGCCGCAGGTGATGGACGATGCGCTCCAGCTTCTGGCGCGTGATGTCCTGGAACTGCATGAGGTCCATGGCTTCGAAGACGTTGTCCTGGATGTTCTTGCTGGCGCTCATGACCTCGTGGATCGCACTCTGGACCCCGGGCGACTGGGCACCCTCATGGCGCATGATCTCGGTGATCAGCTGCTGCTGCCGGGAGACCAGGCGGCTGATCTGGTCCAACTGGTCCATGACCTTGTTCGACTCGCGCTCGGTCACGGCCGTGACCGTGTCCAGCTCGGAGATCACATGGCCGCTGCCGTCCTGGTGGGGCTCCCCTGCCACCGGTGCCGGGGCCGGGACCACTGGGGGTGGGGTGGGCGCCGGGGCGGCCACCGCCTTGGCAGCGGACTTGGCTTTCTTGGGTGTCTTTCCGCCTCCGGCGAGGAGGGCGTCGATTTCGGACTGGTCCATGGCTGGCTCCCTACCCCAGGAGGGATTCGATCTTTTCCTTGAGGGTTTCCGGGGTGAACGGCTTCACCACGTAGTTGTTCACGCCCGCCTGGAGGGCCTCCACGATGTCTTCTTTGGCAGCGTTGGTGGTCACCATCAGGATGGGAATGGCCGGATTCTGGCCCCGCACGGTCTTGACGAACTCGAGGCCATCCATCTCCGGCATGTTCCAGTCGGTGATGATCATCTCAACCCCGCCCTGGCCGAGCTTTTCCAGCCCGCTCTTGCCGTTCTCCCCCTCGATCACATCCGTATAGCCGATGCGGGAGAGGGTGTTGATGATGATGCGCCGCATCGTCGAGGAATCGTCCACGATGAGGATCTTCACGGGGGCCTCCTGGAATGGGTGGGAAACAGAGTCAGAGAGAAGGAGGAGGCGCGGACGCCGCCAGGAACTTGACAAGGGCTTCAAGGTCATCGGGGTAGACGTTCTGGAATTTGATCCCCAGTTCGTAGCCGCCGGTATCCAGCTGCTCGACCCGGACCACCATGCCCAGGGCCACCAGGGGCCGGACCTCCGCATCCTGGACGGGACCGAAATGGTTCTGGAAGCGGCCCCAGCCGGGTACCCGGAGCTCGAGCTTCAGGAGGGTGCCCAGGGGATAGGCTCGGGGCGAGTCGAGCAGCAGGCCGCCCGCGGACACATCCTTGTAACTGCTGCTGGCCGGAGCCTCCCCCTTGTGGAAGCTCAGCTCCTGGAAGCTCAGGCTGGCCTCCAGGGGGATGCGTCGGAATTGTCGCCGTTCCTGACTCATGGTTGTCCTCTCTTGGGGCATCGGAGGGCCGGCAGGCGGACTTGAATCCTGTAAATCCTGCCGCTGGGTGGCCGGTCGGCCGCCCGGCTCGGCTAGACTGGAGCCCGTGCGCGCGCCCCGCGGGGGCGCACCCCGGAGGTTCCATGCCCGCTGCCCAAGGCCCCTGCCCCATGGACCCCGGCCAGATGGAGGCCACCCTGCGCCAGCTGGCGGCCGACCTTCTCGCCCGGGTGGGCCCCGAGGAGGAGGTGGTCCTGCTGGGCATCCGGTCCCGGGGGCTGCCCCTGGCGGAGCGCCTGGCCACCCTCCTGAGGACGGCCACCGGGGCCTCTGTGCCCGTGGGTGCCCTGGACATCACCCTCTACCGGGACGACCTCACGGAGATGGTGGGCAGCCCCATCGTCCGTCCCACGGAGATCCCCTTCACCCTCAAGGAGCGCACCGTCGTGCTGGTGGACGATGTCCTCTACACCGGTCGGACGGTCCGGGCCGCCCTGGACGCCCTCCTCGACCACGGGCGGCCCCGGCGGGTCATGCTGCTGGTCATGGCCGACCGGAGCGGGCGGGAACTCCCCATCCAGGCCGACCTGGTGGGGCTGCGGGTGGAGATCCCCCTGGGCCACCGGGTGGCCGTGCGGGTCAAGGAGGTTGACGGGGAGGATGGCGTGACGGTGGAGGCCTGCTGATGACCTCTGAGCGCTATGTCTTCCCCCACAAGCACCTGCTGGGCATTGAACCCCTCAGCCCCCGGGACATCACCGCCATCCTCGATCAGGCCCAGGCCTTCGAAGAGGTCTGCGAGCGGCCCCACATCAAGATCGTCCCGGCCCTCCGCAAGAAGCTCGTGGTCAACCTGTTCTTCGAAAACAGCACCCGCACCCGCAACAGCTTCGAGATCGCCGAGAAGCGGCTTTCGGCGGAAATCATCAATTTCGATGCCGACACCAGCAGCCTGAACAAGGGCGAGACCCTCATCGACACGGCCATGAACCTGGAGGCCATGCACCCGGACCTCATCGTCATGCGCCACAGCGCCCCTGGGGCCCATGCCCTGCTGAGCCGCCACATGCAGGCCAGCATCGTCAACGCTGGCGATGGCGCCCATGAACACCCCACCCAGGCCCTGCTGGACGCCTACACCCTGCGGAAGCACTTCCAGCGGCTCGAAGGGCTGCGGGTGGCCATTGTCGGCGACATCCGCAACAGCCGCGTGGTTCGGTCCAACCTCTGGCTGCTCACCCGGATGGGCGTCAAGGTGACCCTGGTGGGCCCGCCCACCCTGGTGCCCCAGGAGATGAAGGCCACCTGGCCCTCCATCGACATCAGCCATGACTTCGACGCCATCATCCCCCAGCAGGACGCCATCATGATGCTGCGCGCCCAGTTCGAGCGGGGCACCGGCGCCTACATTCCCGGCCAGGGGGAGTACAGCCGCTTCTTCCAGCTGAACCCGGCCCGGATGAAACGGGCCAAGCCCGAGGCCGTCGTCCTGCACCCCGGCCCCATCAATCGGGGGCTGGAGATCACCAGCGACGTGGCTGATGGCCCCAACAACCTGATCCTCGACCAGGTGACCAACGGCGTGCCGGTGCGCATGGCCGTGCTATACCTGCTGTCCAATCCCCACGGGGAACAGGTGCCTTGAGCGCCCCCGTTGAAGTCCTGGCCCGCCTGCTCTGGGTGCGTGACACGGCGGCCCTGCCCGACCGGGCGTTGGCGGACCAGCTTGGGCTGGAGACCAGGGACCTGACCGCCCTGGTCCAAGCCCACCCCGAGCGCTTTGCGACCTCCCTGGTTTTTCCCCTTACGGCTGAGGAGCGCCAGACCATTCCGGATGCCCCGGTACTCGCCTTCACCGAGGCCGGGGCCGCCCTCCTGACCGGCCTGCTGCCGGGGAAGGAGGGTCCTCTGCTGCGCCTCCTTCCCGCCTTCGCCGAGGCCCGCCGGGTGCTCACCGCCCAGGCGGAACTGGCCGCCCGGGTGACCGCCCTGGAGCAGAAGCTCGACCTGGTGATGAAGGCGCTGCAGGGCGAGGAGACCGACGAGGCCCCCCGCGAGCGGCCCATCGGCTTTGTCAGCGAGGAGAACCTTCCCAAGGGCCTGAAGGCCCGCCAGCGCGTGACCAGGGGCAAGCTGTGAGCGAGGGTGCCGACGCGGAGCTGGTCCACGAGCTTGAGGCAATCCTCTCCGCCAAAAGCAGGGAGCAAAGGTGGTTCCTGGGCTGGCTCGGACTGGCCCTGGCCCTGGGACTCCTGGCCTGGGCCGCCCAGGGCCACCCCTGGCTGAGGCTCGGGTGTGGGGTCCTGATCCTGGTGGCCCTCTGGCAGAGCAGCCAGTCCCACTTGCGGGTCAGTGCCTTGCGGGGCCGGGCCACCGAGAAGATCCTGGCCGAGGCCTTCCGCCGGGCCGGAAAGGAAGCCCAGCCATGACCCAAGCCCCCGTTTCAGGCCCCATCACCCTCCTCATCCTGGATGGGTTCGGCGACGGCCCCCGCAACGCCTTCGACGCCACCTTCGTGGCGGCCATGCCCCGCTTCAACGCCCTGAGGAAGAGCTATGCCGCCACCCAGCTCCTCACCAGCGGCGAGGCCGTGGGCCTGCCGGAGGGGCAGTTCGGCAACTCCGAGGTGGGCCACATGAACCTGGGCGCCGGGCGGGTGGTCTGGCAGGAACTCACCCGCATCGACGCGGCCATCCGGCGGGGCACCTTCCGGGAGAACGCCGCCATCGGCACCCTGCTGGCGGCGCTGAAGACCTCCGGGAAGCGCCTGCATCTGCTGGGACTGGTGAGTGACGGCGGCGTCCACAGCCACCAGAACCACCTGGTGGCCCTGGCCCAGTGGGCCCAGGCCGAAGGGGTGCCCACCACCATCCACGCGATCACCGATGGCCGGGACACGGGCCAGAAGAGCGCCGACGGGTACCTCCAATGGCTGACATTCCAGCTCCGGAATCTGCCCCTCGTAACCATCGGTTCGGTCTGCGGGCGCTACACGGCCATGGACCGCGACAAGCGCTGGGAGCGCACGGAGCAGGCCTGGAAGCTCTATGTGGATGGGGATGCCCCCCAGTCGGCGCCGGACGCGCTGACGGCCGTCGCCGCCGCCTACACCCGGGGCGAGACCGACGAATTCATCGCACCCACGCGCCTCACGGCCTTCCAGCCCATGGCCGATGGTGACGGGGTGTTGTTTTTCAACTTCCGTGCCGACCGGGCCCGGCAGCTGTGCCACGCCCTGGTGCATCCCGCCTTCACGGCCTTCCACCCGCAGCACCGGCCCCAGATCAAGCTGGTCACCTTCACGGCCTACGATGTGGAACTCGATCCCTACGTCTCGGTGGCCTACCCGCCCCAGAGCCTCGACCTGATCCTGGGCGAGCTCATCAGCCAGCAGGGCTGGGCCCAGTTCCGCACCGCCGAGACCGAGAAGTACGCCCACGTCACCTACTTCTTCAACGGCGGCCGGGAGGAGCCCTTCCCGGGGGAGACCCGCCGCCTGGTGCCATCCCCCAAGGTGGCCACCTACGACCTGCAGCCGGAGATGAGCCTGGCGGACGTGAGCCAGGGGCTGGAGGCCGCCATCCGCGCGGGCGCCTACCGGCTGCTGGTGTGCAACCTGGCCAATCCCGACATGATCGGCCACACGGGCGACCTGGCGGCGGCCGTCACCGCCTGCGAGGCTGTGGATGCCGCCGTCGGCCGCATCGCGGATGCCACCCTGGCCATGGGGGGCGCCCTGTTCATCACCGCCGACCACGGCAACTGCGAGTGCATGCGGGACGAGGGCGGCAACCCCCACACCGCCCATACCCTCAACCCCGTGCCCGCAGTGCTGGTGGCCCAGGGCTTCGAGGCCCGGCAGCTCCGAAGCGGCGGGGCCCTCAGCGATGTGGCACCTACCTTGATGAAGCTGTTCGGGTTGCCCCAGCCCAAGCCCATGGACGGCCAGAGCCTCATCTGAGGGCACCTCGCAAACCCCGCAGGTCGTCAGCCCTTCGAAACTTGCCCCGATTCCCCTGCCGGTCGATGGGGAATTCTTAGGCCCCCTCTTTTCCCCGGAGCGTTCATGACGGCCGGCATCGCCTCGAATCCGAACCCCGGCAGGCTCCAGGTGCGCAGCCTGGTCCTCTGGGTGACCCTCGGGTTCGACTTGATGGTGCTGGGGCTGGCGGGCTGGACCCTGGTCCACAGCCGCAGCCGCTACGTGGAGCGAGCGGAGGTCACCGCCCACAACCTGGCCCTGGTCATCGAACAGAACCTCATCGGAACCATCCGCCAAGGCGAGATGGTCCTCCAGACAGTCAAGGACCAGGTGGAGCGCGCGGACACCTTCGGGGACCGGCAGGAGATCGCCACGGAGGTGGCTCAGCAGTTCGCCCACACCGCCCTGCTGGATAGCCTGGGCACCACGGATGCCCTTGGGCTGCTGCAGCACTGGGCCGGGGGACGCCCCATGCCGGATCTGGATGTCTCCCGGAGGTCCTTCTTCCAGCACTTCCTGGGAGGCCCCCAGAAGGGGCTGTTCATCACCCCCCCCTCCCAGGACGGCGCCGGCGGGGCCTGGGTTCTCACCCTGGCCCTTCCCATGGCGCGCGCCGATGGTGCCTTCCGCGGCGTAGTCTTCGCCACCATCCGCCTGGAGAAGTTCAACCGTGAGCTGACCCAGATCGATGTGGGCTCGAGCGGGTCCATCTCCCTGCGGGGGGGCAACCTGGGCCTGCTGGCCAGACTGCCCACTTTCCCAGGGGAAGATACGTTCTTCGGTGACACCCGCATCTCGGGGGACTACCTGGAGGCCGTCCAGTCGGGCCGCAGGGAAAGCCACTTCACCACCTTCTCCCGGCTGGATGGCACGGTCCGCACCTACAGCTTCCGGCGGCTGGCCGATCCCCCCTTCTACGTGCTGGTGGGCCTGGCCCAGAAGGACTACCTGGCCGCCTGGCGCCAGGAGGCCCTCCTCTCCGGCTCGGCGGTGGTGGGCATCATCTCCCTGTCCCTGGGCATGGCCTGGCTGGTCCGCCGGACCTGGCAGCAGCAGTTGGTGGGCCAGGCCGAGCGGGACCAGCTCATCACCGAGCTCACCCAGGCTCTGGCGGAGGTGCGCAGCCTCGCGGGCTTGCTGCCCATCTGCGCGCAGTGCAAGAAGATCCGGGATGACCAGGGGTACTGGAACCACCTGGAGTCCTACCTCTCGGCGCACACCGACGCGACCTTCACCCATGGGGTGTGTCCCGACTGCGCCCAGGATATGCGCCGCGAGCTCCACCACCGGCGGGAACACCGGGAACCGGACTGACCGCCGGATCCAGGCGAGGTGACGAACCGCACGTACCGCATGCGTCCTTCCCGGGATACTGAAGGGATGAAGATCGCGTTCATCGGCACCCACGGCGTCGGCAAGACCACCCTCTGCTATGAGCTGGCCGCAGCCCTCAAGCGGGAGGGGGTCCATGTGGACATCGTGAAGGAAGTGGCCCGACTGTCGCCCCTGCCCATCAACCAGAAGACCTCCCTCGAGGCCCAGACCTGGATCTTCTTCACTCAGATGGCCGAGGAAATCCGCTCCGGCAGCCAGCACGACGTGGTGGTCTGCGACCGGAGCGTGCTGGACAACTACGCCTACCTGATGCTGGCCTTTGGTCGCCAGCTGCCCATCGAGCGCTTCATGCACCACTGGATGAAGGGCTATGACCTGCTCTTCAAGGTGCCCTTCACGGGCCAGGTGGCCGCCGATGGCGTGCGGGACACGGACACCTTCTTCGCCGAGGCGGTGGACGGGTTGGTGGACAAGTTGTTGGAGGAACGCTCCATTCCCCATGAGCGCCTGGAACCGGGCGCCCGGAACACCTGGATCGAGCGGGTCAAGCAGGTGGTGCTCCACCATCCCAAGGGCCAGAAACGCCTCATCTGAGGGTGGATAAATCCCCAACTTGTCATTTGTGACCCAGTTCTCCCGGATTGAACTGGAGTGACGCCTACCCGAGGTAGATCATGCTTCAGAGGGAGGCTCCCATGGCCCTGGACGAGACCCAGCTGGTGCGCGGCGGCAGTTTCATGTTCCACCCGGCAGGCACCCTGCCCCAGTTCACGCGGGAGGAGAGCAGCGAGGAGTCCCTCGCCATCGCCGAGGCCGCCCGGGATTTCGTGAATGGCGAGATCCTGCCCCGGGACGAGGAGATTGATCATCTGGACCTGGAGCTCACCCGCGAGCTGCTGGCCAAGGCCGGCGACCTGGGCATCCTGGGCATCGAAGTCCCCGAGGCTTACGGGGGCCTTGACCTGGACAAAAAGACCGCCCTGCTGGTGCTGGAGGAGATGGCCAAGCAGGCCAGCTTCTCCACCAGCTACACCGCGCACACCAGCATCGGCACCATGCCCATCGTCTACTTCGGGAACCATGAGCAGAAGGCGAAGTACCTGCCCAAGCTGGCCTCCGGAGAATGGTGTGCGGCCTATGCCCTGACCGAAGCAGGCAGCGGTTCCGACGCCCTGGGGGCCAAGGCCACCGCCGTGCTGGAGGACGGCCACTGGGTGCTGAACGGCACCAAGGCCTGGATCACCAACGCCGGATTCGCCGATGTCTTCGTGATCTTTGCCAAGATCAACGGTAGCCACCTCAGTGCCTTCATCGTCGAAAAGACAGACCCCGGCATCAGCACCGGGGCCGAGGAAAAGAAGCTCGGCATCAAGGGCAGCTCCACCCGCACCGTCATCCTGGACAACTGCCGCATCCCTGAAGATCGCCTCCTGGGCGGCAAGGGCAAGGGCGCCCGCATCGCCCTGGGCATTCTCACGGTGGGCCGCTTCAAGCTGGGCGCCAGCTCCGTGGGCGCCGGAAAGCGGGTGCTGGATTACACCCTGAAGTACGCCGAGGAGCGCACCCAGTTCGGCAAGCCCCTCAACGCGTTCGGGCTCATCCAGCAAAAGCTGGCCAACATGGCCATGCGAATTTTCGTGGGCGAGAGCATGAGCTTCCGCACCATCGGCTACCTGGACGACGCCCTGGCCCTCACCAGTTGGGACAGCGAGACCGGCGGCGCCGACAAGATGAAGGCCATCGACGAGTACGCGATGGAAGCCTCCATGTCCAAGGTGTGGGGTAGCGAGGCCCTCTTCGCCACCGCCGACGATGCTGTGCAGACCTTTGGCGGTGCTGGCTTCAGCGCCGAGTACCCGGCCGAGAAGATCTACCGGGACTGCCGCATCAATCGCATCTTCGAGGGCACCAACGAGATCAACCGGCTGCTCATCGCCGGCACCTTCCTCAAGCGGTGCGGAGGAGCCGAGGGCCTGCCCCTGGCCGCCAGCACCAGTGCCCCACTGGACCTGCCCGACGACCCCCTGCTGCGCACCGTATCCCTGGCCAAGGCCCGCGCCCTGAAGGTGATCGCCCTGGCCCAGGCGAACCACGGGCCGAAGATCCTGGACAACCAGGAGGCCGCCGCCCGCATCAGCAACCTGCTGCTGGAGATCTACGCCATGGAATCCGCCGTGGTGCGGGCCCAGAAGATGGCGACCGCAGGGCACCGATGGGCTGCCCTGGCCCGGGACCTGGCGGAGGTCTACGCCCAGGAGGCCTGGAACCGAGTGCAGGCCGAGGCCCGCATGCTGGCCGCGGAGTTGGCCTCCGACACCGTGCTGGATGCGCTGGTGGCCGACCTCCTCGCCATGCACGCACCACCGCCAGCGGCCCTGTCGAGCCTGCGGGCCGCCATCGCCCGGGTGCTGGTGGACCAGGGCCGTTACCCCCTGTCGGCCGTGTAGGTCGCCAGCCCCCTCAAAATTCAGGCAACCAGAACTCCAGAGCCGATAGCGGGGGGGTGGAGACCCCGACCATGAGCACCCGGCCCCTGCCTACCCAGACGGAACGTGTCATGGGTGACGACGACTTCATCGTCTCCAAGACCGATCTGAAGGGCATCATCACCTACGGCAACCGTACCTTCATCGACATCTCCGGCTATGCCGAGCGGGAGCTGCTGGGTGCGCCCCACAACATCTTGCGGCACCCGGACATGCCCCGGGGGGTGTTCAAGCTCCTCTGGGACACCATCCAGGCCGATCGCGAGATCTGCGCATATGTGAAGAACCTGGCCAAGGACGGCAGCTTCTACTGGGTGTTCGCCAACGTCACCCCTTCCTACGACGCGTCAGGGGCCATGGTGGGCTACTACTCGGTTCGCCGCAAACCCAGGCGCGAGGCGGTGGAAGCTGTCACCGGGCTCTATCGGAGCATGCTGGAGGCCGAGCGGATCGCCGGAGACGGGCAGGCCGGCATGAAGGCCTCCGCCACCCTCCTGCAACAGATCCTCGAACAGAAGGGCGTGAGCTATGAAGAATTTGTCTTTGGGCTCTAGGGTCCATCTGCTGGTGGCCGCCATCCTGGGCCTCTTTGTGGGCCTGGGTGTCCTGGGTTCCGGCCCCGGGCGGTGGACGCCTCTGACCTGGTCGCTGTTCGGGCTGATCCTGGCCCTGCTGGGGCTCACCCTGTACACCGTGCATCGCATCCTCAAGGCCATTCGGGGCCTGACGGCAAATCTCCAGGCTGCCGCCGCCGGGCAGCTCGACCAGCGGAATACCGGCATCAAGCGGGGCGCCGCCACCGGCGAGTTGGCCTGGGCCCTCAACGACCTGCTCGACCAGCAGGAGGCCTACTTCCGGGAGGTGCTCTCGGCCTTCGAGCATGCCACCCGGGGGCGGACCTTCCGCCTGGCCATGGACCAGGGCCTCCATGGCGCCTTCAAGGACGCCATCACCCGTGTGAACATCTCGGTCGAGAGCCTGGGCCAGGTGCAGCAGATGGCCCTGAAGGAAAAGCTCATCGCCCGGATCACGAACCTGAACTCCGGCAACCTCATCCAGAACCTGAAGTCCATCCAGGAATACCTGGTGGACATGACCCAGGAGCTCAACGGTGTGGGCCAGCTCTCCAAGGAAACGGCCCAGGAGGCCGACGAGAGCCGGATCACCATCGAAGGCCTGGTGGAGAACCTCCACCAGGTGGCCGAGATGATCGCCCAGACCAATGCCCAGATCACCCTGCTCCATGAAAAGGGCGAGGAGATCAGCCAGGTGGTCCAGGTCATCACCGACGTGGCCGACCGGACCAACCTGCTGGCCCTGAATGCAGCCATCGAGGCCGCCCATGCGGGGGAGGTGGGCAAGGGCTTCGCCGTTGTGGCAGAAGAAGTGCGGACCCTCTCAGAGAACACCAAGGATGCGGCGGCGAGCATCGCCAGCACCATCGAATCCTTCGGGCAGGCCACCTCCCGGATGATCAAGGACTCGGAGCAGGTGAAGGAGATCGCCGAAGGGAGCCGCGCCGCCGTCACGGCCTTCCAGTCCCAGGTGCTCAAGTTCGCCGACTCCGCGAAGACATCCCTGCACCGGGTCAACAAGGCCCAGGACTTCAGCTTCGCCTCGCTGGTCAAGGTGGACCACTTCCTTTACAAGCAGAACGGCTACCGCGTCATCCACCAGGGGGCGCAGTCTCCCGAAGCGCAGGCGGTCGGGACCGACCACCGAAGGTGCCGGCTGGGGGCCTGGTACTACGAAGGCATGGGCGCCCAGGTATTCGCCCACGTGCCCTCCTTCAACCGGCTGGAAGCCCCCCACGCCAGCGTCCATCAGAATGTGCAGGAGGCCGTGGGCCTGCTGGCGGGCGCCTGGACGGGGGATTCCCAGCTCCAGGACCGCATCTTCCACCACTTCGAGGCCTCCGAACGCGCCAGCGAAGAAGTCGTCCAGGTCCTCGACCAGATGGTCGTGGAACGGCACCGGTCACTCTGAGGGCTTGGCCCCGATGTGCAGGGCCACGATACCCCCGGTGAGGTTGGTCCAGCGCACACCTTGGAAGCCCGCTGCCTCCAGTTCCCGGCCCAGGCTGGGCTGATCAGGGAAACCCCGGATGCTCTCCGGCAGGTAGGTGTAAGCAGAGGCGTCGCCGCTGATCCAGGCGCCCAGGCGTGGGAGCACGCGCCGGCTGTACCAGTCGTAGGCCGCCCTTAGGCCTGGCAGGACCGGGGTACTGAACTCCAGGATGGTCAGCTGCCCGCCAGGTTTGAGCACCCTCAGGAACTCGGCGTAGGCCAGGTCGCGCCGCTCCACGTTCCGGATGCCATAGCAGATGGTGATGCCGTCGAAGGCGCCCTCCCGGAAGGGGAGGTGCTGGGCATCCGCATCCGCCGAGGCCCAGATCTGACCTGCAAGCCCCTTCCGCACGAACTTCGCGGGTCCCAGGCGCAGCATGGCGTGGGTGAAATCCGTACTGACCACCTCGGCCCCGCGACGGGCCAGGGCCACACTGGAGTCACCCGTGCCCGCGGCCACATCCAGGAACCGCCGGCCAGGCCCGGCGCCGCTGGCCCGGGCCATGCACCGCCACCACCAGAAGTCCACGCCCCCCGAGAGCAGGTGGTTCAAGGCATCGTACCGCCCGGCGATGGCGGAAAACATCTGCTGCACTTGCCTGCCTTCCGGCATCCAACCTCCTGGGCACCCTCCATTGAACCAGAGGGATCCGCCTACCCGAAGTATCCCGGCCGTTGACCGAAGGTAGAGGCTAGCCAAGCCCTTCAAGGCCTTCCATCTTGATCCATACCCCATCCGGAGGACAAAGATGAACACCGCTGCTGTCGAGCAGGTCAAGGGAGGCAGTTTCCTGCTGACCCCCATCGGGGCCATGCCCCAGTTCACGCCTGAGGATTTCGGCGACGAGGCCAAGGAATTCGCCCGGGCCGCCCGGGATTTCATGAATGGCGAAGTCCTGCCCCAGGACGAAGCCATCGACAAGCTCGACCTGCCGCTGTCCGTAGAGCTCATGAAAAAGGCTGGCGAACTGGGCCTCCTGAGCCTCGACATCCCCGAAGCCTACGACGGCATGGATGTGGACAAGCGCACCGCCATGCTGGTGCTGGAGGAGATGAGCAAGCAGGGCAGCTTCGCCGTCACCTACAGCGCCAACACCGGCATCGGCACCCTGCCCATCGTCTACTTCGGCACCGAGGCCCAGAAGAAGGCCTACCTGCCCAAGCTGGGGACCGGCGAGTACCTGGCGGCCTACGCCCTCACGGAAGCCGGCAGCGGGTCCGACGCCCTGAGCGCCAAGACCACCGCCGTGCTCAACGGGGACCACTGGGTGCTGAACGGCTCCAAGATGTGGATCACCAACGCGGGCTTCGCGGATGTGTTCATCATCTTCGCCAAGGTCGACGGCAAGGACTTCAGCGCCTTCATCGTGGAAGCCACGGATCCCGGCATCACCACCGGTGCCGAGGAAAAGAAGATGGGTATCAAGGGCAGCTCCACCCGCACGGTCATCCTGGAGAACTGCCGCATTCCCAAGGACCGCCTCCTCGGTGAGCTGGGCAAGGGCCACAAGATCGCCTTCGGCATCCTCAACGTGGGCCGGTTCAAGCTGGGCGTCGGCAGTCAGGGCGGCATGAAGCGCATCCTGGAGTACTGCCTCAAGTACACCTCCGAGCGCGAGCAGTTCGGCAAGCCCATCAACTCCTTCGGCCTCATCCAGCAGAAGCTGGCTGACATGGCCACCAAGACCTTCGTCTGCGAGGCCCTGAACTTCCGCACCGTGGGCTACATCGACGAGGCCCTCCATGCCACCAGCTGGGACAGCCCCACCGCCGGTGCCGACAAGATGGCGGCCATCGATGAGTACACCATCGAGTGCAGCATCTCGAAGGTCTGGGGCAGCGAGGCCCTGTTCTGGGTGGCGGACGAGGCCGTGCAGGCCTATGGCGGCTACGGGTTCAGCGCCGAGTACCCCCCCGAGAAGGCCCAGCGGGACTGCCGCATCAACCGCATCTTTGAGGGCACCAACGAGATCAACCGCCTGCTCATCGCCGGAACCCTTCTGAAGCGCGCCATGAAGGGCGAGCTGCCGCTCATGCAGTTCGGCCAGCAGGTCGCCAAGGAGATCGCCAACCCCATCAAGGCCGAAGCCTTCACGGGCCCCCTCGCCCGCCTGAAGCACGGCGTCGAGCTCAGCAAGCGCCAGTGCATGCTGGCCGCCGGCCTCGCCGTGCAGGTGCTGGGCCAGAAGCTGGTGGACAACCAGGAGGTCATGGCCCGCATGAGCAACATGCTCATGGAGATCTACGCCATGGAGAGCGCCGTGGTGCGGGCCGAGCGCATGGTGGAATCGGGCCACCGCTGGGCCGCCATCGCCCGGGACATGACCGAGCTCTACGTCAACGAGAGCTGGCACAAGGTGCACGGCGATGCCCGCATGCTCTGTGCCGATGTGGTGGAAGGCGAGGCGCTCCGCCATGCCCTCGCCGGCATCAAGGCCTTCGCCGAGTTCCACCCCACCAGCAGCGCCCGCCTGCGTGGCCGCATCGCCTCGGAGCTCATCCAGCGGGGCATCTACCCGATCGAAGTGGCCTGAGCCACACGCCCTCCCACGAAGAAGGCCCCGCGTTGCGGGGCCTTCTTCGTGGGGTCGAGCGGGAAAACCTACCTGCGAATGTCCCTGAGGCCTGAACTCTTCCGCTCCTCGTGGGGGCGTTCCCGGGGGGCCTCCTGACGTGGCGCCTCCTGCCGGGGGGCTGGCCTGGGCTCGGGGGTCCGTTCCCGGGGCACGTTCATGCGGCGGGGTTCGCGGTCCATCTGGGGCCTGGGTTCGGGGGCGCGCTCCCGGGGCGCCGGGGCATCCATCCGGCGCTCGGGCCGGCCATCGAACCGGTCCCGGGGGGCGGGATCAGGGGTCCGCTCCCGGGGAACGGGGTCCATGCGGCGTTCCTCCGTCCGGGGCCGAGGCTCCGGGGCCCGCTCACGCGGGGCCGGATCCTCCCGGCGGCGGTCCTCCATCCGGGTTCGTGGGTCGGGGGTGCGTTCCCGCGGGGCGGGGTCGGTGCGCCGGTCGGGGGTGCTGACGTCCCGTCCACGGTCGGGCAGCCGTCCCTCGGGCGTGCGCTCGCGCGGAACCGGGCCCTCGGCCACCCTGGACTTCCGATCCTCAAAGGGCCGGCGCTCGGGGCCGGTCGCGGGTGACCCCGGGCGGGCATCGCCGGGTCCCACAGGCGCAATCTCACGGCGGATGATGCCCCGGCCGGTGCTGGCCTCAGCACGGCGCTCGTAGGTGGTAATGCGCTCCCGGTGGACCTCCCGCTGGAAGGCGGTGTGCATCTGGCCGGGGTTCTGGAACTCGGTCCGCGACACAATCAGGGGGGACCGCAGCCAGGGAGCCCGCAGATCCCGACCACCACCGGTCCAGGTGGTGCCGCCATTGCCGCCGCCGAAGGTTCTCAGCACGTGCGCATCCGAGTAGATGTGCCGATTGACGTTCCACACGTTGATCTGGTTCACCGCCACCACGTTCCAGGCATAGCCGCCGCCCCAGGCGCCGTAGCCCCAGTGGCAGGGGGTGTTGTAGTAGCCCAGGGGCGCCCAGCCGTAGTACCCGGGGCTGTAGTTCCAGGCCACCCAGGCCGGGCTGTAGTTGACGCCAGGAATCCAGAACCAGCCCACTCCGAGGCTCCAGTGCCAGCGGCCGTGGTGATAGGCCACATAGGCCCAGGGCTCATCCGAAATCCAGGTCATGCCGGAGGCGTAGGGCGCCCAGCGGCCCTGGTAGTAGGGGCGCCAATCCTCAGCCACCCCGTTGGGCTGCCAGACCCAGCCGTACTCGTCGGAGTTCACCCAGCGGCCATGGTCGTCCAGGTCGTCGGCGTAGTAGCGGATCTCGGAGGGGACGCGGCTCCAGCTCTCGCCCCGGCGCACCATGACGGCCCGCTCACTCCAGCGATCGAAATCATCGCCGTCGAAGGTGTTGAAGGTGCGCACCCGGTCCAGCCCATCCTGGGGGCTGTAGATGGTCAGCCGTTCCCCGGCGCTGATGCGGGTCTGGTCCCGCTGGTTGCTGAAGGTCACGCGGCCGCTCAGGACCTTGAGCCGCACCAGGTTGTCCCGTTCCGCCTCGATGACGAAAGCGCCCTTGTCGTAGCAGGTGGCCGAACCGGAAGGCGTGTCCACCCGGAACCGCGCATCGGACTGGCCGCCCAGCAGGATGCGCAGGCGGCCATAGGCCAGCTGCAGCAGCACCTGCTTCTCGCCCTTCTGGTTGGTGAACAGGGCTGCCACCGTGAACCGGGTCGCGCCGCCGAAGGCCACGCGGGTGCCATCACCCAGTTGCAGAACGCCTCGGCCGCGGCTTTCCACGACATCGCCCTCGGCAATGGGCGTCCCGCGGGTCAGGGCCTCGTCCAGGTCGCCCTTCAGGATGTGCACATCCCCTTCCAGGGTGCGCACCATGGCATAGCGATCCGGGGCTTCGCCCTGGTAGGTCTCGTCTTGAGATGGGGCGGCGTCCTGGGAGTTCAGGGTCTGAGGAGCAGCCGACAGAACAAGGGCCGGCACCAGCAGGGCCGCTAGGCGGGTAGGGGAGAAGGTCGTGCTCATGTGCCCTCCATGACTGTGGGATGCCAATCCAGGGTGGGTCGGTTCCCATGACAAGAGACTGCCAAGGTCGTGCCAAGGTTGCCTGACTCCGGGTCAGTCCTTGGGAAAAGGCGCCAAGGCCGAGCCCGGCTTGGCGGTGACGGGTTGGGGCCCCAGGGCTGCCAGCCGCGGCAGAAGGCCCATCCAGGGCAGAGACCACCGGCTTGGTGCCCCCCGGTCGACGGATCCGGCGAGTACCTCCAGGCGGTCGGGAAGAAAGGTGAGGTGCAGATCGCGTCCGGGCGGCAGGGGCAGATACACCACCTGGGCCGTGGCGGGGTGCACCACTGTGAGCAGGTGCTCGCCATCCTCGAGGATCCAGAGCAGACCTGCGAGAAACGGACGGAAGTCCTCCGCGCACCACTGCAGCGTGCCGAGGCCCTGGCTGAGCGGGGAATTCGAAGGGAAAGCCCAGCGACCCGAAGGTTGGGGCACCGGCACGCCGCCATCCCGCCAGACCTGCAGGGGCCGGCCAGGCAGGCCCGCCTGCAGGCGGATGAGACCTCGGGCATCGCGGATGCTGAGGGTCCCGTCGGCGGTCAGCTGGGCCTCCATGTCCCCGGTGGAGGGAGTCAGGCTGCTCGCCTGGGGCGGGTTCTGCGAGGGGGACTCGACCTGCCAGCCCAGGGGCTGGACCACCTCCCACGGGAGACGCGGCCGGCCCTGGGCCTGCAGGCAGGGGGCGACCAGGGCTGCCCCGATCAGGAAGAGGGTGCCCAGCCGCACAGGGCCTCCAGGTTGCGGGTCGTCAATTCGGCCAGGGCCGGCAGCGACATCCCCCTCAGATCGGCCACCGCCTGAGCGGTGTAGCGCACGAAGCCAGGCTCGTTGGGCTTGCCTCGGAACGGCACCGGTGCCAGGAAGGGCGCATCGGTTTCCACCAGCAGGCGGTCGGACGGCGCCCAGGCGGCCACCTCCCGGATGGCCTCGGCCTTCTTGAAGGTGGTGATCCCCGAAAAGCTCAGGTGAAACCCCAGATCCAACGCCCGCCGGGCGAACGGCAGGTCCTCGCTGAAGCAGTGGATGATGCCGCCCACCAGGTCGGCGCCTTCCGCTTCCAGCAGGTCGAGGGTCGCCTTGGGCGCGGAGCGGGTGTGGATCATCAGCGGTTTGCCCAGGCTCCGGGCCAACCGGATCTGGGCCCGGAAGGCGGTTTCCTGGGCCTCCCGGGGGCTCAGGTCGTAGTGCCAGTCCAGCCCCGTCTCGCCCACGAACCGCACCGAGGGGTGCCTCAGCAGGGTCTCCAGTTCGCCGGCCACCTCAGGGGACCAGGACTTGGCCTCGTGGGGGTGCACGCCGAGGCTGGCCTGCACGCCGGGCGTACGGGCGGCGAGAGCCAGCACCACCCGGTCATCCTCCAGGTCTGTACCCACGGCGATGAAACCCACCACCCCCTGCTCGCGGGCCCGCAGGAGGGTGGCCTCCACCTGATCGGCGGGCAGGTAGGAGCCGGTGAGGTGGCAGTGCGCATCCACAAGCATGGCTCCATGGTCGCATGGAGACGGGAGGGCCCAGAATCAGGCGGAGGAATGCCGCGGCCGATGAGAAGCTACATCTGTCGCCATGCCTGTTTCACGCGCCACCCTCCTCCGGCTCTGCCTCCTGCTTGGACTCGCCGGTTCCGTGCTGCCCCTGCCGGGGCAGCAGCCCGCTTTTCGGCGGTTCGGGCTGCGCGAGGGACTGCCGCAGAGCCAAGTCACGGCCCTCCTGGAGGACCGCCTGGGCTTCCTGTGGGTCGGCACGAACACCGGCGGCGTCGCCCGTCTGGGCGCGTCCGGTTTCCACACCTTTGCCGCCCCTCAGGGCCTGCAGGCCTACTTTGTCCGCAGCCTGCTGGAGGCCCCGGATGGGGCCATCTGGGTGGCCAGCGAGCAGGGCGTGGCCGAACTCCGGGGTGACTCCGTGGTGACCCATGGCCCCGACCAGGGCCTGGAGGTGGCGGCGGCCTACGGCCTGGCCCTGGATTCGGAGGGCCGCATCCTCGTGCTGAACCGCCTTGGGCTTCTGCGGCGGGAGGACCGGCGCTTTGTCCCCGTGGCCCTGCCCGAGGGCTGGACCGGACCTGCGCTGAGGTTCCTGGCGGGGAATGGACACCACGGCATCTGGGCGGCCAATGCCAGGCGGCAGCTCGCACGCCTGGAGCACGAAACCTGGAGGACCTACCCCCTCCCTGTCCCCTTCGCAGACCAGCGCATTCGGGACCTCCAGCTGGATCCCCAGGGCCGGGCCTGGGTACTCCTTGAGCACGCGCTGTTGCGGATGGAGCGTGGCCAATGGGTGGAGGTCTCCCTGCCGGGCCTGCCTCGGAATGCCAAGGTGGGCAGCTTGCGCTTCGATCCCCGGTCGAACGCCTTTCTCATCGCCTTGGGAGGGGATGGCCTGCTGCTGGGTGAGCCGGGCCGTGCTGCCCAGTTCCTCACCGCGGCCACCGGGCTGCCGAGGGATCGGATCGTGGTGGCGATCCGGGACCACCGCGGAGCCCTCTGGGTGGGCTCGGACGGAGATGGTCTGGCCGCCCAGGCCATCCCGGACCTGTTGGCCATCGACCGCTCGCCGGATGCCTCGGGGCGTGGCCTTGCGGCGATCTCGGGCATCCTCGAGCTCGCTCCAGGCCGGTCCCTCCTCGCAACCAGCACCGGGGTCTACCTGGTCGAGGAGCCCCACGGCATCGTGAAGCACTGGACCGTGCGGGACGGACTGCCCGCCGATGAAACCTGGGGGCTCCTCTCCGATGGCCGCGGCGGCGCCTGGATTGGCACCGACAAGGGGCTGGCCCATTGGTCCTCCGGGCGGGTGACCCAGGCCGGGCCACGCGAGCTGCGCACCGCGGCGGTGCTGACCCTGCTCAAGCATGAAGGGCGGCTGCTGGCGGGCACCGAGCTGGGTCTGTTTGAGCTGGACCTGGGCGGGAGGCTGGTCAAGCAACACCGATTGCCCGCGGAGGTTGGAGACACCTCCGTCACCGACCTGCTCGTCTATCAGGGTCACCTGCTGGCGGCCACCAGCCTTGGCCTCTGGGAGCTCAAGGGAGGCCAGTTGGTGCGCGCCTACGCCGATGCCCCCTTTGCCACCAGCACCGTGAGTGCGCTGGCCGCCGATCAGCAGGGTCGCCTGTGGGTCGGCACCATGCAGGGACTCTGCCTCCATGGCAACGACCGGTGGACCACCTACGGCATCGAGGAGGGCCTCCCGGACGAGAGCATCAACTTCATCGTCGATGTGGGTGGAGGACGGATGGCCATCGGGCACAACCGGGGCGTGACACTCGTCGAGCACCGCCGCCTGCATCATCTGGGCCGCAACCAGGGGCTGGTGTCCGATGAGACCAACCACAACGGGTACCTGCTGGACAGCCAGGGCAGGCTCTGGATCGGCATGATCGGGGGCCTGAACATCCTCAGGAACGCCCGCACCTTCAGGAACGCCCCCCTCCCAGACCCGATGGTGGTGGACATCCATTGGCCCGGAGGCAGCCAGCCCCTGCCCTCCCAGGCCCAGGTCCCACCCCGGCCGGACTACCTGGACCTCAGCATCGACACCGGGGCACCGCTGGCCCCAGCCACCCTTCACTACGAGGCCTTCCTCCAGGGCATGGACGCCACCTGGCGGCCCATCAACCCGGGCCAGAGCCTTCAGTACCGCAACCTTGGCGCGGGCACCTACCGGTTCCAGCTGCGGGCGACCACCGATGGGCGCGTCTGGACCCAGAGCCCTCCCGTCCCCATCCGGGTGCGCCCAGCCTGGCATGAGCGTTGGGCGATCCGGGGGCTCCTCCTGCTCGCCCTGATGGGTCTGCTTGGGTGGCTTCTCTGGCTGCGGGTCCACACCCTCGCGCTGCGTGCGCGATCGCTGGAGGAGACCATCGATGACCGCACCCTGCTCCTCGCCCGCCAGAACCGAGCCCTGGAGCAAGCCCACCAGCAGATCAAGCGCAGCCTGGAGGGCCGTCACCGGCTGCTGGACATGGTGACCCACGACCTCCGGTCCCCCTTGACCACCATCCTGCTCTCCCTGGATCGCCTGCGAGACCTGGCCCCCCAAGGGGCAACCATGCTGGACCTGATGGAACGGGAGGCCCACCGCATCGAGGCGCTGGTGCGCAACCTTCTGGACCAGAGCCGCGGGGATGCCCTCATCCAGAGCCTGAAGCTGGCCTCGGTGCTGCCCGCGGAAGTCACCGAAGGGTTCGAGGAGGTACTCCGCCTGAAGGCCGAGGCCAAGGGGCTGGCCTTCACCCTGGAGGTCAGCCCCGACACCGAGCTGGTCCGCATCCATGCGGACACCGCCACGCTGCAGCAGGTGATGCTGAACCTCTTCGAGAATGCCCTGAAATTCACCCCCACCGGAGGCCAGGTGGGCCTCCGGTCGAGGGTGGATCGCAGCACCGAGACCTGGACCCTGGAGGTCTGGGACACGGGACGCGGCCTCGATGCCCAACAGATTCAGGCCGTGATGCAGCCCTTTCAGCAGGCGCGGGCTGGGGATGCAGCCCAGGGCTGGGGCCTGGGCCTGTCCATCTGCCAGAGCATCCTCGACGCCCACCAGGGGGAGCTGCAGGTCGAAAGCCAGCCTGGCCAGGGTGCCCACTTCCGCATGGTGCTGCCCCTCAGCCCCATGGGGCCTGGATCACCCCCGCTGTGACCGAGGGCACGTCCCGTAAAATCGCAGACTGCAATCTCCCCATGCTTGAAGCACTCGGAGTTCCCTTGTCCCTGCTGTCGCGGCCTGCCTGCTTCCTCGCCCCCCTGGGCGGTGGCGTCATCCTCCAGGTGACTCGCCTCCGGCAGGTCCGCCGATGAAGGCCGGGTTGCTGCTGCTGACCGGGGGGTCCGGACAAAGGATGGGCAGCCCAAAACATGCCCTGACGCATCCAGCCGGAGGCTCCTGGGGCGCCTACCTGGCGCAGGTATTCCGATCCGTGTTCGCTCAGGGGCCAGTCATGGTGCTGGGCGATCCCCTTCCGGACCAGCCTGGCTGGCCCCTCGCCGAGGATCCCCGGCTGGGCCCAGCCGTGGCCCTTCGCACCTGGGCCGCCCTCGCGGCGCCTGCCGCAGACCGCTGGTGGATCACCGCCTGCGACCAGGTGCGCTGGACCCCGGAGCGCCTGGCTGCCTGGGCCGAGGCCTGCGAGGCGGCGGACCCGCTGGCGCTGCACTGGGTCCTGGCCCTCCATGGAGGCCGGCAACAACCCCTGGGCAGCTGGCTGCCGGCAAGCCTTCGCCCTGCCCTCGCGTCCTCCTCTGCCAGCTCGCTCCAGGGCCTCGTGGAGCGGCTGCCGCACCTGCTCCTGCCCCAGTCGGGATCGGAATGGCTGGATGTGGATACACCGGCAGACCGCGTCCGCTGGGAGGAGGAGCAGTCCTAGCCGAGGCGCTTGCGCACCAGGCGCTCCACAGGCACCCCGCCCTTCAGGTGACGCTCGATGATCTCCGGCACGTCCGCGGGCGTGACGTGGGCGTACCAGATGCCATCGGGGTAGACCAGCACGGCGGGGCCGATGGCGCAGAAGCCCACGGAACCGCAGTGGCTGCACTGGATCTCGCCCTGCCGGTTGCCCTTGTAGAACAACAGCTGCTCGTCGATGAGCTGGGCCTTGAAGGCTTCCAGGACGGCCTCGGAGCCGTTGGCGGCGCAGCTTTTTGACGTGCAGACCAGCACCTGCCGCTTCAACTCCAGGTCGATCACCGGGGCGAGGGCGGCATCCTCCTCGGGGGTCGGTGGAATGGGGGGCTCAGCCATGGGACGTCCTCGGCCTTCACCATAACAGGCCTGTTTCCCGTGGAAAGCTGACCTCCAGTTCCATGCCAATCGCAGCTTTGATATCAAATTACTCTGTGGTTATTTAATTAATCGTGATCATAGTCACGAACGACTTGACCTAGTTAACCACCCTTTCATCCTCTATGTGAAGGGCGGTCATCGTCCGCCCTCTTCAGAAGCCTCAACCGAACCATCAGAAGCTGCCCGCACCTGTCCGATCGCGGCGACTTCAGACCCATCACCCCACCAGAAAGGATGTGCTCCATGCGGAACACCCTGACCCTCCTCGCGCTCGTCGCCGCCATCGCGGCCCCCCTGGCCGCCCAGGGCGGCAGCGACACCAAGGGCAAGTTCTTCTTCAAGAAGACCTGCAAGGCCTGCCATGCCAGTGGTGGCAGCGCCAAGGAGATCACCCCCCTCTCCAAGACCCAGGCCCAGTGGAAGGCCTACTTCGCCGCCGGCAAGCACAAGAAGGGCACCGAGAAGATCGATTCGATCATCAAGCCCGAGCAGGTCAAGGACGTCCAGACCTTCTTGACGAACCACGCCTCCGATTCCCCGCAGCCCGAAACCTGCGGCGGCTGACCTTTCGCCCCCCCCTAATCCCCTGCCCCTGAACCCACCCCCTTTCCGGAGACCCACCCCATGAACTCCCGAATCATGCTCATCCTGGTCGCCATGTTGGCGCCCGCGGTCCTGAGTGCCCAGTCCAACGAAGACCTGCAGAAGCAGATCGAGCAGCTGAAGGTCCAGCTCAAGGCCGTCGAAGAGAAGGCCGCCACCGTGCAGGAAGTCGATACCCGCCTCGTCAAGGTCGAGACCAAGGTGGCCGGCGACAACATCCAGTGGGGCGGCGACCTGCGCACCCGCTTCGAGAGCAGCGAGTGGGGCTTCAAGCCCTATACCCAGTTCATGGGCTTCGCCCAGAACCCGGGCATTCCCGGCAACCCCTATCCCTTCATGGCGCTGACCCAGCAGATGCCCGCCCAGGACTGGAGCAACTCCGTCCAGTGGTCCACCCGCCTGCGCCTGAAGATGGGCATCAAGATCAATGAGCACGCGAAGATCATGGGCCGCCTCACGATGTACAAGGTCCACGGCGGTGCCGACGTCCCGACCTTCAACGGCTCGCCCAACACCGTGCAGAACTCCTTCAGCAGCGCCAAGGTGCCGGGCACGGATGTGTTGCGCGTAGAGCGCGCCAGCCTGGTCTACGACTTCCCCGTGGGCATCCTGTCCATCGGCCGCCAGAACACCTCCGATGGACCTCCCTTCGAGGTGCGTGACGGCGTCGAGCGTCAGGCCACGCCCCAGGCCTTGGCGGTCAATGCCCAGGTGGACGGCATCGGCTTCAAGTTCCAGCTCGACAAGCTCGGCATGCCCGAGAACACCCTGTTCGGCATCTGCTACGGAGTGGGCTACGAGTCCGGGTTCGGCGGCGGCGGCGCCGTGAAGTCCAGTGCGGCCCCCGTGGGCTTCAACTTCACAAATGTCGACTGGGCCTCTCCGACCCAGCCCAATGCCCAGAACGCGACCCTCCAGGTGAACAGCATCGGGCCCCTCAAGGACACCACGGTGCTGGGCGCCATGTTCGACATGCCCCTGCTCTTCCAGCTCGGCGACAGCATCCAGAGCGCCAACTTCTACCTTGGCTTCAACAAGATGGGGAACCTCACCGACATCCCCTTCGGCGCCACCAACAACTTCCCCGTCCCCGCCATGCCCGGCATGGGTGGCATGCCCGCCATCCAGTACGTGACGGCCACCAACAACCTGGGTGACATCGACCAGTGGACCGCCACCTGGAAGCACAAGATCGGCGACATGTTCACCTACTTCGCCAGCTACGGCCACATCAAGAGCAAGCCGAACGGCAAGAGCAGCCAGTACGGCGCCTACTGGGACTTCCCCGCCAACATGGGCGGCACCCAGCAGCTCGCCGGCTTCGGCGGTCTCCTCGGTGACGCCACCAAGAGCCAGACCGCCAGCGCCTACTACGTGGGCGTTCGCCTCGATCCCACCGAGAAGATTGGCTTCGGCCTCGAGTTCAACCACGGGTCCCCGCGCTGGTGGACCTACAGCCCCGCCACTGGGGAAGCCACCGAGAAGCTCGGCACCCGCGGCGACGTGTGGGAAGGCTACATCCACTGGAACTTTGCCCACAACGCAGCGTTCCGCATCGGCTACCTCGACTACAAGTACAGCCACGCCTTCAGCGGCTGGCACATCTCCCCTGGCCCCGCGATGCCTGGCCAGAGCTGGGAAGACGCCTATGACCTGGGCAAGAACCCCATGCTGCAGTACGGCTTCCCCGCCACGGTGAAGACGATGTACGCCTCGATCGAAGTGAAGTTCTAGACCTGCACCAGCCGGGCCGGAAGGGCAACCTTCCGGCCCGGGTTTTTCGCCACCATCGCCGCATCACCAGGGAGCCCCCGATGGGAACCACACGCATGGATCGCCGCCTGTTCCTGAAGGCCGCGGGTGTCACCGCCGGAGCCGTCGCCACCCTCGAGGTGGGCTGCCTCAAGTATTTCAAGAAGGGGCGCAGCGCTTCGGACGACAACCGAGAGGTGCCCACCACCTGCGAGCTCTGCCCCAACAAGTGCTCGGCCATCGCCGTGGTGGAGGGGGGCTTCGTCAAGAAGCTCAACCCCAATCCCGAGAACCCGAAATCCCGCGACATGCTCTGCGCACGGGGCAACGCCGCCATCAAGCAGGTCTACGATCCCGACCGTCTCAAGCAGCCCATGATCCGTGTGGGGGCCCGGGGCGAGGGCAAGTGGAAGCCCGTCAGCTGGGATGAGGCCTTCGACTTCGCCGCCAAGAAGCTGACCGAGGTCAAGGCCAAGTATGGCCCCGAGGGGTCGCTGTGGTCTTCCACTGAGGGCTTCCAGGAGGTCTTCTTCAAGAACCTGGGCCTGGCCTTCGGCTCGCCCAACCTGGTGCGCCATCCCACCCTCTGCCTGGCCTCCGTGAACCTCGCGTACAGCGCGACCTTCGGCACGGTGCCGAGCTTCGACCTCCTGAACAGCCGCTACGTCATCATGTCCGGCGCCAACCGCTTCGAGAGCATCATCACGCCCGACACCATGGACCTCATCGGCGGCGTCATGGAACGCAAGGCCAAGCTGATCTATCTCGATCCCAGGTTCACCGTGACCGCCGCCAAGGCTGACGAGTGGTACCCCATCAAGCCCGGCACCGACATGGCCTTCATCCTCGCCATGATCCACGTGATCATCAAGGAGGGCCGGCACAGCAAGGACTTCGTCGCCACCTACACCACCGGCTTCGACCAGCTCACGGAGCACGTCAAGCAGTACACGCCGGAGTGGGCCGAGAAGGAGACGGAGATCCCCGCTCAGGACATCGTGCGGATCGCCCGGGAGTTCGCCGATGCCGGGGCCCGGGCGCTCTACTACGCCGGACGCCGCTCCTCCTGGTACCAGAACGACTTCCAGATGCGCCGCGCCCAGGCCATCCTCAACGCCATCGTGGGCAACTGGGACCAGATGGGCGGCATGGTGCCCAACGCCAAGCTCCCCAAGGGCGAGTTCCTGTTCATGCCCTGGGACGAGCCCAAGGCCGCCCGGGTGGACGAAATCGACAAGCACTTCCCCCTGGCCGCCAAGGGTGACGGCACCTACCTCAAGCTCCGCGAGAACGTGCTGAGCGGCAAGCCCTACCCTGTGAAGGCCTGGATGGTCTACAAGCAGGACCCCATGAACGCCCTGCCCGACCAGGCGAAGACCCTGAAGATGATCGAGCAGATGGATTTCATCGGCGTCATCGACGTGCAGATGAGCGACATGGCCTGGTATGCGGATGTCGTCTTCCCCGAGAGTGCCTACCTGGAGCGCACCGACCCCGTCGAAGTGATGCCCGGCATCTGGCCGGCCGTGGTCTACCGCCAGCAGGTGGTGAAGCCCATCCACGACACCAAGCCGAACCTGGAGATCATCCAGGGACTCGCCAAGCGGCTCGACCTCAGCGACTATTTCGACTACACCATCGAGCAGTGGGTCGACGCCGAGTTCAAGGATCTGCCCATCCCCATGGCCGCCGAGCACATGAAAAAGCACGGTGTCTGGGCCGCCAGCGGCCAGCCCACCTACGGCAAGACCCTGAACCCCGACCACCGGTTCGTCACCAAGTCCGGCAAGATCGAGATCTTCTCGGAACGCCTGCAGGAAGCCGGCTATGACCCGCTGCCGGTCTACGCCACGCCAAAGCAGCCGCCGGCAGACCGGTTCCGCCTGATCCTGGGCCGCGTCGGCTACTTCACCCACGCCAACCAGTCGAACAACGTCTGGCTGAACGAGTTCGTGAAGGAGAATGACCTCTGGCTCAACCCCAAGCGCGCCGAACAGCTCGGGATCAAGGATGGCACTTATGTGCAGGTGACCAGCAGCGTCGGCAGCGTGAAGCTCAAGGCCAGGGTCACCGAGGAGATCCGCCCCGACTGCGTGTTCATGCTCCACGGGTTCGGCAAGAAATCCAAGATGCAGAGCCTGGTCTACAACGTCGGCGCCAGCGATGCCGTGCTGCTGGAGACCGCCTGGGACCAGGTCTCGGGCAACGCCGCCTTCCATGAAACCTTCGTCAAAGTCGCGAACGCCTGAGGGAGCAGACCATGGCCATGAAGAAACGGCGCTACGCCCTCGTCATCGACTCCAGGAAGTGCATCAACTGCAAGGCCTGTGTGGTCGCCTGCAAGGCGGAAAACGATGTCCCCGTGGGCAACTTCCGGAACTGGATCAACGAGGATCGCCAGGGCGAATACCCCAAGCTGCGCATTGATTTCGCTCCGGAGCAGTGCCACCACTGCGAGCATCCCTCCTGCGTGCGGGTGTGTCCCACCGGCGCCTCCTGGCAGCGCAAGGACGGCATCGTGCTGGTGAACTACGACGAGTGCATCGGCTGCCGCTACTGCATGATCGCCTGCCCCTACGATGCCCGGTACTTCCACGAGGAGAGCGGTACCGTCCACAAGTGCACGCTCTGCAGCCACCGGGTGGACCGCGGCGACATCCCCGCCTGCGTGGAGACCTGCCCCTCCAAGGTGCGCGTCTTCGGTGACCTGGAGGATCCCACCAGCCGGATCCACGAGCTGCTGGCCACCCGCCGCTACCACGTGAAAGAACCCCAGACCGGCAACGGTCCTCAACTCTACTACCTGCTCTAGGAGACGGATATGCATGAGCTCAACTGGGGTCTCCTCATCGTTGTTTACCTGTTCCTCGGCGGCCTTTCGGCGGGCCTGTTCTTCGCCGCGGGTCTGGCCAACTACCTGGAAGTCGACGGGCAGCCGGCCTATCCGAGGGTGGCCCAGATGGGCGCCCTGCTGGCCCCCTGGCCCGTGGCCATCGGCTCGGCCCTGCTGATCCTCGACCTGGGGAACTGGTACCGCTTCTACAAGCTGTTCACCCACTTCCGGTGGGAGAGCCCCATGTCCATCGGCTCCTGGCTCCTGACGCTCTTCACGGTCATCGCCTTCGTGTACTGCTTCGCCTGGCTGCCCGAGGACTGGCGGCAGAAGCTCTTCAGCAAGGTCCCGGCCACCTGGAAGCAGGTGCACCGCCTGAATGTGGATCTGTCCGGCCACCGCAAGACCCTGGCCATGATCGGCTTCCCCTTCTCCATCGGCGTCGGCATCTACACCGGCGTGCTCCTGGGCGCCGTGTCGGCCCGCCCCTTCTGGAACACCAACCTCGTGGCCCAGATGTTCCTGTTCTCGGCCCTCTCCAGCGGCGCCGCGGCCCTGCTGCTCGCCATGGTGCTGGACAAGCGCAACCCCATCGAGACCCACGAGACCAAGTTCCTCATCACCCTCGACATCGTGTTCATCTCGCTGGAGCTGTTCATCATCCTGCCCTACCTCATCCACGGTCAGCTCTCGGTGCTGGCGGTGAAGCAGGCCCTGTGGCTCATCCTGGGCGGCCCTTACACCGTGGTGTTCTGGGTGTTCTTCCTGGGCCTCGGCCTCCTGGTGCCCCTGGGCATCGAGGTCTACGAGCTCGCCCCCAGCCTGCTGAAGGGCAAGAGCTTCCACGGGAACCGCAACCTGGCCTTGGCGGCCTCCTGTCTCGTCCTCTTTGGCGGCTTCCTGCTGCGCTACATCTTCGTCTACGCTGGCCAGCTGAGCAGCTTCCATAAGATGGGCCAGCTGCACTGAGGCACCCATGACCCTTGCCCTCCAGGCGGACCTCGCCCAGCTCCTCGCCGAGGTCCTCCTCGAGCCGGAGGCGGACCTTCAGCACGACCTGGCGGCCCTGGCGGAACGCATCGACCTTGCGCGCTTTTCGGGCCCCCTGGCGCGGATGGTGGCGCATCCGCTGCCGGTCACGGATCAGGCCGTCGAATATGCGCGTGTCTTCCTGCACGCCAAGGACACGGACACGGTGCACCTCTTCGAGTCCGTGCAGGCCCGGGGCCATCACATGGCCCCCGAGGTGCTTGGGCCGCTCAAGGCGATCTACGACGAGGCCGACCTCTCCGTCCAGGAAGACCTCGGCATTCCGCCGGATCACCTGGGCCTGGAGCTGGCCTGCCTGAGCTACCTGCTGGGCCAGGTCATCGAAGGCGACCCCGCCGAGCGCCCCCGCACCGTGGCCCTGGCCCGGAGGCTCCTGCGGGAGCACCTCCAGCCCCTGGTCGCCGCGGTGGGGGCCCAGCTGCCCCTGGTGCAGGCCCATCCGTACTACCTCGCCTCGCTGGAGCTGGCCTCGGAACTCCTCGAGGAAGCGGAGAAGGAACTCGCACAAATCTAGGCAACCCCCTGCTGGACAAAGGCTTGCCATAGGACCAGCATGGAGCCATGCGCCCCCCCACGACCCTCCTCCTCGTGGATGACGAACCTGGCATCCGGCGGTCCCTGGGCGAAGCCCTGAAGGACGAGGGCTACCACGTCGTCAAGGCCGAGCGGGGCGAGCAGGCCATCGACCTGCTCCACAACCCCGATGGCGAGGGGCTGGACCTCATGCTCCTCGACGTCTGGCTGCCCGGCCAGGATGGGCTGGAAACCCTGAAGCAGGCCAAGCAGCTGCGCCCGAACCTGCCCGTGGTGATGATCTCCGGCCACGCCAGCATCGACACGGCCCTGCAGGCCACCAAGCTCGGCGCCTTCGACTTCCTGGAGAAGCCCATCGACCTGGACCGCCTGCTGCTGGTGGTGGGCAATGCCCTGCGGCAATCGCAGCTCGAGCGTGAAAACCAGCGGCTGCTGGCCGAGGTGGAGGGGGGCCGCTTCTTCCTGGCGGACAGCCCCGCCATGAAGCGCCTCATGGCCGACGTGGCGCTGGTGGCCCCCACCGAGGGGCGTGTGCTGCTCACGGGCGAGAATGGCAGCGGCAAGGAGGAGGTGGCCCGGCTCATCCACCTGCAGAGTCCCCGCAAGGAGGCCCCCTTCGTGGAGGTGAACTGCGCGGCCATCCCGGAGGAATTGATCGAGAGTGAGCTCTTCGGCCACCAGAAGGGGGCGTTCACGGGCGCTGTGCGGGACCAGAAGGGCAAGTTCCGGGAGGCCGACGGCGGCACCCTCTTCCTGGACGAAGTCGGCGACATGTCGCTCAAGACCCAGGCCAAGGTGCTGCGCGCCCTCCAGGAGGGCCGCGTGGAGCCCGTGGGCGGCGGCGGCACCGTCGGCGTGGACGTGCGGGTCATCGCAGCCACCAACAAGGATCTCGCCGGGGAGATCACCCGGGGCCGCTTCCGCGAAGACCTCTACTTCCGCCTGGCGGTGGTGCCGCTCCGCATCCCCGCCCTGCGGGAACGGCCCGAGGACATCCTCCCCCTGGCCGAGGCGTTCATCACCCGCATCGGGCAGCAGTACGGGCGGCCGCCCCGGCGCCTGGGCCCCGAGGCCAAGGACACCCTGCTCCGCCACGACTGGCCCGGCAATGTCCGGGAGCTGAAGAACCTCATGGAGCGGGCCGTGATCCTGGGCCGGGGGGCCGAAATCAGCCCCCGGGACCTGGGGCCCCTGGCCGCCCGCCACCTCGGAGGCCAGGATCCCTTCTCCTTCCCCGAGTTCACCAGCCTGAAGGAGGCCAAGGACTGGTTCGAGACCCAGTACCTGCAGCGGGAGATGCGCCTCCAGAACGGCAACATGACCCGGGTGGCCGAACGGGTCGGCATGGACCGCTCCAACCTCTACAAGCGCCTCAAGGCCCTGGGCATCGAGCCCCGGGAGAGCCAGCCGTGAGCGAAAAGAAGTGGTTCAAGATCGGTGAGACCGCCGCCCTCATCGGCGTGGGCCCCAAGGATCTGCGCTACTGGGAAGACGTCATCCCCGACATCAAGCCCCGCCGCAGCAAGGGCAACCTCCGCTACTACCATGTGGACGAGCTGCCCCGCCTCAAGCGCATCAAGGCCTGGCTCGCCGAGGGCCTCACGGTGGCCGACTGCGCCGAGCTGCTGGCCCACGGCCACCTGGTGCAGCGCCTCGACCTGGGGCTCGAGCCCGAAGAACTGCCCGCCGCCCCTGCCAGCAAGCCAAAGCCCAGCATTCCCAGGCTGCTGCGCCCCAGCTCCGACCTTCAGCCCATCCTGAAGTCCGTGCGCGCCCTCTACGAGCGGCTCTCCGCCCCACCGAAGAGTTGACCGCACCCCCAGATGCGTCTAGAGTCAATGATTCACGGCGCGTGGCGCAGCCTGGTAGCGCACTACCTTGGGGTGGTAGGGGTCGGAGGTTCGAATCCTCTCGCGCCGACCAAATACACCTAGAAGGGCCAAGACCTACGAGTCTTGGCCCTTTGCCTTTTGGTCGCCATGTCCACCATTTGTGCAAAGCCCCTATCCAATCACGCATTGAAACTGATGGAATCCGAAGGACTGGACCCAACTTCAGGAGAGGGGCTGCGAGGCGTCAAGGTAAGGCGAGGCCCTGGGTCAAACCTGGGATGGGGATGGTCTCAACACACTCCTTCGTATTGATCGGGGCATCGGTTCATCTTGAATGGAATGACCCCAGAAGCCAAGCGGATGGTCTCGGAAGTAGCTATATATAAACATCTTTATGTTTGGTTTAAATCCTGCCCTATCCCTTCTCACACGAGGGGGAATTGGATGACGCCACCACGATCGATCGAGAGGCCCTTGGTTCCAGCAGCAGCGGCACTCTCGGTCGTCGACTCCAGCAAAACCCGAATCCATCCCCCAGTAATGAGATGCGCCAAGAGCAGGTTCCAGCTCCACACCCAGAGCCTGCTGGGTTACTTGGCCGACACCCTGCGCAGAGCCTGGTGAATCCCCAGCCGTCCATTGTGTCCAAACCAACGCCCAGCGCCCCTCATGATCAATCTCCTCCGGAATCGGCGGAGCAGCATCCTGGCGCTGCCCGCCCCCCCGGGAAGGCCAGGCGCTTTCTGGCATCCTGCCGTGCCCACCGGGTCAGGAGCCTTCTGGCCGCCCTCGCCCTGACTGGGCTGGTCGGCCTGTTCTTCGTGGACAACCTGCTGGCGGAACCCATGAGGAGCTGGGCCGAGCGCTCGATGAATGCGAACTTGAATGGCTACCAGCTCCGCATTGGCCGGGTGGATCCCCACCTGTGGCGATTGGCCTTCGACCTGGACGAAGTGGTGTTGTGCCAGAACACTCACCCAGATCCTCCCGTGGCCGATTTCGCTGCTTTGAAGTTTTCCTTGCAGCTGAGGCAGCTGCTGCGCCTGAAGGTGGCCGGGGACCTGATCATCGCTCGTCCCGCCCTGCATATTGACCTCACCCAGATCCAGGAGGAGGTCACCAGCCATGTGAGCCTCAAGGCTCGGGGCTGGCAGAGCGCAGTGGAAGCCGTCTTCCCCTTCAAGCTGGACCGGGTCCAGGTCCAGGATGGCTCTCTGCTCTACCTTTCCGGCGGCACGGCCAGCAAGCCGATTCGGCTCACCAAAGTCTTCATGGTCGCCCAGAACGTGCGCAACAAGGCCGTGTCGACGCGCACCTATCCCTCGCCCGTCACCTTCGAGGGAGTCCTGTTCGATGAGGGCAGAGTCCACTTCACGGGAGCCGCGGATTTCCTCCGCGAACCCTATGTGGCCGCCCAGGGCGAGATCCGCCTGGAGCGGGTCCCCCTGGATCGCCTCAGCCCCCTCGCCGAGGATTTCCAGATCCGCACCACGGGTGGATTCCTCTCCCTGAAAGGGGCGGTGGAATACACACCCGAAGGCCAGCTGGCCCACCTTTCTGAAGTGGAGATCGACAACCTGCAGGCAGAGTACGTCACCAGCAAAGCCACCAAGGCTGTGGAACTCAAACACGCCCGGCAGGCCATCAAGCTGGCCAAGGAAGTGCGCAATGCCCCCAAGCTCTGGCTGGAGGTGGACTCCCTGACCCTGAAGAACAGTCAGATCGGCTTCGAGAACAAGGGCACCACACCACAGTACCGGGTGTTCATCTCGCACCTGAGCCTGGATCTGGAGCACGTAAGCAACCAGTCCGGCCACGAACCCTCCACGTTCCATGCCACGGGCGCCTTCATGGGGAGCGGCACCGCCATGCTGAAAGGCAGGGTCCGCTCCGCATCCAGGCCGGCGGATGTCGAGGTGCACTTGGAAGTGAAGGATGCGAAGCTGCCCGACCTCAACGGCCTGCTGCGAGCCCATGCGGGCGTGGACGTGTCGGATGGCCTGGTTTCGGTCTACAGCGAGCTCACGGTGAAGAACGGCCAGGTGGAGGGCTACATCAAACCCCTCATCAGGAACCTCAAGATCTACGATCGCCAGAAGGACCAGGAGAAGCCCTTCGGCAAGCGCGTGGAGATGCACGTGCTGCAGTTCCTGGCGAACCTCTTCAAAAACCATCAATCCCACGCGGTGGCCACGGTCGCCCGCATCTCTGGGCCCACTGGAGGCCCCAAGACCAATGAGTGGGAAGTCATTCGCAAGCTCATCGGAAATGGGCTTAGTCATGCGATCCTGCCGGGTTTCCTGGCCGGTTCCAAGGCCCAGACTCCGCCCGCCCTACCCGTCACACCGGCGCCGGTTCCCTCAGGGGAATCAATGCCGAAGCACCAGGTTCATCCACCCACCCAAGGGAGTGCCCCATGAACATCGATCTCTTCCAGCCCACCACTCTGGCCGGTCTCCCGCTCAGGAACCGCATCGTCATGGCCCCGATGACCCGCAACCGATCCCTGGGCAACATCCCTCACCAGCTGGTGGCCACCTACTACGGCCAGCGGGCCGGAGCAGGCCTGATCGTGACTGAAGGAACGTCTCCTTCGCCCAACGGGCTTGGCTACCCGCGCATCCCGGGCCTGTTCAGCGAAGCCCAGGTCGCTGGCTGGCAGGCGGTGACCGCCGCCGTCCATGACCGCGATGGCAAGATCTTCGTGCAGCTCATGCACACCGGGCGGATCGGGCATCCAGCCAACTTGCCCAAGGGGGCCGAGTTGCTGGGTCCCATGGCAGAAGCAGCCGCGGGAGAGATCTACACTGATGCGTCTGGACTGCAGCCCCATCCAACTCCCCGGGCCATGACGACTGCAGATCTGCAGAACGCGATCTCCGAATACACGCAGGCCGCCGTCAACGCCCGCCAGGCGGGCTTTGACGGCGTGGAACTGCACGCCGCGAACGGCTACCTGCTCGAGCAGTTCCTCAATCCCGGTGTCAACCGGCGGACCGATGCCTGGGGCGGAACCCTCGAGAACCGTGCCCGGCTGCTCCTGGAAACCACCCAGGCCGTGATCAAGGCCATCGGAGCCGATCGCCTGGGCGTCCGGCTCAGTCCCTACGGCGTGTTTAACGACATGCCACCCTATGCCGAGGTCGAAGCAAACTACACCTGGCTCGCGGGCCAGCTCTCGACCCTCGGGATCGCTTACCTCCATCTTGTGGACCACAGCTCCATGGGGGCCCCTGCAGTGCCGGACAGCACCAAGGCCGCCATCCGCAAGGCCTTCAATGGGCTCCTGGTTCTTTCTGGGGGCTACGATCTGGTCCGGGCCCAGGCCGATCTGCAGGCCGGCCGGGCTGATCTCATCGCCTTTGGCCGGCCCTTCATCGCCAACCCCGATCTGGTTGTTCGCCTGCGCACCCAGAGCCCCTTGGTCGAGCCCGACCCAGCCACCTTCTACACCCCGGGCGAGGCGGGCTACTCCGACTATCCCACCCTGGCCGGGCACCGGCCCTGACAGGCGCTGCCACAAGCCAGTCCGTCCACTCACTCCGGACCCGACCATGGTCGCCCATGCCCTTCCTAAAGTGGATGGACTGAAGCAGACCCTCGGCCCCGGGACCAGCGTATGGCGAACCCGCAAGTGGTGGTGCCTCGGTGACATCGCCGGGGCCCGGTGACCGATGGAGTCCTGACCCACACCCCTAGGGCGAGGCGGCACCTCATGCCGTACGAAAGCACGCTGGTGACGAGGAGGCAGCCACCCGGGTAGGACCTAGGGCCTGGGCCACGGCCTTGATTTCTGGCCCCGGAAATGAACCGGGGCAGGTAGGCACCTGTGCCACCTGCCCCTGCCCATCACTGTCTGCTGGACCACGCGAACTCAGCGATCCCGAGGTGGCATCTTGACTAATGGTGGCCGTTGCCCCTGTCGTGTTTGTCGTGCTTGTCGTGCCCGCGCCCGTGCTCCTCGTGCCAGCGGCGATAGTCCTCGCCCTCTTCCATCTTCTGGTGGGACCAGTGGCCGGGTTCGTAGCGATAGGCGTCATTTTCCCGCTGGTAGCGGGGCCTGACCCACCTGGAGCCACGCCGGTCGGGCCTTTCCCAGCGACCCGGGGCCCAGGCCCAGCGGTCGTCCTGACGATCCCAGTAGCCCGCAATCCACATATGATGACGGCTGGGGCGACTCATCCGGACTTCATGACGCAATGGGGGTGGTGCGTCCGGGGCAATACGGATATGGATCGACGGCAATTCAACGCCAATCCGGATCTGGGCGGATGCAGGCATGCAGCAGAGCGCCGCGAACACGGTGGGTAGAACCATTCTCGCCATTTTGTTTTGCATGAAGGCCTCCTCGACCATGCTGTTTAAATGCAGGTGTCGTGCCTGTCCAACACCTTCAATGGTTCGACCCGTTTACGAGCCATGGTCAGCCCCGCAAGCTGTTCTGGTCCATCAGGCTGATGGGAGCGTCCCTTCAATTCGATGACCCAGGGGAGTCCCATGGTAGGCAGGGGCCCCCTTGGGCACGACTCAGGCCAAGCACAGCGCATCACCGAATCGCCTTCACTCAGTCGTCAGGGATCTTGAGGTCGCCTTGGGTACGGGGAGGATCATCTCCCCAGTCGATCGCATCAGCAGGGTATACACCATGTTCGGCATCAACTTGCCGTAGACGGACTGACCGTGCATGGCCTTCACGCCGTGCCGCTTGGCCAACGCCTCATTGTTGGCCACCTCCCAGAACCGGGACCAGAGGTCCCGTTCGAAGGCACTTGGGGACGACCTGCCCGCGTAGATCTCAGGTGGGACGCCGTTCCTGTCCAGGACATACCCATCATCGGGCTTCACCCGATTGGTGAAGATCCGCCGGAACAGCATCAGGGCCTTGCCCTTCAGGGGATCAGCCGCTTCCACGAAGTGATCCTCGAACTTGATGATCAAGGTGTCCACGTAGACTTCATCCCCCATGATTTCCAACTCCCGCTGAGTGCCCACCACGCCCCCCATGGGGTCCAGTTCCGTGAAGCGCAGCTTGTTGATGGTTTCTCCTGCCGCATCCTTGGTCTGGGAGATTACCTCCAGCTGAGCGCGACGTTCGGTGAACTCCAACAATTTGAGGTAGGTCTTGAGTTTGAGGGTCTCCGATTCCAGCTTGGCCACCTTGGCTTCCAGCTGTCGCCGGGGCGCCAGCACCAGCTGGTCCGCCATGTAGATGCTGGCCGCCCCTGCACCCACCACCACCATCGACCCGAACAGGAATCGAAACGGAAAGCCACGCCTGGGGGATTTCATCAGGACAGGGTCAGTCATATGAAGTCCTGAGTGCGACCCGGGACCGAGGTTGGCCCGGAACGTGGGATCAAGGGAGGAGTGCTGCGCCCCACCATGCTGCTCCTTTACGCGCCCTGGTTGCCACCCAACGCCTGGGCCAGGTCACAGCCAGAGCAGCAGACTTCGTGCCAGGTTCAGTTCGACGCCGCTGGTTGGTGGCCCCGGAGGGCCGCAGCGAGACCTGCGCCCTTGGGCTGCGGGAGGATCGGGGCGTGCCCGTTCCCTGAATCGCTTGGGCAGAGACCTACCGTCTTGAACCCATCGAATCCCCCAGCCGCACGCGGGTGAGGGGGAGGCCCCAAGGCCCTTCGAATTGACCGAGCCGCCCCTTCGAATTGATGGAGGGTTTCCTCCGTAGCTGGGCGTTAGCCACTGCCCTCTTGCTTGGTAATCTCCGCGGCTTCCGCCGCCTCTTTGGCCTCGACCATGTGGGGCTCGGGCTGCCCCTTGGTCGCCTGGCTGGGCACCACCGGAGCAACCACGGGCAAGGGCTGCGCCTTGACCTCCACCACTCCTTGGCCGGCAGTCACCAGCGTTCCTGAGAACAAGGAGGGCAGGTCATCCCCACCGGGGGCGTCGAGGGCCTTCGCCCCAGCTGAGGGCATCTTGCGCACGGGAACGGACTCCCCCGTGAGCAGGGATTCGTCCACAGACAAGCTGCTGCCGGCCCGAAGGATGGCATCGGCTGGGACCCGGTCCCCTTCCGCCACGATCGCGATATCTCCCGGAACCACGTCCCGGCCGGCGATCCGCTGCTGTTTACCATCGCGGATCACGAGGGCCCGGGGGCTCGAAAGATTCCGCAGGGCTTCCAGCGCATGCTCCGTTCGCCGCTCCTGGACGATGGTGATGCCCATGATTACGAACACGAAGCCAAGCAGCAGGAGGGCATCCTTCGGCGATCCCATCAACAGGTAGAGGGAGCCTGCGGCCACGAGCAGCAGGAACATGGGTTCGCGGACCACCTCCCAGGCGATGGCCAGCATGCCACGGTCCTCGCGGGAGGGCAGCTCATTGGGGCCCTCGCGAACCAAACGAGCGGCGGCTTCGACCTCCGTAAGGCCCTGCAGGGCCTCGATTCCAAGGTCCGTTGAAGCAGCTGGTCGAGGGATGACGGTCATGGGTTCCATGCAGATGAGTTCAGCCTTGTGTCCGATTGCTGGGGTGGGGTTCGGCATCGCTACGGGTGGTCAATCAGCCGCCGAGCCACATGTGGATGGCACGCTCGGAAATCACCCCACCTCGGGCCGTGACGACGGTCCGTCTGGCAAAGCCCGGACCTGATGGTCTTCCGGCCAGACCGGTCTGCCCAAGCCGTGCCTCCTCCAGGTCGAATGACAGCTTGGACCGCCTCCCCGGAGGTGCCGTGATACCCGGTAGGCAGCGTGGTGAACACGCGCCTAGAGCCAGTAGGAAATGAGGTCCGCGAACCATTCCCCGACTCGTTCCTTCACCGGACGATGCTTCCAGCGCTCGTAGGTGATTTCGTTGGAATCCATCAGATCCACCTGGAAGGCACGCTCCATCTCCTCGCCGAAGGCATCTCCCATCACGATCACGTTGACTTCCTTGTTGAGCAGGAAACTCCGCATGTCCATGTTGGTGGATCCCACTGTGGACCAGCTGCCATCGATCACAGCCGTCTTCGCATGCAGAACCGAGGCCCTCAATTCGTAGATCCGGATGCCGCCCTTGAGCATCCTGGCATACCTGGCATGTCGGGCATGGGTGGTGAGCCAATTGTCAGAAACGCTGGGCATGATGATTTTCACGTCCACGCCCCGTGCGGCCGCCTCCAGGAGCGCTTCCAACGTCTGCCGATCAGGCACGAAGTAGGCCGCCGTGAGATGAATCGATTTCGTGGCACCCGTGATCGCCAAATGATAGGCTTTGAAGATCTCGTGATGGCTCCCCGACTGGCTTCGAAGGACGCGTAGAACCTTATCCCCCTCTGACATGAGGTTCGGGAAGTAGTCCCGGTCCGGCAGAACCCCTTCCTTCTGGCTCAACCAGTTGTCCAGAAAGATCCATTGCAAGGCTGCGACCGCTGGGCCTTCGATCTGGATGTGGGTGTCCCGCCAACCCGCCTTCGAACCAGGCCGTAGATGGGCTCTGAAATGGGAACTGCTCGAATACGCTTCCGTGATGTTCACACCGCCGGCGAAGGCCACCTTGCCATCCACCACCAGAATTTTCCGGTGGTCGCGGTTGTTGATCCGCCAGCGCCAGCCGCGGTGCAAGGGGCTGACCGGCTGGTAGGGCAACAGGTTGATCCCGGCCTTCTGCATGCGGTCGAAAAAGGATTGGGGGGTTCCCAGGGTCCCGACGCAATCGTAGATGATGTTCACCTGGACGCCTTCCTGCTGTTTTGCGATCAACAGATCAGCGAACCTCATGCCCAGCGGGTCCTGGTCAAACAGGTAGGTCTCCAGGTTGACGCTATCCGTTGCCAACGCCACGGCCGCCATCATGGCGGTGATGGTGGCCGGGCCATCGAACAACAACGTGACCTTGTTGCCCGCGATGAGGGGACGACCCGTGGCTGCCTCCTCGAGACCCGCAAGCAGCTTCGCATCGGCCTTCGTGTGGCCCTTCCGTTGAGGCACCGCCTGGGAGGCCTTCTTGCCACCTACATCGCCCTGCCCGTCAACCACGGTGGGCTTGATCGTGGCATTGCCGGGCCGGTTGAGATGGTCCACATCAGGAAGGCGGGCACAGGCGGAAAGAATCAGGCAAAGGCAGATGCAGGGGAGGATCCAGCCGAACAGACGGCCTGCGACCGGGGCCTGGGGGAGGTTTCCTAGATCCATGGTCATGGTGACGGAACCTCTCTGGGCAGCAGGTCCGCGAGCAGTTTGAGCTGCTCACGCTGCATCTTAAGGAGTTCCTTCCACTGCTTTTCCCTGAGCTGATCCATCTTTTCGTGCAACAGCATGATGTCCATTTCGGCTTTGAGGTTGACCTCATAGTCGTGCTCAGCACTGATGCGGTCCCGCTCGGAGTGGCGATTCTGGGACATGAGGATGACCGGGGCCTGGATGGCCGCCAGCATGGAGAGGAAAAGGTTGAGCAGGATGTAGGGATAGGGATCAAAGGTCTTACCCCGGTGCAGCAACAGGAACGCATTGATCCCCACCCACGAGGTCATGACAGCCGCGAAGAGGCCGACGAAGGTCCAGGACCCGCCAAAGGAGGCCACCCTATCTGCCGCCCGCTGCCCGAACGTGGCTTGGGCGTCGTATTCCTTGGTCACGCTCCGGGCAATGTGCTTTCCACCAGCGATGTGCTCAATCACCTTTTTGGTTCTGGCGTCCAGGTCCTTGAAGGGCTTGCCTAGCAGCTTCGATGCAATGTCGTCACGGTCCTGCACGGTACCCCCTTGAAGTCGTCAGCACATACGTCTGCGCGGTACAGGGACAGCCAGCCCTGCATGGCCTCGTTGAAGGCGGAGGACTGCTCGAAAGCCACCAGGTGCCCGGCCTTCGGGATGATCTTCAATTGGGCATCCGGAAGAGTCTGGACCAAGACCTCGGACTCCCTGATGGGAATGACCTGGTCGTCGGCCCCGGCAATCACCAGGGTGGCAACCCGGATCTCCCCGAGCCACTCGGTCGCATCGGGCCGCTCGGCCATGCCCAACAGGGCACTGATGATGCCTTCGGCACCGGCTGACGCCATGAAGGAGCGTACGGAGCCGGCCATGCCCTCATCCACATTGGACTCTGCAAGCATCGTTGGCAGCATGGCATTCACCACGACCGACGCTCCCTGCAGTCGTACGGCGTCGGCCGTGGCTCGACGGCGTTCCGCCACTTCGGGTGAATCGGCGCCTGCCCTGGTGCTTACCAGGACCAGCCCTCGAAGAAGCTTGGGGTAGGCCTTGGCAAAGGCCAGGGCAATGTAGCCGCCCATGGAGTGTCCTACGAGGATCACCGGGCCGAGGCCCAGCTGCTGCAGCAGGGTCAGGATGTCGTCGGCGTATTGGCGCATGGAAACTGGGCCCAGGGTCGCCGAGCTCCTGCCGAAGCCACGCAGGTCCAGGGCGATCACTCGGTACTGGGGCTTGAAGGCTTCCACCTGGCGTGACCAGGCCTGACGGGACAGCGGGAAGCCGTGAATGAAGAGCAGTGGCAAGCCTTGACCTTCATCGGTGTAGGCGAGGGTGGATCCATTGACGTTGGCGAACATGGGATTCCTCTCAGGGGCTTGCCAAGGGTGGTCGGGAATGTGGTGTCAGGGCCTCGGCGGGCGCCACAGGCCTTAGAGCCCCTCGCACCAGGAGGGGCTCTAAGGCCGGCGGACCGTTCAGGAGAGGGCTCAATGACCTTATGGAGGATCACCAGCAGGGGGATGACGGAGGTTCCTGGCCGAGCCTCTTGGGCGCTCCCATTCGGAAGCCAATCAGGCATTCGCCTCGGTTGACGGCTGGCGACTGGCAGGTCGGTGATGCCTCGGCCCCGAACCATGCCTCCCGTTGGCTGGAAGGATGAGCGCGATTCGGGGTCATGGGCCTAGCGGCAACCCGCCACGGGTGGACGGATCAGAGCTGTCCAGTGGTCACCGCGGTTAGCCCTTCGCCGGAAACCACCAGCTCCACGCGTCGATTTTCCTGCCGCCCAGCTTCCGTGTCATTGGTGGCGATGGGGTTTCCTTCGCCGAAGCCCTTGAAGCTGATGGAACTGGCAGGGACACCCTGCTGAACGAGGTAGTCCCGGGCATTCCCGGCCCGCTTTTCCGAGAGGGTCTGGTTGTAACCCTCGGAGCCATTGCTATCGGTGTACCCCTCCGCCTGGATCTGCAGACCCTTGTGGGTCGAGAGGATGCCCGCGATCTTGGACAGCTTTTCCCGGGCGGCCGGAACCAGGGTGGCCTGGCCGTTCCGGAACAGCACCCCCGACATGTTCACGATGAGGCCCCGGGCGGTGGCACGGGTCTGCAGGACCGCATTGAGCTCGATCATCAGACTGCTGCGCAGTCCTTCGTTGTTGGATTGAAGGGCATCGTTTTTCGATTCCAACCCCTTGTTCTTGGACCACAGGGCATCATTCCTCGAACGCAAGGCGTCATTCTCCGCCGCGGCCACCTCGATTTGTGCGACGGCGGTGTTCTTGGCAGCCGCCGCATCGGAAGCCCGACGATTGGCCTCGTCCAACGATTCCTGGTTCAGCTTCCGCTCCAAGGCCACCAGCTCCACCTGCTGCCGCTGAACTGCAATGAGGCGGGCATCCTCGGCCCGCTGGACAGCCTCCCTGGCCGATACGCGACGGGCCTTGTGCGGCCCGGTCGTGATTTCTGCTTCAGCGAGGAACGAGGTCGCTTTCCCGAAAGCCTCAGGCGCATACCCCGAGGCGCCCGACGCGCGGGCGATTCGCACCGCATTGCGGGCCTGGTAGACCTCGAAGGGGGTCTTGTCGTCCCTGGGCAGCGGCGCAACGGCCTCCATGTTCAGGGTGTACTGCCCGCGCTTGAGCAGTTCGTACCTGGCGTCGATGAACTCGAACTTCTGCTTGGAGCCCTTCTGGATGGCGTTCTCCATGACCACCACGTTGCTTGGCTGAGATACCGCGAAGTAGGGTTCGGCGGTCACGACGAGCCCAAAGGTCTGCAGCTTCTCCATGACCTTCAGCTTGCCCTTGCCGTGTTCAAGGACGAGTTCTCCAAGGTTGGTCGCCCGGCCCTCGGGAGAAATGGCCCACAGCACATAGGTCAGATACTCGCCACCGAAGGTCGAAGGTGGGGGCAGGTTCTTGACCTTCGCCTTGATCTGGATACCCCCATCCTCACTTTCCACCCGGGCCTCGCCCGAGGCGTTGGCTGCGAGCACCGTGCCCAGGAGGTCCACATCGGTGGAGTGTTTGAGATTGCGGTAGTTGATGGCTTTGGCTGAGCCCTGGATGACCGTCACCCGGTACAACGGCACCGAAGTGGTGAGGGCCTGGGGTGAAACGTCAGGGTTGGCATCGGGGAGGACGCCGGCGGAGAGCAGGCCAGCCTGAGTGACCAGGAAGGCTGTCAGGAATGGAAGCGAAGTTCGAATGTTCATGTGAGTACCCTTCGAGAGGTCCAACCGTGGTTCGATCTCACCGCCAGGACTGGGCGATGGGGCCCCTGGGGAGTGCCCCAAGGTCCTAGCCCCGCAGGTCGTTCGCGGCATCGGTCACGCCGCGCTTGAGGTCAGCGGCCGCCAGGCCGGTGCGTTCCTTCAGGCCCTCCCAGGATTCGCTGGCATCATCCATGAGCTCCCCCGCACGACGCTTGCCGCGCCGGGAAAGATCTTTCAGGTTGCCGCGGAGCTCGGGACCGGTCTTGGGTGTGGTGAGGGCCACCACCACCGCGCCGACGGCTGCGCCTGCGAGGAAGGTGAGAAGGGTGGGGCCGTAGGAGGATGTCTTGGGTTCGCTCATGGTGGGAGTCCTATTCGGGTTCTTGTGGGGTTGACTTGCTCTTGAAGAAGGCCAGCACGGCGCTGATTCCTCCAATGACGCCTCCGAAATTGCGGGAGGCGGATTCGATGGTGTTTCGAAACCGGGTGTGCCATTCCGACACGGTGGTCCCCGCTTCTCCGATGGACTTGGCGAAGGTCGACAGCTCACCCAGGGAGCCGGCGAGGGAACTCGCGAGGTGGTCCATGCGCAGGCGGGAGGCATGCACGTCCTCGGCGATCTGGGTGAGGTCCTTCTGGGTGGAGAGCAGGAAGAGGTCCAGGCTCTTGGCCGTTCGGCGCAGCTGATGGAACAGGGGCACCAGGCCGACAGCGACGGCCACCAGTACGAGGATGAGGGTGATCTCAAGGGCGATGGGCATGGTCGGCTCCAGGTGGGGGAAGTCAGCCTTCCTGGCTGGCCGTCAACATCCAAAGCGCCTTGTCCATGGCCCGGCTCACCGAGGTGTAGAGATCTGCCGTGTCCTGGTCACCGAGTTTCTCGGCCTTCCGGATGGCCTTACGGACCCGGCTGGTGTAATCGCTGTACCGGTCGATCAGCGCGTTCACATGGACCATGCTCTGCTTTGCGTCCAGGGGGTATTCCTCCAGATGGGAGGCATTCCCGGCGGCCCGGATGGTGCCGATGGCCTGGCCACCCAAGGCCACGGCCCGTTCGGCCAGATCGTCCACGGTCGTGCCCAGCTGGATGTAGAGCTGGTCGAAGAGGAGGTGGAGGCCGTAGAAGTTCGACCCCTTCACGTTCCAGTGGGCCTGCTTGGTCTGGTAGGCCAGGTCCAGCGTGTCCGCGAGGGACTGGTTCAGCATGGCCACCAGCTCGACGCTGGTTTTTTCGTTGAACAACTCGTGCTCGAGAAGTGCGGGGTGCTTGCTCATGCCTGGCTCCATGGGGTATCGATCCGGGAAGTAGGTCGGGTGGTTCGTCGGGTGGGGAATCGCCTGGTCAGCGCGGTTCCTTGGCTTTGTGGAAAAGGGTCCGGAACTCCGTCCAGGCCTTCTCCGTGCCGGTCTTCATGCCTTCCCAGGCCTCGTCACCGACGTCCTGCAGGCTGCGCAGGCGCTGGTCGGCCTCGGCGTGGGTGCGCTGCAGGCTGTCGATGACCTTGTCGTACTGGATCTTGGCACTCACTTCGGCGCGCCCGGCCTTGGCCTGGAGCACATCGATGTCAGCCTTCCACAGCGCCAATTGGGCTTGGAGTTTGTTTTCGTAGGCCTTCCGCTGTTCGAGCATGTGGGCCACCTCCTAGAGGACTCTCCGGCCCTGGATCAGCCGGATGAGGATGACGACAATGGCCACGACCAGGAGGACGTGGATGAAGCCGCCCATGGTGTAGGCGCTGACGAGGCCGAGGGCCCAGAGGACGAGCAGGATGACGGCAATGGTCCAAAGCATGGTGGTTCCTCTCTTGGGGTGTGGAGCCCCGGTCCCCGGAACGTTCCGGGGACCGGGCATGGAAGGGTTCTACCTCACCGTCATACGGTTGTGCACGGACTGCACGCCGTGGATGTCCTCGACGAGCTTGGTCACGAGATCCTTTTCTGCGGCATTCTTAGCCTCGCCATTGAGGCTGACCACCCCGTTCAGCGTGGAGACCTTGGTGGCGAGCATGCTTGTGGATTTATGGAACAACAGGGTCGATTTCACCTGGGCCGTGATGGAGGTGTCGTCCACCTTGTCGCCCAAGGTGCGCCGGTTGGATTTGGCGACCACCAGGTCATTCCGAACCTCGGTGACACCTTCGATGTCCTTGGCGTATTCGCCGGTCAACTGCTTCTCGGCAAGGGTATCGGCCTTGCCCGTCAAGGTGACAACGCCATCTTTGGTGTTTACTTCCGTGCCCGTGGCGCTGACATGCTTGTGGAAGGCGAGCACCGTCTTCACCTTCATGGTGATCCAGGCGTCAGAGTGCTCGGCAGGCTGCTCACCGACCACCCCAAGCTTGTTCTCCACGCGCTTCACGCCCGGCAGGCCGGCCACCGTATCCTGAGCCAGGGACTTGTGGTACTCGCTGGCCACGGTTCCCGTCAGCGTGGCTACGCCGTCGTCGGCATCCACCTTGATGTGGTCGTCCTTCAGGTAGGTCTTGAAGTTGTAGCTGGTTTTGGCGGCATGTTCGATCCGGTGATCCGAATCGGAGGCCTGCACAGACACACCGGTCAGCATGATCATGGCTGCGTAGGCCGTGATGGCTGCCGAGGGATAAAGCCTGAAGTTGCGCATGGTGGGTTCTCTCTCTGCCCTGAGGGCGGGTGGGGTGGGAAGGTTCTTGCGTCGAGCCGCCGGAATCAGACCAACGGCCATGACGAACCCAGATAGGGGTGAATTCATCGGTTTCCGCGCACAAATGGAAGTCGAAGACAGGCATGATGCAAAGGCGGTTACTTCTTGGGCGTGCTAGGGGGCTGATTGCGGGCAGGGGTTGGCTTGGATTCAGGTGTCTCTGGTTTGACACCCTTGATCCCTCCCCTGTGCTCGGGGTTCTCCCTTGGGTCCAAGATCTGGTTGGAGGTGTGACTGGAGGGGTCCTCCACCTTTTTCGTGGCGGTGACCTCCCGTGATTTGGGGGTGTCGCCGATCTCGCGCTCCGGGGATGGATATTGGGGCTTGGGACCGTTGGTAGGGTTCGTCGGGATCGGGGGGATCTCGAAGATCGGCATGGCTACCCCCCTAATGTTTTGCTGAGCTTGGGTAGTTGATGACGATGTTGACCCGGCGGTTTTCCTGCTGGCCTTCCTTGGTGTCGCTGTAGGCATACCGGCGGTTCTTGCCGAAGCCCTCGGCCGTGAGGCGTGAGCGCTCGATGCCGAAGTTGTCCACCAGGTAGGTGACGACGTGCTCGGCCCGTCGCTTGGAGATGGCCATGGCCGAGGCCTCGGTGGTGTTGATCTGGCCCGCATGCCCCTCCACCGTCGCCGTGACGGCGGGATTGGCCTTCAGGAAGTTGGCCACCTTGCGGAGTTCACCACGGTACTCGGGCTTAACCTCGTCCTTCAGGGCGTCAAACTCGAGTTCCAGGGCCAGGGTGATCCGGGCGGGCTTGACCGCCAGCCCTTCGAGGTCGGTCACGCAGGAGACTACCGCATCGATGCGACGGTTCGCACGCTTGCCTTCGTCCGTGGCGTTGTCCGCGATGGGGCGGGCCCAGCCGTAGCCCACGGCCGACAGGCGGCGGCGGTCCACGTGCTTAACGTCAACCAGGTAGGTCACGACGCTTTCCGCACGCTGCTTGGAGAGCTTCAGGTTGTGTTCTTCCGTGCCCACGTTGTCGCTGTGGCCCTCGATCACCGCGGTGGTGCCGGGGTACTTGGTCAGGAAGGTGCCGATCACGGCCAGCTTCTCCATGTCATCGCGCTCAAGCTGCTCGCGGTCGATGTCGAAGGTCAGGTCGAGGAGGGTGCAGTACTGCTGGGTCTTCTCCACGACGGGAACGACCACGGGGGCAGGGGCAGGGGCCGGGGCGGGGGCCGCCTTGGCGGCCTCGGGTTCCGGAGTCGGCGTGTAGGCGACCGGCGCAGGGGCCTTGCGGCCGAAGCGGAAGAGCACGCCCAGGGAGGCCAGATCGAGGTCCCCCTTGTTGCCGATGGCGTCATTCACCCGATAGCGCTCCAACTCGGCGCGCATTCCGAAGGAACGGGTGAAGTCATACTGCAGTCCACCACCGAGGTGGAGGTTGGTGGAGCGGGTGCTGGGATCGGCATTCACCACGACCAGTGCCCCGGTTGCGCTGAAGCTGTCCTTGGCCCTGGCGTTGGTCACCCCCAGCCGTCCAAACACGGAGAACTTCTCCGTGAAGTGGAGGTTGAGGACACCGTCGAGGTTCAGGCCGTTGACCTTCATCTCGCCGTTCAGGGTGCCCGCAGGCACCGAGGTGGCGCTGTAGCCCACCTTGCCCAGATCGAAGTAGCCGCCCTCGAGGGAGATGTACTTGTTGAACTGGTAGCCGCCGAAGACCTTGAAACCCGTGCTGCTGTCGTTGTCGTTGATGGTGGTGACGAAGCCGCTCGGCACAATGCCGGTGATGATGCGGTTGTCGTCGATCTTGGCCCTGGACTCGCCAAGGTTGAGCCCCAGGTACCACCCTGAGTCCTGTGCCATGGCGGGTGTGCTGGCGACAAGGGCGATGGCGACGATACTCAGCAGGGCTGGAATGGTTGAACGTTTCATAGTGGAATCCTCAGGTGGTGGAAAGGTCGTGGAGTGGGTTCAGGGCGCAGGAACATTGACGGTGTTGGTGTCCAGGGCGATCGTTCCGGCCAGCGTGGCGCCGGCCAGGATGCGGCCGTTGATCACCGAACCGGTCTTGGCGGTGGCATCGCGTCCCGTCACGATCGTTCCGTAGAAGGTCGTGCCGACGCCGATGGTCGCGTCCAGAGTGGGCACCCAGAAGATGTTCTTGGCCTGCGCGCCGTTGACCAGGGAGATGTTGGCTGAGGTCGTGAGCGAGGAACCGATCTGGAACACCCAGACCGCGTTCGCATTGCCGCCAGCGTCCATGATCAGGGGCGTGGAGACGAGGATGGTGCTGCCCGAGGTGTAGGTTCCGGGAGGAATGCCCAGAGGATAGACAGCAGCTAGGTCAGCGCCTGCAGTGACAGTGGTTCCGGGAGGCAGGTTCTTGGCGAAGTTGTAGGCAACGAGGAGGTCGATGGCGGCCTGGTGGGACACGGTGTCGTTGATGTGGATCTGGCCATTCACCTGGACGGGCAGAAGACCGTTGGAGGTGCCGGGTTCCAGGGAGACGTTGCCATTGATCATCGTGGCTGCGCCGGTGTTGGTGATGGCGGAAGTCGCCATGATCCCGTTGACGCCAGCCGAGCCGAGCGCCACGCCACCGGGGGCAATGCCGGTTCCGGTGGTGAAGGTCCAGGGATTGGGCTTGGTGCCGGCTCCCAGAGGATTGCCGGCCAGGTCCGTGGCCCCCGTGATCGTGGCGGTGTAGGAGGTGCTGGCCGTCAGGGGGCTGTTCGGAGTGAAGGTCGAGAGGTTGCTCAGGGAGTCATAGGCCAAGGTGCCCAGCAGCGCGGTGCCCAGTGGCGTTCCACTTGGCTGAACCTTGAAGATGATGGACCCGACGTTCATGGCCGTGCTGAAGGTGGCATTGACGGTGCTGTTGAGGGGTACGCCGGTGGCCAGATCGGCAGGATTGGTAAGCGTGATGGTGGGAGGGGTGAGGACCGCGGCCGCCGTGGTGAACTGCCAGACGTGGTTGGCGGCGACGGTGGGCGTAGCGGTGATGCCGGCCAGGGCATTGCCAGCCAGATCGGTGGCGGCCAGGGTAATCGTGGCGGTGTAGAGCGTGCCTGCGACCAGCGTGGTGGGAGTGCTCGGTGTGAAGGTGGCGATTTTGCCCACGACGGAGTAGCTGACGGTGCCGGCGGTCGCCACGGCAGGCGTTCCGCTGGTCACCGTGAAGGTGGCGGGCCCGCTGGCGGGGACAATCGAGAGGGGCGCCATGTCCTTGGAGAACGTAGCCGTGATGGCGGAATTGATGGGCACGTTCACGGCGGCGGGCAGCGTCGAGGTGGGCACGGTGAGGGTCACTAGGGGTCGGGTAACGATCGCAGTGGTGCCAGTGGTGAAGCTCCAGACGTAGGGGTTCGCCAGGGCCAGGCCCGTGGCGAGGCTCTTGGCCCCGGTGATGGTGCCCGTATAGACAGTGCTTGCGGTCAGGGGGCCGGTGAAGGTGAAGGAGGCCACCTGCTTGGTGGTGTCGAGGGTCACCGTGCCCACGGGGGTCACGCCCGGCGTTGCGGCGGTGACAGTGAAGGTCGCTGTCCCGGTGATCGGCGCCATGGCCTCGCTGAAGTTGGCGGTGACCACCGTGAGGTTGGTGGGGACTGCCGTGGCGTTATTGGCCGGGGCGACAGCTGTCACCGTGGGGGCGAGTGAAGATGAGGTCACACCGCCGCCACCCAGGATGGGATCGCGACCGTGGCAGCCTACAGCCAGCAGCAGCAACAGCCCGCCTGCGGGGGCGAGCCATGGGCGAAGTACACTTGTGGTTCGATTCATGTGGTTCTCCTTGTGGTGGGGTTTCGAAAGCCGTCGCGGGCGCACTGAACGCCTGCGGATGTCGTAGGTGATGGGTGCGTCGGGAGAGCAGACGCCTGGAATCGCTTGTTACCGGTGCAGCAGTTCACTGAATCCGGGCCGTGGCCTTCGCCTTGACCGTGCGCCGGGGGAGACCCCACCAGTGGTCGGGGGTGATCGTGTCGGGCTGCAGGACTCTGGACGTCTCCTGGGGAGGCACGGGCAATCGATCCACCGGGCTCGGTTTGGCGGTCGATGGGGCGGACTGGGGCCGGTCACACGCGAACTGCGAAGCGACCAGGACGGCCCCCGCCATCATGGCGAGCCAGAACAGGCCCTTCTGAATGGCTGCGTTTCGAGCACTCACGGCGGAACTCCTTTCCTGAAGTTCCTTGCGCATGATTTGCGCCAATCTATATAATTATTATTTACAACACTTATAATAAATTCATTTGACTGGCTTGGTGGTATCTTCGATCAAGATGAACGACCCACTCCTTCAGACCGAAGGAGGAAGGCCACCGATGCGTGCTGAGGATCTGGACCACAAGGAACTTCTGGAGCTGGATCCAGAAGGAGGGGTCATCCGCTTCGCCGGCCAGCGGGCCATCATCCTCGATGCCGTGGCCATGGGCCTGCTGCGCAAGTACCTGGTCGAGAACTTCGGCCTCACCGCCGCCCGCACGGTGCTTACCCAGTTCGGCTTCGCCCACGGCTGGCGCATGGCCGAAGCCCTGCAGGTCGAGTACAAGTGGCGGAATGACGAGGAGTGGCGCCTCGCGGGCAGCCGCATCCCCGCCCTCGGGGGCCTGTTCGGCGTGGACGCGACCAGCCGGGATCCCCTGTCCAGGGAAGGCATGATGCTCGCGGCCTCCTACGAGGCGGAGCAGCACCTCCTGCACTTCGGCCGGGCCGATGCCCCCATGTGCTGGACCATCAGCGGGCTCATCAGCGGCTACCTGAGCCGGACCGTCGGGAAGGAGATCTTTGTCCTGGAGGATCGCTGCCTGGGCAAGGGGGATGCGGGCTGCCACCTCTTCGGTCGCACCCGGGACGAGTGGGGCAACGAGCGGGCGGAGGAATTGCGCTTTTACGACAAGACCCGCCTGTCCGACTGCCTGGAGGTCTCGCTTCACCGGGTGACCGAGACCCTGAAGGCAGCCGAGCGGAAGCTTAAGGAACATAAGCGGGCCCTGGTCCTGGTGCTGCCCGAAGCGGAGGCGCCCCTCTTCGGGATCGTCGCCAAGAGCCCCGGGATGAAGCGCCTGGTGGACCTCGCCCGCCGGGTCGCCAAGGTGGACTCCACGGTGCTCATCAGCGGCGAGAGCGGCTCGGGCAAGGAGCGCATTGCCCGGCTGGTCCATGAGGAATCCACCCGGGCCTCAGGCCCTTTCATTGCCGTCAACTGCGGGGCCATCACCGAGACCCTGCTGGAAAGCGAGCTCTTCGGCCACGCCCGGGGCGCCTTCACGGGCGCCACCCAGGACCGTCCGGGCCTCTTCGAATCTGCCAACGGGGGCACCCTGCTGTTGGACGAGATCGGCGAAGTATCACCGGGCATGCAGGTCAAGCTCCTGCGGGCCATCCAGGAGCGGGAAATCCGGCGCGTCGGCGAGAACAAGAGCCGCAAGGTGGACGTGCGCATCCTCGCCGCCACCAACCGCAACCTCGCCCTCGAGGTCACCAGCGGCACCTTCCGGCAGGACCTCTACTACCGCCTCAAGGTCGTGGAACTGCACGTGCCACCCCTGAGGGAACGCCGGGATGACATCCTGCCGCTGGCGCGGATCCTCCTCGCCGGGTTTGCCCTTCAGATGAAACGCAAGATCACCGGGTTGACCCCGGGCACCACGGACCAGCTGATTCGCTATGACTGGCCTGGGAATGTGCGCGAGCTCGAAAACGCCATGGAGCGGGCCGTCGCCTTGGCGCCGGGAAGCCGTGTGGAGCTTGAGGACCTGCCTGAAGAAGTCCGAAGGGCTGTCCCCATTCCCGTGGTGCACGACGGGGCGGTCCGCCCCCTGGAAACCATCGAAAAGGAATACATTCTGGCGGCCCTGGGCATGAACGGGGGGAATCAGACCCGCACGGCCGAACAGCTGAAGATCGGCTCCGCCACCCTCTACCGCAAGTTGAAGCTCTATGGGCTGATCGGGCAGGAGCGGACGCCCCGCCGGCAGCCCTGAGCCAGGGCTGCACGGGCCCCTAGACGGCCTGGGTCGCCAGATTGAAAGCCCGCCCGTTCATTTTGATGAGGTGCCCCTCCTCACGGCCCCTGGCACGGGGCGGAAATCGATCCCGAATTGCTGCAAACAGTGAATGTCACAACCTGGAATGGAAGATGCTCCAGTCTCGGGAATCCCGATGTTGGCGACATGGGCAGCCCGGCACCTGCCGACCCTGGCCATGCCGACCCTCCATCCCCTGGCCGCAAGGCAGACAAGGCTCATCCCATGTTGCGAAGCCTCAAGGAACTCGACCGGTTTACCGTGCAGGCCTCCGACGGGGACATTGGCAGCGTGGAGCACTTCCTTCTGGATGATGGGCGCTGGGTCATCCGCTACCTGGTGGTCGACACGGTCGAATTCCTGGATGGCCGCCAGGTGCTCATCTCCCCCATCTCGTTCGGCCAGATCGAGTGGGACAGCCGGCGGTTTCACCTCAGCCTGGCCATGGCCCAGATCGCCAGCTGTCCTGGCACCGAGAAGGACCAGCCGGTCTCACGGCAGCATGAGGATGACCTGAACCAGCACTATGGCTACCTCCCCTACTGGGCCTACTCGGGCCTCTGGGGCATGGGCGATAATCCGGCCATGATCGCGGCGAAGCGGGAGTCGGTCGCGGCAGCCCGGGCGGTGGCGCTGACGGAAGACCGCACCAGCGACAGCCACCTGCGGAGCACCTCGGAGCTGCGTGGGTACCACATTCAGGGAACGGATGAGGCCATCGGCCACGTCGATGACTTCATCTTCGACGAGGAGACCTGGCAAGTGCGCTACCTGGTGATCGACACCAGCAACTGGTGGTTCGGCAAGAAGGTCCTCATCCCCCCGCAATGGGCCAGCCACATCAGCTGGGAGGAGGCCCGCGTGGATATCGAGATGTCCCGGGAAGCCATCCAAAGCGCCCCTGAGTGGAATTCGGAGGCTGCCCTCACCCGTGACTACGAAATCAGCCTGTTCCACCACTTCCACCGGCCAGGGTATTGGGGCCCTGCGGCCCCCCCTACAGGTCGTAGGTGACCTTGCGCTTGGCTGCCACGCTGGAGACCTCGGCCCCGAGGTCGAGCCCGATGCGCAGCTTGAGCTGGTACCGGCTGCGCGCATTGAAGCGATCTACCGCATCCACCAGCTCCAGGGCCTTCCGCGAGACCCGGATGGTGTGCCCCGCCACTTCATCAGACAGGCCGATGGCTGCAAGGTAGGCATTGCCAATGGTCCGATTCTGGTCGACGGTGGGCCTGTCGGAGGCCGCATCGAAGCGGGAGGCAAGGTCGTCCAGCACGCCCAGCAGAACCATGGCACTCGCGCCTTCCGAGAACTCGGTGAACGCCAGAATGTCGGCGAATAGTACGGTCACTTCCGCATAGCTCTGGGTCACGACCTCCATGAAGGCCCCAGTCTTGATCTCCGGGTGGCCACCAAGCCGCTCGGCCAGGGCCGAGGGCAGCACGTTGAGCAGCAGCCGCTGGGACACCTTCTGCTCGTCCTTCACTCGCTCATAGAGGCGTTTCATCTCCAGGTGAAGCAGGCGCACTTCGAGCATGTTGTGAACCCGGAGCAGGACCTCGGCCAGGTCGAAGGGCTTGCTGACGAAGTCCTTCGCGCCCGCCTGCAATGCGCGCAGCTTGTGGGACGGCTGGGCGGTGATCACAAGGACCGGGAGATAGCTCTCCTTCTCGATCTCCTTCAGGTTCTCCATGACCTGAAAACCGTCCATGCCTGGCATCTGGAGGTCCAGCAGGATCAGGTCGTAGTGGTTGAGAAGGTGCAGCTCGCAGACCTGGCTCGGGTCCATCGTCGCGGCAACGGAGGTGTAGTGAGCTCCCTTCAGCATCTGCTCGAGCAGGCGCACATTGGCTTCCTGATCATCGACGATCAGGATCTTGCCATTGAGAATGTCCCGGGGACTGATCATGTGAACCGCAGCTCCTTACTTTTCCTGGATGACAGGTCCTTCACATTGCAGGGCTTCGTCGATCGTCTTCATGAATTCGACAACGTTGATCGGCTTGGTGAGGTAGTGGAAGAAGCCCGCATCCATGCCCTTCTTGATATCGCCCACCATGGCGTTGGCGCTGATGGCAATCACAGGGATGTGTTTGGTGAAGGGGTCTTCCTGAAGCAGCCGCAAGGCCTGGATGCCGCTCATGCCCGGCAGGTTGATGTCCATGAGAATGACTTCCGGCTGGGCCTCGCGGGCCAGGCGGAGGCCCGCCGTGGCATCCACCGCCCCCAGCATGCAGAGGTCCGGACGGCGAGCGATGAGCTGTTCCACCAAATCCAGGTTGGCCGGATTGTCCTCCACATACAGGATGGTGCGCACCGGCCCGGCCTTGCCATCCGATCCCCGCAAGGTGTCTGGCTGGATCATTTCAAATCCTATGGGCTCGGGAACGACTGCGGTGTTCAGGTCGTACCAGAACTCGCTCCCGGTCCCAACGGTGCTGGACACGCCGATGGCACCCCCCATCAGCTCCACCAGCAGCTTGCTCATCACCAGGCCGATGCCGGTCCCCTCCTCGCTGCTGCGCTCCTGGCCAAGGCGGTTGAAGGGCTGGAAGAGCTGCCGAAGCTGGTCCGGCGACAGCCCCTGGCCGGTGTCCTTGACGCTGATGCGGATGCGCCCGGGGAGGGGGGTGGCGCACACCACCTCCACGGTGCCATGGGGCCGGTTGTACTTGATGGCGTTCGACAGGAGGTTGATCAGGACCTGTTTCAGCCGGACCCGGTCGGCCTGAACGAAGACCGGTACGGGGAAGGTCGGGAACGTCAGCGTGATGCCCCGCTCCTGGCTCTGGGGCTCAAGGATGGATCGGCAATCGACCATCAGCTCTTCGAGCGAAACCGGCTCTTCCGAGATGGAGAGCCTCCCGGATTCGATCACGGCGAGGTCCAGGATCTCGTTGATCAGTTCCAGCAGGTACCAGCCGGCATGGAGGATCCGGTCGATGCTGGCCTTCTGGGGCGCGGTGGCGGGCGGGGTAGCCGAGTCCATGAGCTGGGCAAACCCCAGGATCGCATTCAGGGGAGAGCGCAACTCATGGCTCATGCTGGATAGGAACTCGGATTTGGCCTGGTTGGCCTTGTCCGCGACAATCCGGGCGCTCTGCAGCTCGGCGTTCTTGTCCTGCAGGGCCAGATCCAGCCGGGTCCGCTCGGCCTCGATCACCATGCGGGCGGTGTTGTCGGTCCCGATCAGCAGGTAGCCGATGATGGCATTCTGCGCATCCCGGAGGGCGGTGACCGAGACCACTGCGGGGAAGCGGCTGCCGTCCTTGCGGATGTAGGTCAGCTCGTAGATGTCCTCGATGCCCCGGGAAGCCTTGAACACCAGGGCTTCGAAACCGGGCTGGATGGGGGTATCCAGCTCAAGGCTTAGGCCCCTGGCGCGGATGATGAGTTCCTCGGGGTCGGAGATGTCGGCCGGGGTGACCTTGTTCAGCACCTCGCTGGCGGTGAAGCCCAGCATCCGCTCCGCTCCGACATTGAAGATCTGGATGACGCCCATGGCGTCGGTGGCGATGCTGGAGAAGTTCGCGCTGTTGAAAATGGCGCTCTGGAGCGCCCCGGCCTTCAGCAGGGCCGCTTCCGCGTGCTTGCGCGAGCTGATGTCACGCAGGATCCCCGTGAAGTAGCGCTGGCCCCCCAGGCTCATCTCGCTGGCGGCCATCTCAAGGGGAAAGGGCTGACCATCCTTGCGTCGGCCCTCCACCTCGCGGCCCAGATTGCTGGCCTCTGCGTGCTCTCCGGGCTGGTAGTAGGCCAGGGACCCGTCGATCTGATCCTGGTCGAGCTCCGGGATCAGCAGGCTGAAGCTCTGGCCGATGAGTTCGGAGGCCGGGTAGCCGAACATCCGCTCGGCCGCCGGATTCACCTTCTCGATGATGCCCCCACGCGCCTGGATGGTGATGATGCCGTCCACCACGGTGCGCAGCACCGCCTGCACCAGGGCCGAGCTGTCGTGCAACGACCGCTGGGCCGCATAGTCCTTGGTGACATCCCGGAACACGAGCACCGCGCCGACCACTTGCCCGTCATGGTTGCGAATGGGCGCACAGCTGTCGGCGATGTGGCACTCCGAGCCATCCCGGGCGATCAGCAGCGTGTGGTTGGCGAGGCCCTGGACGGAGCCGTGAGCCAGCGTCTCCATGACGGGCGCGATGCTGGGCTGGCGGGTATCCAGGTTGATGATGCGGAAGACCTCCGCCAAGGGATGACCGATCGCCTCCGCCACCGTCCAGCCGGTGAGCTGCTCCGCGATGGGATTCATCAGCCGCACACAGGCTTCGGCATCGGTGGCGATGACGGCGTCGCCAATCGAGTTGAGGGTGACCGCAAGCTTCTCTTCGCTTTCCAGCAAGGCCGCATTCACCAGCTGGAGGCGGTCGTTGGTCTCTTCCTGGATGCCCAGCAGATGCCTGGTTTCCTGGTGAATGAGGTTCTTCAGCTTCTGCTTGGACTGCTGGCGGATCGCATTGATGAAGGTGAGCGCCACCAACAGGGTGAACAGGCTGAGGATGACCATCACCACGAGCAGGTTGCTCATGCTCGCCTGGAAGGCGGCCTCCTGCCTGGCCAGGGTATCCTCCTCGATCTGGAGGAACGCCTTCATCTCGAGGCGGATGGCTGCCATCAACCGCTGGCCTTCGCCCTGTTTCACGGCCGCGAGGACCGCCTGCAGGTCCTGCTTCTGGCGCAGCTGGATGACTCCCCCCATTTGGGTCAACTTGGCTTCAACCAGGGGCGCCATGGCCTCCAGATGTTGCCGGGGAGTGCTGTCGGCAGTCAGTCGGCGCAAGGATTCCAGGCGACGCTCGGCCCTGCCGCGCGCGGCCTCGTAGGGTTCAAGAAACGTCTCGTCGCCGGTCAAGGCGAACCCTCGCTCGCCCGTTTCAGCGTCACTCAGGGCCGCGAGCAGCTCGCCAGCCTCGCTGATCACTTCGTTGGTATGCAGCCGGGCCCTGGCGGAGCCTTTGATCTTGGCGTAGGCCCAGAAGGAAGGAATGACCAGCAGCGCGGCCAGCAGAATCACCCCTGCCATGGACCCCATGGTCCGGAAGGTGACCTTCTGCCCTGCACCGGGGCTGGTGCTGCCGGGTTCGGGTTCAAGGATGGACATGGCGGACCTCTGGGAAACCGCGGAGCGACGTGCGGATCGCGAGGCCGAAGATGCATGCAGCACCCCACCTACTTATACGCCCATCCTGACCGCATCCCCGGAAGGATGAAGATTGGTGCGAATGAGACTGCGGTGAAGGCCGCCTGATCCCCTGCCCCGAAAGGAAGGGACGCGAACACGCTCGTCGTGGAGCATGCCCGGGATCCGCGGGAAAGTGGCTTGACTGAGGAACGCACTGGGAAGAAGGGGCTGTCCCGGCAAAGGGAATGCCCCGTCCGGTACAGCAAGCAGATTCCGTTCCGTTGTCTAAGCACTCAAATGGCTATCCTTGCCAAACCCATGGCGGAAGGGGGGCTCGCTCGGCCCATCAGAGTGACGAGCCACTTCCACCAATTCGAAGGGCTTTTCCGGTGCCATCCGCCGCACACTGCGGTCAGAACCGCATGGTGTTGCCGACGGTGAACTGCCAGCGCGCCTGGTAGGGCTCGCGGTTCAGGGGCATGGCCACGTTCAGCAGGATCACCCGGCCCACGGAGCTCTTGAGGTTGCCCAGGCGGAGGCCGACGCCCACATCGGAGTAGGTGCGGGACCACCCCTGCCCATCCAGCTGGTGCACGGAGCCCAGGTCCACGAAGGCGCTGTACCCCAGCCGCACCAGTCCCCACCAGCGCTGTTCGGTGAGGTAGCGGTAGTCGAAGGAGGCCTGCCAGCGGGCATCGCCGGGATGAAGCTGGTTGGGAAAGCCCCGCATGCCCTGGTCGCCGCCCAGGTAGTACCAGTGCTCGGGATCCGGTCGCAGGGCCCGGTCCACGGCCACCATGCCTGAGAGGATCTGGTTCTCGGCCAGCTTGTGGTAGCTCACCAGGGAGAAGGACGCCAGGCTGTCCTGCAAACCGGTGCCGGGTTTCCGCCCGGCCCAAGAAGCGGAGAAGAGGGTGAGGTTCTCGCTGGAGGAGGACCAGCCCTTGGCCACCTGCAGCTTGAAGAAGGGAGCGGCCAGGGTGGACCCCCAAGCGCAGCTGTAGATACCCAGTTCCATGCTGCCGGTCCAGGCCAGGTTGTAGTCCTCGGGGCTGTCCATGCCCTGCAGGTTCTCGAATTCCTCGAAGGCGTCTTCCTGAGTGGAAAGGATGAGGCCCGGGCCCCGAAGGCGCCGACTGGTCAGCTCGGGCACCGGCACCAGGCTGGGGAGCCCGATCGGTGTGATCAGCCCATAGGTGGTGTCCTGTCGTTTGAGGAACAGGCCCGCCCGCCACACGCGGCTTTCGGTCTCGCTCACCTTCATGGCCGCGAAGACCCGCACTTCGTTCTGGACGAAGGGCGCCTGGAGGATGGGAGCTCCCCGGTCGTAGAGGTAGAGGCTGGTGTGGCTATGGGATGAGGCCAGTCCTGCGGACCAAGGGGTGTCGAGGGCGAAGAAGGGCCGTTCCACCTGGAGGCTCCGCACGAAGCCATCGCTGAGGTACTGGGTGTGGGCGGCCAGATTCCACCGGGTACCAAAGAGCTGCGGATCCCCGTAGGCGAACCCCCAGGTGCTGCGCTCATGATTCTTCGACCAATCGTAGGAGACCCGCTTGCCTGTCCCCAGGAAGTTCTGTTCGTCGATCCCGACGTTCATGGACTTCTGCCCGCCCACCTGCGAGAAACCCGCGTCGACCTGAGTGGTCCAGGCATCCCGCACCCTCACCACGGCCACCAGGCTGCCATCCGGCTGAACCACCGGATCGATCCGGGCCTGCTTCACGAAGGACAGCGCGCGCAGGAGGCGCTCGGTCTCATAGATGCGGCGCTCACTCGCCGGATCCCCGGCCGTGAACAGAAGCACCCTGCGGATGACATTCTCACGGGTGGAAGCATGAAGGTGGTTGGCCGTGCGGCCAATCCAGATGTTCTCCTTGGGATTGGAGAGATCGAAGACATCTCCGATCTCCACGTCGATCCGGCTGATGAGGGCCTTCTGGGCCTCCCAGGCCTTCCAGGATCGCACCGGCCTAGCCGCCTGGAGCGGCCAAGCCAGCCCAAGCGCCAGCACGTTCGCGGAACAGACTCCCAATCTGAACAGGCTGCCCACGAGTGCTCCGACGGAGTAGACCTAGATCCGGCCCAGGACCAGCAGCACGATCAGGACGAGGAGGACCAGCCCCAGTCCGCCGCTGGGATAGTAGCCCCAGTTCCGGCTGTGGGGCCAGCGGGGCACGGTTCCCACCAGCATCAGGACGACGAGGACGATCAGGATGATTCCGAGCATCGGAGGATTCCCTTTCAAGGTGAGGTCAGGTGCGAATTGGCGTCGATGGACTCAGGCCTTCCGCCGCCCCAGCACCAGGAGCAGGATGCCCCCGGCGATGGCGAAGCCGCCAAGGATGGGTGGCACTGGCACCGAGTTGGTCTTGTCAGCCATCACATGGACATCGCCGATGTCGATGACCTTTTCCCGGGTGGTGTAGGTGAAGCCCTGGTAGGCAAGGGCGGCAACGCCTGCGGCGATCAGCAGGAAGGCGAGGAGGACAGTGGGTTTCATGGAACCTTCCTTTTCAGCTTGCAGGGGCGCGCCCCAGGTGATGCGCGCGGACATCTGGACATCCCCTTCATGGGAGGGCGCTCAGCGGCGAGGTGGTGAGACGGACTGCCTAGTGCTCACGGTCGTGGCCGCGCTCACGGTCGTGGCCGCGCTCACGGTCGTGGCCTTGCCCGCGTCGGCGAGTCTCTTTCGGCCAATGGGAACGCGGCAGCTCGCTGCGACGGCCGTTTCTCGATGAAGCGTAGTACCAGCGGTCACTGTCGTAAAAGTAGTGATAGCCGTCTTGGTAGTAGTAGTTGTCCGCATCGACCTCCACGATCGTTGGGAGGATCGGAATAACCTGCAATCCGCCGCCCGGCCTGGGTGCGACCAGGCAGGCAGACAGGATGAGGACGGACAGCACCGGAAGGATGACCTTGGTTCGCATGTGGACTCCTGGGCTGGTTCAGTGCTTGGACGTGAACCATGCCCAGGGATTAGCATGTCCCGCGCCAGACTATAAACAATTATTAATAAATTACTTGCTGATGGCTTGGAGCCCCGGACGCGCCTGGAGTCCATCAGGATGATGCAGGGTTCCCGTCAAAGCGGATTCCCCTGAAGTCGAAGCGCCACTCGTTCGGATTGAGGGGCTCACGGCTCCATTCTGATGGACCCCAGCCTCGGACCGGGTCGGGGGAGGGACGCCAGACCCTCTCAAGGGCGCTGATTCCGTGACCCGTTAGCTCCGACCCGTGGTTCGGAACGGAAGCTGCAGTTGAACCCGGGCCCATCTGTGGCCGCCGGCTGACCACGCGAGGCCGAATCCAATTCGCGCTGGCCTTTCTGCAACCCACGGATCACCGCATGGCTGATGTGCCCAAACCGCTGCTGCGGGTGTCCCTGGCTCCAGGAGCGGCCATGGCCGTCGAGGAACACCCCTTCACCCTCGAGCGCCGAACCCCGCAGTTCGAGCTGCGGAGGTACGACGCGGTGATCGTGGCGGAAACGCGCATCGAGGCCGGCTTCGAAGAAGCCGGCCCTCGTGGATTCGAGATCCTGACCGGTTACATGTCTGGCCACAACCAGTCCCGGACGAAGCGGGTCAAGGGACCTTTCACGACCCAGAAGGCCCCGGCGGACAAGATCGCCATGGCGGCCCCCGTGAACCTGGTGCAGACCCCGTGGGGGATTCTCGGGCAATTCACCATGCCGTCGAGCTTCTCCCTGGCCGCTCTGCCGAAACCCGATGATGACCGCATCCACCTCCGGTCGATCCCCCCACGCCAGCTCGCCGTGATCCGCTACTCGGGCTCCTGGTCGGAAGCCAACTACCAGAAGCATCGCAAGGAACTCATCGCCGCCCTGAAGGCGGATGGCATCCCGTCGACTGGCGAGGCCACCTTCGCCCGCTTCAACTCCCCCTTCCAGCTCTGGTTCCTGCGGCGCAACGAAGTTTGGATAGAGGTGACCCCTTGAGCAGACCCATAACCCCCACGGGGCCCCAATCCGAGGATCCAGCAGAGCCCCCCGATCGGAGGCGCCGTACTGACCCGGGGCCCACAGGAACGGGGGACGCACGAACCCGCAGGATCCTGCTCGAGGTCTCCAGATCCACCCTCCTCCGGCTGGTCCTTATCCTCATGTCGCTGTGGCTGGTAATCCGGCTGTGGCCTGTGATCCTCGTCTTCATCGTCGCCCTGTTCATCATGGAAACCCTGAACCCGGCCGTTCAATGGCTGGAGGACCATGGGGCTCGGCGCGGGCTGGGAATCACCCTCCTGTTCTCGGGGGTCTTTCTCCTCGCCGTTCTCATCCTGACCATGACCATCCCCTCCATCGCGGCCCAGGCGGCAGCCCTGCTGGAGCGCGAACCAGGTTTCCGTTCGGGATTGGCTGAACAGCTCTCCCACTACCACCTGAGCGCGCCCTTCGCGGACTGGCTGCGCAACCTCCGGTATGACGCCCCCGGCAACACGGTCGGTGTGACGGCCTTTACCTACTCGCTGCGTATCTTTCGAATCGCCGCCTACGGGCTGAGCGCCATGTTCCTCGCCATGTACATGATGATCGATCGCGATCGCCTGCGGGGAGGGCTCTATGCACTTGTCCCCCGCACGCACCACCTCCGCCTGTCCCGCATCATGCTGAACCTGGAAACCATCATTGGCGCCTACATCCGTGGCCAGCTGATCACTTGTCTGCTCATCGGGTGTTTCACCTTCATCCTGTTGACTGCCTGCGGCATCGAGAATGCCTTGGCCCTGGCGCTGTTCGCGGCCATCGCCGATGTCCTGCCCTACATCGGCGCCGTCCTGTCAATTGTGCCCGCGGTCATCGCGGCGCTCGGCCATGGCACCACCACGGCGGCCATCGTCCTGGTGGCCATGCTCTGCTACGAAGAGTTCGAAAGCCGCATCCTGATCCCGCAAATCTACGGCAAGGTGTTGCGCCTCCCGTCCTCGGTGGTGTTCTTCGCCCTGATGGTCGGTGGCACCTTGATGGGCCTCCTCGGGGCTCTCCTTGCGCTGCCTGTCGCGGCCACGGTGATGATGCTCATCGAGGAACTGCGGCTGGACCTGCCTGGAGAACAGGAGCAGGCCGCAGACACTTTGCTCCGCGCCAGGGACGGCCTTGAGGAGAAAGAGTACGAACGCCGCACGGAAGGCATCGCCGCCGAACAGGCCGCAGCCATCGCGGTCGAGATCTCAGCAGAGCGGAGGATTGAATCGCTCCAGACTGAGGCTCCGCCCTAGAGGGCCCGCTCCACCCAGGGGCCCGAAGGCCGCAAGGGAACCTGTCTTGTGGGCGCTCCAGCCTTACTGCCTTGGCTCGCTCCACAGGGAGTTCGCATCGACCCCAGGATCCTGCCCACACGGACTGGGTGTCTTGTGCGCCACGTGCGCGTGAGCAGTGGCCACCCCCTGCGGCACCAAGGCCCCTGCGGAGCAACAGGGCGCGGCCTGCAAGGTGTGGAGGGAGGCTGACGAGGCGGCCCCTCTTCAACAGGCCCGATTGGCGTGTGGACCCATCCCCCGAGCGGCTTCGAACCACGGCCGGACTGGTGACGGGTCCGAACCCCTGCGCGGAGGGATGGCCGTCCAAGGTCTTAGGACACTAGAAGTCCCCTGACATTCCGATGCTTTTTTGAGTGCCCAGGGTGTGGATGGGTGTATACCACTCGCGGCCTTTCCCGTGACTTGAGGCGGACCATGCGGCGGCGCGTCCTCGTTCCCCTGATCTGCCTGGTGGGATCCTCGCCTCTGCCCGCGGGGGACGTCCGGCTCGGGGTCGGTGTGTTCTCCTTCGCGCCCAGGGGGGCCGATGTGCAGCTCAGCTACCAGCTCGGCGAGGGGCCCTGGACCGTTGGCTTCCGCCATGTCCAGTGGATGGACACCTTCCACGACCCCTTCACCGGACGCGCCCTCTCCGAGACCACCGAGACCCGGACCGGCCCTCTGGTGACCTACCTGTTTCGCCCCAAGGGACCCGGCAGCTGGTACGTCGGCGGGGCCGTGTACCAGTGGAAGAAGGCGGAGAAATCCCTGGTGTATGGCGACATCAGCCATGCCAGCACCACCGCCCCCCTCCTTGGCGGGGGCTACACGCGCACCTTCGGCACCTGGTTCTACTGGAACACCGGCATGTATCTGGGCCCCGGCAAGCGCCTCCACACCCAGACGAGCACCGGCTCCGAGGACGACAGCGGCGTCTTCGACATCCAGGTGCAGGTGGGGGTGCGGTTCCCGTCCCGTTGAACCACAGCCCGGACAACTGGGCGGTTCCGCGTCCGGTCACAACCTGGGGCCGGCGTTCACCCAACCTTCACCGGGCCTTGGCCCGCCCTGGGAGGTTGCATGCGCGCATGGCAGAAGGCCTGGCTTGTCCTGGTGAGTGCGGGGCTGCTGCCCGTAATGGCGCAGGCGCCGCCGGCCCCGGCGCCCGATCCCAGGGCCATCCTGGCCAAGGCCACGGCGGACCTGGTGCAGTCCGGCCAGGCGGAGCGGGCGGTCCACCAGGGCCAGAAGGCCCCGGATTTCGCCCTGCCTGATGCCAAGGGCCAGACCGTGCGGCTGTCCGACCTGCTGAAGCAGGGGCCGGTGATCCTCACCTTCTACCGCGGGGGATGGTGCCCCTTCTGCAACCGCCAGCTCAAGAGCTACCAGGAGCACCTGGCCGAGCTGCGGGCCAAGGGCGCCCAGCTGGTGGCCGTCTCGCCGCAGCTGCCGGAGTACACCCTCTCCACCACCGAGCAGGACGCCCTCACCTTTCCGGTCCTGAGCGATGTGGGGAACAAGGTGGCCCGAACCTACGGCCTCGTCTTCAAGCTGGCCGATGCGGTGGTCCCCATCTACCAGAGGTTCGGCATCGACCTGGTGAAGCAGAATGGCGACAGCAGCTTCGAGCTGCCCATGCCCGGGACCTACCTCATCGGCCAGGACGGCACCATCCTGCTGTCCCACGTGGAGGCCGACTACCAAAAGCGGCTGCCGGTGGAAGCGCTCCTCGCCGCCTTGAAGTAGCCATCCGCCCTACCGCCCGCCCACCATGGGCACGAACCGCACCGGCAGCACCGCCTGCCGGTGCAGCCCCGTGGCTTCCTTGCGCAGGAGGAGCAGTTCCTGCGCGCCCCACTGGGACCCCACGGGGATGATCATGCGCCCGCCCACCTTCAGCTGCGCCACCAGCGCAGGGGGTACCTGCTCGGGGGCGCAGGTGACGATGATCGCGTCGAAGGGGGCGGCTTCCGGCCAGCCCAGGTGACCATCGCCCACCCGGACCTGCACGTTGTGGAAGCCGAGCCCGGCGAGGTCGGCCTGGGCCTGGCGGGCCAGGGCCGGGAGGACCTCAATGCTGAAGACCTCCTTGACCAGCCCGGAGAGCACGGCGGCCTGGTAGCCCGAGCCCGTGCCGACCTCCAGCACCCGGTCCGAGGGCTGGGGCGCCAGCGCCTCGGTCATGAAGGCCACCACGTAGGGCTGGGAGATGGTCTGGCCGTGGCCGATGGGCAGGGGTCCGTCCTCGTAGGCCCGCCCACGCTGGGGGTCCGGCACAAAGGCATGGCGGGGCACCTGGCCCATGGCCCGAAGCACCCGGGGGTCATGGATGCCTCTGGGCTGGAGCTGCTCCTGCACCATGCGGGCCCGGGCCTCGGTATCCACAGTCGCCTCCACGGGATCTGGCGGGGCCGGTTCCGGGTGACAGCCCGCCATTACCAGCATCAGGATCACGCCCGCCTGCCGTTGCATGTTCCGAAGGTACGCCCAGGGCGGTGGGGCGCCAGGCACCCGCGGGCCTCCCCGGCCAGGAGAGACGCGCGAATGCCTTGGCAGGACCACCTAGCCCAGGGTGAGGACCAGGGTGCCCCCCTTGCGGCCGCCCCAGCCGCGCAGCCGCCAGACCTCAAGCAAGGCCTTGGCCCGGGCGGCGCTCGGGAAGCCGCAGCTGAAGGTGGCGGTCACCACCTGGCCGGTCCGATCTACCTGCAGCCGCAAGATGGTGCCTGCCGGCAGGCTGGCCAGGGCGGCCGAGAGGGCCGGATCCAGCAGGCGCGCTTCGACTTCCCGCCGCAGGGCGGCAGGCTCCTGGAGGCCCTCCGGGGCCATGAACGTCAGGACGCGCAGGCGGGATGAGGCTTCAGGGGCCTTCTCCTTCCGCTCCACCTGATCCTGGGTCGCCTCCGTGGCCAGGAGGTCCACCTTCGCCGAGCGCAGCGCCATCGGTGCGGGGGCATAGGCCAGCGGGTTGCCCGCCACCCCCCCCACCAGGCCGCCCGCCGTGCCTCCCGCGTAGCCGATGGCGGCATTCGAGACGCCTTCAGGCAGGGGCAGCGGCTGGGTGATCGAGGTGCTGGAGCCACCGGCATTCCGTACTTCCGTGTCCACCGCCACGAAGGAGGTGTAGGCGGTCAGCAGGTGGTAGGTGAGCCCCAACCGCGTGACTTCGGCCTTGCGGCCCTCGTCCTGCCCGAACTGATCGTAGTCCGACAGCAGCTGGATGCGCTGGCGGGCCCAGAGCTGGCGCAGGGCGCCATGGTGGCGTTGCTTCACCTGCCCCACGTCGAAGGTCTGGTGCCAGGGCCCGCTGCCGCTCACCCCCGACAGGGTGATGGTGCCCCTGGCCTCGCCGGTCCACTTGCCCAGGCAGATCACCGGGCGGTCCGCCAGCACGTCCGGCAGCTGGATCGGCTCCAGGTCCTGCACCTGGAACCCGTTCGTGGTGAGCTTGAGGTTGGTGAGCACCGGCGACGACACATAGGCCCGGAACTTCGCCGCCTCGGCGGCCGCCTGCTCGGGCCTGGTGATGACGAAGGCCTCCCCCTGGCCCGCGTGGGCCATGCCCTCGATGAGGTGGCGGTTCACCGAGGTGCCAATGCCGAAGGCGAAGAGGTTGGCCGAGCCCAGGTTGGCTCGGATGAGGTCGAAGACCTTCCCGTCGGCGCTGATGTAGCCATCCGTGGACACGACGAAGGTGCGCGAGATGCCCGGCACGCGGGGCAGGCCCAGGGCCCGCCGCAGGGCGCTGCCCAGCTCCGTGCCGCCCCCGCCGTGCTGCGAGCCCACGAAGGCCAGGGCCTGCTGCGTGTTCGCGGGGGTGGCAGGCTGTGACCCCGAAGGCGACCAGAAGGCCGAGGTGCCTTCGAAGACCATGACGTTGAAGAGGTCCTGGGGGCGCAGGCCCTGGATCATCTCCTTCATCAGCCTCTTCGACATCTCGATGGGAAAGCCCATCTGGCTGCCGGAGACATCCATGATGAAGACGAACTCGCGGGGCGGCAGGTCCTTCGGCGTCACCCGCTTCGGGGGCTGGGCCATGAGCAGGAAGGTGCGCTCGTCCTGCCCCTGATCCAGCAGCAGCCCTGACTGCACGGTCCCACCCGCCAGCTGGTACTTCACGATCACGTCGCGGTTGCCGCTGTGGGCCTCGCTGGGGTCGAGCCGCAGGGTGGCGTCCGCCTGGCCATCGAAGGCGATGGTGGCCTTGTGGGTGTCGCAGGTCAAGCGGGCGATGGGCAGGCCCGCCGAGAGCTTCACCTCCAGGTCGAAGGTCGCAGCGGGCTTCTCGCCCGCATGGGTGTAGGGATTGGCCACCCAGGCCTCCCCCGTGCTGGACTCGGTGCCCGCGCGGCCCGCATACCGGGGCCCTACCACCGTGGGATAGACGAAGGCGTAGGTGCCCTCGGTGGGCACCAGCAGCTCGGTGTAGGCCAGCTCGACCCGTATTTCGTCCCCCGGCAGGAGGTTCGCCACGTTCATCTGGAAGACGTTGGGTCGGTGCTGCTCCAGCAGGGAGGCGCTGCGGCCCTGCTGCTTGGCCTGCTCGTAGTCGGCCCGGGCCTGGCCGCGTTCCTTGATCTGCGCCTTCAGCACCCGGTTGCCGATGGTCATGGTCAGCCCGTAGACCGCGGAGCGCGTGGAGCCCGGGAACGTAGATGGCCTCCAGGGGCCTCGTGCCGGTGTTGCGGTAGACCTGGGTGACCTTCACGTCCGCGATCACCCCGGCGATGGCCACCTTGGCGGAGGTGGCCTTCAAGGGCAGCTGGTCCAGGGACGCGTCCCCACCCGGCACGAAGAAATAGGGAGAGCCCACACGATCAACCTCGTCCCCCGCCGGGGGAGGCAGCTGTTGCATGGGCTGCGGCCGGCTGCGGGCCTGGGCATCGCCCTGGAAGGTGACGGCAAGCCCGGCACAGCAGGCGAGCAGGGTGGCGGTGGCGCGGCGTGACGACATGGAATCCTCCCGGAGGGGCCGCGCCGGCATGGCGCGGTTCAGGAGGGAATGCCGCGAGGCGGGCCCCCCTTTCACCTAAAGAAAGAGGGAAATCTCCGGGCTGGGATCAGCTGCTTATGATCGTGGGGGCCCCCGCCTTTCAGCGGCTGGGAAGGGCCGTCCCCCAGATGCAGTCTTCAAACAAGGGGGTGAAGTCCTTCTTCGCCACGGCCTTGAGGGCATCAATGAGATCCAGGCTGGTGGCGAACTTGAAGTTCAGGCCCACCTGCAAGGCCTTGAGAAACCGGAAAAAAGCCTGATCGCCCAGATCCTTGTGGAGCCTGTAGAGCACCAAGGCGCCCTTGTTGTAGATCAAATCGAACCGGGCTTCTTCGGCATTGAAGGGCATGGCCAGGTCCCCGATCTGGTTGGCCGTGAAGATTGAGGCGCTCAGGCTGGAGGCTTTTGCCCGCCGGCTCCAGTGTTCCACCAGGCTGTCATAGGCCTTCTGCCCCTGTCCCTTGGTTTTCAGCATCATCAGGGCCGAACAATATTCCGAGAAGGCCTCCGTGATCCACTGCTCGTCATAGGTGGCCATTTTGACGACGTGGCCCCAGTACTGGTGGGCGATCTCATGGGCCACCCGCTGGTTGATGCCCTTCGAGAAAAGTTGGTTCAGGTCATTCCCAAGGGAATTGAAGGCTTCTGACGTGATCATCATCAGCCCTGGCGGTGCCTGGCCGTAGCCCCAATCGGGGCGTTGGATCACGTTGTATTCGCGAAAAGGAAATGGACCGAGGAACGTCTCGTATCCCCTGATCATTTGGGAGGTCATTCTGGCGAGGCGCTCTTCCTGTCCCCCCATGTTCTTCGAGCTGCAGACACGGATGAGGAGGTCCCCGTCCTTCAATTCGGTCACCTTGTAATTTCCCCCGTGCATGGTGAAGAACTGCACCGGGCGGTTGATGGCAACCTCGAGTTCGCTGAAGCCCTCCCCCCGGCCCCGCCGGAGGGTGGTGCCACCCATGAAGGGCGTGAAGGGATCTGGGACCCGCATCGAGGCTTTCACCGTGTAGTACTGGCCTGCAAGGGCAGGCTGTGGGAACCAGGGACGGATTCCTAATTCCCAATAGTTCGAGAGGGTGAACTGGTCGAGGATGGGGTTGGCGATGCGAAAGGTCAGGGCCAGGGGAACGCCTGCCTGGGTGGCCTCTTCCAGGCTCACCAGGATCTGCCCGGCCCTGTGGTCGAAAGCCAGGCTCCGTCCCTGGGCATCCTGCACGGCACTGACCTTGGCCGACCCGACGGGCACCTCCTGGAACTGATCGAAGCTCTCCAGGTCCAACCGCACTGCCTTCATGCCACTCAGCGCCGGAACGAGGGTTTCCTTGGCGACCAACTCCCCCTTGAGTCCCTGGTCGAGGCTCAGGGCAAGCTCCACATGGGTGAGGGTGCATTCAGGGCCAAGCGGGTCCTTGCGGCTCCAACCAATGGGCAGGTTCGAAACCAGAACGCCTCCACCCTGCCCCCTCAACTCAAGCCGCTCAAGGAGGCCTTGGACCGCGTCGTAGTGGTAGTACCAGCTGTCCCGCTCCCCTTGTACGAGCAGGATGACCTTAGCTTTGTTCTCACCCTGGAGCGCCTGGTAGGCGAGGCCCTGCCCCAGGGGCGAGCGTTGCTGTCCAAAGAAGCGCTTCACATGCAGGTCGTATTCGAAGGCCAGCGATTTGGCTTCGAGGGCGGGGCCCAGTGGCAGACCCTGAAGGGGGTGTCCGGCCATGATCACAACCACCTGCTTGACGCGGTCCTGGAGGTGGAGCCCGGCGGGTGTCTCCGACGGCTTGGCATGGCCATCCTTCGCCAGGTTGTGGCGCATGACCGCCCACTCGAAGGGGAGGTCGGAGGTGAACTCGAAGGTCCCGCCGCCCCGGTAGAACAACCCGACCGTGCGATCTCCGATCATCAAGGGGCTGGCTTCGCCCCGTTCCAGAAGCAGGTTCGCATGGCCGATCTGGATGCGGCCCTGGGGATAGTCACTCACCTGAGCCATCAACACGGGTTCTGGAGCGATTCCCTGAGGGGCCCCACTCAGGGGTGAAAAGGAGACAAGGCAGACGGCGCCGAGAGCCTGAATGCGGGCGAGCATGGACATGAGCATTGACCTCGAGAATGAGGATCAGGATAAGGCAGTCAGCTATCCAGGGCCCCGCTTTCCTTCGTCGCTGCAACGGGGCCTTGTCCATGCCATGGGTGCATGTCGGTCGGCGCTCGACCTTCGACGGCCCCGGGCACTCAACCGGCAGTCACGTTCGCTTATCGGGGGGGCGCCGGATGGATCCGGATCCGGACCCCATCCACGGGGTCGGTCTCCGGCAACCGGGCGGGCTCGGCCACGGGGGTGTTCAGCAGGTAGAGATCCAGGCGATCGTCGGCGACCAGCCGAAGGGTGGTGGCCCAGCGGGTCCACCCCGGGCCGAACGCGACCGGGCGGAGGGACAGCACCGTCACCTCGGCGCCCCGCCGCCTGAGGAGCACGGCCTGGGCTTCGGCGGCCCCCTTCACCTCGATGCGGGTGCTGCCATCGGGCTGGGGCTGGAGGGCCCAGGCCGGGTCCGGGCTCAACGCCTTCGCCTCGGCCCGCCGGGCAGGCCTGGGCGAGGCGGCCGTCGGGGGAGCCACCCCGCCCACAAGGCCACTCACCACGGCCCCCGCTGCCTCCGCGGGGGCCAGCTGGGAGCCCTGGTTCAAGGTTCGGTCCTCCTTGTCCTGGGCGACTGCGGCCAGCGCGGCAGGGGGACGCGCCTCGGCCTTCTTCGCCAGCCGGTCCTGGGCCAGGGCAGGCTGGGCGTCGGCGACCGCTTCCTGGGCCCTTTCCATGGGAGCCACCGCCCCTCCGGACGCGGCCAGGCCAGCCGCAGGTTCCGGGGGCGCTGCTTGGGACGGTTGAAGCGCGGCCTTGGCCTTCCGGGTGGGCCTGGGCTCCGGTGCCTCCGGCGCCTCTGCCCGGAGGGAGAGCGCTGCGGTCTTGGGCGCCGGGACCGCCTCTGGTGCCAGTCGGGCCGGGGCGGGCACCGGCTGGGGGCTGCGGAGGACGGCCAGGCCCGCCAGGGAGGCCACCAGCAGCCCAGCGGCCGCCCCCAGATAGCTGGGACGCCGCCACAGAGGCACGGCCTTCGGCGCTGCGGGGGGCGCCAGGGCCGCCAGCAGCTGGGCCTTGGCGTCAGGGTCGGCCAGCAGCTCACGCAGGGCCTCCTCGTCGGCCAGGGCGTCGAAGATGTCCTGGTGCTCAAGGGCCGCCGCGAACAGGGTCTGGCGCTCGGCCTCGGTGAGGGTCCCGGTGGCGTAGCCGCCCAGCAGCTGCTCGGCATCGGTGTGCTTCATGGCACCCCCCTTCCGCCAGGTGCGCGCCCAGGGCCTTCCCAGCCCCCACCCAGGGCCTCCAGCAGCTGCTTCCGGCAGCGGTGGTCCCAGGTGTAGACGGTGTTCAGGGTGGCGGCCCCCAGCAGGCCCTGGATCTCCGGGAAGCTGCGCCCCTGCAGCTTCAGCCGGAAGAGCTCCCGGCAGCGCTCGCCGAGCCGGGCGATGCCCCCCAGCAGCCGCGCCAGCAGCTCCTTGCGCTCCAGCACCGCCGCAGGGTCCGGCGCGTCCGAGGGGGGCGGAAAGGCATCCACGTCCACGGCGTCGAACTCGCCCCGCCGGGCCGCCTTCCGGCGGTGGGCCGCCAGCTTGAAGCGCAGGATCTGGAAGGCCAGCAGCAGCAGGTCCTCGATGCGGTGGAGGTGGCCGTATTTCTCGTGGATGAGCACCAGCACCTCCTGCGCCAGATCTTCCGCATGGGCGCCTGCATACCGGGATGCCGCGAAGGCGACCATCCTTTCACGGAGGCGTGGGAGGATGGCCGCCCGCGCCCCGGCCTGCTCCGGTGTCAGGGCCGGTGGGGCCAGCGGCATGGGGGAAGCCAGGTCAGGATCGAGGGTCATGGCACGCGGGGAAGTGGCCTTCATCCTGCCAGGAAAGGCGCAAACAGTTTGCCTGCCGCTCCAAAGCCTCGGGTAGCATCCGACCGATAGGGGAGGGGAGGACCGACATGCTGCTGGAAACCACCTCCACCCCGGGCCTGCTCGCCGCCCTGCTTGCCGGGCTGGCTGGCGGCGCCCTGGTGGGCCGCTGGTGGGGTCGCGCGCCTGTGGCTGCCGCATCGCCCAAGCCGGTAGATGACAGCCAGCTCGAGGCCCTGTCCCGGGCCCGGGAGGCCAGCGAACAGGCCAATGCGGAGCTGCGCCAGGCCCTGGACCAGATGCAGGAAGCCGCGGGCACCGACCGGCTGACGGGGGCCTGGAACCGCCGCCGCTTCGAGGACGGCGCCCTGCGCCTCATGGCGTTGTCGGGCCGGCGGGAGGATCCCCTCAGCCTGGTCATCTTCGACCTGGACCACTTCAAGCGTGTCAACGACACCTTCGGCCACGGCGTGGGCGACCAGGTGCTTCTCTCCGTGAGCAGCACCGTACAGGAGCAGCTGCGGGGATCCGATGCCCTGGTGCGCTGGGGCGGGGAGGAGTTCATCGTGCTCTGCCCGGGCACCACCCTGGCCGGGGCCACCATGCTCGCCGAGAAGATCCGCCAGGCAGTGGAGGCCCGCGCCATGCCCCAGGCGGGCATGGTGACCATCAGCCTGGGCGTGGCGCAGCGCCAGAAGGGGGAGGAGCTGGAGGCCTGGGTCGCACGGGCGGATGGCGCCCTCTACCGCGCCAAGGAGCGGGGCCGCAACCGCACCGAGGCCTCCCTGGAAATGGTGGAGTCCCACGAGGACGAATCCCCTTCCATCCTCGCCCTGGTCTGGGACGAGGCGCTGCAGAGCGGCCAGCCCGAGATCGACCACCAGCACCAGCAGCTCTACCACCTCTCCAACAGCCTGCTGGCCTCCATCACCAGTGGCCGCTACCCGGCCGACGCCAAGCTCCAGATGCAGCTGCTCATCGCCCACGTAGCCCAGCACTTCCACGACGAGGAGACCATCCTGGCCCGGGTGGGCTACCCGGACCTGGTGGCCCACGCCAAGGAGCACAACCGCCTCATCGCCAAGGCGAAGGTGGTTCAGCAGGAGATGGGGGGCGCCCAGGCCGACCTGCCGGCGCTGCTCACCTTCCTGGCCCTGGACCTGGTGAAGGGCCACCTCATGGGCTGGGACCGCCGCTTCTTCAAGTTCCTGGGAAGTCACGGAACCGGGTCGCCAGCCAGTTAGACTGGGGCCATGTCCGAGCGCCTGATCCTGCTGACCAACGACGATGGCCTGTGGGCCCCGGGCCTGGCCGCCCTGGCGCGGGCGGCGGCACCCTTCGGCCGGGTGGTCACCGTGGCGCCGGACCGCAACCGCTCGGCCATTTCCTCCGCCCTGAGCCTGCACAACATCCTCCGCCTCAACCCGGTGGGCCCGGACCGGGTGGCCTGTGACGGCACCCCTGTGGACTGCGTGCTGCTGGGGGTCTGCGAGGTGCTGAAGGCCACCCCCGACTGGGTGCTCTCCGGCATCAATCATGGCTTCAACCTGGGCGAGGATGTCTTCTACTCCGGCACCGTGGGGGCCGCCTTCGAGGGCCGGCTGCAGGGCGCCCGCGCTGCCGCCTTCTCGATCCACCCTTCGGGCTCGCTGGACCAGGTGGCGCCCTGGATCACGCAGTTCCTGGGGCGCTGGGAGGCCATGGACCTGACGGGCAGCCGCATCTGGAACGTGAACTTCCCCAAGGGCGAGCCCAAGGGCTTTCGGCTCACCAGCCAGGACACCCGGGCCTACCACGACCTGGTGGAGCGCCGCACCGATCCCCGGAACACGCCCTACTACTGGATTGGCGGCGATGCGGGCCCCACCTATGCCAAGGCCCCCGGCAGCGACGCCGAGGCGGTGTTCGATGGCTTTGCCAGCGTCACCCCCCTGCGCCTGGACCTGGGCTGCCCCGAGACCCTCGCCCGCCAGGCCGACTTCGACGCGGCCTTCGGAGGCTAGGGTGCGGGTGGCCTTTCGGGTCCACGGGCAGGTGCAGGGCGTGGGGTTCCGCCGCTTCGCCGTCCGGGAGGCCCAGGCGCTCGACCTCGCGGGCTGGGTGGCCAACGCCCCGGACGGCACCGTCCGTGGCGAAGCCGAAGGCGACGGCCCGGCGCTGGCGGCGCTGCGGGCCGCCCTGGCCCGGGGCCCGGCCTGCGCGGGGGTCCAGCGGCTGGACTGGGAGCCCCTGGATGTGGGACCCTCTTCTCCCTTTCCCTTCGAGCTCCGCAGGTAACCATGCCCCTCTCCAGCCCACTCACCTCCTTCGTCCGCGATGTCCCGGACTTCCCCAAGGCGGGCATCCTCTTCCGCGACATCACGCCCCTGCTGGCCAATGCCGAGGCCTTCGGCGTGGCGGTGGAGGCCATGGCCCAGCCGGTGCTCAACCTCCAGCCCACCCACGTGCTGGGCCTGGAATCCCGGGGCTTCATCTTCGGTAGCGCCCTGGCCCAGAAGCTGGGCGTGGGCTTCGTGCCCGCCCGCAAGCCCGGCAAGCTGCCCCTGGCCACCCACTCGGAAGCCTATGGCCTCGAGTACGGCACCGACGCCCTGGAGATCCACACCGACGCCTTCAAGGCCGGGGACCGGGTACTCATCGTGGATGACGTGATGGCCACCGGCGGGACCGCCGCCGCCGCCCAGCGCCTCGTGCAGCGCACCGGCGCCCAGCCCGTGGCGCTGACGGTCTTCATCGAGCTGACCTCCCTGCCGGGCCGGGAGAAGGTCGAGGGCCTGCCCGTCTTCAGCGTCCTGCGCTACTAGGCGGTACCCAGCCCATCTCCTCAAGGCTGGCCCGGATGCCGGCCCCGGGGGCCATGGGGACCAGGTTCAGCTCCCTGAGCATCCGGTCGTTCCGCACCTCCCTGGATTCCCGCAGGAAGGCCAGCAGCCCCGGACTAAGCAGGTCCTGGGCATCGTGCCAGGACACCTCCGGGGGCAGCGGCAGCCCCGCCAGGCCCGCCACGCGGCGGGAGAAGGCGGCCATGCTCTCGGGACAGCCATCCGTCACGTTCACCACACCGTCCACTGGCCCTTCCAGCGCGGCAAGGCAGGCGGCCACCAGGTCGTCCACGTGGATGCGGTTGCCGGGTCCAGAGTCCTCGTCACGCAGGACCGGCTCGCCCAGCCGCAACCGGTCCAGCGGCAGCCGCTCAGGGCCGTAGATGGCGGGCACCCGCAGCACCACCCAGCGCACCCCCCGTTCCCCGCACCACCGGGCCACCTGCCCCTCGGCATCCAGCCGCCGCCGGGAGCGGTCCTCCCGGGGTGAGGCGGGCGAGGCTTCATCCACGGGCGCCCCACCGGTGTCGCCGTACACCCCCGTGGTGCTCAGGTAGACCAGCACCCTGGGCCGGGCTTCGCCCAGGGCGGTGAGGAACCGGGCCAGGCGGAGGTCCTCGGTGCCGCGCCCGGGGGGCGGTGCGAGGTAGACCACCGCCTCCAGCGACGGGGGCAGGGCCAAGCGGGCAGCCGCCTGGTCGAAGTCCACCGCCTCCGCAGCCACGCCCCCTTGAACCAGTGCCTCCGCCGACGCCTGGGAGCGCACCAGGGCGAGCACTGGGCGCCCAGCCAGCCGCTGGGCGAGCCGCGAGCCCACGTAGCCGCAACCGGCAAGGAGGGTGCAGCCTGCGGAACCGTCCGGCGTGGTCATCTCCCCAGCATACGCCGGGGCCATGAGAGCCTGTTCCCGGGCCTTCGCCCCTGGATGGGTCCTCATGTCGCCGCTGTTCAAAGTCGTGCTGCTGGCCTGGCTGGTGCTGGGGCCCGTGGGCCTCTGGCTGCGGCGGCGGCGGGCCCTGCGACAATCTGTCCGCTGACCCCGGCCACGGCGGCGGGTAGGCTGGGACCAGTCCAGGCCTGCTGGACCTGACGGGCGCCCACCCAGACGGGACTGCCATGCCGCTGCCCATCGACACCCGGACCCTCTGCCTCGCCAGTGGCATGTCGATCCTGTCGCTGTCGGTCGCCATGACCTATGTGTGGCGCCAGCGCAAGACCTACCCGGGCTTCGGCGCGTGGCTGGCCTCGGCCTGGTGCAGCTTCGCTGGCATGGGGCTGCTGAGCCTCCGCGACTTTGCCCACGACGCCCTTTCGCTCCACCTCGCCAACGTGGCGCTGTACCTCTGCACCATCCTCGTGGTGGTTGGGCTCGGCGCCTTCACCGACCAGCGGGTGGTGCTGGGCCGCTACCTGGCCCTGCTGGTGGCCGTCCTCGCCCTGAACACCGTGTTCGCCCACCTCACCCCCAGCCTGAAGCTGCGGGTGGCGCTGTTCTCCTTCACCACCGGCGGCCTCTGCCTGCGTGCCGCGGTCCTGGCCTGGCGGGGCCTCCCGGCGGTCCTGGGCCAGCCGAACCGCCTGGTGCAGGTCACCCTGCTCACGCTGGCCTTTGTCTACCTGGCCCGGGGCATCGGCATCCTCGCCTTCCCCCCGGCCTCGGAGCACTTCATGGCGCCCTCGCTCCTCCAGGCCATGGCCCTGCTGGGGTACCTGCTGGGCCACGCCATGCTCTACACCGGCCTGATCGTCCTCAACGGCCAGCGGGTGGAGCGGGACCTCCATGCCTCCATGGAGGAATACCGCCGGCTGCGGGGACTCATCCCCATCTGTGCGGGCTGCAAGAAGATCCGGGACGAGCAGGGCATCTGGGATCCGCTGGAGACCTACCTGCACCAGCATGCGGGGGTGGACTTCACCCATGGCCTCTGTCCCGACTGCGCGGCGGCATTCCGGAAGGGGTAGCCGTTCAGACGCGTCTCGGCAGCACCAGGCTGAAGCGGCTGCCCGGGTCGAGGGCCTCGTAGCGGGCGTCGCCCCCGTGGTCCTGGGCGATGCGGCGCACGATGGCGAGGCCCAGGCCCGTGCCCTTGCGCTTGGTGGAGAAGTAGGGCTCGAAGAGGCGCTCCCGGTCGGCTTCCGGCACCCCCACGCCGCCATCCACCACCTCGAAGCGCAGGTCCTGGCCTTCGGGCGCGAGGGACAGCTGGATGGTGCCCCGGCCCTCCACGGCGGCGACGGCGTTGTCCACCAGGTTGATGAGGGCGCGCTTCACCATGTCGCCATCCCAGAGGGCCGACTCGGGCTCGGGGGGCAGGCGCAGGTCCCAGGTGACCTCGGGGTGGTTCGGGCCGTAGAGCGCCGCCACCTGGCGCAGCAGGTCCGCCGGGTCGCAGGGCGAGAACTGGGGTACGGGCAGGCGCGCGAAGCGGCTGAAGCTGTCCACCAGCCGCGAAAGGCTGGACACCTCGCCCAGGATGGTCTCCATGCCCTCCTGCACGGCAGCGGGCTCCAGGCGCCCCTCCCGCGTGCGCCGCAGGAGGCGCTGGGCCGTGAGCTGGATGGGGGTGAGGGGGTTCTTCACCTCGTGGGCCATGCGCCGGGCCACCTCCTGCCAGGCCGCCCGCTTTTCCGCCTGGGCCAGCAGGGAGAGGTCCTCCAGCACCGCCAGCACGCCGCCCCCCTGGATGGGTTCCAGGATGGCACGCACGGGCCGGCCGTCGCCCTCGCCCCCCAGGCGCAGTTCCTCCTGCACCCCGCGGCCGGTCTCGCGCACGGCCGTCAGCAGGGCCGGCAGGCGGCCCAGCCGCGGCAGGGTAGCCACGGCTTCCCACCGGGACTCGGTGGGATCGAAGGTCTCCAGGCCCAGCCAGGCCCGGGCGGCAGCGTTGAAGGTGCGCAGCTCGCCGTCGGACCGCCAGCTCATGACCCCCACGGGCAGGGCCGCCAGCAGCTGATCGAGATAGGCCCGCTGCTGCTCCAGGCGGCTGGCCTGGGCCACGATGGCCGCCCGGTTGGTCTTCAGGTCCCGGGTCATGGCATTGAAGGTGCGGGCCATCAGGGCCAGCTCGTCCTCTCCCAGCACGGGCAGCTGCACCTCCAGGTCCCCCGCCCCCACGCGCTGCGCGGCCTTGGCCAGGGCGCGGATGGGCTCGCTGAGGGACTTGGCCAGGGCCAGCCCCGACCACACGGCGAAGAAGAGGGTGAGCATGGTCAAGAACAGGAAGGTGCTCTGCGGCAGGGTCTGCAGCGTGTCCTTGTTGGCCCGGATCTGCTGGCTCTCGCGGTACCGCTGTTCCAGGGCGGCCACGCGGTCGAGGGTCTCCCGGGCCATGAACACGCCCACCAGCCAGGTGCCGTCGCCCCGGGCCACCCCCCGCAGCAGCCAGAGGCCCTCCGTGGATTCCTGCGCCGTGTCGCCGAGCTCGGGGCTCAGCTCCGGTGGCGGCAGCCCCGGCGCCAGGTCCAGCCCCTTGACGGGCGGCTCGCCCTTGCTCCCGAAGGCGGCCACCAGGTCCAGGCCCGAGGCGGCCCGGATGGCCTGGGGTTCCGCCGAGGGCGACACCGCCAGGCGGCCCGCGCCGAAGGCCAGGCGGGCCTGGGCGGCGGCGCGAAGGTCCTCCGCCACCCGCTGCCCGTCCCGAATGGCCAGCTCGGTCTCGGGGCTGAACCAGCGCTCCACGTTCTTGTTGATGAAGTTGCGGCCCACCAGGAAGAGGATCAGGCTCGGCACGATGCCCACGATGAAGAGGGTCACCACCATGCGGGTGCGCAGGCGCGAGCCTAGGATGCCGCTCTTGCGCTCGAAATACAGCTTGGCGAGGCTGCGGGCCACGATGAAGGACAGGGTGCCGATGGCCAGCACGTTGGCGAGGCCCAGGGCCACCAGCGCCCAGCGCGAGGGGGCGTCCAGGCCGCCTTCGGCGATGTTGTTGCCCACGGTCTTGTAGGCCAGGATGATCATCAGGATCACCACGACCAGCCCCACCGCCACGTAGAGGCGCGTGAGCTCGGGATGCCGTTTGGGCTGCGAAGGAGCCATGTCCAGCAGGCTATCCTGGAACCTTCCCGAAAGGCAGATGCGGATGGCGATGGCGGAAGCGGAGGCGGCACGGCGAGGCTTCCTGGCGGGCTTCATCCCGGCCCAGCCGGAAGGCTCCCCCCTGCTCCTGGAGGCAGGCCCCCCACCCGAAGCGGCCTGGGACAGCGTGGCGGTGGCGGGCACCGCCTACCCGCGCCTCGCCCTCGCCTTCTGGACCTCGCGGCAGCGCCAGGCCGCCAACCTCCACGAGATCTCCTACCGCGCCTGCTACAAGCCCCAGCTGCCCCGCCACTTCATCGAGCGCCTCACCCAGCCCGGCGACCGCGTCTACGACCCCTTCAGCGGCCGTGGCACCACCGCCCTGGAGGCGGCGCTGCTGGGCCGGCGGGTGGCCGCCAACGACGTGAACCCCCTCTCGCGGATGCTGGCGGAGCCGCGCCTGACGCCACCCGACCCGGCGGCCGTGGCCCGCCGCCTCGCGGCCATTCCACGCCGCGGCACCACGGGCGGCCTCGACCTCGGCATGTTCTACCACCCGGACACCGAGGCGGAGATCCGCGGCCTGCGCGACTGGTGCCTGGAGCGGCAGGCCAGTGGCGAGCTGGACGACCTGGACGCCTGGATTCGCATGGTGGCCACCAACCGCCTGACCGGCCACAGCCCGGGGTTCTTCTCGGTCTACACCCTGCCCCCCAACCAGGCGCTCAGCGCCGAGAAGCAGCGGCAGATCAACGTCCAGCGGAACCAGGCGCCCACCTACCGCGATACCCACGCGCTGATCCTCAAGAAGACGCGCCAGCTGCTGGGCGGCCTCGACGCGAGCCAGCGGCGGCGCCTGGCCCGGGCGGCCCAGGACGCCCGGTTCCTCACGGGCGACGCCCGGCGGACCCATACCCTGCTGGACGGCTGCATGGCCCTCACCGTCACCTCGCCGCCCTTTCTCGACGTGGTGGACTACACCGGCGACAACTGGCTGCGCTGCTGGTTCACGGGGCTCGATGCCGAAGCCATCGGCCGCACCCTGAGCCAGCCCCGCACCATCGAGGCCTGGTCCGACACCATGGCGGAGGTGTTCGCGGAGCTGCACCGCCTCACCCGCCCCGGTGGCTTCGTCGCCTTCGAGGTGGGGGAGATCCGGCGCGGCAAGGTGAAGCTGGACGAGGTGGTGCTGCCCCTGGGTTTGCGGGCCGGATTCAAGGCCCACGGGGTGCTGGTCAACACCCAGACCTTCACCAAGACAGCCAACATCTGGGGCGTTGACAACAACGCCAAGGGCACCAACAGCAACCGGGTGGTGCTGTTCGAGCGCGCCTGAAGGGCCCGGCGGGGCTACTCCATCGTGATGATGAGCTTCCCCAGGTGGTCCGCCCGTTGGAACCGCCGCAGGGCCTCTGGGAGCTCCGCCAGGGGATAGGTCCCGTCGATCACCGGCGCGAGCTGGCCCGCCTCGAAGCGCGCGATGACATGGGCCAGGTCCTGGTTTGGCTTCAGCGCGACGATGCGAATGCGCTTCCCGTGGACCCAGCCGATCCACGGCCGCAGCAGCAGGGCCTGGAGGAGTCGCAACAGGGCACCGCCCACAGTGACATAGGTGCCCCCGGCCCGGAGGGCCCGGGTGTAGGCCAAGGCCGACCGGTTGGTCTTCACATCGAGGATGAGGTCATGGCGCTGCCCGGTGCGGGTGAAGTCAACGCGCTCGTAGTCCAGAACCTGCTGGGCCCCAATGGCACGCAGGCGTTCGAGCTTGTCAGCCCGGTCCACGGCGGTCACCGTCACCCCGAGGGCCCTGGCGATCTGCAGGGCGAAGGTACCCACTCCCCCGCCGGCCCCGTTGATCAGGAGGCTCTGTCCCGGGCGGAGGTGGCCCACATCGCGCAGGCCCTGCAGCGCCAGAAGCGCCGCCTGGGGAATGGCCGCTGCCTGCGGGAAGGTCATGCCGGCGGGGATGGTCGCCAGGGCGTTTTCGCGGGCGCAGACATACTCGGCGTAGCCCCCGAAGCCACAGGCGCAGAGGTCCCCGAACACCTCATCCCCGGGTCGGAAGCGGCTGACCTGGGCGCCCAACGCCACCACCCGCCCGGCCACATCGCAACCGAGGATCCTCCGTTTCGGCTTGAACAGGCCGTACATCAGCCGGTCAAACAGCGTCTTCCCCTGCAGGATGCCCAGGTCCCAATCGTTGATGGAGGCGGCGCAGACCTTGACCAGCACCTCGCCCGGTCCGGGCGTCGGCGCCGCGACCTCCTCAAGGCGCAGGATGTCCGGCGAGCCGTACTCCGAAACCACCATGGCCTTCATGGGGCCTCCCGGCCCAAGCGCCCCCCGGCAGCCGTTCGGCCCCACTGGCACAGCGCCGCATCCTCGCCGTCCGGGTAGTAGCCGGGCCGCAGGCCGCAGCGCTGCCAGCCGCAGGCGCGGTAGAGCTGGAGGGCGGCCTGGTTGGACACCCGCACCTCCAGGAACAGGCGGGTCATCCCCTGGGCGACCAGGTCGCGCTGGCAGGCCTCCAGCAGCAGGCGCCCGTGGCCTTCCCCCCGGTGGGCAGGATCCACGGCGATGCGCAGTAGCTCGGCCTCCCCGGCGGCGGGTACGCAGGCCCAGCGGGCGAAGGCCACCTCGGGGATCAGCCACAGGGCCTCGTGGGGTGCGGGGGCCTTCCAGGCCGTGCCGAAGGCCGTTCGATCCAGGCGCACCACCCAGTCGGGCAGGGGCTCGTCCGGTCCCAGACGCCAGGGGCCGGACGCCGGACGCGGGTTCATCGCGCCACGCCCCGGCGCAGGGCCTCCGACAGCCCGGTGGCGGCGTGGGGGAAGTTCACCTCGGCGTCGGTCTCCCGCAGGTAGAAGGGCACCAGGGGGGCTTCCGGCGGCCCTTGGGACACCCGCCGCGCCAGCGCCACCAGGCCCGCCAGGGTGGCTTGGCCCTCGTCGGCCAGGGCGATGCGCGGGGCCGTCAGCACCGTGGCCACCTTCGGCGCGAAGGCCTCCGGCGCCCACCAGGGCTCCGCGCTCAGCAGCACGGGCAGGTCCGCCAGGAGGTGCTTGGCCGCGGGCTCGGTGGCCTCCCCCTCCCAGCGCTGGTGGAACGCCTCGCCGCGCTGGCCGTCGAGGAGGATCCAGGCCGGCCCGGCCACCCCCGCCTGGCGCAGGGCCTCCGCCCGCAGCGCGAAGGCGGAGAATCCCCAGGTGGGCAGCCCCGAGACCCCGAAACCCTCGGCGGTGGCCACCCCGATGCGCAGGCTCGTGAACCCGCCCGGACCCAGGCAGGCCGCCACGCCGGTCAAATCCGTCCGTGCCGCCCCGGCCTCGGCCATGAGTGCCTCCAGGGTGGGGAGGAGGCGCTCGCTGTGCCCCCGGCCGACCCCGGCGGTCACCCGCCGCACCCACGCCCGCTCCCCCTGGACCAGCGCCAGGTGCAGGATCTCCGTGGTGGTGTCGAGGGCGAGCAGCATGGGGCAAGTGTACCGGGGCGCCCCGGGGGCTGTTGGGATGAACTAAGGACTCACCTGCCGGGCCCAGCCAATCCATGAAAAGTGTTGGTACTCGAGAGAAGCGGGCTTCTTGCCGATCCCTCTCTCGTAGGTTTTTCTTGAGGTTCAGCATGTTCAGCCGCTTGTCCGTGTCCCGAAAAATCCAAGTGCTCGGCTTGATCCCCCTGGGCCTCTTTCTGCTGCTGTTCTATGCCTACCTGCTCCCCGCCTTTGGCACGAGCTTCATGGAAGGGCGGAAACAGGGCGCCCAGAACGTGGTGGACATGGGCTACAACTTCCTCGCTGACCTGGACGCACGGGTGAAGGCGGGGGAGCTGACCCTGGAACAGGCCCAAGCCCAGGGCCGCGCCGGAATCATGGCCATGCGCTACGACAAGAGCAACTACCTGTGGATCGCCAGCCCCGGGGCCCGCATCGTAGCCCACCCCATCAAGCCCGAGTTGGCGGGGAAGGACATGAGCGGCGGCAAGGATGCCAGCGGCAAGCTCCACTGGCAGGCCATGGACCAGGTGGCCCAGCAACCGGAGGGCGGCTTCGTCGACTACGACCAGCAACTGCCCGATGGCAAGGTGCGGGCGAAGGTCAGCTACATCCGCCGCTTCCAGCCCTGGCAATGGGACCTCGCCACCGGCGTCTATGTGGACAACGTGCGGGCCAAGGTGCTTGCCCTGGCCTGGACCACCGGCATTCCTCTAGCTGTGCTGGCGGGTTTGATCATCGTGGTGAGCCTGTCGGTGGCCCGGGGGATTTCCCGGCCCATCGTGGCCCTGGCCCAAGGTCTCCGCGCCTCCGACCTCACCCTGCGGCTGCCCGTGCTCACCCAGGACGAGGTGGGTGAGGTGGCCCGGGCCTTCAATGCCTACAACGCCCACCTCCATGGCACCGTCAAGGAGTTCGCGACCTACAGCGAGCGGGTGGCTGCGGGCTCCACCGAACTGGCCGCCTCCTCGGAGGAGATGTCGCGAGCTGTGGCCCAGATCGCCCAGGTGAGCGAAAACCTGCGCGCCTCGGGAGAACAGGTCACGGGTGCCATGGGCCACCTCACCGGCCGTTCCGCGGATGTGTCCTCGCACCTGGAAGCCTCCTCGAAGGAGACCCACGAAGCCGTCGCCGCAACCGAGCACAGCAGCCAGGCCGGCCAACAGGCCGTGGCCGGAATCTCCGAGATTCGCGAGGCCACGGGTCAGATGGTCAAGGCCGTCACGGTCATCCAAGAAATCGCCAGGCAGACCAACCTCCTCAGTCTGAATGCCGCCATCGAAGCAGCCAAAGCTGGAAACATGGGCAAAGGCTTCGCCGTTGTCGCCGAGGAGGTCCGCAAACTGGCTGACCGATCCCGCAGCGCAGCCAGCGAGATCGAGCAGCTCATCCAGCGCACCCAAGAGGCGGTGGAGGCGGGCGTCCTGGGTGTCGACACCACCCTCAAGAGCCTGGAAGACATTCGCTCGCGCATTGCCGATGTGGCGGGACGATTCCACCAGATCGGCGCAGCCGCCAAGGCCCAAACCGAGACCAGCCGAGAGGTGAACGTGCTGGTGGAGGAGAACCACTCCCAGCTGGCCCAGAACGCCTCAGCCACTCAGGAGCTCTCAGCCACGGTGCACGAGATCACCCGCACTGCCTCGGACCTCGCGGAAGTGGCAGAGGGGCTGCGCAGCGCGGTCGGAGGCTTCAGGCTCTAGCTTCTGGGCCCCTCGTCCCGAGATAGGCCCCGAAGGCCTTGTCCTCCACCTGGATGTGGCCCTCCAGCCAGGCGCGCAGGAAGCCCAGCAGGCCCGGCAGGGAGACCTCAGCCCCGGCGCGGTACTGGCTCATGTAGTCGCTGACCTTCACCAACAGCTCGGCGTGGGCGGCGAAGTGGGCCGAGGCCTTCGGGTATTGGAGCCGCAGCATCAGCGCTTCCTCGGTGCTGAAGTGGGAAACCGTATAGTCCCGCAGGAACCCGAGCACTTGCCCGATCTCCTCCCGCCCCTGGCCAGCCTCCATCGCCGCCTGAAGGCGGTTCAGCGCCTCCAGCAGGGTGCGGTGGTCCAGGTCGATCGCAGCGTGACCGGTCTCCAGTTCGGGGTGCCAGGTGATGGGGGGCATGCGGATCCTCATGGATAAGCACATCCTGGGCCTGGGGAGCCAGGGGGCAATGGGGCAATCCCCCCAGACAGCAGAAGGCGGCCCCAGAGGCCGCCTTCGGTGAGGGGATGCGGACCTAGCAGGCCTTGAGGATCTTGCCCGCCTGGATGCAGGAGGTGCAGACGCGCATGCGCTTGGAGGCGCCGTTCACCAGGGCGCGGACGCGCTGGATGTTCGGGTTCCACCGGCGCTTGGTGACGTTGTTGGAGTGGGAGACGTTGTTCCCGAACTGGGGCTTCTTGCCGCAAATTTCGCACTGACGGGACATGGGAACCTCACAACCAAAGGTGAAAACAGCCAAGACAACCAGTGTAGCCAGGCAGGGGCAATTCGCAAGGGGAAAGCCCTTGCGCCGCACCACGTCCCCTGGCGAGGATAGCCTCCTCTTCCCTGGAACCGCCGTGGACCTTCGCCTCTGGGCCCTTGCCTTCACCGTGCTGGACTGGCCCGAGCGCCAGAAGGCCGAGGCCTGGGCCGCCCTCCAGGCCGGGGCCCAGCCTGCCTTGGCACCCGCCCAGGCCGAGGCCCTGGGCCGGGTGGCGGCCGACCTGCCCCGCCGCCAGCAGGAAGCCCGGGACCAGGGCGCCACCCTCTGCCTGCCGGGCGACCCCGGGGTGGACGTCCTGCTGGCGCCTCTCCCCTACCCCGTGGCCCTGTGGGTGCGGGGCACCCTGCCACCCCCCGGCCCCCGGCTGGCCCTGGTCGGCAGCCGGGAAGCCAGCCGGCGGGGCCGCGACCGCGCCCGGGCCTGGGCCAGGGCCCTCACCGAAGCGGGGGTGGCCGTACTCTCGGGGCTGGCCCGGGGCATCGACGGCGCGGCCCACCTGGGGGCGCTGGAGGTGGGCCCCACCTGGGGGGTGCTGGGGTCGGGCCTCGACCACCCCTACCCCCCGGAACATCGCCCCCTCATGGATCGCATCGTGGCCGCCGGGGGCGGGGTGGTGACCCCCTTCCCCCCCGAGGCCCCGCCCCGGAAGTGGCACTTTCCCCGGCGCAACTGGCTGCTGGCCGCCTGGACCGAGGGCGTGGTGGTGCTGGAGGCCCGGCAGAAGTCCGGCTCCCTGGTTACCGCCCGCCTCGCCCTCGACCTGGGCAAGGAGCTGTGGGTGGTGCCCGGCGCCCCGGAAGATCTTTCGGCAGAGGGCCCCAATGCCCTGCTAAGGGAAGGTGCCGCACGCATTTGCCTATCGCCCGACGACCTGCTGGAGGACCTTGGCGTCCTCCGGGTCACTTGACAACGGCCTGCCAGTAGGTTCCATCCTTAGGGGCCGTTCAGGGCGGCCAGCGTTTTTCTGGCAGGCCTGTTACGGCACGTTATGCCGCCCCTACCTTCCAGACTCATTTCTGGTTCTGAGAAGGCGGCGTAGCCCCCTAGGGAGACGCCCGTGACCAAGCTCGTGATTGTCGAAAGCCCCTCCAAGGCGAAGACCATCACCAAGTACCTCGGCAAGGGGTACAAGGTGATGGCCTCGGTGGGGCACATCCGGGACCTGCCCCGCAAGCTCGGTGTCGACATCGAGAACGGGTTCCAGGAGGAATACGAGGTCAGCCCGGCCAAGGAGAAGGTGGTCAAGGAGTTGCGGGCCGCTGCCAAGACCGCCACCGAGCTGGTGCTCGCCACCGACCCCGACCGCGAGGGGGAGGCCATCAGCTGGCACCTGCTGGAGGCCATCAAGCCCCCCAAGACCCTCCCCGTGAGCCGGGTGCTGTTCAACGAGATCACCCCGGCGGGCATCGCCAAGGCCATGGCCGCCCCTACCACCATTAATAAGAAGCTGGTGGATGCCCAGCGGGCCCGGCGCGTGCTCGACCGTCTGGTGGGCTACAAGGTGAGCCAGGTGCTCTGGGACAAGGTGCGCCGGGGCCTCAGCGCCGGCCGCGTCCAGAGCGTGGCCGTGCGCATCATCGTGGACCGCGAGAAGGAGATCCTCGCCTTCAACCCCGTGGAATACTGGGTGCTGAAGGCCAAGTTCGCCGCCAAGGTGCCGCCCGCCTTCTGGATGAAGCTGGTGAAGCTGGGGGGCCAGCCCCTGCAGCTGGGCAACAAGGAGACCAAGCGCCGGGTGGCCGATGCCGCCCAGGCCAAGGACCTGAAGGCCAAGCTGGAGAAGGCCGCCTATACGGTCACGGGCCTCGAGACCAAGGAGAAGAAGCGCAACCCCGCCGCGCCCTTCACCACCGCCAAGCTGCAGCAGGAATCGGCCCAGAAGCTGAAGATGAGCGTCAGCCGCACCATGCAGAACGCCCAGCGGCTCTACGAGGGCGCGGACTTCGGCGAAGGGCCCGTGGGCCTCATCACCTACATGCGCACCGACTCGCCCCGCATGGCTCCCGAGGCTGTGGAGGCCACCCGCGCGTTCATCGCCGACAAGTACGGCAAGGACTACCTGCCCGCCAAGGCCCGTGTCTACACCGGCAAGGCCGGGGCGCAGGACGCCCACGAGGCCATCCGCCCCACAGACATCACCCGCACCCCCGAGAGCCTGCGCGGCCACCTGGAGCCCGACCAGTTCCGCCTCTACGCCCTCATCTGGCGGCGGACCATGGCCTCGCAGATGGAAGCCGCCCGGTTCGACGAGACGGTGGTGCAGACGGAAGCCGAGGTGGGCAAGGACGTGGCCCTCTTCGAGGCCAAGGGTGAGATCGAGCGCTTCCCCGGCTGGCTGGCGGTCTACCGTGCCGACAAGACTGAGGAGGCCGCCGAGGCCATCGCCGACGCCACCAAGGGCCCCGACGAGGAGGACGAAGACGACGCGCAGCTGCCCGCCCTGAAGCTGGGCGAGCCCCTGAAGCTGCAGCAGCTCGACGCCGACCAGCAGTTCACCAAGCCCCCCGCGCGCTTCAACGAGGCCACCCTGGTGAAGGAGCTGGAGGAGGATGGCATCGGCCGCCCCTCCACCTACGCCAGCATCATCGCCACCATCCAGGACCGCGACTACGTCAAGAAGCACGAGGGGCGCTTCAAACCCACGGACCTGGGCATGACCGTCACCGAGCTGCTGCTGCAGGGCTTCCAGGAGCTGCTGGACCCCAAGTACACCTCGGGCATGGAGGGCAACCTCGACCGCATCGAGGAGGGCAAGCTCACCTTCAAGAAGGCCATGACCGACTTCTACGGTCCCTTCGAGCAAGCCCTGGTGGCCGCCGGGCAGGACATGCAGAACCTCAAAATCGGCGTGCCCACCGGGGAGAAGTGCCCCAAGTGTGGCGACCGGAAAAAGCACCCGGGCATGCTGCTGAAGCGCATCGGCCGCAACGGGCTGTTCGTGGGCTGCACCAACTACGGCGCCGAACTGGAGAAGGACAAGTGCGACTACACGGCGGACCTCGAGAAGATGGAGGAGCCCGAGGACGCGCCCGAGTGCCCGCTCTGCGGCACCACGCCCATGAACCTGCGCAAGGGCCAGTGGGGCCCCTTCTGGGCCTGCCCCAACTACCCCAAGTGCAAGGGCATCGTGAAGGCTGATCCGAAAGGCATTCCGGTTCCTCCTGACGAGCCCACCGGCGAAAAGTGCCCCACCTGCGGCAAGGGCTTCGTGAAGCGGCACGGCCGCTACGGCGAGTTCGTCTGCTGCGTGGACTACCCCACCTGCAAGACCGTGAAGAAGGAGATCCTCGCCGTGCCCTGCCCCAAGTGCGGCGGCGGCCTCAGCCCCCGCAAGACCCGCTTCGGCAAGGTCTTCTACGGCTGCACCAACTACCCCAAGTGCGACTTCACCGCCTGGGACAAGCCCGTCCCCGTCACCTGCCCCGCCTGCAAGAACCCCATCATGGGCGAGAAGACCAAGAAGCCCCGCGGCAAGGATCCCATCCAGGTGCTCGTCTGCCCCAACTGCAAGCATGAAGAGCCGATGGGGTGACGACCTAGTGGGTCGCGAAGCAGGCTGCGGGGCAGCCTGCGAAGCGGGGCCCCACTGGGAGTCAGTCAGGACGGGGTGGGTCGAAACTCGCCTTCGAAATATGGCTGGGTGATACGCGCCGAGTGCGACTTACCCCTTGGGACAGGCCCTCCCTGTCACCTACCGAGCGTGCAAGAACTCAACCAGGGGCGATAGGGCCAATCGGCCGAGGGGGTGGGCCTCCATTTGATAGAACACAACGGCGTGATACTCGGACGCTTCCCCGTGAGGTCTTGATCCTTCATGAACAATGGGTAATTACCCTTCGAATGGGGTTCAACGAGTTCTGATGAATTAATTCTGAGGCGTTTTAGGTCCGGCTCTTGTCTGCTGATGCAGTCATCTCCGCCTCTGCGGAAAGACCACCTCCTGAAGCCTTGAGCTTCTTCAGGCCTGGTATGCGCTCGAACACTTGATCTAAGAATGCAGAGAATGGGCTCGCATGGTCTGAGTGCGCTGCGGAGTATAGACGGATGGGGTGGAGCGCCATGTTGTACATCGCAATCTCAATGAGCACCTGTTCCAATTCCTTGTTCTGGGTCTCCCTCACTGCCTTTCGATAGCCTTCGTAGGCCATCGCCGAACTGTACTTGAAGGCATAGTCCTCACGGGATTTATTCGCGAAGCCGAATTGTCGGGCGGCAAACCAGGCCAACCAGACCACAGGTGTGAGGATAGTCAGCCTCGCTACAAGTGCCTGCAGGCTCATTGTCCCGCTTGTCAGATGGAAGTAGATGATGCCAATTGAAGCAAGCGCGAAAACACACATTACCCCAATAAAAATATTCCTCCAGGAGTCTCGCACTATGGTCATCTCTTCCATACGTTCCTTGAAAGAACCGGCCATGCTCTTTCGGTTCGCGTTGCCAAGGGTCGCTTCGATTTGGAATATGAGGTCCGAATTTTTATCTGCGGTTGCCCTTGATTCCTTCGCGAGATCAGCGCTGTCGGCGATTGCGGTGTTCAGAGTGGCCAGGGACGCGTTCATCGTCCCGAGATGCGCCTTCATCAGGCCATCGTTTTCCTTGGCCTGCTTTAGTCGTTCCTCAATTTCCTTATCCCATCCTGCCATTTTCCCGTGTGTGTCCGAGATTGCTGTGTGCCAAGTTCCTACCTCTGTCTTGGCTGTAGTGACGAACTCCGCATCCGCGTTCGCCTGGGTTCGCAGAGCGGCGAGGCTGGCCTTGGATTCTTTGTGATCTTGGCCAATTGATTCGTGGAGGGCCTTGGCGCTCTCGGCTTGAGCCGTGAGTTCGGCGATGAGCGCTTCGTATTCGGCCTTCTGAGCCTTCAACGCTTCGACCTGAGTCCTGAGATTCGTAAGTTCCAGGTCATCACGGAGGCCGTTCTTGTTCACAATGAAGTAGACGAGCTTCGTTCGTTCATAGAGTTTGCTTAGGTCATTCAGGAACTTGTTGAATCGCTCCTTGGCCTTGTCTGAGTCGAGGCCGTGTTCTAGGCAATCGATGAGCTTCTCATTGAGTTCGCTCTCTAGGCGCTTGAGGCCGATAATCTCGAAGTGATGACCGTCGTCCTTGGCCTCGATCTCTCCTGACAAGTCATAAATTTCTTGGCAGGTGTTCAGGAGCATCTCTCTGGAGACGCCATCGAACCCGAAAACGTCCTTGCTGTCTGGGAGCTTCTCGGTAATCAGCTTTTTGATTCTGGTTAAGCGACCTTTAAATGCCTTCACGGAGCTTCTCCTCAGTCCTCGTCGTTGAAGTAGTTCTGGTCAAGCTCAAGAATTTCGAGCTTCCGCTCGACCCGGACGCCAATGTGACAGCGGAGCATGTGGCCGAGAAGCGCTTCTCCGTCAATCAGGATGACCTTGGCCTGAGACCCTCTGAGGACGAACTCCTTGGCGTTCGAGTTAAAGGCGCTCGTGGTAATAAAGATCCCCTTGGTCACGCCCTGGCCAGCCATGGATCCAATGAATGCCTGAATTGACTCCCGCGTGATCAGGTTCTCTGGTTTGTAGCGCTTGGCTTGGACAAGGATAAGGTCGAGGCCCAGGGGGTCCTGTTTAATCGCACCGTCGATACCCTCGTCGTTGCTCTTGCCGAGGTGGAGGGCGGCATCCTCGCGAGCCCCTCCATACCCCATGCCTAAAAGCACATCCAGAACCAACTGTTCGAAGAATGTCGGGGACTGCTCCAAGATTGCATCCAACAGACGCTTCTTTAAATCACTGTTCAAGGTTGAAAGGGCTTGATCCAGGGCCTCAAGGGGGGTATTGCTCTCATCCGGTTCCGGGGTGACCACGTCTTCCTTCGAAGATTTGTCCACCTTCCAGGCCTCCATGAACCCAGGAATTTTTTGGAGATCCTTATTGGTAATTTGGTTGGGGTGCTCAAGAAGGTAACTGCGGCCGAATTCAGTAGCTTTGTAGGTCCGACTGGCGACTTTCTCGATGAGGCCAGCCTTCGTGAGGAAGGTCATTGCCCAACCGGCTCGGTTCCGCACATAGGTGGCCCCAGTCTGAATCCGCGCCTCACGCTCCTCCTGCGAGAGGTTGAAATGATCTTCCATAGCCGCGGTAACTCCAATACGGGTTATGGATTCCTGCGTGGCCATGGCCAGGATGGGCCGGAGCATCATTTCGAAAGTCGGGATTGCCATCTTCAGACTCCCTTTTCTGCCAATAAAAAGGGAGTGTACTCACTAAATTTGACTATGCGCTCAACAATGAAATCTCCGCATCGATTTCTTCACCCAAGGACGCCACCATGCTCCAAGACACCCCCTCCTTCCTCGCCACCTGGCGCAACGCGCGGTCCCGCACGGTGCGGGTGCGGTCGGCGCTGGGGCCCGAGGGTCTGGCGTGGGCGCCGGTGCCCGGGGCCTGAAGAGCGCCTAACGGTCGCGGAGAACGTGCAGGGCCGCCCCAGCGTGTACCCGGGCCACGTGGCCGACCTCACGCCGGGCCTGGACGGCGTGCGGGCCTACCTGGACCGCTGCCACGCCGGGTCCCTGACCCTCTTCGGCCTCACCGAACCACAGCTCGCCGCCGCTTCGCGGGACTGGGCGCCAAGGCCGCAGAGAGCCTGCAGGGCCACCCACCCACTACCCCGGGCCACGAACGAGTATCGGGCTCGCCCTTGGGTTCTCAGCGTTCAACGGCCTTTTTTTAGCCGGGGATACACGGGGATGGGCGGGGATGAAAAGCGATAGTGTCTTTATCCCCGTCCATCCCCGTCCATCCCCGGCCAATCCTTTTCATCCCTGCACATGCCCCCGGCCCAGGGCCCAAAAGCGGCCCCAGGGCACCCTTCCCGGCGGCCCGGTTTCTTGGCGCCCGGCCGCAGCCGGACCCATCCTTGGGCAGCATTCGCTCGAAGGAGGCTGCCATGCCCACGACGAAGCTGCGGGACCTGCTCAAGGCGAACCGGGTGGCCCATGAGGTCATCCGGCATCCGGTGGCGTTCACGGCCACCTCGGTGGCGGGGGCCGCGCACATCCCCGGCAGGGAAATGGCCAAGACGGTGGTGGTGGAGCTGGACGGCCAGCATGTGCTGGCGGTGGTGCCCGCCACCCGCAAGGTGGACCTGGAGCGCCTGCGGGACGCCACCGGGGCGCTCACCGTGGCGCTGCCGGACGAGCGGGCCTTCGCCGCCGAGTTCCCCGAGTGCGAACCGGGCGCCATGCCGCCCTTCGGGAACCTCTATGGCCTGAAGACCTTCGTGGAGCCCCACCTGGCGGCGGACGCACAGATCGCCTTCAACGCCGGCACCCACACCGAGGTGGTGCGCATGGCCTACGAGGACTTCGAGCGCCTCGCCCATCCCCGCCTCGTGGAGATGTAGCCCCGCTGCGCCCGAGCGTGAAAAGGCTGGAACCGCGAATGGCGCGAAGGCGCGCGAATAGAGGGATTCGGCTCGATCTTCCATGGACGGCGGCAGGTCGTCTGCCGAAGGTGGACGCGGAGGGCCCCTCCCCGCTTTCTTTGCGCCCATTCGCGCCATTCGCGGTTTGCTTGTTTTTTGTGCAGTTGGCTAGGGCCGCCACAGCCGCCCGATGCGCCAGACCAGCCCGGCGGACGCGCAGCAGGCCCAGCGGCTCAGAGGGTTGGCCAGAGCGCAGGCACCACCGGTTCCTGGGATACTCGCCCCATGTCCGCACCGCCGCCCCCGCTCCTGGTCCTCCTCCCCGGCATGGACGGCACGGGGCTGATGTTCGCGCCGTTCCTGGCGGTGCTGGCGGGCTTCGAGGCCCGGGTGGTGCGCTACCCGCCGGACCTGACCACCTACCGGGCCTGCATCGACTTCGCCCGCCCGCACCTGCCCACGGACCGGCCCTTCCTGCTGCTGGGGGAGTCCTTCTCGGGGCCCGTGGCGGTCGCGCTGGCGGCGGAGCGGCCGAAGGGCCTGATGGGCGTGGTGCTCTGCAGCACTTTCGTGCGAAACCCCCGGCCCCGGCTGGCTTGGCTGGCGCCGCTGCTGCGCCTGCTGCCCCCCTTCCGCCTGCCGCTGCCGCTGCTGCGCCGCCTGCTGTTGGGGGGGCGGGCCTCGGAGGCCCTCAGCCAGCTGGTCACCACGATGCTGCCCCAGGTGCCCCCCCACACCCTGAAGGAACGCCTGCTGGCGGTGAAGGCCGTGGACCACACTTCCCTGCTGGCGCAGATCCCCAGGCCCGTCCTCGCCCTGGTGGCCGCCCGGGACCGGCTGGTGCCCCAAAAAGCCGTGGCCTGGATGCGCGCCCACCGGACCCAGCTGGACCTCGCCACCATCGACGGCCCGCACTGGCTGCTGCAGACGCGGCCCGAGGCCTGCCTCCAGGCCATCCAGCGGTTCCTGAAGCTCGACCAGGCAGGACCCGGCGACTGAGGCGGCGGCACTATCCCCTCCCCTGCCTGATGGGACAGCCTATGGTGGAGGGCAAGCTCCGGAGGCACGCCATGTCCACGAGGTCCGTCCTTGCCGCCCTCCTGATCGCCCTGGGGGCAGGCATCGCCCCTGCCCAGACCACCCCGGCGACCCCGGCGTCCCCCCTGTCCTCCGCAGCGAGATGCTGGTGTCCACCACCTGGCTGGCGGCGCACCTGCAGGACAAGGACCTGCTGCTGCTCCATGTGGCGGACACCTTCGCGGACTACAAGCGCGGCCACATTCCCGGGGCCCGGTTCCTGGCGACGGGGGCCTTCATCGACAACAGCGGCGCCCTGGGCTCGGAGCTGCCCGCGCCCGAGGCCCTGGCCAAGGCCTTCGGCGCCGTGGGGCTCACGGGCACCCAGCGGATCGTCCTCTACACCACGGCCTGGGGACCCACGGCGGCGCGGGCCTGGTTCACCCTGGATTACCTGGGCCTGGCGGACCGCGCCGCCCTGCTGGATGGCGGCGTGGAGCAGTGGCTCGCGGAGGATCGCCCGGTGACAGGGGTGGTGCCCACCTTCGTGGCCACCACCCTGACGCCCCGGCTGCACCCCGAGGTGCGGGCCTCCCTGGAGGACGCGCGGAAGGAAGTGGAGACGCCCGGCCCCTGCCAGCTGGTGGATTCCCGCCCCGTCCGGCGCTTCCAGGCGGGGCATCTGGCGGGGGCCCATTCCCTCTACTGGCAGGAGACCCTGCAGGGCGACGAGCACCCGACCTTCCTGCCGCCGCCGCGCCTGCGCGCCCTGCTGGCCGAGCGCGGGCTGAGGCCCGGGGGCAAGGCGATCACCTACTGCGAGGTGGGCCTGCAGGCCTCCCACGGCTACTTCCTGCTGAAGTACCTCGGCTACGATGCCGCCCTGTTCGACGGTTCCTACCAGGCCTGGACCGCCGCGAAGCTGCCGGTGGTCACGGCGGCGGGGAACTAGGCCGATGCCCACCGGCGTCCCATGCCTGCGGAGGGGCGATGGCCGCGCCTGAGCCTCCGGCCCGTCCCCGGGTGGCCCTGGCGGGCACCAGCGGCTTCATCGGCGCTGCGCTCTGCGAGGCGCTGGGCGCCCGGTTCGATCTGCGGATCCTCACCCGCTCCATGGCCCGCCACGCGCTGGGGGCCGAGGATGAAATCCGCCCCTGCGACCACTTCTCCCGCAAGGAGCTGAAGGCGGCCCTGGCGGGCGTGGACTACGCGGTGTACCTGGTGCACAACCGCGACCCCTCGGCGCGCCTGGACCAGGCGCGAACCCAGGACATGGACCTGCTGGTGGCAGACAACTTCGCCTGGGCGGCGGCCCAGAATGGCGTGCGCCAGATCCTCTGCCGGGCCCCACTGGTGGCCAACCCCGACCGCCCCACGGCCCGCGACGCCCGGGAACTGCAGGCGGTGCTTGCCTCCCACGGCGTACCGCTCACGCTGCTCCGCACGGGCCTCGTGGTGGGTCCCGGCGGCCAGCTGGCGCGGCTATTGAACCGCCTGGTGCGCCTGCCGGTGCTGCCCCTGCCCCGCCTGGCGGACCAGGAGGTGCGCCCCCTCCACCTGGCGACCCTCCTGGCCGCCTTCACCCACTGCGTCGGCAACATCTCCACCTTTGGCGAAACCTACGATGTGTTCGGCGCGGAGGCCATCACCCTGCGGCGGATGCTGGAGGAGGCGGCCACCCTGCAGGGCCGCAGCCCCCGCCTGGTGGCCATGCCGGGCCTGTCGGAGCGCCGCTTCGCCGCCCTCCTGCGCACCCTGTGTCCACGCCTGCACCCGGTGTTCCTGACCTACCTGCTGGACCTGTTCGCCGCCGGCAAACAGGGCACCGCCAATCCCGTGCAGCAGGCCGCCACCCGGGACTGGCAGCCGTTGCGCACCACCCTGGACAGGTCTCTGGAGGCGGTACCTGCGGGCGAAGCCCAACCTGGGCGGGCCCGGGACGACGAGGTGATCCGCCAGCTGCGCCGGGTGCGCTCCATCCAGCGGCTGCGCCTGCCGGAGGGCCGCAACGCCGAGTGGGTGGCAGAGCGGTACTTTCCTTGGATGGGGGCGCTGATGCGGCTGTTCGTCACCACCGAGCGCAGCCCGGATGGCTCCTGGACCGTGCGGCAGCGGCTGCTCCACATGCCCCTGCTGCACCTCACCTTCAAGCCCACCCACAGCTCGCCAACCCGCCGCATGTACTTCATCACGGGGGGTGCCCTGGCGGGGGCCCTGGGCGGCCGCACCGCCCGACTGGAGTTCCGCGACCTGCTGCAGGGCCGCTTCACCCTCTTCGCCATCCACGACTTCAACCCCGCCCTGCCCTGGGCCTTCTACCGCGTCACCCAGGCCGTCATCCACGGCCTGGTCATGAAGGGCTTCCAGGGTCACCTGGAGCAGTACGCCGAGGGGGGGCCCGGGCTCTAGGCCCGGGCCCGCCTCCAGGGGCAATCGAAGCCTACTTCCCGCCCTTGGCGGGTTTGACGGTCCAGAACCCGGGGTCGCTGGCGATGGTCTGGGGGCCGGGGAAGCTCAGCTTGGGGTTGAAGGCGAAGAGCTGGTTCTCCACGTAGTTCACCGTCTCGGTGAAGACCTTCTGCATGGCCTTCTGGCCCTCTTCGCCCAGGGCCTCCCGGAAGGCATTGTCGGCCGCCTCCATGCCATCCAGCTCGCCCAGGGACTTCAGCGGGCGCAGCACCAGGAAGGTGGGCGACCCGGTGCCGGCGGCCACTTCATAGAACGCGAAGGAGGCGCTGTAGTGGCTCTTCTCGTAGGCGGCCAGGGCCATCTTCACGCCCTCCTCGAAGGCCTTGGTCTGCCCCTGCTTCACCCGGAAGGTGCGGATGCGCATGTAGCGCATCTTGCCGATCTCCACCGGCGGGCCGTAGCTGAGGTCCTTGCGCAAGGCCCCCAGCATGCTGCGGGTCTGGCTCAGGTGTTCCCCGTCCGCCTGGGCCAGCTTCTCGATCTCGGCCTTCAGGCCGGGTTTCTTGTCGTTCTCATTCTGCTTGGCTTCCCAGTCCGCGTAGCTGGCGTAGCCCATGATGAACCAGGCCTCGGAGGGGCCGGTCATGGAGCCCATGCCCAGGTAGTAGTCGGTGGAGCCGCCCTTGCGGCTGGCTTGGGCCCAGGCCGACTCGGTGGCTGCATGCGCCCCGCCATGGCCGGGCTTGACCTCTTCCCGGTAGAACATCATCAACGGCGGCGGCGGCATCGGACCGCTCTGGGCCAGCAGGGCCGGCCCCGCCAGGAGGGCGAGCTGAATGCCAAGGGAACGAACGGTCGCGTGGATCATGACGGCCCACCTCCAGAGGGCGGGTCTGAAGGTAGCCTTCGAGCATGGGGATACCTAGTAAAAAGTTTGTTGTAACATGATAATCGAATCGAATTAATACCATTTAAAATTTCTATCATAGGTGACGCCAGTACTTCACCTACAACCGACAAGGACCAACCCCCACCTTCCCCGCAGGGCGGGCAAGGTGGGGGTTGGCGTGGAACGGACTAGTTGTTGAGCGCGCCTGCGGTGATCCAGGCGGAAATGAGCGACTGGTTGGCCGCCGAGACGCTGCGATGGCCCCCCGCCAGCTGGGCCACCAGGGCGCTGGAGCCGGGGTTGCCGGGCACCACGCGCAGGCCGGACCGCGTGGTGGCGGGGACATTCACCAGGTTCGCGTAGGCGCTGCCCGCGCTGAGGTTCATGCCCGCGTCCCCGCCCACGCCATGGCAGCCGATGCAGAGCGGGGTGAAGATCGTGCTCTGGAGTTGCGTGAGGGTGGGGGCCCCTCCACCCGCCATGGCCACGGTGATGGTGCGGGTAGGCGGGTTGGGATCCTTCAGGCCCTGGGCATCGGTGGCCGTCAAGGTGACGGTGTAGGTGCCGGCGGCGCTGTAGGTGTGGTTGCCCGGGGTGAGGGAGGTGGACGTGGACCCATCTCCAAAGGCCCAGAGCACAGTGACCGCATCCCCGTTGGGATCGCTGGCGGTGCCGGCGAAGCTCACGGACTGGCCGGTGCTGATGGAGACATTGGCGGCCGGCAAGGTGATGACGGCCGAGGGGGGCTGGTTGACGGCTGCTGGCTGCACGGTGATGGTGCGCGTGGGCGGGTTGGGATCCGCCAGGCCCAGGGAATCCGTGACGGTGAACCGGGCCGTGTAGGTACCGGCCGCCGCATAGACATGGTTCCCGGGCGCGAGCAGGGTCGAGGTGCCGCCATCGCCGAAGGTCCACAGCACGGTGACGGAGTTGCCGTCAGGATCGGTGGCCGTGCCTGCGAAGGAGACGGGTTGACCCGCCACCACCGTGACGTTGCCGGTGGGCGAGGTGATCGTCCCCGTGGGCGCCTGGTTGGTGGTGGCCGCCTGCACGGTGATGGTCCGGGTGGGCGGGTTGGGATCGGAGAGGCCCTTGGCATCGGTGGCCGTGAGGCTCACGGTGTAGGTGCCGGCCATGGGGAAGGCGTGGCTGCCAGGCGACAGCATGGCGGAAGTGGCGCCATCGCCGAAGCTCCAGAGCACGGTGACGGCATCCCCGTCGGGATCGGAGGCGGTGCCGGCGAAGCTCACGGACTGGCCTGCCTGGATGGTGACGTTCGCGGCAGGCGCGGTGATGGTGGCGGTCGGGGGATGGTTGGTCGGTGTCCCGCTGACCGGCAAAATCTGGCCCCGGAGCTCACCCGAGGGGTTGGCCTGGGTGAGCACGTTCAGGTAGAGGCTGCCGTTGGCAAGCGCCGCGCTGAAGCCCGTCCAATCCCGGGCATAGGGCCCCTTCAGGTTGCGCGCCCGGAGACGCCCTCGCACAGAGAAGCCGCTGCCGGCGTGGTCATCATCCATTTCCCCGAAGTCCTCGCCACGGGAGAGGTTGGCCACCAGGGCGCCCGTGGTGCCGGGTGCGCCCTGCCGAATCTCGATGCGCCGTACATTCTGGATGCCCGTGAGCGAAAGGGTGTAGCGCAGGGCCTGCCCCGAGGACACGTGGTCGTCGGAGACACTGCTCCCGCTGGCCAGGGAGAAGGTGGCTTGGCCGGTGGCCTGGGTGGTGACCGGCGGGACTTCCTCACTGCCGCTGAGGGTGGCGATGAACTGGGGCGTCGCCGCTGAGGCAGCTGAAGGCACGGCCGCCATGACAACGCCCCGGCTGGTGCTGGTCCAGTACACGTTCCCGTTGGGGGCGACGGCCACGGCCGAGGGCTGGGGGTCGCCGCTGTGGATGACGGTGCGGGTCATGGAGGCGAGGTCGAGGGCATTGACGGTGTTGTGACCGCCGGAACTGCCGGCCACGCCGGGGGTGGGCACTTCCGTGAAGTAGAGGAGGTTTTCAGAGGGATCGAGGGCCAGGCCCGTGGGCGCGTGAAGGCCGGAAAGCACCACGCTGCCCGAGCCGTCCGGGGCCCGGTGATAGATGAGTCCCGCCGCGCTGCTGGTCCAGTAGAGGTCACCAGAGGTGCCGGCCACGAGGGTGGTTTTCTCCGGACCCGGGGGATCCGGGATGGCGGTGATGGTCCCGCCTCGCACGACCACTGCCGCCGTCCCCCCGGAAGAGGTGGTCCCGGCGAGATACACCCGGTCCGCGGCGTCGACCGCCAGGGCCGTGGCGGGCAGCAGGCCGCCCGCGTGCAGCACGGAGGCGGTCCGGTCCGAGGCGCCTTGGGTCATGAGCGCGCCCTGGCTGGCATCCACCCAGTAGAGGCGGCCCGAATGGTTGGCGGCGATGCCCGAGCGCACGGCGGGGCCGGCTCCCTGGAGGCTCACGGCGCCGGTGCGCAGATCAATCCGCGCGATGGAGGCGTCCTGGGGCGTGCTGGGTTGCTGCGTGACAACCAGGGTGTTGGCCCCGCCGAGGGCCAGGCCCGACGGCTGGGCGAGGCCCGAGGCCACCTGGATGTAGGTGAAGGGCGCCGCGGTGCCGGGTTGACCCGGCGCGGGCGCCTGAGCGGTCTGGGAGGATCCCTTCCCGCAATTCAGGAGAGGCGTGGTCAACAGCGCCACTCCCAGCAGGGAGGAAAGTCCGAGGATTCGGGATTTCATGGGCGTGCTCCTTGGGAAGAACTGGACACCTCGAATGCAGCCCTGGAAGGGCCGCCCGGCGAGGAGCAGAGGAAACCGTGAAGGCCGAGGCGGCCTCAGGATCAGGGACCGTCCCGAGCGAAGGGGTGCACCACGCGGAATCCGGCCTTGGTTGCGGGCTTCCCCCGAGAGGGTCGCCAGGCCTTGATGTCCAGCATCGATCGGGGTCTGTGACTCCGGGTATCCAGGCCCGGAGCGGTAGGGTCAACATCTCTCCCGCCCCGATGGGCGTCAAGACACGAAAGATCTAGGCGCTCTGCAACCACCAGTGGGGCTGTGGGTTTGCGACAACGAATTTTTTTCTGGACCTTCTCGTGCCCAACCGATTGGATGGTTTCGCTAGACCGACCGGACTACCCATGACCCCTCGAAATGATGCCTCGTAGGGTGAGCTAAACCCTCATGGATACTGGATCTGGCCGCAAGGGCTAAGCCCATCCATCGCTCTACCTTGAAACGACAGTCACTGTCTATTTTTTATTTCTTTTCATCGAGTAGCCTCAGGCCTACGACCTGGACGTGCCCTTCTCGGAGGCCTTAAAGCTGCGGTACAGCAGCAGGTCGTAGAGGATCTTCAGGCCCCCGGCCAGGAAGAACGGCACGCCCCCCAGCGCCGGCACGGCGAGCATGGGGCCCGCCAGCACGGGAGACAGGGAGGCCCCGGTGGTGCGGGCGATGCCGGTGACTCCTGCGGCGGCGGAGCGCTCGTCGGGGGCCACCACAGCCATGGTGTAGGCCTGGCGGGTTGGCACGTCCATCTGGGAGATGCTGAAGCGCAGCAGCAGCATGGCGATGGCCAGCGGCAGGGTGGGCATGAGCGGCACCAGGATCAGCAGCACGTTCGAGGGGATGTGGGTGACCACCATGATGCGGATGAGGCCGATCCTGGCGGCGAGGCGCACGGCGTAGAGGCTGGAGAGCCCTGCCAGCACGTTGGCCACGAAAAAGATGGAGCCCAGGGTGCCGGGCGCCACGCCAAATTTCTGGTGGAACCAATAGGCCACGATGCTCTGGATGACAAAGCCTCCGGCAAAGGCATCCAGGGAGAACAGTGCCGAGAGCTTCAGGACGACGCCCTTCGAGGCATGCAGGCCCCAGCGGCTGGCGTGCGCCGAGACGGGGGGCGCTTCCACGGCCCGGGACAGGCCGGTGAACAGGACGGCGAGGAGGCACCCCACGGCAGCATAGGCAAACACCAGCACGCGGTAGCTGGCCAGGGGTGTGAAGCCGTTGCCCTGCAGGACCTGGGCGGCCCAACCGCCGGCCAGGGCACCCAGCGCCGTGGCGAAGGAGCCCGTCAGGTTGTACCAGGCGAAGACGCCCGTGCGGCGGGTCTCGGGCAATACCTCGGACAGGGCCGCCTGCTCGATGGCCAGGAAGGGGCCAACCTCGTTGCCCGAGGGGCTGATGACGCCGATGGTGGCCGCCAGCACCAGCACCAGGAAGGATCCGCTGAGCGCGAAGGGGATTCCGGCCACGAGCATGAGCCCCGCCCCCAGCATGAGCATGCGCCTGCGCCCGATGCGGTCGGCCCGGAGGGTGATCCAGAGGGACATGAGCGTGTCGCCCACCAGGGTGAGGGTCAGCAGCAGGCCGATGCGGGCCTCGCTGAAGCCGAGGTCGGCGAGGTAGAGCACCAGCACCACCGAAAGGAAGCCGTAGGAGAACATCCGCGCCGCCCGGGTGAGGAACAGCAGGCAAACATCGGCATCCTGGGTTGCGGTTGGCGCAGCGGTCGGAGTCATGGGTGACCATGCTACCGGGAGATGCTTGCCCGAGGCGGGTAATGGGGGCCTGCCGGTCGGCGGCGGCAGGTCCGGGAGAACCTGCGGACGGGATGCCTCAGGCGCCTTCGAAGCGCATAAGTTGCACCTGCAGTTCCTTCATGCCAAAGGGCTTGGCCAGGAGGGTGACGAAGGGATGGGCGTCCACCAGATCCTGGGCAGCCTGGTCGGCCCGGCCCGTGGCCAGGAGGATGGGCACCGTGGGCAGCAGGGCCCGCAGGCGCGGCAGGGTCCCCGCCCCGCCCAGCCCCGGCATGTTCATGTCCAGGATGATCACGTCCGGCCGCAGCCCAGCCTCCACCGCTGCGAGCCCCTCCTCGCCGCTGGACGCGGCCGTGGGCGCATGGCCCAGGAGCTGCAGGAGGCCCAGCAGGGAGGACTGGATGAGCTCATCGTCATCCACCAGGAGCACCGCCAGGCCTCCTTGGGAGGACAGGGTGCCGTGGGCTCCCGAGGGTTCGAGCGCCTTCGCCGGAGCGCCCAGTCCCGGGAACCGAAGGGTCACGCAGGTGCCCCGGCCCGGCTCGCTGTGGAGTTCCATCTGCCCCTGGTGGGCCTTCACGGTGCTGTAGACGATGGAGAGCCCCAGTCCCGTGCCCTTGCCCACCTCCTTGGTGGTGAAGAAGGGATCGAGCACCTTTTCCAGCAGCTCCGGGGCCATGCCGCTGCCCGTGTCCTCCACCTGGACCTGCACCCACCCATCGTCCTGGTTGCGGGTCCGGAGGGTCAGGGTGCCGTTGGCGGGCATGGCGTCCACCGCGTTGACGCTGAGGTTCATGAAGGCGTGGGTGAGCGCGCCGGCCTCGCCCAGGATGGGGCGAAGCTCAGGAGCCAGGTCCAGGACGAGCCGCACCTTGGCCAGGGTGGTCCGTTCCAGCAGCCGGGCCTCCTCGCGGAGGATGGCGTTCAGGTCCAGCGGCTCCATCTGGGACGTGTCCTTGCGGGCGAAGCTGAGCAGGCTGCGCAGCATGTTCCCGCCCCGCTCCGCGGCCTTGATGATGGTGTGGAAGGCCTGCTGCGTGGGACTGCCCGGGGGCTGATCGTCGACGTGGGCCGACGCCAGGCCGAGAATGGCACCCAGCACGTTGTTCATGTCATGGGCCACCCCGCCCGCCAGGGAGCCCAGGCTCTCCATCTTCTGGGCCTGGTGCAGCTGGGCCTGGAGGGTGCGCTGCTGTTCCTCCGCCTCGTGCCGGTGGGTGATGTCGGTGATGATGCCGACCAGGGCGCGCAGGCTGCCATCCGGGTGCTCCAGCCGGCGCCCCGAGAGGTGCCCCCAGAACGCGGTGCCATCCCCGCGGAGATACCGGCGCTCCAGCGACACGGAAGGGATCTCCCCGGTGATGAGCTGGTGCATGAGGGCATCCCCGGTGACCTGCTCCGAGGGGTGCACCAGCGCCGGATAGGGCGTGCCGATCAGGGAGGCCAGCGGCAGGCCGAACAGCTGGGCCATGCGGCCGTTGGCGAAGCTGATCTCCCCGCTGGGCGCCACCAGGATGATGCCCGCGCCGGAAGCCTCGAAGATGATCCGCAGCTGCTCCTCACTCTCCCGCAGCGCCTGCTCGGCAGCCTTGCGCTGGGTGATGTCCGTGGAGCTGCCGCAGAGGCCGACGATGGCGCCGGAGGCGTCGCGCAAGGGCACCTTGACGGCCAAGAACGTATGCCGGGCACCATCCTGGGCGCTGATGAGGGTCTCCTCCCTCCGGACAGTCTCACCCCGTTCCAGCACGGGCTGGTCGCTGCGGCGCAGCTCGTCGAGGGAGGCGTCGGTGAAGAACTCGGTGTCGGACCGGCCGAGGATCTCCTCCCGGGAGCGCCCGAACAGGTCGCAGACCTTCTGGTTCACATAGGTGTACCGGTAGTCCCGATCCTTGATGAAGATGTAGGAATCCACGGAGTCGAGGATGGTGTTGAGCTTCTGCTCGCTCTCCTGCAGGGCCTGCTCTGCGCGCTTGCGCTTGGTGATGTCCCGGTGGAAGGCCAGAATGACGGGGGCCCCGCCCACGGTGACCAGGCTGGCGGTGACCTCCAGCGGGAAGGTCGTTCCATCCTTGCGGAAGTGCTCCAGCTCGATGGCCAGGGTCTCCCCAGCCCGCAGCCGCTCGAACCGGTCCGCCACTCCATGGGCATGGGTGGGGGTGTCGATGTCCTGCACCCGCATGCCCACCATCTCCTCGGGGCGGTAGCCGTGCATGCGGGCCATGGCCTCGTTCGCCTCGAGCACCACCCCGTCGAGGGAGAAGGCGAAGATGCCGTCGCTGGCCCGGTTGAACCAGGTGCGGTGCCGCTCCTCGCTGGCCCGCAGGGCCTGCTCCGCTTCCTTGCGGTCGGTGATGTCGTGGACGATGGCGTGCAGCACTTCCCGCTCACCCAGGTGGATGCGGCTGGCGGACACGGCCACATCGCGGAGCGAGCCGTCCGCCAGGCGGTGGGCCACCTCGAACCACCGGCCCCGTTGGGCGGTGACCGAGTCCATCTTGTCGCGGATGGCTGCCGGGGACATCGGGTTGAGGTCCGTAGCCTGGAGGGTGAGGAGCTGCTCCCGGGCATGGCCGTAGAACCGCGCGGCGGCATGGTTGGCGTCGAGGATCCGCCCCGTGCCCGGGTCGAGCATCAGCATCACGGAAGCGTTGTCCATGAACTGGCGCCGGTAGGATTCCTCGCTGGCCCGCAGGGCAGCCACGGCCTGCCGGTGCTCCGTCAGGTCCATGAAGGTGACGGCCACCGCGTCCCCGAGAAGGGTCGCCTCGGCCCGGACCGGGCAGGCGGAGCCGTCCTTGCAGGTGATGAAAACGTCCTGGGGCGCCAGCCGGCCCTGGTTCTGGGCCGCGGCGGCCAGGCGCTGGTCCCACTGGCGCTGGACCTCGGCCCGGTAGACCGGGTCCGGGTAGGCGCGGGGCCACCAGTCGGCCACGCCTTGGATCTCCTGGGGGCCGTACCCGAAGAGTTCCTCAAAGGCACGGCTCATGAAACGCACCCGCTGCTCGGGGCCCTCGGCCACCAGCATCGCCAGCGGCATGTGACGCATCATCTCCCGAAAGGAGGCCTCCGGCATCGGAGCGCCGGGGGTACCAGGGGTCGGTGCGGGATCGTCGGGCATGGGTGGGGGGGTCCGATCAGGCGTCTCATCGGCCGCGGCGGTGGGGAGAGTAAATCGCGATGATCAGCTTTCCCCCCCTCGATGACCCGTGGCTAGGGTGCGTATTTTAACGTATTTCGGGTTTCCGGGGCCGAGCCCCCGCTTTGCCTCTGGCGGGGTTCCAGCGATACTCCAGCCATGACTGCCCTCTCCCGCTCCGCCGTGCGCGGCCCCCTGTTGGTGCTCCTCTGGGGCTTGGTGGCGGCGGTGGTCTGGATCATGTCCGTCCAGCTCTTCCTCTTGCTGCTGAACCCGTTCTGCCACGCTCAGCGACCCGAGGCCTTCGAGGCCTTGGTACACAGCGTCGATCACGACCCCAACAGCCAGATCACGGATTTCGTTACCGTGAAGCGCGGGGAGGCGGAGCGGGTGCTGCGCGTGTCCAAGTCCGAGGCGGCCTCACTGCAGCCGGACGAGGAGGTCTGGCTGCTCGGGGCCTGGTATGAAGACAACCTCCGGCCGACCCACTTCCGCCTGACCCCCCTGCGCATCCTCCTGGAATACCCCTTCCTGCTGCTCCTGCCGGCGGCCTGGGGCCTCTGGGGGATCCGCCGGGCCCGGCAACAGGCCGAGGCCGCCCCCCTGCCCCCGGTGCGCCGCACCTTTACCGACGACTTCCACCTGCGGGCCCAGCGGTTCGCCCAGCCCGGTAGCCCTGAAGGGCCGGAGGGAGGCGCCAGCGCCCCGCCCCCGGCGTCCCCACCCCCGTCGCCCCCGCCGGACGGACCTGCCTAGAGGCAATGCCCATGGACATCAAGCTCCCCCCCGATGCCGAGAAACGCCTGCATGGCTCGATCCAGCGCTTCGTCGCGGAGGAGTACGACACCTCCGTCGGCGACCTGGGCGCGGACACCTTCCTCCGCTTCTGCCTGAAGGAGATCGGCCCGGCCATTTACAACCAGGCCATCGCCGATGCCCAGGCCTGCCTGCAGGAGCGCGTCACCGACCTGGAGAACATCTGCTTCGCCGAGGAGACGGGCTACTGGGACAAGGGTGCCAGGAAAGGGATCGCTCGGAAGCCGGACCATCGGCGGTAGCATCCCCTACCACCCTTCCTCTGGACCCGAACCATGCCCCACTGCATCCTCGAAGCCTCCAACAACCTGCTCGACACTCCGGACTGGGCCGACCTGCTGCGACAGCTCCACCAGGGCCTGGTGGCAACGGGGCTGTTCAACGAGCAGGACCTGAAGAGCCGGGTCGTCCTCCATCCCCTGTTCAGGGTGGCCGACGGCGCCCCGGACCGGGCCTTCGTGACCCTGGACGTGCAGGTGCTTGAAGGCCGCAGCGATGCGGTGAAGGCCCAGATCAGCTCAGCCATGGAAGCCCTCCTCGCCCGGGCCTTCCCGCGCACCACGGAAGGCATGCGCCTCAACCTCACGGTCCAGGTCTCCGACCTCCACAAGGCGAGCTACCGCCGCCACACCTTCCCGGGCCCCCAGGAGCCGTCATGACCGAAGCCATCACCGCCCGCCAACTCACCCTGCTCCAGGTGGTGGCCAAGCATCCGGACGTGGCCCGGGATCACCTGGTCAAGGCCGGGGCGACGGACGCCGACCTGGCCTACCTGGAGCGCCATGACCTCATCCGCGAGCGGGCCATCGGGCGCTACCGCGTCTCCCACATGGGCCAGGAAGTTCTCAAGCGGAGCCTCTGAAACCGAGCCGACCCCCCTTCCTTGGAGGCGCCATGACCCTGCTCACCCGCGCTGAGGCCACCCGCTATGAAGAGACCAGCCGTCACGCGGACGTGATGGCCTTCATCGCCGGGTTGCAGGCCCAGGGGGACCGGCGCCTGCAGGTCTCCAGCTTCGGTACGAGTCCCCAGGGCCGGGAGCTGCCGCTGCTGGTCCTGTCCAGCCACGGCGTCGCGACCCCCGAGGCGGCCCGCGCCCTGGGGCGTCCCGTGGTGCTGGTCATCAGCGGCATCCATGCAGGCGAGGTGGAGGGCAAGGAAGGCTGCCTGATGCTGGTGCGGGACCTGCTGGCGGGCAAGCCCGGGCTGGACGCGGCCCAGATCCTGGAGGCCCTCACCCTGGTGGTGGTGCCCCTCTTCAACCCGGACGGCAACGACGCCATCGACCCCGGCAACCGGCGCCTGCACCTGCCCAAGCTCAGCGGGCAGCTGGGCCCCGACAGCGGGGTGGGCTCCCGCGTCAACGCCGCGAAGATCAACCTGAACCGGGACTACCTGCGCATGCAGGCGGAGGAGATGCGCCTGCTGCAGACCCGCGTCTGCCAGCCCTGGGCTGCAGACCTCACCATCGACAACCACGCCACCAACGGCTCGGTGCACCGCTTCTCCATGACCTACGACATTCCCCACACGGTGGAGAGCGGCCGGAGCGAGCCCATCGAATATATGCGGCACCGCCTTCTGCCGCCGGTGACCGCCGCGCTGAAAGCGAACCACGGGCTGGACGCCGGGTGGTACGGCAACTTCGTGGAGGACGAGCGGGCCCTGGACGCGGACCGCGAGGCGGAACCCGGCGCCCCCGTGGCCGAGGGGTGGATGACCTACCCGCACCACCCCCGCTTCGGCAGCAACTACCGGGGCCTTACCAGCCGCATGGACCTGCTGCTGGAGTGCTACAGCTACATCCCCTTTGCCGAGCGGGTCCGCACGGCCTATGCCTTCATGCTGGAGACCCTGCGCTTCGTGGCCGCCCATCCCGCCGAAGTCCTCGAAACCGTGGCTCAGAGCGCCGTCCCGAGGGATCGCCTCGCCATCCGCTACGGCCTGGAGCGCTTCGAGGCTCCCATCGAGATCCTCACCCGCACGCCCCGCACTTTGGAGGGCGCGCCCACCAGCCTGCACCTGCCCCACCTCGCCCGCTTCGTGGGCACGCGCCTGGTGGACCGGCCCGCGGGCTACCTGGTACCGGCGTCCCTGGGTGCGCACCTGCGCCTGCACGGCTTGTCGGTCCAGCCCGCCATGGGCACCTTCGAGGTGGAGGTCCCCCGCACGGAAGGCCTCGGGACCGAAGGGGGCCGCGCGATCCTGGAGGCCTCCGAGGTGGGGGAACTCACCGTCTCCTGGCGCCCGGAGACCCGGACCGTGCCGCCTGGCTGGGCCCTGGTGCCCACGGACCAGCCCCTGGGGGCCGTCGCGGTCTACCTCTGCGAGCCGGAGAGCGACGATGGCGCCGTGGAGAATGGCCTGCTGCCGGTGCCTGCCCTCGGGGAAGACCTGGACCTCTGGCGGGTGCCGGCCCTGGGCTGAGCGGGACCTGGCCGGCGGGGGGCCACCGTTCGCCGATCCGCACGTCCCCCGGCCGCAGGGCTTGCGTAGCCTGGGGACTGACCTGGAGGCTCCATGTCCCTCATCGCCCCGTCCCATCCCGCCTTCTTCGAGGTGCTGGCCACCCGCCGCGCCTACACCACCCTGCTCTACCTGCTGCTGTCCATGGCCACGGGCATCCTGGCTTTCACCTTCACGGTCACCGGCCTCTCGCTGAGCCTGGGCCTCGCCATCCTCATCATCGGCCTCCCCGTGGCTCTGGCGTTCCTGGCGGGCACCCGGCTGCTGGCGGTGGCGGAGGGGCACCTGCTGCGGCTGCTGGTGGGCGACGCGGGCTCGGACGCTCCGGCCCTGCTCCCCACCGGCGAGGGCTTCCTGGCTCGCCTGGGGGCCCTGCTCCGCGACCCCCGCACCTGGACCAGCCTGCTGTATCTGGTGCTGCTCATGCCCCTGGGCATCGCCTACTTCACGACCCTGGTCACCCTGTTCTCCATGTCCCTGGGCCTCCTGGCAGTGCCCGTGGCCCAGCTGGCCCATGCCTCCGGCGCCCTGCAGTGGGACCTGGGCGGCTCGGGCTGGGTGCTGGCCCACCCGAACCTGGTGGCGGCCTGCTGCGGCGCGGCGGGGTTGCTGCTGCTTCCCCTCACCTTCCACCTGGGCCTGCTGCTGGGCCGCTTCCAGCTCTGGCTGGCCCGGCACCTGCTCATCCACGCCTGAAAGGAGCCCACCATGACCACCGAATCCACCCAGGACCGCACCCGCACCGAGGAAATCAAGATCGAGGGCGGCAAGGTGCTCGACAAGATCAAGGAGCTCATCCACCAGGGCAACATCCGGCGGATCATCCTCAAGAACGAGGAGGGCAAGACCCTCATCGAGATTCCCCTGACGCTTGGCCTCGTGGGCGCGGCGCTGCTGCCGGTCTTCGCGGCGGTGGGCGCCCTGGCGGCTGTGGTCACTCGGATGGTGATCGCAGTGGAGCGGGTCGAAGGGAGCTAGGGTCTGTTTACTCTGGCTTGTAGAGCGACTCGATCAGCGTGGCGTACATCTCGTTCACGACCCGGCGCTTGACCTTGAGGCTGGGGGTGAGCTGACCCGCCTCCAGGCTCAGTTCATGGTCGAGCACAGCGATCCGCTTGACCCGCTCGTAGTTGGAGAGCCGCTGGTTGATGCCCTCCACCCGGGTCATGAGGTGCTGTACCACCTCGGGGCGCGCCACCAGATCCCGGCTGCTGGTGTAGGTGATGTGGTTCTGCTGGGCCCAGCGGTACAGGCTGTCGAAGTTGGGAATGATGAGAGCGGAGATGTAGTTGCGCCGGTCGCCGATGAGCACGGCCTGGGTGATGAACCGGTCGGTCTTCAGCAGTTCCTCGATGGGCTGTGGAGCCACCTTCTTCCCACCGCTGGTGACGAGGATCTCCTTTTTGCGATCCGTGATCTTGAGGATGCCCCGCTCATCCAGCTCGCCGATGTCCCCGGTGCGGAAGTAGCCCTCGGAGTCGAAGGCCTCCGCCGTGGCCTCGGGGTTCTTCCAGTAGCCCGTCATGATGTTCGGTCCCTGACAGAGGATCTCGCCATCCGGCGCGATCTTCAGGAACGGCCGCCCATTCCAGGTGTCGTAGATGGGGCGTCCCACCTTGCCGGGGGCCACTTCCCCAAACCGGTTGAAGGAGAGGACCGGGCTGGTCTCCGTCAGGCCGTACCCCTCGGTGATGGGGAGGCCGATGGCCCAGAAGAAGGCCATCACCGTGGGTGCGAGGGGCGCACCGCCGCTGATGGCGAACCGGATGTTCCCCCCGGTCTTCGCGAGGATCTTGCTGAACACCAGGCGGCGGCTCCACCAGAGCTGGAACTGGATCCAGAGGGGAATGGTCTCCTTCTGGTACAGGTAGGGCACGGACATCTCCCCGGCCCACATGGCCCAGTGGAAGATGAACCGCTTGAGGAAGCTGCTCGTGGCCACCCCCTCCCGCACCCGGGCGTAGATCTTCTCGTAGATGCGCGGCACGCTCACGATCAGGGAGGGACGGGCGGTCTGGAGGTCGTCCCCCACCGTGGCGATGCCCTCGGCATAGTAGATGCTCGCGCCGATCCGGAACATGGAGTAGTGCCCGGCCATGCGCTCCAGGATGTGGGAGAGGGGGAGGAAGGACAGGCATCGGTCGCCCTTGTGCAGCTGCAGCAGCTCGAGGGTGCGCTCCACATTTGAGACCAGGTTCCCGTGGGTGAGCATGGCGCCCTTGGGATCCCCGGTGGTGCCCGAGGTGTAGATGATGGTGAGCAGGTCCTCGGATCGGCGCTGCCGGGCCCAGGCCTGGACCTCGGCCCGGCGGGCATCCAGGGCCTTCCCTTCGGTTATCAGCGCAGCGAAGGTGATCACCGTGTCGTTGACGGGCAGCCCATCCATCTGGACCACCGTGGTGAGGGGCTGGTCGGGTCCCTTGGCGGTGAGCGCCTTGCGCGCCTGCTCCGGCGTGGAGCAGAAGACCACGCGGGCTCCGGCATGGCGCAGGATGAACGCGGACTGGGGCGGGTTCAGAGTGGGATAGAGGGGCACCGTGGGCAGGCCGGAGATGGCGCAGGCGAAATCCACCATGGCCCACTCGGGTCGGTTTTCGCAGATGATCCCCACGGGTTCGCCGGCCGTGAGGCCCCGCGCCGAGAGGGCCAGGGCCAGCCATTCCACCCGGGCCTGGAGGTCCCGGTGGGAGATGGGAACGTAGGCGCCTCCCTGTCGGTAGGCCAGGGCGTCCGGTGAATTGTGGGCACAGCCCTGATAGAAAAGTTCAGCGATGGTCTGGGGCATGGGACGAATCCTGTTGGGAGGGGAGCGGGAGAGGGAGAGGGTGAGACAACCCTTCAGCGGGTGGGCCTGACCACCACCGATTCGGAGGGGTCAAGGCCCCAGACCTGAAGCACGGCCTCGGGCACTTTCAGCACACCTTCGGGCTGGTCACTGGTGAACTTCACGGCTTCCTGGGTGACCCCCCCTCGCCACTGGACCCGGACCTGGCCGATGTGGCCGTGGCTGTAGGGCTGGAGCCCCCGCCAACGGGACTCGTGGAGGGCGGCGATCTCCAGCTGGTTTCCCTTCTTGAAGAAGCCCGCCTTCACCGGTTCCAGCCGGAAGGGAGCGGCGGGTTCGAACACCTTGAGGCGGTCTGCCTCCAGGAGGACGAAGGCCACCTCGAGCACCATGACCTCGTGCTGCTGGCTGGCGGTCATGACCTGGTGGAAGTCGTTATAGCCATCGAAGTGCTGGAGCACCAGGCGGTCCTCCGCCGTGAGGTCGAGCCCTGAGGTCAGGGCGGGCTCAGGCAGGTAGGTCCAGGGCACCGCCTCCAGGGTGGGAAAATAGCTCCGAAGGCGCCGCCGGGTGTCGAGGGTTCGGGCCGATTCCATCAGCAGGTCCGGAACGGAACGGCGGATGCTACCGACGGGCTTGACGGGCTCGGGCATGAAGATGAACTCGCCCCGATCCCAGGTCATCAGCTCGAAGGCAGCAGACTCGCCCAGGGTGAGGCCCGACTCGGCATGCACCACCTCACCGCCGCTGAAGTAAAGCGCCCCCTGGGCCCGGCCATTCTGGAGGCGCAGCTGCCCCGTCTTCTTGTTGACATGGAGCACCTGCACCACATCCATGACGGAGATGCTGTGCAGGAGGCCCTGGAGGTTGCTCATGGTGGATCCGGAGCGGAGGTGCGTGAAGCCTCCCGGTTCCGAGGGGACCGGGCGAGGCCGTGATGGGGTGGCGGCTGGGGAACCAGCCTCCAACCGCTGAGCGAGAAGGGGACTTAGGGGATATCAAAGCCTTCTGTGCCGGGTGGGGTCAAGATGACAGAATTGCTGCCATGCAAACCCAGCGCCACCCGGGTTGGGCCTGTGCAAATTCCGCTCTACCCGTCAGTCTATGCCCAGTAGATGGGGCCCTGCCTCCGGGTAGCCGGGCCGAGGCCCTACACTGGCCCCACTGCCCCGGAGCGCCTGTGTCCTACCCTCACCTGCTGGCCCCCCTCGACCTCGGGTTCACCTCCCTGCGGAACCGTGTGCTGATGGGCTCCATGCACACCAACCTCGAGGAGGCCCGGGGCGGCTTCGCCAAGCTGGCCGCCTTCTATGCCGAGCGCGCCCGGGGCGGCGTGGGCCTCATCGTCACCGGCGGCATCGCCCCGAACCTGCAGGGTCGGCTGGCCCCCTTCGGCTCCCAGCTCTCCTGGCCCTGGCAGGTGGGAAAGCATCGAAAAGTCACGAAGGCCGTCCATGCCGAAGGGGGCAAGATCGCCCTGCAGATCCTCCACGGCGGCCGCTACAGCTACCACCCGCTCAGCGTGGCACCCTCGGCGGTGAAGAGTCCCATCACGCCCTTCAAGCCCCGGGCCCTGAGTGACCGGGGCGTCCGGGCCACCATCCGCGACTATGCCCGTTGTGCCGCCCTGGCCCAAAAGGCCGGCTACGACGGCGTGGAGATCATGGGCAGCGAGGGCTACCTCATCAACGAGTTCGTCGCCGCCCGCACCAACCGCCGCACCGACGCCTGGGGCGGCAGCTACGAGAAGCGGATGCGCTTCCCCGTCGAGGTGGTGAAGGCCGTCCGCGCCGCCGTGGGGCCTGACTTCATCGTGATCTTCCGGCTCTCCATGCTGGACCTGGTGCCGGACGGTAGCACCTGGGACGAGGTGGTGCAGCTGGCCCAGGCCGTAGAGGCGGCGGGGGCCACCATCATCAACACCGGCATCGGCTGGCACGAGGCCCGGGTGCCCACCATCGGCGCCATGGTGCCCCGGGGCGCCTACGCCTGGGTGACGAAGAAGCTCATGGGCGCGGTGGGCATCCCCCTCGTCACCACCAACCGCATCAACACCCCGGAGGTGGCCGAAGAACTGCTGGCAGAGGGCTGCGCCGACATGGTGAGCATGGCCCGGCCCCTCCTGGCGGATCCCGACTTCGTGGCCAAGGCCGCCGAGGGCAGGGCCGAGGACATCAACACCTGCATCGCCTGCAACCAGGCCTGCCTCGACCACGTCTTCCAGCAGAAGCGGGCCACCTGCCTGGTGAACCCGCGGGCCTGCTATGAAACGGAGCTGGTCTTCGAGCCGGTCATCGCCCCCAAGCGCCTCGCCGTGGTGGGCGGTGGCGCGGCGGGCCTCAGCTTCGCCTGCCACGCCGCCGAGCGGGGCCATGTGGTCACGCTGTTCGAGGCTGCCCCGGAGCTGGGAGGCCAGCTCAACCTGGCCAAGCGGGTGCCGGGCAAGGAGGAGTTCTTCGAGACCCTGCGCTACTTCGGCCGCCGGCTGGCCACGGCGGGCGTGACCCTGCGCTTGGGCGAGCGGGCCACGGCGGAAGGGCTGGCGGCCTTCGACGAGGTGATCCTCGCGTCCGGCGTCCAGCCCCGCATCCCCGCCATCCCCGGCGTGGACCATCCCAAGGTCATCAGCTACCCGGACCTGCTCTCGGGCCGGAAGGTGGCCGGAGCCATCGTGGCCGTCATCGGCGCGGGGGGCATCGGCTTCGACGTGGCGGAGTTCCTGGTGCAAGGCGGGCATCCACCCCAGGTGGACCGCTACCTGGCCGAGTGGGGTGTGGATGCAGGGCACACCCTCCGCAGCGGCCTGCTGCCGAGCCCCCAGGTGCCTGCCCCGGCGCGGCAGGTCTTCCTGCTGCAGCGCAAGGCCGACCGCATGGGGGCCGACCTGGGCAAGACCACGGGCTGGATTCATCGGGCCACGCTCAAGGCCATGAAGGTGAAGATGCAGGGCGGCATCCACTACGAGCGCATCGATGACGCGGGCCTCTGGATCCGCGACGGCAAGGACGCCGGGTCGAAGTGCCTGGCGGTGGACAGCATCGTCCTCTGCGCTGGGCAGGAGTCCGAACGCGGCCTGGAAGCGCCCCTTCGGGCCCTGGGGAAAGTGGTCCACTGCATCGGCGGCGCGGCCCTGGCCGGGGAACTCGACGCCCAGCGCGCCATCCGTGAGGGGGCCGAACTGGCGGCGAAGCTCTGATGTCCCGTTCCGTCCCCGTCATCTCCGCTGCTGAGGCCCGGCGCCTGTTCCTGGGGGCCCAGAGTCTGCTGGACGATCCCACCCGGCGGGCCACCACCGCTAGCCTCCAGTCCCTCATCGAGCGCCTGGGCTTCGTGCAGATCGACACCATCAACGTGGTGGCCCGGGCCCATGACCTGACCCTGTTCACCCGCCTGGATGGCTACCGGCCCGAGCTGCTGAAGCGGCTGCTGGAGGACAAGCGGAGCCTGTTCGAAGGCTTCACCCACGACGCCTCGGCCATCCCCACGGCCTGGTTTCCCCACTGGAAGTCCCGCTTTGCCCGGGACCGGGAGCGCATCCACGCCCACGCCTGGTGGCAGTACCACTTTCGCGGCACCGACGGCGCCCAGGTGGTGCGGGATGTGAAAGCCCGCATCGCCGACGAAGGCCCCCTCAAGTCCTCCGACTTCGAGCACCCTGAGAAGCGCGGACCGTGGTGGGGGTGGAAGCCCCAGAAGGCGGCGCTGGATTTCCTCTGGCGCAGTGGCGAGCTGATGGTCCGGCGCCGGGAGGGCTTCCAGAAGGTCTACGACCTCACCGAGCGGGTGCTGCCGGAGGGCCACGCCCGGCCCTGCCCGGAGCGGGCCGACCACATCGAATGGGCCTGCCGGAGCGCCGCTGAGCGGCTGTGGGTGTTCACGCCGAAGGAGCTGGCGGAGTTCTGGGCCAGCCTCGAGGCACCGGAGGCCAAGGCCTGGTGTGCCGCTGAGGCCAAAGCTGGGCGTCTGGCAGCGGTATCGGTCGAAGGCAGCGACGGGGACTGCCGCCCAGCCTTTGCCCTGCCCGACTGGGAGGGCCGCCTCGCGAAGCTGCCAAGTCCGCCCGAGCGCACCCGCCTGCTCTGCCCCTTCGACCCCATCCTGCGGGACCGCGCCCGGGCCCTGCGCCGCTTCGGCTTCGACTACCGCTTCGAGGCCTTCGTGCCCGAACCCAAGCGGCAGTACGGCTACTTCGTGCTGCCCATCCTGGAGGGCGACCGCCTGGTGGGCCGGCTCGACCCCAAGCTGCACCGCGACCGGGGCCTCCTGGAAGTCAAAGGCCTCTGGTGGGAGCCGGGCATCAAGGCCACCAAGGCCCGGCGCCGGGCCCTGGAAGACGCACTGGCGCGGCTGGCAGCCTTCGTCGGGGCGACGGAGGTCCAGGCGCCGGCCTGACCGCGCTATCCTGGCCCCATGGTCGCGTCCAAGAACCCCCTGCTCAACCGGCTGCACAGTGCCCAGGGGTTGTCTCCCAGTCAGCGGCAGATCGCCGACTGCCTCATCGCCAACATGAACGAGGCGGCCCTCTGGGGCGTGGAGGAGCTGGCGAAGAAGTCCCAGACCTGCGTGGCCACCGTGGTGCGCTTCGCCAAGAAGCTCGAGTACACGGGCTACCTGGAGATGCGCAAGGCCCTGGTGAGCGCCGCCAAGAAGCACTACGACCGGGGCGATCAGCTGCTGCAGGCCCCGGTGCAGGCCTCGGCGACCCTGCTGGAGGTGGCCCGCCGGGACGTGCGCAACATCGACACCCTGGTGAAGGCCGTCAACGAGGACCTCCTGCAGCGCGTGGTGAAGCAGCTGAAGACCAGCCGACTCCGCCTGGCGATCGGGGACGGGGTGTCCGCCCTCATGGCCCGCCAGTTGGCCTACCTGCTCATCAACACCGGGCTGCCGGTCATGGAGGGCAACCCCGCGGACTTCGCCACCCAGGTGGGTATGCTCGGCCACCAGGACCTGCTTATCGCCATCAGCATCACCCCCTACACCCGGGAAACCGTGGACGCCGCCGCCTACGCCCGGAAACGGGGGGTCCCCGTGCTGGCTTTCACGGACAACCTGAACTCGCCCCTGGCCAAGTCCGCGACCCTGACCCTGCCCATCCCCGGTGAGAACCTGCTGTTCTCGCACAGCGTCACCGCCTTCGGGGTTCTGGCCCACGCCATCGCCACCTCCATTGCCAGCCAGGCCCCCCAGCAGGCCCTCAGCAAGATGCGGGAAGTGGAGCGGGTAGCCCAGCAGAAGTTCGCCAAGAGCTGACCTCAAGGCGCGAATCGAGACGCCGTATCGTTTCGCGCGAATGAATGAAAAAAAACTTGACTCAGCTTTCACTGAAGCACTACTTTCTTATCACCAATCCATATCCCCCTAGGAGGCGTGATGACAAGAACGGCTCGCAGTTCCAGTTTTAGTGCGCTCGCCCTGGCGCTCGTGGCGGCCCCGGCGGCCCTCATGGCGCAGGGCACCACCACTTCGGCCCTCTCGGGAACGGTGGTGGATCCTGCCGGCAAGGCCATTGCAGGCGCGATCATCCGGGTGTCCTCAGATGCGCTCATCGGGGGCAGCCGAACCACGGCCACGGCCGAAAATGGGCGCTATCGCATCCCGATGCTGCCGCCCGGCCGCTACAGCATCACCGTCGAAGCCAAGGGGTTCCCCACCCGGAAGGTGAACGAGATCGCCGAACTTGGTAAGACCACCACGGTTGACTTCAGGCTGGCCCCGGAATCGGCGGCGGTGGTGGAGATCGTGGCTGCCGCCGGGGCCGAGGAAATGGTTTCGACTCTCACACGCAACTACCGTTCGGAAGATATCGAAAACCTCCCCATCAAGCGCGACGTGGCTGCCATTGCGGCGCTTACGCCTGGGATCAACTTGAACGTCGGGTCGGGCTCCCGCGTATCTGCCTCTGGGTTCGGAGGTGACCGCGACAACGCCAATGCCTACCTGATCAACGGCATCAATGTCGGAGATCCGTCCACCGGGCAGGCCTGGGTTCAGGTGAACCCGGACTGGTTCGAGGAGGTCCAGGTTGGCGGCGTCGGGGCCGGAGCAGAGTTCGGTGGTTTCTCGGGGGCCTATTTCAACGGCATCATCAAAAAAGGTGGCAACGAGTTTTCAGGCTCCCTGGCGGGTTACTACCAGAAGGACAGTTGGGGTGCCGTGAAGACAGTGGCCGATCCCGCGGATCCGACCCTGTTCGTCCGCAAGGTCGGAGACACGGCCTCCGATCTAGCCCTCAATGTGGGCGGCCCGATCATCAAGGACAAGCTTTGGTACTTCTTCTCCATCGAGTCCATCTCCATCGAACGCACCCCTGTGGGCAGCCCTGTCCCTGAGAAGCGCTCGACGCCGAGGGCGATGACCAACCTGACTCTCCAGGCCACGCCCACGGCCACCCTCTCGCTGTTCGTGGACTGGGATACGGTCGTAACGGACCACCGCGGAGCCGTCCGCACGACTGCTGGCATTGCCACGAACAAGCAGGATGGCCCAAACCTGACCTATGGATTGGAGTGGCTGCAGAGCCTCAGCAACGAGTTGGTTTTAACGCTGCGGGCCAGCGGGTACAACGGGGTGGACAATCGGAAGTCCTACAACGGTGAGTCCTATTCCTTGTATGTGGATGCCGGAGTGCCTTCCGGAACGGGCATCACCGGATATGACCCCTACATCGGCTTCGACACCCTCAACAATGCTTACCAGGTGAGCGAGGACACCCGCAGCCGGATCGGCTTGCTGGCCTCCCTCGACTGGTTCATCCAGTCGGGCAGCAGTTCCCATGCGCTGAAGTTCGGTCTTGATCTGGATCGTTCGAAGGATAAGGAGTTGGTGCGGTACCCAGGAGGCATTTCTTTGGATGCCTACCAGGATGTCGGAGGGGTATACACAGACTTCGTGCAAGTCGGCGGTGGGTACAACTTCGACACCAAACTGGAACGCAATGCGTTCTATCTTCAGGACACCTGGACCATCAACAGCCATTTGACCCTACGGCCTGGTCTTCGGCTCGAACAGTTCAAGGGCGGGGACGCCTGGAAGACCAATACGGTTGCCCCCCGCTTCGGTTTCACATGGACACCGGATGCTGACAAATCCCTGGCTTTCAAGGGGCACGTTGGTCGCTATTACGACGGCCTCTCCGCCGCCTACTACGACCGTTCCATCCCTGGTGCCTATCCTGTTGAAAACCGCTACTGGTGGGGCTTCGACGACCTCCTGACCAACCTCGCGAACCCGCTTTCGGAGATTCCTCTTCCTACCTTCGATGCAGGCAACTTCCGAAACAATGTCTCCGAACAGAGCACCCTCGACCCGAACATCAAACACCCGTATTTCGACGAGGTGCAACTCAGTGTCGAAAAACGCCTCAACAAGAACTGGACCATATCGGCCAATTACGTAAGAAGGAACGGCAAAGACCTGCTGGCACGGTACGACCGTCTTCCCGTCTCCACATCCACGACGTCAGTGGTCAATCCCCTGACCGGTGAGACCCTCGTGTTCGCCCGCCCCGGCGTCAACAGTGGAATCGACCTTGTTCCCCACGACTACTACATCACCAATGATCCGAGTGGCAAACGCACCTACACCGCGAGCACCATCGCCATCGACGGCCGTTTTACCGCCGACTGGGACATGAACTTCAGCTACACCCACGCCAACAACAAGGGCAACATCCAGAAGTCGAACGGCTATTCCTCCCGTCGGGAATGGGTGGGCACCATGTATAACGCCGATGGCTATCTCCCTGGGTTCAACGACAAGGAGGCCAAGCTGCGTTCGTCCTACCGGATGCCCTGGGGAACGCGTGTTTCGGCCAGCTTCACGTACTTGAGCGGCCTCCACTACACGCGCTACGTCCAGACGCCCCGCCTGGGAAACCGGGAACGCTACAACATTTATGTGGAGCCTCTTGGATCCAGCACCTACGATGCCCGCCGCCTTCTGGACGTTCGCTTGTCCCACCGCTTCACCCTGGGTAAAAAGAATGCCCTGGAGCTGTTCGGAGACGTCTTCAATGTCTTGAATGATGATGCCGTCAACTCGAGAGGCGAGCGCATCGGCAGCAGCTTCTACAACGTGGTCCTCGACCAGGAGCAGCCCCGTAACTTCCGCCTTGGAGCCAAGTTCCTGTTCTGACCCATAGAAGGGCCCCGGCGGCGGGGCAGAGACATCTCTGACCCGCCGCTCCCAAGGGAAATCAACCCATGAAAAAAGTTCTTGCAGGCCTCTCCCTCTGTCTCATGTCCCTCCTGACCGCGGCCACGTCTACCAAGGGCACCCTGGTCATCGTGGGCGGGGGCGGGATGCCGCCGGCGATTCTGGAGGCCTTCCTGGGTGCCTCCGGCGGCAAGGGTGGGGTGGTGGGCATCATCCCCACCTCCACCAGCGACCCCGAGGGGGCCCTGACCGCGTGGAAAGCGGACCTCGAAAAGGCGGGACTGGCCTTCGTCGCCTTGGATGTCCGGGCCCGGGAGGATGCATTCCGCCCGGACCTGCTCGCCCAGGCGACACGCTGCACGGGGTTCTGGTTCTCGGGGGGGGACCAGAATCTCGTCGGCGACAAGATCGTGGGCACACCCTTACAGGCGCTTATCCAAGCTCGCTACGAGGCGGGGGCCTGCATCGGTGGCACCAGCGCAGGGGCCGCCATCATGTCCCGGATCATGCTCACGGGTGACGACCGGAACGGGAAGGAACTGCTGTCCGAGTTCGGACCGGGGGCCTACCGCACCCGAGAGGGCATGGGGTTCCTGCCCGCAGGGGTGATCGTGGACCAGCACTTCCTGCGCCGGAGCCGCGAGAACCGCCTCTTCAGCCTGATCATGGACCACCCCGACCACCTGGGGCTCGGCATCGACGAGGCCACCGCCCTGGTGGTGAAGGACGGTGTGGCCAGGGTGGTGGGCGAGCGCTCCGTGATGGTCTTCGATCCCGCCGGGATGACCCTGCGTGACGCGGCCTTCCGGAACCTCCGCATCCATGTCCTGCGCGCGGGCGAGGGGCTCGACCTGGCGAGCCGCAAGGTTCTCCCGTGACCCTCGCATCCACACTTCGGGCGGCGGGAGTCGGCCCGGCATATGGGCTGTACGGCTACCCCGGCTTCCGGGACCTGGCCCAGCCCGGCGCCCCCCTGCCTGTGTCCCGTGTGTTCTGACTGTGTTCCGGGTCCCTGGATCCGGCTGGAGTTCCCATGCTGCTGTTGATCAAGAACGTGGATGTCTACGCCCCGGAGCCGGGTGGGCACTGCGACCTGCTGCTGGGCGGGGGTAAGATCCTCCGCATGGAGCCGGACATCCGCATCCCCCGCAAGTACTGCGAGGTGATCGAGGGCCGGAACCTGAAGGCCGTACCGGGCTTCATCGATGGCCACGTGCACATCATGGGCGGCGGCGGCGAGGGGGGCTTCGCCACGCGGACCCCGGAGCTGCCCCTCACGGATGCCATCTATGGCGGGGTGACCACCGTGGTGGGCTGCCTCGGCACCGACGGCATCACCCGCACCATGGCGGGGCTGCTGGCCAAGGCCAAGGGCCTGGATGAGGAGGGCCTGAGCACCTACGTCTACTCGGGCTCCTACGGCCTGCCCCTGCGCACCCTCATGCCCACCCTGGAGGAGGACCTGCTCTTCATCGAGAAGGTGATCGGCGCCGGGGAGGTGGCCCTCTCGGACCACCGCTCCAGTCAGCCCACCTTCGAGGCCTTCGCCCAGGTGGTGGCCATGGCCCGGCGCGGCGGCATGCTGGCAGGCAAGGCGGGCCTCGTGAATGTCCACCTGGGAGATGGGGCCCGGGGACTGGAGCTGCTCCGCCGGGTGCTGGCCGAGACCGAACTGTCCGCCCACCAGATGCTGCCCACCCACATCAACCGCAACCCCCGCCTCTTCGAGGAGGGCCTCGCCTACGCCAAGGCCGGCGGCTTCGTGGACTTCACCACGTCCACGCTGCCCTCCTACCTGGAGGATGGCGAGATCCCCTGCGCCCGGGCCCTGCGGCGCATGCTGGATGCCGGCGTGCCGGCCGGGCAGATCACCTTCACCTCCGACGGCCAGGGCAGCCTGCCGGATTGGGACCGCAATGGCCGCCTGCAGGATCTTTCCGTAGGCCGGGTCACCTCCCTCTTCCCGGCGGTGCGCCAGGCGGTGCTGGAGGAGGGCGTCCCCCTGGAGACGGCCCTGCGCGTCATCACCGCCAACCCGGCCCGCCTGCTGAAGCTGAAGGCGAAGGGGCGGCTCGCGCCCGGCCTGGACGCGGATGTGGTGCTGCTGGACCAGGAGCACCTGGAGGTGCGCACCGTCATCGCCAAGGGGCGCCTGCTCATGAAGTCGGGCAAGCTGTTGGTCAAAGGACTGTTCCAGTGACCGACGCGGCGGCCCCCACCGAGCCCCAGCCAGCCCGCCCCACCCCGGGCCTGAAGATGCCCCACACCCTGGTGATCGTGGCGGCGCTGATCGTCCTGGTGCTGATCCTCTCCTGGCTGGTGCCCTCCGGCGAGTTCCAGCGCATCGAGAAGGTGCTGCCGGACGGCAGCCGCCTGCGCGTACCCGTGGATGGCACCTACCACCGGCTGCCGAAGACCTACCTGGGCCTCCAGACATTGTTCCTGGCCCCCATCAAGGGGTTCCTGGATGGCGCCGGGCTCATCTCGTTCCTGCTCATCATCGGCGGCGCCTTCGGCATCTTCCAGGAAACCGGGGCCGTCGAGCAGGGCATCAAGCGGCTCACGGTGCATGTGCGCCGCCATCCCGTCCTGGAGGTGCTCTTCATCCCCGTGCTGATGACGGTCTTCTCCCTGGCCGGGGCCGTGTTCGGCATGGCGGAGGAGCTCATCCCCCTCGTGCCGATCTTCGTCGTGCTGGCCTGCGCCCTGGGCTACGACGCCATCGTGGGGGTGGCCATCCCCTTCCTGGGCGCCGCCGCAGGCTTCGCCTGCGCCTTCTTCAACCCCTTCACCGTGGGCGTGGCCCAGGGCATCGCCGGGGTGCCCGTCTATTCGGGCCTGGCCTACCGGGTAGCCGCCTGGTTCGTGGCCACCGCCGCCGTGATCGCCTACGTGATGGTCTATGCCGCCAAGGTGAAGCGGAACCCCGAGTTGAGCCCGGTGCGGGACCTCGACCTGGCGCGGGAGGCCCAGGCAGACGTGGGCGACGCCTGGAACCGCTCCCACATCCTGGCCCTGCTGGCCTTCCTGGCGGCCCTGGTCCTGCTGGTCTACGGCGTGCTGAAGCACCACTGGTACCTGGAGGCCATCGCCGCCCTGTTCCTGGGCATGGGGGTGTGCATCGGCCTCATCACCCGCATGGGCCCGAGCGCCATGGCCAGGCACTTCGTCACCGGCGCCAAGGACATGGTGGGCGTGGTGTTCATCGTGGCCAGCGCGCGGGCCCTGCTGGTCATCGCCAACGACGCCCGGATCATGGACACGCTGCTGCTGTACGGCTCCAACGCCATCCGCGTGCTGCCCCACGCCCTGACCGCCCAGGTCATGTTCCTGGTGCAGTGCGGCATCAACTTCTTCATCCACTCCGGCACCTCCCAGGCCGCCCTCACCATGCCCGTCATGGCCCCCCTTTCGGACCTGGTGGGCATCACCCGCCAGACCTGCGTCTACAGCTTCGCCCTCTCCGAACTCATCAACCCCATCCTCCCCACCAGCGCCGTCACCATGGGCGTGCTGGGCGCCGCGAAGATCCCCTGGGAACGCTGGGCCCGGTGGTTCCTGCCGCTGATGCTCCTGCTGGTGCTACTCGCGTTCCTGCTGCTGATCCCGCCGACCCTGCTGTTCCACTGGGGCCCGGTCTGAGGGGGACGTATCCTGTCCCCATGACCACCGACCCCGACTACTGGAACCGCATCTACGAGGACGAGGGCCGGCCTGGCTGGGACATGGACCGGGCCACGCCGCTGGTGAAGGAGTTGCTGGATCTGGCCGGGCCCCTGGGCCTGAAGCCCGGCGCCGACCTGGTGGTGCCCGGGTGCGGCTACGGCCATGATGCCGCCGAGCTGGACGCCCTGGGCTTCTCGGTCACGGGCCTGGACTTCGCGCCCCTGGCCATCCAGGGGGCCATGCACCGCTACGGGAACCGCGTGGCCTGGTCCCAGGCGGACTGGTTCACCACGCACCTCGGGCCCTGGGACGTCCTCTTCGACCACACCTGCTTCGTGGCCATGGACCCCGTCCGGCGGCCCGCCTATGTGGCGGCCTGCGCCGGGCACCTGCGCCCCGGGGGCCTCTGGCTGGCGGTGCTCTTCCACGATGTGAACGGCCGCCCTGGGCCGCCCCACGCCATCCCCATGGCCGACATGCGGGCCCTGGCCGAGGCTCACTTCGAGGTGCTGCACCTGGCCGAGGCCACCCAGAGCCACCCGCGGCGGGCGGGCCGGGAGTTCCTGCTGGTGGGGCGCAAGCGCTGACGCAGCCTGCCAGGGCGATGGCAGACGAGGATTGCCGGCATCCCCGGCCTGCCCTTGGCCTAGAATGCTGGAAACCTTCCCAACCTGGAGCGACCCATGCGCGTGCGGCTCGTCCTGTCGTCCCTGTTTCTTGCCACCCTGGCGCTGGCCGCCCAGGACCTGGTGCGCCTCGGCAACCTGAAGTTCGCCCACTATGGCGCGGTGTCCTACATGAAGGAGCTGGGGCCCAAGTACAACCTCAAGATCGAGGAGCGCATGTTCGCCAAGGGCATCGACATCAACCCGGCCATCGTGGCGGGCGAGATCGACGCCAGCGCCGCCGCCCTGGACGCGGCGGTGGCGGGGCGCGCCGCCGGGGTGCCCATCTATGTGGTGGCGGGCTTCGCCAAGGGCGGTGCCCGCATGGTGGTGGCCGAGAACTCGGGCATCAAGTCCCTCACCGACCTGAAGGGGAAGAAGGTGGGCGTGGCTCGGGGCGGCGCCCAGGAGCTGCTGCTGCTGGCGGAGCTGGCCAAGGCGGGCCTCACCTGGTCCGACAAGCCCGGCAAGGACGTGCTGGTGCTCTACCTCCCCTTCGCCGACCTCAACCAGGCGCTGATGGCCAAGCACATCGACGCCATGTGCCAGAGCGAGCCCTACAGCTCCCAGGCCATCAACCGCAAGTTCGGCGTCGAGCTGCTGAAGCCCTACGACACGCCCCTGGGCGAGCCCATCCGCGCCCTGGTCATCACCGAGAAGCTCTACAAGGAGCGGCGCGATGTGGCCCGGCGCTTCCTGCTCTGCTTCGTGGAGGCCACCAAGACCTTCATCGACGACCCCAAGCTGGCGGAGAAATACGTCCGGGAGGCCATGTTCAAGAACCAGATCACCTCGGACGACTACCAGGACGCCATCGGGAACTCCCCCTTCACCTACGACATCGACCAGGCCCATGTGCAGGTCACCACGGACCTCATGGCCAAGTACGGCGTGGGCCGCATGGCCGCGCCCCCCAAGGCGGGGGACTGGGTGCGCCTGGACCTGCTGGCCGAGGCCAAGAAGCAGCTGAAGATCGACGCCCCCAAGGCGGCTGAGCCCAAGGCGCCCGCCAAGAAGAAGGCGAAGAAGGGATGAGCCGGGCCCGCCACGCCGCCTCCGGCATCCTGGTCCCGCTGGCGGCCCTGGCCTTCTGGCAGCTGCTGTCCACCATGGGCTGGGTGAACGCCACCATCCTGCCCTCGCCCATGCAGGTGCTCACCAAGTGGTGGGCCTACCTGCGCCCCCTGGAGGCCTTCGACCCTGCCCAGGGCTCGTACCTCAGGTGGTGCTTCTCCGGCGAGCTCATCCAGGATGCGCTGGGGAGCCTCTACCGGGTGCTGGTGGGCTTCTTCATCGGCGGCGGCCTGGCCCTGCCCCTGGGTCTGGCCATGGGCTACAGCAGGCTGATGTACGGACTCTTCAACCCGCTCATCCAGGTGCTGCGGCCCATCCCGCCCATCGCCTACATTCCCCTGTCCATCCTCTGGTTCGGCCTGGGCAACCCGCCCGCCGTCTTCCTCATCAGCATCGGGGCCTTCTTCCCGGTGCTCATGAACACCGTGGCCGGCGTGCAGAACGTGGACAGCATCTACCTGCGGGTGGGCCGCAACCTGGGGGCCTCCCGCTTCACCCAGTTCACCCGCATCATCCTCCCGGCCGCCACGCCCTACATCTTCACCGGCGCGCGCATCGCCATGGGCACGGCCTTCATCGTGGTGATCGTCTCCGAGATGATCGCCGTGAACAACGGCCTGGGCTACCGCATCCTCGAGGCCCGCGAGTACCTCTGGTCCGACAAGATCATCGCCGGCATGTTCACCATCGGCCTGCTGGGCCTGGGCATCGACACCGTCATGAGCCGCCTCAGCACCCACCTGCTGAAGTGGCACCGCGGGCTGGAGCAGGGATGAGCGGCGCCCCCTCCCACATCTCCATCCGCCAGGTGAACAAGGTCTTTTCCGCCGGCGGCCAGGAGGTCCACGCGCTCCAGGCCATCGACCTGGAGGTCGCCCGGGGGGAGTTCGTCTGCCTCCTGGGCCCCTCCGGCTGCGGCAAGTCCACCCTGCTGAATGCCGTGGCGGGGTTCAGCCTGCCCAGCTCGGGGACCATCGCCGTGGAGGGCGTGCCGGTCACCGAGCCCGGGCCCGACCGGGGCATGGTGTTTCAGGAGTACGCGCTGTTCCCCTGGATGACCGTGGAGCAGAACATCGCCTTCGGCCTGCAGGTAAAGCAGGCCCCCAAGGCGGTCATCCAGCAGACGGTCGATGCGCTGCTGGCCCTGCTGCACCTCCAGGACTTCCGGAAGCGCTACCCCAAGGACCTGAGCGGCGGCATGCGCCAGCGCGTGGCCATCGCCCGGGTGCTGGCCATCGACTCGCCCATCCTGCTCATGGACGAGCCCTTCGGCGCCCTGGATGCCCTCACCCGCCGCAACCTGCAGGACGAGCTGCTGCGCCTGTGGGTGGAGCTGAAGAAGACCATCCTCTTTGTCACCCACAGCATCGAGGAGGCCCTCTACCTGGCCGACCGCACGGTGGTGATGACCTACCGCCCCGGCACGATCAAGCGTGACCTGACCGTCGACCTGCCCCGCCCCCGCGACGTGTCCAGCCCGGCCTTCAACGCCCTCAAGAAGGAGCTGAGCCAGCTCCTCATGGAAGAGCAGAGCCGCCACAACCAGGACGAGTTCAAGGGCGCGGCCATCGACTAGCGTAGACTCCCGGGGATCTGAAGGCGGCCCCCGGGGTTGCACCTGAGTCCAAGTGAGGTCAACCTGTCGTGACATTCACCGAGGCCCCATGGACGAGCTCATCAAGAAGTTCTTCGAGCGCCTGCCGCCCAGCATCACCCTCTTCCTGGGGCTGGCGGCCTTCCTGCTGGTGCTGTCGCCCCAGATCCTCAACCTGATCCAGTCGCTGAAGGAGCTGCGCTTCGGGCGGAAGCAGGCCGAGATCGAGAAGCTGTCCTGGGAGATCCTCCGCATCCGCTACGACATCGAGATCCTCAAAAAGGATCACCAGGTGTCCGTTCCCTCCGAGCTGGAGGACCAGGCCAGGGCCCGGGCCGAGGATCCCCGGCGCCACCGCTCCCCCGCCGAGCAGGCCAAGCGGGCCCTGGAGGCCGACGAGCGGCCCTGGGCCTGGCTCCGCTGGCTGGGGGGCATGCATCCGATCATCCCCTCCACCCTCCTGAACCTGGGGATCCTGAGCGCCGGCCTGCTCACCCTCTTCTCTGCGGCCCTCTCCTTCAGCTTCCTCGCCGACCTGAACAAGCCGACCACCGGCACGGAGCAACCCACCACCGTGGGCCTGGTGATCTTCATGTTCGTGTGCACCGCCCTCCTGGCCCTCATCGCCTGGGTGCTGCTGCGGCAGCGCTCCCGGTTAAAGGCACCCGCTGCAGCACCCGCAACCTAAGGTCCACCGTCGCGGTGGGGCTCAGTTCACCACCCTCGGTGGCAGGGGCAGCTCCGGCCCGCCCCGCCCCCGGGTGGCCAGGGCCACGGCCAGGGTCCAGAAGGGGGCCAGGTTCAGGTAGGGGATCCACTCGGTGAGGAAGGTGGGCAGGAAGGCCCAGTGGAAGCCCAGCAGGGCCCACATGACCGCCATGGTCACCACATCCAGGCCCGCCCCCAGCAGCCAGCCCACGGGGCCGGCGGCCTCGGCGGGGATCTGGATGGCGTCCACCAGCAGGGCGACGCCCCAGGCCACCCGGATGCGGGTGCGGCTGAGGGCGGGCTTGGGCGCAGCGGGCATGGGGGGAGTGTACCGGAACTGGACCCCAAGGCCGGGGCCGCCGATGGAAGGGACATCCAGCCCAGGAAGAATCCCCATGGTCCACATCCAATGGAAAGACCGCTACAACATCGGCTACAAGGAGATCGACGCCCAGCACAAAGACCTTCTCGAGGTCCTCAACGAATTGATCGACCTGGCCGGCGAACGACGGAATTCCGAGGTGGTGACGGGCAGCTTTCACCGCCTGGTGGAGTACGTGCATACCCACTTCGCCACGGAAGAACGCTACATGCAGACCTGCAGCTACCCGCGTCTGGTGGAGCACCAGGCCCTGCACGCCAGCTTCGTCCATCGGCTGGTGGAGCTGAACAACACCTACGACCCGTCGGACCCGCGCCTGCTGGGCGAGGCCCTGGAGTTCCTAAAGACCTGGTACCTCGACCACATCATCCAGGCCGACACCGACTACATCCCCTTCCTGAAGCGCTACCACCAGGAAGCCCCCGTCAAGGCCATCCTGTTCGATTTCGGCAACGTGGTGTGCACCTTCGACAACGCGCGGTTCCTGGAGGGGCTGTCGGGCCTCTGCGGCAAGTCGACCGAGACCCTCAAGTCACGCCTCTACACCCAGTCCACCCTCACCCAGGACTACGAGGCCGGGCGCATCGGCTCGCAGACCTTCCTGGACGGCATCACGGACACCTGCGGCATGGTGGTGGAGGAAGCGGAGATCCTTCCGATCTACACCCAGATCTTCACCCCCATCGAGGCCACCTTCGACCTCATCCGCAAGCTGAAGCAGGCCTACCGGGTGGGCCTGATCTCCAACACCAGCCCCTGGCACTTCGAGCACGCCATCAAGACCCTGGACATCTTCCCCCTCTTCGACAGCGTCACCCTCTCCTTCGAGGTGCGCGCCAGCAAGCCCGACCCCGCCCTCTTCGAGGATGCCCTCGACAAGCTGGGCCTCATGGCCGAGGAGTGCGTCTACATCGACGACCAACGCCCCTTTGCCCTGGCAGCCACGGAGCATCTGATGCATGGCCTCACCTACACCACGCCGCCGGCCCTGCTCTCCCAGCTGCGGCAGCTGAAGGTCCAGTTCTGAGTCAGCCTTAAATTTCATGGCCCTACCTAGGACTGCCGATACGTTGCCTAGGCGTCGCCAGGGGAGTGCCCATGGTTCACATCCAGTGGAAAGACCGATACAACATCAATTTCATGGATATCGATGACCAGCACCGGTCGTTGCTGGAACTGCTCAATCAATTGATTGACCTGGTGGGCGATCACGCCGATCCCGAGCAGGTGTCCGCAATTTTCAGCCGCCTCTGCCAGTACGCCCTCACCCATTTCGCCAATGAGGAATCCTATCTGGCGGCGGTCAACTACCCGGGTCTAGATAGCCAACGACATGAACATGGGGTATTCATCCAGAAACTCCTCGACCTGGACCACGCCTACGATCCCACCGATCCCCACCTGCTCGAGGAGACCATCAGCTTTCTCAAGCACTGGTATCTTTCACACATCCTGAACTCCGACATGAAGTACCAACCCTTCCTGAAGGCCCACCACCCCGAAGTGAGCCCCAAGGCGGTCCCTGAAGCGGCTCCTGAGGCCGCATCTAAACCTGTCCCTGAAGCTCTCGAACCCTAACCCCGCTGGTTCAGCGCCAGCCAGTTCAGGGCCTCCAGGGGCGTCATGCGGCTGAGGTCCAGGGCGTCCAGCTCGGTCCGCAGGCCGTCGGGCTCCGGCTCGAAGAGCGGCAGCGCGGGCTGCGCGGGCATCGGAGCCTTGGGCGGTGCCTCCGGCGCCTGGGCCAGGAGCCGCTGGGCCTTCTGGATGACGGACCGGGGCAGACCGGCCAGCCGCGCCACCTGGATGCCGTAGCTGCGGTCGGCGGGACCCGGCGCCACCCGGTGGAGGAAGTGCAGCTGCTCCTCCCACTCCTGCACTTCCACATGCAGGTTCTGGATGCGGGGGTCATCCGCCAGCTTGGTCATCTCGAAGTAGTGGGTGGCGAAGAGGGTACGTGGGGCACCGCCCTTGAGGTCCCGCAGGAAGAGGGCAATGGCTTCCGCCAGGGCCAGGCCATCCCGCGTGGACGTGCCGCGCCCGATCTCGTCGAGGATGACCAGGCTCGCGGCCGTGGCCTGGTTGAGGATCCGGGCCGTCTCCGTCATCTCCACCATGAACGTGGACTGCCCCTTGGCCAGCTGATCCGAGGCCCCAATGCGCGTGAAGATTCGGTCCACCAGGCCGAAGCGCATGAGCTCGGCGGGCACGAAGGAGCCCGTCTGGGCCAGCACCACCAGCAGGGCCGCCGTACGCAGGAAGGTGGACTTGCCCCCCATGTTGGGCCCCGTCACCACCGCCATGGGCTGGGCCGCGCTGAACTGCAGGTCGTTGGGGATGCACTCGCGACCCAGCCGCGCCTCCAGCATGGGGTGCCGCGCCGCCGCCAGCACCAGGTCCCGGTCCTCGCCCAGCTCGGGCCGGGTCCAGCCCGACAGCCGCGCCCGCTCGGCCAGGGCCGCCAGCCCATCCAGCGCGGCCACGGCCCGGGCCAGGGCGGTCAGGTCCGCCCGGAAATCCAAGACCAGGGCCAGCAGCCGCTGGAACTGGAGGGCCTCCAGCCGCGCCTGGTCGCTCTCGGCGCTGAGCAGCCGCTGTTCAAAGGCCACCAGCTTCTCAGTGGTGAAGCGCTCGGCATTGGCCAGCGTCTGCTTGCGGAGGAAATGGGCTGGCACCGCCCCCAGGTTGGATTTGGTGATCTCGAAGTAGTAGCCGAACACCCGGTTGTATTTGATCTTCAGGCTGCCGATGCCCGAGGCCGCCCGCTCCTCCTCCTCCAGCTCCAGCATCACCTGCTTGGCGTCCCGGGCCAGGCGGCGCACGGCGTCCAGCTCGGCATCCAGGCCCTCCCGGATGACCCCGCCCTTTTCCAGGTCGAGGGGCGGAGCTTCCGCCAGGGCGCGCTGCAGTTCCAGCAGCAGGTCGGTGCACAGTGGGGTGCCGGCGGGCCACAGCCCCAGGTCGGCCACCTCGTTGGCCCAGCCCTCGTCCTGGATGCGGGCGGGCAGCTTCTGGAGCACGGCCAGACCTTCCCGGAGCTGGGCCAGCTCCGGCGGGGTGGCCAGGCCCAGGGCCACGCGGCCCAGCAGGCGGTCCAGGTCCGGCACCTGGGCCAGCAGGGTCTGGATGGGGGTGCGGCGGCGGTCCTCCGTGAGCCAGGCCACCTGGGCCCAGCGGCGCTCCAGGGCCGGGCGGTCGCGCAGGGGCTGCTCCAGCCAGGCCTTCAGCTGCCGTGAGCCCAGGCGGGTGCGGCACTGGTCCAGCAGGGCCAGCAGCGTGCCCGCGCGGCCACCATCCAGGCCATTGGCGAACACCTCCAGGTGCCGGGCGCTGGTGGCGTCCAGCAGGGGCCCGGCGGCGCCCAGCTCGAGGCTCACCCCCTGCAGGTGGGCGGGGCGGCCCTTCTGGGTGGCCTCCACCTGGTCCAACAGCGCCGCCAGGGCCCCCAGGGCCGCCGGGTAGGGATCGAGTCCGACGCCCTCCAGGTGCTGCCAGCCGAAGAAGGCCAGCACCTGCTGCCGGGCGCGGGAGGCCTCAAAGCGCCAGGCGGGCAGGCGCGTGCGGGCCGCCTCCAGGTCCGGCAGGTCCTCGGCGCCCTCGGCGAGAATGAGCTCCTGGGGGCCCAGCCGCTCCAGGGTGGTACGCAGGGCCTCCTCCCCCTCGCCGGGCAGCACCCGCAACGCACCCGAGGCCAGCTGCAGCAGGGCCAGGCCCCAGGTGTTGCCCACGCGGTGCAGGGCGCAGAGCCAGCGGGCATCGTCGTCCAGCCAGGTGCCGGGCGTGATGATGCGCTTGATGGCGCGGGGCAGCAGGCCTTTCACCTCCTCGGGCTTGGCGGTGGGTTCGGCGATGGCCGCCGAATAGCCCGCCGCCAGCAGCTTCGGCAGGTACGACTCCAGCGCGAAGTGGGGCACGCCGCACATGGGCGTCTCAGCCTCCGTGCCCTTGCCGCGCATGGTCAGCGCAATCTCCAGCACCGGCGCCGCCCGCACCGCGTCCTCCCCCAGGATCTCGTAGAAGTCCCCCATGCGGGTGAGCAGCACGGCGTCCCCCGCCTCGCGCTTGAGGCCCGCGATCTGCTGGAGCATGGGGGTGGACATGGGGTACCGGTGGGTTGGGTAAATCGGAGCCTTCGATCTTCCCACAGCCTTGGAATTGCCGCGAAGATGGACCCATGGAGCGCGTCGACTGCGTCGTCATTGGAGCGGGGGTGGTGGGCCTGGCGGTGGCCCGGGCGCTGGCGATCCAGGGCCATGAGGTGCTGGTGCTGGAGGCGGAGGACCGCATCGGCACCGGCGTCAGCTCCCGCAACAGCGAGGTCATTCATGCAGGCCTCTACTACCCCACGGGCTCGCTGAAGGCCCGCACCTGCGTGGCGGGCAACCCCGCCCTCTATGCCTTCTGCCTCCAACACGGCGTGGGCCACCGCCGTTGCGGCAAGCTCATCGTGGCCACGGACGCGACCCAGGTGGACGCCCTGCGGGCACTGAAGGCCAAGGCCGAAGCCAACGGCGTGTTGGATCTGCAGTGGCTGGAACCCGCCGACGTGAGGGCCCTGGAACCGGAATTGCGCTGCACCGCCGCCCTGCTCTCCCCCAGCACGGGCATCGTGGACAGCCATGGCCTCATGCGCGCGCTGCGCCTCGAGGGCGAAGCGCATGGCGCCACCGTGGTGCTGAAGAGCCCCGTTCACCGGCTCCGGGCCTCCGACGCTGGGCTGGAGGTTCACGTCGGCGGAACGGACCCCATGACCCTCCTCGCCCAGCGGGTGGTCACCTGCGCGGGCCTGGGGGCCATCCCCCTGGCCCACGCCGTCGAAGGGGCACGGGCCGAGTCCCTCCCGCCCCTGCCCCGACAGTTCGCCAAGGGCAACTACTACGGCCTGGCGGGCACGGCCCCCTTCGCGCGGCTGGTCTACCCCATCCCGCCCGTGGGGGCCCTGGGCGTGCACCTCACCCTCGACCTCGGCGGCCAGGCCCGCTTTGGGCCGGATGTGGAGTGGATCGACCACGAGGCCTACGACGTGGATCCCGGCCGGGCCGACAGCTTCTACGCTGAAGTGCGGAAGTACTGGCCGGGCCTGCCGGAGGGCGCCCTGCATCCCGCCTACGCGGGCATCCGCCCCAAGCTCCATGGCCCCGGCGAGGTACCCCCGGACTTCCTCATCCAGCGGGAGGACGCCCACGGCGTGCCCGGCCTGGTGCACCTGCTGGGCATCGAGTCGCCGGGCCTCACGGCCTGCCTGGCGCTGGCGGAGGACGTGGCGGCTCGCTAGGCCAGATGCCGCCTCAGCTCCGTCGCCAGGTGGCCGGTGGGCGTGGGAATCTCCAGGTCAGCGTAATACTCGCAGCGGTCGATAAGGTCGCCCAGCACGGCGGCCAGGGCCGCCAGCCCGGGCGCCCAGTAGGCCAATAGCAGGGGGGCCAGGAAGCCCACCAGCACCCGCAGGTGGGCCACGGTGTGACGCACGGGACGGCCCCGCTGGATGAAGTGGCGCCGCCGGTGGAGGTAGAGCCCCAGCTTCAGCAGGCCCACGGCCCCGGCCAGCGGCCAGCTGCGCAGGAGCAGTGCCAGGAGGTAGAGCCCGTTGAAGAGCACGTGGGCGCTGTGCAGGTTCCAGGGGCCGGTCTTCAGTGCCACGCGGTAGATGCGGTCGATGGCGAACAGGGACCCGAAGCCTGCTACCACCGCCGCCCAGCCCAGGGCCGATGGCAGGGTGGGCCGCAGCAGGGCCAGGGCGCCGAGTCCAAGGAACGTGGAGGTGAGGAGGATCTCGCGGCTGAGCCAGCTGCCCCGCAGGTTCAGCACCGCCCGCCAGGCCCGGTCGGGGCGGCCCAGGTGGGAGGTGGCTAGGGCCATCACGCCCGCCCCGGCGCCGAGGAACAGCCCCAGCGGCAGGGCTGGGCCACCCAGGCGGCTGGCGGCGAACCAGGCCACCAGCACCGAGACCACGGTGGTGAACACCACCAGGCTCCACTCGCCCCGCAGGGTGATCTTGGGCTCGGGCAGGGTCAGCACCTCTTCCAGGAACCGGCCCATAAGCTTCGGTGCCGGGGCGAAGCCCAGTGCGGGAGGCGCGTCGTGGCGCAGGGGCACAATGCGCAGGCCGGGCTTGGTGCTGGAGGGCGGGATGCCCGGGAACACGGGCGTGGGCTGGTCGTCCCGCACTTCGAAGCCCAGGGCCTCCACGGGGCAGCGGGCCACGCAGGCGGGCGCCAGACCCTCGGCCAGGCGCTCGGGACAGAAGGTGCACTTCTCCACGGTGCCGGCGGCGGCATCCAGGTGGGGCGCATCGTGGGGGCAGGCCCAGGTGCAGTAGCGGCAGCCCATGCAGCGGTCGCGGTGGAGGGTGACGGCACCGGTGACCGGGTCCTTCGTGTAGGCGTCCGCAGGGCAGTTGGCCAGGCAGGCGGGTTCGTCGCAGTGGTGGCAGGCCAGGGATAGGTGGAAGCGCGGCAGGTCCGGGTGGCGGAAGGCGTTGAAAGCGGGGACCTGCCGCCAGGCGCCTGTCTGTTGCTCGCGGTTGGCCATCCAGCAGCCCACCACGCAGGCCTGGCAGCCCGTGCAGCGGTTGGGGTCGAAGGTGAAGCGGAAGGCCATCACGCACGCTCCACATCGACGAGGGTGTCGTGGAAGGCGGCGCCAAAGCCCAGGTCCGTCTCGCGGCCGAGGGAGAGGCGGTTCACGCTGCCGCCGTCCTCTTCGCCCCAGCCATTGAAGGCCACCGCCACGCCGGGCCGCAGGCCGAAGTCCACCACCAACGGCAACACCAGCTCCCCGCGGTCGTTGAAGACCCGCACCCGGTCGCCCGGCCTGAGGCTGCGGGCCGCCGCATCCTCGGGCCCCAGGGTGAGGGTCGGGCCCGGCTCGAACTGCCGCAGCACCGCCAGGCGCAGGAACTGGCTGTGGATGCCGTTCTTGGTGTTCGGCGTGAGGAACTGCAGGGGGTACTTGCCCTGGCCGCTGGCGGCGCTCTCCACGGGCTCCGTGTAGGTGGGCAGCGGATCCACGCCCCAGCGGCGCTGGGCCTCCTCGCTCTGCAGCTCGATCTTCCCGGAGGGCGTGGTGAAGCGGTGGTCGGCGAAGGCCACGGGCTCGGCACCGGGCACGGTCACAGGGCCGGCATCGAAGTCGCTGAGGGACAGGCCCAGGGGCGCGAGCTTCTGGTCCAGCCAGGCTTCGACGCCCGCATCGCCCGGCGCCGGCAGGAAGGTGTCCAGCTCGGCTTCTGACAGGCCAAGGCGCGGCCCCAGGGCCCGGTAGAGGTCCGTCTCCGGGCGCACCTCGCCCGGCGGCTCCAGGACCTTCTTCCGGTATTGCAGGTAGCTGTGCCAGTAGGCGCCGATGAGGTCCGACTGCTCGAAGAGGCTCTTGCTGGGCAGGACGATGTCCGCCTCCCGGGCCGTGTCCGTCAGGCGTTCGTCCACCACCACCCGGAAGTCCAGGGCCCGGAAGGCCTCGCGTACGGCGTGGGTGTCAGGGTTCTGGGACAGGGGGTTGCCCCGCTCCACCCAGGCCACCTTCAGGGGCGGGTCCTGCTGGGCGAGCATGTCCCGCCCCAGCCGCGCCGTGCTGATGGAGACCCGCACCACGCCATCAGGTGTCTCCGGCGGGTAGAAGTCCAGGGGATCCTTCACGTGCCCGAACACCTGGGTGGCGAGGTTGGCGTAGACCCAGCCCGCGCCGGGCTTGCCCAGGTTGCCCGTGATCACCGCCAGGGCCTGCATGGCCCGCAGGGTCTGCCCCGAGTTGGTGTAGCGCTGCATGCCGAAGCCCACGCAGATCGTCATGGGCTGGACGCGCCCCATGGCCTCGGCCAGCATGCGGATCTGCGCCACGGGCACGCCGGTCACCTCGGCGGTGCGCTCCGGCGTCCAGGGCGCCAGCGAAGCCGCATAGGCCTCGAAGCCCAGGACGTGCTCGCGCACGAAGGCCTGGTCCACGGCCCCGGCCTGGAGGAGGAGGTGCGCCAGGCCCAGGGCCAGGGCCCCATCCGTGCCGGGCTTCGGCTGCAGCAGGTGGTGGGCCTTGTCGGCCGTCTGGGTGCGGCGCGGGTCGATGACCACCAGGGTGGCCCCGGCGGCCAGGGCCTGGTCCACGAAGCGCATCTGGTGGAGGTTGGTCTCGGCGGGGTTTTTGCCCCAGAAGACGATGAGCTTCGCCTGGGCGATGTCGGCGGGATCGCTCTGGCGGTTGTCGCCGAAGGTGAGGCGCGCGGCCTCCAGTCCGGCGGGCCAGCAGAGGTCGCCGTAGGTGGTGGTGCAGCCCCCGAAGGCCCGCCAGAAGGCCAGGCCGCAGCCGTTGAGCAGGCCCTTGGTGCCGCTGGCGGCGTAGTAGAGCAGGCTCTGGGGGCCATGCGCGGCCCGGGCTTTGCTGAAGGCCGTAGCGATGGCGTCCAGGGCCGCTTCCCAGGGGATCCGCTCGAAGCCCGCCTTGGTCCGGCGCAGCGGGTGCAGGATCCGCTCCGGGCTGTACACCCGCTCCAGGTAGCTGAGGCCCTTGAGGCAGGGGCCCTCGGCAGTGGCGTGGTTGCCGGGGTGGGCGTCGATGGCCGTGAGACGCCCGGCCTCCACCGTCACCCGCAGGGCGCAGGTGCTGGTGCAGTTCCGGGGGCAGGCGGTGGTGAAGACGGCCATGATCCCTGCAGCATAGGGGGCCCGATGGGTCCCTGCCCTCCGCCCCGGGCACTTTGTGATCGGAGCCGCTCCCAGGGGCAGTGGGTAACCTGGGGCATGGACGCCCCGCCCTCCCCCACCCAGCCCGACACGCCCCCGGAGATCGCCCTGTGCCTGGAACTGGGCCAAGCCTTCCAGGCCTTCGGCATTCCCGCCCACCGCTTCGAGGACGCCCTGGCCCGCATCGCCGCGCGGCTGGGCCTGGATGGCCAGTTCTTCGCGCTGCCCACGGCCTTCTTCGCCTCCCTCGGCACCGGCGGCCGCCACTGGACCTTCATCCAGCGGAGCCCCTCGGGGGATGTGGACCTGGGCAGGCTCTCCGACCTGCAGGAGGCCACGGACGCCCTCATCGACGGCCGCATCGGCACGGCCGAGGCCCGGGACCGGGTGCGGGGCATCCTGGCGGCCCCGGAGCGCTGGGGCGCCCTGCTCACCATCGCCTGCTTCGGCCTGGGCTCGGCCCCGGCGGCCATGTTCTTCGGTGGCGGCTGGCGCGAGATGGCGCTCACCGCCCTGCTGGGCGCCCTGGTGGGACTGACCGTGATCCTCCTCGGCATGAAGGCGGGCCTGGCCCGGCTGGTGTATCCCGTGGCGGGCACCCTGGTGGGCTTCCTCGCCGTGGCCGCGGCCTACCGCTTTCCCCAGGTGTCGCCGCAGGTGCTCACGGTGTCGGGGCTCATCGTGCTGGTGCCGGGCCTACGCCTGGTGGTGTCCATGAACGAACTGGCCACGGGCAACCTGGTGGCGGGCACCGCCCGCCTGGTGGACACCGCCATGACCTTCCTCTCCCTGGGCTTCGGCGTGGCCCTGGGCCAGCGCCTGGCGGCGCCCCTCCTGGACCGCGCCCTCCAGGGCCTGCCGGTGCCCCTGCCCGGCTGGACCGAGCTGCCCATCCTGCTGCTGGCGGCGGCGGCCTTCGTGGTCATCTTCAAGGCCCGCATGCGGGATCTGGCCTGGATCTTCGTGGCCTGCGTCCTCGCCTTCTACGGCACCCGCCAGGGGGCCGTGCTGCTGGGCCCCCAGTTCGGCGTGGGACTCGGCGCCTTCCTCCTGGGGCTGGGGAGCAACCTGTACACCCGCCTCACCCACCGGCCCTCGGTGGTGACCCTGCTGCCGGGCCTCATGGTGCTGGTGCCCGGGGGCCTGGGCTTCAAGGGCCTGGAGTTCATCATCCAGAAGCAGCTCGTCATGGGCCTGGACACGGCCTTCCAGGCCCTCTTCGTGGCCATCGCCCTGCTCACGGGCCTGTTGCTGGCCCATGCGGCCGTCCAGCCGAGGACGGCGCTGTAGGAATTCAGCTCACTTGCCTGAGGTGCGGGCCTCCCAGGCGCTGCGGGTGAGGGGTTCCAGGCCTGCCTGCCCCACCTTGGCGAGGTCGGCATTCAGGCCGGGCAGGTCCCGCTGGAGGACGGCTTCGAAGGCCTGGGTGGCGGTGGCGATGTCCTTGCCCACGGCCGCCATGCGATCGAGGTGGGTGCGGCTGGGGCGGCCCCGGTAGCTGGTGACGGCGCCGTAGACCTCGCTCAGCTTCTCCCGCAGCCGGTCCTCGCCGGTGAGTCCCTCCACCTCCTTCACGGGCACGAAGGTGCCCCGGGCGGCTTCGGCGGCGGCGGCCAGGGTCTCCAGCCGCGCCTTCAGGGCGGCGTCGGGACAGGCGGCGGCCCGGGCCTGGGCCGCGTCCCGCACCTCGCGGACACGGTCGACGGTGTAGGCCAGGTCCTCGATCATGCCGTAGAGCTGCATGGACGCATCGAACCGGGCCTGGCGGTCGGCGCGGCTGAAGGGCGAGGCGGGATCGGCTTCCAGCACCAGGGGCTCGGTGAGCACGTCCTTGTTCTTGATGAGCCGCACGGCATAGGTGCCCTCCATGACCTGGGGGCCGACGAAGGAACCAAAATTGGGCGTGGCGCCCTTGGCCACACGCGGGGGCTTCATGAGCCGGTCCCAGGTGAGGCGGTTGAGGCCCTTGGCCTTGGTGCCGGAGATGGCCTGCAGCAGGTGGCCCTGGCCGTCCAGCACCTCGATGCGGAGGTCACCGAAGAGGTGGCGCTTGCGCTGCCAGTAGGCGATGACGGCGCCGGACGGGCGGTCCTCACCGGTGAACTCCAGATCCCCATCCACCCAGCCATCGGCGTTCATTTCCAGGGCCTGGAAGGGACGGGTGGGCAGCAAGGCCACCTCCTTGCCCAGCACCTCGGGGGTGAGGGCCCGCAGCGGGGTGAGGTCGTCGATGATCCAGAGCCCCCGGCCATGGGTGGCGATGACCAGGTCCTGTTCCCTGGGCTGCACCACGAGATCCCGGACCGGGACCGGCGGGAAGTCCCCGCCCTTGAAGGCCGCCCAGTGGGCGCCGGCGTCGATGCTGAGGAAGAGGCCCGCCTCGGTGCCGAGGTAGAGCAGCCCAGGCTGCACGGGATCCTGCTTCACCACGTGGGCAAAGCCCTTCAGGTCCGGTGAGGCCAGGCTGGTCCAGGTGCGGCCGAAGTCCTCGGTGCGGTAGACGTGGGTGGCCATGTCGCCCTGGGTGTGGCCATCGAAGGCGGCGAAGGCGGTGCCTTCGGCGTGGGGGCTGGCCTCCACCCAGGCCACCGAGGTGTGGGCCGGCAGGCCGGACAGGTGGGACGTGAGGTTGGTCCAGTGCTTGCCGCCGTCCCGGGTGAGCTGCAGGTTCCCGTCGTCCGTGCCCACCCAGAGCACCTGGCCGTTCTTCGGGCTCTCGCAGATGGTCAGGATGGTGCAGTGGTTCTCGGCGGAGCTATTGTCCAGGATGAGGCCGCCGCTCTCCTCCTGCTTCTGCTTGTCGGGGTCGTTGGTGGTGAGGTCGGGGCTGAGGCGCTCCCAGGTGTCGCCCTTGTCCCGGGTGCGGAACAGGTACTGGGCGCCCATGTAGAGCGTGCCCTTCTGGCTGCGGCTGAGGTGCAGCGGGGTGTCCCAGTTGAACCGGAACTTGGGCTCGCCCGCCGCCTCGCGGGGCTTGATGTCGCGGCTGGTCATGGTGCGGAGGTTCACCCGGCCCAGCTCGCCGCCCTGGGATTCGGCATAGGCGAAGTCGGGGTCCGTGGGGTCGGCGAAGGCCCAGAACCCGTCGCCGCCGAAGATGTTCTTCCAGTGCCGGTTGGAGAGGAGCACGCTGCCATGGCCCATCCAGGTGCTGTTGTCCTGCAGGCCACCGAAGAGGCGGTAGGGGCGGCCCTCGTCGGCGCTCACGTGGTAGAACTGCCCCAGGGGCAGGTTCTTGTGGTACCGCCAGGCGTTGCCCCGGTCCTCGGTGACAAAGAACCCGCCGTCATCCCCGAGGTAGAGGGTGTCCGTGAGCTCGGGATGGATCCAGATGGCGTGGTGGTCGCCGTGGGTGCTGCGGCCCAGCTGGGTGAAGGTCTTCCCGCCGTCCTCGCTGAGGGCCATGTTGTAGCCCATCTTGTAGAGCCGGTCGGGGTTCTTGGGATCCACCGTCATGGCCCCGAAGTAGAAGGGCCGGGCCAGCACCTTGGGGCCCTTGAAGCGCCAGGTCCAGGTCTTCCCGCCGTCCTCGCTGCGGTAGAGGGCGCCCTCCTGGGCCTCCACCGCCGTGTAGACGATGCGCGGATCGCTGGGGGCCACCGCCACCACGATGCGGCCCAGGGTGCCGCCGGGCAGGCCGCTCCTGGGATCGCCCGTGAGCTTGGCCCAGGTCTCCCCGCCATCCTCCGAGCGGTAGAGCCCGCTGCCGGGGCCGCCGGAGCGGAAGCTCCAGCCCGTGCGGCGGAAGTCCCACATGGCCGCGAAGAGCACGTTGGGATGCTTGGGGTCCAGGGCCAGGCCGGAGCAGCCGGTGTTCTCGTCCACGAAGAGCATGCGCTTCCAGGTGGTGCCACCGTCGGTGGTCTTGTAGAGCCCCCGCTCACCCCCGGCGTTCCAGAGGGGCCCCATGGCGGCGGCGTAGACCGTCTTGGTGTTGGTGGGGTCCACCTCGATGGCCGCGATGCGCTCGGAGGCCGGTAGGCCCATGTGGGTCCAGGTCTCGCCCCCGTCCGTGGTCTTGTAGAGGCCGTCCCCCACGGACACGCTGTTGCGCACCCAGGGCTCGCCGGTGCCCACCCAGACGGTGTTCAGGTCCTTCGGGTCGATCCGCACGGCGCCGATGCTCTGGGTGTACTTGTCGAAGACCGGCTTGAAGGTGGTGCCGCCGTTGCTGGTCTTCCAGAGCCCGCCGCTGGCGGCGCCGACGTACAGCGTGACGCGGCCCTTCTCCAGGGCGCCATCCAGGGCGGCGATGCGTCCGCTCATGGCGGCGGGGCCGATGTTCCGGGCCCGGAGGCCCGCCAGGGCGTCGGTGGTCAGCACTGGGGCCGGCCCCTGGGCCAGCAGCACGGGCATGAGGGCCAGCAGGAAGGCGGTGCGGTACAGGGTCATGGGAACTCCAGGACGGAACAGGACACGGCGCGGTTCCGGGGGCGCCGGAACCGCGACCAATCACGGGTGGATCACTGCTTCGGCGCGGGCACCGCCGCCTTGGGCGCCTCGGGGGCGGCCTTCGGGGCAGGCATGGCGAACCGTGCATCGGCGATGGGCACGTTCAGCTCCACCTTCTCGATGACGATCTTCTGCTTCTGGGGCATGCCCTTGGCGCCGTTCTCCATGGCGTGGGCGATCATGAGGCCGTCCACGTCCTTGTAGTCGCCCAGGGAGGTCTCGGCTTCGATCTCGGTGCCCCGGACCTTCCGCTTGCTGACCATCTTCACTTCCAGGTAGCTGTCGGCATCCAGGTAGATGGTGCGGACATCGCCGTTCTTGAGGGTGAGCTTCAGCTTGATGGCGTCGCTGCCCTCCACGGGCTCCTTGCCCAGCAGTTCCACCGTGTGGCCCTTGGCCTTCCAGTCCACCAGGGGGCCGTCCATGTCCGCCTGAACCTCGAACTCCTTGAGCTCGTCGGGCGTCATGGGCTCGGCATCCTTCTTCGCGCTCTGCTGGAAGGGGTTGATGGACCAGCCCACCTTCCCGTCGAAGGCCTGCACGATCTGGTTGCCCTGGATGTCCACGTCCACGCGGACCGAAGCCGGACGCTTGGCCTCGATGACGATGGGAAAGGCCATGGGCCCGTTGGCCATCTTGGCGGTCATGCGCATGGACTGCACCGCCTTCATCCGGGCGAGGCCGCCCTTGGCCTCGTAGTACTTGGCCAGCACCTGGTCCAGGCTGGGCGCCTGGGCCAGCAGGACTGGGGCAGCGAGCAAGACGGCGAGGAGGCGGGTACGAAGCATGGGGGTTCCTTCGAAAGGGGATGGGGATGGGGGTCGGGCCCCAGGGTCCCAGCACTGGCGCTGCCGCTCAAGCCCCAGGCAGGAAAAAAGGGACCTCCCCCGCCCTGAAGGCGCGGCTGGAGACCTGGGAAAGGGCCATGGGGGCGGGCGACACAGTGGCCGATTTGTTTTTTGAAGAAAATTTTAGTGTTTTATAGTCATATTTAACCTACCCTGGGAACGAGGTGTTCCATGTCCCTCCTCCCCTTCACCCAGAAAGCCAACGACGCCCTGGTGGCGGCCCAGCAACGGGCAGCCAGTGACCACCACCCCGAGCTGGTGCCCCAGCACCTCTTCGCCGCGTTGCTCACCCCGGACGCCGGGCTGCAGCCCCTGATGGAGAAGGCCGGGCTCGCCCCGGAGTCGGTTCTCGGCTTGGCGCAGGCCGCCGAAGGCCTGCTCGCCAAGCTGCCCCGGGCCGTGGGTGGGGCCGAACCCCAGGTGGGCTCCGCCTTCCGGCACTTCCTGGAAGTGGCCAGCGACACCGGCCGGGGGCTGGGCGACCGTTTCCTGGCCACGGATGCCCTGCTGCTGGCCCTCACCAACGCCCACACGGACGCCAAGCAGGTGCTGGAGCGCTTCGGCCTGGACCGGAAGACGCTGGAAGCCGCCATCCGCGAGACCCGCAAGGGCTCCCGGGTGGAGGACGAGAAGGCCGAGGAGAAGTTCGCCAGCCTGGAAAAGTACGCCCGGGACTACACCGCCCTCGCGGCGGCCGGGAAGCTGGACCCGGTCATCGGCCGGGACGAGGAGGTGCGCCGCCTCTTGCAGGTGCTGTCGCGGCGCACCAAGAACAACCCCGTACTCATCGGCGAGCCCGGCGTGGGGAAGACCGCCATCGTCGAGGGCCTGGCCCAGCGCATCCACAAGCGGGACGTGCCCGAGAGCCTGAAGGGCCTGCGGGTCATGGGCCTGGACATGGGCGCCCTAGTGGCCGGCACCCAGTACCGGGGCCAGTTCGAGGAGCGCCTCAAGGGCGTCATCGAAGAAGTGGAGAAGGCTGAGGGCCAGGTGGTGCTGTTCATCGATGAGCTGCACCTGCTGGTGGGCGCCGGGGCCGTGGGCGGCAGCATGGACGCCGCCAACCTCCTGAAGCCCGCCCTGGCGCGGGGCGAGCTGCGCTGCATCGGCGCCACCACCCTGGACGAGTACCGCAAGTACATCGAGAAGGATGCGGCCCTGGAGCGGCGCTTCCAGCCGGTCTTCGTCGACGAGCCCGGTGTGGCGGACGCCATCTCCATCCTGCGGGGCCTGAAGGAGCGCTACGAGCTGCACCACGGTGTGCGCATCCAGGACGCGGCCCTGGTGGCGGCGGCCCAGCTGAGCCACCGCTACATCGCCGACCGCTTCCTGCCGGACAAGGCCGTGGACCTGATGGACGAGGCCGCCAGCGCCGTGCGCATGCAGATCGACAGCCGCCCCGTGGAGATCGATGTGCGGGAGCGCCGGGAGATGCAGCTGCAGCTCGAGCGGCACTCCCTCACCAAGGAGAAGGATGCGGCCAGCCGCGCCCGCCTGGCGGACCTGGAGAAGGAGCTGGCGGAGCTGAACGAGGAGCTGGCGGGCCTGCGGGCCCAGTGGGAGAACGAGAAGAAGGTCATCGAGGGTGCCCGCGCCCTGCAGAAACAGCTGGACGACCTGCGCATCGAGCTGGACCAGGCCAAGGCATCCGGCAACTACGAGCGGGCCTCCCGGCTGGAGTACGGCGAGATCCCCACCCTGGAGAAACAGCTGGAGGCGGCCTCGCCCAAGGAGAGCGCCATGCTCCGGCTGGAGGTGGGTGAGTCCGATGTGGCTGCCATCGTCAGCCGCTGGACCGGCATCCCCGTGAGCCGAATCCTCGAAGGTGAGGTCGAGAAGCTGCTGCACATGGAGGCGCGGCTCCGCGAGCGGGTGGTGGGGCAGGACGCGGCCTTGACGGCCATCTCCGATGCGCTCCGCCGCAACCGGGCGGGGCTGGGCGACCCCAAGCGGCCCATCGGCAGCTTCCTCTTCCTGGGCCCCACCGGGGTGGGCAAGACCGAGGTGGCCCGGGCCCTGGCGGAGTTCCTCTTCGACGACGAGGGCGCCCTGGTGCGCATCGACATGAGCGAGTTCACCCACGAGGCGGACGCCACGCGCCTCATCGGCGCCGCCCCGGGCTACATCGGCTACGAGGAAGGGGGCCGCCTCACCGAGGCCATCCGCCGCCGCCCCTACGCCGTCATCCTGCTGGACGAGATGGAAAAGGCCCACCCGCGCACCTTCGACCTCTTCCTGCAGGTGCTGGAGGACGGCCGCCTCACCGATGGCCAGGGCCGCACGGTGGACTTCCGCAACACCGTGGTGCTGATGACCACCAACCTGGGCAGCCAGGCCATCTTCGACGCGGGCGGCGAGACCGCCAAGGCCCAGGTGGCCGTCCAGGCCGCCCTCCACGCCCACTTCCGCCCGGAGTTCCTGAACCGCTTGGACGAGGTGGTGGTGTTCCGGTCCCTGGACCGCACCGACATGAAGGCCGTGGCCCGCATTCAGCTGAAGCGGGTGGAGGCCCTGCTCCAGGAACAGCGCCTGGCGCTGGAGGTGCCGGAGGCGGCCCTGGACTGGCTGGCCGAGGAGGGCTTCGACCCCCACTACGGTGCCCGCCCCCTCAAGCGGCTCATCCAGCAGGAGGTGGTGAATCCCCTCTCCCGCCTGGTCCTCCAGGGCCAACTCCAGCCCGGCGGCCTTGCCCGGCTCGCCGTCGTTGATGGCCACCTCCGCGTCGAGGCCGAGGCCGTCCAGTAGAGCGCCCTTGCCCGGCAGCCCTTCGCCCCGCTGGGGCTCAGCGGCCGGGCCTGCTACCCCGCGAACGGACGCGCCACTGGCGCGCCCTCCCGCTCGGCCGGCGCTGCGCTTGGCCTCTCGGAGCGGGTCCCGCGGCTTCGACCCCCACTACGGCGCACGGCCCCTCAAGCGGCTCATCCAGCTGGAGGTGGTCAACCCCCTCTCCCGGCTGGTGCTCCAAGGCCAGCTGAAGCCCGGCGGCCTCGCCCGCCTTGCCATCCTCGAGGGGCACCTTCGCGTCGAGGCCGAGGCCATCCAGTAGGGCGCCCCCGCCCGGCAGCCCTTCGCCCCCATGGGGCTCAGCGGCCGGGCCTGCTCCCCCGCGAACGGACGCGCCCCGAAAATCCTTGTAGAAATCGATCATGGGGCCGAGGGCTGCGGGGCTTCCGAGGGACCGCTTGAAACTTGCCCTCGGGGGGGGGCGGTCCGATGAGACCGGCGTACCCGGAGTCTGCGTGCCCCTGCCCACCCCCATTCCCATCCTCATCGTGGATGACGAAGCGGACCTGCGTGACCTGCTCGTCGAAGCCCTTCTGGAACAGGGCTATGACGCCGTGGGCGCGGAGGGGGGCAGCCAGGCCCTGGACCGGGTCCACGAGCGGCATTTCCCGGTCATCTTCACGGATCTGAACATGCCGGGGGGCCTGTCCGGCCTCGAGTTGCTCCGGGCCATCCACGATGAGGATCCCCAGGCCATGGGCATCCTCATGACGGGCTACGCCACCACCGAATCCGCCATCCAGGCCCTGAAGCGGGGCGCCTACGACTTCATCCAGAAGCCCTTCAAGCTGGCCGAGATCGAGGCCGCCCTGGAGCGGGCCCTGGAGCACTACCGCCTGCGGAGGGAAAACGAGGAGTACCAGCACAACCTCGAGCGCATGGTCGAGGCGCGCACCCAGGAGATCCTCGGCCTCAAGAACGACATCGAGCGCCTCTTCGAGGGCTTCGTGAACGCCTCCGTGACCGCCATCGAGGCCCGCGACCCCAGCACCTCGGGCCATTCCAGCCGTGTGGCGGACCTGACGGTCGGCCTGGCGGAGGCCGTGAACGAGACGCCCAACGGCGCCTACGGGCGCATCTACTTCGACCCCCTCCAGATCCGGGAGATCCGCTACGCCAGCCTGCTCCATGACTTCGGCAAGGTGGGCGTGCGGGAACAGGTGCTGGTCAAGGCCAAGAAGATCGAGGGGGAGCGGCTGGAGAGCATCTACCAGCGCCTGCACCAGCGCGCCCTCGAGGCCATGCGGGATCGCCTGGTCGATGCCTGGGGGAACGGAACCTCCTTCGACCACGACACCGTGGGCCGCCTGCTGCGCCAGCAGGACGAGGAGACCCGTCGCCTCATGGAGCTGGTCCGGCGCAGCAACGAGCCCACCGTCCTGCCCCAGGAGGTCGCGCAGGAGCTCGACCTCCTGGAGGACCTCACCTACCAGCACTGGACCGGAGACCGCCGCACCCTCATCGAACCCGGCGACCTGAACCTGCTGAAGATCACCAAGGGCAGCCTCTCCGAGCAGGAACGGGTGGAGATCCAGAACCATGTCACCTACACCTACCGCTTCCTCAGCCAGATTCCCTGGACCCGGGAGCTTGCAGGGGTGCCGGACATCGCCTATGCGCACCACGAACGGCTGAACGGCCGGGGCTACCCGCGGCAGCTGACGGAGCCGGACATCCCCGTTCAGAGCAAGCTCATGGCCGTGGCCGATGTCTATGACGCCCTCACCGCGGCGGACCGTCCCTACAAGGCGGCGGTGAGCGTGGAGCGCAGCCTCGAGATCCTGGAGCAGGAGGCCAAGGTCAACCTGCTGGATGCCGAAGTGCTGCGCATCTTCCTCGAGGCCAAGATCTATGAGCGCACCCACGCGCCGGGCAGGCTGGGATGATCCAGGACCCCATCCTCATCGTGGATGACGAGGCCGAGGTCCGGGCCACCCTGCTGGAGGCCCTGGAAAGCCAAGGCTATTCCGCCGAGGCCGTCGACAGCGGGGAAGCGGCTCTGGTCCGCATGGCCGAGCGCGCCTTTCCGGTGGTGGTCACCGACCTCCACATGCCCGGCGGCCAGACCGGCCTGGACCTCATCGGCGCCATCCGGCACCGGTTTCCGGACACGCTCTGCGTGCTCATCACGGCCTTCGCCACTCTGGACACCAGCATCGAGGCGCTCAAGCGCGGCGCCTACGACCTGATCCAGAAGCCCTTCCGCCTGGCCGAGATGGAAGTGGTCCTGAACCGCGCCCTGGACCATGCCGCGCTCCTGCAGAAGGTGCGGGCCTACCAGGTGGAGCTGGAAACCCGCATCCTGTCCCGCACGCAGGACCTGCGGGAGGCCCACCAGGAAGCCCTCGGCCTCTGCGACCTCACCCTGCAGGCCCTGGATGGGGGCAGCCTGCCCGAGGCCCTCGGCCCTCTGGTGGATCGCCTCAAGGCCCGCTGGTCGCCCGACGGCCTCGCCTGCTACCGGCGGGAGAAGGTGGGTGGCCTCCGCCGCCTCCTGGCCCAGGGCGACCGCCCCTTGCCGCTGCGGCCAGAACGCCCGGGGCCCGGGCCCCTCCAGGCGCCGGGCTGGGGCTATGCAGAAGAGCACTTCCTCCCCCTGGGCATGGTGGGCTGGCTCTACCTCGGCTTCGACAGCCGCTCCGCCTTCCAGGAGACAGACCCGGCCTACCTGCTGCTGGCCCGCCACCTGGAACTCCTCCTCCGGGTAAGGTGAGGCATGCGCGACGCACAGCAGCTCCTCTGGACCGGCCTCCGGGGCCAAGACCCCGCGGACGTGGACCTGCCCTTTGCCCCGGGGGGCCTGGTGCTCTTCGCCCGAAACCTCGACCCCGATCCATCCGTCGGTCCTGCCCGCTGCCGCGCCCTCATCGACGGGCTCCAGCGCCGGTGGGGGATGGACCTGCCCCTGGCGGTGGCCCTGGACCAGGAGGGTGGCGCCGTGAGCCGCCTGCGGCCCTGGACAGGCGAGACCCCCACGCTGCGCCGCCTCTGGACCCGGGGCGGTGCCCCGGCCTGCCGGAACTGGGGCCAGCTCTGGGGCGAAGGCCTGAGGATGCTTGGCTTCCAGGTGGACTTCGCCCCGGTGCTGGACCTCTGGGATGGCCATCCCGATGCGGGCATTGGCGACCGGGCCGCCAGCGCCGACCCAACCGAAGCCGCCGCCGCCGCCGGGGCCTTTCTCCACGGCCTCGAGTCCATGGGCGTCCGAGGCTGCCTCAAACACTTCCCCGGACTGGGAGGCACCACCCTGGACAGCCATCAGGGCCTGCCGACCCTGGCCGATGCCGACCAGGTGGCGCGGAACGCCCGCAGCTTTGTCCCCCTTGCCCACCCCGATCGCCTGGTGATGGTGGCCCACCTGCGCACCCCGGCCAGCGGGACCCTGCCCGCCAGCCTCCACCGGGGGTCGGTGGCCGGCAACCCCTGGGGCATCCAGGGACGCTTCCTGCCCGATGATCTGGAGATGGGCGGCGTGGCCGACTGGAGCTGGGCCGACCGCGTGCGGCTCAGCCTGGAAGCCGGCCACCAGTGGCTCCTGGTCTGCCAGACGCCAGAGGGGTGGACGGCCTGCGCCGAGGCGGCGCAGCGGCTGCCGGAGGCCCTGTGGGGGCCTGCGGTGGATGCCACCCGAACCCTGCGCAGACACCTGCCACCCTCGGCCCCGTTCGACCCCGCCGCCTGGCGGGCCTGGGTGGCAAGGGTCCATGACGCCGTGAAGGAGGTCTGATGGCTGGCCGCATCCTCATCGTCGACGACAACGCCATGATCCGCAGCGAGATCAAGGCAGTACTCATGAAGGACGGAACCTTCTCGCACTTCATGGAGGCCACGGACGGCTTGACGGCCTTCAAGACCATTATGGAAAATCCGCCGGACCTGGTGCTCTGCGACCTGGTCATGCCGGGCTTCGACGGCCTGAAGTTCCTCGGGCTGAAGGCCAGCCGCAAGGAACTGGATCAGATCCCCGTCATCATCCTCACCGCCGAGGACGACCTGGACCGCAAGGCGGAGATTTTGGAACGGGGCGCCTCCGACTACGTCACCAAGCCGTTCCACGAGAAGGAGCTGCTGGCCCGGGTGCGCATCCACACCAAGCTGAAGCTGCTGCAGGACGAGCTCCGCGAGAAGAACACCCAGCTGGAAAACCTCTCGGTCACTGACGTGCTCACGGGCCTGGCCAACCGCCGCCGCCTGATGACACGGCTCGACGAGGAGGTCCAGCGGGCCCGGCGCTACAAGACCCCGCTGTCGGTGGTCATGATCGACATCGACCACTTCAAGCTGGTGAACGACACCCATGGCCATGCCATGGGCGACGAGGTGCTCCGCAACATCGGCGCCCTCCTGAAGACGAATGTCCGGACCACAGACCTCGCCGCCCGTTACGGCGGTGAGGAACTCACCCTCGTGCTGCCCCACACGGAACTGGCGGCGGCGGTCCAGGTGGCCGACAACCTACGCCAGAAGTTCGCCGATTACGAACATGTGCTCGACGGGGTCACCCTGAAGAAGACTGCCAGCATGGGCGTCGCCTCCCGGGACGGCCAGGGCGACGTTCCCCACGCCGAGGACCTGCTGAAGAACGCCGACGAGGCCCTCTACCGCGCCAAGCAGGGCGGGCGCAACCGGGTGGAAGTGGCGGGATAGTCATTGCCCCCATGGCCTTGCAACGTGGGTCGCCGCCCATCCTCTGCCAAACCTGGGGCACCAGTCCGTGTCAGCCTCCCTGCAACCCTAAACGCGGCCAAGCACCTTTCTGTATCCGAGGATTGCGCGCCCGCAATCCTCGCCAGGGAGTAACCATGCCGACCGTCCAGAGGAGAAGGGTCCGTTGGTGGGTGGTCACCACCCTGTTCATGCTCGTCTCTCGAACGGGGCTTGGGGCCGGTGCCCTCCCGACACCTCCAGCCACAAAAATCATTGGAACGCTCTTCCTGGAAGAAGTCCCCAACCAGGGACCCGGTGCGGCCGTGTTGGTGGCGAAGGGTGACCGCGTGATCTATGAGGGTGCGCGGGGGCTCGCGAACCTGGAACTGAAGGTCGCCCTCCAGCCAGGACAGGTGTTTCGGATCGGGTCCCTCACGAAGACCCTGACTGCCGCGACGGTGTTGAAGCTCGTCTCGACTGGTGAGGTGTCCCTGGAGGCACCTCTGTCGACCTACCTTCCCACCTTCCCTGGTGGGGAGAAGCTCTCGGTGGCTGAATTGTTGGATCACACCTCGGGCATCAGCGATGCCTGGGAGGCCAGTCCCTGCGAGGCCTTGGACACAACGAAGCTGGTCCACCTCATCCAGGCCCAGGCCCCTGACTTCAAGCCTGGCACCGAATGGCGTTACAGCAACTCCGGCTACATGCTCCTGGGGGCGATCATCGAGGCCGTCACGAAAAGGCCCTGGGATATCGCGATGCGGAACCTCGTCCTTTCGCCCCTTGGGATGACGCAGACAGGACGCTTCGGTGACGCCGAGGTCGTTCCAGGCCGCGCCGAGGGCTACAGCCGAAGCCCCAGCGGAGCCATCATCCGGGCCCCCTATGTGAGCATGAGCGGGCCTGGTGCCGCCGGGGCCCTTTCGTCCACCTCCCGCGACCTGTTCCGCTTCATGCGGGCCCTCACAGGGGGACGGTTGCTTCGGCCCGAGCTCTACCAGGCCATGACGATGGCAAAGGCGACCGCGTTGGGGCGCAGCGTTCCCTATGGCTATGGCGTCATGTTGGGCCAGGTCCGCGGGGAATCCGTGATCGAGCACAATGGCGGCATCGAAGGCTTCGCGGCCCACTTCACCTACTTCCCGAAGCAGGATGTCACGGTCATCGTGCTGGCCAACAGTGACGCAGGTCTTCTTCCGAGATCATTGGCCCATCGCTTCGGTGCCGCGGCCATTGGCAAGCCCTACATGACCCTTCGCCCCTCGGACTTGAGTGCCGAAAGCCTGCAAAGCCTGGCTGGTTCCTACCGCCCGGGTCCAGACTCCGTACGCACCCTGTACGTCCAAGACGGCAAGCTCTATGTGCGCAGAGATGGGGGGCCCGGTCGCCAGCTCGTGGCAACCCGAGAGGGGTTCCTGTATTGGCCTGGAGACGCAACCGACTACTTCAAGGTCGTTCGAGATCGGGAAGGCAGGGTGCAGGGCCTGGATTTTTTTGCCGACGGCATGGCACCTGCGAAGCATGAGCCGCGAATGCGTTAAGCGCCAACCACGGCGGCAACTGACAGGGAAATCCCAGCCGAGAAGGGAAGCGGCCCATAGGGCCGCTTCCCTTCTGGGGGCCTGGACTGCGCTACTTCGCCGCCTTCCGCAGGGCGTCCACCTTGTCCGTCTTCTCCCAGCTGAACTCGGGCCGGCCGAAGTGGCCGTAGGCCGCAGTGGCGCGATAGATGGGCTTGCGCAGGTCGAGGGCCTCGATCATGGCCTTGGGGGTGCAGCTGAAGATCTCGCGCACGGCCCGGACGATGGCCTCATCCGAGACCTGACCGCTGCCGAAGGTGTCCACGGCGATGGAGACGGGCTCGGCCACGCCGATGGCGTAGGCCAGCTGAATCTCACAGCGGCCGGCGAGGCCAGCGGCCACGATGTTCTTGGCGATGTAGCGGCCCATGTAGGCGGCGCTGCGATCCACCTTGCTGGGGTCCTTGCCGGAGAAGGCGCCGCCGCCGTGGTGGCCGCTGCCGCCATAGGTGTCGACGATGATCTTCCGGCCAGTCAGCCCCGTGTCGCCCATGGGGCCGCCCACCACGAAGCGCCCCGTGGGGTTCACGTGGTAGATGGTCTGGGCATCCAGCAGCTCCGCCGGCAGGGAGGCCTTGATCACGTCCTGGAGGATGCTGTCCCGGATGGTGTTCTGGGTGACGTGCTCATCGTGCTGGGTGGAGATCACCACCGTGTGGATGCGCTTGACCTGGTCGCCCTCGAACTCCACGGTGACCTGGGATTTGCCATCGGGGCGCAGCCAGGGCAGCTGGCCGTTCTTGCGGACTTCACTGAGCTTCCGGGTGAGCAGGTGACTGAAGTGGATGGGGGCAGGCATCAGTTCGGGCGTCTCGCTGCAGGCGTACCCGAACATGAGGCCCTGGTCGCCGGCGCCGCCGGTGTCCACGCCCATGGCGATGTCGGGGCTCTGCTGGTCGATGGTCACCATGACGGCGCAGGTGTTGTAGTCGAACCCCTTGATGTGATGGTCGTACCCAATATCCCTGACCACGTCCCGCACCAGGGAGGCCACGGGGATGTAGGTCTCGGTGGTGATCTCCCCGGCCACCAGGACCAGCCCTGTGGTGAGCAGGGTCTCGCAGGCCACGCGGCTGCGGGGATCGTCGGTGAGGGCGGCGTCGAGCACGGCATCCGAGATCTGGTCGGCCATCTTGTCGGGATGGCCCTCGGTAACGCTTTCGGAGGTGAACAGATGTCGTCCTTGAGTGGCCATGCCGCGCTCCTCGCCTTTCGCCCCTGAATGAACGGTTCGGGGGAAACAATGAGTCTACCCCAGCCCCCCGTTCCATACACCTTTCGGTTGACGCGGGAAACCTTGCCATCCCCTAGCCTGGAGGTCTAAGGTGGGGAGTTTCCCGTCCTTGAAATGATCCGCTCATCCCCCTGTGGAGGAACCCATGAACCCATTCCGACGCCCGACGCTGGCCTTGGCCCTCATGGCCGCGTCCATCCTGATGGTCTCCACCGCCTGCAAGCGGGAAGACCCGCAGATCCGTGAGCTCACCCAGAAAGCCGCCGAGGCTGACAAGACCAGCCAGCAGCTGAACCAGGCCGGTACTGACCAGGAGAAGAAGCTGGCCCAGGCCGGGGTCAACGACATCAAGCCCAACGCCGAGACTCTCCAGCTCACCGACGAGCAGAAGAAAGCCCTCGAGGAGCGGATCAAGAATGAGAAGAACAGTTCCTACCAGGCCCTCCTGCAGGAAGTCCTGGACAAGGATAAGGACATCAAGGACCTCAACACCAAGCTCGCCAAGCTAAAGGCCGATCTGCCCAAACCCGACGTGGCCAAGGCCAACGACAGCCACTACGGCATGGCCCTGCGCTTCCTGAAGCGGAAGGGCGTGTCCGATGCCGATGCCAAGCGGATGGTCAGCCGTGTGGCGATCCTCGAGAAGTTAGCCCCCGGCTTCGAGGTGTACAACTTCTATGCCAATGGCACCTACGGCACCTGGGTATCCCAGGGGAAGGCCAAGATCAGTCCCAACGACCTGATGCGCCAGGAGCGGGAGAAGGTCGAAGGCGAGCGGGACGAGGCGGTGGCCCAGAACGACAAGCTCCAGGAAGAGGTGCTGGACCTCGAAAGCCAGAAGAAGAAGATCACCGAGGAGATCGCCACCCTTCAGACCGAGCGGGGCAACCTGATCGAGGAGCGCACCAAGCTGCAGGCGGACAACGCCGGCCAGCTGGCCAAGCTCAACTCGCTGCACTATGTCGTCGGGAAGCGCGACACCCTCAAGACTGAGGGCGTCATCGAGATCCCCATCTTTGCCAAGGACCGCGCGGGCAAGAACTGGCGCGACGAGGTCTTCACCGAGAGCCTTGACCTGAGGTCAGGAAAGACCATCACCATCAAGGCGGCCGACCTGGGCCTCAAGAAGATCGCCAAGGTGAACGTGGTGCCCGGTTCCTACCTGAAGGATGAGCACTACAAGCTCACCATCAGCGAGGACAAGCAGACCGCGACCATCGAGCTCATCACGGTGAACCGCTTTAAGAACGACAAGGTCGTCTTTGCCGTGACCGACTAGGCACATCCGCGAACCCCCGGGGGCCCCGACTGGGGCCCCCTTTTTTGTGGAAATTCCCCACGGGCGCGCCTATCGTCGAAAGACCAATCCTGGCACTCCTCCAACCACACCCATGAGGTGAAGCAATGCGCGCAAACCTGTACCAAGCGCTCCTCGGCGTGTCCCTGCTCGGGCTTCTCGCCTGCAACGGCGGCGGCGATTCCAAGGCGACTACCATCGTCACGGGACCAGCGTCGCTCCCCAGCTCAACGGTTGCGCTGTTTGACCCCTCCACGGGCGTCGTCCCCCTGCCGAACGTCCTGGTGACCGCCTCCATTCCAGGCCCCAGCCCCACTTATACCGCCACCCACACACCGGCCGCCGGCACCCTGAACATCTCACCCGGCTATCCCCTGACGCCCGACCAGGCCCTGGCCTACGTCAACCTCGTGGAGATGGGGAACACCCATGCCGTGTCCGGGGTCAACGCCCCCATCTACATCGGCTTCAACGGGGCCGTGGATGCGGCCACCATCAACGCCAGCACCCTCAAGATCTTCCAGGTGCTGCCGGATGCGCCCACCAATCCCTCCAGCACTGAGAACAACGCCCTTGGCTTCGTGGACATCTCCGGTCTGTTCACCTACAGCACCTTCGCCCTCACCCCCAGCGGCACCGGCGTCTATGCCATGCCCAAATTGCCCCTGCTGCCCGGCGCCCGCTACCTCTACGTGCTGACCACGGGCGCGAAGGACGCCGGCGGGAAGGCCATCGCCTCCGCCCCCTTCTTCGAGGCCCTGAAGTCCACGACCGTGCTTACGGGCTCCTTCGGCGCCCTTGAGCCGATCCGAGCCAACGCCCTCGTGAGCGGCACCGCCAACATCCAGCTCTCGGGCTACGCCAAGGTGATGAACGACCTCATCGCGGCCACGTCCACCACGGGCATCACCAAGCGCGCCGACATCACCCTCATGGGCCGCTTCATCACCACGGGCGCCGGCTACATCCCGACGGACCCCTACAACACGACGCCCGCCCTCGCCGCGGTCCGCATTCCCGTCGAAATGTCCCTCTGGGCCTGGGCCAACAATGCCCCCATTCCCAACACCGTGGACTTCAGCACCTCCGAGAGCCGTCTCTGGACCAACGGCGTCTCCAACTTCTTCACATTCGGCAGCGAGGCAGCTGCCGGCTCCATCGGCGCCATCTTCGGCACCATCCCCAGCGCGGCTGTGGGCTATGTGGGTGGCGGCACCTTCGAGAGCGCCGACCTGCAGATGGATCCCTACGTCGTCCACAGCGTCGCCCCTGGCGCCACGGCCATCTCCGGCGACATCGACGGCACGGCCAACGCCTACAACCCCGGCACCAGCACCGTGCCCGGCACCGGCGTCCTGAAGGCCGCCCGCAATGCCACCGGCGCCCTGCGTGGCTTCTTCCACCAGACCCGCCAGGTGCCGTTCATCGTCATCGCCCCCATTTCCGCCATTGCCCCGCCCCCCGGCGGCTACCCCGTGGCCATCTTCATGCACGGCATCGGCGGCCAAAAGGAGCAGGCCCTGGGCCTTGCCAACACCCTCTGTGGTGCGGGCTATGTGGTGGTCGCCATCGACCAGGCCGTTCACGGACTTCCCAGCGGGGTGGCCGGCAGCCTGACCTCTCCTCTCTACACGGGCCCTGGCATGGGCAACGGCCGGCCCTCGGCCGAGTGGGCCAGCAACTTCTTCATGCTGCCCTCCATCCTCACCGCCCGTACCAACGTGCAGACCAGCGCCTTCAACCTCTGGCGCCTGGAGCGCATCCTCAAGCAGCCCACCGCTGATCCCACCAGCCTGCAGTCCCAGATGGTGACCGCCAGCAAGACCCTCAGCCCCGCTGGCGCCAGCAAGTTCGTCGGCCAGAGCCTGGGCAGCATCGTCGGCGCCTACTTCCTGGCCGGCAACAGCAGCCAGACCGGCGGCGGCAACATGAAGGGCCTCCTGAGCGTGCCGGGCGCCCGCATTGGCTTCATCCTCAAGGACAGCCCCGCCTTCGCGGCGACCGTTAATGGTGGTCTGGCCGCTGCAGGCGTCCCCACGGGCAGCGCCGCCTACTTCCAGTTCTTCGCCCTGGCCCAGGCGGTGGCCGATCCCATCGACCCCGCCACCATGGGTACGCCCCTGCAGGGTCAGACGGCCTCCCGCATGGCTGGCCGACTGCTGGTGCAGGAAGCCGTGGGTGACACCGTCATCCCCAACGCCAACGGCCAGTACTTCGTGAATGCCTTCGCGGGTCGCCAAGGTCAGTTGGGCGGCGATGTGAGCGGCGGCTTCACCCAGGTGATGCGCAACGGCCAGATGGCCCCTGCCGTGCCCTACGTCTACGGCGCCACCCTCGCCGGCTTCAAGGCTGCCGTCGCCGCCGCCACCGCCTCCACCGACACCACCCCTGTGCAGGGCGTCATGCAGTACAGCCCCGCCCAGCACGGCATGCTGCTCCAGGACACGGCCACCCCCGCCAATGTGGCTGCTTGCCAGACCCAGATGTACGCCTGGGTGAAATACGGTCTGGTGATCGACGGCGCCAACGCCGCCGGCTTCCCCCTCGCCCCCAAGGCGGGCGAGCTCCAGGGCATGGCCCTTCCTGGCCTCTTCGGTCCCGAGAGCCTGGCCATCCACTACCCGCTGGCCCAATAGCCGTCAGCAACCACGAAAAGGCGGGGCTTCGGCCCCGCCTTTTTCATGTCAGCACGCCAGGTCTGGGAAGGCGGCCAGCAGCTCGCGCCGGGCCGCCAGCAACTCCGGCACCGCGGGATCCCGCCGGCGCAGGAAGCCCCGGATGGCCTGGACGTCCTCCGCCACCCGCTCGAGGCTCGGCAAGCCCAGACCCGCCAGCAGGAGGGCCAGGAAGGGGAGCGTGGCCATCCACCAGCCCCAGACCCAGCCTGCCGCCAGCCCCAGCAGCGCCGCCCACAGCGGCAGCAGCAGCATGCCCGCCAGCAGCTTCAGGGTGGCCACCTGGTCCCCCTCGTCCGTCCAGCGCCCCGCCAGCCACCCCACCAGGCGGTAGGCCGGCCAGTTCAGGAGGGCGCAGGGCAGCAGCAGCAGCCCCGCGGCGCCGCGGAAGGCCGCGCCGGGCAGCCAGCCACGCACCTCCACGCCGGGATAGGGATGGCCGACCTGGTCCGGCCGCAGGCCCAGGGCGCGCAGGTGGGCCTGGGCCTCGTGCACTCGCGCTTCCAGGGTTTCGAAGGCCTCCTCGGACAGGCCGGTGAGGTGCGGCAGGAGCCCCTGGACCCGCAACCGGTGGGCTTCCAGGTCCATGCGGCTGCCCGGGGCTTCCGCCAGCAGCCAGGCCACCTCCTGGGCCAGGCACAACACCCGCTGGTCCGCAGCGTGGAGGGTGAGGGGCTGGAGGGCCTGGCGGATGCGCAGGGTCAGCTCGGCGACGGCGGCCGGGGTTGTCCCCTGCCCCGCCAGGTCCGCAAAGGGGATGGCCGGGCCCACCCGCAGCAGCACGCTGTGGCGAAAGGTCCCCCGGTCGCCATAGACCAGGCCGGCGGGCACGATGGAGAAGGGCGCCGGGGAGGACAGGGCAATGCGGGCGGCCCCGGTCTTGAGTGGGGCCAGGTCCGCCCCCGTGTGGCTGATCCCCTCGGGGAAGAGGGCCACCGATCCCCCCGAGGCCAGCACCTCGTGTACCTTCTGGAAGCTCTGCTGAATGGATTCCCGCGTGGCGCCACCATCCTTGGGCCGGGTGATGGGGATGGCCCGGAAGGCGGCCAGGAAGGGGCGCAAGGGGGCGATGTTCCAGAGGGTCGCCTTGGCCAGCCAGCCCGCCCGTCGGTCCAACAGGGCCGCCGCCGCCAGAGGGTCCAGCAGGCCGTTGGGATGGTTCAGCAGGATGAGGCAGGGGCCGGGTGGAAAGGCAGGGCCCTCCCGGTGGAGGCCCCGGAACCAGATCCGGCCCAGGAGGCCAGCGAGACGACTGGCGGCCATCAGGCGGGCGCCCGACCCAGGCCGGGGGGCTGCCTGCGGGCCCAGAGCAGGGCCAGACCGGAGATCACGATGGCCGGGATCACCAGCATCATCGCCTTGCCCAGGGCCACACCGCCGGCCCCGCCCGCCTGGGAGGCCCGCCCCACCAGGGCGGGGCTGAGGGCGTCGCCCAGCAGGTGGATCAGGAGCACGTTGATGCCGGTCCCCGTGGCGCGCACCGAGGCCGGCAGGCAGCTCACCGTGAGGGCGTTCACCGGGCTGGTGTTCACGAAGAGCATGAGCATGGCGAGAAAGAAGGCCGCATAGGTGGCCAGCAGGTTGCCGGATGACAGGGCCCAGAACACCGCAGGTACCGAGAGCAGCAGGGTGGCGGCGCTGAGGTCGACCCCGATATCCGGCCAGCGGTGCTGCAGGTGCTTGGTCAGCAGGCCCCCGGAGAAGGTGCCGAGGATCCCCGTCACCACCAGGAAGATGCCGAAGACTTCGCCCGCTGATCCCACGCTGACCCCGTGACGGCGCTGCAGGAAGGTGCTGCCCCAGAAGCTCAGCGCCCCCATGGCGAAGGTGTAGGCCACGTAGCTGCCCGTACAGGCCACCCAGATGCGGTTGGTGAGGATCGCCCAGAGGCGCATCCCGTAGGAGAGTCCGGCGGCGGTATCGGCGCCCAGGTCCTGCCCGCCCCGCGGGGGATCATCGAGGGTGGCCATGCGCACCGCAAAGAAGAGCCCCGGCAACCCAGCCACGAGGAAGGCCTGACGCCACCCCCAGTGCTGGGCCACGATGCCGCCCAGCGCATAGCCAAGGGCCGAACCGACGGGAATGGCCAGGTAGAACCAGGTGAACTTGGCCGCACGCTCGTCTTCCGGGAAGATGTCCGCCAGCAGGGCGGGCCCCAGGCTGGCATAGGCGGCTTCGCCGATGCCCACCAGCGAGCGGGTGAACAGCAGGCCCCAGAAGCCATGCACCAGGCAGGCGCCGGCCGTGGCCAGGCTCCACAATCCCACGCCCATGGCCACCAGCCGGGGCCGGTGGAAGCGGTCGGCCAGGAAACCGAAGAGGGGCGCCCCCACCATGTAGGCAAGGAGAAACACCCCATTCACCCAGCCACGCTGGGTGTCGGTCAGGCCCAGGTCCCGTCCCAACGGCTCGATGACCGCCGCCACGACGTACCGATCCAGGTAGTTCACCAGGTTGATGGCGGTGAGCAGCAGGAGCAGCCGGCGGGCGGCGGTCATCGAGGGTAGCCGTCAGCGGCAGGAATTACTTCTTAGGAGCGGCTTTGGCAGCAGGCTTCTGTGGGGAAGGCTTTGGCAAGGTGGCGCCAGCGGCCGGCTCGCTGGCATCCAGGCGCTTGGCCACTTCCGCCGTGAAGGCTTCCATCCAGGGCTTGTCGCCCCAGGACAGGATGTTCACCGCCTGGTCGGAGAGTACGAACTGGAGCTTCTGCTCCTTGGCCAGCTGGTCGACGATGGGCGCGGCAAGCTTGGTGATGGCCTCACCGACCTTCTTCTCCACACGCTGGTATTCCGCCTGGCTGTCTTCCTGCATCTTCTTGGCCTCGAATTCGAGGTCGCGGTACTTCTTGGCCAGCTCGTCCTTCTTCTCCGGGTCGAGGCTGGGAGAGTTCAGCTGCTGCTGCAGCGTCTGCAGGTCCCGCCCCTTGGCCTGCAGCTTCTCCTGCAGGTTCTTTCCGGTGATCTCCAGCTCCGAGAAGATGGCACCCGCCTTCTTGGAACTGCGCACCAGCTGGTTGATGCTGAAGAAGGCGAAGTGCGGAGCTTCCTGGGCGGCCAGGGGGGCAACCAGGGTCGCGGACAGGCAAAGGGCCGCCAGGGCTGGGGCGATGAGGCGCATGGGGGACTCCAAGACGAAAGGGCCATTGTAGCCGGGAACGGCGCGGGGCCGCCCCGGGAATCAGAAGGTGGTGCCGATGGAGAACTGGAAGTCCGCCTTGCCCTCGGTGTCGAAGGCATAGGGATTCAGCTTCCGGGCCCAGATCAGGCGCAGGGGGGCCGGGCTGATGGGCAGGAAGAAGCGGAATTCGATGCCGGCCGAGCGGACCAGGGTCGGATTGATGTAGGAGTAAGTGTTCCCATCGGTCCGGCTCTTGTAGTTCACCACATCGCGGCTGAAGACCTTGGTACCGCTGCTCCAGGCGTTCCCGGCATCGTAGAAGAAGACCAGGCGGAACTGGTCCGCGATCTTGAACTGGTACTCCGCGTTTGCCACGAACTGCTTATTCCCGCCCACCACCACGGCATAGCCGTCGTTGTCGAGCAGCACCGAGCCCACCTGGCCGTAACGGTAGCCGCGGACGCTGTTCTCGCCACCGGGCCGGTACATGTCGTAGAGGGGCAAGTCGTCGCGACCCATGTTCTGCAAGTAGCCGTAGCTGGCATTGAAGGCGAAGATATGGCGGTCCGCCACGTTCATGAACTTGGCAAAATCCCAGGTCGCCCGCAGGAAGGGGCGGTCCCCTCCGAACTGCCAGCCACCGTATTCCAGACCGAAGGACACCCGGGTGCCTTGGGTGGGCTTGAACTGGTGGTTGACGGTGCTGTAGGCAATGCTCTGGCTGAAGGTAGACGTGAGCTGGCTTGGCGTGTCCTTGAAAAAGAAGTTCTGGCCGCCATCGATGCGGATCAGCCGGAAGCTGTAGCCGGTGGAATAGGTGGTGAAGAAAGCCCAGGGCCGGTTGGGGAACCAGTTGCTGAGGCGGGCGCCGACCGAGAGGCCAAGGCTGCGGGTGAACTGCTTATAGGCATTCTGGATACCCACACGGGAGGCGTCGTAGTCCGCTGACCCGTTGGAGATTGAGGTGGAGAAGGAATAGGGCAGGTCAAACACGTAGGGCTCGGTGAAGCCCACCGAGATGCTCTTGGAGAACTTGCCGCCGTTGTAGCTGACGGACAGTGTCTCGCCGCCTCCCCCCAGATTCCGGGTGGAGAAGCTCACGCCCAGGGAGAAGCCGAACAGGGAGCCATAGCCGCCCTGGAACAGCACCTCGTTCACGCCCGATTCCTCACCCTTGATGACGATGTCCACCTGCGTCTTGTCGGGCACCAGGTCGATCTTCGGCTCGGAGCTCTTGACGTCGAAGAAACTGAGCTGACTGATGCTGAGCAGGGAGTCCTTGAAGCGGTCCATCTGGAAGGGGTCCCCCTCCCGCATGAGCATGCTGCGGCGAAGTACCTTGTCCTTGGTGGTGAGGTTCCCTTCGAATTCGATCCGCCGGACCGTGTAGGGCTCGCCCTCATCCAGCTTCAGGGTGGTGTCGACCTTCTTCACCCCGTCCTCTTCCCGGATCTCGAACTTCTTCTCGGCCCTGAACATGATGTAGGCCTGGTTGGAGTAGGCCTCCTTCATCTTGTCCACGGTCTGGTTCACGGCATCCAGATCGAAGGGCACCGGCTCAGTCCCCGCCTTGGGGGCTTCCAGGCTGGGCCGGATGTTGAAGAATTTCTTGAGGAAGGACTTGTTGTCCCGCTTCACTTCGGCGTATTTCAACTTGTAGAAGCGCTCGTTGAAGAGCTTGCCGCCCTCAGCCGTGAAGGTGCCCTCGAAGAAGCGATCACCCTCCAGGATGGGGATGGTCAGGCTGGCCCGCAGGTCGTACTTGGGGGACTTGGCTTCCTTGACGCGCTTCAGGTTCTTCTTCTTTTGTTTCTCGGTGGTCTTATCTACCACTTCAATGATGGGCTTCCCAATGAAGACGTCCTTGTAGCCGCGCTTCCAGTAGGCCTTTTTCAGGTTCTCGAGGTCCTCGTCCAGGTTCTTGTCGACCAGCAAATCGTGCGTGGTCATCCAGCTGAACATCCAGTGCTGCCGGGTCTTCTTCATGATGGAGCGCAGCTGGGAGCTGGTGAAGACCCTGTTGCCCCGGAAGCTCACGGTGTAGATCTTGGCCTTGCCGCCTTCCTTGATGTCAAAAACGAGACGCGCCACCCCACCGGCCATGGGCTCGAGGGTGATGTCCACCACGGGGTTCCGGAAGCCCTTCTCCCCCGCCTGCTCGACGATGAGGTCCTTGATCTTGCGGGCGGCCTCGGGATCGTAGACGGTGTCGGGGTTGATGGTGAGCTTCTTCTCCTTGACCTTGTCCTTGAGGTTGGTGAGGCCGACCTCGGTCCCGCCCCGGAAGTCGACCTCCTTGATCAGGGGACGCTCCTTGATGCGAATGATCAGCTTCTTGCCGCCGGGCTCATCCTGCAGCTCGAGCTTGATGTCATCGAAGGAGCCGCTGGCCCAGAGCTTTTCCAGGATGGCGGTGAAGTCCATGCTGCGGATGTCGTCGCCCACATGCACACCGGACTTGAAGATGACAGTTTCGGCCGTCTGCTTGCGGGCGCCCTCCACCTCGATCTTCACGATGGGCTCAAGGTCCTGCGCCATCACGGGCAGGGAGAACCCCGCCACGAGCGCGAGGGGCAACAGGCCCCTCCACCACCGGGGTCGGACCCGGTTACAAGCCATGTATTGCTGCGTCATTCAGGCGCTCCGACCAGATGGGTTTCCTGGCCAGAGGCCACGTCTCCAGACTCAGATAGGACGGGGACGAGTTTCTCGTCCACCAGATCGAAATTCACGAGGCCCGAGGGCACGGTCTCCTGGCCGACCATGAGCTCGGCGAGGGGATCCTCCACCTGCTTCTGGATGGCCCGGCGCAGGGGACGGGCCCCATAGGCCCGGTCCCGCATGGTCGTCTTCACCAGCCAGTCGCAGGCGGCATCCGTAAGGGTCACGGTGAGCCGGTGCTTCTGCAGGGTGACATTGAGGTCCTCCACCAGCAGGCGGACGATCTTGCGGAGTTCCTCGTCGCCCAGGCGGTTGAACACCACGATCTCGTCGATGCGGTTCAGGAACTCGGGCGGGAAGGTGCGCTTGAGCACCTTCATGGCATCCCCGGTCTTGGCGTCGGGACGGCCGTCCTGCTCGACGAAGCCGAGGTTCTTGTCCGATAGCAGCTCCCGGCTGCCCACATTGGAGGTCATGATGATGATGGTGTTCTTGAAGTCCACCAAGTTCCCGAAGGCATCCGAAGCCTGACCGTCGTCAAAGATCTGCAGAAGGATGTTAATGAGGTCGGGGTGGGCCTTCTCGATCTCGTCGAAGAGGAGCACGCAATAGGGATTGCGGCGGATGCGATCCGTGAGCATCCCGCCTTCCTCATAGCCCACGTACCCCGGAGGGGCCCCGAGCAGCTTGGAGACCTCGTGCTTCTCCATGTACTCGGACATGTCGAAGCGGATCATCTTCTTGGGATCGCCAAACAGGAAGGCGGCCAGGGTCTTGGCCAGCTCGGTCTTGCCCACCCCCGTGGGCCCCAGGAAGAGGAAGGAACCCATGGGTCGGTTGGGGTTTTTCAGGCCCGTCCGGGCCCGGCGCACGGCGCGGACCACGGCGCTGACCGCTTCCGGCTGGCCGATGACGCGCTCGTTGATGCGGGGCTCCATGTTCACCATGTTGGCCTTCTCGTCGCCCTTGAGGGCCTTCACGGGAATGCCCGTCCAGCTGGCCACCACATCCTCGATGTCCTGCTCGGTGACTTCGGGGAAGCGGGCGTAGTCCTCGTCCGAGAGGTCGGCCCGGTGCTTCTGGATCTCGTCACGCAGCTGCAGCTCTTTCTGGCGGAGCAGCACGGCCTTCTCGAAATCCCGGCTGAGCACGGCCTCGTTCATCTCGTTGATGACCCGGTGCAGCTCTTCTTCCTGGGACTGTCCCTCCGGTGAGGCACCACCAGGCCCCACGCGCAGCTTTACCCGGGCGCCGGCCTCGTCGAGCAGGTCGATGGCCTTGTCGGGCAGGAACCGGTCCGTGATGTAGCGGTTGGAGAGGTAGACCGAGGCTTCCATGGTCTTGGCGCTGTAGCGCACCCGGTGGAACAACTCATAGCGGCTGCGGATGCCCTCGATGATGCGGAGGCTCTCGCCCTCATCCGGAGGGTTGACCGTCACCGGCTGGAACCGTCGGACCAGGCTGCGGTCCTTGTCGATGTATTTGGCGTATTCCTTGTGGGTGGTGGCGCCGATGCACTGGATCTCGCCCCGGCTCAGCGCCGGCTTCAGGATGTTGGCGGCGTCCAGGCTGCCTTCTGCCGCGCCGGTGCCGATGAGGGAGTGGATCTCGTCGATGAACAGCACCACGCTGGGATCCTTGCTCGCCTCCGAGATGATGGACTTGAGCCGCTCCTCGAACTGGCCCCGGTACTTGGTGCCGGCCACCACCAGGCTGAGATCCAGGGCATAGATGCGCTTGTCCGCCAGGCTGGGGGGAACGATGCCCTCGTGGATCTTCTGGGCCAGGCCCTCCACGATGGCGGTCTTCCCGACACCCGCCTCGCCCAGCAGGATGGGGTTGTTCTTCCGGCGGCGGCTCAGGATCTGGATGATGCGCTCGACCTCCTGCTCGCGGCCGATGAGGTTGTCGAAGATGCCCCGCTCCGCCATCTCGGACAGGTTGCGGGCGAACTCGGAGAGCAGCGGGTGCTCCTTCTTTTTCTTGGCGATCTTCTCTTCCTTGCTGCTCTCAAGGAGGATCTCCTTGGCGGCGATGAGGTCGGCCCCGGACTCCTTGAGCAGGCGCCCCGCGAGGCAACCCTCTTCCCGCAGCATCCCGAGGAGCAGGTGCTCCGCCCCCACGTGCTTGTGGTTGAGCTTGGCGCTCTCGGCCGTCGCGTGCTGGAGGATGTGCTTGACCTCCTCCTCCATGGGGATGTCGATGCTGGTGCTGCTGGGAGTGATCTTCTTGTCCTTGGGGGTGAGGGCGGCCACCAGGCGCTCCCGGAGGGTGCTCACCTGGACCCCCATCCGCTCCAGCAGCTGAGTGCTGGTTTTCTCCGACTCCCGCAGAAGCCCCAGCAGGAGGTGGCCGCTCTGGATGCTTTCCGCCCCGAACTGGCTTGCCTCATAACGGGCGAAGAACATGACGCGACGGGCTTTTTCGGTGAATTTTTCGAACACGGTACACCCTTCCGGGTTAGGGATGGCCCCGGAGCCAGGATGGTTCCGGAGCGGTCTAACAGGGTAGCGCCTTCCGCCCGGCTTGTCCCGATTCGGCTGGGAAGGATGGGCTTGCAGCGTTATCCTGGAAGGCTTGGAGGGCAGCATGAGCCTGGCTAGGACCAATTTGGCGATCCTTGGCCTGCAGTGGGGGGACGAGGGCAAGGGCAAGGTCGTGGACCTGCTCAGCCCCCGGTTCCGACAAGTGGTGCGCTTCCAGGGCGGCAACAATGCCGGCCACACCGTGGTGGTGGATGGCCAGAGCATCGCCCTGCACCAGGTCCCCAGCGGCGCCCTGCATCCCGGGTGCTTCCTGGTGGTGGGCAATGGCGTGGTGCTGAATCTCGAAGTCTTCCAGCAGGAACTCGACCGCCTCAAGGCCAGGGGCTTCGACCTCACCGGCCGATTGCTCCTCTCGGACAAGGCCCACATCATCCTCCCCCACCACATCGCCCTGGACCAGTGGCGCGAACTGCGCGCCGACAAGGTGGGCGCCAAGATCGGCACCACGGGTCGGGGCATTGGCCCCGCCTACGAGATGAAGGCCGCCCGCATGGGCGTGCGCCTCGGCGACCTGCTCCACCCCGAGACTCTGGCCGAGCGCATCCAGCCGGGCTACGACGAAGTCCGCCTCCGCCTGGGCAGTGAGGGGGGCCTGCCCACTCTGGACGCCCTGGTCGATGGGCTGCTGCGCACCGCCGCGCCTTTCCTTGGTTTCATCGGCGACGCCCAGGGGCACCTGCTGTCGGCTTGGGAGCGGGGTGAGAGCATCCTCTTCGAAGGCGCCCAGGCCACCCTGCTCGACATCGACCACGGCACCTACCCCTTCGTGACCTCCAGCAACTGCAGCCTGGGGGGCCTCTTCACCGGCACCGGCCTGCCCCCCAAGGCCCTGGACAAGGTGCTGGGCATCGCCAAGGCCTACACCACCCGGGTGGGCGCAGGTCCGTTTCCGGCCGAGCTGCTGGACGCCACCGGCGACCGCCTCCGCGAGGTGGGACGCGAGTTCGGCACCACCACCGGTCGCCCCCGCCGCTGCGGCTGGTTCGACGCCCCCATCACTGCCCACGCCTGCCGCACCAACGGTGTGGACGGCTTGGCCATCATGAAGCTCGATGTCCTCGACGGCATGGACGAGGTGGGCCTTATCGTGGGCTATCGCACCGGTGAAGGCACCCTCACCACCCAACTACCCAGCTGTGCCTCCGACTGGCGCGACCTCACCCCGGAAGTTAGGCGCTTCAAGGGCTGGACCCGCACCCGGGGCATTACCGATCCCCGCCAGTTGCCCGCCGAAGCCCAGGCCTATTTGGATGTCCTTGCCGAAAGCGTCGGCACACCCATCGCCTACCTGAGCACCGGGCCCGACCGGGCCGAGGGTTGCGTCTACCCCGGAACCTTCCTGGTCCCCCTGCTGGCCCCCTGACCCCCCGGGACCTGCCCTCCCAAAGGCGCTCCCCGGTTGACCCGGCGACCGTTCACAGGCACACTGTTCCTCCTGCCCGATCAGGCATCGCACGCTCGCGTGCACCGCGCGCTCGAGGGTTCGCGGGCCTGAAACCACCGGCAAGGGCCCTTAGCTCAGTGGTAGAGCAGCGGCCTTTTAAGCCGTTGGCCGCGGGTTCAAATCCCGCAGGGCCCACCAAGTTCCACCCCATGGGGCTATCGTCTAGGGGTCAGGACACCGCCCTTTCACGGCGGTAACACGGGTTCAAATCCCGTTAGCCCTACCAGTAAACAAAGCACTTAGGCCCGGGAATCCGGGCCTTTTGCATGCCGTGTCCAAACCGTGTCCAAAACATGTTCCCGAATGCCAGTGTTCTTGTGCGCACTTTGAGGCACTCTGCATCTCTACCTACCACGCCCTGACACCTCATCATTACCAATCTCCGGCTAAGCGTGGCCTCGTCTAAGTGTTGAATCACGAGGTCAGGGACAGTCCTCCTGTATCGGTTGTTGATTCGATGTGCCGCATCATAATTCATCGGAGTTCATCGTGGGTTCCATCCATTTCAGCCCCGGTTCCCTTCCAGAGACCGTGGCTGAGATAGTCGGCTTTAAGGCCGGCCTTGCTTTATCTGGCCAAGAGATCGAGCAACATATTTCGAAAGACGAGTTCCGAGAATATTGGCGGTCCTCCTTGGAAGGATCTCTCCGAATCCGGAGTGAAGAATTTGAGGCACTCGTCCTAAATATTTTCAAAAATCTCGGAAATATATCTGATGACTCCCCTATGTCGCTCACAGCCCGCTTGCTGATCTCTGATAGCGAACCAATCTCAAAAAAAATCAGGGGACAGGTAGTAGACATCATCTTGAAGTGGCTTCCTGATGCGACGACTAAAGCAGCGGGCTCTCATTCGAAGACGATCGACCCCACCTCGGTTCTAGTAGACATCAAGAAAAAATTCAATCGAGAGGGTGTCGAGTTCGCCATCAAATACCTTCATGCGCTCAACGAAAGAATGCATAGGAATCCATGGTCTGGCATTCGTCGCATCGACTGGTCAGACGTCGAGGAACTGAGGTCTCTATTTGAAAGCGAATCCCTCACTACTAAGTATGGCAATTTTGTAGATCAAAGATTCATCGACTACCTCCAAGAAAACCAACGCCAACTTGGAGCTATCCACTGGCGAAAATTTGAAGGTCTCACTGCGGAGTTCTTTGCTCGCGAAGGATTTCATGTCGTCATCGGAAAAGGGCGCGCAGACGGCGGTGTGGATATCCGCGTTTGGCCTGATGCTAAGCGCGCAGAGAACTCTCCACCCTTGATTCTCATTCAATGTAAAAGACAGAAGGACGATGTCGAACAGGTGATCGTGAAAGCGCTTTGGGCTGATGTGATAGCCGAGGGAGCGACCTCTGGCCTCATTGTCACTACCAGTAGGGTGGCCCCTGGAGCGAAAAGAGTGTGCACAGCCCGCTCTTACCCGATAAAGGCAATTGAACGTGAAACACTGGGAGCATGGCTAGATGCTATGAGAACACCTTTAACGGGATACGTGGCGTGGTAATTCACCTGCAACACCTGGCCAATGCCTGAATTCCGAACCTGGGTTCGATGGTCGGTTCAATTTGCCTGGCGGTCACAGGAAGTCCATATACGAATCAGCGGTAAACCCAATTTGAAGATTGGCAAAGGGGTGCCATGCAGATACTGAAAAATGGTCCCGATATCCCAGATGCCCTCCTTGCAGCCCACGAGGAGGGTAGAGTCGTCTTTTTTTGCGGAGCGGGAATTTCATACGCCGCAGACCTTCCCGATTTTCCAGGACTGGTTGAAGGGATCTACAAAGCTGTCGGCGCCAAGAGGGAGCCAATCGAAAAGGAAGCCTTCGAAAAAGGACTCCACGACGCCACCCTCGAACTTCTAGAAAGAAGACTTCAAGGCAATCGCCTTGCCATTCGGAAGGCATTAATTAAGGTACTTCGCCCCAAATGGAACCGAAAGGGTGCCACAACGACCCATGAAGCTCTTCTGATGTTGGCCCAAGATCGAGAGGGGTCGACACGGCTAGTCACTACGAACTTTGATCGAATCTTTCAACGCGTCATCAATCGCCAGAAGGTACCCACGCCTTACTACCCCGCTCCTATGCTCCCAATCCCGAAGAACAAAAAATGGGATGGTGTGGTTTACCTTCATGGACTTCTCCCAACGAAAGTCGATGAAGGTGCCCTGAACCGGCTGGTACTGACCAGTGGTGATTTCGGCCTCGCGTACTTAACCGAGCGTTGGGCATCCCGTTTCGTTGGTGAACTGTTTCGGAACTATATCGTCTGCTTCGTTGGATACAGCATCAACGACCCAGTCCTAAGGTACATGATGGATGCCCTGGCTGCGGATCGAAGGATGGGCGTTCTGACTCCTGTGGCATACGCATTTGCGGATTTCCACCCTGGTGATGAGGACAAGAAACGCATCGAATGGGAAGCCAAGGGCGTTTCACCGATCTTGTATGAGGTTCCGGCGGGGACAAGAGATCACTCCGCGATGCATGACACGCTGGTTTCCTGGGCGGCCACCTACCGTGATGGGATCCGCGGGATGGAAGCGATCGTTTCCAGATATGCGATGAACCTGCCCCAGGCCAGCACTCGCCAAGATGACTTTGTCGGTCGAATGCTATGGGCACTCACGAATAGTTCAGGGCTCCCAGCAAGGCGCTTTGCAGAATTTAACCCCGTCCCATCTCTGGAGTGGATCGAGCCTTTCAGCGATGCCAGATATCAACATCAGGATCTTTCGCGATTCGGTATTCAACCCTTTGCTGAGATAGACGAGGAGCTGCGCTTCAGTGTCATCAGCCGACCTGCACCATATAGGCTAGCGCCATGGATGGGGCTCACCTTACGTGGGAATCAAGGAAGTGGGTGGGACCCTGTGATGGACCAGATTGCGCGGTGGCTTTGCCGGCATCTGAATGATCCCGAACTCGTCTTGTGGCTGGTCAAGCAGGGTGGGGTCGCAAACCAGGCCCTCATTCGTGTCATTGAACAGAAGTTGAATGAGATTTCTCAACTCGAACGGGATGGAAATTCTGAGAAATTGGAAGAGTTTCGAACGAATGCACCGAATTCGATTCCAAGCGCCCTGATGCGCACCTTATGGAGGCTGCTGATCCTGGGGCGGGTCAAGTCACCGTTCCGCGATTACGACTTGTACCACTGGAAGGATCGATTCAGGCGAGACGGCCTAACCCCTCTCATCCGCATGGAACTCCGGAGGGTTCTTTCACCCCGAATCGCTCTACGAAAACCGTATCGATGGGGGAACGAATCGAAATCTACAGGCGGGCCAGAGAAAATCGGAGATCTGGTTGGTTGGGACCTTGAACTTTCAGCCGACCACGTTCATTCAGCTCTTCGGGACTTTGCGAATTCCACGGATGGGCCAATCGCGTTCCCTGAGCTCGTAGAAGACCTACAGCAGCTTCTTCGGGATGCACTTGATCTACTCCGTGAACTGGGCGCTGCAGATGACCATTCAGATAATTCACATTGGGACTTACCCTCGATCAGTCACCATTGGCAGAACAAGGGGTTCAAGGACTGGGTCGTTTTAATCGAGTTCCTGCGGGATTCTTGGCTTAGGTCTATTGCTTCATTCCCGTCACAAGCAAGAATCCAAGCAATCGCTTGGTGGGGGCAGCCATATCCCGCATTCAAGCGTTTGGCGCTGTTCGCTGCGACCATTGAGGGGATTGTCGCCGAGGAACTGTGGGTGGATTGGCTGCTAATGGAGGACGCCTGGTGGCTTTGGACCATTGAAACCAAACGAGAAACCATTCGCCTGTTGGTAACAAGGGGACCACACCTCACTCCAGAGATACTAGCTAGGGTTGAAGCTGCAATCCTTCTCGGCCCTCCAAGAAGGATGTTCCGCGACACCCTTGAACCCGCGGAATGGGAAGATTTGGTGGACAGGATGATCTGGGTGCGACTCGCCAAGCTGGCATCAGGAGGTGTCCAGTTGAGCCTTCAGGGGATTGAGAGGTTTTCCAGACTTTCGGAAGCCCACCCTGGATGGGAACTTGCCTCCGATCAAAGTGATGAGTTCTCTCATTGGATGAGTGGCACGGGTGATCCGGGCTTCAGGACCCGTGACGAACGTGAAAAAGCACCGCGCGAACTCGGACAACTGGTTGTTTGGCTACTCAAGCCGATTCCACAGGGCCCCTTCTATAGTGACGATTGGCAGGATGTCTGCCGCGAAGACATGCGTCTGGCTGTCCGAGCACTCTACTGCTTGGCTGTGGATGGGCAATGGCCGGTCAACCGCTGGAACGAGGCATTGCAGGTCTGGAGCAACGACACCCACATTGGCGGTTCCTGGCGAAGGATAGCACCCCTTCTCAGGCGGCTACCCGATGACATTCTTCCCGTCATTGCCAGGGGAATCGCCTGGTGGATGGAAGCTGCTGCAAAGACCAGGCGACACCACCATGAGGAGTTCATGGACCTGGCTAGGCGACTGATTCTGGTCGATTACGAGGCCTCGGAGGACAGGCAACGTCCAGTCTTCGACGCGATCAATCATCCTATTGGGCTCGTCACAGAAGCTCTGTTCCGTGACTGGTTCCGGGATTCTCTCGAGGATGGGCAAGGGCTCCGGAAGGACTTGAAGGCCCTCTTCACGCGACTTTGCGATCCAAGGATCACCCAGTATCGGAATGCACGGGTAATCCTGGCCGCGAATCTGGTTGCCCTTTTCCGAGTGGATTCGGAATGGACGAAATCGAACCTGCTTACATTTTTCGACTGGAATACCTCCCCCGAGGAAGCTGCCTCTGCCTGGGAGGGTTTCCTCTGGTCCCCCCGACTGCATTGGTCGCTCATGGAAGCCATTAAGGGGCAATTCCTGGATTCGGCCCAGCACTATGCAGAACTCGGGGAATATGGGCGGCAGTATGCTTCGGTTCTCACCTATACCGCTTTGGATCCCGGCGGTGTATTCACGGTCGAGGACCTTCGAGATGCCTTTGAGGCGCTACCGGATGAAGCATTAGTGGAGGCCATTCGGACCCTCACACATGCCTTAGAGGGTGCCGGTGAGAAGCGTATTGAACAATGGAAACATCGGGTGCGCCCCTTCTGGCAGACGATTTGGCCGAAATCACGCCGGGTTAGATCCACTGGATTTGCCGAGCAATTGGCGCATTGCACCATTGCTGCAGGCGTCGCTTTCCCTGCGGCCGTTGCGACCTTCCGCGATTGGTTCCAACCTATCGGCCATTCCCACTACATTTCAACCCTTCTGGATGAGGCCGGGCATTGTTCTATTTTCCCGAAGGAAGCCCTGATCTTCCTGGATTCCATTATTTCTAACCAACCTGACTACATCACCAACGAATTCATTAACTGCCTAAATGATATTCGAAGGGCATGGCCTGAAGCAGAGACAGATCCCAGATTCCAAAGGCTATGGATCCATGCCCGTCGATTTGGGCAGGCATGATCCAAAGGCTGGTCTTCAATTTCCAATCAGCCAGATCTGGTCCCGGGGAAGGACAGAAACCTGCCTCGTTTAACTCATGGACTCTATTGAGAATCGCCTGAAAGGAAGGAAATCATCTTCTTTACCTGGCTAATCACCTTATTCGTCCCTTTCAAACGGGCTTCAATGACTTGGGCTTGGAAAGGCCCTAGGGTCAATGTAAAGGAAATTAATAGCAATAGGATCAGGAAGTAGGTAGGCCATGAAGCCAACACTTGAATGTGCCCCGTGACCTTCAGGCCAACAAGAATTGCAACAATGAGAACGCTATGGACGGTGAGCCAGAAATAACAGGCGGATGTATTGAAGAAGGGATGTTGGTCCACCAATCGAACGACGCCTAAGCACCCACTTCCTTCCGCCGTCTCTCGGATTTGGCGAAGTACCCAGAGATAGTTGGCGGACTTGATACGAAAGTCCTCGAGAACGGCGTTTTTTCTGTTGGAATTCAGGTCCGCTTCCCATTTGGGCACCCATTTTTCGATTTCCTCCACTGAGGGTTTTCGATATTTGGGATTTCGGCCGCTTCGCAATTGTGCTGGGAAGTAGCGAAATGCTGGATGAAGGGTTAACCACGTAAGGGGGAACGCAACGAAAAGAATTATTGGAAGACAAAACGCGATCCTGGCCGGAATTGGAATGGCATTCACTGGGAAAAGCACATAGCTACAAATTAAGGCGAGTATGGAATGGAAGAACAACCAGAGAAGTGGCTGGGTCACGTTTCTGATACGGATCATCCAAAGAGAAGTGGCGAGACCGTTTGGCATTTCTTCCTCGTGGGGATTTGAATCAGTTATTGGCAGGGGAGAAGACAGGGAGCCCCCAGATCTCCGTTAACCGTTCGATGGTCCGCGGCCAAGCCAATGACTTCGGTCGACAGGCGGAATGCTGGATGGCGAAGAAGTCTGGCTCCCATATGGCTTGGGAAGGGGAATGGGTTTGGATCCACTTCACCCGGACCAGGTATTCGGCCTTTTCCGGGTCGTTCTGGTGCTTGAACATTCCGGCGGACTGGATTCCAGCATCAGGGTGAGTGATCGGGACCTTCCGCCCATCCGCCAGGGTCACCATGAAGGCATCGACCTTGACCACGGGTTCTTCGACGATCCCCACCCCGACATAGCCGCGGCCGGGCATCATCACCCACACCCGGCCACCGGGCTGAAGCAGTCCGAGTGTCTTGCTATACCAGCGTCCGCCGCCGGCGGACACGAAGCCGTATTTGACGGCTTCGTCCCAGTTGCGGGACTCCTCGTCGCCGAACGCCATGTAGTACTGGCCATTCCAGGGGCCCTGCTCACCACCCCCGTTCTTCTTGGCCTTCTTCACTGGCAGCCAAGGCGTATCGGCTGGGTCGAGTTCCTCCCCATCGGGTCCCATATTGGATGCACTAATCACCGGAACATCAGGCTTGGGCCCAGGGTGCGGCCAGATCTGCTTCGCGTGTTCGAAGAGTTCCTCGCTGCGGGCCTTAATCCTGGCCTCATCCCACACGGGGTCCTCGGCAAACCGCTGGAAGTAGGTGTTCAAGTTCAGCAGGCTCGTGGTGACGATTTCCTTCCGTTTGGCCACAAAGGGGGTGTTGCTAAGGGCCGAGTTGAAGGTTGGCGTCACGAGGGTGAGGTTGCCGATGCTGTGCAGCAGGCGCTGCCTGGTAGCCCTGCCTTCGTCTGAGGTGTCAGCGATGGGCCAATTCTCCGGGGACCCGTTCTGGGGCAGGACATGTTCAACAGTCAGGGCCATCGGAAGGTCCTGCCATTCCTGTTTCCCTGACCGGAGGGCCATTTCCAAAGCTTCCAGGAGGGCCTTCACCTTGGGGGCACGGTTGGTATACAGGGCGTTGTGGCACCACGCCTGGCGGAACTCCTGATCGGCCGGCCAGCGCTGGCTGGCGCCTTCCAGATCGTGCAGCTTTTTCCGAAGGAGGCCCGGATCCTTGGAGCCATCCCGGACCATCTCACCCAGGATGCGAATCAGGAAGATCCGGTTGTAGCCCTTCGGGGTGAACCCGCAGACGAATCGGCGGACGACATAGGATTCGAGGTCATCGAGGGCCATCTCCACTGCAGGTGTCGCGCCACCATGCTGCTCGAGTAGGTACAGGGCCAGGGGGGTAAGTGTGGCCGTGTCGAGAAGCCTCATCCGCCGGCAGAAGGACCCCAGTCGGGTCCCCTGGGTGGGGGAAAGGAAGGTGGAGAAGTAACCAGCGATGTTCTGAAGTTGGGCGAGCTCATCCTTGGTGGTCCGATCTTCTGATTCCCACCAGTCCCGGAACCCTTCGAACACGTGAGAAACCTTTAGCGTTTCCTGGCGGCGCAGCCCCAGGTAGTAGTAGAGAAGCAGGTCCAGCCGGGAGTTCTTCAGGCGGCCCTGGGTTTCCTGGACCTTCCAGAACTTCTCACCCTTGGCGCCGAGGGCGGTGTCAGGTTGTTCGTCGAACGGCTTCCAGAATTCCTCGTACAGGGCGTCCACGTCCTCGCCCTTACGCGTGGATTGCAGGAAGAGGTAGTTGCGGACCAGGTCACTGGGCTGCAGGGGCACGCCCCGGGCGTTCAGGGTCTCGAAGATGATCTGGGGATCATCCTCACGGTCATCCAGCTTCAACACCATGATCTGGAAGCAAGCATGGAGGGCCTTCTTCAGCAGCCGCGCATGGGCAAGGTCAATCGGGAGGTGCCCGTAGGGGATCTGAATGATCGGGTCCCGCTTGATGGACCGGATGATCGCGTGGGCCAGGGACTGCCCTTCGGGATCCCGTTCGGTCTTTATGGGCAGGTCATGGGCCTTCCCCCGGAGAAACAGGGCCAGGACGCCATAGAAAAACAGGTAGGTCTGGACCAGGGGAGGGCGCTCCACCGGCTTGCCATTGAGCTTGCTGGGGAACCGTTTGCAGACCGCTTCGACCCCCCCATGTTCGATCAGGCTCTGGAGGATGTCCCGGCCGACGTTGGTGGGCCTCACCTTGTGGTAATCACTCTTGTCCTTGTATTCACCCTTGTTCCAGGTGAGTTGCCGAAGATCCTCGATCAGACCCGCATCGCCACTTTCAAGGATGAGATCCCGAAGGGCCAGAAACATGAGTTGGAAGGTCGAAATGCGCTGCTGGCCATCGATGACTTCCCGGGTGGTGATTCGATCGGTGCCATTGTCCGAGGGGGCGCCCAGAACCAAGGTCCCGAGGAAGTGCTTCTTCAGGGGCTTCAGGTGGCTTGATTTCCCGCCGGCCTCATCCACCCGGTCGTTGAACTCCCGAAGGGCCTCCACCTGGTCCATGATGTCATCCCACAGGGGGAGCACCTCGTCCGTAAGTGTCCAGACATAGCCTCGCTGGAATAGCGGGATGAGGTACTGCTCCCGGTTGTCGAAGAGTTGGACGATGGTGGACTTGTCTGGCTGCATACAATTCCTTCGGTGGCCTGAATTCGGGGAACCTTACTTCGCCTTCGGGATACCGATGGCTGGGGCCGGTGTGGATTTACCATCACTCACAGGATTGCGGGCAACCTCCGCGGCTACGGCTAGGCCCAGGGGAGTGAGAGGGTAGGTCAGGGCCTTTTCCATTGATTCACCACCTAGAATCCCTCGGTCAAACAAGGCTTGTACGGTAGTTGCCCCGTCCTCCAAATCGGCCAAGCCATCAATGGCAAGGCCCATTCCTGTCTCGGTCTTCACTCGGTGCATCGATACCTTGTCGCCCTGCTGGCGGGCCAGCAGCAAGACTTGCCGTTCGTCGGGTGTGAGCCTCCTAGAGGTCGAAACGAGAGGCTCTTTGATTTCCCAGGTCGAAACCAAGAACGAAGCCATAGTACCGGCGAGGTTGACGGCGAGTTCGGCATGTCTTGGGGCTGGCTTCACTTGGCGCATGGCTCGTCCGTGTGCGTCCCCGAGTCGATTGCGCATGGTGCCAAGCCCGTTCACCACCGCCTGGCAGTTGCCCAGGATCGTTTTGAAGATTGGTTCGGTGTGCTGACTTGGGGCCAGATTTAGTTGTTCGATGGCAAGCGCATGTAGCCCGGGTAGTTCTTCCTTGTCGTTATAGGGGATCGAGCAACTGTCCAGGATGTGCTTGCAGACCGTTTCGAGGAGCGTTCTGGCCGCTGTGATCGCGCCCTCCGGGTCCTCAGTTCTGCGCTCAAGGGCCTTCTGCCACGCATCCCGGACATGTTTGCTATCGACCCTGGCGAGCATGTCCTGAATAGGGGCAAGGCCCGGGTGAAGTTCTAACCGTTCGAGCTCATCCAGTAAGGGGGCGAACTCCTCCACCAGGAATGCCGACCGTTCACGGTAACTCTTAAACTTGGGCTGAATGAAACCCCAGAACTCGGCAAGGCTTCGACAGGAGTGGATAAACCTGGGGAGACGTCCGGAGATAGAAGATTTGAGTAGGGACTTCCTCAGGTCTGGGTAGGAAGAATCGCCTCGATCACCACCGCAGGCTGTTGCGATCAGCATGTTCTTCATGCTTTCCAGGTCAACAAACAGTGAATTGGGGATGGGCATGGGGTTAGACGTCCAAATGGTGAACGGCAGCAGAAGCAAACAATTTTGAGTGGCTACTGGTAGCACCTAGCATTTCTTCAAGGCGATCTATTTTGCTCATAATGCTGTTTATTGTTTTGGCAATACGCTGCTGCTCTTTGTATGGAGGCAGTGGCACTAAATATGACTTAATACTCTTTAATCCGACGTTTGCCTGAGTGGTTTTATTTTCGGCTGCTTTAGCTTGGAATTTCACCAAAGGTGATATGGAATAGTAATATTGAAACAGTGGATCAATAAATCCAGTTAAAGTTTTAATGATTGCACAACTATATGAAACTATAAATTCTCTATTATCTGTAACAAGCCTATTTTCACCAATAGTTCCGTACCTTGGATATATTAAATCCCCAACCTCTGGTTTAATTTTTTTACTTAATTTTATAAAATCATCGATTGATATTAGCTTAGCACCGGCAAAATTAATTTTATTATTTGGTAAAAAATCACGCGGTGAAACAAAAGGAACACCTAGTGTTGTAGATTCTGGCATCTGATGATCAATATCACCAATTTTGTACGCAATCGTATGCCACTCAGTCCAGCTCCAATTATTCGGGAGATCAAACAATATATTCAATTTTTTAGTATTCTGTGATTCTTTTTCGATCTTTATTTTTCCGGTTGAAGCCAATTTTCTTTTCTCAGAATGAATGCGACTAAGCAGGAGGTTCGCTGGCTCATCGGAAGAATCTTGTGCCTCCAGTCGTCCGCGAACACCGAGTTGGAGGACTGCTTCCCGAAATGGCTCTAAATCACCAGGTGCAGCAAATAAATCTGTAAGTCGCTCCTGGATTCGAAGCCATGAGGTTTCGACATCGTCCAAGGTGGGTGCATCACGCAGGGCTGCGAGTGAAGAGTCGCGGGCGGCGCTACGGGCGGCCTCGCGTTCCTTGCGCTTGGCCTCCAAGCGGTCCAGCAATGCCATCAGTTCATCCACGCGGGCGACGATGCGATGCTGCTCGGCCAAAGGTGGAATCGGGATCAAGAATTCCTTGAACCGTCCCGTGCTCAGTCCCTCTCGGGAGATGCCGACCTGCACATTCATCACCTCCGATTGGATCAAATTTGAAATCAGTGCCAAGTGAACGAAGTGTCGAAATGCAGGATCGGCCAAGCGCACGATACATACATGCTGGCTAACATTACCTTCGTCAAAGTCATCTGGCGCGATGGCGCAGCGCCCAATGGAGGCACCTGTAATGTTGAAGAGGAGATCCATTGCACGAACGCGTGTCGCAGCCATTGAGTCATGGGTCTCGAGGTCGATATAGGCGACGTCATTTAGACGAAGTCCATCATCCCAGACATTTTGTGAGCGAAGGAACTTGATGCCCTTCTGCTTGTAAACGGACCGCCCACCGAGTGGAGTTTTCCCTGAACCAACCTTAGTCGTAAGTTCACCCAGCCTTGCCCACGCCCACTCATTTGGAATAACGATGGGGGCTTCTTCCCCGGTTACATAGTCGGAGGAACCTCCAGATTTGCCGCGTTCCCTCAGTATCTGCTCGCTTCTTTTGACCGCGACCTTCTTAATGAGCTCGGAAGCTGGTTCATCTTCAGGATCTTGTTCCACCAGCCTTCCGCGCACTGCAAGTTCCAGCACCAGTTCGCGCAGGCTCTGAACACCATTGGGCGCCTCGGCCAGGACCTCGAAGTTCGTCAGCAGGTCGTGCGGGGTCACTGGTCGCCCCGTAGTAGGCAGGCCGACAGGGCAGCCTTAAGTTCCTCTCGGATGCGGTCTGCCTCGGCCCGGGCCTGGGCGTATCGTTCCAGGAGGACATCCGGGTCCTCATGGGTGTGTTCCGGGGCATTGGGGTTCTTGATGTCCAGGTTGTATCCCCGTGCCTGGATGTCCTCGATGGAAACACACCAGGACTGTTCACTCTCAATCCGCTTATCCCACCAGGCGATCTCTGGGGCGAACTCATCGAAGCACATGGGCTTTGTTTTGGAGTAGGACTTATAGCCCTCGGGATAAGGGTGTTCGTAGTACCAGACCTTTCGGGTGGGCTCGCCCTTGGTGAAGAAGAGGAGATTGGTCTGAATGCTGGTGTAGGGCGCAAAGACCCCCTTGGGGAACCGCACGATGGTGTGCAGGTTGCAGGTGGTGAGTAGATCTTCCTTGATGCGAGTCTTGATGCCTTCGCCGAAGAGTGTTCCATCCGGCAGCACCACCGCCGCCCGGCCGCCGTCCTTCAGCAGGGTCATGATCAACACTAGGAACAGGTCCGCGGTCTCCCGGGTTCGATATCCGGACGGGAAGTTCAGCTCGATTCCGTCTTCCTCCATGCCACCGAAGGGCGGGTTGGTGAGGATGATGTCCACCCGGTCCTTGGGGCCGTATTCGCGCAGGGGACGGCTGAGGGTGTTGTCGTGCCGGATCTGGGTGGGTATCTCGAGGCCATGCACGATCATGTTGGTGGTGCAGAGCAGATGGGGCAGGGGCTTCTTCTCCACGCCGCGGATGCTGGCCTGGATCTGGCGCTCCTGGTCGGGAGTTTTGGCCTGCTTTCGTAGGTGTTCGATGGAACAGGAGAGGAACCCCCCCGTGCCGCAAGCCGGATCGAGGATGGTCTCGCCCAGCTTGGGGTTGATGCGATTCACAGCGAATTCGGTGACAGCCCGGGGCGTGTAGTACTCCCCCGCATTGCCGGCGCTCTGGAGGTCGCGCAGGATGCCTTCGTAGATCTCCCCGAAGAGGTGGCGGTTCTTAGAGTCATTGAAGTCGATGTCGGCCTGGACCTTGTTGATCACCTGCCGCAGGAGGGTGCCGTTCTTCATGTACTGGTAGGCATCCTCGAAAATGCTGCGAATGAGCTGCCGGCGGCGGCGCAGCAGGTCGGCCTTACGGGAAGCCGCAGAGTCCCCCTCCACCTTGGGCCCGACCTCCAATGACTTCAGGGCCGGGAACAGGATGCCGTTCGCGAAGTCCAGCAGGCCTTCCCCGGTGATACCTTCGGGATCGGCCGCCCAGGATCGCCAGCGCAGGTCCATGGCGGTGCGAGTCTCGTCGCCCTCCTGCCAGCGGACATCGACCAGGGGGCTCTGGAAGCCGGGTTCGACCAGTTCCTGCTCCTGCTCCCGGTCATCCCAGATCTTCAGGAAGAACAGCCAGACGAGTTGGCCGATGCGCTGGGCGTCGCCGTCCACGCCGACATCCTTACGCATGATGTCCTGGATGGATTTGACCGTGGTGCTTAGTGACATGGAGTTCCTTGCGTGAAACGAGGCCAGGAGAGGCTAGCCAAAGGGATTAGACAATGGGGGTCGGATCAGCCGGCTGAGGTGTAGAGGGCCGTCTCCAGGTCCCGGATTGCCTGGTCGAACTGGGTTTTCCCCCCGAAGGCCTTGACCAGCTCCATGGGGGTGCCCAGGTCGCTCAGGGGCTTCAGGCGCAGGATCTGGCCATCCTCCATGGACTCGATCCCGGAATCAGCGTACTTGTCGAGCAGGGCGTCCAGGACGGCCTGGGCCTGGGGACCATACTTCGTGAAGACATCCCGCTTGCGAACCTGGTCCGCTCGTTCCTTCCGGGTGAGGGGGGGGCGGTCGAAGGCCACATGGCAGATGAGGTCAAACGGATCCAGGTCCCGACCGAGCTGGTCACGAAGGTCCTCCAGGAGCACGCCCTGTTCCCGCAACTCCTGCAGGATGGCTTCCTTCCGATCAGCCTTGGTCCAGTGGCGCAGGAAGGCATCCAGGCTCGCGAAACGTTTCCGCACGCTGGCCCTGGTGTAGTCCCGAAGGGATTCTGTGATCAGCCGCCCGTCGGGCCCCAGATATTGCACCCGTTCGGCGATCACCTTCACCGTGACATTGCTGACCCGGTAGACCACACGGGGATCGACTGGTTCCCCTGGGCCTTCGGGTCCCTCAGGGCCGTTCGGGTATTCAGGATTCGGTCCGCCTCCTTCGATGTCGTCCGGAGGCGCGACCGGTTCGTCTTCCTTTGGTTCGTATATGACCTCAGGCAGCCCATCAAAGTCGGGATCGGCGAACTTACGCGTGGCGCCCCGGAAATCGAGGATGGTGAACCACAGCTTTCCTGCATCCTCCAGGATCCGGCTGCCACGACCCACGATCTGCTTGAACTCGATAGAGGATTGAATGAACTGGTCAAGCACGATCAGCTTGCAGGGCTTGGTGTCCACGCCCGTGGTGAGCAGCTTCGAGGTGGTGGCGATGACGGGATACCGCTTCTCCCCGTGCATGAAATCGTCCAACTTGTCCGTTCCCTCAGGGCTGTCCCCGGTCATCCGGACCACAAACCGGGCTTCGTGGCCTCGCTCCGCGGGCAGGAACTCGGGCAGGAGGTTCACGAAAGCGCTTCGCATGCGCTCGGCATGAGCGATGTCCTCGCAGAACACGATGGTCTTGCCGTAGGGGTCCACGTCCTTCAAATATTCCAGCACCCGGCGAGCCACAGTCACGGCCCGTTGGGTCAGAACCAGATCCCGGTCCATGTCGGCCTGGTTGAATTCTCGGTCCTCGATGAGTTTGCCTTCGTCATCCCGCTGGCCAATGGCCGGCCGCCACCCCATGAGGTCCCGGTCTAGGCCGATCCGGACCACCTTGTAGGGGGCCAGGAAACCATCCTCGATGCCTTGGCGAAGGGAATAGGTATATAGGGGATCCCCGAAGTAGGTCTGGGTGGAGACGTCCTTGGTTTCCTTGGGTGTCGCCGTCAGGCCCAGGTGGACCGCGCCATCAAAATAGTCCAGGATCTCCCGCCAGGCGCTGTCCTCGCGGGCACTGCCACGGTGGCACTCATCCACTACCACCAAGTCGAAGAACCCGGGGCTGAACTGGCGGTAAATGTTCTGGGCTTCCTCGGTGCCAGTCACGGATTGGTAGAGCGCCAGGTAGATCTCATAGGAGGTATCCACCTGACGATTGGCGATCCGGGTCATGGCCTTGCCGAAGGGTGCGAAGTCGTTCCGGTAGGTCTGCCCCAGGATGGCGTCACGATCCACCAGGAAGAGGATCCGCTTGGCCGTGCCGCTTTTCCAAAGGCGCCAAATGAGGTGGAAGGCCGTGAGGGTCTTCCCAGTGCCTGTGGCCATGACCAAGAGCAGGCGGCGCTGGCCCCGCGCGATGGCTTCGATGGCTCGCTGGACGGCCACCCGCTGGAAGTAGCGAAGCTCCTTGCCTTCAGGATCGAGGAAGGGGGTTGTGGTGGCCAGCTTCGCACCTGGCTCGTCCAACCCCTTCCAGGCGCAGTAGTGCGCCCACAGGTCGGCCGGGGAGGGCAGGGCGTCGAGCCTAACCTCCTGTTCAACCGTGTCGCCAGAACCGGTCCGGTCATGGATCAGGAACCCGGTGCCATTGCTGCTGATCGCGAAGGGGGCATCCATATCTTCGGCATAGGCCAGGGCCTGTTGCATGCCGGCCCCTACCGTGTGATTGGCATCCTTGGCTTCAATGACCGCCAAGGGAATCCCAGCCCGGTAATACAGAACGTAGTCAGCCCGCTTTCGCTTCTTGCCTCGACTGGCCATGCGCCCTTGAACCCAAATCCGGCCGGCCGTGTAAGTGACTTCCCGGCGGATTTGGGTCGTCGGCTCCCACCCGGCCGCCTGGATTGCCGGGGTGATGAACTGATCGCAGATGTCGGACTCGGTGAGGGCGCCAAGATCCACAGTGAGAACCTTTGGAGTTAGTCCTCCCAGAGACTGGACGGACCTTAGTTGCAATTTCGTATGAGTTTAGCCCCACAAAGGACGGAATGCCTCAAATTACCTAAAGGCCAAGAATTGGCCTGATTTTGATTTGGATCAACGCGAAATCCGGTAGGCCGTGCTCACTTAAAATTCAGCCGTAATTTCCTTAGGGCACATGTGGATGATACGCATCGACTCAGCTTTACCAAAATTCGCCGCCATCGAGTCCCAGACCAAGGGGTCATTCTTCATATAGGGAAAGGTGGGAATCACGGGACACTCTCAGCTGTAGCGGGATTTCCCTCATCCCGATCCCCCTAGGACCCCGCTATTGCAGGACGGGAGACCGGGAAAAGGATCATGCCACTTCTCCAATGCCACCCGGTGACTGGTCATGCCCGGGTCCTTTCGGTTCTTGATTGGGTGAGGCCTCGTCATAAGGCCATAGCGCGAAGGATTTCAAGGCGATGGCCCGCCGCCACTGCCCCCGCCCCGGAACTTTCTTGTTCAGGCGCCCTGCCCCTTCAACTTCGATCAGCCCCCGCTCCCGGAGCCGCTTCCATAGGGTTTGCTTGGAGACCGGTAATAGCTCACCCTCCATGGATGCCAGTGCCTGTAACCCCGCAAAACAGGCTCCTGGCTCCAGGTAAATCAGGCCATCATTGGCATCCTCCCAACCGATGCAATATCCCTTAGGGCGTCTCAGTGTTTGTGGGGCCCCAGGCTCCTGGGACCATCCGAGCCGCTCTGAGTGTTCAGGTTCTTGAGCCATCGTCCCTTCTAGGTGTGCCCGCCCACTCTGGAATAGGGCCCGTAACAACTCTAGAAACCGGCGTACGGGATCCGAGTTGGCTTGAGCTTCGGCTTGAGCTTCTGCCACTTCCCCAAGGGCTTTTCGGAATCGCACCTGAAACGCATCTACCTCGGAAGGGTTCAAGGCGCCAGAATCCATGGCAAAACGTAGAAAGTACTCGCCCGCGGCGAATAGCTGTACAGCCTGATCAGTGGTGCGCTTATGCGTAGCCTGGAACGCACCCCTGAGGGACTGCAATCGTAACGACAGGGCCCCGGGGATGGCGCTTATTTGAGGAGCTAGCCATTGGACATAACCAGCCATCGCGGCGGCGAGTCTCCCCGAGCTCGCATGGGATTGGAGCTCCGTCACCCTCTCCCACCGGGTCATGTGTGGCTGGGTCTCAAGGATCATTACCCGAGCTCGAATTGAATGCCCTGCAGGTAGGTCTTCCCCTGAAGAAATAACCAGACTTCGCGGCGGGCGAGACGGGCGTAGATTGGCTGCATCAGTGCACCTATCCCGGCTCGAGCCATTCCCAACGCTCCTAAAAATATGGGACATCGTCCCCTGTAGGCGTGCTTGATCTTGCCTGGTTCCGTCTGGGGCGAAATCATCCACGCAGAGCACTGCGTCCTTGGCTGCGAAGGTCAGCACTTCGAGGGCTGTCTTGGTGCTCTGCCAATTCCCAGGGATGGACTGATGGTCGAATCCAGCACCCCAATGTGCCTGGACTAAGCCTTGGAGCACGCTCTTCCCAGTCCCGGTTTGGCCAGCCAGGTGGATGGCGAAAGGAGAGGGGCCCATCGCGGCTCGATAGCAGGCCAAAAATAGGGGCACGGTCACCTCATCAGGGGCAACTGAAAGGAGTCCCAACGATGCGCGGATGGCCTCCCGCAAGGCCTCGCCCTTTGGTGGGTCAGGAAAGGTGAAGCCCTGGAGCTTGCCCCCTGGATCTACCTCGACACCTTGCACCGAGCCCTCGACCCCGATGGCTCCACCGGCATGAAGATAGAGCCAGCGATCCTCAATCTGTCTCCAACCCACATGGGCGAAGACGACACGGCGAGGGGGTGCCCCACTCACTGTCTGAAGTGCGGCCCGTAGATGATCCTTTGTGCCATTGCCTGCATTGACGACTGCTCGGGCACCCCAGTGGATCAGAATCCAGCCAAGACCTGAAAATTGAGCTGAGGGGACCTCGATCCGCTCTAACCTACCTCCTGAGGCAAGTCGACCTTCCAGGTTGAAATAGGTCTGTTTCTCTGCCCCGTCGTCCCTCACCAGTTCCCCGACGATGGAGGCGGTGAAGTTACATAGAGGGGTCAGCACAGGCCCACTCTCCGTGTCCCTCCGAAGGCATATTCGCCCCCTATCCTGAACATAGGGTGATGGCAGGAAGGCCTTCGCTTCTCCTTCCGGAACCTCAATTCGTGAGACGGCGGCATTCACCTTGGGCTCGCCATGGTTCATGGACGCCCCCAAATGAATTCGATCACATCCTTAAGACCCAAGTGCGAGTGGTGCGAATGTGAACAATGAAAAGAGGGCCAATTACCGGGTGTTTGGATCACCACGGCAGAATCATCATCGATCCCGCCTGAATGTTCCTGGGCCCATGGACAGGAGCATCTCCAACGTGCACCTCCCTTGTAATTCCGGGCCCCCCCGACTCGAATGCCGCGTGTTGCGAGCAAGGAAATCAGATCTATGAAATTAAAGTCAACGGGATGACCTCCAACTCGGTAGAGCGTCCACCATCGGTCGCAAGGGTCCCCGGTAGATTTCGGATGCCTTTTGATGAATCCTGGAAACGAGGGTGAAGCGGTGGGCGTGATCCGATCTAGCGGAATCTCCAGGTGCTCACCCTTTGTCTCACCTCTACGGATCATACGGTCTCCCTTTGCGGGGGCTTGACGGGCCATGGGGCCGCAGGAAGGAAATTGAGACGAGCAACATCGCGGAGCACCGGAAGGTCAAGCCCACGGCGGAGGGGGCCGAATCCCAGTCGCTCTAATGCCCATTCCGTAGCGCCCTCCCAGAGTTCCGCGGGCACAGGATGAGCGAGGGGAACTATGATGCGGAATTTCGGCCAATTTGGCCGGTCGCTCCAAGTGCTCCAGGAGTATGAATCCACCCCCGCATCCCAGAGGGCTTCTTGAGCCTCATCGAAAGTTACAGGGTTTTGGATCATCACCTTCCGGATTTTCGGATGATTGCTTGGTAATCCGGTCCTAAGATCCGGCCAGAACTCCCCTGTGGGTTCGTCCACGGAATTATCAAAATCGAAAATCATCAAGCTCAGATCCACGGCGTTCTCTTTTGCCCGCGGTGTCCCTGTTTTGAATCGGGTCCCGCTAATGGCTCGAAGTGTTTTTTTAGCCTCATCACCCGTTGTGCCCCTGCGTGGGAAATTTGTAATTTCTAGGTACCCGCGTAGTTCGGACCAGGTAACGGCAAGAGCGCGAGGGGAATTGTCCCTCGCCCCATTGAAAAGTGAACAGTGAAGTACCGTCATACCGGGACCTCGCTAACCCTGTTTATCGGGCACCAGAATGCACACCTCTGCATTTGCCTCTCAGTCATGTCGAGGCACTCCCGTTACCAAGCTATGAAGCTTGTAAACAGTCTCAGCATACCGTTTGTGGACTCGCTGGATCTCTTTGATGCTCTCCGCACCGGGAGTCATCGAAATAATATTCTCAATCCTGCGTGATTGTTTTATGCCCAGCTTCGCGAGCCGTAACGCTTCCTTTCTAACCTTGGGATCTCCTTGTCTGATCATGTCAATTTCTTCAGGGGTAATACTCATGAGGGCACGCTTCACGCAATCCAGGCTGATGGATATGTCGGTTCTCATGCCACACCCCCAAGCCTCGCGAGGAAGGCTTCACATTCCTTCACAGACACCACAGTCCTCCGTCCTACCTTCAGAGCCGTAAGTTGGCCTTCGCGAATTAGGCGGAAAACCATGGATCGCCCCAGACCCAGGGCCAGGGCCGCATTCTCCACAGAATAGGAAACCGGGACCACGTTGGTCGGGGGGGTTAAATGGGATTTGTTGATTTTCATTGTGTCTCCGATGTCCATAGCCATCCGGGCTAAGACATGGAGAATTTGGAAGACCCGCGCTGAATGGTCGAGACACGCACCCCTGCGAATTTTCGAGGTCCTCAGGGGGGGGTGCGTGTAGGTACGTCTTGATTTTCTAAGGAGGGATTGGTTAAATTTTTAGAATTATTAAAGATACGATTGAATTGTCTAATACGGAAGCTTAAACGCCAAATGGTCTGATTATCTAGGCGCCTGACAGCTCGCTCGAATCGCCTGGGCTCTAAAGGTGCATCATCGCGTCTATTTCGCTCCCAGGAATCGATTGCCGCAGCCATCCATTGGGCATGGGTTTTGGGGCATTTCAAGAGGAAGATGATTTGGGAAAGGAGGATGGTTTTTTTCTCGAACTCACTCTCTTTTTGGACCCCGTTAGCGATACCCTTCGCTTCCCTGCAGTAGGTCTCAGCCTGGTTTGCAAATCCCTCCATGTCCCGGAAGAGAAGATCAATAGGCTCTTTCACTACCCGAATCTTCCCCATTTTCATTAATGACCGCTCCGTGAGGATCCTTCCTAGGTCACGGTCCTGGTAGCCCAGTTGAAGGAGATCCAACAGCAAGTGGGGGATTGGCATGCATGCCACTCGACCTAACCCTTCTAGCGTTTCCTCCAACGTAGCGATGGCTTCGACTACGGCGCGCGCAGCTGGGCCCACACGTGCCCATTCCTGTTCAGCATCCTTCCAATTATCCATGGGCAGTGTCTGACCATAATCTGCGGCAATTAGGCAAAGCATTTCCCAGTGAGCTTCCATAGCCTGGCGTGCCGTGTCACCAGGATTGCCTGCAATTTTTAACAGCTCCTTTCTCAGCCGCTCCTTGGTTCCTTCATTATTCATTACCCCGCCCGTGCACCCCGGCACCAAAGCGCGGAATTCAGGGCGGGGACCTGAAGTTCGGGGATGACCCTATCCGCGTTCGATCCAATCCAAACCTGAGTCAAAACTAACCATATGCCATGCCCAGGACTAGCCGAGTCTGCCTCATGTCACCGAACAGGGGTCCTTAGTGTGTATTAGAAGGCAGATGGAGGTCTGGGCGGAGTAGGCGCCTCGTGTTGTAGGAGAGAACTCACCCCCTGGCACAGCTCCACGGGGTCGGTTTCATACTGGGTTGTCGCTCCCCTGTGGCGACCTACGTGAATGCACACTTGGTCCACGAATTTACCGGCGTCTCGAGGAAGACGTCGCGATATTATCTTGCGGGAAACAGCTCGCGGCTCCATTCAAATTGAAACTGAGCAAGGGTTTTGGTGCTAAGAAAGCCAAGGGGGCCAAGGTATCCTGCACGGCCAGGGCCTGATGACCCTAGTAATGGATTGGCGTCTTGCTCGCCCAGGGACTTTGCCGGTAGCGGGTGTGTAGGAGCTTGAAACACTTGGCTCCCAGTCTCTTCTCTCCGCCCACCTTCTCTGCCACCACGGCGTAATGGAGGGCCTCCGGAATTCGAGGATCCTCGGGTTCGGTCCGGGCCCAGTCCAGGATCCGCTCCCCAATCCAATCGGGGCCATCAGGCAGCGCGAGGAGGGCCTTGCTTTCATCTTCTCCGCGCCTTTTCTGCTCGGAGGTCAGCCAGGCCAATTCCAGCGTTTTTGAGCCCGTGATGGCGAACAAGGGCGCCTCCATGGCGTGGGGACGCGGGTAATAGAACAAGGATCCCCACACCCATTTTTCAGCCGGGGAATCTGCTCCGGCCCGTGGAGCCCATTTGGGGGCCTGCCACCAGCACGCCCCTGTGTAGGTATCTCGGTGCCGGAGCGGCAGAGGCTTCTCGCGGGGCTCCGTGTAGGTGCGGTGATTGATTCCCTGGAAAACCATCCATCGGAGGCCTGGATGGGAGGCGACGGTCACGAGGGCGAGGCGAGATTTCTCCCTCTCGGTGGCCTCAGCGAAGCCCTGCAGGAATGGTTTGAGCTCAGGGTCCTGGTGGAGGACCTCCGGCGTCACCTCGGCCGCGAGGTCCCAACGATCGAGGAGCACGGCCCTTACCCAGGCCGCTCGAAGCCATTCCCGGCGAAGGTGGTGAGGGAGATCCGGCTGGCGGGCAAGGTCAACGAGGACCTCCGTCGGGACCTTGAGGTTCAACAACCTGGCCGCGTCCCCCTGGATGAATTGGGCTGGTGCCTGAACCTGCTTCAAGAGGGCCTGGACGTCCGGGTGGGTGGCCTGGATGCCGGAGTTGTAGGTCGCCAGGCCTGAATTTCTTTGGGGCCTGTCGGCCGGCCCGTCATCCCCATATCCATAGGACCCGGCAGGGACCCGAAGGGCATCGGCGATAAAGCCCTTGGGGTCGTGGCTAAGGGGCATCCGAAGGGCCCGCCAGAGGTTGAGAGATGATGGGGTGGCTTGCTTGCCCTGGTCATCTAGGAATGAGGCCATCAAGGGCAAGGCTTCGGCCGGTTTGCCCAAGCCAATCAGGACCCTCGCACGATGGAAGGCGACGGTTTCATACCCGGCCTGGGTTTTTGGAATTTGGTCGCAGGCCTCTAGCACCTCCTCGATGCCTTTGGAGGAGGGCTCCGCGTTGGTCAGGGCCATCAAGAGCCAGGGGAGTGTCCGGCGCTTTTTCCACCTCTCATAGGCCAGTTTGTAGGCCGCTGGGCCAGTCTCCCGAAACCGGAAGGTCCACTCGGTCAAGTCCTGCTTGAGAAGGCCCGTGGCAATATCCCGGGGCTTTTTTTGGTCTCCCCAAATATCCGCCTCCCCCGTGATGTTACGGTCTAACAAAAACGTGAACCGGCCAAGCTGGTCGCCGTAGTCCTGGCTCTGGTCCCGCCCAAGAAGGCCGGCGACCAGTTGGTTCGCGGCCCCCTCTGGGTCCGCCAGGGAGTACGCCTGATACTCGCCGACCTTGATTGCCTCCATCAAGTCGGCCTCCGCGACCGGCTCTGGGGCGAGGCTCACCGGTCGAGCTGGGAGCCCGCCCTCTCGCAAGCTCTTGAAGCTCTTGTAGGCCGCAAGGAAGCATTGGCCGGACTTGTCTGAATCTTCGGCACGGTGCCCCTCCCTCATCCAGCACCGCCCGATCAGGTAGGACGCTAGACGCCTCCAGGGCGAGCCCGAATCCTGGCTGATCGCAGAGTAGGCCTTCCTCGCCTCACCGTAATTTTCGACGTAGAAGAAGGCGCTGGCGATCTGGTAGGCCCGGTCCCTTTTGAGTAGTGCGTCGGCCCCAGGCGGGGCCGTCTGGGGCATAGGGCCCGTTTTGCGGTCGGTGCCGAACACGAGGTCCTGGGCCCGGATCCAGTCAATGAGTTGCCCTGCCGGCCATCGTTTGGATCGGTCCAGGAGTGTCGCCGCCGCGACCTCTTGGGCGTTCTGGGTGACCTCGGCATTGTAGAAATTCCGGACCCACTTATGCTCGACGGGCTCAGGAGCGGACTCCTTCGTGAATTTCGCCCGCGTGGTCTTCCAGTCGGGTGCCTCCGGCATTACGGCCGTGGGATTGGCCGCCTTGGTCCGGGAGCGCGCCACTCCCCCACCCAGTCTCTCCTCCCAGAGGTCAAGCGCGCCCCGCCGCTCCTTCCCGGTCAGCGGGTGGCCGCTCAAATAGCGATAGGCCACGACGAGGTAAGAACGCGCATAGGAGGGCTGGAGGATACCTAGCCGGCCCGCGGCATAGGAATTGAGGGGCAGGTCTGGGTGGTTGTCCCAGGTGAAGGCCAGAGTCGGCCCCTCGGGGGCGCAGGCCTGGATGATAGGAATGGCGAGCCCAATGGCCAGGAGACCGGCAAGCAGAACACGGAGCATGAGGGAGCGGTTCATGGGTTCACCAGGCGCTGGGCCCTCCTGAACGAGGTGATCGTCCAGGGGTGGTTGCTAAATAGGAAGGTTCGGGCCCCCGGGGGAGGGGGAACGGGAAGTGGTTGATCCAGAGCCAGGCCCCAATCGAGGGGAACATGGTCCACGCCGGCCAACGTCCGCCCACGCCGCAACCAAGTCAGGGCTTCCGCGGAATCCGGGCCCATTTGAAAAAGCATGGCGACGGCCCCATCCACTGGGAGCTCGCGGATCCATCGGTCCCCCATGCACCAGGAAGCCAAGGCCGTGATGGTGATGGGGATTCGGTTGTCGAGAGCCACCCGGAGCCTGGCGATCAATTGCCGGTAGAGAGGCCTCTGGGACCGGGTCGCGTCGAAATCAAGCTGGAGAGCCTCGATGCCGGGCACCAGGGCCTTGGCTTTAATGGCCGCAACAAGGGCCTCCAGGCGCTCCTCAGACAATTTGGAAGGGACCACATCGAGCCTTACGACCGCCATTTTGTGCACCCCAAAAAGAAGACGTAGGGGCGCGGTGCGTGGCCGAAAATTCATACCATCTTGGTGGACGCGGATACCCAGCACGAAGAAGGCCACGCCTGCCTCCTCGGGCTTGATGAAGCGGAGATCTTCGGGTCGGTCCCAGGCCCAAATCCACAGGCTTGGGCCGAGGACATTGGACTCCCGGGCCAGCGCGTGGGGTCCGCAGAGGGCAATCCACAGAACTGGTACGAGTGAAATAAGGAATTTCAATGTGGCGGACATTTTCAGGCGACTTTCAGCTACATGTTGTCAGCGGAAGAACACTCAATTGGACAAATTGTTATAGCAATTGAACAAGCATCATCGCGGGTATGTACGCACCCAATGCACCTCATTGCAAAACCATCTTGTTCATTTTGGACCTGGTCCGAATCGACGAGGAGCTTGTGGGTGTCGAGAACCCGGGGTGAGAGTTCGAGGCTATGCTCGGGCCGGGATGCCAGACCATCTCAGCATTGATTCCAGGTTGCTTACCCTTTTGAAGACCAATAGATGGAGACTTAGAACAAGGAGGTGGTAGTGGTGAATAATGTCCCAGATCTCAATGAGGTTCAACGCCTGATCGACCGATTCGAGGCCCTGAAGCGGCCCCATCAGGGAGGTGAAGTTTGGAGCGGTCGGGACCTACAGTCCCTCTTCGAGGTGTCGTCCTGGAAAACCTTCCGAAACGCCGTCCTCCGAGCCGAAGAGGCAATAAGGAAAAGTAAGGCTGATCCTTCCGCTCACCTTATTCGTGAGTTTGACGAGGTCTCGGGTGATGGGAGGAGGACGAAAGAGGTCGAGAACTATTACATGACCCGACACGGAGCCAACATGCTCATGCAAGAGCTCCAGGTTCGGGACTCGGAATTGGCTGCCTTCGCAAAGACATACTTCTCCGCTCAGGCACAGGTTGCGGAAGCTATCCAGAAGGGTATGGCCGAACTAAACGAGCGCCTCCAGTTGCGAGGAGAGCTCCGGAAGGTTGAGAAGGACCTCAGCGCGACTCTGTGGGATCGAGGTGTTAAGGGAAAGGGCGGAATTGGGATAATCAGAAGCGAAGGGGATAAGGCACTTTTTGGTCAACCTACAAGAATTGTGAAAAAGACCGTTGGGGGTGATTCCAAGAAGCCCCTGGCAAACCGGCTTCATACAATCAACATCAAGGCCAAAGAACTCACAGCGGCGATGACGGTTCACAACGCAGAGGAGAGGGACCTCCGTGGCCACTTCCAGTTGGAGAATGAGCACGTCGAGAACAACCTAACGATCAGGGAGGCCCTGGGCAAACGTGGTATCAAGCCCGAGGACCTCCCTCCTGGTGAAGACACCGAGAAGCTAGAGAGGCAGTTGAAACCCAGGAAGGCCCGAGTAGCAAAGGTGGGCCTCCCGGCCCCTGCGCCTCGCCCGACGCTTCCGGGTTCTTCAAATGAGCAGGCCCCTACCGAGGGGCTAGGACAAATCCCACTCCCCTTTGATGAGTAGGAGCTACCTCGCAGGTTCGACCAGAGACGCCACCTGGTTCTCCACGTTCCCGACCCCGCGCTTATTTCGGGGGTTTCTATCCACTTGTCCGAGCACGGTTTCAGCACTGCCTGCAGGTCTGCGGCGGCGGCCTGGGGGTCCATCCAAGTCTCCAGCTAGAGGGCACCAAGGATCAGGGTGCATCAGGCCACCTCAGGATGGGGACAATGCGGCAACCTCCGATCTGAGTGTGTCCAGAAGCGGATCCTCCCATCCGTGGCCCAGGGCCTTCAGGAGGCTACGGTAGTACCAGAGCTGGTCCTCCCGGCCTGCGTTGAACCGGGCCCAGATGGCCTCGCCGTAGTGGTCCCGGTCGCGTCGGAGGCTCTGGGCGTTGTGGAGCTTGTCCGCGGCGGATATGAGCTTCACCCAGGGGCCCTCATGGGCGAGGCGGGCGAGGTAGCGGGTCTTCCGGCTGCGCCAGTCCGGTTTGGGGTGTTCGGTGGTGTCGCTCAGGGCCACCACCATGTCGGCCACGGGCCCGCCAAAGCGGAGCTCCAGGTCGTCGCGGGTGATCCCCTCGATGTCCTCCAGGGTGTCGTGGAGGAGGGCCGCGATCATCTGTTCCTCGCTCCCCCCGTGCTCTCCCACCAGGGCCATGACGGCCAAGAGGTGTGTCAGGTAGGGGATATCCGTGCCTTTGCGTATCTTGTAGCGAAAAGCATCCGCCACGAAGGCGAGCGCGTCATCTAGGGCCCTGCTGTAGCAGGGCGGGGGGGCCTGAAGGAGCATTAACAAATGAGCACTCCTCTCCACCCTCTCTTTAGCGGTCCAAGGTCGACATTGATGAATAGGTCTCTTGGGTTTGGGCATCCTGCTACTCCAGATTTCGATGAGGAGGACTAGACCAAGTTAATGCCTGGAACTTGGCACAAGCTGTCGAAGGGGATAGCTTGAGCATGTCAAAGGGGTTTCATTTGTGCAAGTATTTATAATGGTTTAGCTTGACTATATAGGCGATTGAGTGAGCAGTGTGTAGGCCAAGAATCCATTTGGGGGAGTTTCGCCAAGTTGACGCCAAGTTGACGCCAAGTTAAAGGGCCAAATTTGGACCAGATCGTTATGGTCTGAAACTCAAGATCCTGGCCGAGTGGCGTGAGGCATCTCATCTATCGCTACTGGTTGGTCACCAGGACATCGGCATCGAAAATGAAGTGTTCCAGATCCTTTTCATCCATGACTCTTGGACACAGTGTGTCACTCAATATGGGTATTATTCCGACTGCTGAAATTTTCCAGATTTCATAACAATTTTCACTTTTCCCGTTTTGTTATTAGATCAATTTGAACCCGAAAAATGTCGAGCCTCACCACTGCTCGTCAATTCCCTGTTTTCCCGCTATTCCCACCTTCCTTCAGAGGGGGCCATTATTATTTGGAGACACCAGCGATTTTCAACGGGGCCACGTTCGCTGGATCGCCAAGCCCCAGTTTGGGTGCCAGCTTCCGGATGGATTCAGCGAGGGCGGTGGGAGCTAGGTGGCTGTAATGCTTTTCCGTGATCCGGGTGTCGGAGTGGCCTAGTTGGGCGGAGACATAGGCCATGGGCAGCCCTGCGTTCACCAAACCTGAAGCGTAGGTATGTCGCAGCTCATGGAAGGAGGTGGGTGCCAGCCCAGCGGCTTTGCAGGCTAGGATCATGAAGCGGGCCTGTTCGGACTTCCCCCAGCCGCCGCCAATCTCGTGGAGCTTCCTCCGTTCCACTTCGTCCCGAAGAAACATGAGTTCATCGGCCTGGTGTCCCGCCGTGATGCTCTTGAAGAAGGTCTGGGCCTCCTCGGTCAACACGATATGGCGGGACTTGCCGCTCTTTGAGAATTCGATGAACACCAACCCGTTTGCCGAATTGAAGTCCCCCACGCGCAGGCGGCAGAGTTCCCCGTAGCGCGCGCCGGTGTAGAGGGCCCCGTGGACCAGACGCCGAAAGTCCGGGGGACAGACATTCACCAGGCGTACTTGTTCCTCGGTGGAGAGGAATCGAATCCGGGATTTCGTGGTCTTCTCGAATGGCTTCACTTCGCGCCAGGCATCCCCGTGCTTCACTCGGTGCCGAGAGAGCGCGTGATTCAGGGCGGCCTTGAGTGTGGCCAGGACGCGGTTGGCGGATTCTTTCCGGGCCCGGATCTCATTCGGGGTAACGGGGGGCCCAGGCGGGACGGGGGCAGCCTTGCGCTGCTTGCGGGGCTTCTTGAAGTTCCGGGGCTTGGGGGCGGGCTTCCCGCCCTTCGGGTCCACCTGCTTCGTCCGCACATGGCGCGGGGCATTGGCCACCAGCGCCTGCCACTTCTCAATGCGTAGGCGCGTCAGCTTGATCACTTCAATGGCCCCTAGGTGAGGCAGGATCCAGGCGGCGGCGCGCTGCCGGTCCCGCGACACGGCCTTGACGCCGCGGCGCTCGGCGTCCTCGAAGTACTCCTCCATGGCCTCGGCCACGGTGTACGGCCCCCGCCTTCGAACCACGCCATCCTGGGCGAGGCGCACGTCGTCGGCCCGCTGGTCAAACCATTCTCGAGCCTTGGCCTGGGCCTGGGCATAGGTCAGGACCTTCTCGCCGTCGGCGGTGGAGTAGTCGTCGGCCGTGCCGATGCGGGACTGGGCTTCGGACTTGGCTTCGGGATCATTCCACCGGGCCAGCCAAGACCCTGCGGCTTTGCTGAGGGGCCTCCGGTAGGCCAGGTACTGCCCCGGTTCGAGAGGGGACTGGTGACGGACGCCAGGTTTCAGCTTCAGACGTGAGCTCGGGCTGTCGAGTTTGGCGCTGCGCTTCGTTCGGGCCATCTGATCCCCCCAAGCACCCCGTGTCCAAACGGTGTCCAAAACATGTTCCCGGATCAGTATGTACTTGTGGGCATTGAAATGCACTAAAATCAATCAAGTCAATGTGCATAGAAGTTCACGAGGGTGCATCAAATGGCCTTTTCAGGCTCTTTCACGGCGGTAACACGGGTTCAAATCCCGTTAGCCCTACCAGCTAAACGCCTTGAGAAATCAAGGCGTTTTTTGTTTATTAACGATATTTACGGTGGCTCGTTTTCAAATTTACTGCAGGTTTTACTGCAAAGACCAACTGGACCCACGCTGCTCTGTCGTGACCCTTCAATTCGATCCGAAGGACCTCCGCGACGGGGGGGTGTTACCTCCAGCACGATGTAATTGGAACCCTCATTCCCACCAAAACCAATTGGTTCAACTTGGTCAACCACCGGACGGACATTTTCTGTCCAAATGGCTGTGGCAGGATGATCTAGAACCAGGTCTGTTCTTGAGATGCCTGCATGAGCTACGACCCCTTTGATGGCGTGCTGCTGAACGACCCTCGACCACCTGTGTCGGGTGCCGTCAGCCTCATGCTGCACCTGCGGGTGGCGCGAAGGCTGGCCATGGCCCAGGGACGCACAGCCGGTCCCAGCCTGGAGGCGCTGAAGGCACGCGCCCAGGCCTGTCAGGAGCTGCTGGCACAGGGCCTACTTCCGGCCACCCTGCGGCACTTGCAGGCACATGGTCTGGACCTCGGCCAGCCAAAGGCCGCCCACAGCTTGGCCAGCTTGCTGGCCCACATGGAGGCCTACCTCAAGGAGGTGGAAGCGAGCGGCTACCTGGAGCCGGATCTTGCCCTCTGGCAGGCCGTGGACCTGGAGCTCGCCGGGAAGCGGGGGCTCTGGGTCGAGCGGACCGAGGCCGATGGGCCGCTGGAGGCAGGCCTCCGGGATCTGGTGCCCACGCGTCTGCGAGCCCTGGCCTGCGTGCCGGGCCTGGGTGGTGCCACCTTCAGGCTCGCGGCCCAGAAAGGCTGCGAGGCCTCCGGCCTCTTCGGCAGCGCCCAGCCGCTAGTCGCGTGGTTCCTTGATGGGCTCGAAGCCCATGGAGAAAGCCTCCCCAATGACCTCGACCTTTCTGAACCGGAGGGCTGGGGATCAGCCCCTTGGTCGCCCGCTCTGGAATCCCTATTCGAGGGACCGCTGGATCTGAAGGACCATGCAGACACCTTCCAGCGGGGGCTCGTCGAAGGTCCCCTCGACCTGCTTCGCCATGCCATCGAACAGATCTGCGTCTGGCTGGACGCTGGGATCCCCCCTTCTGAGATCACCCTCATCCATCCCGAGCCTCAGACCTTGGCTGCCTTCCTCGCGCCCCTGCTGGCAGAAGAAGGCGTGGCGCTCCATGTGCGCGGCGGATTGGTCCCCCTCCTCGCCAGCGAAGCCTGGAGTCCACTCTGGACCCTACTTCTGGGCGTGCAGCGGCTGGATCCCAGTGCCGTGTCCGCCGGGCTCCGCGCATCGAGGCGCGACGACTTGCGCCACTGGGCGGATGCTCTGGCCCTCGCCGACCAGAGCGGGACGCTCGCGTTCGAAGGCAGCTTCATGCACCTGCGGGACCGGGTGAAGGACTACGCCCAAGGCATCTGGCAGGAACTGGCCGCGCTGAGGACCACTACCCAGGCAGCCCACCAGTGGGCCGAGCGCCTGGAGTCCCTGGCCACCACCCTGCGGCTGCCGACGGACCCCGACGATTTTTACTCCCCGCTGGGCCTGCTCAAGGAGGCCTGGGGGCTCGAAACTTGGACCTTCTCGGACATGCTCCTGGCGCTGGAAGCCTTTCTGGATGCGGCACGCAGCAGCGAAATCCCCCGAGCCATCGAGGGCCTGCGCCTGGTAACCCCCAGCACGATCCTAGACGACTGGAACGGCGCGCGCGCCACCCTGATCCTCGACCTCTCAGAGGGTGCCTGGCCCAGCCGCCCCGCCGAGAACCCCGACCTAGACGGCGACCGCAAGGCCGCCCTCAACAAGGCCCTGCTCACCTGGAGTCAGGCGGAGCCGTCAGCGACCTTCCCCCCTGCCCTGCAACGTTTCTGGTTGCCCCGCAGCGAACATGGCGACCAGATTCCCCGCGCCTTCCAGCGGGAGGCCTACGCCTTCAACAAGGTGCTGGCCATGACCCGCGAGCGCCTGGTGGTGCTCAGTCCCGCCCAGGATGAGGATGGCCGCATGAAGTCCCAAGGGCCCTTCTGGACGGCGCTGGAAGGCGCGGCACCGTGGCGTGCGGAAGCCGCACTCCACAGCCGCCTGCGCTGGCGCTGGGAAGGCCACGATCAGTCCCTTCACCAACAGGCAAGAGCCACCGCCGCCCAGGCCCGCCCGGCCAGCGAGGCCCTGCTGGCGGAAGCGCCCGACTTCGACCATGCCCCGGGACTCCGCGCCGCCTGGCTCAAGGGGCAGGACAGCGCCAGCCCCACGGCGCTCGAAGGCCTTGCCAAATGCCCCTTCCGTTCATTCGCTGAGCGAGTTTGGGGCTTGCAGACCTTCGATGCGCGCACCCGGATGTCCATGGCCGTGGGCATCCTCGTCCACCACATCATGGAAGAGGCCCTGGCCCCCTTCGTGGGCATGGAAGACTGGCCTGCCGCCTTCCAGACCGCACTGGGGCTTGATCCCGAGGCCAGCGCCGATGACCTCATTCCCCACCTGCAATCCCTCTGGCAGGACCACCAGGACCTGTGGCTGAAGGAACTGGACCGACACATCCCGCAGGAGCAGTGGCCCCAGGCCGTGCTCCGCCTGGAATCCCTGCTGCCCAACGTCGCCGCTGGCCTGCTGCGGGATGTCCAGGCTGAGGCCCCCGACAAGGGGGAACTTGCATTGCTCGACCCGGTACGTCTGTCCGCGCCAAAGGCCAAGAAGGCCGCAGCACCCCCGCCCGAGACCTGGCGTCGGACCCTCCTGGCACTCGAGGGCAGCCTGGGACCGGTGGCTCTGGATATGGGCGATGGGCGTTCCTTGACCGTCAGCGGCAAGATGGATCGCATCGAGCGCTGGACCAGTGACAGCCTCTCGTTCCTTCGGGTGGTGGACTACAAGACCTCAACAAAGTCCTACCTCGATGCTTACGCCGAAGACTACGCGCCCTTCGGGTCCCACCTCCAGACTCCGCTCTACATGCTCCTCGCAGAGCAGGTCTATCCAGGCGAACGGGCCACGGCGGTGCTGTTTCCGCTGAAGGAGGATGAGCCCAAGCCCTTCACCAAGCATCTGGCAACCCTGGCCGAGGCTGGACCCGACGGAGCCTGGCGCCAGCGGCTGCTCACGAACCTCGCTCGTTTTGATTCGCGACTGGAGTCGGGGGATTTCCCGCCCACGCCTGGCGAGCACTGCGGCCAGTGTCAGTTGGCGGCCCTCTGTGGGCGCCCCGTGGACGTGACCGTCGAGACCGAAGGCGGGGGGGACTGAGATGCGTAACCTCGTCCTTAGCGAATCCGGCATCCTCGATCAGTCGCTGGTCGTAAGCGCCAGCGCGGGCTCCGGCAAGACGTTCACTCTCACAGTGCTGGTCGCCGCTCGGCTCGGTCGTGGCGACATCCGACCCTGGGAGATCCTGGCGACCACCTTCAGTGAGACCTCAGCGGCGGACCTCCGTGAGCGGCTGCTCCGCCCCCTGGACCTGCTGTCCGCCTTGGATGAGGCAGCCTGGCAGCAACTGCTGCCCTACCTCGAAGCGCCCGTTGCCACGGACCTCGAAGCCTTCCTCAAGGACCTGCCCAGCATCCAGCACCTGAAGAAGTCTGCCGGGGAGGTGGCCCAAGCCGCCGCCCACTGGCCGGGCGCACCCTGGCTAAGCTCGCCCGCCAAGGCCCGCGCCTACTGGCGCCGCGTGCGGCGGGAAGCAGAGCTGCTGCAGGTGTCCACCATCCATAGCCTGGCCATGCGCGTGCTGAGCAAGGGCGAGGGCAGCAACGACACCATTCTCGATGTGCGTCATCCCTCCCTGCTACGCCTGCTGCGGCTGACGGTGCGCGAAGCCCTGACCCTGCCCGCCGGCCATGCCGATGAGGTGCCCGCCCGATTGCTGCTGGCCTGGGCGGAGCAGAACTGGGAGGAGCTGTCCCAGGGTTTCGACAACCACCTGGATGCCCTTGGGCACCTGAAGGGTGAGGACCCCAGCCACTACCGCGACGCCCTGACCCGTGCCTTGGCTGAAGCCCGGACCGCTCTGGCACCCTTTGCGGCGGATGAAGAGCTGGCCAAGCACCCCAGCGGCAAGGGGCTCCACAACTTCAAGAGGGAGAACCTCCTTCCTGTTCCAATCGACGGCGCTGATCTACAAACCAACCTCCGCTGGGCCCAGGCCCAGAGTGGGCGCGTGTCGAATCCGCCCCCTGCCTACTACTCCGACGCCTTCCATGCCGCGATGGCAACCCTCAAGCCCGTGGCCACCGCGCTGGAAGCATGGCTGCGCTGCCTGCTGGTGAACGCGCTGAAGCGCTTCGAGGCAGAGAAGCAGGCCCAGGGGTTGGCGACCTTTGGTGATCTGGTCCGCAAGGCCCTCGAAAGCCTCAAGACCCACGGCCTGGAGACCCCTGCACCCAAGCTGCTCCTGGTGGACGAATACCAGGACACCTCCAAGGTTCAGGATGCCTTCCTGGAGGCCCTCGGCGGTGAGCGCATGGTGCGAGTGGGCGACGTGAAGCAGGCCATCTACGGCTTCCGTGGCGGCGATCCCGACTTGCTCCGTGACCGACTGGCCGCAGCGGGAGAGGGGGCCTACCGCCTCGCCTCCAACTTCCGCTCCACGCCTGAGATCGTGGCCCTGGCCAACACCTATGTGGACCAGGTCTGGCCCCAGTTGGATCCCTCGGTCGGTGATATAGACGGTGCCCAGGTACCCATCGCCGCACCCGGGCCTCCGGTAGGGTTGGTCCGTACGCCTGCGCCACCCTCTTCGGGCGACCTTCCGGCACTATCGGATTGGATCTCGGGCCTCTCCCGAGAGTCCGGCTGGACCGAGTCCCTCGGCGCTCCTGTGAAGCCCGGCAGCCGCACCCGAGCGCTTCTGCTCAAGCAGCGCACCCGCCTACCGGGCCTTCTCCAGCGCCTCAAGGCCCAAGGCATCCAGCCCTACGTCGTGGCCAAGGAGGGGTTCTGGGACAGCCCCGGCGTGCGACTCATCCTGGCGGCCCTGGAGGCTGTGGCTCACCCCGAGCGACCCATCCCCTGTGCGGCGTTGTTGCGCCAGGTGGCGGGCCTGACCGATGGCGCAATGGCAGCCCTGGCCCAAAGAAGTGAAGGCCGTCCCGGACTGCCCGGTCTGGGTCAACTGGAACCTGAGCGATTGCCGGAAGCACACCGAGAGGCCGCCCATTTTCTCCTCGACCTGCGGCAGGCCTCCACCCAGACCATCGCAGGTCGCCTGCTGCGCCACGGTGCCCTACTCCAGGCCATCGCAGCCCTGGAGGCACACGGTGCCCTGGAACCCCTGCGGGCGCGGCGCAACCTGGCCGGGCTGCTCGCCCGCCTTCAGGACCTGCCAGCCAGTCCATCCGTGGCCTACGCCCTGCTTGATGACGAGCGGAATGGCCTGGAGCGGGGCGACCTGCCCGCGTCCGTGGAAGACGCGGACCTGCTCATCCAGACGGCCCACGGCAGCAAGGGACTGGAATACGACGACGTCATCCTGCCCCTGCTCAACGTGAACCCGCGCAGTTTCCGGAAGGGTGACCTGCGCACCCAGCCCGAATCCGGCGAGTTGCTGCTGGCCTGGAAGCTTGGGAAATTCACCGGACGCGCCTATGACGACCTCAAGCCCCTGGTGGAGTCCAAGCAGAAGCGCGACGAACTCAACCTGCTCTACGTGGCGCTCACCCGCGCCAAGGGGCGCCTCTGCGTGCTGCTGCAAGAGCCAAAGGATCCCAAAGAGCCCAAGCCCCCCAGTGACTTCAAGACCTGGGCGAAGTGGGGGCAGGTTCTGGCCAGCACTCACCCGGAGTGGAAAGCACTGACCGACGCACCGACGCCGGAGCCCTTACCAACAAAGGTCACCCTCACGCCAGACCCACCGCCGGTGAGAACGGCACTGGCGGACACCCCCCTGCCCGCCGACGCCCATGACGACCTTCCGGGTGACACCCGCAGCAAGGCCCGCCAGGAGGGGGAAGCCATGCACGCCTTCCTCCGGGATCTCCTGGTGCGCTGGGAGGACCCTGAGGCATTCCAGTCTTGCCTCGACAACGCCCCGCCTGTGGCCCACGCCCGGGAGAACGCCATGCGCTTCCTGGAGCAATTCGAAGCAAAGGGCTGGCGCCACCTCCGCCGCCGGGCGGAGCTGCCCCTAGCGGGTGCAGCAAGCAGTGGCGGACTCGGACGCGCCGACCTCGTCGTCTGGGACGAGGACTGCATCCACCTTCTGGACTTCAAGCACTCCAAAACCTTCGGGGACGAAGCGCTTGCGGCCTACCGCGACCAACTTCAACGCTACTCCGCCGCTCTGGCGGAGCGGGAGGGGTTGCCCGTGTCCTCTTGGCTCGTGCCACTTCGCGGCAGCGCCTGGGTCAATCTAGATTAAAGTCTCTTCTGCCGAATGGTTCAGTCACGGCTGGTCCCGTGACCCACGAGCCGAACATTGCACACTTCACCAAGCGGATGATCCTGTTCAAGGACGGTCGCATCCGGAAGGATGACCCTGTCACCGACCGGCCCCGGGCCCTGGACGTGCTCCAGCTGATGCCCACCCTGGAGGATTGACCCAGGCATGCGCGCAACCCACGCCACCCCAACCCCCAGCCGCGAGACCGGCCGTCCCGCCCTGCCCTGTGCCTGGGGCTGCCTCGGGCACTGCCCCACCTGCCAGGCCCGGGACGCCAACCTGGATCTCATCGGCCCCGCCCCGTTGCCCAGCCTCGTCGCCTCTGCCACCTTGCTCTGAGGACCGGACCAGGGAGCCAGCCGTTGGGGGAGGACCGACACCAGGACATCGTCATCCGCGGGGCGGGGGCGCACAACCTCACGGGCTTCGACCTGCGGATCCCCCGGCGGAGCCTCACGGTAATCACCGGCGTCTCGGGCTCGGGCAAGTCCTCCCTCGCCTTCGACATCCTCTACCGCGAAGGCCAGCGCCGCTTCCTGGAAACGCTGCCCAGCTTCGCCCGTCAGTTCGCCGGGGGCCTCGCCCGCTCCGAGGTGCGCAGCCTCGAGGGCCTGGGGCCCGCCATCGCCGTGGGCCAGCGGGCGGTGGCCACCAACCCCCGCTCCACCGTGGGCACCCTCACGGAGGGCTGGGACCTGCTGCGGCTGCTCTTCGCCCGGCTGGGCACGGCCCCGGAGGGCACCTGCCTCACCCGGGGCCTCTTCTCCTTCAACGGCGAGGCGGGCGCCTGCCCTCGTTGCCAGGGCCTGGGCGTGGCGGACGTGCTGGACCCCGACCTGCTGGTGGCCGATCCCGCTCGGTCCCTGCGGGAGGGCGCCCTGCGGGTCAGCACGCCCAACGGTTACCTCATGTATTCCCAGGTCACACTGGCGGTGCTGGATGACGTACTGCGGGCCCACGGTGGCTCCGTGGACATTCCCTGGCAGGACCTGACCGATGACGTTCGCCAGGTGGTGCTCCACGGCTCGGAGCGCCTGAAAGTCCCCTACGGCAAGCACCCGCTGGAGTCGCGGCTGAAGTGGACGGGCATCACGGCCCGCCCGCGCCAGGAGGGCTTCTACCGAGGCCTGCTCCCGGTAATGGAGGAGATTCTGCGGGGCAAGCGGAACGACTCCATCCTGCGCTTCGTGCGCAGCGCCCCCTGCCCCGCCTGCGAGGGTACGCGCCTGCGCCCCGAGGCCCTGGCCGTCACCTGGCAGGGGCGGCGCATCGTGGATCTGGCCGGGCTCCCGGTCCGGGAGTTGGCCACCTTCCTGGCCACCGTGGAGGTGACACCCCGCGACCTGCCGGTGCTGGAGCCCATCCGGACTGAGCTCCTGGCCCGCTGCGAGCTGATGGCCGAACTGGGTCTCGCTGGCCTGACCCTGGAGCGTCCCGCCCCCAGCCTCTCCCGCGGGGAGCTGCAGCGGCTCCGTCTCGCCAACCTGGCCCGGGGCGGACTGCGGGGCCTGCTGGTGGTGCTCGACGAGCCCTCGGCGGGCCTGCACCCGGTGGAGGTGGGCCCGCTCATCCGCGTGCTCCAGCGTCTGCGGGACCAGGGCCAGACCGTGGTGGTGGTGGAGCACGACGCCCAGATCGTGCGCGCCGCCGACTGGCTCATCGACCTGGGGCCCGGCCCCGGGCCTGCGGGGGGCCGCCTGCTTTGGAGCGGCACCCCCCGGGACTTCCTGAACCAGACGCCGGAGGGCGAGCCCAGCCCGACCCGGCGCTGGCTGACCGGGAACCTGCCAACTGGAGGCCACCAGGTCCGCACCAGCCGGGGCACCCTGCGGCTCGCAGGCCTGGACCGCCACAGCTTACAGGCGGTGACGCTCGACCTGGAGCTGGGCCTGCTCCAGGTGGTCACGGGCGTCTCGGGCGCGGGCAAGACCTCCCTCCTGGATGCGGTGGTGGCACGCTTCCAGGCCGGGCAGGTGCCCGGGTCGCCCTTCCAGCGCATCGTCACCGTGGATGCCGACCCCATCGGCCGGACCCCGCGCTCCAACGCAGCCACCTACACCGGCGCCTTCGACCTCCTCCGGGACCTTTTCGCCAAGTCGGACGGGGCGCGGGAGCGGGGCTTCGGCAAAGGCCACTTCTCCTTCAACACCGCCGGAGGCCGCTGCGAAGCCTGCGAGGGCGCAGGCGTGCAGGAGGTGGGAATGCGCTACCTCGGCAGCGTGGACCTGGTCTGTGAGGCCTGCGGCGGCCGGCGCTTCCACCCCGAGGTGCTGGCCGTGCAGGTGCGCGGGCGCAGCATCGCCGACCTGCTGGAGGGGAGCGTGGCGGACGCCGCGGCCTGCTTCGCCGACCACCCCGGGCTGCGCCGCATCCTGGCTACCCTTCTGGATGTGGGCCTCGGCTACCTGCCCCTGGGCCAGCCCGCCACCACGCTCTCCGGGGGCGAGGCCCAGCGGGTGAAGCTGGCCACCGAGCTGGCCCGGGCCGGCAGCGGCGCGGCCCTCATCGTGCTGGACGAGCCCACCACCGGCCTCCATGCGGCCGATGTGCAGGTGCTGCTGGCCACCTGGGACCGCCTGCTGGACGCGGGCCACACCCTGCTGGTGGCGGACCATGACCTGGCCGTGGTGCGCCACGCGGACCGTGTGGTGGACCTGGGCCCAGGCAGCGGCCCCGAGGGCGGGCGGGTGGTGGCCTGCGGCACCCCCGAGCAGATCCAGGACTGTCTCGCGTCCATCACGGGCGCGGCCCTGCGTGCCCTTCCTGCACCCCTGCCGCCGACCGCCCCTCCGGCCGAGGCCCCGGCCATCGAGCTGGCGGGGGTCCGCACCCACAACCTGCAGGACCTCGACCTCACCCTCCCCGCCCAGGGCCTGACCGTGGTCACAGGGCCCTCGGGCTCGGGCAAGTCGTCGCTGGTCTTCGACACCCTGCTGGCCGAGGCGCAGAACCGCTTCGCGGACCTGGTGGCCCCCTGGGCCCGGCGGCTGCTGCCCCGGCTGGGTGGCGCCGACCTGGTGGCGGCTCGGGGCCTGCAGGCCACCCTCGCGGTTCCCCAGGCCCAGGGTCGCCGCAACCCCCGCGCCACCGTGGGCACCGCCACCGAGCTGGAGGCGTGGCTGCGCCTGCTCTTCGCCCGGGCGGGAACGCGCCCCTGCCCGACCTGCGGCAAGCCGGTTCAGGGTGAGCTTTGCCCGTGCGGCGCGTCCCTCCCTGCCCTCTGGGCGGCGGACTTCTCCCCCCACGCCGAGCGGGGGGCCTGCCCGGCCTGCAAGGGGTTGGGGTTTCTCCAGCGTTGCGATCCCGAGCGCCTGGTGAGCCACCCGGACCGGCCCCTGGACGGCGGCGCCCTCGACGGCAGCCGCTTTGGCGCCTACTTGGGCGAGCCGGACGGCCAGTTCATGGCCACCCTGCACCATGTGGCCGCCCAGGCGGGCCTGGACCTGACGCGCCCCTGGTGCGACCTGGGATCCGCGGAGCGCCAGGTGGCCCTCGACGGCACCGGGGACACGGTGCACGCGGTGGCCTGGCGCTACCGGCGCGGCAAGGTGGCCGGGGTGCATGCCCTGCAGACGACCTGGCCCGGCCTCGCCACGCTGGTGGAGCGCGAGTACGAGCGCATCCACGGCGACGCCAAGGGCGAGGCGCTGGAGGGGCTGCTGGTGGATGTCCCCTGCGCCCTTTGCGGGGGCGAGCGGTTGAAGGCCGAGGCGCGGGCGGTACGCTTCGGCGGGCGGCGGCTGCCCGAGGTGCTGGCCCTGTCCGTCGACGCCACACTCGCCTGGGTCCAGGGGCTCGAAGCTGGTGGGCTGCCGCCCCGGGTGGCAGCCCTCACCGAAGGGCTGCGCCAGGACTTGACGGCGCGCCTTACGGACCTCTCGGACGCCGGACTGGGCTACCTCACGCCCGCGCGGGAGCTGGCCAGTTTGTCAGGCGGGGAGGCCCAGCGGGTGCGGCTGGCGGCGGCCCTGGGCGGCGGCCTGGTGGGCGTGACTTATGTGCTGGATGAGCCCACCCAGGGGCTGCATCCCCGGGATGTCGCCCGCCTCGGCAGTGTGCTGCGGCGCCTGGCGGACGCAGGCAACGCGGTGGTGGTCGTGGAGCACGACCCCGCCCTCATCGCGTTGGCGAACCACGTGCTTGAGCTGGGCCCTGGCGCGGGCCCCGAGGGTGGGCGGCTGGTGGCGGCAGGCACGCCGGAGGCGTTGAAGGCCCAGCCGGACTCCCGCCTGGGGGCCCTGCTGCGCCGGCCTCAGCCCAGGTCCGAGGGGGGCTCAGCGCGCCTGGACGGGCCGATGGTGCGTCTGAGGGGGGCCCGCCTGCACAACCTCCAAGGCCTCGACGTCGCCTTCCCCCTGGGTGCCTTGGTGACGGTGTCCGGCGTCTCCGGCAGTGGCAAATCGAGCCTGGTGCTGGGGGTCCTCGCCCCCTCCCTGCGCCGTCACCTGGAAGGCCGGGGGCCCGTGGGCTGCGCGGGCCTCGACCTGCCGATTGACTTCAGTGAGGTCATCACCGCCGACCAGGGGACCCTGGGCCTTGGCTGGAACAGCACGGTGCTCACCCTCACGGGCCTGGGGGAGCCGCTGCGCAAGCGCTTCGCCGCCACGGCCCAGGCCAAGGCCCTGAAGCTGAAGGCGCGGCACTTTTCCACCGCGGCGCCCGGCGGCCGCTGCGAGGCCTGCGAAGGCCGCGGCGTGCGCACCGTGGCCATGGACCTCCTGCCGGATGTGACCGTGGGCTGTGAGGTCTGCCTGGGTCAGCGGTTTCAGCCCGAGGTGCTGAGCTGCCGCCTGGCGGGTCGCAACCTCGCCAAACTGCTGGACACGCCCATCTCCGAGCTGATTGGCGCGTTCACCGAGGAGGCCCGCTTCACCGGCGCCCTGCAGGCCCTGGCGGACGTGGGCCTGGGCTACCTGCGCCTGGGCCAGGCCGGCGAGGCGCTGTCGGCGGGCGAGCGCCAGCGACTCCGGCTGGCTGGCCTCCTGGCGGCGCCACCTCAGAACCGGACGGCGATCCTGCTGGACGAGCCCACTCGGGGCCTGGGCGCCGAGGATGTGGACCGCCTGCTGGGCGTGCTTAGCCGTTTGGCCCAGGCGGGCCACCTGGTGGTCACCGTGGAGCACCACCTCGACGTCATCGCCGCCAGCGACTGGGTCATCGACCTGGGCCCCGAGGGCGGCAGCGGCGGCGGTCAGCTGGTGGTGGCAGGCCCACCTGCGGCGGTGCAGGCCTGTGCCGCCTCCTGGACGGGCCGGGCTCTGGCGGGGCGGTAGCGTTCCCCACGGCCTCGGCTCACTCCCCGCGCAGCACTTCCATGGGCTTGGCCTGCAGCACCCGCAGGCTGCCCGCCACGCCCACGGCCAGGGTGAGCAGCGCCGAGCCCGCCATCAGCAGCAGGCCCAGGCCGATTCCGGGATGGGTGGGCAGATCCAGGACGCGGCTGGTGTAGAGGCGGGCCAGCCCCCAGGCCAGCACCGTGGCCAGCAGGGCCGCGCTGCCGCCCAGGGCCAGGAACTCCCAGGCCAGGCTGCGCAGCAGCGTGCCGTGAGAGGCCCCCAGGGTGCGGAGCAGGGCCAGGTCCTTCTGCCGCCCCAGGCGGCCGGCGAGGAGGCTGGCGACCAGCACCAGCAGGGCCGAGGCGAGCATGAGGGCCGCCAGAGTGCGGGTGATGAGGGCGATGATGTCCAGCACCCGGCCCACCTTGGCCACCACCTCGGACACGTCGATGAGCGTGATGTTCGGGAAGCCCCGGGCCAGGGCCGACTGGAGGCGGACCTTCGCGGCGGGTTCGGCCTCCACGGCCAGCAGGTGCACAGCCGGCGCGCCCCGCAGCAGGGAGGGGTGCAGCACGATGAAGAAGTTGGGCTGGAAGCTCTGCCACTGCACCTTCCGCAGGCTGGTGACGCGACCCCGGACCTCGTTGCCGGACACATCGAACGTCAAGGTGTCACCTAGCTTCGCGCCGATGGACGCGGCGAAGCCCTGCTCAAGGGAGATGCCCTCATCCTGATCCAGGCCCGGCGCCCAGAAGCGGCCGGCAACCACCGCCTCGGAATCCCCGGGCTGGTCACGCCAGGTGAGGTTCTGCTCCCGGTTGCGGAAGCCCTCGCCCCTTGACTCGTTCCTTGCCTCGCCCCCTTCCTCCCCATCGCTCGGCACGCGGGCCTCGCGCACGGGTTTTCCGTCGATGGCCGTGAGCCGGGCCCGGACGATGGGCGCCGCCATGGGCTCGCGTCCGGTCTCGGCCCGCAGCAGCTGCGCTACCCCGTCGCGCTGGGCCGACTGTACATCCAGCAGAAACAGGTTGGGGCGACGGCCCGCGCCCTGATGGGTGGCCAGCGGGGCGACGATGTCATCCTTGATGAACTGGGTGGCGGTGGTAAGGAAGATGGCCAGGCCCATCACCGCCATCATGAGCGCCGCCAGCGCCGGCCGGGCACCCAGCTGGCCGAAGGCCAGGCGCAGGGAGAGGGGCAGCGTCGGGGCCGCGCGGCGGGTGAGCCAGAGCAGCAGCCGGGCGGCGGCGAACAGCAGCAGGAACAGCAAAGCGAGGCCCAGGGCCGTGCCCAGGCCGATGGCCACGGTGGGGGCATTGCGCACGATGAGGCCCACCGCCAGCAGGAACGCCAGCCCCGCGCAGGACCGGCTGAGCCAGGCGCGCCCGCCCAAGGGCTCCGCCCCCTCCCGCAGCAGGCTGAGCGGCTTCACATCCCCCAGCCGCACCAGGGGCGGCAGGGTCAACAAGGCGAGCAGGGCCAGGGCCAGGGTCGTCTCCAGCAGGGGCGGCGGGGCGGTGCCCCCATGCCGCAGCGCCGTGGGCAGAAGGTCCCCCAGCCAGCGGGGGAGCTGCGCCGCCACCCCCAGCCCCGCCCCCAGACCCAGGACCACGGACACCAGCAGCAGCAGCCCCGTGAGCAGGCCGTAGATGCGGGCGGGCGCCAGGGGCTCGGCCCCCAGGCAGCGCAAGATGGCCGCATCCCGGGAGCGGGCTTCCAGGAAGGCCGTGAGGATGGCCCAGGCGCCCAGCATGGCGAGGAGCAGGGTGGCCAGGCCCAGCTGCTGGACGAACCGGTTCAGGTTTCGGATGGGCCGGGCCAGGGCCGAGGCAGCCTCCTCGTGGCTGCGCAGCCGCAGGCGCTGGGGCGACGCCTGGACGATGGCCTCCAGGTCACGGCGCACCCGCCCCCCGTCCGCATCGGGGTTCAGGGTCAGCAGCAGGCGCCCCGTGAACCGGGCCCGGGGCGTCAGCAGGCCCAGGCGCTCAGCGTCCGCGCGGTCCACCAGCACCCTGGGGCCCAGGGTGAAGGCGCTGGCCTGGCGGCTCTCGTCCAGGGCCACGACGCCGCCCACGGGCAGGTTCCCGTCGCCCAGGGACAGGGCCGACCGGGTGGCGAGGCTGGGCTGGGCGGAGGCCCGGAGCCCCCAGGCCTCCGCCAGACCCCGCTCCACGAAGACTGCTCCGGAACCGCCCACCGGCCCCGCCACGGGCGCGCCCTCCCGCTGGAGGTCCAGGCGGCCCACCAGGGGGTAGGCGCCATCCACGGCCCGCACTTCCACCAGGCGGCTGAGGACCGCCCCCTCTGGGCCCGTGTGGGCCATGGATACCAGGTCGTAGGCCAGGCTGTGCCCCGCGACCCCCGGCACCGCCACCGCCTGCCGAAGGGCCGCTTCGGGGAAGGCCCCGGTGGAGGTGAGGGTGAAGTCGGCGCCCAGCAGGGTGCGGGATTCGGCCCGGATGCCGCTCAGCACCCGGGCGCTGAAGCTGGTGGTGGCGAAGAACGCGGCAAAGCCCACGGCCAAGCAGAGGGCGATGATCAGCAGCCGCCCCTTCTGGCGGGCGGCCTCCCGCAGCGCCATGCGCAGGGCGAACCTCATGCCACGCCCATCACGACGCGGCCCCGCTCCAGGGCAATGTGCAATCCCAGCCGGCCCGCCAGGGCTGCATCGTGGGTCACCAGCACCAGGGTGGAGCCCAGGTCCCGCTGCAGCTCCAGCAGCAGCGCGAAGACGCGGTCGGCGTTGACCGGGTCGAGCGAGCCCGTGGGCTCGTCGCAGAGCAGGATGGGGGGCCGCGCCACCACGGCCCGGGCCAGGGCCACGCGCTGGCACTCGCCGCCACTGAGCTGCGCGGGCAGGTGGTCGGCGCGGTCCGCCAGGCCCACGCGGGCCAGGGCTTCCCGGGAGCGGGCTTCGGCGTCCGCCAGTCCGGCGATCTCGGCGGCGATGACCACGTTCTGCAGGGCGGAGAAGTGGGGCAGCAGGTGGTAGGCCTGAAAGACGAAGCCCAGGTTCCGGGCCCGGAAGCGCGACAGGGCCAGCTCGCTGAGGCCGGTGATGGCCTGGCCCGCCACCACCACCTCGCCGGAGGTGGGCTGGTCGAGCCCGGCGATGAGGCCCAGCAGGGTGCTCTTGCCGCTGCCGCTGGGGCCCTGGATGGCGACGGAGGCCCCCGCCGGAATCTCGAGGCTCACGTCCTGCAGCACCCGCAGCGGTTCGCCCGAGGGGGCCAGGAAGGTCTTCGACACGGCTCGAATGGAGATCATGGGGCGCCCCCGGTACCAGACTAGCCGCCTGGGTCGAGGTTCCGACCCGTGCAAGGCTGGACGGCCCCTGCCATCCTGATGGGATGAGAATGGTTCCCGGTACGGCGGCTGCCCTCGCAGTGCTGCTCGTGACCACCGCCGCCTGCAACCGGAAGGCCCCGCCGTCCAGCCCACCCGTGGCTGCGGCGGCTCCCGCCGGCCCTGTGGCCCAGGCACAGCAGCCCACCCTGGTCTTTCTCGGCGACAGCCTCACCGCCGGCCTCGGCCTGCCGCCCGAACAGGCCTTCCCGGCCCACATCGAGGCCCGGCTGAAGGCGGAGGGACGGCCCTGGAAGGTGGTCAATGCCGGCATCAGCGGCGACACCACCGCCGGCGGGGCTGCCCGCCTGGACTGGCTCTACCGGCAGCGGGTGGATGTGCTGTTCCTCTGCCTCGGCGCCAACGACGGGCTGCGGGGCATCCCCGTGGCGGAGACCGAGCGGAACCTGCGCACCATCCTGGACCGGGCCCGCAGGGAGGGCACACGGGTGGTGCTGGCGGGCATCCAGCTCCCCGAGAACTACGGCCCGGACTACCGCGCCGCCTTCGCCCGGATCTACCCCCGGCTGGCCAAGGCCTACCAGGTGCCCCTGCTGCCCTTCCTGCTGGAAGGGGTGGCCATGGTGCCCCTCCTCAACCAGGCCGACGGCATCCACCCCAATGCCGAAGGGGCCCGCCAGGTGGCCAACCACGTCTGGCCCGTGCTCGACCCCGTGCTGCGGGAAACCCCCTGATGGCCCGCCTCTCCCGCATGGGCTCCCTGCCCCTGCCCTCTCCCGGACGCCACATGCCCGATCCCAAACAGAAACCCAAGGTGGACACGGCCCGGGCCTGGCGGGAGGCGCGGGCGCTCCTGCGCGAGCACCGGGGCTCCCTGGCCATCGGCATGGTCCTCATGCTCGTCAGCCGGGTGGCGGGGCTGGTGCTGCCCGCCAGCACCAAGTACCTCATCGACGAGGTCATCGGCAAGCACAACGGCCACCTGCTGGTGCCCCTGGCCATGGCGGCGGGGGTGGCCACGCTCATCCAGGCCATCACCAGCTACGCCAACTCGCAGGTGGTCAGCGTGGCCGCCCAGCGGGCCATCATGACCATGCGCCAGCGGGTACAGGACCATGTGCTCCGGCTGCCCATCCGCTACTTCGACAGCACCAAGAGCGGCGTGGTGATCTCCCGGGTGATGAACGACGCCGAGGGCGTCCGCAACCTGGTGGGCACGGGGATCATCCAGCTGGTGGGCGGTGTGCTCACGGCGGCGATCTCCCTGGGGGTATTGTTCTGGCTGAACTGGCGGCTCACTGCAGCCACGGTGGTCTTCCTGGGCCTCTTTGGTGGGGCCATGGCCCTGGCCTTCCGCCGCCTGCGGCCGCTCTTCCGGAAGCGCAGCGAGATCACCGCCGACATCACGGGTCGGCTCACGGAATCCGTGGGCGGCATCCGCATCCTCAAGGTCTACGTGGCGGAGGACCGCGAGCGGAAGCTCTTTGCCGAGGGCACCGAGCGCCTCTTCAAGAACATCGCCGGGACCCTCACGGGCACCAGCGCCATCACCGCTTTCGGCACGGCCATCGTCGGCGTCATCGGCGTCCTCATCATGCTCATCGGGGGCCGGGCCATCCTCGCGGGGTCCATGACCCTGGGCGACCTGATCATGTACACCTTCTTCGTGGGTCTCATGGCGGCGCCGGTGGTGCAGATCGCCAACATCGGCACCCAGGTGAGCGAGGCCTTCGCGGGCCTCGACCGGGTGCGGGAGCTCCTGGACATGCCCACCGAGGACCAGGAGGATGCCCAGCGCGAGCCCCTGCCCACCTTGGAAGGGACGGTGGCCTTCCGGGACGTGCACTTCGCCTACGAGGCGGATGCGCCGGTGCTCAAGGGCGTTTCCTTCGAGGTTCCCGCAGGCAGCACCGTGGCCCTGGTGGGCTCTAGCGGCTCGGGCAAGAGCACCATCATCTCCCTCGTCATGGCCTTCAACCATCCCCAGCAGGGCCAGATCCTCGTGGATGGGAAGGATGTGGTGTCCCTTCGCCTCCGGGAGTACCGCGCCAAGCTGGGCGTGGTCATGCAGGACAACTTCCTCTTCGACGGCACGGTGGGCGAGAACATCGGCTTCGCCAAGCCCGGCGCCACGCGGGAGGAGATCGAGGCCGTGGGCCGCATCGCCCATGTGCACGAGTTCGTGGACCGCTTCGAGCAGGGCTACGACACCGTGGTGGGCGAGCGGGGGGTCAAGCTCTCCGGCGGCCAGCGGCAGCGGGTGGCCATCGCCCGGGCCATCCTGGCGGATCCCCGCATCCTGCTGCTGGACGAGGCCACCTCCAGCCTCGACAGCGAGAGCGAGGCCCTGATCCGCGACGGCCTGCGCCGCCTGCGGGCGGGCCGCACCACCTTCGTCATCGCCCACCGGCTGAGCACCATCGAGAGCGCCGACCAGATCCTGGTGGTCGAGCAGGGGGAGATCGTGGAGCGGGGCACCCACCGCGAGCTGCTGGCGCTGGCGGGACGGTACAAGCAGCTCCATGACCGCCAGCACGGGGTGGAGCTGGACCAGTTCATCAACCCCGGAGAGGACTTCACCACCCCCGGGGTGCCGGGTTAGGCAAGGCCTACCGACGGCGTGGCTCGGGCCGGGGCCGGTTCTTCCAGGTCTGGTAGGCGGTCTGGAACCGCGTCGGCGAGGGGTTCAGGTCCCCGGTGGCCCAGGCGTGGATGGAGGTGGCGATGCCCACGGTGTGCAGCACCGGCCGGGCCTTCTTCCGGATCAGGTCCGCCAGGTTCGAGACCAGGGCATCCTTCTCGTCGAAGCGTGGCGCTTCCGGGGCCTCCCGGACCGGTCCGGGGCCCTGCAGGGCCTGGTAGATGCCCGCCAGCCGCCGCAGCAGGCCTGCCAGGTGCAGCAGCTCCTCGGGGCGGTTGCTGGGCCCGGCGCCGGCTTCCCCAGCGCCAGCCGGGGGGTGCGGGAGGAACCACTCGGCCGCGTGGCCGTCGCGCCAGAGCTGGGCAATGAGGTGGTTGGCGTCGGAGGCCCGCTTCTCGCCGTCCAGGGACCAGGCCGCATGGCCGTTCTGGTAGCTCTGATAGATGTGGTGGATTCCTTCGGGCTGCTCCTGGAGGCATCGGTGCAGCTGCTCCATGGCCCCGGCCACGCGGCTGAAGTGCTGCTCGATGTCCCGGCAGGTGGCCGCATCCATGCCCAGGCGCCAGGTGCCCACATACCGCTTGTAGTGCAGGGCGAGGACCTCCAGCTCACCCCCGCAGGCCTGCACGGTGCGGGCCTCGCCCTGGCCGAGCCGGACGAAATAGTCGGCCTGCAGTTGCCGGAGCTCGTTCAGGTTGTGGATCAACCTGCGCGACAGTGCGGTCATGCCACCCATCCTCAGCCAAGATCGCGTGTTTTCACCAGGGAAGAAGCTCCATGGTAGCGGAGTCCGGGGTCGCGGTTTTGGTTCGACCTTGGATCTGGCGTTGGATCAGAGCCCCAGCCCCTTCGGCAGCCGGGGGCTGGAGACCAGCTCCACGAACACAGCCCAGCGGCGTCCGGGGTCCGCCACGGTCCCTCCCTGGCGCTCGACCCACTCCCGCACCAGCTGCTCGCCGAGGTTGTAGTTGATGACGTAGCTGCGATAGGTGTCGATGAACCGCAGGCGCTGGGCGGCCTGGGCCGCGGTGCGCAGGGTGTAGCGCACCAGGAGGGCCTCGGCTTCGGCGCGGCTGAGGTGGCCATCCAGGTACCCCCGGGCCGCCTCGTTGTCCGCGAAGGCCAGCACCTTCAGCTCGGCCTGCACCTGGGCCCACCGCCCGGCCTCGGCGGGGTCGAGGCCCGCCAGGGGGAAGAGCACCTCCCGCTCGAAGGTCAGCCGCTCCGCACCGGGGAAGGCCACCTCGATGCCGAAGTTGGCCGTGCCCTCGGCGATGAGGGACTGGGGCGAAAAGAGCGGATAGACCGTGAACTCCACCCAGCCCCGGGCCTCCGCGAAGCGCTGCTCCAGCAGGGCGTTGTAGACGTGGTGGCCGGGGTAGCCCTCGTGGGCCGCCAGGTCGAGGGCGCGGTCGATGGCGATGGGCAGGTCCAGGTTGACCTGGATCAGCGACGTGCCGCCCCCCTGGTACCAGTTGTAGGCCGACCAGGCCTTGCCCGTGACGTACTCCACGCGGAAGTGGTCCGTCGCGGGCAGGGTGGCGTGACGGCGGGTGCGCTCGCGGGCCTCGGCGATGGCCGCCTGGAAGACCGCATCCACCCGCGCTGAGGGAACCAGCACCCGCTCCCGGACCCGCTGGTAGCGCTCCTGCACCGAGCCGGGCCCCTCCAGCAGCAGGCCCAGGCGCGCCAGGGCCGCCTCGAAGTCCGCCTCGGGCACCACCGGGGGGCGCACCTGGTAGAGGGCTTCCGCCTCGTCATCAAAGCTGAACCGCTGACCGTCCAGCCGGGCCAGGTGGGCCGCCACGGCCCCCAGCTGCCCATGGAGAAAATCCCGCCGGAGCGCCTCCTCGCCCGTGACGGACACCTCCGCCACCACCGCCCGGAGGCGCTCTGCCTCGACGCGCAGCGCCGCCAGCGGCCGCGGCTCCCCGGCCTCCGCCGTCTGCTTCCAGGCCTGGGGACCGTAGTAGGCATCCACGAAATCGGCATCGTGGCGCCCCACGGCCAGAACCAGGTTCACGTAGTCGGTGGCAGCTCCGGACAAGGTCATGGGCTTGGGCCTCCTCGTGGCTCGACTCTACCTGGATCGCACCGAGGCCGAGCCCGGGAACCACCCCGGTGGCCAGCCAAGCCCCGACACCTGCTGCACGCCCCAGGCCAGGCCCGCGCCCAGGGCCAGCCAGCCCAGGGGCGAGCGGGCGGCGATGCGCAGGTCCTGCCAGGAAGGCAGGGCGCCGAACACCAGGTTGGCCAGCAGGAACACCACGAGCGCTTCCCGCCACCCGATGGCGACCGGCGCGCTGAGCCGCCAGAGGAAGAGGCCATAGGCCAGCCCCAGCAGGCCCAGCGGCGCCAGGCCAATGAAGGGGGCGTTGTACCAGCGCAGGTTGGAGAACCCGACCGAACCAAGGAGGTAGCCGCGGCCCTGGCGTCGGGGCCACACCGAGAAGCTCGCGGGGTGGCCATTGAGGAGCTTCCCCACTCCCCAGTGGCAGGCCTCGTGGCAGAGGGTGCCGGGCAGCACCAGCCAGGCGAAGAGCCAGAAGCTGCGGCGGGCCTGGTAAAGCAGCCACAGCACCAGGGCCGTGGCCAGCAGGTAGCCCAGGGCCGCAAGCCCATGCCCCGTCACTGTCCCCCAGCCTTGCTGCATCTGGCCTCCCCTTGGGTCCATTGGAGCAGCCTTCCCGGGCGGCCGGAATGGACCTTGCCCCCCACGGGGAGGGTTTGACCCGGGCCGCCCGGCGCCCGAGCATGGGGGTCAGAGGAGGCCCCATGGACGCCACGCAGGGACCCGAGCCCTCCCGCTTCATCCTCGGCCTCTGGCGCATCGGCGCCTGGGACCTGACACCGGGCCAGGTGGCACGCCTGCTGGACGGGTGCCTGGACCTCGGCCTGAGCACCCTTGACGTGGCCGACATCTACGATGACCACGCCTGCGAAGCCAAGGTGGGCCGGGCCCTGGCCACCGCCCCCGCCCTCAAGGCCCGGCTGCGGTTCATCTCGAAGTGCGGCATCGGTCTGGTGTCCCCGGCGCGGCCCCGGCACTGGGTGAAGCACTACGACACCAGCCGCGCGCACCTGGTGGCCTCGGCCGAGCGCTCCCTCGCACACCTCGGGGTGGAGCGGCTGGACCTCCTGCTCCTGCACCGCCCGGACCCCCTGATGGAGGCGGACGAGGTGGCGCGGGCCTTCGACGACCTGCGGCGGGCGGGCAAGGTGGCGGCCTTCGGCGTCTCGAACTTCCTGCCGCACCAGGTGGAGCTGCTGCAGAGCCGCCTCGACCAGCCGCTGGTGGCCAACCAGGTGGAGGTCTCCCTGCTGCGGACCGATGCCCTCTTCGACGGCACCCTGGATCAGGCTCAGCGGCTGCGGATGACACCCCAGGCCTGGTCGCCCCTGGGTGGGGGCCGCCTGGTGCACCCCCTCAGCCAGCCCCCGGCCCTGGCGGGCCTCCTGGCGAAGCTCGCCGAGGAATGCCAGGCCACGCCTGAGCAGGTGGCCCTCGCCTGGCTGCTGCGGCACCCCGCCGGCATCCACCCCGTGCTCGGCAGCGGTCGCCTGCCCCACCTGCGGGCCCTGGTCCAGGCCCAGTCCCTGGAGCTCGACCGCCAGCCCTGGTTCGCCCTGCTGGAGGCGGCCCGGGGCAGCGAGGTGCCCTGAACCTCGGCTCAGCCCTGGGCGGCCGCCCGCTGCGCCACGACCACCAAGTCCGAGGCGTCTGAACTCCAGGGCGCCCCGGCCATGCTGCCCAGCACCTCGGTCACCTGGAAACCGGCGCGGCCCAGGTGCGCCTCCACCTCGCTCCGGCGCCACCCCTGGAGGGTCACATCCTGCGCGGCGACCAGTTCCAGGGGCGCCGCGGTGCCCGGCCGGTAGCGCAGGTGCGCGGGCGTGAAGGTGAGACGACCGCCGCCATGGTGGGTCATCAGGCGCAGGAAGACGGTCGCCTCCCCGGTGTCATCCTCGGGCCGAAGCACGACGGGAAAGGTGCGCTCATTGCGGTCCAGGATGCGGTCGTAGTTGAGCAGCTGAAGCAGGAACGGCGCCCCAGGCTGCAGCAGGGCGGCGAGCCCCACCAGGAAGGCCTGGACCTCCGCCGCCTCGACGAGGTGCGGCAGGGTGTTGCCAACGCAGAAGGCGCCACCGAACCCCGGTGCCAGCCCCTGGGCCAGGTCCGTGAGCGACGCCTGCAGGTAGGTGCCATCGGGATCCGCAGCCCGGGCGGCCGCCACCTGGGAGGCGGAGGCGTCCACGCCCGTCACGTCGTGCCCCAGGGCCTTCAGGAACCGGCAGTGCTCGCCGCTGCCGCTGCCCAGGTCGAGGATCCGACGGGAGGGCGCCCCGCCCAGCACCCGCTGGAACAGGGGCGCCTCCCGCTGGAGCCGCTGGGGCCAGGCGATGAGCCCGGGATAGGCCAGGCGGCCATAGGCGTCCGGGGTATCAGCCACGGGCCTACCTGGGCCACAGCCACCCGAAGACGCCGGCGCTCAGCAGGCCGTAGATGAGGGCATCGGCCAGGTCCTTCAGCGCGCTGCTCCAGGGCTTGCCCATCCAGATGGCATTGGGAATGCCACCGAAGCCGTAGGCCAGGAAGGTCACGGCCCCGACCACCCGGAAGACCTGCAGGTAGTGGGTGCCCGGGGGCAGCGTGCGGCTGGCCAGGTAGGCTGCGGTGAAAGCCACCACGAGGGAAAACACGAACCACTTGGCCAGGGCCGCGCCCATGGCCGGGGGGCCGTTGGGGCTCACCATCAGCATGGCGACGGGGCCCTCCTCGTATTTGGCCACCATCTCGGGCTTGGCCATGTCGTTGTGGTCGGCGCAGTGCGGCAGCACGTACTGGCCCGGGGCGGGGGTTCCCTTGCGGATGGCCGCCCGCACCTCCTCCTCATTGGACAGGGCGTTGTAGTCCGAAGCGTGCCACTTGAGCACCATGTGGATGAGGCTGCTGGCCACGAAGACACAGACCGCGGACAGCAGGATGGGCAGCCAAAGCTGGGTGAGGGGGATGTGGGTCATGGGGGCTCCTGGGTGTATGGACAAGGGATGGGGGCGTCCGTAGGGTGGACCTGCCACCCGCCCCGGTCAAGCCATCAGCGGGGCCGCTTGGGTCCGGGCGCGGAGTGGCGCCCGGAGGCGGCGTCCACCGCATCGATCCACCCGGCGCGGGCGTCGGGAAAGGCGTCTGCGTAGGGCACGTAGGGCTTCACGTCGAGCACGGGGGTGCCATCCAGCAGGTCCACCCCCCGGAGGCGCAGCGTGCGGCCCTCCACGGCCACCAGCTCCACGCAGGAGAGGCCCAGGGCATTGGGCCGGTGGGGCGAGCGGGTGGCCAGGACGCCCCGCTTGGTCTTGGGTCCACGCGGCGGCTGCACCAGGGGCGCCCAGCCCTCGCTGGCGTGGAACACGAAGAGCAGCCAGAGCCGCTCAAAGCCCTCCAAGTCCCGCAGCACGGTCTCGGGCAGGGAGGGATCGAGTTCCAGCGTGGCCTCCACGGGCGCCCCGGTCTCCGTGCCCGCCACCACCGTGGGCTGGTGCGGCGCGTCGATGCGCTTGGCGTAAGGCGACCGCACGACGCCGATGGGACGGAAGGTGAAGGTTGGGGCATCCATGCCTGCAGGGTAGCGCCGGGGGGCCTTGGCCGCGGGGATGAGCTTCCCGGGGGAAGTGGATCCTCGCTGGACGCCAGGCCTGCTGGATAGGACGATCTCTGCGTGGGGAAGGGAGACCAGCCCGGTCTTCGCCACGAGGACCCAACAGGCTGCCTGCCATGCTCATCTATCGGATCGCCCACACCGGCTCTCGTCTCGTGGGACGCCTCGTCTTCCGGCTCCGGACCCAGCATCCGGAACGCATCCCGGAGGCCGGCGGCGCCCTGATCGTGGCCAACCATGTGAGCTACCTGGACCCGGCGGTGGTGGGGGCTTCCTTCCGTCGGCCCATCTACTACCTGGCCCGCAAGTCCCTGTTCAAGGGCTTCCTCGGCTGGCTGCTGCCCAGGATCCAGGTGCTGCCCGTGGACCGCGGCAAGGGCGATCTTGCCAGCATGAAGCGCATCCTCAGCCTGCTCAAGACGGGGAACCGGGTGCTCATCTTCCCCGAGGGCACCCGGTCTCCCGATGGCTCCCTCCAGCAAGCCGAAGCCGGCATCGGGTTCATCCTCGCCAAGTGCGAGGTGCCGGTGGTGCCCGTGCGGATCTTCGGCGCCTATGAGTGCTTCCCGCGCGGCTCGCACTGGCCCCGCCCCGGGCGCATCACCGTCGTCGCCGGTCCGCCGGTGGACTTCTCCGCCCTGCCCCTGGACCTCGCGGGCCGGGAGCGCTACCAGGCCTGCGCGGACATCGTCATGAGGGCCCTGGGCGAGCTCCATCTGGAAGGCTGAGCGCCGCCACAATTCGTGGACAAAGGCCGCATTGACCCGGGACAGAGCCCAGCCCGCCGATTATCATGAAGCCCTACCCATGGAGTGCGGTTGGTGGATCCGTTGTCCCGAGAGCTTGGCCTGGGGCGCTTCCTGCGGGAGCTCCAGCGGGTGGAGGCCAGCCTCAAGCTGCAGCAGGCCGAGACGCGCATCGCGGGCCTGGAAGCCCAGGTGGTGGCCCTCCGCGAGCAGGACTCCGTCACCGGTCTGCCCAACCAGGCCCGCTTCGTGGACCGCCTCGGCCAGGCCATCCTCCAGGCCCAGCGGCACGGCCACAAGGTGGCCGTGCTGGTGCTCGACCTGGACCGTTTCAAGCGGGCCAATGAACAAGTGGGTCATGCCGGTGGCGACGCGGCCCTGCGCCTGGTGGCGCGGCGTCTCCAGGAGACGGTCCGCCAGGGCGATACCCTGGCCAGCATGGGGGGCGACCAATTCCTGGTGCTGCTGCCGGAGCTGCAGGAGGACCTGAGTGCCACCAAGGTGGGCCGGAAGCTGCTGGAGGCCCTGCGGGCCCCCTTCCGGGTTGAAGGACGGGACCTGCCTCTGACAGCCAGCGTCGGCATCTGTCTCTATCCGCAGGACGGCATGGAGGCCTCCATCCTCCTCGCCCACGCCGAGTCGGCCATGTACCGGGCCAAGGAGCGGGGCGGCAGCCGCATCGAGTGCTTCACCACCACCCTCAACCAGCTCTCCCTGGAGCGCCAGGAGATGGAGCAGTGCCTGCGCGAGGCCATGCAGAACGGCGAGCTGCGCATGTACTACCAGCCCCAGTTCCACATGGATGGGCGCCTGGCCGGGGCCGAGGCCCTCATCCGCTGGAATCACCCGCTGCTGGGCTCCGTGCCCCCCACCAAGTTCATCCCCCTGGCCGAGGAGAACCGCCTCATCCTGCCCATCGGCGAGTGGGCCCTGCGGGAGTCCTGTCACCAGATGGCCCACTGGCAGACGCTCACGCCCGAGCCCCTGCAGCTGGCCGTTAACGTCTCCGCCCTGCAGTTCGCCCACGGCGAGTGGGATGCCTCCGTGGTGCGGGCCCTCCGGGAATCGGGGCTCAAGGCTGAGGCCCTGGAGCTGGAGCTGACCGAGAGCCTCGTCATGCGCCAGGGGCACGAGGATGTGCGCCCCCTGCACCGCCTGCGGGAGATCGGGACCCGCATCGCCATCGACGACTTCGGCACGGGCTACAGCTCCCTCGGCTACCTGCAGCGCCTGCCCATCACCACGCTCAAGCTGGACCAGTCCTTCATCTCCGCCCTCCAGGTGGAGGCCCCCGATACCTCTTCGGAGCACATCGTTCGCGCCATCATCCAGCTGGCCCACAACCTCAACCTGACGGTGATCGCCGAGGGCGTGGAGACCGAGGGGCAGCGGGACATTCTGGAGCTGCTGGGCTGCGACGGGCTGCAGGGTTTCCTGCTGGGCCGCCCCTTGCCCGCCGATGCCTTCGAGGCCCTGCTGGAATCCATGGCGAACAAGGCCTTCCTGGAGGGCGCCCGCCTCCTGCAGTAGTGCGCGGGGTGCGGCGAACCGCCTACCATGGGCCATGAGCCCAGACGACCTGCCTCCCCGGCGCCGGGTGCGCTACCAGGGCACCCACCCCCGGCGCTTCCAGGAGAAGTACAAGGAGCTGGCTCCCGACCAGCACCCTGACGACCTGGCCAAGGTGCTGGCCCGGGGCCACACGCCGGCGGGCACGCACCGCCCCATCATGGTGGCCGAGATCCTGGCGGCGCTGGCCCCACAACCCGGCGAGGTCGCCCTCGACGCCACCCTGGGCTACGGTGGCCACACCCAGGCGCTGCTGCCCCTTCTGCTGCCGGGGGGGCGGCTGTTCGGGGTCGATGTGGACCCCCTGGAGCTGCCCCGCACCGAGGGGCGCCTGCGGGACCTGGGCTTCGGCGAGGAGGTGCTCACCCTGCGGCGCATGAACTTCGCCGGGCTGCCCCGCCTGCGGGCCGAGAGCGGTGGCTTCGATGTGGTGCTGGCGGACCTGGGCGTGTCCTCCATGCAGATCGACAACCCGGCCCGGGGCTTCACCTGGAAGGCGGAGGGGCCCCTGGACCTGCGCCTCAACCCCCAGCGGGGCCGCCCCGCTGCGGCCCTGCTCGCCACCCTGGACGCGCAGGCCCTGGAGGCGCTGCTGGTGGAGAACGCGGACGAGCCCTTTGCCGCCACCCTTGCCCAGGCCCTCCAGGGCCAGGCGATCCAGACCACTCGGGATCTGGCGAATGCCATCCGCCACGCGCTGCAGCCCGAAGGACTCACCGACGAGGACCTGAAACGCTCCCTGCAGCGCACCTTCCAGGCCCTGCGCATCGCGGTGAACGACGAGTTCACGGTGCTGGACCAGTTCCTCGCCCTGCTGCCGGGGTGCCTGAAGCCCGGCGGTCGCGTGGCCATCCTGACGTTCCATTCTGGAGAGGACCGCCGGGTGAAGAAGGCGTTTCAGGAGGGTATGCGGACCGGGATCTACGCTGAGGTGGCCCCGGAGCCGCTGCGGGCCTCGCCCGAGGAGCGGCGCGCCAATCCCCGCTCCACCAGCGCCAAGCTGCGCTGGGCCAGGCTTCCCCGCGGCTGAGGCCTGCGCTAGGGTGGTCGAATATGCGCCCCGCCCCCGCCCCCTCCCGATGGAAACCCACCCTGCTCTGGGTGCTGGCCGTGCTGCTCATGGGCGCCACGGTGGTGTACCAGCGCCGCACGGGGCCCACCCATCCCCTGCGGGGGACGGTCACCGTGGGCGGCCAGGCCCTCGCCTACCGGCTGCTCCGCAGCGAGGAGACCGTGCGCGACGCACGGGTGGCCCTGCCCGATCCCGGCGGGCCCGCCACCCTGGTCTGGCGCCGCTTCCCCACCCAGGAGGCCTGGACGCGGCAGGCCATGGTGCCCGAGGCCAGGGAGGGCCGGGCCGAGTTGGCCGGCTACCTCCCCAAGCAGCCCCCTGCGGGCAAGGTGGAGTACTTCGTGGAGGTCTGGAAGCCCCTGGCGCCCTTGCGGGTCCCGATGGGCGATCCCATCGTGCTGCGCTACAAGGGTCCGGTGCCCACCCCCCTGCTGCTCGCCCACCTGTCCATGATGTTCGTTGCGGTGCTGGTGGGCCTGCGCGCGGGTCTAGAGGCGGTGTTCGGCACCCAGGCGCCCCGCCCCTTGCTGTGGCTCACCCTGGCCTGCATGACCCTCGGCGGCCTGATCCTCGGTCCCTTCGTGCAGAAAGCCGCCTTCGGCCACTACTGGACGGGCTTCCCCTGGGGCTACGACCTGACGGACAACAAGACCCTGCTGATGTGGGGCGCCTGGGTGCTGGCCATCCTGGCGGCGGGGCTCCGCCCCCGACCGCGCGAAGGCTGGAGCCGCGTCGCCGTGGTGGCCGCCAGCCTGGCCATGGTGGGGGTCTACCTCATCCCCCACAGCCTGCGGGGCAGTCAGCTGGACTACAGCCAGGTGAAAGCCGGGACCAGCGCCACGGACGCAGTGGTCACCGGGCGCTAGAACAGCTCGCCGAAGAAGTCCCTCATGTGCTGCCAGCTGCGGCGGTGGGCGGCTTCGTTGTAGGCCGCGCCACGGCTGTTGTCGTTCCCGGCCTCCTTCTGGGTGAAGGCGTGCACGGCCCCAGCGTAGGCCACGAAGACGTAGTCGGCCTTGGAGGTGCGCATCTCGTCCTGGAAGGCGGCCACGTCCTTGGCGGGCACGAAGGGATCATCGGCGCCGTGGCAGACCAGCACCTTGGCGGTGATGGGCCCGGGGGTGAAGCCCGCAGGCACGTCCAGACCCCCGTGGAAGGAGACCACGCCCTTCACCGGCAGGCCGGCCCGGGCCGCCTCCAGGGCGCCCGTGCCCCCGAAGCAGAAGCCGATCACCGCCAACCGGGAGGCGTCGACCCCCTTCTGGGCCTTCAAGGTCTCGAGAGCCGCGGCGATGCGGCGGCGGTAGAGGGCCCGGTCGCCCTTGTAGGTTCCGGCCAGCTTCCCCGCCTCGGCGGTGGTCGTGGGGCGCACGCCCTCGCCGTAGATGTCTGCCGCCAGGGCCACGTAGCCGAGCTTGGCCAGGTCATCCGAGACCTTGCGCTCGTGGTCCGTGAGGCCCATCCACTGGTGGATCACCACCACGCCAGGGACCTTGCCTTTGAGGGTGGCGGGTCGGGCCACGTAGCCCGCCAGCTTGGTGGCGCCGTCGGCGTAGGTCAGGGGCTGGCCCGCCAGCAGGGGCAGGGTGGCGAGGGACAGGGCAAGGGCGGCGGATCGCATAAGGCCTCCTGGGCTGGGAGACCGATCCTATAGCTGTTTGAACGCGTAATCCAGGCTTTCCCGTCAGCGTCCAGTACTGCCGTAGCCGCCCTCGCCCCGCTCCGTATCGCCCAGGGCCTCCACCGAGGGCTCGGGCACCCAAGCCCAGCTGGCCACCGGCGCCACCAGCAGCTGGGCGATGCGCTCGCCCCGGCGCAGCTCGAAGGCCGCCTCCCCGTGGTTGACCAGCAGCACCTGGACCTCGCCGCGGTAGTCGGCGTCGATGGTGCCAGGGGCATTCAGCACCGTAAGGCCATGGCGCAGGGCCAACCCCGAGCGGGGCCGCACCTGGCCCTCGAAGCCTGGGGGGATGGCCATCACCAGCCCCGTCGGCACCAGGCGCCGGGCCCCCGGCACGATGGCCCAGGTCTCGCCCTCCGGGATGGCCGCCCGCAGGTCCATGCCCGCCGCATGGGGGGTGGCCGCCGCCGGAAGGTCGAGGCCGAGGCCGTGGGGGAGCTGGTGGACCGGGATGCGCATGGCCTCCAGCCTCCCGCCTCCGGTCGCCAGCCTCAAGTCCTTTCCTTCACCAGCTGCCCGCAGGCCCCCTGCACATCGCGGCCCCGGCTGCGGCGGACGGTCACAAAGCAGCCCCGGGCCTTGAGCCAGTCAGCGAACAGCTGGACGCGGTCCTCGCCCGGGCGCTGGAAGGCGCTGGCGCCGTGCTCGTTCATGGGGATGAGGTTTAGGTTGTGGGCGCTGCGCAGGTCGCCGAGCCAGGCGGCCAGGCGCTCGGCGTCCGCCTCGGTGTCGTTCTCTCCGGCGAGGAGCACGTATTCGAAGCAGAACTTCTCGCCCCGCTTCAGGCCCCAGTCGTCCAGGGCCTGGCGCAGCCGCGCGAGGTTCCAGACCCGGTTCACGGGCATGGTGCGGCTTCTCGCCTCGTCCGTGGTTGCGTTGAGGCTCAGGGCCAGCAGCGGCCTGGGTTCCAGCTTCGACAGTTGCTCGATGCCGCTCACCAGGCCGGAGGTGCTCACGGTGATGCGGTTCTTGCCGAGGCCCAGGCCTGCGGGATGGCACATCAGGCGGATCGCGCGGTGCAGGTGGGCCAGGTTGTGCAGGGGCTCGCCCATGCCCATGAACACCAGGGTGACGAGGTGTCCCCGGTCCGGGCCGAGCGCCACCATCAGGGCCAGCACCTGCCCCAGGATCTCGCCGGGCTGGAGGTTGCGCAGGATGCCCATGCTGCCGGTGGCGCAGAAGGTGCACCCCATGGCGCAGCCCACCTGGCTGGAGAGGCAGTAGGTCACGCGCGGATTGCGCACCCGCCGCGGCATGTGCACCGCCTCGATGCGCTTGCCATCCCCCAGCTCCAGGGCCAGCTTGGTGGCGCCATCCTCCGAAGGCTGGCGCTCCACCAGCACGGGCAGTCGCAGGTCCGCCACACCTTCGAGCCAGCGGCGGATGCCGACGCCGAGGTCGGGTGCCCCGCCCTTCCAGGTCCAGGGCCGGTGCAGGCGCTTGAAGGTCTCCAGGGCGCTGCCCGGGCAGCCCAGGGCCGCCAGGTCCTCCGGGAACAGCGACCAGGCCGAGGGCAGGCCTTCGGATTCCGGCGCCGCCTGATCCCAGGGCATGGCCCCAAACCCCATCAGGCCACCAGGTCCTGGGGCCGGATGTCGGCGCCGCGGCGGGTGCCCAGGGCGCTGAGGCCCAGCTGGGCGGGATCCAGGAGGGTCTGGGCCACGCGCAGCAGGTCGTCGGGGGTCACGGCCTCGATCTCGGCCATCTGCTGATCCAGGCTGCGCAGCTCGCCCAGGTGGATGGCCTGGTGGGCCAGGCTGAACATGCGGCTGCTGCTGCTCTCCTGACTGAAGACCAGCCCGGTGCGGGCCTGCAGCTTGGCCCGCTCCAGCTCATCGGTCTCCACTCCCTGCTCGCGGATGCGTGCGCACTCGACAACGGTGCGCTGGACCAGCTCGCGCAGCTGGGCGGGGGCGCAGCTGGCGCTGATCTGCAGGGCGCCGGTGTCCGCATAGGGGCTCAGGTAGCTGCCGACCTGATAGCAGAGGCCCCGGCGCTCCCGCAGCTCCATGAAGAGGCGCGAGGCCATGCCGCCGCCCAGCACGTGGCTCAGCAGGTGCGCCGCCGCACGGTCTGGGGAGTGGTGGCCCGGGGCGGGGAAGCCCATGACGAGGTTGGCCTGCTGCAGGTCCTTGCGGGGCACGTTCAGCACGAAGGGCCGCGTGGCGGCGGGGGCCAGGGCGGGCTGCGAGGCGCCCTTGGGCAGGCGGTCGAGGACGGGGCCGACCAGGTCGCGGAACGCTTCGGGGTCAATGGCCCCGGCGGCGGCGATGACCAGGTTGGGGGCCCGGTAGGTGTGGTCGAAAAAGGCGCGGGCTTCCGCAGGGCCGTAAGCGGACACCTGGTCCCGCCGCCCCAGGATGGGATGGGCCAGGGGCGTGCCCGCCCAGAAGCCGCCGTAGAACAGCTCGCTCACCCAGTCATCGGGCTGGTCCTCGCTCTGGGCGATCTCCTCCAGGATGACCCCCCGCTCCCGCACCAGCTCCTCCGCCTCGAAGCGGGGTGCCGTCACCAGCTCGCCCAGCAGATGCACCAGCTCGGGCAGCTGATCGGCCAGCACCTTGCCGTAGAAGCAGGCCACCTCCTTGCCCGTGAAGGCATCCAAATGGCCGCCGAGGCGGTCCGTGGCCGCCGCCAGCTCGTCGGGCGTGGGGTAGGACGAAGTGCCCTTGAACACGGTGTGTTCCAGGAAGTGGGCCAGGCCTTCTTCCTCTGGCCCTTCGTGACGGGAACCCCGGCGCACCCAGAACCCCACGGAGCAGCTGCGCACATGGGGCAGCGGTTCGATCAGGAGCTCGGTGCCCTCGGGGGTGACGGAGTGGAAGGGGGACTGCGACATCCTTCCAGTCTACAGCCCAGGACCCGCTAACCCTCCGCCTCGCTCCCCGCCAACCCGATGGGCGTTCGCTGCAGTTTCCAGCCCGCCAGGGCCCAGCAGAGGCAGCCGAAGGCCAGGAGGGCCAGCAGGGCCAGGGCCGGATGGGTGGTCACCTGTTCCTGGGCCAGCAGCTGGTGGGCCCGCACCGAGGCCGCCCGGCTGCCTGCCAGGCTCTCGATGTGGTGGGTGAAGGTGAGCCGCTGCAGGAAGGGCGGGAAGATCCGCACCATGGGCTCCCACAGGAAGAAGTAGAGCGCACCCCAGAGGGTGCCCCGCTTGAACAGGAGCCCCACCAGGGTCATCAGCGCGAGTTCGCCCCACCAGGCGCCCACCAGGGCGGCGATGCGGCCGGGCAGCAGGGAGGGATCACCGCCGACCAGCTGGAGCCCCAGGGCGGCGAGGATCAGCCAGCCGGCGCCCCAGGCGAACCAGGGCAGGCCCTTGCCCAGGGGATAGGCCCAGGCGGGGGCGGGCCGCACCAGCAGCAGGGGCAGGGTACGCTGCTCCAGGTCCTCGCGGATCCCCGCCGGCGCCACTACCAGCGCCATGATGGGCAGCATCATCTTCACCAGCACTTCGTGGAAGATCCGGAGGACCTCCGTCGGATCGCTGTCCAGCCCCTTGATGCGCGCGACCATGGCCAACAGCAGGGTGAGCAGGACCGGCACCATCACCAGGGCCGCCATGACCCAGCCCCGGCCCTGAAGCACGCGGGGCGCGTACCCCATGGCCGTGGCACGAAGGGTCGCCAGAGGAGATGGGGCGGCAGCAGTCATCAGTTCCCCCGGGTGTAATCAGTGAGCAAGGTGAAGGGAGGAAGCCCGGAACGGGCTTTGCCCGTTTCGGGCGCAGGGGTCCGGGGATGTTCGCGCAGCGAGGAATCCCCGGAGAGCATTAGGCGTGGTCCTTGGTCAGGTACTGGAAGACCGCATCCAGGTTCAGGTCCAGGGGATCCAGGGCCCGCAGGGGGATGCCCCCCTCGGCCGCGGCCCGCTGAAGACGGGGGAGGATCTCGCGGGGCGAGCGCACCGAGATGACGACGGCATCCTCCTCCATGCGCAGGGCGGCGAGCTCGGGCTGTTCCACCGCCCAGCGGGCCAACACCTGGGCCTCGCCGGTGAGGCGGAGTTCCACCGGGTGGCGGTCCAGCAGCTGGCGGATCTCGGGCACGCTGCCCTCCGCCAGCAGCCGGCCGCGGAACAGCAGCAGGATGCGGTCCGTGAGCTGGGCGATCTCGCCCAGGATGTGGCTGGAGACAAGGACCCGGGTGCCCTGGTCGGCGAGGTCCCGCAGGAGGGCCATGAGGGTGAGGCGGGCTTCGGGATCCAGCCCGTTGAAGGGCTCGTCCAGGATGAGCAACTGCGGCCGGTGCATGAGGGCCTGGGCCAGGCGGATGCGCTGGCGCATGCCCTTCGACATGCGGGCGAAGGTGAGGTGGGCCCGGTCAGCCATGCCCACGGTCGTCAGGGCCTGGCCCACCGCCGTACGCAGGCCTTCGCCGGAGAGCCCGGACAGCTCGGCCATCATGCGCAACCAGCGGTCCGCGCGGAGGCCCTGGGGCAGGCGATCCCCCTCGGGCACCAGGCCCAGGTGTGCCAGCACTTCGGGGTTCCGGAAGGGGGCTTGCCCGAACACCTGCACCGACCCGCCGGAGGGCGGGAGCAGACCTGACAGCAGCTGCAGCAGGGAGGACTTGCCGGCGCCGTTGGGGCCCAGCAGGCCCGTGATGCCGCCGCCGTCCGGCAGTTCGAAGGTGGTGGGGCTGAGGCCGAGGATGGGGCCGTAGCGGAGGGAGGCACGGTCGAGCTGGATCATCACATCACCGCTTCCGAGGGCCGCGTCTGTCGCGCGGCCACGAAGGTCCAGAGGCCAATGTGGAAGGCGGTCCCAACCAGGGCCGGCAGCCAGGCCACCATCGGATGGTCCACCCCCACCAGGAGCTGCGGCCAGGCTTCAGCCAGCAGAATGGGGTTCAGCGCGTCGATGGCCTGGAACCCGGTGAGGCCATGGATCATGGTCGCAAAGGTGGCACAGCCCAGCACCAGACCCAACACCCAGCCGATGCCGGCCCGGGGGGTACTGGCGAGGCTGGAGGCGCCCACCGCCAGCGCGCCCATGAGCACCGAGCTGATGGCCATGGCGGGCAGCAGCCGCAGAGGTACGGTGGCCCAGACCGGCCCGTGGAGGCCCGCCAGGAGCAGGGACATCAGCCAGGGCAGCAGGGCGAAGGGCAGCAGGATCGCGAACGGCAGGGCCGAGGCGAAGCCAAGCTTGGCGAGGAGGTAGTCCCGGGGCGCCACCGGGTGGGCATACATCAGGGGGCGCACCCGGTAGAGCGTGTCGCGGGCCACCAGGCCGCCACCCACCAGGGCCACCAGGAACCAGAGCAGGTAGGTGGCGGGGTTCAGCAGGTCCGCCTGGAAATCCGCCCCCTGGGTGAGGATGGTCTTGGCGAAGTCCTGCATGGGCTTGAAGGCCTGGTTTGTCTGGAGCAAGTGGTCGACATAGATTCGCGCCACCTTCCAGAGCAGCAGGGAGAGGAAGGCAAAGCCGAAGAACCGGCCGATCTTCTGCCGCCAGAGCCGGGTGAAGTCGAACCGCATGAGGACCAGCGCGGGCGGCTGGCCCTGGTGCAGGTCCGGTGCGGGTGGGAGGGTGGGGGCGTAGATGGGCATGGCTCAGGCTCCCGTCTGTGGATGCAAGGCGCGCAGCAGCACCTCGTCCAGGCGGTCATGGCGGGGCGTCACCTGCACCAGCGTGGCGCCGACCCCCTGGGCCCAGCGGAAAATGGTCGCGGGATCGGTGTCGGTGAGCTCCAGGTCGTAGAGGCCGTTGCGCGCCTCGAGTACGGTGCCCAGGTTGCCGAGGGCGGTCTCCTGGCTGGCCTCCAGGGGATCCAGGAAGCGCAGTTCCACACGCTTCGCCAGGGCCCTGCGCAATCCCGCCATGGAACCCGCCGCCTTGATCTGACCCTGGTCGAGGATCACCAGCTGGTCGGCCACCCGCTCCACGTCCCCCAGCAGGTGCGAGGCCAGGATGACCCCGGTGCCCAACTCGGCGTGCACCCGCAGCACCAGGTCGAGCATGCGCCGACGGCCGTCGGGATCGAGCCCGTTGGTGGGTTCGTCCAGGAAGATCAGCTCGGGGCTGTGCACCAGGGCCTGGGCCAACTTCACCCGCTGGCGCATGCCCGTCGAATACCCGCTGACCGGCCGGTACCGCGCCTCGTCCAGGCCCACAAAATAGAGCACCTCATGGGCCCGGTCCCGGGCCGCGTCCGGCGCCAGCCCACTCAGTTCCCCCCAGAAGGCCACCTGCTCGTAGGCAGAGGCGTCCTCGATGAGGGCATCGTATTCGGGCATGTAACCGATGCGGGCCCTCAGCCGGGCCGCTTCGGGGGCGCCGAGGGGGATGCCCAGCACGGTGCCGGAGCCGCGCGAGGGGGTCAGCAGGCCCAGGAGGGTCTTGAGCAGGGTGGACTTGCCCGCACCGTTGGGTCCCAGCAGCCCCACGATGCCCTGGTCGATGGAGAGCGTCAGCCCCTGCAGGGCAGGTGCGGACGCCGTCGCATAGCGCACCTCAAGGTTTTCGAAGGCGATCAACAGGACCTCCAAGTGGCGGGCACGGCATCTCCGGGATTCTTGGCGGCTACGAGCGGGGGCCCGATTGGATTAGGCTGAGGGGGTCCATCATCCCATCCCCCCACTAGGAATCCCATGCCGCTCCTGGATTGGCCCTTCCTGGACGCCCTGCAGGCGGGCGCCCTTGCCGCTCTCTGCGCGAATTTCTTCGCTGACGCGGTAACCCGCCGCGACCGGATGATGGGATGGCTGGCGCTGACCTGCCTGCTGGTGGGCCTGCGCCACCTGGTCCTGGCCCTGGGGACCCTGCCCACCTTCAACCCCGACCTGGTCGACCGGACGCAGAGCCTGCTGGTGGTCACGGGCTTCATCGCCCTCTGCGCCGCGGTGACCGAGTTGTTCCCCCGACAGATTCCCCGCGCCTTTCCGGTCTGGGCCGCCCTGGCCCAGGCCCCGGCCTTCATCCGGAACCTGGTCCTGAGTCACCCGAGCCTCTGGGACACCTGGCTGCACCATGCCTCCAACCTCGTCTACCTCCTGGGGTGCGGCGCCATCATCTACTGGTCCCTGAAGGCCCGGCAGGAAGGTGATCCCATGGGCCGCCGCCTGTTCCTGGGCTTCGTGGGGGTCACCCTACCGGTGGTGGTGGAGGTCGCCGCCCTCAGCCTTTTCGGCATCAAGATCCGGCTCTCGGGCTTCAGCCTGGTGGTCCTGGCCATGGCCATCGGCACCTCCTGGCAGTGGCTGGTGGTGCACGCCATGGAGGGCCGCATCCACCGGGCAGAACATGAAGTGGAGGTCTGGCGGAGCCTCTTGCCGGGTCAGGCCTTCCGCACCGACCGGCCCTCCCCGGTGCTGGAGCACCGCTTCGGTCCCCATTGGGCCGAGCAGATCCGAACCGGGTCCGACACGCTCCTGACCGGCCAGGACGGTTTCACCTACCGGCTCCGCAGCCGCGCACTGCCCAACGGGGAATGCCTGGGCTGGTTTGAACGGGAGGATCAGGTCCAACCCCTGGGCCACGGCTTCCTCTCGGGCTGGAGGGTCGGGCTGGGGCTGGACGACCCCCAGGAGCAGACCCGGCTGCGAGGTCTGCTGCAGGCCTGGGGCGCCGACGTGCAGCTGTGGGGTACCGTCCCCCCCAGGGAAGGGCCCTACCCCAGCGTGCTGATCTGGGCCCGGGAGCCCAGCATCCTGTCCGTGTGGCGGGAGGATGACCTGCTGCGGCGCCGGCCCCGCTGGGTGCAGATCGGAGGTCCCCAGACCGAGGGCCCCCACCTCCGCCTGGAATCCGGATCCGGGGAGGAGGTGCTCCGGCAGGCCCTGGAGCGGCTGGTCTCAGGGAGCTGAGGCTGCCGCTGACGCTGTGGGACTTGCCCTAAAGCCGCGCATCCATCGGAGAATGGGCCCATGAGTATGAAGCATGAGCGAAGTACCACTTTGGCGAAGCCGAAGCCCGAAGGGTGCCCGCGAAGCGGGTGCGCCGAGGGCACAGGGAGGCTCCGCCTCGGTAAGCGGAGCGTGCCGGAGTGCGCGCAGCGTGCGTTAGGCGGAGGTGCCGCGTGAGCTTCGCCCATCTGCACCTGCATACCGAGCATTCCCTGCTGGACGGCCTGACCCGCATCCCCGACCTGGTGAAGAAGTGCCGGGCCTCGGGCATGCCCGCCGTGGCGGTCACGGACCACGGCAACATGTTCGGGATGATGAAGCTCTTCGATGCCTGCGAGAAGACGCAGGACGCCGAGGGCAACTGGGCTGTGAAACCCATCCTGGGCTGCGAAGTCTACGTGGCGCCCAAGACCCGCTTCGACCGGAAGCTGGAGGCGAAGAATGCCACCGGCGAGGAGGGCCTGGAGGACTGCGTGGATCCCAGCGGCAGCCGGGACGCCGGCTACCACCTGGTGCTGCTGGCGAAAAACCCCGTGGGGTTCGCCAACCTCTCCAAGCTCGTGTCGGCGGGCTTCACCGAAGGGTTCTACTACAAGCCCCGGGTCGACAAGGACCTTCTGCGGCAGCACAGCGAGGGCCTCATCGCCCTCTCCGCCTGCCTGGGCGGCGAAGTGCAGGCCCGCATCCTCCAGAACCGCCTGGACCAGGCGGAGCGCGTCTCCCGCGACTTCCGCGACATCTTCGGCGAGGACTTCTATCTGGAGATCCAGGACCAGGGCTTCGACAAGGAGAAGGAGATCATCCCGTTCCAGATGGAGCTGGCCCAGAAGCTCGGCATTCCGCTGGTGGCCACCAACGACGCCCACTACCTCAACCACGCCGACGCCGACCTGCACGACACGCTGCTCTGCATCGGCACCAAGACCACCAAGGCCAAGGAGAAGCGCATGCGCTTCTCCACCGACCAGTTCTTCGTGAAGACCCCCGAGGAGATGGGGGCGGTCTTTCCGGATCACCCGGAGTATCTCGAGCGCACCCTCGAGATCGCCGCCAAGGTGGACCTCTTCCCCATCACGCGGAAGCCCGTAACGCCGCGCTTTCCCGTGCCCGAGGGGTACGACCTGGAGTCCTACTTCGTCCACATCGCCAAGGAGACCTTTGAGCAGCGCCTGGCCGAGTGCCGCCCGCTCTGGCAGCAGGGGGTGCTGAAGCATGCGGAGGCGGCCTACCGGGAGCGGCTGGCCTTCGAACTGGACATGATCCTCAAGATGGGCTTCCCGGGCTACTTCCTACTGGTCTGGGACTTCATTCGCAAGGCCCGGGAAATGGGCGTGCCCGTGGGCCCTGGCCGCGGCTCGGCGGCGGGCAGCATCGTGGCCTGGTCCATGCGCATCACCGACATCGACCCCATGCAGTACGACCTGCTGTTCGAGCGGTTCCTCAACCCCGAACGCGTCTCCATGCCCGATGTGGACATCGACTTCTGCCGTGATGGGCGCCAGAAGGTGATCGATTACGTGACCGAGAAATACGGCCAGGACAAGGTGAGCAACATCATCACCATCAACCAGCTCAAGACGAAGGCCGTCATCAAGGATGTGGCGCGCGTGTTCGAGAAGGACTTCGCCTTCGCCAACAACCTCACCAAGCTGGTGCCCCAGGAGCCCGGCAAGCCCATGACCATTGGCGAGGCCCTGGAGAAGAGCGACAAGCTGCGCGAGCTCTACGAGAGCGATCCCGAGGTGAAGAACATCCTCGACATCTCCGCCCGACTCGAGGGGCTTTCCCGCAACACCGGCGTCCATGCCGCGGGGGTCATCATCGCCCCCGACGAGCTCACCCAGTTCGCGCCGCTCAGCGTGGACAAGGACAAGAAGGTGATGGTGCAGTACACCATGGTGGAGGCCGAGCGGGCTGGGCTGCTCAAAATGGACTTCCTGGGCCTGGAGACGCTGACCCAGATCGCCAAGACCCAGGAGGTCATCGCCCGGCGCCATGGCCAGCCCAAGGACATGACCACCATCCGCACCTTCGACGACAAGAAGACCTTCGAGCTCTTCGCCGCCGGCGACACGGACGGCGTCTTCCAGTTCGAGTCCGGGGGCATGAAGCAGTTGCTCCGCCAGCTGGGTCCCGACCGCTTCGACGACCTCATCGCCCTCAACGCCCTCTTCCGGCCCGGCCCCCTGGGCGCCGGCATGGGCACCACCTACGTGGAGCGCCGCCACGGCCGCCAGCCCGTCGAATACATGTTCCCTGACCTGGAGCCCATCCTCTCCCCCACCTATGGCGTGATCCTCTACCAGGAGCAGGTCATGCAGGTCGCCAGCCTCATCGCCGGGTACTCCCTGGGCGAGGCCGACATGCTGCGGCGGGCCATGGGCAAGAAGGACAAGGAGAAGATGGCCAAGGAGAAGACGAAGTTCATCGAGCAGGGCAAGGACCGCGGCTACGACAAGGTGAAGGTCGCCGAGCTGTTCGACCTCATCGAGTTCTTCGCTGGCTACGGCTTCAACAAGAGCCACAGCGCGGCCTATGCCATGGTGGCCTACGAGACCGCCTACCTGAAGGCGAACTACAAGGTGGAGTTCATGGCGGGCCTGCTCTCCACCAAGTCCGGGCGCACCGAGGATGTGGCCAAATACGTGCAGAACTGCCGCGAGGGCGGCATCGAGGTGCTGGGGCCGGACATCAACGAGTCGGCCCTGGACTTCACGGCCACCTCGGACCGGCAGATCCGCTTCGGCTTCGCCGCCGTGAAGGGCCTGGGCGAGGCTGCGCTGCAGGCCATCCTGGAAGCCCGCCGCACGGAAGGGCGGTTCAGCGACCTGTTCCACGCGCTCAAGAGCACGGACCTCCAGAAGGCCAACCGCAAGGTGTGGGAATCCCTCATCAAGGCCGGGGCCTTCGACAGCCTGGAGCCCAACCGGGCGGCCCTGCTCCAGGGCCTGCCGGACGCAGTGTCCGCCGCCTCCCGAGGCGGTGGGGGGGACACGGGCATGACCAGCCTGTTCGACGATGCCGAGCTGGCCACGCTCAGCGAGGACTGGCGCGTGCCCGAAAACATCGAGCCCTGGGACCGCAAGACCCGCCTCGCCGCCGAGCGGGAGGTGCTGGGCCTCTTCGTCAGCGGCCATCCCCTCGAGGAATTCACCGACGCAATTCAGGTGCACACCCACGGCACCCTCGCCAAGATCCAGGAGGACGCCACTTCGGGGCGACTGCGGGATCGGAACGAAGTCACCCTCGGCGCCATGGTGTCCACCGTGGCCTTCAAGACGAACCAGAAGGGCGAGCCCTGGGCCATCCTGCAGGTGGAAGACCCCACCGGCAAGATGGAGGTGCTCCTCATGGCCAGCAAGTGGGACCCCGTCACCAAGAAATCCTCCCTCAAGCCCTTCGAACGCTTCCGGCACCTGGCAGTGCCTGAGGCCATGCTGCGCATCACGGGCGAGCTGCGGGTGGAGACCCTTCAGGGCAACGGCAACGGCACGAACGACGGGGAGGAGGAGGAAGAACAGACCGTGGTGAAGGTCTTCGCCACACTGCTCGAACCGCTGGAGAGCTTCCAGGGGCTGGGCTTCACTGGCGCCCTGGTGCGGCTGCCCCCGGGCGAGTGCCCGCCCCGCCTGGGCCCCATGCTCACCGAACACCGGGGCGAGCTGCCGGTCACCTTCGAATACCGCTCGAAGGAGGGCTGCGTCGCCCGGGTGAAGGCCGGCCTCGACCTGCGCCTCAAGCACGACCCCGACCTGGCAGAAAAGCTGGCCAGGGAGACCGGCTGCGCCCTGACCTGGACCTACTGAGCGGACGGAGGAGTATCCTCACTGCCATGCCAAGCGAACCCACCCCCCCTTCTGACCTCCACACCGTCGTCGAAGCTCTGGCCCAGGCCTCGACCGCCCTCACCGAAATGCCCCTGGGCCGGCGGGAGTTCCCCTCTCGCGCCGCCGTGGCGGCGCTGGTGGAGGACCTGCGGGCCCTGCTCTTCCCGGGCTACTTCGGCGCCTCGGAGCTGACCGTCGAGACCCTGCGCTACCACCTGGGCGCCCGCATGGACCGGGTGCTGCACGCCCTGGCGGACCAGATCCAGCGGGGCCTCATGGCCTCGGACCCCACCTGCAATGGCTGTGAGGCCCGCGCCCTGGACCTGGCCCGGGCCTTCCTGGGCCGGCTGCCGGCAGTGCGTCACCTGCTGGCCACGGACGTGCAGGCCGGCTTCGAGGGGGACCCCGCGGCCACCAGCCCCGATGAGGTGCTGTTCAGCTACCCGGGCCTGCTGGCCGTCACCAGCCAGCGCCTGGCCCACGAGCTGCTGAAGCTCGGCGTGCCCATCCTGCCCCGGATGATCACGGAACACGCCCACTCCCTCACGGGAATCGATATCCACCCCGGCGCCCAGATCGGCGAGCACTTCTTCATCGATCACGGCACCGGCGTCGTCATCGGCGAGACCTGCGTCATCGGCCGCAACGTGCGCCTCTACCAGGGCGTGACCCTGGGCGCCAAGAGCTTCCCGCTGGATGCCGAGGGGCATCCGGTCAAGGGCGTGCCTCGCCATCCGGTGGTGGAGGACGATGTCATCGTCTACTCCAACGCCACGGTGCTGGGCCGCATCACCCTGGGCAAGGGCTCGGCCATCGGCGGCAACGTGTGGCTGACCCGCAGCGTGCCCCCCGGCAGCATCATCACCCAGGCCAACGAGAAGGATGGGATGCCCGCATGACCACCCTGCTGCGCTTTCTGTTCTCCGCCATCGGCCTGCTGGTGGCCTGCTCCTTTGTGCCGGGCCTGAACCACGGCACCTTCCTGGACCTGCTCATCGTGGCGGTCATCCTGGCGGCCCTGAACACCACCGTCGGCAGCTTCCTGAAGCTGATCGCCCTGGTGCCCATGGCCTGCTCCTTCGGCTGCTTCAGCCTGGTCATCAACGGCCTGGTGTTCTGGCTGGCGGGCATGCTCTCCGCCAGGCTGGGCCTGAACTTCACCGTCAGCGGCTTCTGGGCCGGGTTCTTCGGGGCCCTGGTCTCCAGCATCGTAGCTGCCGTGCTCAACGGCATCTTCATCCCCAAGGACCGCCAGCGGCCCCAGGGGCCGCCGCCGCGCATCAAGGTGGTGAATTGAGCCCAGTGGGGGGTGCTGCGGGAATCCCCATGCTCGACCTGCGCGACCTCCACAAAAGCTACGGCGACCACCAGGCCGTGAAGGGGCTCTGCTTCGCCATCCGTCCAGGCGAGGCCCTCGGGTTGCTGGGTCCTAACGGGGCCGGCAAGAGCACCACCGTCGCCATGATCGTAGGGCTGATCACCCCTGACGCCGGGGAGGTGCGACTCGATGGCCGGAGGCTCGGGGGCGACGCGGACCCCCTCAAGGTACGCATCGGCCTGGTGCCCCAGGATCTGGCCCTCTTCGACGACCTCAGCACGAAGGACAACCTCGCCCTGTTCGGGGCGCTCTATGGCCTGAAGGGACCGGGACTGGACCAGGCCATCGCCACGGCCTTGGCCTTCTCTGGCCTCGAGAGCCGTTCCAGGGACAAGGTCAAGACCTTCAGCGGCGGCATGAAGCGGCGCCTGAACATTGCCGGCGCCCTGCTCCACGATCCCGATCTCATCATCCTGGACGAGCCCACCGTGGGCGTGGATCCCCAGAGCCGCAACGCGATCTTCGAAGGTCTGGAAGTCCTCAAGGACCGGGGGAAGACCTTGCTGTACACCACCCACTACATGGAGGAGGCCGAGCGCCTCTGCGACCGCATCGTTATCGTGGATCACGGACAAGTCATCGCCGATGACACCGTCTCCGCCCTCACGCGGCGACTGCCCCTGCGGAACCTGCTGCGCCTCGAGCTGGCCCAGCCGCCGGAAGGCGGCTGGGTCGAGGAACTCGCGGCCCTGCCCGGCATCGCCTCGGCCGCGCTGGAAGCCGACGTGCTGACCTTGGGCCTGGCTGACCTGGGACCCGGCTCCGCCACGGCCCTAACCTGGCTGGCGGCGCGTGGCATCGACGTGGTCCACGCTGCCACCGAGCGGGCCGACCTTGAGACGGTCTTCCTCGCCCTCACCGGGCGCACCCTGAGGGACACATGAATCTGACCGCCCTCAGAGCCCTCGTCCTCAAGGACCTCAAGCTCTTCCTGGGGGACCGCCGCGCCCTGCTCCTCAGCCTGGCGGCGCCCATCGCCATCGGAGCCTTCTTCGGGTTCCTGTTCTCCGGAAGTCCGAAGGGGGATGCCGCCAAAATCCCCATCACCCTCGTGGACCTCGATGGCAGCGCCCTCAGCCGCGCCGTGGCCGCGAAGCTGGGGGAGGACCCGCTGCTCGAGGTCGGCCCCGGCACTGAGGTCGAAGCCCGCCAGTCCGTCCGGAAAGGCAAGGCGAATGCCGCTGTCCTGCTGCCCAAAGGTTTCGGTGAGGCCGCCGGCAGTGCCTTCTTCAGCAGCCAGGGCAAACCCGTCGTCACCGTGCTCTACGATCCCTCCCATGCCATGGAGATGGGCCTGCTGCGGGGCCTCCTGACCCAGGCTGCCATGGAGGTGGTGAGCCGGGAGATGTTCACCGGCGACCTCGGCCGGACGGCGGTGAAGCGAAGCCTTGCGGACCTGGACGCCGCCAAGGGCAGCCCCGACGAGAAGCGGCCCTTGCAGGATCTGCTCCACAGCGTGGACCGTTGGAATGCGCAGCAATCCGCGGCCCCCGCCGACCAGCGCAGCGGGGGCCTCAGCCTGCCCTACACCCTGAAGGAGGAACCCCTCACCGCCGGGGGCGGCATCGTCTACAACGGCTATGCGCACAGCTTCGGCGGCATGGGGGTGCAGTTCATCCTGTTCATGGGCATCGACGCCGGCGTGGCTCTCCTGGTTCTGCGACGGAGCGGCACCTGGCAACGCCTTCGGGCGGCGCCCCTCGGCCGCCGGGGCATCCTGTTGGCCCGGACCATCAGCTCCGCCCTCTTGGCCGCAGGCATCCTGCTGACGATCTTCGCGGCCGCCCGCCTGCTCTTCGGTGTGCGCATCCAAGGCAGCCTGGTCGGCTTCCTGGGCATCACCGCCGCCTTCGCCCTCATGACGGCCACCTTCGGCCTGCTCATCGCCGCCCTCGGCCGGACGCCCGAGGCCGCGCGGGGCCTGGCGATCTTCGGCACCCTCCTCCTGGTGATGCTCGGCGGCGCCTGGATCCCCGCCTTCCTCTTCCCCGCCTGGCTGCAAAAGGCCACGCTGCTGGTGCCCACCCGCTGGGCCGTGGATGGACTCGACGCCATGACCTGGCGCGGGCTGGGCTTCAGTGCGGCCCTGGGCCCCATCGCCGTGCTGCTGGGCTTCGCGGCCCTCTTCGGCCTGCTTGCGGTCTGGCGGTTCCCCTTCGAAGAATCATGAGCGGCCAGGCTCAGAGTTCGGGTGTCGCTTCCCGGGTGCGGCTGACTAAGCTCGCCACGGCTTCCTGGGTGGCCTGCAGGAGGGACTCCACACCATCAAACGCGTTCGGGTCCAGGGGCGCCCCCACCATGATGCGGTAGTGGCCCCCGCCCACCCGCCAGGTGCCCTTGGGCAGGATGCGAGCGCCGCCCTGGATGGCCAGGGGCACCACGGGTACCCCCGCGGCCATGGCCAGGTGGAAGGTGCCCTTCTTGAAGGGGAGGGGCACCCTGGAAACACTACGGGTGCCCTCGGGAAAGGTCATCACGCTCTGGCCGGCCCGGATGCTCTCGGCGGCGAGTTCCAGGCTGCTCCGGGCGGCGCGGGGATCGCGCCGGTTGATGAAGATGAACCCCGCCAACCAGATCACCCAGCCCAGGAAAGGCACCCAGGCCAACTCCCGCTTGGCGATGAAGACCGGCCTGCAGGGCAGGGTCGAGATCAGCAAGGGGGGATCGAACTGGGAGGTGTGGTTGCCCACCAGGATCATGGGCCGACGGCCCAGGCGGAGGTCCTCCGGCAGCTGTTCCCACCCCGCCAGCTCGCGGTGGATGCCGAAGGCCCGGGCCATCCCCCGGATGTAGCGGGGCGCCACCCACCAGAAGGCCCGTCGCCCGCCCAGGAAGGGGGCCAGCAGGAAACAGAGGCCTACCGCCAGCGCGAGGGCTGGGGCCCCCAGAATCCAGACGATCAGGGGCCGCAGAAGGGGACGGGGCGGCATGCGCCTACTGGGGGGGCAGCAGGACGGCGTCCTTGATGCGGACTGGGAACTGCGGGATGTCGCCCATGCCCCGGCGCCACTCGGTCTTCACCTTGCCGATCTTGTCCACGGCCTCCATGCCCGAGACCACCCGGCCAAAGGCGCAGTACCCGTAGCTGGTCTCCCCGATGCCATGGGGATCCAGGCTGGGGTTGTCCCCGAGGTTGATGAAGAACTGGGCGGAGGCGCTGTTGGGATCGGCCGTGCGGGCCATGGCGATGGTGCCGCGGGTGTTCTTGAGGCCCGCCGGGAAGGTCTGGGGCGTCTCGTTGACGATGGACGCCCGCATGGGCTTCTCCTCCAGCGTCTCGGTCATGCCGCCGCCCTGGATCATGAAGCCGTCGATGACGCGGTGGAAGATGGTCCCCTTGTAGTGCCCGTCCTTCACGTACTGGAGGAAGTTCGCGACGGTCTTCGGGGCCAGTTCGGGCTCCAGCTCCACCACGATGGGGCCGTAGCTCGTCAGCAGCTGCACCCGGGGCTTGGACACCGGCGCCGGTGTGGCGGCGGCGGGCGCCGGTGCAGGCGCCTGGGCCACGCCCGGCAGGTTCAAGGCGGCGAGGAGGAGGGCGGTACGGATCACGGGAACTCCAGGGTGGTCACGAAAGTATTCTGCCGCGAATGGCCCGGAAGTCCCCCAGCTTCGGTGGTGTTTCCCCCGCTGGGGCCCGGCGGGACCCTCGGGTATCTTGGACCATGCCCTTCCTGGACCTGCCCCCCTGGCTGCTCTCGCTGCTCCTGGCCCCCTTCGGCCTGGTGGTGGGTTCCTTCGGGAATGTGCTGATCCACCGCCTGCCCCTGGAAGACGCCGCCGAGCGCAACGTGGTCACGAAAGCGAGCCACTGCCCCAGCTGCAAGGCGCAGATCAAGCCGTGGCACAACCTGCCGCTGGTGGGCTGGCTCTGGCTCCGGGGCCGGTGTGCGGCCTGTGGCTGGCGCATCCCCATACGCTATCCCCTGGTGGAGCTGCTGGGCGGGCTGCTCTTCGCCGCCTCCCCGTGGCTCTTCCCCATGGGCACCCTCATCTGGTTCAAGGGGCTGATCTGCGGCTTCGCTCTGCTGGTGCTGTTCTTCACCGACTTCACCGAGATGATGCTGCCGGATGTCCTGCAGTACCCCCTGATGGTCCTGGGTGTGGGCTTCACCCTGCCCCAACTCTGGCGGCCCGAGGCCCTGGTCAAGGTCTGGACGGGTCCCGCCGACCTCCTCCAGGCCCTGGCCTTCCACAACGGCCTGCAGCCCGCGCCCGGGTATCACGGCTTCGAACCCACGGTCACCTGGCAGGCCAGCCTGATCGGCCTGGCGGTGGGCTACGGCGTGCCGGCCCTCATGAACCTCACCTACAAGGCCATCCGGAAAACCGACGGCCTCGGCATGGGCGACTTCAAGATGCTGGCCTGGCTCGGGGCCTTCTGGGGCTGGGGCCCCATGCTCGGCATCCTCTTCCTGGGCGCCGGCCTGGGCGCCGCTGTGGGCGTGCCCCTCATGCTCATGCGCAAGTCCGGCGGCCAGACCATGCTGCCCTTCGGCTGCTTCCTCGCCCTGGCCACCCCCATCGTCGTGTTCTTCGGGCGGGCGCTGTGGCTGGGGTACCTGGGGTGGGTGGGCTGAGCCGGTTTGCTGGGAGCCAAATCGCCGCTCCGCCCTTGAGCCCTCCCACACCCAGGTGATACTGGGGCCGTGGGGCTGGTGTTGCGATGGTCTCTCCCCACCCCGAGGTGCACGATGCGGCGAGCGAGCCTGAACGGGCGGGTGGGTCTTCTGGCGGGAACCCTTGGGGCACTTCTCCTGGGCCTGAGCCTCGCCTGTGGCGGCGGAGGGGGAGGCTCCTCGGCACCTCCGCCACCCCCGGTGCCCCCGCCCACCCTCTCCAGCTTCAGCCCAAGCTCAGGTGCCATTGGCACCAGCGTCACCCTCACCGGGACCGCCCTGACCGGGGCCACAGGGGTCAGTTTCGGCAGCATCTCCGCCCCCAGCTACTCGGTCTTGAGCGCCACGCAGGTACGCGCCGTGGTGCCAGCCGGGGCCGTCAGCGCCCCCCTGAAGGTGACCACGCCCGGCGGGACGGCCACCACCGCCACCAGCTTCACCGTGAGCCCATCTCCGGTGCCCACCCTGAGCGGTTTCACCCCCGGGTCCGGCCCGGTAGGCACGGGCGTGACCCTCACCGGCACGGGGTTCCTGGGGACCAGCCGGGTGGCCTTCAACGGCACCTCCGCCACCTTCACCGTCATCAGCGCCACCGAGATCGCCACCGCCGTGCCTTCGGGCGCCACCTCGGGCGCCATCACCGTCACCACGCCCGGCGGAACCGCCACCTCCGCGACCGCGTTCAGCGTCACAGCCACGTCCTCGCTCGATCTCACCATCGACGGCCTCTACCTCACCCAGGCCAGCCAGGCCTATCCGGCCACGGTGTCGCTGGTGGCGAACCGCAGCGCCTGGGTGCGTGTCTTCGTGAAGGCCAACCAGGCCAATGCGGCCCAGCCGCAGGTGCAGGTGACCATCACCAGCGGAGGCACCGCCCACACGCTGACCATCGCCTCGCCGGGCACCTCCGTGCCCACAAGCATCGCCGAGGGCGTGGCGACACAGTCCTGGAACGCCGCCGTACCCGCCGCCTGGGTCCAGCCCGGCATGACCGTCCTGGCCACGGTGGATCCCGGAGGCGCCATCCCCGAGGCGGACCGGACCAACAACCAGTACCCCACCAACGGCATGGCCCAAGCCCTCACCGTCGAGACGCTTTCGGCCTGGAAGGTGAAGTTCGTCCCCGTCACAACCGGCGACGGGCGCACCGGCGCCGTGGACACCAGCAACATGGTCGCCTTCGCCGAGACCGCGAAGCGCATCCACCCCATGCCCGATGCCCTGACCGTCAGCCTGGGCTCGGGGCTCACCAGCTCGCTCACCACCCTCACCAATGACAGCACCGCCTGGGGCACCGTGCTGAACGAGGTGACTGCCAAGTGGACGGCGGAGGGCCGAGTTGGAACCTATTACGGCGTGGTCAATCCCACCTATTCCAGCGGCATCGCGGGCATCGGCTGGGTGGGACAGGCCGTGGCCATCGGCTGGGACAAGGCCGGCAGCCGGGCGGGGGTGGTCGCCCACGAAGTGGGGCATACCTTCGGGCGTAACCATGCGCCCTGCGGCTCCGTGGCCAGCTCCGACCCCAACTACCCCACATCCGGGGACTATGCAGGCGGCCACATCGGCGTGACGGGCTGGGATGCCTTCGCGCCCAGCAACAACCTCAAGGCCGCCGCCACCTTCACGGACATCATGGGTTACTGCAGCCAGCAGTGGGTCAGCGACTACACCTACGCAGGGGTGCTCACCTACCGGAAGGCCCACCCCTCCATCGCGCCGTTGCCGGCGCCTGTGGATGGCCTCCTGGTCTGGGGCCGGGTGGAGGGCGACCAGGTCATCCTGGAGCCCGCCATCCGGGTGAAGGCCCCGGCCGTGACCCCGGACCCCGGCTCCTATCGCTGGGAGGCCCGCGATGCCGCAGGCCGCCTGCGGCTGGCCGCATCCTTCCAGCCAGGGGAAGTAGCTGACACGCCCGGCGGCACCCTGCACCTGTTCTGCTTCGTGGTGCCCCTCGGGGCGGTGGCCGAGGCCGACCTGCAAAGCCTCAGCCTGCTCAAGGACGGGCGGGAACAGGCCAGTGCCCTCCGCCTTGCGCTCCTGCCCCTTCGACCGGGCGGCGGGGAGGAGGTGGTTCAGGTGGCAGACGAACCCGAAGGCATCCGGTTGGCCTGGGACGCGGGACGGTACCCCCTGCTGGTCGTGCGGGACGCCGCCACGGGCGAACTCCTCGGCTTCCAGCGCGGCGGCGTGGGTCGCATCCGCACCGAGCGCCGGGACCTGGAGATCCTGGCCTGCGACGGCGTGCAGACTCGGTTACAGGCCTTCCAGCGCAGGCCCTGAGGCGACCCTGGATAGCCGCTCAGGCCCCCTGGCTCAACTCCATCAGCACGCCGCCGGTCTCCGCCGGGTGGATGAAGGCCACGCGGCAGCCATGGGCGCCGTTCCGGGGCGCCTGGTCGATCATGCGCACGCCCTTGGCCAACAGTTGGGCCACGGCGGCGTCGATGTCATCCACCTCGAAACAGACGTGGTGGATGCCGGGGCCCCGCTTCGCCAGGAACTTGCCGATGGGACCCTCGGGGTCGGTGCTCTCCAGGTACTCCAGGGTGCTCTCTCCCACGGGGAAGAAGGCGGTCTTCACCTTCTGCTCGGTCACTTCCTCCGTGTGGTCCGCCGTCATCCCGAAGAGCCGGGCCATGCGATCCATGGCCTCGTCCAGGCCTGGAGCCGCGATGCCGAGGTGGTTGATGCGGAGCAGGCGCATGGGGCCTCCGGAGGAGACCAGTGTAGAGGCTCAGGCTGGAGGGTGGAGCCTCAGTGCTGGCAGGCCGGCGCCAGGCCCAGGCGCACCTGGCCGTCGGCGATGCTCACCTTGCCCTTGCTGCTCAGGAAGGCCAGGACGCCGTCGAAGTCGAAGCTGTCGCCCCCACAGTTGCAGTAGGTGGCCTCGGCGCCATGGGCCAGCACCGACGCACGGCGCAGGTCTTCCAGGCTGCAGTTCCCGCCCTTCTCCACCAGCAGGCTCAGCAGGTCATGGCCGTAGAGGGGTTCGGACATGGGGGGCTCCTATTCAGGAGTCGAGACTCCTTAACCCAGTCTAGCCCCCATGCCGGTGATGGGGGTCACGACCCCAGGGCCAGGGCCACTTCCCGGAGCAGGGGCTCGGGGCTGAGGTTCCGGGCCAGATTGCGGAGCCCTTCGTAAATCACGGCCTGGGGGCCTTTGAGGTCCCGGTCCGGGGTGGCCAGCGGGGCCATGGCCTCCCGCCAGGGCCCCAGGGCAGGGGCCTCGCCGAGCTGGAGCCGGGCCAGGTCCGTCAGGATCCGGAGCAGCAGTTCCAGGGGCTGCCGCAGCTGTTCCCCCTGGGCCACCTCCGAGTCCTTCTCCGGCAGTAGGGACGCCCCCATCTCGCCGAAGGGACGGCCCCCCAGCAGCCCGATCCAGGCCTCGACCTGATCCTGGGCCCGCCGGAAGGCCGCCTCGTCGAGGAAACGCAGGCTCCCCTCCCCCAGGGCCAGCCAGGGCTCGCGGTCCACCTCCTGCCAGCCCTGGCGCTGAGCAACCGCCCAGGCCTCCCGGGCGGGGAGGGGTGCAAAGGGCATCCGCTCGCAGCGGCTGCGGATGGTCTGGAGCAGGGCCTCGGGGCGGTGGGTGATCAGGATGAAGTGGGTGCCCGCCGGTGGCTCCTCGAGGGTCTTCAGCAGGAGGTTGCCGCTGGCCTCGTTCAGGCGGTGGGCTTCCTCGATGAGGATCCACCGGTGGCAGCCCAGGGCGGGCGCGAGGGCGGCCCATTCGATGACCCCCCGGCTGAAGCGGGGCTGGTGGTTCGAGTCCAGCCCCTCGCGGATCTGGTCGATGCGGATGATGCCCGCCTTGCCTTCGGGGACGATCCGCAGGAGGTTCGGGAGTTCGAAGGGCAGGTCATCACCTGAAAACATCCGGCAACCCTCGCACTGGCCGCAGGCGCTGCGACGCAGACAGAGCTCCCGCTGGGCCAGCTCCAGGGCCACCCGGCGCTTGCCGATGCCCTCGGGGCCCGTGAACAGCAGCGCCCCATGGATGCGCCCCTGCTGCAGCCGGTCCAGCAGGCGGACGCGCAACGGCATGTGGCCGGTGATGTCCTGGGAGTACATCAGTCCACCCCGAAGCCCGCGCTGCGCAGGAGCGGCGCCACCCGGGCCCAGATCACCGCCTCCACCTGGTCCACCGGATCGCGGGCCGGAATCAGCGCCACGCGGTTGGGGTGGTTCTGCGCCAGCATCAGGAACCGGTTCCGCACCCGCCGATGGAACTCCAACTCCGCTTCGTCGAATCGGGTCTCCGAGAACTCGCCGCCCAGGGACAGGTTGCGCACCTCGACCCGCTGCAGGGAGACCTCCGGGTCCATGTCGAGCAGCACGGTGAGGTGGGGCTTCAGTCCCCGCAGCACCAGGTCGGAGAGGCGGTCGAGGGAGGCCTCCGCCACGCCGCTGGCCCCCTGGTAGGCCCGGGTGGAATCCTCGAAGCGGTCCAGGAGAACCACCTTGCCCTCGGCCAGCGCCGGGCGGATGAGGCGCTCGAGGTGCTGGGCCCGGTCCGCGTAGAACAACAGCAGCTCGGCCTCGGCGCACCAGGTCTCGCCGCTGGGGTGGGGCTCCAGCAGCAGCCGGCGCAGCTCCCGACCGAGGGCGGTGCCTCCCGGCTCCTTGGAGACCACCAGGGGCAGGCCCAGGTGGCGGAGCCGTTCCGAGAGGCGCAGCAGCTGGGTCGACTTGCCAGACCCTTCCACCCCTTCGATGGTGATGAACACACCCTGCACGGGACCTCCGTGCCTTCGAGGATACCCGCTGCACCCCAGATCCAGGTCGCACGACAGACCCCTTCGAGAGTGCTATCCTGCTCGAAACGCCAGGAGTTCCAGGTGGCCGAAGCGATCCATTGCCCGAGCTGCACCACCCGCTACCGCCTTCGGCCCGAGCGGCTGAAGCCGGTCACCCGCAGGGCCAAGTGCCTGTCCTGTGGCGGGGTCTTCCCGGTGGGCGATGTCGTCCAGCGGCTGCTTCAGCTGCCCGCCCCCAACAGTACCGCCGGCTTTGAACCGGAGGTGGTCGAATCCATCCAGGTGGAGGAGCGCGTCCTCGACCCGGTGGCCCCCGAAGATCCCTCCCTCACCCTGGGCGACCTCGAAGACATGGACGCAGAGATCCTGGAAAAGACCCTGGTGGCCATGCCCACCGACCTGCCGGAAGAGAAGGTCGAGCACGCCCCGGAGTTCCCCCCCGAAATCACTGAGGCCACCTTGTCCGGGTACACCTCCGCCCGGGACGCCATCGAGAAGCTGTTCCGGGACACCCCCGCCGCGGGCATGCGGGTGCGCCAGGATGCCCATGCCATGGACATGGAAGCCGCTTTGTCGGCCCTCGACAGCACCCTTGGCACCTCGGCTCCGGTTCACACCCCCGAAGGCGACCATCCCACGGCCTCGGGCCTCTCTGAAGAAGATCTGGCCGGCCCCTCGACGTCGACCATGCGCCTGTCCCAGGAGGACCTCCAGGCCGTCCTGGATGCCGCACCGCCCCTGCCCGCAACCCCTGCCGAGCCCACCGTGGCCTTGCGGGCCTCGGACTTCGCGCCGCATCAGCCTCCGGCGCCCAGGGCCCCTGCGCCCGTCCCCGACCCGCAGGAAGGCGGGCCCGAGCAGCTCCGTCTCCGGATCGGCGAGGAGATCTACAGCGGCCTCACCATGCCGCAGCTCATCGCCTGGGTGGAGGAGGGCCGCATCCTCGAGAACCACCTCGTGGCCCGCCAGCACAGTGAAAACTGGCTGGAAGCCCACAAGGTTCCCGGCCTGCGACCAGTCTTCGAGCGGCTGCGGCGTGAGCGCAGCGGCGGCGCTCCCAGCCTGGATTCGGGCATCGGAGACGGCTCACCCAAGAAGGGCCTCTTCGGCGGCCTGTTCGGAAAGGGCTGACATGCAGACCCTCCTCCTGATTGCCCTGCTGGGGCTTCCCCAGGAACCGCCCCTGCAGATCCCCCCTCCACCCCAGGAGGCGCCTGCATCGGCACCAGCCCCGGCTCCGGCCCCCGTACCGCCCCCAACTGGTGAAGCCGCTCCCAGCAAGGTCGCCCCTCCGGCCACCCCGCCAGTCGCCCCGGCCCGAGCTCAGGCCCTCCCGGGGGATCCGCTCTCTTTCTTCTCCGACACCTATCCCTACGCGTGGGACCGGGTCATCCCCCTGTCCATCCAGCTGGACGGCTTGAAGGTCAGCAGCATCTTTTTCAACAAGCGCGAGATCAAGCCCGGCTTCTTCGACCTCTTCAAGGGCGCCGAGTTTGGCACGCGGGCCCAGGTGGAAGTGACCAACACCGGCAAGTACCCCAAGGTGCCTGGCTTCTCCGTGGCCGTGCTGGACAAGGATGGACGCCTGCTCGGCGTCGCGTCCGGCGGCACCAAGCTTGGCACCGTCAAGCCAGGCGAGACCGAAACCTTCGACCTGAACTTCACCCAGGTGAAAGAGCGCCTGCCCTTCGGTGACAAGTTCCTGCTGGCCATCGAGCTGCGGAACTGACGTTCTCCGGGGGTTCCGCTCGCGGGAAGCGTGGGGTCCTGGAGCCGCAACCGGCCAAGCCGGCCCTCGGCTGCGTCAATTGGCCTCTTGCTCGTGGTAGTGCGCGAGCAGTTCCTCAGGGGTCACGGTGGCGGTGCCCACCTTGGCCACCACCACGCCGGCTGCGGCATTGGCCAGCATGGCGGCCTCCCGCCAGTCGCCACCTGCAGCGACGGCCGCACTAAAGGCCGCGATGACGGTGTCGCCGGCACCGCTGACGTCGAACACTTCCCGGGCCTCCGTGGGCACCATCCATGGGGCTGTATGATCCGCATCCGGGGCGAAGAGGGCCATGCCCCGCTCGCTGCGGGTGACCAGCAGGCCCTTGAGGCCCAGCTCTGCCACCAGGGCCCGACCCGCCACCGTCACCTCCATGTCTGATCGGGCGGGATACCCTGCCAGGTCGGACACCTCCTTGGTATTCGGGGTCATGAGGGTGGCGCCCCGGTAGAGGTCCTTGTGGATGGGTTTGGGATCCACGATCCAAGGCAGGTTCCGCGCCTTGCAGAGGGCCCGCACCGCGTCCATGACCGGGGCGCTCACCGTGCCCTTGGCGTAATCGGAGATGATCAGGGCCGATGCCGAGGCCAGGGCGCGCTCGAGGCGATCCTTCAGGCCCAGCAGCACCCCAGCATCAGGCGTTCCGGCCTCCTCCCGGTCGATGCGGAGCATCTGCTGCTGCTGCCCGATGACCCGGGTCTTGATGATGGTGGGCCTGGCCGTATCCAGGACCAGCCCGGAGATGGAGATCCCCAGGCCTGTAAGCAGGCCCAGCACCCGCTCGCCCGCGGCGTCTTTCTGCAGGGTGCCAATGAGCAGCGGCTCGGTGCCCAGGGCCTTGAGGTTGGCCGCGACGTTGGCGGCACCCCCGAGCACGGCCCGCTCGCGGAGCACCCGAACGATGGGCACGGGCGCCTCCGGCGAGATGCGGCTGACCTCCCCGAAGAGATACTCATCCAGCATGACATCGCCCAGCACCGCGACCTTCCGGCCGGCCATGCGCTGGAGGAGGGATTCGGCCTGGCTCCGGTCAAGCCTCATGGCTCGGCCTTTCGCGCAGCATCGATGAGCATGACGGGGATGCCGTCCTCGATGGGGTAGAGGCGCTGGCAGGCCAGACAGAGCATGGCCTCCGGCGTCTCCTTCACGTCGCCGTGGCAGGCGGGACAGCAGAGGATGTCGAGAAGGCGCGGATCGAGGGACATGGAAGGTAGCTTATCGGAATTGCCCGGGATGGGCTGCCCTCCTCACCCTTTGGCGTGCTGGCACAATGGCCCTGGAATGGAGGCACCCATGCAGCCACCCCCTCGCCTGGAGCAGGTCTCGGCCTGCGTGTTCGATGCCTACGGCACCCTGTTCGACACCAGCAGCGTGGCCCGGGGGGCCCAGGCCGCCCTGGGCGAGCGCTGGGAGGCGGTGTCCGACCTCTGGCGCGCCAAGCAGCTGCAGTACACCTGGCTGCGTGGCCTGGGTGGGCGGCATGCCGACTTCTGGCAGGTGACGGGCGAGGCCCTGGACTTTGCCCTGGACACCCACGGGATCCGGCAGCCTGGCCTGCGGGACCACCTGATGGCGCTCTACCTGAGCATCTCCGCCTACCCGGAGGTGCCCGCCACCCTGCAGGCGCTCCGGGCGCAAGGGCAGCGGGTGGCCATTCTTTCCAATGGGACCCCGGCCATGCTGGCCGCCGCCGTGGACCATGCCGGCCTTGCGGGCCTGTTCGATGCGGTGCTGTCGGTCGAGGCGGTGGGCGTGTTCAAGCCTCACCCGAAGGTCTACGCCCTGGCTTCGGAGCGCCTGAACCTGCCTGCCGAGCGCCTGTGCTTCCTGTCCTCCAACGGGTGGGATGCCTGGTCCGCCAAGGCCAGCGGGCTGCGGGTCCTCTGGGTCAACCGCACCGGCCAGCCCCCGGAGCGCCTGCCCGAACAGCCCGATGGCGAGCTGCGGGACCTGGCTGCCCTGCCCGGCCTGGTGGCTCCCTGAGCCGAACCGCCAGGGACCTTGCCCTCGCCGGTCAGAAGGCCTTCGCCAAGGTGAAGGTGAGACGACCCTTTCCGATGTTGCGTCCCATGGCGTTGCGGTAGCCGAGGTCCTCGGTATCAGCACTCGTTCCGGCCAGGGCCAAGGTGTAGCCCTTGACCTCCTTGGCGATCCCCAGCTTGTAGTCGGTGTAGTTCAGCAGCTCGTTGAGGGTGGCATCGGGGGTCTTGTATGTGGTCCTGCCCCCGTGGGCCTGGACGGTCCAGCCGCTGTCGCCCACCGGGATGGCCAGGCTGAGGTCCACATAGCTGGAGCCTTCAGCCTCGGGGATCCCGAAATTCCCCGCACTGATCACCCGTGAATATTTGAGGCTGGCCCAGCTGTAGCCGACCCCCAGGTAGGCCTCGGTGGTGTGGGGGGTGTAGCTGCCGAGGCTGTCGTAGGTACCCGGATAGAGGTAGCGGTAGAGGCCTAGATCCAGGGTCCAGTCCTTGGCGAAGGCCCACTTGTAGCCCCCGAACAGGTCCACTTCCAGGCTGGCCGACACCGGCCCGGTGCTGAACTGGTCCGAGATCCAGGAGACATTGCTGAAGAAGGCGCTGGCGTAGAACCCCGACGGATGCACCAGGTCCAGCTCGGCCTGCACGGTGGGTTTGCCGTCGGTCTGGGTCAGCCCGCGGAAGATGTACTGGGACCCAAGGGTGGTGGATCCGGTGAGGGCGAAGCCCAGGATCGAAGGTGGTGCCGTCGGAGGGGTTTGCGCCAACAGGGGCAGCGCAAGGGCCAGGGGAAGGGCACGGAAACAATGCATGCAGGCTCCAGGGAGGGGGTCGCGCGGGCAGGGCCTACCTGGGCGGGCCGGAAAGCGCCGCAGACCCCAAGCAGGGAGTGGCTGAGACCTGGTCCGGAAGGGCCGGGTCCTAGCAGGTAGGTAGAGCTGGATGGGTCAGTGGTGACGCAGGGGTTCCGGCGTGAGCGCCTCGACATCGAGCTCGCCAGTGCGGATGCGGATCACCTGCTCCAGGGGGCGGACGAAAATCTTGCCGTCGCCCACCTCGCCGGTGCGGGCCGATTCCAGGATGGCCTTGATGGTGATGGCCACGAAGGGCTCCGACACCGCAATGTCCAGCTGGATCTTCTCGTGGAATTCATAGACCATGGGTGCCCCCCGGTAGGTCTCCAGGGCGATCTTCTCGCCGCCGTGACCCGCGACCCGCAGGATCGTCAACCCCGTGACCTCAGCCTCGAACAAGGCCGACTTCACCTCTTCGAGCTTCTCGGGTCGGATGATGGCCGTGATGAGCTTCATGCGTCACCTCCTGTGCCGCATCCTGCGGACGATGTCTTCGACCCCGTGGCACTTCGCTCCTGCTGCGTGCTCATGCGTCACCTCCTGTGCCGCATCCTGCGGACGATGTCTTCGACCCCGTGGCACTTCGCTCCTGCTGCGTGCTCATGCGTCACCTCCTGTGCCGCATCCTGCGGACGATGTCTTCGACCCCGTGGCACTTCGCTCCTGCTGCGTGCTCATGCGTCACCTCCTGTGGTGGCGGGCTTGGAAGGGGGGAGGAACTTGCTTGTAGAAAGGGGTTTGGGAAGGATCATGACGGGGGTATTCACGGTCGAGCCATCGCCGGGATAGGCCGGCGCAGACACTTCGTGGAAGTCCAGACCGGCCATCTCCTGCTCCGGCGAGACCCGCATGCCCAGCGTCTTGTCCAATACCTTGAAGAGGGCGTAGCTGGAGACCCCAACCCAGAGGACATTGGCGCCGATGCCGATGAGCTGGGCCAGCAGCTGTCGCCCATCGCCGTAGAACAGGCCCGTGACCCCCGTCGCGGGGCCGTTGAGTCCCTGGCCGTAGGTCCCGTCGGCGAAGAGCCCCAGGGCCACGAGGCCCCAGGCGCCGTTGACGCCGTGGACGGCGATGGCGCCCACCGGGTCATCGATCTTGAGGGTGTTCTCGATGTAGAGGGCCGCGACCACCACCAACACCCCCGCCACCGCGCCGATCAGCACCGCCACCGGCGCGTTCACGAAGGCACAGGGCGCGGTGATGGCCACCAGGCCCGCCAGCATGCCGTTGACCGCCATGGACAGATCCGGAGCCCCGAACTTCTTCCAGGTGTAGGCATAGGCGAGGGCTGCCCCGGAGGCCGAGGCCAGCATGGTGTTCACAGCCACCACGGCGATGCGGAGGTCGGTTCCAGCCAGGGTGGAGCCCGCGTTGAAGCCGAACCAGCCGAAGGCCAGGATGAAGCAGCCCAGCACCCCCATGGGCAGGTTGTGGCCCGGAATGGCCTGCGCCTTCCCCTTGAGGTACTTCCCGATGCGGGGCCCGAGGACGATGGCGCCCGTGAGGGCCATGACCCCGCCGGTCAGGTGCACCACGCCGGATCCGGCAAAGTCCACATAGCCGTGGCCCAGGCCTTCCTTGCTGAGGGTGGAGAGCCAGCCACCACCCCAGGCCCAACAGCCGAAGACGGGGTAGATCAGGGCGGAGGCGACGAACCCATACACGAGGAACGCCGACAGCTTCCAGCGCTCGGCCATGGACCCCGTGGGGATGGTGAGGGCGGTGTCCATGAACACCATCTGGAAGAGGAACATGGCGAAGGCCGACACGTCGTAGGCGACGCCCGTCAGGAAGAAGCCCTTGCCGCCGAAGAGTCCCCAGAGGTTGCCGTGGATGGTGGGACCAATGAGCTTCGACATGCCCTCGGGCGCGCTCAGGGCAGCGCCCATGGTGGCGCCCGAACCGCCCATCTGCACGGCGTAGCCCACTGCCCAGAAGCCCAGGATGCCCACGGCGTAGACCATGAAGTTCATCATCATAGTGTGGGCGGCGTTCTTCGCCCGGGTGAAGCCGGTCTCCGCCAGGGCGAAACCCGCCTGCATGAACATCACCAGGAAGCCCGCCAGCAGCACCCAGACAAAGTTCAGGGCCACCCGGGTCTGTCCCACAGCCGCCCCCACCTCCTGGAGGGTCGGGGCCCCCGGCGTCTGGGCGGGCACATTCTGGATGCCGCCCGTGGCACCACCGCTTGGATCGGCCGCGAAGAGCAGCGGGGTGATGGCCGCAAAAGCCACAGCCACCGCGAGGGCCCTGATCAGGGTTCGCCGGTTCATGAACACGCCTCCTCGGGAGCACAGTGGATCGGTGTGGCCTGCACCGAGGGAATCCGATGTTCGGTCCAGGCCACGGTGGTGTTTGCTCCGATCCCGTCCTCCCAGTTCCCGGGGTCGACCATCGGCCCCGTCAGTCCAGAACCAGAGCAGGGACCGTGCCGAGGGGTGGTTAGTCCATATTAATTTGTTTAAATATTGTAATTATTAAATTTATTAAATTTTTATTAATGACAGCTCTGAAAAATTGATCCACAATTTTGTGGCATTCGTTTTAATTTTATACATTTTTGTAGTATTTATGAGCTTCGGAACCGCTCAGGCTCCAATCCGTACTTCTGAACCTTGTAGTTGAGGATGCGCTCGGTGGTCTGCAGCAGGCGCGCCGCCCTGGAGCGGTTGCCCCGGGCTGACTTCAGGGCGTCCTGCAGCAGGTCCCGCTCGAAGGCCGCGACGGCATCCCCGAGCCCGGTTCCCGGGAGGGTCCCCGAGACTTCGGCAGTCTGCAGAGAGGGTGGCAGGTGGTGGGCGTGGATCACGCCGCCCTCGCAGACCAGGACGGCCCGCTCGATGGCGTTCTCCAGCTCCCGCACGTTGCCGGGCCAGTGGTAGGCCGCCAGCATGTCGATGGCCGAGGTGGAGATGCGACGCACGTCCTTGCCCTGGGCGCCGGCCACCTTCTCCACGAAGTGGTCCGCCAACAGCAGGATGTCCGCCTGGCGCTCCCGCAGGGGCGGCATGAACAGCTCGAAGACGTGCAGGCGGTAGTAGAGGTCCTCTCGGAAGGTGCCCGCCCTCACGGCGGCTTCCAGATCCCGGTGGGTGGCGGCGATGAGCCGCACGTCCACCTTCACTGGGCTCACCCCGCCCAGGCGCTCGAACTCCCGCTCCTGGAGCACCCGCAGGAGCTTCACCTGGGTGGCCGGGGACAGCTCGCCCACCTCGTCCAGGAACAGGGTGCCGCCGTGGGCCAGCTCGAAGCGGCCCTTCTTCTGGTGGCGGGCATCGGTGAAGGCGCCAGGCTCATAGCCGAACAGTTCTGACTCGATGAGGGTCTCCGGCAGCGCCCCACAGCTCACCTTGATGAAGGGCTTCTCGGCTCTGGGCGAGTTGTAGTGCAGCGCGTGGGCCACCAGCTCCTTGCCGGTGCCCGACTCGCCCCGGATGAGCACCGTGGTGCTGCTGGGCGCCGCCTGGGCCACCGCCTCGTAGACCCGCTGCATGGCGTGGCTGTGGCCGATGAGGTGACGCAGGTCGTAGCGCTCCCGCAGCTCCTGGCGCAGCTGCTGGTTCTCCTCCGCCAGCCGCTGCCGGTCCGCTGCCACCAGGCGGGCCACCTTCATGGCGAGGCCCAGCATCGACGCGGCGATCTGGAGCAGCCGGGTGTCCCGCTCGAAGTCCCGCCGGGGCTCGAAGGGCAGGGTCAGGCACAGAGTCCCCGCCACCTTCCGGTCCAGGAAAATGGGGACACAGAGGAAGGAAAGCTCAGCCTGCTTGCGCTTCTGCGCCTTGAGGACCCCCGTACGGTCCAGGAACAGAGGCTCCTGGCTGGCTTGCGGCAGCACCACAGCCTTGCCGCTGGCCAGCACCCGGCCGTTGATGCCCTCCCCCGACCGGTAGTGGGCCCGGGCCACCGCCTGGGGGGACAACCCATGGGCCGCCTCGATGCGAAGCTGCTTCCCCTCCTCGTCGGCCAGGAGGATGGCCCCGTTCAAGGCCTGGAACGCCTCCGCCAGGATCTCCAGCCCCCGGGAGAGGGCCGTGCGGAGGTCTGCCTCCGCCAGGGTTTGGCTCAGCTCCAAGAGGGGCGACAGACGGAGGGCTTCGTCCGAGGGGGTCATGGCTGCTTCCCGGGAATGACAAAATTGTACTAGATCTATTAATTTTTTACATTTTTGTATTAAATTTGATAATTAATTGATAAATATGGCCCTATGAAACATCGCCCGGATGCACAGCATCCGGGCGATGGGTGCCTGGGCCGCCTTGGGCGTCAGGCCTTCAGGGACTTGGCCGCCAGTTCCAGGATGTCCGTGGTGGCGACTCCCTCATGGCCGGTCTCGCCCGCCGCGTTGTTCAGCATGACGTTGCAGAAGGGGCAGCCCACGGCGATGGTGCTGGCCTTGGTCTCCATGGCCTGCTCGAAGCGCTCGTGGTTCACGCGCTTGCCCAGGTGCTCCTCCAGCCAGAACCGGCCGCCACCGGCGCCGCAGCACATGGTGGCCTCGCCGTGCTTCTCCATCTCCGTGAGCTTCACGCCGGGGATGGCGTCCAGGATGGCGCGGGGTGCTTCCACCTGGCCGTTGATGCGGCTGAGGTAGCAGGGGTCGTGGTAGGTCAGGTCCACATCCACCGTCTGCTCCATCTTGAGCTTGCCGTCACCGATGAGCTTGGCCACCAGCTCCGTGCCATGCACCACCTCGAATTCGCCCCCGAAGGCCGGATACTCGTTCTTGAGGGTGTTGAGGCAGTGGGGGCAGTTGGTGATGACCTTCTTCACGCCGTGGCCCTTGAGGAGCTCCACGTTGGTCTCGGTGGCGGTCTGGAAGAGGTACTCATTCCCCAGGCGCCGGGCGGACTCGCAGGTGCAGCTCTCCTCGTTGCCGAGGATCGCGAAGGAGACGCCTGCGGCCTGCAGCAGCTTCACCAGGGCCTGGGAGACCTTCTGGCCGGCGGCATCGTAGGAGCCAGCGCAGCCCACCCAGAACAAGTACTCCGCCTCGGGGTTCTCGGCGATGGTGGGCACGTGCAGGCCCTCGGCCCACTTGGCTCGGTCGGCCTGGGGCAGGTTCCACGGATTGCCCTGGCGCTCCATGCCCTTGAAGGCTGTCTGGGCCTCCGCCGGGAAGTTGCTCTCTTCCAGCGTGAGGTAGCGGCGCATGCCGATGAGCTTGTCCACGAAGCTGATCTGCAGGGGGCAGGCCCACTCGCAGTAGCCGCAGCTGGTGCAGGCCCAGATGGTGTCCTGGCTGATCCAGCCTTCCAGCTGTTCCTTGCTCCAGGGGGCCACTTCGTCGTCGCGCTGCCAGTGGGATCCTTCGGGCACGGGCCCACCGATGAGCAGCCTGTCTTCGGGCACGGATTGGTCCTGGCCCATCTGCTCGAGCGGCGTGGCCTTGAGGTAGTCCCGCAGGTCGGTGCCGAAATCCTTGGGGCGCAGGGGCTTGCCCGTCAGGGTGGTGGGGCAGTTCTCCAGGCAGCGGCCGCACTCCACGCAGGTGTAGAAGTCCAGCATCTGCTTCCAGGTGAAGTCCTGGATCTTGTTGATGCCGAAGTGCTCGGCCTCCATGTCCATGGGCTTGAGGTTCTTCTGGGGCTCCAGCTCACGGAAGTAGATGTTGAAGAGGCTCGTGAACACATGGAAGTGCTTGGAGTAGGGGAGGAAGTTGGCGAAGAAGTAGAGGATGGCCAGGTGCAGCCACCACATGGTCTTGTAGAGGGCCGTGAGGGCCGTACCGTCCAGGCCCCGCAGCAGCTGGGCCACGGCCAGGCTCACGGGAGCCCAGGCCTTCCAGGCGGGGTTGTGGATCCAAATGTAGGCCCCGTCCGCCAGCAGGTCCGTGACCATCAGGCCGCCGATGAGGCTCAGCGTGGCCCAGGCGTCCCAGCTGTTCTCCAGTCGCCAGGGCTTGATGACCAGGCGGCGGAAGGCCGCGAGGCCGAGACCCAGCAGCACCAGCACCTCGAAGATGTCCTTGGTGGCCTGGTAGCCGTAGCCGAAGGCACCAAGGGCCTCGGTCATGTGGAAGGCGGGAAAGAGCCCCTCCACCACGAGCCCGATGGAGCGCAGCGCCAAGACGCAGAAGCCCCAGAAGATGAGGATGTGATAGAAGCCGGCGTATTTGTCGCGCACCATGCGTTTCTGGAGCAGCGCCAGGGTGACCACGCCCTTGAGGCGCACCCAGGGCTGGTCGAAGCGGTTGTCCGGCAAGCCGGCCTTGAGGGTGGCCAGGCGCTGCCGCATGGTCCACACGAAGAACCCGCCGGCACCCAGCGTCATGATCCAGAACAGCGCGATTTCCAGGGCCTTCATGGGGTCCCTCCTTGCGATCGAGGTTCAGAACGGGCCGCCGCTGGAGCGCCGGGTCCCATCATTGTCCCACCTGATTGTCAGGTATGCAGGGGTCGAAGGCCCAGTGTAGCCGTGGCCATGCGAAACTGAAGTCCCGACCTGGAGTCAGTCTTGGGAACCCCTTCCCCCCTCCACTTTGAAGCCGCGGTGACCCGCCCCCTCTCGGTGGTTTTCCGCACCGGCGACACCTGGGAGGGCCACGACTACACCGTGGAGGTGGTGGCCACGCGGCCCGGGCTGGACGGGTTCGATGTGGTGGTGGACTTCCGCGACCTGGAGGCGACCCTGGACCGCCTGCTCGGCCCCCTGCAGGGGCGGCTGCTGTCGGACCTGGGCCTCGATGGCCCCCAGGCCCTGGCGCAGCGCCTGCTGACGGACCTCGCCCCCCATGTGCCAGCCCCGGCCCGCCTCAAGGAAGTGGTGCTCACGGACGGCCGGGGCCGGCGCCTGGCCTTGCGGGCCTAGGGCGGGAACGTGGCCCGATGAACGCGCATCCAGAAAGCATGACCATGAAGCCCTGGCTCCCCCTGCTCGCCCTCTCCCTGGCCCTGTCTCCCCTGGCCGTGGTGCACCCCGTGTGGGTGAGCGGACGCAGCATGGAGCCGGAGCTGCGCAATGGCGAGTGGCGCTGGGTGCTCCGGGCCTGGGCCAGCCACGCCCCTCGCCGGGGCGAGGTCTGGGTGGTGGAAGGCCCTTCAGGTCCCTCGGTGAAGCGGGTGCTGGGGCTCCCGGGCGAGACCGTGGCCTGGCAGGGCCCCGATATCCAGGTGGACGGCCGCCGTCTGGACGAGCCCTGGGTGCTGCATCCCGACCGCAGTGGCGAAGGGCGCCAGCGCTGTGGCGAGGGCTACCTCCTCCTGGGCGACAACCGCCCCGACAGCCGGGACGGTCGCGCCTGGGGCCCCCTGCCCTCCGTGGCCCTGCGGGGACGGATCCTCTAGGGCCCTGGTCAGTCCTTCTTCTCCTGGTGCCCGCCAAAGGCGTGGCGCATGGCCGAGAGGAGCTTGTCGGCGTAGTCGGCTTCGCCCCGGGAGGAGAACCGCTGATACAGCGCCGTGCTGAGCACAGGCACCGGCACGGACTCATCGATGGCGGCCTTGACCGTCCAACGGCCCTCGCCCGAGTCGGAGACGCGGCCCTCGAAGGTGCCCAGGTCCGGCTGCTCCAGCAGGGCACCGGCCGTCAGGTCCAGCAGCCAGGAGGCCACGACGCTGCCCCGCCGCCAGACCTCGGCGATGTCGCCCAGGTTGAAGTCGTAGGCATAGAGCTCGGGATCCCGCAGGGGCGTCGTTTCCGCGTCCACCGCCCGGCTCCCGGTGCCCACGTTGGCGTGGCGCAGGACGCTGAGCCCTTCGGCATAGGCGGCCATGAGGCCGTACTCGATGCCGTTGTGCACCATCTTGACGAAGTGGCCCGCCCCGGCCCCGCCACAGTGCAGGTAGCCCTGCTCGGCGGTGCCCCCCACCCGCTCCCGCCCCGGGGTGCGGGGGAGGCTGCCCCGCCCCGGCGCCAGGGCCGCGAAGATGGGCTCGAGGCGCTGCACGGCTTCCGCCTCGCCGCCGATCATCTGGCAGTAGCCCCGCTCCAGGCCCAGCACCCCGCCGCTGGTGCCCACATCGAGGTAGTGGAGCCCTTTGGCCTTGAGGGCCTGGGCACGCCGCAGATCATCCACGTAGTAGGAGTTCCCCCCGTCGATGACGGTGTCCCCCGCCGCCAGCTTTGGCACGAGTTCATCGAGGGCGGCATCCACTGCGGCGGCCGGTACCATCAGCCAGACGGCGCGGGGCTGGGGCAGCTGTGCGATGAAGGCGTCCAGGGTGGCGGCCCCGAGGGCGCCCTCCGCCACCAGCGCGGCGACAGCCGCCTCGGAGCGGTCATGCACGACGCAGCTGTGCCCGGCCCGCATGAGCCGACGCACCATGTGGCCCCCCATGCGGCCCAGCCCAATCATCCCGATCTTCATGTCGTGCTCCCTTCCTGGTTCCACAGCCGGAATCCCCCGGTGAAGGCGTTGGCGTTGTCGCCCATACGGACCCCAGGCGGCAGGTCATCCAGCTTCCGGGCATTGCCGCCACCCAGCACGACGGTGTCCGGCTCAAGGGCCGCCCGCAGCAGGGCCACCACGGCGAAGACATGCTTGCGCCACTTCTTCTTTCCCAGGCGCTGCAGTCCGGCCACACCCAGGTAGTCCTCATAGGTGCGCCCCTTCCGGTAGGGCAGATGGGCCAGCTCCATGGGCTCCAGGCGGCCATCCACGATCATGGCCGAGCCCAGACCCGTGCCCAACCCCAGGAAGAGCAGGCGGCCCCCCTCGTAGCTGCCGAGGGCCTGCATGGCCGCGTCGTTGATGAGGCGCACCGGGAGCCCGAAGGCGGCGCCGAAGTCGAAGCCGACCCAGCCCGGCCCCAGATTCTTGGGTTCGGCGGCAATGCGGCCATGCACCACCACGCCCGGATAGCCGATGGCCACCTGGTGGTAGGTCCAGTCGGCGGTGAGACGCCGCACCGCCTCGACCATGCGCCCAGGTGTCATGCCAGGACCCGAGTCCACTTTCCGGGGCTCGGCCTGATCCGAGGCCAGCACCTTCACATGGGTGCCGCCCACATCGATGGTCAGGGTCGTCATGAGGCCTCCTCGGGGCAGGCCCAGCCGCCCACATCCGCGGTCAGGGCATCGGCGGCGGCGGGTCCCCAGCTGCCCGGTGCATAGGTGTGCACCGGCGTGTCCGCACCAAGAATGGGATCCACCACCGCCCAGGCCGCCTCCACCGCATCCTGCCGGGCGAAGAGGGTCGGATCCCCTTCCATGGCCTCCTTGAGCAGCCGCTCGTAGGCGCTCATCTCCACGCCCACCGGGCAGTGGAGGAGGGCCAGCTCCGTCGGCTCGCCCACCAGTTCCTCCCCGGGCACCTTGATGCGGGCCCCCAGGCCGATGTGCAGGTCCGGCGTGAGGCGCAGGCGCACGTGATTCCCGGCCCCGGTGGCCAGACCGCTCAGGGGCGGACGCTTGAGCTTGACCATCACCTCGGTGGCGGTCAGGGGGAGCGACTTCCCGGCCCGGATGAAGAAGGGCACGCCCTCCCAGCGCCAGGAATCCACTTCGAGCCGCAGGGCGGCATAGGTCTCCACCGCCGAATCCGGGGCCACCCCCGGCTCGTCGCGGTAGCCCTGGAACTGGCCCCGCACCAGGTCGGCGGCGGCCAGCGGGCGGATCTGCCGGAACACCTTCACCACCTCATCGCGCATGGCCTCGCGGTAGGTGGTGGCCGGGGGTTCCATGGCCAGGAAGCCCACCACCTGCATCAGGTGGTTCTGGACCACGTCCCGGATGGCCCCCGCCTCCTCGTAGAACTTGCCCCGTCCCTGGACGCCGAAGGCTTCGGCCATGGTGATCTGCACGCTCTCGACGTAGTGGCGGTTCCAGATGGGCTCGAGGAAGGTGTTGGCGAAGCGGAACACCAGCAGGTTCTGGACGGCCTCCTTGCCCAGGTAGTGGTCGATGCGGAAGACGCTGGCCTCGTCGAACACGGTGCCGATGGCGCGGTTCAGCGCCAGGGCGGAGGCCAGATCCCGGCCGAAGGGCTTCTCCACAATCACCCGGGCCCCCTCGGCGCAGCCGGAGCTGCCCAGGTGCCCGATGACCACCGGGAACATGCTCGGGGGGATGGCCAGGTAGTGGATGGGATGGGCCGCCGTCCCCAGCTGGCGACGCAGTTCCAGAAAGGTCGTCTGCTCGTGGTAGTCCCCCTCCACGTAGTGCAGGAGTTCCCGCAGGCGTCCGAAGGCGGCCTCGTCGACGCCGCCACCGTGAGCCTCGAGGCTCGCCCGGGCCCGCTCGACCAGGCGCTCCAGCGTGTAGCCCGCCCGCGCCACGCCAATGATGGGGATGTCCAGGTGCCCCCGGCGGATCATGGCCTGCAGGGCCGGGAACACCTTCTTGAAGGCCAGGTCCCCCGTGGCGCCGAAGAAGACGAAGGCATCGGAGGGCGTCGGGGCGGTCATGGTCGGGCTCCTTCAGGGACGGGCGTGGCTGGGCCGACCGCCACGGTGAAATCAGCCCCTTCCCAGCGCTGGGCCTCGGGCCAGAAGAAGGTGAAGGTCAGCCGCTGACCTGGCGCCAGGCCCGCGGTGGGCAGGTCCGCCGCATGCAGACCCAGCCCCGTGTCCCGGGTGGGCGTGTCCACCACGGTCTGCCAACCGTCGGCGCTCCAGTGCACCGTGGCCGGCGCCAGCACCTCCAACCGCAGGACCTTCCCGGCGGGGAGGACCTGGCACTTGTGGTTGAAGCGCCAAGGCGCGAAGCCCGAGCCGACCTGCGCCACCTGGTAGCGCTGCACGGGCTGGGGCGGCAGGTCGAAGACCTGGCCATCCGCCAGGGAGCGGCAGAGCTTCACATACTCCGCGTGGGCCCACACCAGGGGCATGGCGGAGCCCGTGGCCTGGCCGTGGAAGAGCTCCCGCTCCGGGAGGTCGGCACCATCCCAGACTTGTTCCGGCAGCAGCCCCCCGTCGTTGGCAAACCCCGCCAGGGTGAGGCGCAGGGCCTCTGCCGCCGCCAGCCGGCCCGCCGCCAGCTCGTAGTGGGCGCGCTCCCCGGTGAGGAGGGGCCAGGGCCGCCCGATGCCGGTGCCGTCGAAGGGGCGGCCGTCCTCGTGTTCGCCGTAGCCGTCGCCGTTGTACCGCCGCCAGGCAGGTCCCTGGGGCAGGTCGCACTTCAGCAGCGCATCGATCACCCTCACCGTGTCGAGGATGCGCGGGTCCTCCGGCGCGCGGAGGCCGAAGCGCACCAGGGCCAGGGCATCGGGGCTCACCAGCTGGGCGGCGTTCTGGCAGTCCTGGCCCGGGGGCCGGTTCTTGATGGGCACGAAGCCCCCGGTGGGCGAGGCCGCATCGGCGGCATCGGGGTTGGCGATGCGCACGTAGTACCCGGCCACCCCCACCTGCCGGGCCAGCTCCGTGTCGGTCACGTAGGTCCACCGCTCGATGGCCGCGTTCCAGGCATCGGCGGTCTCCCGCAGATACCCGGCCAGGGCGGGTTCGAAGCGGTCGGCGAGGTCGGCCCCGCAGAGCAGTGCCGCCACCTCCACGGCCAGGGTGAAGGGCGAGTAGCCCGGGTCCTCCTCCCAGCGGTCCTGGGCGGTGACCGGGCCATTCCGCACCAGGAAGCCGCAGGCCTTGCGGACCATGGGCCACAGCCGCCCCAGGTCGTCCGGAGCCAGGGCCCCCTGCCGGTGGGCCAGGTCCACCAGCAGGATCGGAAAGCCGGTCTCGTCCATCTGGATGCCCTGCCAGTAGGGGCTGCCGTCCAGCCACATGTTCTGGGGCCAGTGGCCGTCCGCCTCCTGGGTGAGGGCGAGGTAGCGCAGGATGCGGTGCCCCGCCTCGGTGGCCCCCGCGGCCAGCAGCCCGCCCGCGCTCTCCACCAAATCGCGGGGCCAGACCAGGTGGTAGCCGCCCAGGTCGCCATCGCCCTTGGAGAAGCCCCAGGGGATGGACAGGCTGGCGATGAGGCCGCCGGGAATGCGGGAGGACTCGTGGGTGCGCAGCACGGCGGTGGAGACCCGATAGAGGTCCCGGGCGCCGGGCGCAATGCGCTCCAGGGGGCGAAGGGTTTGCTGCCACGCTTCCCAGCCCTGCACATAGGCTGCAGCCGCCCGGTCGAAGCCCTCCCAGAGGCTTGCGGCGGCGCGGTGGGCCGCCTCCTCCGCCGTGCGCCCGAACCCCAGCGCCAGCGTGAAGCAACCCTGGGTCGCCTGGAGGTCCACCTCGCCCGTGAGGGCCACATTGCCGTTCTCCGCCCGGTCGTAGCGCCAGGCCATGCGCCCATGGGCCCGCAGATCCCGCCAGCCCTCGGACACGCCGACGAAGCCCGCGGACCCGCGGGCCCAATCCGGCGCGCAGGCCAGGGCCAGGGCGGTGCCGTCCCGCTCGGCGAACAGCATGGGGCGGCCCTTGCTCTCGCCCACCCAGGCGGTGTTGCCTGCCCCTGCGTTGCCTAGGTGGGGCGCCAGCAGGGCGAACAGGGCGTAGTCCGCCAGGGTGCCCTCCAGCGGAATGAAGCGGACCCGCTGCAGGACCACCTCTCGGGCGGGGTCGGCCAGCACCTCCTTCTCGATGCGGTACCGCCCCTCCCGGCAGGTGTTCACGAGATGAAAGGCGGGAATGCCCTCCGCGAAGGGGATGACGGCATGGTCCGCGTGCCGCTTCTCCTCCGAGAAGAAGCCTGCGCCGTCAGTCACGAGGAGCCCCAGGTCCCGGGTGCAGGCCTGGTCGATGCGCGGGTAGTAGACCTCGTTCAGGATGCCGTGGCTGAGGGTGAACCAGACCCGGCCGCTGGCACGCAGCGCCGTGCCCACGCCGCTCTTGGCGCTGGAGGTCCAGCGGGGCGTGCCGCCGGGCCAGCCGGGCGCGAAGGCCGCCGCCTCGTCCCCGGTCATCCGAGGCGCCCCTGGGCACGCCGGTACCGGCGGATCAGGTGGTTCGTCGAGCTGTCGTGGGGCAGGTTGGGCGAGGCTTTGGCCGTCAGCTGCGGGAGGATGCCCTGGGCCAGGGCCTTGCCCAGCTCCACGCCCCACTGGTCGAAGGCGTTGATGTCCCAGAGGGCCGCCTGGGTGAAGACGCTGTGCTCGTAGAGCGCCACCAGCTGGCCCAACACGGCCGGGGTGAGCCGCGCCGCCATGAGCACGCTGGAGGGCCGGTTGCCGTCGAACACCCGATGGGGGGCCAAGGCCTTCGAAGTGCCTTCAGCCAGAACTTCGTCCAGCGTCTTGCCGAAGGCCAGGGCCTGGGCCTGGGCGAACACGTTGGCCACCAATAGGTCGTGGTGCGGCCCCAGGGGCTCAAGGGCGTGCTCGAAGGCGATGAAGTCACAGGGCACCAGCCGCGTGCCCTGATGGATCAGCTGGTAGAAGGAGTGCTGGCCGTTGGTGCCGGGCTCACCCCAGTAGATGGGTCCCGTGGGGTAATCCACCCGTCGTCCGTCGAGGGTGACCTGCTTGCCGTTGCTCTCCATGGTGAGCTGCTGGAGGTAGGCCGGGAACCGCTTCAGGTACTGCTCGTAGGGCAGCACCGCCACGGTCTCGGCCCCCAGGAAGGTGGTGTTCCAGAGGCCGATGAGGCCCATCAGCACCGGCATGTTGCGCGCGAGGGGCGCGCTGCGGAAGTGCTCGTCCAGGCGGTGGAACCCGTCCAGCAGCTCCCGGAAGGCCTCCGGTCCGATGGCGATCAGCGTGGAGAGCCCGATGGCCGAGTCCATGGAGTAGCGCCCGCCCACCCAGTCCCAGAACCCGAACATGTTGGCCGGGTCGATGCCAAAGGCGGAGACCCGCTCGGTGCTGGTGGAGACGGCTACGAAGTGCCGGGCCACGGCCTCCTGGGCGCCGCCGAGGCCCGCCACCAGCCAGGCCCGCGCGCTCTGGGCATTGGTCATGGTCTCCAGGGTGGAGAAGGTCTTCGACGCCACGATGAACAACGTCTCCGCCGGATCCAGGTCCCGGCAGGCTTCCAGGAAATCGGCACCGTCCACATTGGAGATGAACCGGAAGCCGAGGTGGCGGTCGCTCACATGCCGCAGCGCCTCGTAGGCCATCACGGGGCCCAGGTCCGAGCCGCCGATGCCGATGTTGACCACCGTCCGGATGGGCTTGCCCGTGTGTCCCTTCCACTGGCCATTCCGCACCTGCTCGGCGAAGGCGTTCATCCGGTCGAGCACGGCGTGCACCTCGGGCACCACGTCCTGCCCGTCCAGGGTGAACGTCGCGCCCTTCGGGGCCCGCAGGGCCACGTGCAGCACCGCCCGGTCCTCGGTGCGGTTGATGTGGTCGCCCCGGAACATGGCGGCGATGCGCCCCTCCAGGCCCGTGGCCTGCGCCAGGCGCACCAGCAGGGCCAGGGTTTCGTCGGTCACCCGCTGCTTGGCGTAGTCCAGGAACAGGTCACCCGCTTCAAGGGTGAGGCGCTCCCCGCGACCGGGATCCTCCGCGAACAGGTCCTGCAGGTGTCGGCTGCGCAGCTGCTCTGCATGGGCCGCCAGGGCGTGCCACTCGGGGCGCTGGGTGAGGGAGGTGGAAGGGGTGGTGCTCATGGCAATCCTGTAGGTGGAAGGTTCAATCCAGGCTTAGGCCGCATTCCGCCAGGGTCCGGGTGGTGGCCTCCACCTCGGTGTGGAGCAGGCTGCGGATGCCCAGCGCCTCGGCGGCACGCACGAACATGTCCGTGTTCTCGATGTAGAGCATCCGGTCGCCGGGCACCTGGGCCAGGTCCAGGGCGAGGCGGTAGATGTCCGGGTCGGGCTTGCGCAGGTGGACGAAGCTGGAGGAGATGAAGGCGTCCACGAAGGTGTCCAGCTGGAAGGTGCGGATGCGATGGGCGTTCAGTTCTCGCCCCTCATTGCTGAGCACCAGCACCTTCAGGGCGTGCTTGGCCTTGAGGTCCCGCACCAGCTGGATCATCCGGGGATGGGGCTGGGACTGGGCGAACATGAAGCGGGTGAAATCGGCCCGGGTGAAGGTCCGGGGCACCTGGAACACCACCAGGTCCAGGTAGGCATCCAGGCTGAGCTTGCCCACCTCGTAGGTATCGAAAGCCCGGTGGTGCCGGGTTTCCAGGTCCTCCAGCTCGAGGTCGAAGGCGGCCGCAGCCGCCGCCCGCGCCTCGTGCCCCCAGCCGTCCGTGAGCAGGACGCCCCCGATGTCCAGGAGGAGCGTGGTGATCGGGGGTGGGGTCATGGGGTCGCCATTTGCGGAGCGTCTCCAGGCATCAGTGTGGGGGATCAGGATAGGCCGCCCGGGGGCGGGGTTGAAGGCTCGGCGGCCTGGACCTTGCGCAGCAGGTCCCGGGCCCGAAGGCAGACCTGCTCCGGCGTGAAGCCGAAGGCCTGCATGAGCACCGGGCCCGGCGCCGAGGCGCCGAAGCGATTCATGGCCACAACCTCACCCAGGTCCCCGACGTACCGCTCCCAGCCCATGGAGACCCCCGCCTCGACCGCCAGGCGCGCCCGGAGGGACGGCGGCAGCACGGCCTCACGATAGGGATGAGGCTGGACCTCGAATCGTTCCCAGCTGGGCATGGAGACCAGCCGCACGGGGATGCCCTCGGCCTGCAGGATCGCGCCTGCCGCCACGATGAGGCCCACCTCCGAGCCGGTGGCGATGAGCACCAGCTTCGGCGCACCCTCAGGCGGATCCGCCAGCACGTAGGCCCCCCGGTGCAGGCCTTCGGCAGAGGTAAATCGACTGCGGTCGAGGGTCGGCACCGCCTGGCGGCTGAGCACCAGGGCCACGGGGCCAGATCGGGACGCCAGAGCCGCACGCCAGGCTTCCAGGGTCTCGTTGGCATCCCCGGGCCGATAGACCGTGAGGCCGGGGATCGCCCGCAGGCTGGCCAGGTGCTCCACCGACTGGTGGGTGGGCCCGTCTTCGCCCATGGCGATGCTGTCGTGGGTGAACACATGGACCACCGGCAGCTCCATCAGGGCCGACAGCCGGAGGGCCGGGCGCAGGTAGTCGGAGAAGGTCAGGAAGGTGGCCCCGAAGGGCTGCAGGCCGCCGTGGGCCGCCAGGCCGTTGAGGATGGCGCCCATGGCGTGTTCCCGCACCCCGAAGGCCAAGTTGCGGCCGGCATAGCCCCAGCCGCCGCCCACCGCGCCCTGCAGGTCTCCTTTGGCCCGGTCCGGGCTCTGGAAGTCCCCCGCACCCGCCAGGGCCGTGTGGGTGGAAGGGTTCAGATCGGCTGATCCCCCCAGCAGGCCCGGCAGGCGGGCGGCGAGGGCCTGGAGCACCTGGCCTGAGGCGACCCGCGTGGCCAGCCCCTTGGCGTCCGGTGGAAACGCAGGCAGGCCCTGGTCCCAGCCTTCGGGCAGGTCCCCGGCCATCAACTGCCGCACCTCCCGGAACAGGTCGGGATGCGCCTCCCCATAGGCCGCCAGCAAACGGTCCCAGTCGGCTTCAAGCCGGGCCCCGGCTGCCAGGGCCTGGTGGCAGTGGGCTTCCACCTCCGGCGGTACCAGGAACGCGGGCGCCACCGGCCAGCCCAGGGCCTCCTTGGTGGCCCGCACCTCCGCCTCGCCCAGGGGAGAGCCATGGGCAGCGAAGGTGTCCTGCTTGTGGGGGGAGCCGAAACCGATATGCGTCCGCACCAGGATCAGGGAGGGGCGGCCCGTCTCCGCCCGGGCGGCCCGCAGCGCCTGGTCGATGGCGTCCAGGTCGTTGCCATCCGCCACCACCTGGGTGTGCCAGCCACAGGCGGCGAACCGCTGGGCCCGGTCCTCCGTGAAGTCCAGCTGGGTGGAGGCGGCCAGGGTGATGCGGTTGTCGTCGTACAGGCAGAGGAGCTTGCCCAGCTGCAGGTGCCCTGCCAGGGACACCGCCTCGGCGGCCACGCCTTCCATCAGGTCGCCATCCCCGGCCAGCACATAGGTATGGTGGTCGATGAGGTCGAAGCCGGGGCGGTTGTAGCGCGCGGCCAGGTGGGCCTCGGCCATGGCCAGGCCCACGGCGTTGGCAACCCCCTGGCCCAGCGGGCCGGTGGTGACCTCGACGCCGGGCGTCATCCCGCGCTCTGGGTGCCCCGGCGTGCGGCTGCCCCACTGCCGGAACTGCTGGAGCTCCGCCAGGGGCAGGTCGTAGCCCGTCAGGTGCAGCAGGCCGTAGAGGAGGGCCGAGCCATGCCCGGCGGAGAGCACGAAGCGATCCCGGTCGAACCAGCCCGGGTTCGCGGGATGGTGCTTCAGGAAGCGCGTCCAGAGCACGTAGGCCATGGGCGCCGCCCCCAACGGCAGGCCGGGGTGGCCGCTGTCGGCCTTCTGGATGGCATCCACCGCCAGGAAACGGAGGGTGTTGATGGCCGCCGTTGCCAGGCGGCCGGGGTCTGACTCCTTCTGAGCCGGGAGGTCCATGGTTGCTTCCCTTCTCTGGATCTCGCGTCCATCCAGACGTGGTCGAACAGGACACCTCCTTCATAACACCAATTTCGGGGGGCCGGGCTCCCGGCCAAGGCACGGGATGCCGAGGGCGGTGAATAATCTCGACAGGGGCTCCGGCAGCCCACCTCGCTTCGTTAGGGTCAGACGGGGGTACCTTTCATCCCCACCAGGGAGGCACCCCGTGACCGTTTTCAGCTCTGTAGCCGAATATCCTGCCTCCCCGCCTGCTGGGCAGGAATCCGGCGAATCCAGGCCCCGCGGCCGGACCCGCCCAAGCCTGGGGGCCATGCTGGCAGGGCTCCTCCTGCCCCTGGTGGGCTGTTCCGGGGTTCACCATTCCCCGCTCGCCCTGGCCCCCCAGGTGGACCTCAACCGGTTCATGGGCGACTGGTTCGTCATCGCCAACATTCCCACCTTCATCGAAAAGGGCGCCCACAATGCGGTGGAATCCTACCGCCTGGAGGCAGATGGCACCATCGCCACCACCTTCACCTTCCGCGCCGACAGCTTCGATGGGCCTCCCAAACGCTATCAGCCGCGGGGCTTCGTGGTTGATCGCACCACGAACGCCGTGTGGGGCATGCGCTTTGTCTGGCCCTTCAAGGCTGACTACCGCATCGCCTACGTGAGTGCCGACTACACCCAGACGGTGATTGGCCGCGAGGCCCGGGACTATGTCTGGATCATGGCCCGTACGCCGACCATTCCCGAGGCCGACTACCAGCGCCTCCTCGCCTTCCTCAAGGACCAGCACTACGACATCAGCCGCATCCAGAAGGTGCCCCAGCGCTGGGGCCCGACCGCGGTGCCCTGAGCAGGGGCCGGCGACGCACGGGCTCCCACCCGCGCCCCCACCGGAGGGTCCCCTCCAAGGGCCAGGGCAGTCCGCGCAGTCCAGTGGGTCCAGGCCGCAGCGGTTGGGCTACGCTGGAAGGCTGGAGATTCGATGGACCGACTGGTGATCCAAGGTGGCCAGCCCCTGCGGGGCCGCATCCGCGTATCGGGTGCCAAGAACGCGGCCCTGCCCTGCCTGGCGGCGGCCCTGCTGACGGCCGAGCCGGTGGTGCTGTCCAACCTGCCTGCGGTGGCAGACATCCGTACCATGGTGAAGGTGCTGCAGGCCCTGGGCACCGAGGCCACCCTGGACGCCGAAGGGGACGGCTTCGAATTGCGGGCCCGGCTGGCCTGCGCCGGCAGCGAGGACCCCAAGGCCCCCTACGAGCTGGTGAAGACCATGCGGGCCTCCATCCTGGTGCTGGGCCCGCTCCTCGCCCGGTTCGGCAAGGCCACGGTGAGCCTGCCCGGCGGCTGCGCCATTGGCGCGCGACCCGTGAACCTCCACCTGGAGGCCCTGGAGCGCATGGGCGCCCGCATCGAGATCAGCCACGGCTACATCCATGCCTCCGTGGCGGGTCGCCTGAAGGCCATCGACCATGCCTTCGACAAGGTGAGCGTGGGGGCCACCGAGAACATCCTGATGGCCGCCACGCTGGCCGAAGGCTCCACGGTGCTGCGCAACGCCGCCCTGGAGCCCGAGATCGGCGACCTGGCTCAGCTCCTGATCGAGATGGGCGCCCACATCGAGGGCCTCGGCACGGGCACCCTGACCATCAAGGGCGTGGCGGCACTCCATGGCTGCGACCATGCGGTGATTCCCGACCGCATCGAGGCCGGCACCTACCTGTGCGCCGTGGCAGCGGCCTCCGGGGACGTGGTGCTGGACCGCTGCGAGCCGGAGCACCTGCGCTCGCTGCTGGACCTGCTGGAGCGCTCGGGCTGCGTCATCACCGAGCGCGTGGGCCAAGACGGTCGCCAGCTGCGCATCCAGCGGGAGGCCGGCCAGAAGCTGCGCTCCAAGGACGTCACCACCCTGCCCTTCCCGGGCTTCCCCACGGACCTCCAGGCCCAGGTGATGGCCGTGATGACCCAGGCCTGCGGCATCAGCGTCATCAACGAGGGCATCTTCGAGAACCGCTTCCAGCACGCCATGGAGCTGGAGCGCCTGGGCGCCAACCTGCGCACCGATGGCCACACCGCCATCGTGGCGGGGCCGGCCGACCTCACGGGATGTACCGTCATGGCCACCGACCTCCGCGCCAGCGCCGCCCTGGTCATCGCCGGCCTGGTGGCCCAAGGCGAGACGGTGGTGGACCGCATCTACCACCTCGACCGCGGCTATGCCGGACTGGAGACCAAGCTCCAGGGCGTCGGCGCCCGCATCGAGCGGGTGGGGGGCGGCCGGGTATGAAAGCATGGAGGCGAGCGGGGGCCGTGTTGCCATTGCCGCTCCTGCTGGCCTGTCCGGGCCCCGCCGGAGGCTCCGCTGTTCAAGCTCCCACCCTCTCCATTTACAACCCGTTGGGCAACCCGACCAGCAGGGCCTCGGCCTATCGGGGACAGCCTGCGGTCCAGGTGTTCCTGGGCGAGGGATCCTTCCCCACCGGGGCCAACTCGAAGGCGGTGACATGGGTTCTGGTGGGTCCGGGGCAGCTTCAGACCCAGGCGGGTACCCCTTTGGCGATGGCGAACGACTGGGAACCGGCCTTCTTCCTGCCCCCGTCTGCGGATGATCCCGGCACCTCGGCTCGAATCTCCGCCAGCTATCGGGACATCTACAACTCGGACCACCAGGTCAGCCTGACCCTGACCCTCGTGTCGCCCACGCAACCCCTCCAGTTCTCCCTCTCCAGCACTTACCGGCTCCGGGGTGCCCCTCTGGGAGCCGGTGACCAGGACACCTTCGCCGCCACCCTGAACCCCATGCTGGCGGATCCTTCGATCACCTGGACGCTCGAGACGCTGGACCCGCCAGGTGCAGATCCCGGCACCTTGACCGCCACTGGTTACCCCCAAGACCGCTACCAGATCCCCTGGATGACCTACACCGCGCCTGCCGCCCTGCCAGGGGTGCAGAGCGTCCTGGTTACGGCCCAAGTGTGGGACCCCTGGCACCAGCAGACCCTGTCTGCGACCTGGCCTCTCTCCTTGCAACCCAAATAGAAGAACCCCTTCGGCTCCCCGATTCCCTGTGACGACCTCCACCGGGTCCGTGGGTTACACTCTTGTCACGATCGGGGGATCCATGTTCGGCGAGATGAAGGTCTTTTCCGGGAGCAGCCACCCGGACCTGGCGAAGGGCATCGCCACGCACATGGGCATGCCCCTGGGGCGCCTGAAGGTCACCCGGTTCTCCAACGAGAACATCAAGGTCAAGGTCGAGGAGAACGTCCGTGAGGCGGACGTGTTCGTCATCCAGTCCTCCTGTCCGCCCGTCAGCGACAACCTGATGGAGATGCTGATCCTCATCGACGCCCTCAAGTTCGCCTCGGCCGCCCGCATCACGGCCGTCCTTCCCTATTTCCCCTACGCCCGCAGCGACAAGAAGGACGAGGCGCGCATTTCCATCACGGCCCGGCTGGTGGCGGACCTGCTGGAGACTGCGGGGGCCGACCGCGTGCTCACCATGACCCTGCACGCGCCCCAGATCCTGGGCTTCTTCCGCAAGCCCGCCGACCAGCTGCTGGCCACCCCCATCCTGAGCAACTACTTCAGCTCCCTGGACCTCTCCAACGCAACGGTGGTGGCCACGGACGCCGGGGCCGCCAAGTTCGCCGGGCACTTCGCCAAGCGCCTCTCGGTACCCATGGCCATCATCGACAAGCGCCGCTTCGACGACTCGGAGAAGGCCCAGAGTGTGGCCCTCATCGGCGACGTGAAGGACCGCGACGCCATCATCTATGACGACGAGATCGCCACCGGCGGCTCCATCAAGGAGGCCGCCCGGATCATCCGCGAGTTCGGCGCCCGCTCCGTGCGGGTGGGCGTCACCCACCCGGTGCTCTCCGGCAACGCCCTCGAAACCCTGTCCTCCGCAAACCTCGACGAGCTGGTGGTGACCGACAGCATCCCGGTGCCAGAGCGGTTCCGCAAGGCCATGCCCAACCTCAAGGTGCTGTCGACGGCTGCCCTGTTCGGGGATGCCATCCTGCGCATCCACGGCGGCCGCAGCATCAGTGAAATGATGGACTGATGGTTCCGGGCCTGGGTCCCATCGGGGCTCCCCCGAGCCTCGAGCTGCTGGGATCCCACGGGGCTGAGATCGCCCAGCTCTTCACCCGGCCGTTCCGGATCCTGCACCGGGCCTCAGCCCTCTACACCGCCCGCACCTGCCTGCTGGTGCTGCTCGACCTCGGCCTGGAGGGGCGCCTGCGCACGGGCGCCAGCCTCGACGACCTCTGCCTGGGCTGGCCCGACCAGGTCCGCAAGCCCCTGGCGTGGATGCTCCCGTTCCTCGTCACGGAAGGGCTGCTGCGCAAGGTGGAGGATGGGTACCTTCTTGAAGGGAACCCCGACCTGGACCTCACCGAGATCCGGCAGATCGCCGAGGCTGAAGCCCCCGGCCATGGCGTGAACTTCGAGCTGCTGGATGGCGTGCGCAGCCGCATCGGCCCCTTCTTCACCGAGGGCAAGGCGGGCGAGGGCCTCCTGTTCGACCTCACGCTGTTCCCGCTCTGGCTGACCTACTTCCGCAACGAGAACCTCTGCTACCTGCCAAACAACCTGCTCACCCTGCTGGCCTTCCGGGAAGGCCTGCCCGAAGGGGCCCGGGTGCTGGAGCTGGGGGCCGGGGCGGGCTCATTCGCCCAGCTCGTGGCGGCGCGCGGCGCAGAGGAAGGCTGGCTCGCCCGCCTGGCGGACTACCGCTTCACCGATGTGGCCCCCACGTTCCTGCGGCGGGCGCAGCGCGACCTCAAGGCCGCCGCCCCGGGGCTGCCCCTCAGCTTCCAGGCCCTGGACATGAACCGCCCCCTCGGCGACCAGGGGATCGAAGCGGCGAGCCTCGATGCCATCGTGGGCATCAACGTGCTGCATGTCGCGTCCGACCTCGAAGCCACCCTGCGGGACCTGCGCAGCCGCCTGAAACCCGGTGGCAGACTCATCGTCGGGGAATGCCTCAAGCCCACCCTGGACACGCCGCTCTACCTGGAGTTCTTCTTCTCCTTCATCCGCAGCTTCACGGATGTCGCCCTGGACCCCCGCTGGCGCCCCCGCCACGGCTTCCTCACCCCCGAAGCCTGGGTCCTCGCCCTGGACCACGCTGGGTTCCACCGCATCAGCCCCGTCCCGCCCCCCAGACCCCTCATGGACCAACACCCCGAGTTCACCGTCGGGGCCATGGCTGCCTGGGCTTGAAACACATAAAAGTGGCGCCCGAAGGCGCCACTTTTTGGGCAGGATCCCGGTCCACTCAGAAGCCGGTGAAGACCACCACGGCATAGGCCGCATAGGTGCCGTCGGTCTTGGGAACCACCGCCACCCGGGCCTGGGTGCCCGCCACGAGCTTGGTGGCCCAGGCGCTCACATCCACAGGCGTCACGGTGACCACGCTGCCCTGCTTCGCCACTTCCAGGACCGCGGGCTGCAGCCCTGGGGTCGGGTTCAGGGTGACCGTCAGGGGCTGGCTGGCCGCCAAGGTGTTGATGAAGGTGAAGCCGAGCTGGCCGCCGTTGTAGGAGGTGGTGATGGTGCCCTGGGGCAGGGCCACCGGCAGGAAGATGGCGGTGCTGGCATCCCAGGCGCTGGTGCCACTGTTCCAGACCAGGTCGCTCACGCCCTGGACCCGCACATCCCCGGAGCCGGCGCAGGCCGTGGCGAAGGCGCCGCTGTCCGTGGAGGTCACGCCGGGGAAGCCGAGGTACCACCAGGTGAAGGGGCTGGCATAGGCGTGGGTGCGGTCTCCAGCCATCAGGTGCGTGTAGGTGAACTGGGAGGCATCCGCGGTCTTGATGACGCCGCCGTCCACGGCCCGCTGGATGTTCACCGAGCTGGCGTGCATGGGAACCTGGAGCGGATCCTTGACCGCCACCTGGACCTTGAAGCCCGTCCAGACATTGGCCAGCACACCGGTTCCGGTGCCCAGGGTCTGGCTGGTGTGGAAGGTGAAGGCGGTGTCGGAGTCGATGGCGATGGCGCGGGGCACGGTGGCATTGGTGCTCACCAGCAGCCGGTTGTTGACGCGGTCCACGCCCACCACGTGGCCTTCCGGGGTCCAGCCCGGCAGCACGTTGGCGCCGTACCACACGCGCACCGCCCAGAGGCTGCCATCGGGCTGCATGCGGAGGGAGACCAGGGCGTTCTTGCCTGCGGCCAGGCCCGCGAAGCTGCCGACGGTCTTGGTGTCCACATCGAAGAACCAGGCCCCCGCGTCCACGTTGACGGTCAGGTCATTGCCGCTGTCCGTGTGCAGCACGAAGGAGGAGGCTCCGACGGAAGCGATGGCGCCGCGGCGGTGCCGGAACATCAGCTCGCGCATGCCCATCATCCCGTTGGCGTTGGGCCGGTGGCGCACCTGCAGGTTCATGGCCCAGTCGCCGTTGGGCAGCTGCACCAGGAAGAGCGGGTGGCTGAGGTCGAAGTCGATCTGCACGGCATTGCTATCACCGTCGGTCACCACCAGGTCGGTGCTCAGGCCCACCAGCACGCTCTTGCCCTGCACATGCACCTGGCTGCTGGGAACGGCCGTGCCATCGGCCTTCACCAGGTTCACGCTGGCGGGATCGATGGTGACACGTAACGCGTCGTAGGTTCCCACGGGGATCTGGGCGGTGGCCAGCAGCTCGCCCACGCTGTCGAGGTCCACCAGGTTGATCTTGGCCGTGGCACCTTCGAAGGCCACCACCTCCCGGTTGTGGTCGGCCTTGTTCAGCAGGGTCACCTTGGTGACCACCACCTCGACGGCGGACCACTGGTCGGAGGGTGCGTCCGTGAGGATGATGGCCGTCTTGCCGGTCGGCACGGGCGTGGTGGAGGTGGCGGTGCTGCCGCTGCCGCCGCAGGCCACTGTGAGGGCCAGGGTGGTCAGGGCGGGAACCGCCAGCAGGGACAGGGTTCGGATCGAGAGGCGCATGAAGGACTCCATCATCAGAGCCGGGGCTCTGGAAAGGGTGGTGGGGAATCGGACACCCCCACTGACCCGGCCACCGGGACGGGGGTTGATAACCCTTTTCGGGGTGCGCGACCACTTCCCCCCTCGGTGATGCATAAACCTTTGGGATACTTGGTTATGGCCACCACCCTGAGGGACCTGCTCATCCAGCGCGCTGCCCGGCTGCAGGAGCGCCCCGCCCTGACGGCGCCGGAGTGGGGGTGCCTGAGCTACGCCCAGCTCCGCAACCGGGCCGAAGGCGTGGCCTTCGGCCTGCTAGGGGCCCCGTCCCATGCCCCCAGCCTGTTTAGCGCCACGGGCACGGCCTGGGACTGGGCGGCGGAGTTGGCCACGGCCGCGTTGGGCCTGGTGTGGGATACCGCGGGGCAGGCCATCCCTGCGGAGGTCCTGGGCGGTGCGGCTTTCCATGCCGAGGCGGGCCGTGGCCCCTACCATGACCGGGAAAAGGTCATGGCGGCGGCCACCCCCTTTCATGCGGGATTGGACCACGGCACCCTGATGGGCCGCCTTCGCCGCCTAAACGTCCGCCTGGAATGGGACCACGACACCCGCATCGAATTGCCCGTGACCCGACTGGGGGAGCCCCCGGTTCGGGCGGCGCTCTGGAGCGGGCTCTACGCAGGAGCCCACCTGGTGCTCGGCGAAGCCCGCACCTGGGATGACTCGGCCTTCCTGGGGCTCTGGCGGTCGGACCCCATAATCTCCTGAGGGAAGCTGCACCGCGGGATGTCCCTTGCCATTGGACAATGGGTGGCCAATTCTGGGTACACCCTGGAGGTCGTCATGGCCCGTCCTGCCGCCCGCAAACCCCTGGCTTCCCCTCGCCCCGATGGCGGCCACCTGGTGAAGCCCGAGCGGCTCCAGCTGGTGCTGGAGGCCATCCGGGACGCCGGGGAGCCGGGCATCACCAAGGCGGCCCTCGCCCGCCGCCTGGGCGGCGTGGCCATGCGCACCGTGGACCGCGCCATCCAGCTGCTGGAGGACCAGGGTGGCCGGTTCGGCAAGGCGCGGGAGGGCCGGCCCGCCGTCATCCACTTCACCCTGGAGAAGGCCCCCGAGTGGGACAGCCGCATCACGCCCCATGCGCGCATGGCCCTGGAGGTGGCCCTCATGGCCCTGGAGGGCACCGCCACCGAGCTCTGGTACGACCAGCTGGAGGGCCTGCGCCAGCTGGCGGACAGCCACCTCAGCAGCCGCGACCGGGCCGTCTTCACGGCCCTCCAGGCGCACGTCAGCGTGCGCGGCAGCGCCGACGACCAGCAGGCCCTCGACACGAAGATGCTCACCCAGGTGCTGCTGGCCCTGGGGCACCCCGAAGGTCCCCGGGAACTGGAGCTGACCTATGCCGCCGCCTCCACGGGACGCACCAGCACCCGCAGCGTCGTACCCTTCACCCTGACGCATGATGTCTTTTCCGGCGGCGCCTTCCTGCTGGCCTGGGACCTGGGCAAGCAGGAGCCCCGGCACTTCCGCCTGGCCCGCATCGACGAGGCGCGGGCCCTGCCCAAACGGGGCCTGATCCCCGACAAGCGCCCCCTGGAGCGGGCCCGGGACCTCCAGATCGGCGGCTGGTTCAGCCCCACGGAGCCCTTCCAGGTTGCCCTGCGGGTTGGCGGCACCAACTGGCCCCAGGCGCTGCTGGATGCGCCGCCGGCTCTGCCCTCGGTCGAGGTCCGCAAGGAGAAGGGCGGCACCGTGCGCCTTGCCTTCCTTGCAACGGACCTCACCGGCCCCACGCGCTTCATCCTGCAGTTCGGCGCCGACGCGGAGGTGCTCGAGCCGCCCTCCCTGCGGCGACACCTGGCTGCGACCCTCAAGGCCATGTTGGCGACCTACCGGTAGCCAGACGGGGGGGGGATGGCGGTGCGGCTCATCTGTAAGCTTGTGTGAGGGACATTGCCGTTTTTTCCCTGCTAGGCTGGGTTTCCTTTCCCAAGGAGAACCCCATGCGCCTGAAATCCCTCTCCGCCTTCGCCGCCGTCGCCGTGCTCGGCGCCGGCCTCGGCTGGGCCGCCGCGGCCGCCAGCTACCAGAAGACCGGCACGGTCAAGGACGTCGCCCCCGACAGCTTCACGCTGGACCTCGGCAAGGAGCAGTGGCGCTTCTACACCGACGGCAGCACCGCCGGCAAGGAGGCCCTGAAGGCCGGTGACAAGGTCACCGTCACCTACAAGCAGGTCGCCACCAAGATCGAAGCCAAGGGTGCGGCCAAGGCCCCGGCAAAGAAGAAGTAGGCACGGCTCACATGGCCACTGGCACGGAGGTCTCCCTCCGTGCCAGTGGCTGAGCGGTGACGCTTTCCCTGTCCGGGAGCTAGCTCCATGGCACCCCTTCAGCAGCTGGCAGGGCTCCTCGGCCTCTCGGTGGTGTCCGGGGTCAACCTGTACCTGACGGTGCTGGTGGTGGGATGTGCCCAGCGGTTCCACTGGGTCGTGGGACTCCCCACCGAGCTTCAGGTCCTGGCCCACCCGCTGGTCCTCGGGGTGAGCGGGGGGCTGTTTCTCCTCGAGTTCCTGGCGGACAAGGTCCCCTTCGTCACCCCGGTCTGGGACGCGGTCCACACGTTCATCCGCCCCGTGGGCGGGGCCCTGCTGGCGCTCGCCTCGGTGGGCCAGGTGTCCCCGGCCCTGCAGGTGGCCGCTGCCGTCGCCGGCGGCACCATTGCCCTGGGCGCCCACGGCACCAAGATGGGCGTTCGCCTCCTGGCCCACGCCACCCCGGAGCCGGCCTCCCACAGCCTGTTGAGCCTCGCCGAGGACCTGGGCGTGGTGGGTCTGCTGATGCTGGCCTACGCCCACCCCCGGGTGGCCCTTCCCATCCTCCTGGCCATCCTGCTGGCCATCGCCTGGCTGCTCCCCCTCGTCTTCCGGGTGGCGGGCTTCCTGGTGGCGGTGCTGGCGGCCAGGATCCGTACGCTGCTCGAGCCCCAGCCCAGGGCGGTTCCCCCTCGGTGGGTTGCGCTGCGCCTGCTGGAGCTCGAGGCTCCCGCCGATGCCTGGGCGGGTCGCGCCTTCGCCCGCCGGGTCAAGGGTGTCCCCAGGCTCAAGCCGGGCTACCTAGTCCGCCTCGGTGACCGCTGGGCCTTCCTCCACCGAGGCTGGTTCCGAACCAAGGCAGTCTGGATGGATGAGGGCCGACCCCAACCGGCCCGCCTCGATCCAAGGGTGCTCTGGGACGAGGTGCTCCTGCTGCGGGCGGCCAAGGTCCAGGTCCTCCTCCTCCCCAAAGGCTCAGCCATCCCTCCCTCAACCACAACGAGCCCGGGCGATCCCCGACTCCCCTAGTGAAAGGTGAATCCCATGGGTTTCATGGACCTGGCAGGACAGTTTCTCGGCGGCGACACGGGGGGCGACACCAAAGGGCAGTTGCTCAACGCCGTCATCGGCATGATCCAGAACCAGCCCGGGGGTCTCCAGGGCCTGCTCGGCAAGCTCCAGGCCGGAGGCCTGGGAGACCAGGTGGCCTCCTGGGTGGGCACCGGCGAGAACCTGCCAGTGGGCGCCGATAAGCTCCACCAGGCCCTGGGGGGTGAGCAGGTGGCTGCCCTGGCCCAGCAGTCGGGGCTTTCCGCCGACCAGATTGACGGGGGACTCGCAGGCCTCCTGCCCGACCTGATCAACCAGCTCACCCCCCAGGGGTCGGTCCCCCACGGGGTGGACCTCCAGCAGGGGCTGGGGAGCCTTCTGGGCAAGTTCCTGGGCTAACTTGACCGAGCCCACCTGCGCGCAGGGCGCCCGAAGGCGCCCTGCGTCGTGAGACGAGAGCCTAACGCTACTTCTTCGCCACCTTGGGGGCCCCCAAGTCCCGCAGGACCACCTGGCCCTGCCGGGCGTAGTCAATGGCCTCGCCGAGGATGCGGGCGGCCTCCTGGGGGGCGTGGAAGCCCATGGAGTTCTCGGCGTTCACGAAGTCCACGCGCCACTGGGCCTTGCGCTGGAGTTCGAGGACCGGCTTCAGCTTGGCCTCGTCGATGCCAGCCTTCTTGGCGGCCTCGAGGTTGGTGATGAGGTCCACCACCGCATCCTCGGCGCGGTCCATGAGGGCCTTGGTGCGGTCCTGGATGGCGGTGACGCGGGCCTTCAGCTCCTCCTCCGGGAAGCGGTGGCAGGTCTGGCAGGCGCGGGAGACATCCAGCAGCGGGCTGCGCACCTGGTGGTCGCTGATCTTGATGGCCCCCTCGCGCTTGTAGGGCATGTGGCAGTCGGAGCAGGAGACACCGGAGCGGGCGTGGATGCCCTGGCTCCACATCTCGAACTCGGGGTGCTGGGCCTTGAGCACCTCGGCGCCGGTCTTGCCGTGCTGCCAGTCGAAGAAGCGGTGGCCGTCAGGGAACTTGTACTCATCGTAGGTGGCTTCGATCTGTTCGACCTTGAGTCCCTTGTTCCAGGGGAAGAAGAGGGTGACCTTGGGCCCGCAGTAGTACTCCACGTGGCACTGGCCGCACACCATGGAGCGCAGCTCCTGGCGGGAGGCGTCGCGGTTGGCGTCGTAGGGAGTGGCCTTGTCACCCTTGCGCCACTTCTCGATGGAGGGCAGGTGCGGCACGGGCTCGGTGCTGTTGGCCAGGGCCACGATGCCGCGGATGAAGCCGGGCTTGGTGACCCGCAGGGACATGGTCTTTGGGTCGTGGCAGTCGATGCAGGCCACGGGATGCTTCACCAGCTTGGTGGCTTCCGCGTAGGGCAGCTTGCAGAGGTCCTCGAAGCCCTTCATGAGCTGGGCCTGGGCGTTGGGGCTGGTGAACGGCTCGTCCAGGGTGCCTGGAGCCCCGCCCTTCAACCCCATCTCGCGGAAGGCCACGGTGTTGGAGGCGTGGCAGTGGAGGCAGGAGCCTGGCTGTTTGCGCTCGGTGACGCGCTTGGTGTTGCGCTGGTCGTCCAGCATGTAGGCGTGGCCCTGGCGCTGGTTGAAGTCGATGGAGAAGGCGTAGCCGTCGAAGATCGTGACGAGGCGGGGATCCTCCTTGATGCGGCTCTTGGGCAAGCCCTCGCTGCCGGCGCCGCCGTACTTGGTGCTGTACTTCTCGGCGGTGCGGAGGTAGGCATCGTACTGCCGGGGGAAGTTCTTCCCCCAGAGGGCGGGGTCGACGGTCTTCTCGTCGAGATCCACCAGCTTGAAGCTGGTCTGCCGCGCCTCGGCCTTCCGGCTGGAGATGCTGGCGTAAAGGGACATCACCAGCACCGTGGCCAGGGCTGCGCCGACAGTGAGGAGCCCCATGCGAACCCAGGGGCGGGAGAGCATCGGTGTGGGTTGGTCGGTCATTGCAGGGGTCCTCCCGCGTGGGTGGCACGCATCGTCGGGTTGGGGTTCAGGGGAAACAGCTCATCACAAGGTTTAGCGGGTGGGGCCATGGCCCACGCCCTGGTGGCAGCGGACGCAGCCGTAGAGGTCGGCCTTCTGGCTGGGATCGGTGGGCACGCCCAGGGTACCGTGGGCGGTGAGCTCCTCCGTCAGCTCGCCGTGGCAGCGCAGGCAGTTCGCCTCCAGCACTTCGGCATTGCCGGGCTTGATGCGGATGGGTTCCTTGAAATCCAGCAGGGTGAACGCCTTGGAGTGGTGGTACCCGTTGCTGGCCTTCACGAAGAACTTGTGCACCACGTTGTCGTGCGGCAGGTGACAGTCGTTGCAGGTGGCCACGGCGTGGTGGGAGGCGTGCTGCCACCCGTCATAGTCCTCGCGCATGATGTGGCAGTTCACGCAGACCTGGGGATCGTTCGACAGGTAGGACGTGCCATGGGCCGACACGAAGGTGTAGGCCCCGGAGCCCAGGAACACCCCGAGCAACACGGCAGAGGCCAGGCTGAAGAAGAGGAGTCGGCGCGTTCCACTCACGGGGCATCCCAGGGCAACACCAGGCACCCGCCTGGCATGTGGACAAGCCTAATTCAGAATCAGGACTCGTCAATCTTAAAATTACACGATGTGACGGTAGACAAAACAGGGGACCGGCTCCGCCGGTCCCCTGTTGCTCCTGCAAAAAGTCAATCAATCCAACGAAATGGCTCCGTTCACCGTTTCGATCTCGATGCCCTGCTCGCTGCCCGGGAACACCGCCGTCACCCGGTGCTTCTTCACCTCCACCTGCTCGGCCCCCTTGGCATTGAAGGAGATCCCGCCGTTGACGGTGCTGGCCTTGAGCCGCCCCTTCATGCCGCCCAGCTGCAGGTGGATGGAGCCGTTCACCGTCTCGGCCTTGACGCCCTGCCCCTGGCCATCCAGGCCCGATCCCTTGATGGCACCATTCACGGTCTGCAGCGACAGGCTGCCCGTCACCTGATCGAGGTGGATGCCGCCGTTGACGGTCTCGGCCTTGAGCGAATCCGTCAGGTTGGTCACCCGGATGCCCCCGTTCACGGTGCCGATGGTGGCTTTGCCCTGGGTACCGCTCAGCGTGACCTCGCCGTTGAGGGTCTCCAGGGTGGGCACCACGCGGCGCGGCACCTTGAGGGTCATCTGGCACTGCGGCCCTTGATAGGAACCCCAGCCCGTATGTTTCGGGTAGATGCCTCTGATTTCCATGGCACCCGGCTTGGACGAGACTTCGACCTTCACCTGCTCGTCCTTGCTGCTGGGCTTGAAGGCCCCGGTGAACTGGACCTCTTCCCGGTCCCAGGCCTCCACCTGGATGAACCCGTTGATGTTCTTCACCAACAGGGTGGAGCCGGCGGCCAGGGGCAGGGTCCGGGTCTCCGTGGTCTTTTCCGCCTTGGTGGGCTGGATCACCAGGGACTGAGCTGCCAACGGCGCGCTGAGGACGAGGGCGGCCACGGCCGCAACGAAAGGACGGGCGAGGGACATGCAAGCCTCCTGGGTGTCAGAGATCGTGTGTGGGATACGAATCCCGTCGCAGGGCGTTTAGCGGCGGTACCACCGGGCCGGTATACTCTGCCCTTCCGGAGTGTCTATGTCCCAGACCCCAGACCGTCCCGACCTGAGCCCCACCGAATGGAAGCTCATCCAAGATCTGCGCGCCCTGCCGGACGATGCCCTCCGCAGCCGAGTGCACGGCTCCCTCACCGAGCTGCTCTACTTCTTCCGCACCCCCAAGTGCGAGGGCATCGGCGTGGACGGCTTCCCCTGCGGAGATCCCCGCTCTTCCTGTGAGGATTGCCACCAGATCTGGGATGCGCTGGACAAGGTGGCCGCGCGATCGAAGAAGCCCTAGATTCGGGCCAACCAGCGGTCGCCGAAGTTCACCAGCAGCACCCCACCGAGGATGAGGATGGCCCCGGTGATCCGCACCCAGGAGACCTCGCGTACGGGCAGTCCCACCGCACCCAGGTGATCGAAGGCCAGGGAGGAGATCACCTGCCCTGCCACCACCAGGGACACCATGGCCGCCAACCCGATGCGGGGGGCCAGCAGGGTGGAACCGAACACAAAGAACGCGCCCATCACGCCCCCCGTCCACAGCCACCAGGGCACGCGCGGAAGTCCACCCAGGGCGGCCCAGGGCTGGCCGGTCAGCATCGCCATCACGGCCAGCGCCACGGTGCCGACGGCGAAGGAGATGAAGGCGGCCAGCAGCGCCCCGCTCCGCAGGGCAACCTGCAGGGCGTTGTTGACCGCCGCCTGCAGGGGGATGATCAACCCGATCGCCAAGGCCATGAACAGCAGCAGCAGGACCATGGGGCCACCTCGCAGGAAGGGTGGATGGTACCCCAGGAGCGCCTAGAGCGTGTCCCAGATGGCCCGCACCTGGCCCGTGGCATCCTGGGTGACGGCCTTCAGGCGGGCCCGCAGGGCCTCGGGAAGGCGACGGCCCGCCTCCAGGGCCTGCAGGCGGAAGGGCGGGGTCAGGCGGGGCCACTCCAGCTGAAGGGCCTGCAGCCAGGCTTCGTCGCCCAGGACCGCGCGGGCTGGCCAGCGCCAGGCGGCGCCCAGCCCTGACTCCGCCAGGGCCCGGCGGGTTTCGTCGATCTGGCTGGTCCGCAGGGCCACCTCGGCGGCCGCCTCGGCGGCCTCCCGCTGGGCGAAGGGATCTCCCAGCAGGGCCAGCAGGCAGCCCAGGGACTCGGCGGCGCCCACCTTGCCGAGGGCCCGGGCCAGGGCGAAGCGGGCCCCTTCAGGTGCGCGGGCCAGGGCCTCCACCAACCAGGCGCTGTCGCTGGGCCGGACGGCCACCACCAGGCCATCCGCCGCCGCGCGCCGGGCTCCCACGGGGCCCGTGGCCAGGGCATCCAGGTAGGGCCCGAGCCGTGTATCCGGGCTCTCTTCTCGGCGCGGCCGGGCCACCGTCGGTTCCTCCCGCTCCCGGGTGGAGAAGCCCGGCAGGGGCTCGGCGCCCCAGCCGGCGGCCTCGGCGCTCTCGAGCCAGGCTGTGAGTCCGTCCTCGAAGGCAACCATGTCCGGCAGGCGCTTGACGGGATCGGGTTGCAGGGCCCGGAGGATCAGCCCCGCCAACCGGGGGGGAAAACCGGGTCGCACCGCCGCCGGCGGCAGCTGTACCTGGGCGTAGGCCTGCCCGGTGGTGAACTCGAAGAGGATGGCGCCCAGGGCATAGACGTCGCAGCGGCCGTCCACCTGGCGGGGGTCGCCGTGCTGCTCGGGGGCCATGTAGCCCACCGTGCCCACGACCATCTGGCTGCGGGTGGCCCGGGTTCGGCCCTCCTCGCCCTCCCAGTAGCAGACGCCGAAATCCGTGACCTTGAGCTGTCCCTCGGGAGAGAACAGGAGGTTCGAAGGCTTGAGGTCCCGGTGCACCACGCCCGCCTGGTGCGCTACCTCCAGCGCGCCGCAGACAGGCAGCAGGCGGCGGATGAGGCTGGCCGGCGCCTCGCCCCGGCAGGCCTTGAGGCTCCCCCCCGGCAGCAGCTCCATGATGAGGTAGGGCCACGAGCCGCTGGTGCCGAAGGCGAAGATCTCCACCAGCCCCGGATGCGAGAGCCGGGTGAGCACCTCCCCTTCCCGCAGGAACCGCCGCACCAGATCCATCTCCCGGTGCACCTCGGGACGCAGCAGCTTCACGGCGCAGACCTGCCCAGGCCGGAAGCGATCCTCCCCCCGGAAGACCAGGGCCATGCCACCTTCCCCCAGCGGCTCCAGCAGGCGCACGCTGCCGATTTGGGCGGGCGGGCGAAGGCCGCTCATGGGGCCGGGAACGCGCGGTCCCGTCCCCCGGCCTTGGCCGCGTAGAGGGCCGCGTCCGCCCGGGCCAGGAGGCCCCCGCCATCCGCATCCTCGGGCTTGAGCGCGGCCACACCCAGGCTGCAGGAGAGGGTGAGCGTGCGGCCATCCTCCAGGGCCAGGGGCTGGTCCAGCAGGGCTCGGCGCAGCCCCTCCGCCGCCTGCAGCGCCTCCATGCCCCCGGTCTCGGGCAGCACGATAAGGAATTCATCCCCGCCGAGGCGCCCCACCAGGTCCGAGCCCCGGAGCCGCCGCAGCAGGAGGGCACCGAAGCATTCCAGGGCGCGGTCGCCGGTGCGGTGGCCATGGGTGTCGTTGACGCGCTTGAACCAGTCCAGGTCCGCCAGGATCACGCCCAGGGCGCGCTGATGGCGGCGGGCCAGGTCCACCTGGGCCTGGAGCTGCTGCAGCACCGCCGCGCGGTTCCCCACCCCGGTAAGGGGATCCTGGGTGGTGCGCTCCAGCATGTCCTGGTGGTAGGCCCGCTCCAGGGCATCCATGTGCTTGAGCTTGAAGGCATGGCCCCCAACGCGCAGCACATCCTCGGAGCCCAGCCGGACAGGCCCTGGGTCCGCCTGGACCCGACGGCCATTGACGAACACCCCGTTGGTGGAGCCCAGGTCCCTCAGCTCCACGGACTCCAGGTTCGCGGCCACCTGCAACCGGGCGTGCCGGCGACTCACCTCCGGTTCGGGCAGGCAGAGTCCATTCTCCGGTGCGCGGCCGATATCCAGACCCGCCAGCGGCAGCGGAAAGAAGGCGCCCAACGGCTGCCCCACGTATCGGATCAATACCCATTCCCGGGTGTCGAGATCCTCCAGCAGTTCCGCATCCTCCAGCTCCAAAGCCGGGTCCAGGGGAGGGAGATCGGGGGGGGTGTCGTCGAGGGGCATTCGGGAAAGTCTATCGGAAGTTGCCCAGGCCTACGCCTCGCATACCCGGTCTCGCCCGTCGGCCTTGGCGCGATAGAGGGCGGCATCGGCGCGGGCGAGCAGCCGGCCCGCTTCCAGGTCGGCGGCACTGCGCTGGGCGATGCCCAGGCTGCACGTGACCTGGAGGGGGCCGGACGGCAACGGAATGGGAGTCGAGGCGATGGCTTTCCGCAGGCGCTCGGCGAAGGGCCGGGCGCCGGACAGATCCGTCTCCGGCAGCACCATGAGGAACTCCTCACCCCCGATACGGCCGGCGAGGTCCGCTTCGCGCAGGGTGGCCAGAAGCCGTTCCCCGAAGGTGTGGAGCACGAAATCCCCGGCGCCGTGGCCATGGGTATCGTTCACACGCTTGAAGTGGTCAAGGTCACAGACGACCACCGAGATGGGACGGTCGTAGCGCAGGCTCAGGCCGAAGCGGTTCTGGTACTCGGCCAGCACGTTGCCCCGGTTGGCCAGGCCCGTGAGGGGATCGCGGGTGCTCAGGTCGAGCAGCGTCTCATGAAAGGCCCGCTCGAGGGGGTCCAGGAACACCAGCTTGAGCACGTGGGCACCGATGGCCACTCGATCTCCGGTCTGCAGCTTCACCGGGGCCCCGATGCGCTCGCCGTTCACACGCGTGCCATTGGTGGAGCCCAGGTCCTCAACCACCACCTGCTGATCATTCACAATCAGGCGGGCATGCTGGCGGCTCACCTCGCCATCCAGCAGCACCACGCCCGAGTCCGGGGCCCGCCCCACCAGCATGTCGCCCACCGACAGGGGAAAGACCCGTCCCAGGGCAGCGCCCGCATAGGCCACCAGCGCCCACTGGGCCGGGGCGAGGGGCACCTCTCCCTCCGCCTTGGTACGCACCACCGTCTCCATCTCCGGCAGGCCGGGCAGCGTCTCCAGACCCGGAGGGGGGTGCTTGTCGGCCTCCTCGCTGGTCATGGATCCTCCACAAAGCAACTCACCAGTCCCCCATCGTCCTTCCGGCGGGCCAGGATGAATGGTGCGCGGGGCGCCTTCAGGGCCGAGGCCTCGAGGCGAAGCAGCAACCGGCCACTCCAGGGGTCGTGACGCAGGTCGGCCACCCCCTTCCGGGGGATCTGGAACAGGCCGAGCACCTCGAGGTTCCGGACGTTTTCGCCCGTTCCCCGGACCAGCTGCAGGCTGTAGCGCATCCACAGCCCCTTGGGCAGCCTCTGGATGTCCTGGGCCCGGAAGGGCACGGCGAGCTCAAGCAGCGCCTCCAACCCAGGCTCGGCCCTGGGTGGGGCCACCCTAGGGTCGAGCTGCCGGGCTTCCGTCTCCCCCATGGCGGTCAGGATTCGCCGGGCCTCCGGTCGAACCAGAGGGTCCAGCCGCCCCCGGGCGGCGGCCGTGCGCGGGAGGGGTGGTACCGCCATCCGGCTGGCTCCGCCCGCTTCCAGAGGGGTCATGCGAATGACCTCGGCCTCGACGCCCCAACGAGCCCAGCCCGCTTCGGCTTGCAGGGTCGCCTGGAAGGGCGGGAGGGCATGTCCCGCCACTGTCTCGCTCAGCCGGGGCATGTCCCGGGGCAACGCCACAGGCGGTTCGAGGCCTGACTGCGCCGTGCCCTGCAGCAGAGAGGTCCCCCGGCCCACGACCCGGAAGGGCTCTGGGGGGAGGGTCTTGACGGCCGTACCCGCAAAGGCCCGGCGCAGTGTCTCCGCTGCATCCGCCACGGCCTCCCGGACCCTCCCCAGCATCAGCTGCCCTTGACCACGAGGCTCTGCAGGGCGGCGGTGACGCGCTCCAGCGGCTCGGCGAGGTCCATGTGATAGCCCGCCTCCAGGAGCTTCACCACGGCCTGCTCCTGGGCTGCGGCATCCACCGACGCGGCGAACAGGACCCGCAGGGGAGCCGCGCCTTCCGCCAGTTGGAGGAGCAGTTCCCGGGGGCCGACGCGGAAGGCTTCGCCTACCTTGGCGAGAGCCGACTCCTGGCTCTTCTGCACCGCCAGCACGGGGTACTTGGCGTCCCCCGTCCAGCCACCGGTCAATTCGGCGGTGCTGATGATGAAGAGATCCGGCGGCGTCTTGAGTTCCTTGAGGAGGGTCTTCTGGATCACCTCCTCCTTGAGGTGCGGCTCGAGGGATTTCCCGTAGAGGATGCTCTGCAGGCGGGTGGGCGTGATGGGTTCCGTGTAGCGGAAATCCAGAGGGATGCCGGACGTGTCGGTGACGAGCAATCCCCCGAGGTAGCTCGCCCCCTCCTTGGTCGCCATGAAGTAGGCAAGCTTGATGGAATCCGCCATGTGAACACCCCTTATCCGAAGGCTACATCCCCATCGACAGAACGACCTCTTGCCTTTTGTCCCGCACCTGGTACATTGGGTTTTCCACTCGTTGGGGAGTGGTCTAATGGTAGGACAACGGTTTCTGGTACCGTCAGGTGAGGGTTCAAATCCTTCCTCCCCAACCATTCAAAACTTGTTCGATGGTCCCATCGTATAGCGGTTAGTACACCGCCCTCTCACGGCGGGAACAGGGGTTCGATTCCCCTTGGGACTACCAGCAACGGCCCGGCACCTGCCGGGCCTTTTTCATGTCCCAGGGGGGATCGAAGTCACAGGCAGACGCGCCGACAGGGCCAGGGGCGGGCAGCCTGGGGGGCTGCTCGCCCCGGTCCGCCGGAGGCGAAGGCCCAGGCGCAGTCGGCCGTGCGGCCGGAACGTCACCCCGGAGGCGCAGCCGCAGCGGTGACGTGGAGGGATTCCCCTTGGGACTACCAGCAACGGCCCGGCACCTGCCGGGCCTTTTTCATGTCCCAGGGGGGATCGAAGTCACAGGCAGACGCGCCGGAATGGTCCTTCTTAGACCAGATCTCGAACCACGTCCCAGCCTTGGGGGGTGAGCACGAGGGTGCGGTGCAGGCCTCGGCTGACCAGCCCGATCTGTTCCAGCTTCGGCAGCGAATCCCCGGCGGGCAGCGGCTGGGCCAGCCCGCGCCCCTGCAGCAACAGAGAGCCCTCGGCCGAGAGGGTGTAGGTCAGGCACCCCTGGACGTCGGTGGACGCGTGCTGGAGGATGCGAAGGTCATGGGCGGTCAGCTGCATGGGAGCCTCTGGCTCCATCTCGCCAGTGCTCTGGAGATCCCACAAGTTAATTGATGTTAAGAAGCTGGTTGGCCCTGGGTCCACCCTTCCGCAGGTGGCCGGAAAGGACTGTGGCTTCCCCCGGCCCTTCGCAGAGGCCCCCGGCCCGTGGTTGGATGGGGCATGCGCAAGCTCGGGTTCTGGTTCCTCCCCCTGTCGGTGGCTGCGGCCATCGTTTGGCTCAGCGCCCAGTCGCACTATCCGGGGGGGATCGTGCTGCCACCACCCTTGGACAAGGTGGCCCATGCCAGCGTCTTTGGCTTGTTGGGCCTGTGTCTGGATCTGGCTTTGCAGCGCAACCGCCCGGACTTGCCCATGTATCGTCGGCACGGCTTGGTCTTCCTGGCTGTGGCCCTTTTCGGCGCCACGGACGAATGGCATCAGCTGTATGTGCCCGGTCGGTCCTGCGAGTTCGGGGACTGGGTGGCAGATGCCCTCGGCGGCAGCCTGGGGATCCTCCTGGCCAGCCTGCCCTACCTCTGGACCCGGCGGCTCAGCGGCCTCTCCTGGGCCCGCGGGAAAGCCCGGCGGCCCGATCCAGGACGGGATCTGATCCTGGTGGCGGATCCGCATTGGGGCGCGCTCCTGACGGGCCTTGAGGCGGCCACCCTCAGCCATCCCGAGGCCGACTGGCTCTTCCTTGGGGACGTCTTCGATGTGTGGGTGGGCCTGCCGGGCATGGAGACGCCCGCCCAGGGGACCTTTTTGTCATGGGTGGGCCAACGCCGCGCCCAGGACCGTTGGGTGGGGCTTTGGCTGGGCAACCGCGAGTATTTCCTGGATGGGCACGCGGCCCGCTTCGACCTGCTGGGCGAAGGCATCGGTGGTGCCCTGGAAGCAGAGCCGCTGGCCTGGGAGCACGGCGATCTCATCAATTCGGCGGACCGCCAGTACCGCCTGTGGAACCTGATCTCCCGTTCGGGGCCGCTCTGGCTGCTGTTCCGGCTGATGCCCGGAGGCACCGCCCGCAGGGTCTCCGCCTGGCTGGAGCGGAAGCTCCGCACCAGCAACGCCACCTACAAGCTGGCCTTCCCCCGGGCGGCCTTCCGGCAGGTGGCGGAGGCTCATCCCGGGCGCACCTTCCTGACTGGACATTTCCATACCCATGAAGTGGAGGCGAACGGCATCGCCCTGCCCTGGGCCCATGAAGGGTCCTTCATGGTCTGGCGCGGTGGGCGGGTGGAGCCCCTCTAAAGATTCAGCAGATCGGCGACTTCCCGCCGCAGTTCGGGAATGCCGCCACCCTTGGCGGCGCTCACCCAGGCGATGTCCGTGGCCTGCAGACCGAGCGCCGCGGCGACGTCCTTCCGCTGCTTGAGGGCCTTGCTGGGCTTCACCTGATCGACCTTGGTCGCCACGATGCGATGGGGCAGGCCCTCGACGCGCAGCCACTCGATCATGGCGTGGTCCAGCTTGGTGGGGCCCACCTCGCCATCCACCAGCACGAAGACCATGCGCAGCGTGGCCCGGCCCAGGAGGTAGCCTTCCACCATGGCCTGCCAGGTGGCGCGCTCGGCCGCGGGACCCGTGGCGAAGCCGTAGCCGGGCAGGTCCACGATCCAGCGGTCGGGGCCGGTCAGGAACACGTTGATGAGCCGGGTCCGGCCGGGGGTCTTGGACACCCGTGCCAGCTGCTTCTGGTTGGCCAGGGCGTTCAGCAGGGAGGATTTCCCCACATTGCTGCGGCCCACAAAGGCCACCTCGGCGTGGCAGATGCCAAGTTTTTTGGCATCTGCGGCGGAGGTGACGAAGCGGGCATCGGTAAGGGGCTGGGCCATGGCAATCCAATCGACAGCCTTCAGCCTACCGCCATTTACACCGTCACCAGACTCGTCGGTGCAGGCTGGTCGAAGGCGATGCGGCCATGGTCGAGGCCGATGACGCGCTTCTTCATGCGCTGGATGAGGCTGCGGTCATGGGTGGCCACCACCACGGTGGTGCCCTGGCCGTTGATGCGCTCGAAGAGGGTCATGATTTCGTGGGCCAAGTCGGGATCGAGGTTGCCCGTGGGCTCGTCCGCCAGCAGCACCAGGGGGTCGTTCACCAGGGCCCGGGCGATGGCCACGCGCTGCTGCTCGCCACCAGAGAGCTGCAGGGGATAGCTGCTGAGCTTGTGCTGGAGACCGACCATCTTCAGGGCCCGGAAGGTGCGCTGTTTCTGCTCGGCGGCACTGACGCCCAGCACCTTCAGGACGAAGGAGACGTTCTCGAAGATGGTGCGGGTGCGGATGAGCTTGAAGTCCTGGAAGACCACGCCCAGCTTGCGCCGCAGCAAGGGGATCTCCTTCTCCGCCATGGAGGCCAGGCGATGCCCCGCCATCTGGATCTCGCCACTGCTGGGCACCTGCTCCCGGAACAGCAGCTTCAGCAGGGTGGACTTCCCCGCGCCGCTGGGCCCCGTGAGGAACACGAACTCCCCGGCCTCGATGCTGAAGCTCACATCCGCCAGGGCGGTGTGGATGCGGTCGTACTGCTTGCCGACGTGGGTGAGGGTGATCATGGGAAAAAGCTAACCGCGAATGGCACGAATGTCCGCGACAGGGTGCAGCTTTTGTTCGCGCCTGGTCGCGCCATTCGCGGTTCCATCATTTAGAGGCGCTCGACCAACATGGCCACGCCCTGGCCGCCGCCAACGCAGAGGGCCGCCACCCCCAGCCGTTTGTTCTCGTCCTGCAGCAGATGGAGCAGGGTGACGAGGATGCGGGTGCCGCTGGCACCGATGGGGTGGCCGATGGCGATGGCGCCACCCCGCAAATTGACCTTGCGGGGATCCAGTTCCGGCAACTCCGCCAGGACGCCCAGGCTCTGGGCGGCGAAGGCCTCGTTCAGCTCGAACAGGTCGATGTCGGCCAGCTTCACTCCGGTCTTGGCCAGCAGCTTTTGGATGGCCGGAACGGGGCCCAGGCCCATGGTGGCGGGGTCCACCCCCGCCTGGGCGAAGCCGAGGATGCGGGCTATGGGGCGGTGGGCCTTGGCGGCCCCCTCGGAGGCCAGCACCAGGGCGGCAGCACCGTCGTTGATGCCGCTGGCATTGCCCGCCGTCACCGTGCCGTCCTTCTTGAAGGCCGGGCGAAGCTTGGAGAGGCCTTCGGCGGAGGCGTCCAGCTTGATGTACTCGTCCCGGCTGAAGACCGTGTCCCCTTTCTTGCCGGCCAAGGTGACAGGGAACACCTCGCGGTCGAAGGCGCCCGCCGCCTGCGCGGCGGCGGCACGCTGCTGGCTCTGCAGGGCAAAGGCGTCCTGGGCTTCGCGGGAGATGCCGTGCTTGATGGCGATGTTCTCGGCGGTGATGCCCATGTGGGTGTCGCCGTGGCCACACCACAGGCCATCCTGGATCATGCTGTCCACCAGCTGGGTGTGGCCCATGCGGGCGCCCCACCTGGCCGCAGGGAGCAGATAGGGCGCATTGGACATGCTCTCGGTGCCGCCGGCCACCGTGACCTCCGCATCCTGCATCAGGATCGACTGGGCCCCCAGGGCCACGGCCTTGAGGCCGGATCCACAGACCTGGTTGGGAGTGTGGGCAGGGGTCGCATGGGGTAGGCCGGCCTTCAGGGCGGCCAGGCGCGCCACGTTCTGACCACTGCCGGCTTGGAGGACATTGCCCATCACCACGTCGCCCACGGAGGCGGCCTCCACTCCCGCCCGGGCCAGGGCCTCGCCAATGGCCAGGGCCCCCAGTTGCACGGAGGAAAGGGGCTTCAGCGCGCCGCCGAAGGTGCCGACGGCAGTGCGGGTGGCAGAGAGGATATACACGGACATGGGGCACTCCTAGGAACTTCCAGGGTATCGTGACTAAACCTTCCCATTCGGGGTTCGTGAACCTCTTTGCCAGGCCTGCCCTGGATCTTTCTCCCCCTTCTCCCACGGGAGCTGCCATGACTGTTTCCAGCCGCTGGATCCCCCTCTTTCTGGTCGGGAGCGCCCTGCTGGCCCAGGTACCGCCCCCTCCGCCGGCCCCTCCGGCGCCACCCGCGCCACCTGCGCCGGTCATCGGCGTGGATGTGCCCTCGGGGTCCCGCACCGAACAGCGCACGGAGCGCCTCGCCCAAGGTTCGAAGCTCTGGGTCAAGAACCGGAACGGGGCGATCCGGGTGACCGGTTGGGACAGGGATGAAGTGTCCCTCACGGCCCAGATCCGAGATAGCGAGAAGCGCCGGGTCCAGCTGGTGATCGAGCGGAAGGGGCCCGACCTCGACATCGAAGCCCGGTTCCAGCAGCCCTCCTGGAGCTTTGGCGTCTACATCAGCCCCCGCTGTGAGATGACCCTGCAGGTGCCACGGCGGCTGCTGGGCCACTTCCGGACCACCAACGGCACCGTGGCGGTGGAGAACCTGGAAGGTTTCGCCCACTGCGAGGCCACCAATGGCGGCATTTTGGTGAACCGCATCCGTGGTGAGGTGCAGGTGGAAACCACCAACGGACCCATCGAAGCCAGGGACCTGGCCGCCCGCATCCATGGGGGCACCACCAACGGCCGCATCATCCTGGAGAACATCGAGGGGGGCATCCGCCTCGAGACCACCAATGGCTCGGTTCGCGCCTTCAACCTGAATGGCTGGAACGAAGGCATCCGCCTGGAGTCCACCAACGGCAGCATCGAGGTCGAGCTGGGCAAGGCCACCGGTGACATCCTGGCCGAGAACAGCAACGGGTCCCTGGAGATCCGCGTCCCCGGCGCCCAGGTCATCGAGCAGAGCAAGCACAGCGCCCATGTGAAGGTGCCGGGCTCGTCCCAGCAGATCCGGCTCGAGACCTCCAACGGCAGCATCCGGGTGCGGTGAGTCCAGTAGTAACCTGGGAACCATGCGCCTGCTGTGTTCCTGCCTACTCGCCTGCCTGAGCCTGCTGGCCCAGGTCCCCCACCCCTCTGAAGTCCAGGAGCGGCGACTGGCCAATGGTGCCCGGCTGTTGGTGGTCGAGCGGAAGGGGCTGACCGCCTTCCATGCCACCCTGGCCTTCCGGGGCGGGCGGGTGGAGGAACCGGGTGCCTTCGCCGGTGCCACCGACATTCTGGCGGGGGCACTCTATGGGGCCACCTGGCCGGAGGATGTGGCCCCGGGGGCTGGATCCGGGGAGCTGGAGGGGCTCCTGAAGCAGGAGGAAGGCCTGCTGGAATCCCTTCGCCTCGAGCGCCTCCGACTCCGCCGGAGCCCCTCCCCGGGCACCCAGGCCGCCTCCCTGGAGGCCAGCCTCCAGGCCCTCCAGGCCAAGCTGCAAGCTGCCACCTCCAGCGCCGCCATCGCCGACCTCTACACCGCCCGGGGTGGACGCCAGTGGGCCGAGGCGACGGCGGATGCCTTGATGGCCCACACCGAGCTGCCTCAGGAGGCCTTCGCGTTCTGGTGCCAGACCGAGGCCCAGCGCCTCCGCCTGCTTCACCTCAGCCACTTCGCCCAGGTGCGAGCCCAATTCCTCAACCACCTGCGGCTCCAGGGCATCCAGGGTTCCGCGCTGTTGCGCGGCACCGCCTTGTCGGGCCATCCCTACGGACGGGATCTCTCCGAATACGGCCCCTCCATCGAGGCCCTGCGCTGGTCGGAGCTGCGAGGTTACGCTCGGCAAGCCCTGAGGCCCGATCAACTCACCATCATCGTCGTCGGAGGCATGTCCCTGGAACGCGTCCAGGCGCTCGTGGAGCAGTCCCTGGGCGCCCTGCCACCAGTCACGGAGGTGGACCCGGCCATCCTGCCGGAAGTCCCGTCCGACCTGGGCGACCGGCGGGTGCAGGCGACCCTCGGCGGCACCGCGCAGGTGCTGGCGGGTTGGCGCATCCCCCCTCGCGCACACTCCGACCACCTTGCCCTCCGCATGATCGTGCAGCTGCTCGCGGGTGGGAAGGCCAGTCGCCTTCCCACCCGCCTGATCGCCCAGAAAGGACTGGTCTCGCAGGTCGAGATGCGCCTGGATGAGCCGGGCGGCCGCTTTCCGGGCCTGCTGGCCGTCACCCTGACCGCGGCCCCGGGACATGCCCTGCCTGAGCTGGAGGCAGCCCTGCACAGCGAGATCCTCCGCTTCGAACAGGAGCCCCTCCCTCGGGAGGAATGGTCTCGGGCGCTGGCCCAGCTGGAAGCCGATCACATCCGTCTGCTGGATGATCCTGCGGCGCTGGCGCTGGCCCTGGCGGAAGCCTGGACGCAGGGGGGAGACTGGCGCTTGATGGACCTCGACATGCAGCGGCTCCGCACCCTCACCCCCGAGGATGTCCAGGTGGCTGCCCGCCGGTGGCTGAAGCCCACCCACCGAACCACCGTGGCCCTGGAACCCTCCGGAAACCTCATCCAGGATCCCATCGAGGCCGAGATGACGCAGGTGCTCACGGCCCTTGCCGCCCGGCGCATCGAGGACCCCGCCCAGCGGGAACGCCTCGTGGCGGAAGGGCTTCGGCAGCTGCGCATGCTCAATGGCGAGGAACGGACCCGCACCCTCAAGCTGCTCGCGGATCAGCTGAAGCCGGAGAAGCGATGAGGGCCCTCACGCCGCTGCTGCTTAGCGCCGGCCTCTTCCTGCAGGCCCAGCCCGTGGTCTGGCAGTTTTCGCTGCCCAACGGGCTTAGGGTGGTGCACCTGGAGGACCATGGCCACCCGATGGTGCGGGCCATCCTCCATGTGGACATCGCCGCCACTGACACACCGGCGGGCCGCCAGGGGCTGGCCCGCTGCCTGCTGGGGATGCTCCAGCACTCGGACGCGGCTCTCCTCAAGTCCGAGGCGTTCGACCGCCTGCTGGAGGACTCGGGCATCCGACTCGCCGTGACATTGCGGAACGACGGATTGGTCTGGCGAGTGTCGGCCCGCAGCCGGGATCAGGACAAGGCCATGGCCCTCCTCGCGGACCGGGTCCTGCGTACACTCTTCACGCCAACCATCCTGGAGGCCCAACAGCTGGCGTGCTGGCGGGACGTCGAGGGCATGGAACTGCCTCCCTCCCCGCGCCTGGAGCAGGCCCTGGTGCGGGACCCGGCCACCCAGCCCTCCCTGGCTGGACTCAGCGCGCTCTCCGTGGAGGATCTCCAGGCCTTCCGCGACCGGGTACTCCGCCCGGACCGGGCCGTGCTGGTGCTCCATGGAGACCTCGGGCTGGAACAGGCCAAGCGCCTGGTGCTCCTCCATCTGGGCACCTGGACGCCCACCAGCCACCCTCAGCCGTTCCCCGCGGGGCCGGTCCCGACGGGGGAGCCGAACGCTCCCGCCTCCCTGCGGATCTCCACGCCAGGCGCAGGGGGCCGGATCCAGGCCTGGTTCGCCCGCCCTGCCAATACCTCCCCCGAGGTGGCAGCCCTCCTCGACATCCTGCTCCCCGTTCCACAGGGGACCGCGCCCATCAGGCTGGAGGTGCGGCGCCGGGGGCTGTTGGCCACCCTGGAGGCCGGGGCGGAGACCCCGGCCCCCCAGGCCCTGGCACACCTGCGCCAGACGCTGGCAGCCCTCCGCCTGCGGGGCTACACCCAGCAGGACCTGGACCTCGCCCGGGCCGCCTGGCGCGCGGGGCGAAGCCGGGAGAGCCTGCATCCAGGCACCCTCATGGAGGCCTCGCTGGAGGTGGCCCTGGGCCAGGGGGTACATCCCGACCGGATGGCGGAGGTGTCCTTGGCTGCTTTGAACACCGGCCTCCGTGCGTGGTTGGCGCCGGACCAGCGCCGGACTGGCGCCCTGGGGGATCCCGCCTGGTGGAAGGACCTGCCTACACCGTGATGCCGAACCGCCCTGCCAGGTCCAGGTAACGTGCGCGCACGCCCTCGATGACGGCAGCCGGGAGGTGGGGCGCCGGGGGCTGCTTATCCCAGTCGCTGAGGGTTTCCAGGTAGTCGCGGAGGAACTGCTTGTCGAGGCTCGGGGGATTCTTCCCCGGCACCCAGGTGTCCGCCAACCAGTAGCGGCTGCTGTCCGGCGTCAGGGCCTCGTCGATGAGGATCAGCTCGCCCGACTCGCTGAGTCCAAACTCGAACTTGGTATCGGCCAGCAGGATGCCCCGCGTGCGCGCCAGCTCCGCGCCACGCTGGTAGAGGGCCAGGCTGAGCGTCCGCAGCCGGGCAGCCAGTTCCGCGCCGACGATGCCGGCCAGGCGTTCGAAGGAGATGTTCTCGTCATGGCCTTCTTCGGCCTTGGTGGCGGGCGTGAAGATGGGCTCCGGCAGCCGGTCCGCCAGGCGCAGCCCTGCAGGCAGGGACACGCCGCAGACTGCCTGGTCAACCTGGTATTCCTTCCAGCCGCTGCCGGCCAGGTACCCGCGCACCACGCACTCCACAGGCAGTGGCTGGGTCTTTTCCACCACCACCGCGCGCCCGGCGAGGGACTGCCGGTAGGGCTCCACCGCCTGGGGCCAGGTCTGGTTGCCCCGAAAGTGGTTCGGGACCAGGTCCTCCGTCGCGGCCATCCAATAGGACGCAACGGCCGTGAGGATGCTGCCCTTGTCGGGGATGCCCTCGGGCATGACGCAATCGAAGGCGCTGATGCGATCCGTGGCCACGATGAGCAGCTGCTGGCCCAGGTCGTAGACGTCCCGGACCTTGCCGCGGCGGAAGACGGGAAAGGGCAGATCGGTGCTGAGGAGGACGGACATGGGGCTCCCGAGGAAACGGCGATTATCGCAAGGCTGGCCGGCCGAGGCCAGCCGAAGGGTGGCGCCCCCCGGGGTTCCTACCCCAACGCGGGCAGCTGCCGGGGGGTGGGGGCAGCCCAGTTCAGTCCGGACGGCAGCAGGGCATAGCGGTTCATGACGCCTACCCAGCGGGCCAGCTCGGCTTCCCGCACCCTGCCGTCCAGCCCGGTCTGGGGCAGGCCAAGAAACTGGACGTAGTCCTGCAACTCGGCGCCGGAAACCCCGAGCAGCCCGGGCAGGTCGTCCAAGGCATGGTCCCGGTCGCTGGGCGGCGCCTGTAGCAGGCGGTAGTCAAAGGACTCCCGCAGAACCGAGGCGGTGGCGGCGGGGTCCAGCTCCTGGGCGGCATCCAGATGGGGGAAGGGGTTCCCGCCAAGGAGGCCCAGGGCCTGGGCCATGCCGAGGTGGGCCAGCAGGTGGACGGGGTGGAGCCGCAGGACGGCCTCGAAGGCCGCTCTGGCCTCCTGGGCCCGTCCCAGCCGCACCAGTGCCTCGCCATGGCGCAGCTTGGCTTCGAGACGGTCAGGTTCCGCCTTCATCCACCGCTCCGTCACGGCGGCCATCTCCTCGACCATCCCTTGGGACCGGAAGAACCCGGAGAGGTAGGCCAGGCTGGTAACGTCCTTGGGCGACAACAGCAGCAGCCGGTCGAGGATCTCCGCAGCCCGCAGCGCCTGACCCTCCTGGTCTAGGCGATGGGCCCAGTCCCGCAGCACCTCGACCTGGCGGGGCACGGCATGGTTCGGGGTGGACCGGGCAGGATCGGCCGGATGGAGCAGCTGGGTGCGTACCCAGAGGTAGCGCAGGGCGCTGCGCCCCTCCGGCCCGGCCAACTCCTCCTCAATGGCATGGATGATCGTCTTGAGCCCATGGTCCCAGAGGGGCGGAAGGGGCATCTGGACGTGGGTCCGCAGCTCCCGCAGGAGGGGCTCCAGAGGGTTCCCGGACCGCCCCAGGTGCAGCCGAACCCTCAGCAGTTCCAGACCTGGCTCGACCCCCGGCTGGAAGGCCACCCGCAGGGCCAGCTCTCCGGTATCGGGGTCGAAATCATCCAGAATGAGGAAGCGCAGGTGGGCCCGCATGCAGCTGAGGTTAACAAAGTTCTAGACCTTATGGAGGTTGACCACCCTCCATAAGGAGCCGATCATGCATGAATCAGATCTTGGGAAGGGGAAGGGCCATGCGAAGGCAGTTGTTGCTCTTATCGATGGTGGCCGTGCTTCCTGCCACGGCCGGCGAACTGGGCGTCCTGGTGGACAAGCAGGCCGGCAAGGCTCAGACCGCTACCTTTGGCGCCGGACAGAAATACGACGATGTCAGCCCCACCGGGCTCGGCCTCCGCGGCGGCTTCGACGTTCTGGACCTCAAGATCGCCGCTCTGCAGCTGAATGCCACCTGGCACAACAAGACCAAGAGCGACTTGACCTATGGGGGCACCAACTACGGCGAGTTTGAGAACCAGTACTGGGCCGCCGGGGCCATGGTGAACTGGAAGCTGCTGGTCAACGTGGGCGCCGGGGTGGAGTACCGTTCCGAGAAGCTCACCTTCCGTCCCACCACGGGCGCCAGCACCGACAGCACCCTGGGCCGTCCATGGGCACGGGTCAACATCGGGTTCAGCATCCCCACACCAATCGTCAGCCCCTTCTTCCTGTTCGAGGTGGCGGCCCCCCTGTCCAAAAAGGACTCCACCTCCACCCCCAAGGACCTCACCGATGCCCTGGCCCCCCAGGTGCAGATCGGCCTGTATGGCGGCATCCGGTTCTAGGCACCCCCACCTACTCGAAAGGGGCGCCCCGGGGCGCCCCTTTTCCGTATGATGAAGGCTCATCCTCCGAGGAACGATGGAACTCCGGATCCTGGGCTGCAGCGGCGGTGAGGCCGATGGCGAGCGCCTGACCGGCCTGCTCGTGAACGGCTGTGTCGCGATTGACGCAGGCTCCATCACGGCCGCCCTTACGGTGGAGGAGCAGGTCAACATCCAGCATGTGTTCCTGAGTCACTCGCATCTGGACCACATCTGCACCCTGCCCTTCTTCACGAAGAACATCTTCGGCCACACCCACGGGGCCGTGGAGATCCACGCCCTGCCGGAAACGCTGGATGTCCTCCGCCGCCACCTCTTCAACGACGAGCTCTGGCCCGACTTCAGCGTGATTCCAAGCCCCAACGATCCCACCATCCGCTACACCGAAGTGGTCCCAGAGCGAAGCTACGGCGTCTGTGGCCTGGAGATCACCCCCATCCGCGTCAACCATCTGGTCCCGTGCGTGGGCTACAAGGTCGAGGATGGCCGGGACGCCTTCATTTTCACCAGTGACACCGCCGAGACGGACCGCATCTGGGAGGTGGCCAACGCCACCCCGAACCTCCGGCTGGTCATTGCCGAGGCCAGCTTCCCCAATGAGCAGGCCTCCTTGGCCACCGCCTCCAAGCACCTGACCCCGGCCAGTCTGGGTGGGGAACTCCGGAAGCTCCGGCGGGACGTGCCCGTCCGGATCTACCACCTCACCCCCGGGGACAAGGCCACCATGCTCCCTCAGCTTGTGGCCCTCGGCGATCCGCGCGTCAGCCTCCTGGCCCAGGATGAGCGGCTGTCCTGGTAGCCCTCAGGCTTCCGGGAAGGCTGCATTCAGTGCCTTGAGGGCGGCCTCATAGGCCGCCGCCAAGGCATCCGCCAGGGGTGGGGCAAACTCCAGGTGGCCCTCCCGCGCCTGCTGCTCGATGCGGGAAGCCAGGTCGGCGAAGTACAGCAGCCCCAGGTTGCCCAGGGCCCCCTTCAACTGGTGGGCTTCCATCATGGTCTGCTGGGCATCCAGGGAGGCCAGCGCGGTGCGAAGGGCCGCCATGCGCAGCGGGACGTCCTCCTCGAACAGGACGACCAGTTCCCGGATCAACCCCTGCGTGGCACCCATCGCAATCAGATCCTCTAACGGACGGGGATCCAGAACCGGCAGTTCGCTCAACGAAACCCCCAGGGGGAAACCATGGTCCCCTCCGTTCTGTGGCTCCCAGCCCGGTCACCCTGGCGGGAAGGCGCCTGGATCAAAATCCGTGGCCGGAGGGATGGCCCGCAGCCTGGATGCGGATCAGGCTGGCATTCAGCTTGGCTTGCGCCTTGGTCATGTCGGGTTCCGTCTGCGCTTCCTTCAGCAGCTTCAGGGCGCGTTCCCGAGCCGATTCTGCGCGTTCCAGATCGATCATCTCCACCGTCTCGCTGCCCCGGGCCAGGATGGTGACCCGATCCGGGCCCACTTCGGCAAACCCGCCAAAGACGGTGATCCAGTGTTTCTGGCCATCCTGGATGTAGTAGAGCAGCCCGTCGCCCACCGCCGTCATGGTCGGGGTGTGGCCCGGCAGGATGCCGTAGTAGCCCCGCGAGGCGGTGGGGAACTGGACCTCCGCCACCTCGGCCGAGAAGACCGGCCGCTCCGGGGTGACGACTTCGAGCCTGATGGTCTGGGACATGGATGCCTCTTGGGATGATCGGTCGCCATCTTCGCGGAGGGCCGGGGCATCAAGGATGGATGCCCCGGCGCTCCAGATGATGGCTTTTCAAGCAACCTGCTGGTTAAACCGCGGCCAATTTCTCGGCCTTCTCGACGGCTTCCTCGATGGTGCCGACGAGGTAGAAGGCCTGCTCGGGCAGGTGGTCCCACTTGCCGTCGCAGATCTCGCTGAAGCCCTTGATGCTGTCCTCAAGCTTCACGTACTTGCCGGACATGCCCGTGAACTGTTCGGCCACGAAGAATGGCTGGCTGAGGAAGCGCTGGATCTTGCGGGCGCGGGCGACGATCAGCTTGTCTTCGTCACTCAGCTCGTCCATGCCCAGGATGGCGATGATGTCCTGGAGCTCCTTGTACTTCTGCAGGATGGACTTCACGCGCATGGCGGTGTTGTAGTGGTGGTCGCCCAGAATGCGAGGATCCAGCAGGCGGCTGGTGGAGGCCAGGGGATCCACGGCGGGGTAGATGCCCAGGGAGGCGATCTCACGGGAGAGGTTCGTGGTGGCGTCCAGGTGGGCGAAGGTGGTGGCGGGCGCGGGATCGGTGTAGTCGTCCGCGGGCACGTATACAGCCTGCACCGAGGTGATGGAGCCCTTCTTGGTGGAGGTAATGCGCTCCTGCAGTTCGCCCATTTCCGTGGCCAGGGTGGGCTGGTAACCCACCGCGGAGGGCATGCGGCCCAGCAGCGCGGAGACTTCGGCGCCGGCCTGGGTGAAGCGGAAGATGTTGTCGATGAAGAGCAGCACGTCCTTGCCTTCCACGTCCCGGAAGTACTCGGCCACCGTGAGACCCGTCAACGCCACACGGGCACGGGCTCCGGGGGGTTCGGTCATCTGGCCATAAATCAGCGCCACCTTCGATTTGGAGAGGTCGTCCTTGTTGATGACGCCCGAATCCATCATCTCGTGCCAGAGGTCGTTGCCCTCACGGGTGCGCTCGCCCACACCTGCAAACACGGAATAGCCACCGTGGCCCTTGGCGATGTTGTTGATGAGTTCCATGATCAGCACGGTCTTGCCCACGCCGGCGCCGCCGAAAAGGCCGGTCTTGCCGCCCTTCGCGTAGGGCTCGAGCAGGTCAATGACCTTGATGCCCGTTTCGAACATCTCGGAGGTGGTGTTGAGGTCCACGTATTTGGGGGCCTCGCGGTGGATGGGCAGGGTCATCTTATGTCCGATGGGACCCCGCTCGTCGACGGGGTCACCCACGACGTTGATGATGCGGCCCAAGGTCTCGGGGCCCACCGGCACGTTGATGGCCTGGCTGGTATCCGTGACGATCTGGCCGCGCACCATGCCCTCGGTGGGCTGCATGGCCACGCAGCGCACGCGATTCTCCCCGAGGTGCTGCTGCACCTCCAGCGTCACGCTGACACCGCCGATTTCGGTCAGCAGGGCATTCATGATCGAGGGCAGGTGGCTGTCGAACTCGACATCCACGGCGGGACCGACGATGGCGATCACGCGGCCTTGAAGTTGGTTGGACATGGGGACCTCGGAAGAGAAGTAACCGCGAATGACGCTAATGGGCGCGAAGGAGAGGAGGAAAGCAGGGTGTGTGATTCAAGGGGCCGTTCCATTCGCGATCATTCGCGAAATTCGCGGTTTCAAGCATTTGCCCCAGACACGATCTCGATGATCTGGTTGGTGATGCTGGCCTGACGGATCTTGTTCATGGTGAGGGTCAGCTTGCCGATCATCTCGCCGGCATTGTTGCTCGCCTTGTCCATGGCCGCCATGCGGGCACCGTGCTCGGAGGCGCTGCTCTCCAGAAGGTTCCGCAGCAGCTCCGTCTCCACAAAGCGCGGCAGCAGGGTCTCCAGCACGGAATTGGGATCGGGTTCCAGGAGGTGGGAGACCTCCACGGCTTCCCGCCCCTCGTTCCGGCGTTCGATGTCCATGGGGAAGACACGGAAAACCGTCGGCGTCTGGGCCACGGCGCTGTTGAAGTAGTTGTAGATCACGTAGAGGGCATCGATTTCCCCCGCATGGTACTGGGTTGCGGCGCTCTCGGAGATCTCGGTGACCACGCGCTGGAATCCGGTCAGGGGAATCTGCAGATACTCGGCAGCGGGTTTCAGCTTGCGCTTCCGGGCCCACTCCGCGGCGCGCTTGCCGACCACATCCAGGTGGGCGATCTCAAGGCCGCACTCGGCGACGAACGCCGTGGCTGCCTTGAGCACGTTGGCGTTGAAGCCACCACACAGCCCCTTGTCCGAAGCAACGACCACCAGGCGAATGCGGCGCTCCTCGCGGGGCGTCAGGAAAGCCTGGGCGGCTGGCCCGGGCTGGATCTCCGCATCGCCCTTGATGCGGCTTACCACCCGACGGACGACTTCCATCATCTTCCCGGCGAAGGGGCGCAGGGCCACCAGGCGTTCCTGGGATTTCCGCAGCTTCACCGCGGAGATCATTTTCATCGCCTTGGTGACCTGCTGGGTGTTCTTCACCGACCGGATGCGGCGGCGAATGTCCTGGAGACCGGCCATGGGACTAGGCTCCCGCGGCCTGGTTCAGGGAGGCCAGGAAGGTCTCCTTGAACGATGCCACCTGAGTCTTGAGTTGGGCCTTGGTGTCGTCGCTCAGCACCTTGGTGTCGCGGATGCCGCGCAGGATTTCCGGTGCGTTCACATCGAGGAAGGCCATGAACTCAGACTCGAAACGCCGCACCTGGGGCACCGGCAGGTCGTCCACGTAGCCATTGGTGGCGGCCCAGATGCTGACCACCTGCTTCTCCACGGGCATGGGCTGGTACTGGCCCTGCTTGAGGATTTCCACCAGGCGCTGGCCACGGTTCAGCTGCGCCTGGGTGGCCTTGTCCAGGTCGGAGCCGAACTGGGCGAAGGCGGCCAGCTCGCGGTACTGGGCGAGATCCAGCTTGATGGTGCCGGCCACGGACTTCATGGCCTTCACCTGCGCGGAACCACCGACGCGGCTTACGGAGATGCCCACGTTCACCGCCGGGCGGACGCCCGCGTTGAAGAGGTCGCTCTCGAGGAAGATCTGGCCGTCAGTGATGGAGATGACGTTGGTGGGGATGTAGGCGGACACGTCACCGGCCTGGGTCTCGATGATAGGCAAGGCGGTCATGGAGCCGGCACCGCGCTCATCGCTCAGCTTGCAGGCGCGTTCCAGCAGGCGGCTGTGCAGATAGAACACATCGCCAGGGTAGGCCTCGCGTCCGGGAGGACGGCGCACCAGCAGGGAGATTTCGCGGTAGGCCGCCGCCTGCTTGGAGAGATCATCGTAGATACACAGCACGTGGCCGCCGGGATTGTCCTTGCCGGAAGGCTGGCCATCCTTGCCGTGCCACATGAAGTACTCGCCGAGGGCGGCGCCGCACATGGGGGCCAGGAACAGCAGCGGGGCGGCTTCGGAAGCGGATGCGGCCACCACGATGGTGTGCTTCATGGCGTCGTACTCTTCCAGCGTCTTCACCACCTGAGCGATGGTGGAGCGCTTCTGGCCGATGGCGACGTAGATGCAGATCACCCCGGTCTCGCGCTGGTTGATGATGGTGTCCACGGCGACGGCCGTCTTGCCAGTCTGCCGGTCGCCGATGATCAGCTCGCGCTGCCCACGGCCGATGGGGATGAGGCTGTCGATGGCCTTGAGGCCCGTCTGCATGGGCTCGTGCACGCTCTTTCGGTCCACGATGCCGGGGGCGATCTGCTCGATGGGGTTGAACTGGGCGGCCTGGATGGGGCCCTTGCCATCGATGGGGTTGCCGAGCGCATCAATCACGCGGCCCACGAAGGCGGGGCCCACGGGCACGGACATGATCTTGCCGGTGCGCTTGACCGTGTCGCCTTCTTTGATGGCGGCGGCATCGCCCAGCAGGATGATGCCGACGTTGTCCTCCTCCAGGTTGAAGGCGAGGCCCATGACACCGTGGGGCAGTTCCAGCAGCTCGCCCGCCATGGCCTTCTCGAGCCCGTAGGCCCGGGCGATGCCGTCACCGACGCTGATGACCGTGCCCACCTCGGCCACGTCCACCTGGGCGTCGAAGCCCTCGATCTGGCTGCGGATGATGCGGGAAATCTCTTCCGCGCGAATGTCCATGAAGTCCTCCAAAACCTGCAGGTGAAAGCGAAAAGGGGTTAGGCCGAAAGGAGTTGTGACTTGAGCTGGCGGAGCTGGCCCTGGAGCGAGGCATCCAGCACCGTGGAGCCCACCTGCACCTTGAGGCCGCCCAGGAGGGCGGCATCCTGGTGCCAGGTCAGGCGGATGGTCTTGCCGGTGCGGGCCATGAGCGAGGCCACCAGCGCCTGGGACTGGCCCTCACTGAGCGGCTGGGCGCTGGTCACCTTGGCCTCGACGATGCCGGCCCGCTCATCCACGAGGTCGGAAAAGGTGCGCTGCAGGTCGGGAAGCAGGTTCAGGCGACCGGCTTCGGCCACCACCCGGAAGAAGTGGCGCAGGGTCTCGCTGACCTTGGCGGCCGCAAGCAGGGATTCGAAGACGGCGGCCTTCTTGACCGGCAGCACCAGGGGCGAAGCCACCAGGCGCATCAGGTCGGCATTGGCGGCGACGGTTGCGGCCACGGTGTCGAGCTCGGCCTTCAGCTGGGGGACGTTGCCCTGCTTGTCGCCAATCTGGAGCAGGGCCTTGGCATAGCGCCGGGCAGTCAGACGGCTGCTCACTGGACACCTCCGATCTGCTGGATGGCACGGTCCAGTGCCTTGCTGGAGGCATCCCCCTGGAGCTTGGCTTCCAGGCGCTTGGCGGCACCTTCCACAGCCAGTTCCGCCACCAGGGCCCGCAGTTCCTGCTCGGCCTGGCGCTTCTGGACGCCGATCTCTTCCTGGGCCTGGGTCAAAATCTGGGCGGCTTCCGCCCGGGCCGCTTCCAGAACCCGCTGCTTCTCGGCTTCCGAATCTGTCTGGGCTTTGGCCAGGATGCCCGCCAGCTCGCCTTCGAGCCCGGCCATCTTGGCCTCCATGTCCTTCAGCTGGGCCTCCCCCTCGGCTTTGTCCCGCTCCGCCTGGCTGAGCATGGTCTCTAACTCATCCTTCCGGGACTTGAACACCACCGAGAGGGCACCCTTCAGCATGAAGAAGAGCCCCGCACCGTAGATGAAGAAATTCAGCAGCTGCACCAGGAATGCACCCAGGTCACCGTATTCGCGACCAAAGAGCTTCATGGCGGGGCCGTGGTGGGCACCCCCGTGTGCCTCCCCGTGGCCCGAAGTGCCTTCGTGGGCAGCGGGTTCATGGCCACCCGCCGTCGGAACGGCGTGGCCCTCCTCGCCCTGGGCTGCGTGTTCGGAGGGCTGGGCTTCAGGAGCGGTGGTGGCCGGGACCTGGTGGGTGGCCGCGGCCGGCGTTTCGTGGCTGTGCTCATGGGTCTGGGCGGTCAGCACCAGGGGTGTGGCGACCAGCAAGGCGGCGAGGAGAACTCGATTCGGATGCAACATGCTCAGGCCTGCTTCAAAAGGGTCTGGGCCATGGATTCGGCCAGCGCATCCACCTGGGTCAGCAGGGTCTGCTTGGCCTCTGCCTGCTGGGCCTTGAGGGAAGCCACCGCCGCCTGCCGCTCGGCCAGGGCCTTGGCCTGAGCCTCGTCCAAAAGCCGCTGTTTCTCCTTGCCAGCCGCCTCCGCCAGGGCCTTGCGCGTCTCGAAGGCTTGGGTTCGCAGGTCCTTCAGTCGGGCCTGATAGTCCTTCTGGCGGGCGTCCAGGGCCGTTGCAGCCAAGGCCTTGGCCTCACCACCGGCGTTCAGGTCCCGCTCCCGGTCCTCCATGACCTTCGTGATGGGCTTGAAAAACACCACCCGGAGATAGAGGTAGAGCACGACGACCAGCACGATCACGAACAGGGTCGACGTCAGGTCAGGCCGCATGGGATCCGGCATCTGGGTCAGGATGCGACCGATGGTCCCCCCGTCGTCCGGCGTTCGGAGCGTCAAATTAGCCAGTTCCAGCAGCGCCACAGGCCACCCTCCAGAGACTTCCCAAGGCCACGACCGACGGATCGGCCAGGGTCACACCGACACCAGCTGATGGTCCGCGGGAACCTCTGGCACGGGAGTCTGAAAACCTTACCAGAATGGGCTGGTTCCCTCAATCCAGAGCTTGGGCCTTGACCCCTCTGAGGGCCTGTGGGAGGATCTTGGTTCGGCGATTCGGGCGATTAGCTCAGTCGGTAGAGCAGCTGCCTTACACGCAGCATGTCGGCGGTTCGAGCCCGTCATCGCCCACCAGTCCGCTGGTGAACAACAAGGGGTTGTAGCTCAGTCGGTTAGAGTGCCAGCCTGTCACGCTGGAAGTCGCGGGTTCGAGCCCCGTCAGCCCCGCCAACAAAATGGCCCCCACGCGGGGGCCTTTTTGTTAGCGGGATACAATCAGGGGCTCGAGCCCGCAGGGCGGAGAGCCCGGTTCGAGCTCTCGCTGAAGTGGGTCGACCCGGATGGAAGAGAGCAGCGGGCCCGACGGGCGGCCATGGCCCGCGGTCATGCCGCCCTACTCCCGCAGCGTCCACATCCTGACGATCTTCCCGTCCTTCACCTGGTAGATCACCACCACCTCCAGGGAGGTGTGGTCGGCCAGCCCCTTGATCTTTTCCTTCTGGATCACGAAGGTTCCCGACACCAGCTGGGACTTGGCCGAAGCGTGCAGGTCCGGATTGGTCCGGAACCGGGCGGCATAGGTTTCCCGGAGTTGGGCCTTCCCGATGGGCCCCGCAGGGCCTGCCGGAATCTCCGTCACCTCAAGGTCGTCGGCGAACAGGGCCAGGAAGCCATCCAGGTCGTGCGCGTTGAACAACTCCATCTGCTTCTCCACCGTCCCGGCAGGGCTGAGGACCTTCGGTGTGGGGGCGGCGGCCAGGAGCGCCGGCACGATCAGGAGGAGGGAGGTGCGGTTCATGGACGCTCCGAAATGGGAACCCCACTCTAGCCCCGGCCCCAACATCCGCCCATCTCCTTTCGATCTAGACGCGGTAGACTGGAGGGCTTGGGTTAGGGTCTGAATTCAAATTGGGTGCGGCCGCGCAAGGGGCGCTGCCCAAGTGAGGCAAGGAAGGCGACGATGGCAATATCGGCACTATTGACGAGGAGCCTGACGCAGCATCGCACAGGGCACCGCCCCTTGCCCTTCGGGACGAGGCCAGCCGCACCCCTGGCAGCGTTGCCGCCCTTGAACGATGTCCCGCACCGCCCTGCGGTCGGCGCCTTGCCACGTGCGCGGCTGGCGGACGTCGCGGCCCACAGCCAATCTGAAATCAGACCCTGACCATGAAACTGCCCCTCATCGCCCTCTGTGGACGCCCCAACGTGGGCAAATCCACCCTCTTCAACCGGCTCACCCGCAGCCGGGCGGCACTGGTGCATGATCTGCCCGGCATGACCCGGGACCGCAGCTATGGCCGGGTCACCTGCCTGGGCGAGGATGGATCCCCGGAAGAGGTCTTTGATCTGGTGGATACCGGGGGCCTGGACTTCGAGGGCGACGACGTCATCACCCAGGGCATCACCCGCATGGCCGAAGCCGCCCTTGCGGAGGCCCACGTGGCCATCCTCCTCGTGGACGGCCACGACGGACTGACGGCCGGGGACGAGGAAATCGCCGCACGCCTGCGCCGGTTGGGCAAGCCCGTCCTCCTCGTGATCAACAAGCTGGACGGCATGAAGGGCGGCGCACCGGATGGGGGCTTCTACGGCCTCGGCTTCGACGAGGCGTTTGCCATTTCCGCCGCCCATGGCGCCGGGGTGCCGGAATTGATCGCCGCCCTCCGCGCCCGCCTCCCCTTCCACCGCACACCAGAAGAGGCGGAGACCCACGCGCTGGGGGACGAGCGGCGCTTCGCCCTCATCGGGCGACCCAATGTTGGCAAGTCCTCTCTCGCGAACCGCCTGCTGGGCTATGAGCGCAGCCTCGTCAGCGAGGTGGCCGGCACCACCCGCGACACCGTGGACACCGTGATTCACGTCAAGGAAAAGGTCTACCGCCTCATCGATACCGCTGGCATTCGCAAGAAGGGCAAAACCCACGAAGGGGCCGAGAAGCTGAGCATCCTCAAGGCCAAGCAGGCCATGGCCCGGGCCGATGTCAGCCTGCTGCTGCTGGATGCCGTGGAAGGTGCCACCCATCAGGATGCCGTCATTGCCGGGTACGCCCAAGAGGCCGGTGCGGCCGTGATCCTGGTGGTCAACAAGTGGGACCTGGTCGAGAAGGACACCTACACCATCTACAACGCCGAGGAGGACCTGCGCCGCAGCCTTGGCTTCCTCCACCATGCCCCCATGATCTTCCTCTCCGCCCTCACCGGGCAGCGGGTGTCCAAGCTCTTCGGCATGATCGACGAGCTGGCGGAGGCCCATTCCCGCCGCATCCCGACGGGGGAGATGAACCGCTTCCTCCGCGAGTCCGTCGGCGCCATGAGCCCCCACGTGGTCGATGGCAAGCTGCCCAAGCTCTACTTCATGACCCAGGTGGGCGTGCGCCCCCCCAGCTTCGTCATCAAGGCCAACACGGATCGGGGGCTCCACTTCAGCTACGTGCGCTACCTGGAGAACCGCCTCCGCGAGCAGTTCGGGCTGGCGGGCGTCCCCCTGCGCATCAGCGTGCAGAAGAAGCAGAAGGGCGAAGGCGAAGTGGTCGAGGTCGCAGCGGTGCGCCGCATCCTCGATCCCGGCGAAGGGCTCAAGCCTTCCCGCAGCAACGAGTCGCTGCAGGCCCAGCGGGCGGACAAGGTGAAGCCCCGTCCCCGCCCCAAGAAGAAGGAAGGCCCCCGGCCGGCCGACAAGCAGGCGCCCCGCAAGGGGAAGAACGCCCCGCCGAAGCGGGTCCGGCAGAAGTCCACCAAGCGACCTTAGCCTTCTCACGTCATAAGGGCTCTCTGTGGGCTATCGTAGGCCACCCCTCCGGGAGCCCTCCATGACCCTGCGTCGCCTTCTTCTCTGCCTGGCTTGCCTCGCCCTCGGGGCCCAGCCCCGCCCGCTCATTCTGAAGGCCTCCCGTCTTCTCGATGTGCGAACCGGTCAGCTGGTCTCGCCCGCCCAGATCTGGATCAAGGACGGGCGGATCCAGGCGGGCAGTCCACCGGCCGATGCCGATGTGCTCGACCTGGGCAACCGCACCCTGCTGCCCGGCCTCATCGACTGCCACACGCACCTCCTCATCCCCGCGGCGGTGGGGGAACTGGGGTATCTCAAGCTCAGCAACGGCGACCTGATCCTCGCGGGCGTGGTGAATGCCCGCAAAGTGCTCCAGGCGGGTTTCACCACCATCCGGGATGTGGGTGCCTCAGCGGACTTCGGCGACCTGGCCCTGCGGGATGCCATCGCCCGGGGCGACATTCCGGGGCCCCGGATGCTGGCGGCCGGCCCGGCCCTCTCCATCACCGGTGGCCACGGGGATCTCAACGGCTTCCCCCCCCACGTGCTCGAGCCGAAGACGAACCTGGTGGATTCGCCCGACGAGGCGCGTCGCACGGTGCGCGAGTGGCGCAAGCGCGGTGTGGATGTCATCAAGCTCCACGCCACCGGTGGCGTGCTCTCCAACCATGACGATCCCGGCGCCCCAAGCTTCAGCCCTCCCGAATTCAAGGCCATCGTCGAAGAGGCAAACCGCCGGGGCTTGGATGTCTGTGCCCACGCCCACGGGGACGCCGGCATTCGGGAGGCCACCCTGGCCGGGGTACGTTCCATTGAGCACGGCAGCCTGCTCAGTCCTGGCACCGCCAAGGTGATGAAGGCCCATGGCACCTACCTGGTGCCCACCCTGTACGCCCTCGAGTCCATCCTGCTCCCAGGCAATCCCTACCACATCCCCGAGGGGTCGCTGGCCAAGGCCCGCGCCATCCTGCCCTTGCGCCTGGCGGGCTTCAAGGCCGCCATGGAGGCTGGCGTTCCCATCGCCTACGGCACCGATATCGGCGTCTTCGAACACAGCCAGGTAGCTGCGGATTTCCGCTACCTGGTGAGCTATGGCATGACGCCCTTGCAAGCCCTGCAGAGCGCGACCCTGGTGGCAGCAGACCTGCTGCGCATGAGCGGCGACGTTGGCTCGCTGGAACCCGGTCGGTTCGCGGATGTCATCGCCGTGGATGGGAATCCTCTGCAGGACATCACCACCCTCGAACGGGTGCGGTTCGTCATGAAGTCTGGCGTGACGATGCTTCCTGCCCTTGATTTTTCCTGCAAAACGAATCGAGATATCCATTATTAAGTTAATTTCTATTAAATATTTATATGCATCTTATTCAAATAGAATTGATTCTCATCAAAATTAACAAGCCTTAACTTGTGGTGACTGAGGCCTGAACGGAACCTGACATCCAGATTCCCGTTCTTTCAACCCATTCAACCCAAGCCGTCCCGCCCAGCGGGGCGGCTGGGAGCCACCTTGGCCCGAAGAACCAGGGTGGTTGTGAGCCTCCTTCCCCCCCTTGCAAGGAGTTGCCCATGGCAACCGTCAAAGGCCGCATGGCCCTGTCCTTCATCACGGCGGCGCTCGCTGCCGGCGCGCTCTGCGCCGGTTCCCCGCAGGAAACCCTGCGGGTGAACTCGGCGGGCGAGCGGCTCTTGGCCACCCGTGCCCAGCTCGGCCTGGATGCGGACCACGCCTTCAGCCTCCGAAGCGCCCACTCCGATGCCCTCGGCCAGACCCATGGCCACTTTGCCCAGTTCTACAAGGGCGTTCGGGTCTGGGGCGGCGATGCCATCACCCACACGGGCCGTGACGGCGCCGAGCTGCCCCTCACCAATGCCCTCCACAAGAACATCAACCTGAATGTCGCACCTTCCATCGAAGGCACTGAGGCCCTGGCCATCGTCCACCAATACCTCAACCCCAAGGGCTCCTACACCTATGAGCCCACGGCTGAGCTAGTGGTCTTTCCCGTAACTTCCACCCGCATCGCGCGCATCCCGACCCGCAGGGACCAGGATGTGGACGCCACCATGGTTCAGACGGAGGTGGTCCGCTACAACCTGGCCTACCATGTGCAGACCGTGCTCCTCAGCAAGGCTGACGGCTTCGCCAAACATGACTTCATCGTGGATGCCCACACCGGCGCCATCCTCAAGCAGTGGGACAGCCTTGAGACATCTGCGGCCACCGGCACCGGCAACTCCCAGTACAACGGCACCGTCAGCATCCAGACCAACTACACCGGGACCACCTACGAACTGAGGGACATGACCCGCGGCACCGGTGGTCAGTGGGGCGCCAATGCTGTAACCAACATGAACCATACCGGTGACCAGAACACCGGTTCACCCACCCTCTATGGGTCTGTCTTCACGGACGCCGACAACACCTGGGGCGATGGCGCCAACTACATTGCCGGCGGCAGCACCACCAGCGCCAATGGGCAGACAGCCGCTGTGGATGCAGCCTATGGCGTGGCGGCTACCTGGGACATGTACAAGAATGTTCTGGGTCGCAATGGCATTGATGGCACCGGGAAGGCAACCTACAGCCGAGTGCACTTCTCCACCAGCTTTGACAATGCCTTCTGGCTCGACCAGTGCTTCTGCATGTCCTACGGGGACGGCAGCTCCTTCAAGTCCCTTGAGGCCCTGGATGTGGCGGGCCACGAATTGAGTCACGGCGTTTGCGCCACCACGGCCAACCTCACCTACTCCGGCGAATCGGGTGGCCTCAACGAAGCCAACTCAGACATCTTCGGCACCATGGTGGAGTTCTATCAGCGCAGCGGCGGTGGCACTACCATCGGCAGCACCGGCGGCAACTGGACCATCGGCGAGCAGCTGGCCTCCACCCCTCTGCGCTACATGTACAAGCCCAGCCTGGACGGCACCAGTCCTGATGCCTGGTCTTCCACCATCGGCAACCTGAATGTGCACTACAGCAGTGGCCCCATGAACCGCTGCTTCTACTTCCTGAGTCAGGGCGCCACTACCACCGGCAACACGAGTACCACCTACCTACCCAGCGGGATGACTGGCGTGGGCAATGACCATGCCGCCCGGGTCTGGTTCCGCGCCCTCACCACCTACCTGACCTCCAGCTCCAACTACGCTGCCGCCCGCACCGCCGCCATCAACGCCGCCAAGGACCTCTACGGGGCTGGCAGCGCCGAAGAGCAGGCCGTCTGGAACGCCTTCCACGGCATCAACGTCGGCGCCGCCTGGACCAGCACCGGTGGTGACACCACCGCCCCCACCTGCTCGGCCTCCGAGTCCGGCACCGCCGGCACGATCACCTTCTCTGCCACCGCCTCCGACAACGTCGGCGTCACCAAGGTGGAGTTCTACGTGGATGGTGTCCTCAAGGCCACCGACACCACCTCTCCCTACAGCACCTCCTTCGACAGCACCACCATTGCCAACGGCAGCCACACCCTCGTCGCCAAGGCCTATGACGCCGCTGGCAACATCGGCTCCTCCACCTCCGTCGCCTTCTCCGTGAACAACACCACCTCTGGCACCGAGCTTGTGGTGAATGGCGGCTTCGAGAGCGGCGCCACCGGCTGGACCGGAACCACCGGCGCCATTGGCACCTTCACAGGCCAGACCGCTTACGCCGGCACCAAGTACGCCTGGCTTGGAGGCAACGGCACCACCACGACCGAGACCCTCAAGCAGACCATCGCCATCCCCAGCACCGCCACAGGCACGCTGACCTTCCAGCTGCATATCGACACCGCGGAGACGACGACCACCACCGCCTACGACAAGCTCACCGTGCAGGTACTCAACAGCGCCGGCACCGTGCTCTCCACGCTGGCCACCTACTCCAACCTGAACAAGGCCGCAGGCTATCAGCTCCGCAGCTTCAACCTGAGCGCCTACAAGGGCCAGACCGTTCAGATCTACTTCAAGATGACCGAGGACAGCAGCCTGCAGACCTCCTTCGTTCTGGATGCCGTCTCCCTCAAATAGTCCTGCTGGGGGTTCCAAAAAGGGGCCACCTTCGGGTGGCCCCTTCTCGTCCTAACTCGGGGCCCCGGGCGGCTTGCCCCTGGAGTGGCAGCAGCCTCGGCAGCGCCGCCACCGAGACCATCACCTACGGCAACACCTCGGCCACGGCCACGGTGTTCTACATGAAGGTGATCGCCTACAGCAGCTCCAGCACCACCACCCCCTACAACCTGGCACTCACCCGCTAGTCCGCCTGATTTCGCAAAGAGGGCCGCAACCGCGGCCCTCTTTTTGTACCCATCCTTCCGGGAATGCCTAGCTCAAGTCTTGACGGAAGGACAATCTACACCCCCTCTCGAAAGACAACGTGCAAGTCCTTTGTGACTCCTAGTAATGTTTATGTAAGCCAATCTTAACAACACTTAACTTGTTGTGGGTGCCCTTGGGGCCAAGGCTGGGGACAGATCCTTCCACCTGACATCTGAGCCACCTCGCCATCCCGGCGCGGGACCCTGTCTTCCCTCTCCCCCCCTTCTTCACCAAGGAGTTCCCCATGGCCAAGACCCGGAGCCGCATGGCCCTGTCCTTCATCACGGCGGCGCTCGCTGCCGGCGCGCTCTGTGCCGGTTCCCCCCAGGAGACCCTGCGGGTGAACTCGGCGGGCGAACGCCTCCTGGCGAGCCGCGCCCAGCTGGGTTTGGATGCGGACCACGCCTTCAGCCTCCGCAGCGCCCACTCCGATGCCCTGGGCCAGACCCACGGCCACTTTGCCCAGTTCTACAAGGGCGTCCGGGTCTGGGGCGGCGACGCCATCACCCACACGGGCCGTGACGGCGCCGAGCTGCCCCTCACCAATGCCCTCCACAGCAACATCCGCCTGAACGTGACTCCCGCCATGACCGCTGGCGAAGCTCTGGCCGTGGCCCAGCAGGACCTGGCCCCCAAGGGCGCCTTCTCCTACGAGCCCACCATGGAGCTGGTGGTCTATCCCGAGATGACCACGGTCATCCGCCGCGTCGGCGGCCCCCGCAGCGTGGATCAGGACCTGAACGCCGCCGACCTCGCCCGCGAGGTGCTGCGCTACACCCTGGCCTACCACGTGCACACCGAGCTCGAGAACGACCTCGATGGCATCAAGCACACCGACTACATGATCGACGCCCACACCGGCGCCATCCTCAAGACCTGGAACACCCTGCACACCACCGCCGCCACGGGCACCGGCAACAGCCAGTACAACGGCGTGGTCACCCTCAATACCAACACCGTGACCGGCGGCTACGAGCTGCGGGACATGACGCGCGGCACGGGTGGCAACTACGTCACCAATGCCAACCACGCGGCCACCACCTCCACGGCCGTCGGCACCATCTACACCGACACCGACAACACCTGGGGTGACAGCGCCAACTACGTCGAAGGCAGCTCCACCACCGCCGCGAACGGCCAGACGGCCGCCGTGGACGCCATGTTCGGCATGGCCCAGTCCTGGGACTTCTACAAGAACGTCATGGGCCGCAACGGCATCGACGGCGCCGGCACCGCCACCTACAGCCGGGTCCACATCGGCAACGCCTACGATAACGCCTTCTGGTCCGACAGCTGCTTCTGCATGACCTATGGCGACGGAACCAGCTTCACCACCCTCACCGCCATCGATGTGGCCGGCCACGAGATGAGCCACGGCGTCTGCGCCCGCACCGCGAACCTCACCTACTCCGGTGAGTCGGGTGGCCTCAACGAGTCCAACTCTGACATCTTCGGCACCATGATCGAGTACTACAGCCGCGGCGGCTCGGGTACCACCATCGGCAACACCGGCGGCAACTGGACCATCGGCGAGCAGCTGGCCTCCACGCCCCTGCGCTACATGTACAAGCCCAGCCTGGACGGCGCCTCACCGGATGCCTGGTCCTCCACCGTGGGCAACCTGGACGTGCACTACTCCAGCGGCCCCATGAACCGCTGCTTCTACTTCCTGAGCCAGGGCGCCACCACCAGCGGCAACACCAGCACCAGCTACCTGCCCTCGGGCATGACCGGCATCGGCAATGACGCCGCCGCCCGCATCTGGTTCCGCGCCCTCAGCACCTACCTCACCGCCAGCTCCAACTACGCCGCCGCCCGCACCGCCTCCATCAACGCCGCCAAGGACCTCTACGGCGCCGGTGGTGCCGAGGAACAGGCCGTCTGGAACGCCTTCCACGGCATCAACGTGGGCGCCGCCTGGTCGTCGACACCTCCCCCGCCCAGCAATACCTACAGCGAAGTGGAAGCCAACGACACCGTCGGCACCGCCAACATTGTCGCCAAGACCTTCACCGGCATCCAGGGCACCCTCACCGTGGCCACGGACAAGGACTACTTCGCCCTGTCGCTGAACCCTGGTGAGTCCCTGAACATTGCCATGAGCGGTCCGTCCGGGGTGGACTGGGACCTCAAGCTCGTCAACTCCGCCGGCACCCAGCTCGCCATCTCCCAGGGCAGCACCGCCGCCGAAAACCTCAGCTACACGAACACCGGCTCCACCGCCACCACGGTCTACGCCAATGTCTATGTCTACAGCGGCACCAGCAGCACGCCCTATGACCTGGCCCTGACCTATTCGGGCGGCACCACCGGCGGCGACACCACCGCCCCCACCGCCTCCGCCTCCGAGTCCGGCACCAGCGGTACCATCACCTTCAGCGCCACCGCCTCGGACAATGTCGGGGTCACCAAGGTCGAGTTCTACGTCGACAACGCCCTGGTGGGCACCGACACCAGCTCGCCCTACAGCCTGTCCTACGACAGCACCACCCTGGCCAATGGCACCCACAGCCTCGTTGCCAAGGCCTATGACGCCGCCGGCAACATCGGCACCTCCACCGCCGTCAACTTCAGCGTGAGCAACACCACGGGCGGGACCACCTTCACTGAGGTGGAGAGCAACAACAGCCGCACCGCCGCGAATGTGGTGGGGGATGCCGTCACCACCATCATTGCCACCATCGGCACCTCGACCGACAAGGACTACTTCAAAATCAACATCGCCCCGGGCCGCACGGCGACCATCAACATGACCGGTCCCGCCAAGGACTATGACCTCTACCTCCTCAACAGCAGTGGCAGCACGCTGAAGAGCAGCCTTGGCAGCACCGCTACCGAGAGCATCACGTACACCAACACCAGCAGCACAGCCACGGTCTTCTACCTCTACGTGAAAGGCTATGGCGGAGCCTACGACCCCACCAACCCTTACACGCTGAGCCTCAGCCGCTAGACCAGGTCCAACTCAAGCCAAAGGGCCGCCTCCGCGGCCCTTTGGCTTGTTACGGAACGGGTTCAACCCTCCAACAGCACCCGCGCGTGTTCCAGTGCCTCGACCCGGTCCGGGTGGCCAGAGAGGAGGCGAGCCACCTCTCGGTGCCGAGCTTCGCCCGCCACCCACACCAGCGCGCTGCGGGTGCGCCCGCCTTCGGTCTCCTTCTCCAGGCGGCCGTGGCGCCCGGCCCGGGCCGCCACCTGGGCCAGGTGGGTCACCGCCAGCACCTGGTGGGCCTGACCCAACTCAGCCACGGCTTTCCCCACCGCCAGCGCAGCCTCGCCGCCCAGGCCCGCATCCACTTCGTCCAGCACCAGGGTGAGCCCTTCGCGGACGCCTCCACCCAAGGCGAGCCCCGCCCCCACGAGCGCCAGCATCAGGCGGCTCAGCTCGCCGCCGGAGGCGATCTTGGCCAGGGGACGGAACCCCTCGCCGGGATTGGGCTCGATCCAGATGGCCAGGGCGGAGTACCCCTGGGCCGCCACGCGCACGGGTCGGCCAGTCTGAAGGACCGGGCTCCCCGCTTCCTCCGCCAGGGTGAGCCGCAGCTGGAGCCGCGCACCCGCCATGCCCAGCCGTCCCAGGCGCTTCTGGACTTCCGCCTCGAGCCCCGGCAGGGCCTCGGCGCGTTGGCGATGCAGGCCGTCGGCAGCCCGGCGGTAGCCCTCGGCAACCTCGGCCAGCCGGGCCTCCAGCTCCTTGAGGGGGGCGTCGCCCGCCAGGAGCGAGCGCTGTTCTGTCTGGAGGCGCTGCTGGTGAGCCGCGAGCTCTTCCGGCTCAAGGCGGTGACGACGGGCCAGACGTTCGTAGAGCGCCAGGCGGGTCTCCATGGCCTCGATGCGATCGGCACCGGCGCTGGCCCACCGCAGGGCCTGGTCCTGGGCCAGGGCCTGCAGGTCCTCCAGCTCCAGCAGCGCCGAGCGCAGCCGATCCTGGTCCCCCACCGCATCCGGCCAGTGGACCACGGCCCGGGCCAGGGCCTTGTGGGCCAGCTCGACCTTGGGGAGGCCCGCGTCCAGGGCCTCCGCCGCCTCGCGAAAGGCCTGCTCCAGGTGCACCGCATGGCGGAGGGGCTCCCGGTCCGCCTTGAGCTGGGCCCACTCACCCGCCTTGGGGGCCAGCTTCTCCAGGTCCGCCAGGGCTTCGGCCAGCTGGTCCAGGCGCTGCCCGCGCTCCGCCTCGCTGCGGCGCCGCGCCTTCAGGGCCGCCTCGGCCTCCCGGACCGCCGCGACTTCTGCGTCCAGGCGAGGCTCGATGCCGAGCACCTCGTCCAGCAGAGTCAGGTGCCGCTCCTCCCCCAGCAGGGCCTGGTGGTCATGCTGGCTGGTGAGGCGCATCCAGAGGCGCCCCGCCTCCCGCAGGTCCGCCAGGCTGCAGCTGGCGCCGTTGATCCAGGCGCGGCTACGCCCCTGGCCCACCTCCCGCCGCAGCACCACCGGATGCTCCTCGGGCAGACCCCGGTCGGCGAAGAACGCGCACCAGGCCTCAAAGCGACCTTCGACCACGGCTTCCACGATGGCCCGCTCGGAACCGTGGCGAACCAGCTCCCCATCACCCCGGGCCCCCACCAACAGGGAGAGGGCATCCACCAGCAGCGACTTGCCCGCCCCCGTCTCGCCCGTGAGCACCGTGAAGCCGGACCCCCAGTCCACAGAGAGGTCCTCCACCAGGGCGAGGTTCTGGATCCGCAGGGACGAGAGCATGGGATCAGTCTATCGGAGGGGACGGTGGGAATTGGGCCTTGATGACCCGGGGTGATGGATGCCTGAAGCGGTTGACTCCGAATGGGTGCCTGCAGTCACCCGCCCCAACCTTGTGTTCCCAAACTGAAAGGCCTCTCGACCCCATGACACATCACGTCGCGTTGGCATCGATGAAGAGGCCTGGATCCGCTGCAAGATCGTCTGAACATCTGCCCAGGGCCTGAGGCCGGGCACCCCCCAAGTTCTGACCGAAAGGATCAGCGCCTGATGGTTGCGGGACTCCTTCGATTTGACGGAAAGGTTGCGTCGTCTTGATGGGATCGTCCCCGGGGCTAGCGATGGTGACTGCTCCAAGCAATCGAAATAGTAGGTTTGCTTAGAACGGTATAGAAGGTGCTCCAAGTGTCTGACAGGGGAGGCAGTCAGCCATGGAACCAGGAACGTCCTCAGCGCTCCACCTGATCCAAGGGGTCGCAGACCTCCACCAGCCCCCAGTGGACTCCCTGCCTCGCCAGAAGCCGCTTTGGCGGGGCGTGTCCCATCAATATGCTGCCATCCTCACCGTGCCTGCAGTGGTACTGCTCTGGTTCAGCGCAGAGAGTGTTCCTGGACGGGTGGGAGCGGGGGTCTACGGACTGAGCCTGTTCGCCCTCTTCGCCATCTCGGCCATCTTCCATCGGCCCACCTGGAGGCTGAGAATGCGCGATCTGGTAGGGCGCGCTGACCAGGCGGCCATTTTTCTTTTGATCGCTGGCACCTACACGCCCTTCGGCCTTCTGCTCAGGCCTTCGGGCGGCTACACCCTGCTGGTGGTGGTATGGGCCACAGCCCTGGGCGGGGTGGTTTTGTCAATGGTTTGGCCGGCGGCCCCCAAGCCGCTCATGGCGAGCATCTACGTCGCCTTTGGCTGGTTCGCCGCAACCCTGATCCCCTCGCTCTTCCACGTGGCAGGCTGGCCTGTCATCCTCCTGATCCTCCTGGGGGCGGTCGGCTACACCGTGGGTGCGGTCGTCTATTCGGTCCGGCGCCCCGACCCCTTTCCGCAGAGCTTCGGGTACCACGAGATCTTCCATCTTCTGGTGGTGGTCGCGGCAGTCTGCCACTTCGCGGCAGTCTCGCTGACCCTGTGCTCGGTGGTTTAGGCTTGGCACCGGTGGGGATTTCATCCGTGGCGCCGTCCCTTCAGTGGGTAATGACACCGAGATAACCCAGGTCCCCTTCCCCCCGCCATGGTCCCGGCCCGAAGCGTCATACTGGCTTCTGGAGGAACCCCATGCCCTACCGGAAGCCCTGCGGCAGCGTCCTGGAGGCCATCGGCAACACGCCGCTGGTGCGGCTCCGCCGGGTGGTGGCCGACCTGCCGGTGGAGGCCTTCGCCAAGCTGGAGTTCATGAACCCCATGGGCAGCAGCAAGGACCGCATCTCGAAGTACATGATCGAGGCCGCGGAGCGGGACGGGCGGCTGAAGCCCGGCGACCTGATCATCGAAAACTCGTCGGGCAACACGGCCATGGGCCTGGCGCTCATGGCCATCCAGAAGGGCTACCGCCTGCTGGTCGTGGTGCGCGACACCATCTCCCAGGAGAAGCTGAACCAGCTGCTGGCCCTGGGGGTCCAGGTGCAGAAGGCGGACACGAGCCTGCCGCCGGAGCACCCTGAGAGCTACAACAACCTGGCCGCCAAGCTGGTGCGCGAGACCCCCGGCTGCTACTTCCCCGACCAGCACGGCAACTGCGAGAACAACGCCGCCCACTACCATGGCACCGGTCCCGAGATCTGGGCCCAGATGGAGGGCCGCATCGACTACCTGGTGGCGGGCGCCGGCACCGGCGGCACCATCGGCGGGGTGGGGCGCTACCTCAAGGAGCAGGATCCAGCCATCAAGGTCATTGCCGTAGACCCCGTGGGTTCGGTCTTCTACCCGCATTTCCGGGGCGAGAAGAACCTGAAGGCGGGGCCATACAAGATCGAGGGCCTGGGCGACGAGTTTCTCATCCCCACCATGGAGTTTGGGGTGCTCGATGACATGCTGCAGGTGACGGACCGGCAGGCCTTCCACCAGGCCCGACGGCTGGTGAAGGAGGAGGGCATCCTCGGGGGCGGATCAAGCGGTGCGGCGCTCTGGGCCGTGCGGGAGGTGGCGAAGCGCCTGCCTCCCCTGGGCCGCCCCGCCCGCATCGTGACGGTGTTCCCCGACGGCGCCGGGCGCTACCTCAGCAGCATCTTCAACGACGCCTGGCTCGCAGAGCGCGGCCTCCTCGAGCCCGAGGCATGACCCCCTTCTCCGGCACCTACCTCGAGGCCATCCGCCAGGCGCTGTTCGATGCCATGGAGGCCGATGCCCGGGTGTGCTGCCTCGGTGAGGACATCGGCGCCTATGGGGGCGCCTTCCGGGCTACGGAGGGACTGCTGGCGCGCTTCGGCCCGGACCGCGTGATCGACACGCCCATCTCCGAGCAGGCCATTGCGGGCTCGGCCATCGGCCTCGCCCTCATGGGCCAGCGGCCCGTGGCGGAGTTCCAGTTCATGGATTTCGCCCTGCTGGCCTCGGACCTCATGGTGAACTTCGCTGCCAAGGCCCACTGGCGCTGGGGCGCCTCGGTACCCGCCGTGTTCCGCGGACCTGCGGGCGCCGGCAATGGGGGCGGCCCCTTCCACAGCCAGAACCCAGAGGGGCACTTCCTGGGCAGCCCCGGCCTGAAGGTCGTGGTGCCGGGCACCGTGCGGGACGCCTACGCCCTGCTCCGCGCCGCCATCGACGACCCCGACCCCGTGCTGTTCCTGGAGCACAAGCACCTCTACCGCCGGCTCAAGGACACCTGGGAGGAGCCTCCCGTGGCCCGGCTGGGCGAAGCCGCCTTGCGCAAGGAGGGCGCGACCGCCTGCGTCATCACGTATGGCGCGGCGCAGAACGTCGCCCTGGAGGCGGTGGCCGACCTGGATGTGGCGGTGCTGGATCTGCGCACCCTCTGGCCCCTGGACGACGAGACCATTCTGACCCTGGCGAAGCGCACGCACCGGGTGCTCGTGCTCACTGAAGCCTCGCGCACCTACGGCCCTGGCGCCGAGCTGGCCGCCCGCATCGGCGAGACCTGCTTCCCCTGGCTGGACGCCCCGGTCCTCCGCCTCGGCGCCACCGACACCCCCATCCCCGCGAGCCCAGTCCTGGAGGCAGAGGCCCTGCCGGACGTGACGAAGGTGCGGGCCGAGGTCGCGCGCCTCCTGAGCTGGTGACGATGCTACGCGTGCTGGTCTTCCTCCTCGCCTGGTCGTCCTTGGGCGCGACCCCCTTGGCCCTCTGGGTCTGGGAAGCCGAGACCACCCGGCTCAGGGTGGACGCACCCTACGCCTCCCTGGTCCTGGAGCGCCTTCACACACAGGGGGTCACCACCCTGTACCTCTATGCGGATGACTACCGGGGGCAGAACCTCCTGCTGCAGGAGCGGCCCACGTATCGCGCCCTGGTTCGCCGCCTCCATGAGGCCGGTCTCCGCGTGGAGGCCCTGCTGGGCTCGCACCCCCTGAAGGCCTGGGAGTTCGTGCAGCCCGAGCAGGACGCAGCGGCGCGGACCATGATGCAACATGTGCTCGACTTCAACGCGTCAGCTCAGGCCGGCGAGGCCTTCGACGGTGTCCATCTGGACATCGAACCCCAGGCCCTGGATTCCTGGAATTCCGGCTCCCGCGAGGCCCTGTCCCGCATGTATCTGGACCGCGCCCTGATGTGGGTCGCCATGGCCCGACGCGCCGGGGCGGGGTTCCAGATCGGGGCGGCCATCCCCTTCTGGTGGGATGGGTTCGAGGTGGAATGGGGCGGCGCACGGAAGCCGTTGAGCGCCCATGTCCAGGGCCTCTTCGACTATGTGGCCATCATGGACTATCGGAACCGGGCCGCCGGGCCTGACGGCGTCATCGCCCTGGCCGCCCAGGAGGTGGCCTTTGCCACGGCCCATGGCAAGCAGGTGGTCGTCGGTCTGGAAGTCGGGGAAGCCGAGCTGCCCAAGATGACCTTCCAGGGTCTCGGTCCGGCGGTTCTGCGCCGAGAGATGGCCTACACGGCGCGGGCTCTCGCCCGGGAGGGGGGCTTCGCGGGCTTCGCCCTCCACCACCTGCGAACCTGGCTGGACCTGCTCGCCCCCCCCGTGCCCCCTCTCCCTTCGCCGGGTCCGTGACCATGCCCATCCACCTCCGCCGCCTGGCCGCCGCCATCCTGGTCCTCGCCCTCTGCGGCTGGGTCCTGAGCGAAGCCCCCACGCCCATGGCCATGGCCCAGGAGGAAGCCCTGGAGACCTCGCGGAGGCTCCAGGCCGAAAGCCAGGCCCTGCTTGCCGCCGGTCGCAATGCCGAAGCGCTCGTGCCCACCCAGAAGCTGCACGAGGCTTACCCCGGCAATCACATCTACCTCGAGCGCCTGGCCACCCTGCACGAGCGCCTGGGCCATTGGCTGGAGTGCGCGTCCGCGTGGGAAGCCTATCTCCGCGTCTCCCCCACTCCCTGGGAGGCCTTCCCCTCCCTGGGCGATGCCTACGAGAAGCTCGGCCGCCGCCGGGACGCCATCGATGCCTTCTCCCGGTGGGTCGAGCTTCAGCCGGACAATCCCGATGCCATCTTCTTCCTCGGGCGGGCCCAGGAGCGGGATCACCAGTTCCAGCTGGCCAAGACGACCTACCGGAAGGGCCTCCAGGCCCACCCGGACTCCACCGACCTGCGCGTCGGTCTGGCCCGGATGACCCTCTTTACGGGCAGCGCCACCGAGGCCCGCCGGATGGCGGAGGAGGCCGTGCGCCGGTCCCCGGGCTACGTGGATGCCCTCCTGGTGCTCGGTATGGCCTTCCGCTCCGAGGGCAACCTTCCGGACGCGCGGCGGCAGCTGGAGCGTGCCCGAACGCTGAGCCCCAACTACCTGGATGTCCTGCAGGTACTCGGGGGCGTCGCCGAACAGCAGAACGACCTGGCCACCGCCCGTGCCGCCTATACCCGGATGCTCCAGCTGGAGCCCGGGCATGCCGCAGCCCGGGCGAGGCTGGCCGGGTTGAGATCTGGAGGACGCCCATGATCCGCTCGCCCTGGCAGCTGCTTGGCAGGGGAGCACTCCTCCTGGTGCTGGTCGCGTTCGCCACCATCTGCCTGCTCGTGGACATCCCCTTCACCTACCAGGCCGTGGTCAGGGCTGGTCTCATGCCCTGGCTGCCTCTGGCGATGCGGCTGCTGCCCTGGCTGCTCCTGGTCATGGCCGCCCTCAACGCGTGGATGGATCACCGGGCCGGCCGCCCCTTCCCATGGTCGCCGCACGGCTGCCTGCTGGGCCTTCTGGGCCTCGGAGGCCTGGTCCTGGGATCGGTCTCCGGGCTGGCCCGCCTGCACCCGGGCCCCTGGGCCCAGCTGGGCGCCCTGGTCTCCCTCCTCGCCCTCGCGGCCCTGGTCACCCTGGACCTCTGGGCCGCCCGACGGGACTGGCCCCGGCGACACGCTGGTGCAGACGACGCCCGCCGGCTGCTGACTTCCAGCCTGCTCACCGCCCTCCTCGTGGCCACGGCCTTCTGCGGCCTCGGGCTGGCCAGGGCCTTGGCCTCAGGGGCAGGTCCCACCTTCCGGGATGCCGCTGCCACGGTGGCCTGGAGCCTGGTGGCCCACGGCCTTGTGCTCACCCTGGCGGCCGTGGGGATCCTGGGCCTCCAGTCCCTGGCAGGATTGCTGCCCCGCCAGCCCCAGGCTGAGTTCCTGCTCTTCCTGGCTGTGACCACGGGGGGGGTGGGGGCTGCCCTGCTGGGCATCGTGTTCCCCGGCATCGCCTTTTCCGGGGTCCAGGCCTGGGCCGTGGCCCTGTTGCTGGGTTACAGCGTGGCGGCCTTTCTGGGCCAGGTCGGCATCGCCCTGGCCCAGCCTGGAGATGGCGGGGTCCTGGATGCCTTCCTCCGCCCCCTGCATCCGGTGCGGCCCTCGCGCCTCAGCCTGGGCCTTGGGTTCGCGCTGGCGCTGGCCCTGACCCTCCTCATCCACTTCCAGCTGTCGCGCTTCGACTGGAACCAGCTCTTCCAGCAGCTGGGGGCCCTCCTGGTCGCGGTCCTGGTGTTCGCCCCGATCTACCTCCGGCAATCCAGCCAGCCCGGTCCCGTGTCCTGGTCCCCGCGGCTGTTCGCCGCTCCCCTCTGCCTGCTGGCCCTCTTCCGCCTCTGGGGGGCGCCGCGAATCGAGCCTCTGCCAGGATGGTTGCCCAGGCCGCTAGTGAAGGTCCTCGATGCCCACCAAGGCTTCGACGCCTCCACCCATCTCGTCGCCACCCTCCTGCGGCCGAACCCTGGCACCGGCGAGTCCATCTACGCCGTGCTGCTGGCCAACAGCAACATCCCCCACGATGTCGAGGTGTCCGCCAAGGACCTGAAGCTGGTGCAGCCCCTCACCCCGCGGCTCGACGCACGGCCGGACATCTACATCTTCGTCGTCGACAGCCTCCGTCAGGACTACCTGGGCAGCTACAACCGAAAGGTCACCTTCACGCCCAACCTCGACCGGTTCGCCGCCGAGAGTACCGTGATGCCGAGGGCCTTCACGCGCTATGGCGCCACAGGACTGTCCGAGCCGTCCATCTGGGTGGGCGGCATGATCCTCCACAAGCAGTACATCACCCCCTTTTATCCTCTCAACACCCTCCAGAAACTGATCGAGGTAGATGGATACCGACCCTACCTGTCGCTGGATTCCATCCTCGACGTGGTGGTGAAGCCCATGGCGACCCTCGTCCCCCTCGACGCGGGCATCGGTACGGGAGACCTGCGCCTGGGCACCACTCTGAAGCAGCTGGAGCAGGAACTCGACCGGGCACCGGCGGGCCAGCCGATCTTCGTCTACAGCCAGGCCCAGGACCTGCACATCTCCACCCTCACCCGCGAAGGCAAGGATGTCGTGGGAGGTGGTGACTACCCGGGATTCTACGCCCCCTATGCCAGCCGGGTGCGTCGGCTCGACGCCCAGTTCGGGGCCTTCATCCAGTACCTGAAGGACCGGGGCCGCTACGACCGGAGCCTCATCATCTTCACGGCGGACCATGGGGATTCCCTTGGCGAGGAGGGCCGTTTCGGCCACGCCTATACCCTGTACCCCGAGATCATGAAAGTTCCCCTCCTTATGCACGTCCCCGCCCCCCTGCGCCAGGGGCTGTCGCTCGATTCCACCCAGGCCGCCTTCCTCACCGACATCACGCCGACCCTCTACTACCTGCTGGGGCACCGTCCCCTCCTGGCGGACCCGGTCCTGGGCCGCCCGCTCTTCACAGCGACCCAGGCGGAGCAGGACCACTACCGACGGGACTACCGGTTGATCGCTTCCAGCTACGGCGCAGTTTGGGGGATCCTCACGGGCGACGGGAAGACCCTCTACGTCTCGGATGCCGTGAATTTCAAGGACCACTGCTTCGACCTGGGCGACGGTCCCGCGGCCGCCCGGCGGGATGTCACCCCCGAGCTCAAGCATCGCTATGATCGGTTGATCCTCAAGGAGATCGACCACTTGAACGCTTTCTACGCCTTCAAGCCCGGAAAAGGATCCCCATGACCCTTGGACGCTTCCTGCCACTCCTGGTGGTACCCCTCCTAAGTGCAGCGCTATGCCCCGGCCTGCACGGCCAGTCGAGCCAGGCGGTCGAGGGGGTGGATGAGGCCTTCGCCCGGGCGCGACGCCTCGCCTTCGATGGCAAGCGCGACGAGGCATCCGCCCTGTGTCGCCGCATCCTCCAGAGCAGCCCGGACTACCTGGACGTCCGCATCCTGCTGGGCCGGATCCACGCCTGGTCCGGCCGCTATGACGAGGGGCGCCGGGAGTTGCAGCAAGTCCTCACCGCCAATCGCGGCTACCTCGACGGCAGGCTGGCCCTCGTGGACCTCGAGCTCTGGGCGGACCATCCTGAGGCCGCCCAGCGGCTCTGCGACGAAGGCCTGATCTTGCAACCCGGGCAACCCGCCCTCCTGCTCCGCAAGGCCAGGGGCCAGAAAGCCCTGGGGGCCTTCCCCGAGGCGCTGGCATCGGCCCGTTTGGCCCAAAAGGCCGACCCCGCCCTCTACGAGGCCCGGCAGCTGATCGAAAACCTCTCGGAGCTTACACAGCGATCAAAGGCGTCCCTGAGCGAGACCTACGATCGCTTCGACCGCACCTTCGATCTCTGGCGCCTGACCGCCCTGAGCCTGTCCCACCGGTTCGACGCAGGCTCACTCATCGGGCGCATCAACCGCGCCGAGCGATTCGGCGACACGGGCCACCAGATCGAAGTGGATGCCTACCCGCGCTGGAAGGATGGCACCTACTTCTACCTCAACGCGGGCTTCTCCGAAGCCTCCATTTTTCCCCACCGCCGCTACGGAGGGGAGATCTACCACAACTTCCCGCGGGGCATCGAGGGCAGCCTGGGCCTGCGACACCTGCGCTTCACCAGTTCCTCCGTGACCATTTACACCGGCTCCCTGGGGAAGTACTGGGGGGACTACCTGTTCAGCCTCCGGGCCAACCACACACCCAGCTCGCTCGGAGCGTCCAGTTCAGGGTCGGTCGCGGTCCGGCGGTATTTCGGCGACGGGGAGAACCACCTCACCTTCTCCCTTGGGTCGGGGGTATCCCCGGATCAGCCCAGTCCCAATGCCGACATCCTAAACCTGCGCTCCCGCAAGGCCAGCCTGGCCGCCCAGGGGTGGCTCTGGCGTCGCCTGATCCTCTCGGGTGGCCTCGCCATCGAGCGCCAGGAACTGGTTCAGGGAGTCGATCGTACCCAAACCACCTACAACCTTGGGCTGGAGTGGCGCTTTTGAGGGACTCCGTACCATCGGAAACCCCTGAAAGGACGCCTTTTTTGCTAACCTCTCCCCATGAGTCGAATCTGGCCGGACCCCACGCGGGTCCTCATCGTGGAGGATGATCAGGCTACGGCCCGCATCATCCAGGCCCGCCTGGAGATGGAGGGCTTGACGGTGTTCCTCGCCCCCAATGGCGTCGAGGGCCTGGAGATTCTACACCGTGAGCCTATTGATCTCATCACCACCGACCTGATGATGCCCGCCATGAACGGGTTCCGGCTGGTGCAGGAGATCCGTGACCTGCCGCCCCCCAAGGGCCGCCTGCCCATCCTGCTGATCTCCAGCAACCAGAACGAGCAGGACATGATCCGCTGCCTTGCGGCGGGCGCCGATGACTACATGACCAAGCCCATCTCGGCCCAGGTGCTGGTGGAACGGCTCTGGCGCATGCTGCAACGCGCCTCCAGCGCGGGCTGACGCCCGCATGCACCTACCGCCGGCACTGGTGCTCCAGTTCCTGATCTGGGGAACCGTGGTCCTCGGCACGCTGGTGACGGGCCTGATCATCCTCGGCGCGGTGATCCAGTACGAGCGGGACCGGCGGAACCGCCATCGCATCCGCTGCTACCAGGCCTGGGAGACCGACCTGGCGCGCTACCTCTTCAGCGGCGAGGATTCCCGAGCCCCGTTTCCAGACATCCCCCGCAAGGACCGTCCGCTGTTCCAGACCTTCCTGAGCCGGTACCACGCCACGCTGGCAGGGGCGGAAGCCGAGTCCCTGCGAGACCTCTACCTGGGGCTGGACCTGCACCTCAGCCTGAAGAAGCGGCTCCGCCACCGGCTGGCCAAGGTGCGGGCCCAGGCCGCGCAGGAGATCGGTATCTTCCGGGTGGATGACCACTTTGCGGCGGTCGTACCCCTGCTGTGGGATCCCATTCCCTATGTCTCCCACCTGGCGGCCCAGACCCTGACCCGCAGCGGGGACCTCCAGTACGCCCAGGCTGTGCTCGACTGGGTGATGCGGGAGGAGGTCTACCAGCGCGAGCGCCTGCTGCGGGTGCTCGAGGGCTTCGGGCCTGCCCTGCTGCCCTGGCTGGAGGAGGACCTGCCCCCTGCGGCCACCAACCCGGAACCCTGGATCCTCTTCGCGCTCCTCGCCGGCTCCCATCGGCACCGCGGCAGCCAGCCGCGGTTGCTGGAGCTGCTCCAGATACCAGACGTGGATCTGCAGGCCTCCGTGCTGAAGGCGCTGGCCGCCCTGGCGGACCCCGACACCTACCGCACCGTCGAGCCCTTCGCGCAGCACGAGGCTTGGCCCGTCCGCGCCCAGGCCGCCAAGGCCCTCGGGCTCATCGGCGGCCCCGATGCCATCCCGTCCCTGCTGCCCCTCACCAGCGATCCCATCTACGAAGTGCGCCGCAACGCGGCCCAGGGGCTCGCCGACCTGGGCCATGCGGGCACTGCGGCCCTCACCTGGATCGCCGAGGATCCCACCGCCGACCGCTTCGCCCGGGACATCGCCCGGGAGCGCCTGGAGTGGGCGAACGAGCGGGGCCACCAGTGAGCTTCCGGGGGTTCATCACCGTCTTCATCGAGTGGGGGATCCTGGCCTACTTCCTGGCCCTCCACCTCACGCACCTGTCGCTGATCCTCCGCGCCTTCTTCTCCATCCGCGGCTACCTGGACGAAGTGGCCACGGACCGCCTGGACCGCGCCTTCGAGACCAGCCACTACAAGCCCATGACCCTCATCTGCCCCGCCTACAACGAGGAAGCGGGCGTGGTGCCCAGCGTCAACAGCCTCATCAGCCTCCGCTACCCCGAATTCCAGGTGGTGGTGGTGAACGACGGCAGCAAGGACGCCACCCTCGAACGGCTCGTCGAAGCCTTCCGCCTGCAGCCCAGCCAGCGGGTGCTGCGCCAGCTCCTGCCCACCAAGGAGGTGCGCGGCATCTACGAGAGCGCCTACGTCCCCAACCTCATCGTGGTGGACAAGGCCAACGGCGGAAAAGCCGATGCCCTGAACTGCGGCGTGAACCTGGCCCGCTACCCCCTCGTCTGCTGCATGGACGGCGACAGCCTCCTGGAGAACGATTCCCTGCTGCGCATCGCCCGGCCCTTCATGGACCGGCCCCACCTGGTGGCCTCCGGTGGCGTCATCCGCCCGCTGAATGGCTGCAAGGTCACGAGCATGGGCATCCGGGGCATCCACCTGCCCGATTCCTGGCTCGCCCGGTTCCAGATCGTGGAATACCTGCGGGCCTTCCTGTTCGGCCGGGTGGGTCTGGCCTCGCTCGACACCATGTTCATCGTCAGCGGCGCGTTCGGCGTCTTCCGAAAGGACCTGGTGGTGAAGGCCGGGGGCTTCGAGACTGCGACCATCGGCGAGGACTTCGAGTTGGTGGTGCGGCTGCACCGCTGCCTCCGCGAGTGGAAGGCGCCCTACCACATCACCCTGGTGCCCGATCCCGTCTGCTGGACCGAGGTGCCCGAAGACGCCAAGGTGCTGGGCCGGCAGCGCAACCGCTGGCAGCGCGGCCTCCTGGAGACCCTCTGGAAGCACCGGAAGATGTGGTTCAACCCCAAGTACGGCCGCGTGGGCCTGTTCTCCATGCCCTACTTCATCTTCTTCGAGGCCCTGGCGCCGGTGATCGAGATGCTGGGCTACATCATCTTCGCCTGGTCGCTCTGGACCCACTCCGTCAACAGCGCCTTCGCCATCCTGTTCATCTACGTGGCCCTGCTGCTCGGGGTGCTGAACTCGGTGGTGTCGGTGGTGCTGCAGGAGATCAGCGGCCATCGCTACCAGGGCTTCCGGGCCTGGTTCCTGCTGCTCTTCACAGCGGTGGTGGAGAACTTCGGCTACCGGCAGATGACCGTGTGGTGGCGGCTCAAGGGGACCATCGACTGGATTCGTGGCAAGGATGGCTGGGGGGCCATGACCCGCAAGGGCATCGGGCCCCAGCCGCCCCCCTCGAGCCCGGCGGCCCCGCCGGCGGCTTGACGGGCCGGGCCAGTCCATTCATCCTTGCCTTCCGATCTTTGGCAGTCCCACGAGTGGCTGGTCGCCATCAGGCACTCCATAGCGCTATCCAGAAAGGTGGAGGGAAAGGCCCTGTGAAACCTTGGCAACCTGCGAACGCAAGGTGCCAACTCCTGCCCCCGGCGTGCCGGGGGGAAGATATCAAATTCCACGAGACTGACCCAAGACCTTCCGGATGCCGATGAACGGACTGCCGCTTTTAGGCGCAGCCATGACCCATCCCACCTTCCAGCAGGCCCTCGAGGCCGGGGAATGCTTCCTCTTCGACGGCAGCACAGCCACGGCTCTGCATGACCGGGGCATCACGCTGCAGCGGAGCTTCGAGGAGTGCAACGTCAAGTCCCCGGACCTGCTGCTGGCCATCCACGGGGAGTTCCTGGCTGCCGGCGCCCAGGTGCTCACCACCAACACCTGGGGGGCCGGGCGCCTCAAGCTCGCGACCCGCGGCCTCGAAGGCCAGCTCGACGCCATCAACCGCGAAGGCGTGGCCCTGGCCAGGAAGGCCATCGTCCAGCAGGGGGCACGGGCCTGGGTGGCCGGCTGCATCGGCCCGCTGGGCGTGCGCATCGAGCCCTGGGGGCCCACCTCCTTCGACGAGGCCCGGGCCTGCTTCCGGGAGCAGGCGGTGCCGCTGCTGGAGGCGGGGGCCGACCTCATCGTCCTGGAGGGCTTCGAGGACCTCAACGAGATCCACCAGGCCCTCCTGGCCGTGCAGGAGCTTGGACGCCTGCCCATCGCCGCCCTCATGACCACCAACGAGGACGGCCAGGCCCTCTTCGGCGCGGAGCCGGACTGGTTCATCAAGCAGCTGGATACCTGGGGGGCCCACCTGGTGGGCCTCATCGGCGGGAACGGACCCGCCCCCCACCTGCGCCTGCTGGAGCGGCTGAAGGCCGTCACCGCCAAACCCATCGTCCTCCAGCCCAACCCCGGCCTGCCCAACCTGGTGGATGGTCGCCTGATGTACGGCGCCAGTCCCGAGTACCTGGGCGAGTTCGCGGGGCGAGCCCTGGCCGCGGGCGCCCGCGGCGTGGGCGGCTGCAGCGGCACCACCCCCGCCCACATCCGCGCCATGCGCGGCGCCTTCCGGCAGGAGCGCGCCTTCGTGCAGGCCGGCGGCGGCTTCGAGCTGAAGCCACACGAGCAGCCCCAGCCGGAAGTGCCCTTCGCCTTCCGGAGCCGTTTTAGCCTGAAGCTCGCCCAGAAGGAGTTCGTGCACACGGTCGAGCTGGTGCCCCCCAAGGGCATGGAATACGACAAGCTCGTGGCCAAGACCCGCCAGTGCCGCGCCCTGGGCGTGGACGCCATCAACGTGCCGGACGGCCCCCGGGCCATGGCCCGCATGTCGGCCCTGGCCACGGCCCTCATCATCGAGCAGCAGGTGGGGCTCGAAACCATCCTCCACTACGCCTGCCGGGACCGGAACCTGCTGGGCATGCAGAGCGACCTGCTGGGCGCTGCGGGGCTTGGCCTGCGCAACATCCTCGCGGTCACGGGCGACCCGCCGAAGCTGGGGCCCTACCCCCAGGCCACTGCGGTCTTCGATGTCGATGCCATCGGCCTCGTGAACATGCTCAAGCGGCTCAACACGGGCCTCGATCTGGGCGGGGCAGGCATTGGCAAGCCCACCTCCTTCAGCGTGGGCGTGGGTGCCAACCCCGTGGCCGCGGACCTGGAACGCGAGCAGGCCCGCTTCCGCTACAAGGTGGAGGCGGGCGCTCAGTGGGCCATCACCCAGCCGGTCTTCGACGCAGACAGCCTCTTCCGGTTCCTCGATTTCGCCGAGCGCCTCCAGGGCTCAAACCCCATTCCCATCATCGCGGGCATCTGGCCCCTCAAGAGCCTGCGCAACGCCGAGTTCATGGCCAACGAGGTGCCGGGCGCCTACGTCCCCCCGGCCGTGCTCGCCCGCATGGCCAAGTGGGCCACCGCAGAAGACCAGGTCAAGGAGGGTCTCGCCATCGCCCAGGAAGTCATCGACACCATCCGCCCCCGCATCGCCGGGCTCCAACTGAGCGCGCCCTTTGGCCAGGTGGAGCTGGTGGCGCCCCTTCTGCCCAAGCCGGAGCTGCCATGGTGAAGGTCCACTTTCGCCTCGAAGACCTCTTGGTAGAGGCCCCCGCAGGCACCTCGCTGCAGGCCATCGCCGATGTCGCCGGCGCCGACATCACTTTCGGCTGCCGCACCGGCTCCTGCGGTACCTGCCGGGTGCGGGTCGTCCAGGGGCTGGAGCACTGCAGCGAAGCTAGCCGGGAAGAACGCGACTTTATGGCCGGTCTCGGAGCCCCGGCCGACCAGCGCCTGGCCTGCCAGGTGGCCGTCCACGGGGATGTGGCCATCGACTACCTGGGGCTCTGACATGACCACCCTCGAGACCCTCCTCCACGAGAAGGTGCTGCTGCTGGACGGCGGCATGGGCACCCAGATCTTCGCCCGGAAGCCCACGGTGGAGGACTACGGTAGCGCGGCGCTGGAGGGCTGCGTGGACCTGCTCACGGAACGCCGGCCCCAGTGGATCCGGGAGATCCATGAGAGCTACTTCCGGGCCGGGGCCGATGCGGTGGAGACCAACACCTTCGGGGCCAATCCCCTGGTGCTCGGCGACTTCGGCCTCTCGGCCAAGGCCTACGATCTGAATGTCCAGGCTGCCTCCCTCGCCAAGGAGGTGGCGCGCAGCTTCGATCGGCCCCGCTTCGTCATCGGCTCCGTGGGGCCCGGCACCAAGCTCATCACCCTGGGCCATGTCTCCTACGCCGACCTGCTGGCTTCCTACCGCGTGCAGATGGAGGGCCTGCTGGACGGCGGCGCCGATGCCATCCTCATCGAGACGTGCCAGGACCTGGGCCAGATCAAGGTGGCAGTGCGCGCCGCCCGGGAGGCCATGGCGGCGAAGCAGCGGAAGATCCCGCTCTGGGTGCAGGCCACGGTGGAGACCACCGGCACCCTGCTGGTGGGCTCGGACATCTCCGCCGTACTCACCAGCGTCGAGCCCCTGGGCATCGACGTGCTGGGCCTCAACTGTGCCACGGGCCCCGACGAGATGCACCAGCACCTGCAGACCCTTTGCGAGGCGAGCCCCTTTGCCATCAGCTGCCTACCCAATGCCGGGCTGCCGGAGAACCGGGGCGGCCAGGTGGTCTACCCCCTGGATCCCGTAGGCTTCGCCCCCAAGGTGCTGCACGCGGCCTCCGAGTTCGGCCTCGCCATCCTGGGCGGCTGCTGTGGCACCACCCCGGACCACATCCGGGCCTTGGCCCCCGGGGTGGAAAAGCTGAATCCACCCAAGCGAACCCCCACCCTGGAGCGCAGCGCCGCCAGCCTGTACCAGAGCGTGGCACTGAAGCAGGAGCCCGCCCCCCTCATCGTGGGCGAACGGACCAACGCCAATGGCTCGAAGAAATTCCGGGACCTGCTGGCCGCCGAGGACTGGGAGGGCATGGTCACCCTGGCCAAGGAGCAGCAGCGCGAGGGCGCTCACCTGCTGGACCTCTGCGTGGCCTACGTGGGCCGGGACGAGGTGCGGGATGCCGACGAGCTGCTGAGCCGCCTGGTCAGCCAGATCACCCTGCCGCTCATGATCGACAGCACGGAGGCCCCGGTCATCGAGCGGGCCCTGCAGCGATCCCCGGGCAAGTGCGTCATCAACTCCATCAACTTCGAGGATGGCGACGCCAAGGCGCGCAAGATCCTGGACCTGTGCCGCACCTACGGCGCCGCCGTGGTGGCCCTCACCATCGACGAGCGGGGCATGGCCAAGACCCGGGAGCAGAAGCTGGAGGTGGCCAAGCGCCTCCACGCCCTGGCCGTGGGCGAGTATGGCCTCGATCCCGGCGACCTCATCATCGATCCCCTCACCTTCACCCTGGGCAGCGGTGACGAGGAATTCCGGGGCTCGGCCATCGAGACCCTGGAGGCCCTGAAGCTCATCAAGGCCCAGCTGCCCGGCGTCATGACCATCCTGGGCGTGAGCAACGTGAGCTTCGGGCTCAGCCCCGCCAGCCGCCACGTGCTCAACGCCCTCATGCTCTACCACGGCGTGAAGCACGGGCTGGACATGGCCATTTTCAACGCCTCGAAGGTCATTCCCGTCGCCAAGATCGATCCCGAGGACCGGCAGATCGTCGAGGACCTCATCTTCGACCGGCGCCGCGAGGGCTACGATCCCCTCAAGGCCCTCATGGCCCGCTTCAGCAGCCGCAAGGCCACGGTGGTTGATGACCACCGCGCCGAGCTGCCGGTGCTGGAGCGCCTGCACCGGGGCATCCTCGACGGCGAGAAGCAGGCCATCCTGGCTGATGTGGACGAGGCCCTGAAAGACCACGACCCGCTCAGGCTGATCAACGAGACCCTGCTGGCGGCCATGAAGGTGGTGGGCGAGCGGTTCGGCGCCGGGGAGATGCAGCTGCCCTTCGTCCTGGAGAGCGCCGAGGCCATGAAGGCCGCCATCCACCGCATCGAGCCGCACCTGCCCAAGGAGTCGAACTACCAGAAGGGCCGCATCCTGCTAGCCACGGTGAAGGGCGACGTCCACGACATCGGCAAGAACCTGGTGGACATCATCCTCAGCAACAACGGCTTCGAGGTGAAGAACCTGGGCATCAAGCAGCCCATCGAAGCCATCCTCAAGGAACTGGAGGCCTGGCCCGCCGAAGCCATCGGCCTCTCGGGCCTGCTGGTGAAGTCCACCGTGATCATGAAGGAGAACCTCCACTTCATGGAGGAGCTGGGCCTCAAGGTGCCCGTGATCCTCGGCGGCGCGGCCCTCACCCGGGACTACGTGGAGGGCGACTGCCGCCGGTCCTACGGAGGCCCCGTCTACTACGCGGAGGATGCCTTCGAGGGGCTGCGACACATGCAGGCGCTGGTCTCAGGTTCGAACGCCACGCCGGAACCCGTGTCCACCGCCACTGCGGCGGGAGGGATCACCGTGCTGCGCCGTGGAGGTGCATCCGTTGCGCTGACGGATCACGGCCAGAGCAGCTGGGTGCGCCATGAGGTCACACCGCCCACCCCGCCCTTCTGGGGCGTGCAGGAGCTGACGGAGTCCCCGGCAGCGCTCTTCGAGCACCTGGATGACTTCGCCCTCCTCCGCAACCGCTGGGGCTTCAGCCAGGGGAGCCTGAGCGACGAGGCCTTCGCGAGGGTGCTGCGGGACAAGGCCGAACCCCAGCTGGCCGCCTGGCGAGCCCGGCTGACCGCCACGCCCCTCTTCCAGCCCAAGGCCCGCTACGGCTACTTCCCCGTGCGGGCCGAGGGCGATGCCCTGCGGGTGTTCGATCCGGCCAATCCCTCCCGCAGCCTCGCCCGGCTGACCTTTCCCCGGCAGCTCTCGGGTCGCCGCCTTTGCATCGCAGATTTCTTCTCTGCGGAGCGCACCGACGTCCTGGCCCTGCAGCTGGTCACCCTGGGCCAGGCCGCCGCCGACCATGCCGCCAGGCTCTATCAGGAAGACGGCTACGCCGACTACTTCGCCTTCCACGGCCTGGCCACCGAGCTCACCGAGGCCTTCGCCGAGCGGGTCCACGCCCGCATCCGTCGCGAGCTCGGCATCCACACCAAGGACCTGCCGGGCCGCGCCCTCTTCGCCCAGGGCTACCAGGGTTCACGGTATTCCCACGGCTACCCCGCCTGCCCCGACCTGGAAGGCAACGGCCCCCTCCTGGACCTGCTGGGCGGCGGGGAGATCGGCGTGCACCTAAGCGAGAGCCACCAGATGGATCCCGAATACACCACCAGCGCCCTGGTGGTGTGGCATCCGCAGGCGCGGTACTTTTCGGTCTGACGTTCAGAGGCCGCATGCTACTTCGGCTTGCGGGCCTGCCAGTCCTGGTAGCGCTGCATATAGGCGGGGACGAAGGGCTCGGCCGCGAGGCCCAAGTCCTTCACGAAAGCCGTGAGAAACCCCCGGATGTTCACGGCGGCCAGGGGCAGGTCCGCGAAGCGTTCCTCTTCGAGCGCACTCAGGAACTCCAGACGGATGTGGGTGTGCGAGGCCACCTGGTCCAGGGAGAGGCCCAACGCCTCGCGCACCTCCTTCAAGGAGGCCTTCTCCCAATGAAGGGTCGCTTCCAGGGGCTTGGCGGGCGCTGGGAGGTGGGGCCGGTCGACGGCATGGCTTTGGGCCAGGGTCTGGTAGGCCTCCTCGATGTCGGCGAGCACTTCGGCCCGTGCCTCGGCCGAAAACTCCTCCATGGCTGGGGCCGCGTGGTTTGCCGCCTCGGTTCCATAGACGCGCTTCAGCAGGCCATAGGCCTGGCTGATCTGCTCCAGGCTGGCGCCATCCGGCAGGGCAAGGGTTCGCAGACACTGGCGCACGCTCATGGGCTCGCGGGCGCTCATATCGGGGCCTCCTGGGTTCGCTTCGCCTCCAGGATGGCACCCGTCACCCGTTCCAGGTCCTGGTGGAGGGTGAAGGCGGTACCGTGGCTGATGGCGGGCATCTCCCGGCCGAACTGCTGCCACAGGTCCTTGTCGTAGCGGATGTGCCCCGCGTAGGTGGCATCGATCCGGAAGAGCTTGTTGACGGCGCTCTCCACCGCCAGCCCCATCTCCACCTGACGGTATTCCCGGACCTGGTTGAGGACGATGTGGGGCTGGAGCCGGGCATGTTCGCGCTTCAGCGCCTCCGAGAATTCCGGGGACAGGGTGCGCAGGTGGGCGATCCAGTCCCTGGAGGTGCTGATGCCGTACTCCTCGCGGTCCCGCCAGACCGATTTCGCGCGCTCCTTCAACCCGGTCGAGGAAAGCACATTGCACAGCAGGCGGTAGTGGACATTCTTCAGGAAGAGGTAGAAGTTCTCGATCGACATGGCGTCGGGCGCGACCACGCCCACCTGCACGTCCGCCAGCAGGAAGCTGTCCAGCACGTCGTATTGGGTTCCGGCACCCAGGTCCAGAATCACGTGGTCGGCCCGCAGCTGCTTGATGTGGCGAAAGAGCTTCTGCTTCTGGGCGGTGTTGAAGCTGTCGGTGTTGGCGGAGTTGACATTCCCGGGGATCAACCGCAGGCCTTCGATGTGGGTGTCGATGGCGATCGCTTCCAGGGGCAGGCGCCGGTCGAAGAAGTGGCCCAGCGAGCTGGCCGGCTTGCGGATGCCGCAGTAGGTGTGCTGGTTGGGCCCCCCGTAGTCGGCATCCACCAGAATCACCTTGCAGCCCCGCTCAGCAAGTCGAATGCCCAGGCCGTTGCTCACCAAGCTCTTGCCGGTGCCGCCCTTGCCCCCGCCCACTGCCCAGATCTGCATCGCCACCTGCTGGAAAGCTGTCACGAATCTACCAGAAGCCCTCGCCCCTCCCACCATTCGGCAGGGCGTGAAGGCCTGCCCGAGATCGACGCCTCGTCGAGCTGCCTGTTGCTCCCGGCTCCTCCGCTGGCTTGATGGCGGTGGATGGTCCCTCAGGCTCGGGCGAAGGGTCGGGGCACACAGCCCCTTCCGCCCAGCGCCGGGGCCCTCGGGTCCGGCGCCTGAATCCATGCGGAGGGCGTTCCGACTGTCACCGCCACACCGAAATCTCCGCCAGTGCTTTTCGCTGGATGTCCGGCACGCGGCAATCATCGGCGGGATAGCCCACGGGGATGAGCAGGAAGGGGCGCTCGTGGGCGGGGCGGCCCAGCACGGTGCGCAGGAAGGTCATGGGACTGGGCGTGTGGGTGAGGGTGGCCAGGCCCGCCAGGTGCAGGGCCGTCAGCAGCACCCCGCAGGCCAGGCCCACGCTCTCCTGGACGTAGTAGTGGTGGGCCTCGGGCCCTTCGTCGCCGTGGGTGAGGGCCATGACGACAATCAAGGCGGGGACCGTCTCGAGGAAGCCCTTGTGCTCGTCCGTTCCGAGCGGCTCCAGGTCCCGCTTCCAGGCCTCGCTCATGCGCCAGTCGTAGTTGTCCCGCTCCTCCTTCTCGGCGGCTTCGCGGATCTGGCGCTTGAGGCCGGGATCGCGCACCACGATGAAGCGCCAGGGCTGCTTGTTCGCCCCACTGGGGGCGCTGCCCGCCGCCAGGAGGCAGGCCTCCAGGATGCCCTCCGGGATGGGCCGGTCGGAGAACTCCCGGATGGAGCGGCGTGAGGCCACCCGCTGCCGGAAGGCCTCGGCCTCGGCCAGGCTGGCTTCGGGGCTCAGGGGGGGCAGGACGTAAGGGATGGTCGGATAGGGCATGCACGCTCCCCGGAATCGGACTCATGGTTTCATGGGAGGCCGCCGATGACACAACCATGACCCACCCCCGGGGTGGATGTTGTGATAGGCTTTTCCCTTCTACGAGATCCTTGTCAGTTCCATAGCGAGTTATCCAGAAAGGTGGAGGGACGGGCCCTGTGAAACCTTGGCAACCTGCGAAAGCAAGGTGCCAATTCCTGCCGCGAGCAATCGTGGAAAGATGTCGAGCTGTGTCGAGCTGACGCAACCATCGAAGGGGCCCGAGCAATCGGGCCCCTTTTTTGTTTTTTGCTTTTCCTGGACTTGCATGGACAGACGAGGCCTCGGCCTTCTCACCCACTTTTTTCAGGAGCCGCCATGAGCGCCGCACCCCGCACCCCCCGCTTCGAAACCCTCGCCCTCCACGGGGGCCACAGCCCCGACTCGGACACCAAGAGCCGGGCGGTGCCCATCTACCAGACCACCAGCTACGTGTTCGACAACGCGGAACACGGGGCCAACCTCTTCAACCTGTCCGTGCCGGGGAACATCTACACCCGCATCATGAATCCCACCACCGCCGTGCTGGAGCAGCGGGTGGCGCAGCTGGAGGGGGGCATCGCGGCCCTGGCTGTGGCCTCGGGCCAGGCGGCCATCACCCTCACCCTGCAGACCCTCCTGCGCAGCGGCGACCACATCGTGGCGGGCGACAACCTCTACGGCGGCACCTACAACCTGCTGCACCACACCCTGCCCCGCACCGGCATCACCACCACCTTCGTGGACTCCAAGCGCCCCGAGGCCTTCCGCACGGCCCTCACGCCGGCCACCCGCGCCATCTACATCGAGGCCCTGGGCAACCCCAAGCTTGATGTGCCCGAGTTCGAGGCCATCGCCGCCATCGCCAAGGCGGCGGGGGTCCCCCTCATCGTGGACAACACGCTGCCCAGCCCCTACCTGCTCAACCCGCTGGCCCTGGGCGCCAACATCGTGGTGCACAGCGCCACCAAGTTCCTGGGCGGCCACGGCACCTCCATCGCCGGGGTCATCGTGGATGGGGGCACCTTCGACTGGAAGAACGGCAAGTTCCCGGAGTTCACCGAGCCCTTCGCGGCCTACCACGGCGCCGTGCTGGCGGACCTCGCCGGACCCGCCGCCTTCATCACCAAGGCCCGCATCGAGGGCCTGCGGGACACGGGCGCCGCCCTCAGCCCCTTCAATGCCTTCCTCATCCTGCAGGGTATCGAGACCCTGCACCTGCGGGTGCAGCGCCACGGCGAGAACGCCCTGGCCCTGGCCCAGTGGCTGCAGCGGCACCCGAAGGTGGCCTGGGTGAACTACCCCGGCCTGGCGGACAGCCCGAACCACGCGCTCGCCGCGAAGCACTTCCGCAAGGGTGCCGGCTTCGGCGGCATCCTCACCTTCGGCGTGAAGGGCGGACTGGAGGCCGGGAAGGCCGTCATCGACGGCGTCCAGGTGTTTTCCCGCCTGGCCAACGTGGGCGACGCCAAGAGCCTCATCATCCACCCCGCCAGCACCACCCATCAGCAGCTGTCGGCGGCGGAGCGCGAGGCCACGGGTGTCACCGAGGACCTGATCCGCCTCTCCGTGGGCCTCGAGCACCTGGACGATCTCTTGGAGGATCTGGACTTGGCGCTCGCGAAGGCCTGAGCCATGCCCGTCACCATCCCCACCACCCTGCCCGCCCGCAGCGTCCTCGAGGCGGAGAACGTGTTCCTCATGGACGAGCAGCGGGCGCTCCACCAGGACATCCGCCCGCTCCGCATCGCCCTCCTGAACCTCATGCCCACGAAGGTCGCCACCGAGACGCAGCTCCTCCGCCTGCTGGGGAACACCCCCCTGCAGGTGGAGGTCACGCTGCTGCACATGGCCTCCCACGCGGCCCGTAACACCCCTGCCGAGCACCTGCTGGAGCACTATGTCTCCTTCGCGGACGTGCGGAACGAGGCCTTCGACGGCCTCATCATCACCGGGGCGCCCGTGGAGCAGCTGCCCTTCGAAGCCGTGGACTACTGGCCGGAGCTGGCGGAGCTGCTGGACTGGGCCAAGACCCATGTCTTCTCCTGCCTCTTCATCTGCTGGGGGGCCCAGGCGGGCCTCTACCGGTACTACGGAATCCCCAAGCACGACCTGCCCGCCAAGCAGTTCGGCGTGTTCCCCCACCGGGTGTGCACCCGGAATTCCCGCATCGTGCAGGGCTTCGACGACACGTTCTTCGCCCCCCACTCCCGCCATACGGAGACCCGCCGAGAAGACATCCTGGCGGAGCCCCGCCTGGTGCTCCTGGCGGAGTCCGATGCCGCCGGGGTGTACCTGGTGCAGTCTGCGGACCGTCGACACGTCTTCGTCACGGGGCACTCGGAGTACGAGTCCGATACGCTCCGGGCCGAGTACGAGCGGGACCTGGCCAAAGGCCTGCCCATCCAAATCCCCGCGAACTACTTCCCGGACGATGATCCCGCCCGGACACCCCAGGTGCGCTGGCGGGGGCACGCGAACCTGCTGTTCGCCAACTGGTTGAACTACGTCGTCTACCAGGAGACGCCCTTCGAACTGGGCCGTATCGCCAATCAGGAGGGGCAGCCATGAGCCTGAAGGTGCTGAAGTTCGGCGGCAGCTCCGTGGGCAGCGCCGAGGCGCTGCGCCGGGCTGCGGCCATTGTCAGAACGGAGCTGCCCGCCGGGGGGCTGGTGGTGGTGTCGGCCCTGAAGGGCACCACCGACGGGTTGCTGGAGGCCTGCGCGGCGGCGGGCCATGGCGACCTGAGCCTCGCCCAGACCCACCAGGCGGCCCTGCGGGTGCGCCACCAGCAGGTGGCCGGAGAATTGGGACTGACGGAGGCGGTTGCCGAGGCCTGGGCGGCCCTGTTCGGCCGCCTGGACCAGCTGCTGACGGGCATGGCCATGCTCGGCGAAGCCACCCCCCGCGCCCGGGACGCGGTCCTGGCGGTGGGGGAAACCCTCTCGGCGAACCTCGCGGCCCAGGTCTTCGGCGGCGACTTTCAGGATGTGCGGGGCGTCATGAAGACCGACGCGCGGTTCGGCAAGGCCCGACCTCGCCTGGCGGACCTGAGGACCGCGGGGGCCCCCTGGCGGGAAGCCTTGGCTGGCGGCGCCCTGTGGGTGACCCAGGGCTTCCTGGGCAGTTCCCCCGAGGGGATCACCACCACCCTGGGGCGGGGCGGCTCCGACACCAGCGCCACCCTCCTGGGCGAAGCCCTGGATGCGGAGGAGGTGCAGATCTGGACCGATGTGGATGGGGTGCTCTCCGCAGACCCGAGCCTGGTGCCCGAGGCACGCCCCATTCCCCAGATGAGCCTGGGCGAGGCGGAGGCCCTCAGCGCCTTCGGGGCCAAGGTGTTGCATGCGGACTCCCTGGCCCCAGGCGGCCGGGCCGGGTTCCGCCTTGAGGAGGCCGGGGCGCTCCGCTTCGGCCTCATCGCCAGCCCGGCGGGCACGCTCCTGGCAGTGCGGCCCGAGACCCACGCCGCCGCAGAGGTTCTCGGCACCCTGGCCAGCGCCGGCATCGCCTGCGAATCCGGCTGGGCCGTGGTGGCCCTGGTGGGCGAAGGCCTTCGCTCGGACCCCCTGGCGGCCCTGAGGCACCTGGTGGCCCTGGGTCAGGAGCCCGTGGGGGGCTTGCTCACCGGCAGCAGTACCGTCTCCATCGCCTTCCTGGTGCCCGAGACCAGGCTGGGGGACCTGATCCCCCGCCTGCACGACCGCTGCGTCCTGAGAGCCGGTTCCCCGGCCTGACCCCCAATGAGCGTCACCCCTGACGCAGCAGCCAGGCCGTGAGCCGGGAGTGGAAGTCCTGGGGGTCCACCAGGTCGGAGGGCCGCAGCCGGGCCGGATGGGCAGGGTCCCCCATTACCAGGGGGTTCCCGTCGAGGAAGCCGGGCAGCCGGTGACCGTTGGGAAGGGACCAGATGGCGCCGCGGGCCTCGGCTTTCCGTGGCTGGGCCGCCTCGCGGCGCTCAGCCCCTGTCTCGCAGACCATGCACTTTCTCCTGTGAAGTCTAAAAGATAGGCCTCCCTTGCCGTGGCGCCAGATGGCACCCTCGTGGCAGGGAGGCGCCCATGGCCCGAACCATCCTGATCACCGGGGGATCCCGCGGCATCGGCCGGGCCTGTGCCTGCCACCTGGCGGCACGAGAACGGGCCCACCTGGTCCTCCTGGGCCGGGACGAAAGCGCCCTGGCCGAGGCCGCCGAGGCGGTCCGGCAGGCCGGGGGCACGGTCGATACGCACCGGGTCGACGTGACCGACCGCACCGGCCTGGCCGCCATCGCCGAAGGGCTGGGCCCCGTCGACGCCCTGGTGGCCGCTGCGGGCATCTCGGGCATGACGCCCCTCGCCGGGGATTCCGACGGGTTTTTCGACGAAATCCTCGCCGCCGACCTGACCGGCCCCTGGAATACGGTCCGCGCCTTCCGCCCCCGGATGGGGTTCGGCGGACGCATCGTCCTGGTGTCCAGCGTGCTGGGCCGCTTCGGCGTCCCCGGCTACGGGGCCTACTGCGCCGCCAAGCACGGCCTGCTGGGGCTCACCAAGGCCCTGGCCCTCGAGCTCATCGACCAGGGCATCGTGGTGAACGCCGTGGCCCCGGGCTGGGTGGACACAGACATGGCCCAGACCGGCATCCGGCAGATCGCCCGGGCCACGGGGCAGTCCGAGGGCGCCTTCCGTGCAAAGGCCGAGGCGGCAGTCCCGGTGAAGCGGTTCTTCCAGCCCGAGGAGATCGCCCACGGCGTGGCCTGGCTGCTGGACCCGGCCAACACGATGCAGGTCGGACAGTGTCTCAACCTCGATGGTGGCGTGGTGCAAGTGTGAAATAGTCGGCTCAGGCCCTCCCGCAGTGCCCGCCTGGGACCTACATTGGAGGGGCGCGGTTGCATCCCCGCGGGACAAGGGGGCATGCCATGAGATCACTGCAGGGACATTCCACACCCTTGCTGGGCTGGCGTCGAAGTGCGGGCTCACCCCCCGACTTTGAGCTGCTTGGGGCCGAGGGGGCCTACGCCACCCTCACCTTCCTGGATCCGGAGCGCCTCCTGGCCCGGATCCGCACCGCCGAAGGCACCTGGACTTTGAAACACCTGGGGATCCTCAACCCGGTGGTCACCCTCCGGGAGGTCGGTGGCACCGTCAACCTCGCCACCTTCCACCCCCATGCCCTCCGGCACGGCAAGCTGACCTTCCAGGACGGCGCCACCTTCGACTGGGCCTGGCTCCACGAGGGCGGGCCCGGCGGAGCCTTCCTGGATCATGAGGGCCGCCCGCTGGTCCGGCTCTATGCCCACAAGGGCAGGGACCTCACCTCGGGCTCGGAGTTCGAAACCTGTGGGGTGGACCTCAGCCCGGTGGTGGCCGACCACTACCGACAGGCCCTCCTGGCCTGCATCGGGTGGTATCTGCTCCTGTTTGACCAGCTGAAGGAGCAGGACGCCGTGGCGGCGGAGACCTCGCTTCGGCTCTAGCGGGCGATCCAAAGTGGGTGCGGCGGCTCGAACCTGGGGCAGGATAGGGATCAGCAGCCTGCCCGGAGGTTCCCCATGCCCCTGCTCGACGCATCCCGCAGCATCCTCGTGGTCATCGACCTCCAGGGCAAGCTCGTTCACATGGTGGAGCGGCCGACCCTGGTGCTGGAGGCGACGCGTCGCCTGCTGAAGCTGGCCGACCTGTTCTCGGTGCCCGTGGTGCTCACGGAGCAGTACCCCAAGGGCCTGGGCCCCACCGAGGCGGGGATCCGCGCGGCCTTCGATGGCCTGAGCACCCCCACGTTCTTCCTGGAGAAGACGGCCTTCGGCTGCTGCGGCGATGCGGGCTTCGAGACGCTGCTGCAGCAGGCGCGGCCCGGTCTGGCACCCACCCGGCGGCAGATCGTGGTGGCAGGCATCGAGGCCCATGTGTGCGTCATGCAGACGGTGCTCGAGCTGCTGGATTCGGGCCACGAGGTGCACCTCTGCTGGGACGCCATCAGCGGCCGGGGCGAGGCGTATCGCCAGCACGCCCTGGCGCGCATGGCCGCGGCGGGGGCCACGATCACCAACCATGAGTCCGTGGCCTTCGAGTGGGCCAGGGACAAGGATCATCCCCAGTTCAAGGCCCTGTCGGCCCTGATGAAGGAAGGCCAGCCCCAGAGTTGAGACGCCACCTTGCTGCCAGGTCACTCGGGGCGAACGCAGTGCTTCCCCAGGCCCCGTCCAGCCACCTCCATCGAAAGGCATCCCATGAAGACTGTCCTACTCTTGGCCACGATCACCCTCTTGGGCGCCTTCGCCTGCGGTGGGCACGACGATGATGACAAAAACAACGAGCTGATGGCACCCGGGCAGAACTGCCTTTCCTGCCATGTCTCTGGCGGTGCCGCAGGAGACGTGCCGTTCACGCTGGCCGGTACCGTGTTTGCCTCCGCCTCCGCCGACACGGGCAGCGGCCTGGCGGGAATCACGGTGATCGTGACCGATGCCAATCAGGTGGAAACCACTTTGATCACCAACGCGGCCGGGAATTTCTTCACCCGCGCCGCCCTCGCCCTGCCATTGAAAAAGGCGGCCGTGGTGCGCCGAGGCGTCCGCACGGACATGGGCGGCGTGCCTGAAGGCGGGTGCAACCGATGCCACACCCTGCCCGCCGCCGGGGGAGCCGGGGGCCGGATCTACGCTCCCTAGGCAGCGAACCTCGGCCCGATTCTAGTCTTCGCCCTCTCCCTGGGCCGGGATGGGCCGTCGCCGGGTGTAGTCCCAGGCCTGCCCCACCATCATGGTAAGTTCCGGCAGGTTGGTGAGGATGAGCCGGTCCAGCAGCTGCCCCGTGCTCAGGTTCTCCAGGGCCGCAGCCACGCGGAGGCGGCGGGCGGCCTCCTCACTGACCCGGGCGGTGATGGGTTCCAGGGGACCGGTGAGCTTTTTGGGGGTCATGGGGGCACCTCTCGATTCAATGATGCGTTTCTCGAAAAACTTTGCAACATCAAAACCTCATTATTTTTAAACGCCCTTTGTATCCCTTTGAGCCTCCGGCATTATCTAGCCATGCCCCGCATCCTCGGCCAGCCCATCCCCGCCCACTACCCCGCTTCGGGGCCAGTCCTGGTCATGCTCTTCGGCGAGGCCCCCGGCCCCCGGGGGGCCGACCAGTCGGGCATTCCCTTCTGGGGCGATGCCGCCGGTCTGGCGGTCTACCGGGCCTTGGCGGCCACGGGCCTGGCGGAGGTGCCCGAGGCCGCCTGGGAGGACTGGGATGGCGCCCACCTCAAGGCCCGAAGCCTGGTCCCCCGCCTGCGCGGGGTGGCCCTCAGCAACGCCTGGCCCGCCTGCCCCACCAACGATGGTGAGCGGTTCCGGGCCCCTTCGGACCGGGAACTCCGGTCCCAGGGGAACCTCGACCGCCTGGCTGGTGAGCTGGCCCGGGCCGCCGCCACCCTGACGCCCGACCGGCGCCTGCGGGTCCTGGCCTTCGGCACCCGCCCCCGCTGGATCCTGGAGCGCCTCGCCACCCTCGCGCCCGGCGCCCCTGCCTTCGACCTCAAGCCCTTGCCCCACCCCAGCGCCCAGGGCCTCCTCCAGGCCGCGCCCAATAAGGGCAAGGGCATGAAACTGTACGACTTGCGGACAGCCTGGGAGGCCAACCTGCGGAACCTCCTGGCCCCTCTTAACATTTCTTAATAGTTCAGCCCCTGGCATCGCTCGTAAGCTGATGCCTTCCCCATCAGGGATCTTTCCCAGCCTGGAGGCAGCATGCCCTTCCCCCGTCGATTCCTTCTGCCCCTTTGCGGGGCCTTGGCCTTCACGCTGGTCGCGGGCGGCGCCCCCAAGGCGAAGACGCCTCCCAAGGCCGCGACCGCTCAGGCCGCGTCCCTGCCGGCCCCCGTCAGGGTGACCTCGGTGGAAGGCATCACGGAGTACCGCCTGGCCAACGGCCTGCGGGTGCTGCTCTTCCCCGATGCCTCCAAGCCCACCCTCACCACCAACATCACCTACCAGGTGGGCAGCCGGAACGAGAACTACGGCGAGACCGGCATGGCCCACCTGCTGGAGCATCTGGTCTTCAAGCCCAGCCTGCACTTCAGCGGCAAGGACGGCCAGCCGAACATCGTGCAGACCCTCAACAAGGTGGGCGCCCGCTTCAACGGCACCACCTGGCTGGACCGCACCAACTACTTCGTCACCTTCCCCGCCACCGACGACAACCTGAAGCTGATCCTGGACATGGAGGCGGACCGCATGGTCAACGCCAACATCGACCAGAACGACCTCTGGGATCCCAAGGCCAACAAGGGCGAGATGACCGTGGTGCGCAATGAGATGGAGGGTGGTGAGAACAACCCCCTCCGCATCACCATGGAGCGCACCGTGGCCACCGCCTTCGAGTGGCACAACTACGGCAAGAGCACCATCGGCGCCCGCAGCGACGTGGAGCACGTGAACATCCAGCGGCTGAAGGCCTTCTACCAGAAGTACTACCAGCCGGATAACGCCGTGTTCCTGGTGGCGGGCAAGTTCGACGAGGCCAAGACCCTGGCCATGATCAACGAGCGCTTCGGCCGCATCCCCAAGCCCACCCGCGTCATCGAGCCCACCTACACCCTCGATCCCACCCAGGACGGCGAACGCTCCGTCACGGTCCGGCGCGTGGGCGATGTGCAGATCCTCATGGCCGCCTACCACATCCCGGCAGGCACCGATCCCGACTTCGCGGCCCTGGAAGTGCTGGGCCAGGTCATGGCGGATACCCCCGCCGGCCGCCTGCACAAGGCCCTGGTGGACACCAAGCGCGCCGCCTTCGTCTTCGCGGAGGTGATGGCCAACAAGGAGCCGGGCTTGGCCCTCATCGCCACCCAGCTGCCCAGGGAGAGCAACCGGGAGGAGGCCAAGGCCATCTTCCTGAAAACCATCGAGGACGCCGCCGCCCAGCCCATCACCCAGGAGGAGGTGGACCGCGCCAAACAGCAGCTGGTCACGCAGGTGGACCTGCAGCTGAACGACAGCGCCCGGCTGGGCCTGGCCCTCTCGGAATACATCGCCCAGGGCGACTGGCGGCTGTTCTTCCTGCAGCGGGACCGCTACAAGGCCGTGACCGCCGACCAGGTGCGCGCCGTGGCCGCCAAGTACCTGAAGCGCGACAACCGCACCCTGGGTGAGTTCATCCCCACGGAGAAGCCCGACCGGGCCGAGATCCCCGCCGTGGTGGACGTGCAGGCCTTGGTGAAGGACTACAAGGGCAAGGCCGCCGTGGCCCAGGGCGAGGCCTTCGACGCCTCTCCGGCCCACATCGACGCCGCCACTCGGCGCTTCACCACGCCCGCCGGCCTGAAGGTCGCCTTCCTCCCCAAGAAGACCCGAGGCGAGAGCGTGAGCCTGCAGCTCTCCCTGCGCCTGGGCTCCGAAGCCACCCTGAAGGACCACGATGTGGCGGGCACCCTCGCCGCCCAGATGCTCATGCGCGGAAGCGCCCACCACACCCGCCAGCAGATCCAGGACACCCTCGACCAGCTCAAGGCTCAGGTCTTCGTGGGTGGCGATGGCGAGAACGTACGCGCCATGGTCACCACCACCCGCCCCAATCTGCCGGCCGTCCTGAACCTGCTGGCCGAGGTCGTGAAGGAACCCGCCTTCAGTGCGGACGAGTTCTCCAAGCTGGTGAGCGAGACCACGGCGGCCATGGAGGCCAACCGCAAGGAGCCCGGCTACGTGGCCCAGACCGCCCTGCGCATGCACGTGGATCCCTACCCCCAGGGCCATGTGCGCCATGTCATGGGACTGGACGAGAGCATCGCCGCCCTCAAGGGCGCCAAGCTCGACGACGTGAAGGCCTTCCATCAGGCGTTCTACGGTGCCTCGGCTGGTGAGCTGGCCGTGGTTGGGGATTTCGACGCCACCGCCCTGCAGGCGCAGATCGACCAGCTGTTCGGCAGCTGGAAGGCCACCGAGCCCTTCGCCCGCATCCCCCAGCGCATCAAGGCCGACCTCCAGCCCCTGAGCGCCACCCTGGAGACCCCCGAGAAGGCCCAGGCCATCTTCTTCGCGGCCGAGCCCATGGCCATGAAGGACAGCGACGCCGACTATCCCGCCATGCTGCTGGGCAACTACCTGCTTGGGGGTGGGGCCCTCAACAGCCGCATCGCCAACCGCTTGCGCCAGAAGGAAGGGCTTTCCTACGGCGCCGGGTCCATGTTCCAGGTGAGCGCCCTCGACCCCGCCGGCCAGTGGATGGCCTATGCCATCTACGCCCCCGAGAACCTCAGCCGCCTCGAAGCCGCGTTCAAGGAGGAGGTGGCCCTGGCGCTGGACAAGGGTTTCACGGCCGACGAGATCGCCGCCGCCAAGACCAGCTGGCTCCAGGCCCAGGCCACCAGCCGGGCCCAGGACCGGGAGCTGAGCATGCGCCTCAACGCCGATGCCTTCAACGGCCGCACCCTGGCCTACCAGGCGGACCTCGAAGCGAAGGTCAAGGCCCTGGGCAATGACGAGATCCTTGCCGCCCTGCGTCGGCACCTCGACCCCGCCAAGCTCAACATCGTCCGCGCCGGCGACTTCGCCAAGGGCGCCAAGAAGTAGGCAACAGCCCCACGCAATCCGAAGGGAGCGGCCCTGGCCGCTCCCTTCTTTTGTTGAAAAACAAGGGTTTCCGTGTTCACATGGTCGTCCGCTTGGCGTTGATCAGGACGCGAGGCGATGATGGAGGGCGGCGCCATGGCACGCATCGAACGGGAGTGGCAGGCGGAACACGAAGGCTCGGCCCTGGCCTCGGAGCTGCATCGGGTGATGGTGATCAGCCACCGTCAGGCCAAGGGCTTCATCGACGGCAACTGCGTCACCGTGGCCGGCGAAATCGTCACCAAGCATGGCCACCGGCTCAAGGCCGGCGAGACCGTGAAGGTGGTCTTCGACCCGGAACAGACCTACGAGGTGCTGCCCCCCAAGACCAAGCTCATGGCGGGGCCTTACGAGACCCTCTGGGAGGACACGCACCTGCTGTTCGTCTTCAAGCCCGCGGGTCTGCTGACCGTGCCGACGGAACAGGCTGGAGAGCCCAGCCTGGCGGAGGCCATTACCGAGTCCTACCGCCGCCGCGGCTTCAAGCGCTTCAACCTCTTCATCGTCCACCGCCTCGACCGCTTCACCAGCGGCGTGCTGGTGTTCGCCAAGACCCCCGAGGCCCTGCACGGCCTGAAAAAGCACTTCGAGCTGCACCGCCTCCAGCGGATCTACTTCGCCGTGCTGGTGGGCGAGCTGCCCGAGAACAGTGGCACCCTGGCGGGCCACCTCATCGAGCACGCCAAGTCCCTGAAGATGTCCGTGGCAACAGCCCGTAAAGGTCCTGGCGGCGGCAAGCGCATGCCCGCCGGCGCCAAGGAGGCCGTGACCCACTACCGCGTCATCGAGCGCCTGCCCGGCCACACCGTGGTCGAAGTGAAGCTCGAGACCGGCCGCCGCAACCAGATCCGCGTGCAGTTCGCTGACCGGGGCTATCCCCTGCTGGGCGACCAGGTCTATGGCGTGGAGAGCCCCCTGCTGGACCGTCAGGCCCTCCATGCTGAGCTACTGGGCTTCAAGCACCCGGTGACCGAGGAGCAGGTGACCGTTTCCGCCCCCATGCCCGCCGACATGGAAGCGGCCCTGAAAGTTTTGCGTAACCAGGCCCGCCTCACCCGCGCCAGTGTGGGTGTCACGGGAGAGGAGGGCATCTTCCAGCCCAGCGAGACCCGCGACCATCGGCTCAAGCGCGTGGCCCGGGCCAAGCGGTTCGACGAAGGGCCCGCCCGGCCCCGCACGGGCCCCGCCGACCGACCCAGCCGCCCCCGCCGCGACGAGACGGATGAGCGCCCCCGCCGAACCTTCGGCGCCGCCGAACGGCCCTCTCGTCCCCGGCGCGAAGATGGTGAAGCCCGCCCCCGCACCGGCCCCGCCGACCGCCCCAGCCGGCCCCGGCGCGACGAGACCGACGAACGTCCCCGCCGCACCTTCGGCGCCCCTGAACGGCCCGCACGGCCCCGGCGCGAAGACGGTGAGGCCCGACCCCGCAGCGGTCCCGCCGACCGGCCCAGCCGACCCCGGCGTGAGGAGGGCGAAGTCCGCCCCCGCACCGGTCCCGTTGCCCGGCCCAGTAGGCCCCGGCCCGACGAGACCGACGAACGTCCCCGCCGTACCTTCGGCGCCGCCGAACGGCCCGCACGGCCTCGGCGCGAAGATGGTGAAGCCCGACCCCGCACTGGCCCCGCCGACCGCCCCAGCCGGCCCCGGCGCGACGAGACCGACGAACGTCCCCGCCGTACCTTCGGTGCTTCCGAACGGCCCTCTCGTCCCCGGCGCGAAGATGGTGAAGCCCGACCCCGCACCGGCCCCGCCGACCGCCCCAGCCGACCCCGGCGCGACGAGACCGACGAACGTCCCCGCCGTACCTTCGGTGCTTCCGAACGGCCCTCTCGTCCCCGGCGCGAAGATGGTGAAGCCCGACCCCGCACCGGCCCCGCCGACCGCCCCAGCCGACCCCGGCGTGAAGCGACAGATGAACGCCCCCGCCGCACCTTCGGGTCCACGGGTCGCCCAGCGGGTTCCGGCGAACGACCCGGCGCTGGACGCCCGCCTCGCAAGCCCCTGGCCAGGGGTGGCAAGCCCAAACCCAGAAAGCCCTAAGACGAACCAAGGGAGCCTCTCACCATGCGCCTTCCCTGCCTGCTCCTGTGCGCCACCCTTGGGGTGGCTCAGACGACAGAGCCGGGCCTGGTGCCGCCTCCGGTGGTTTCTTCCGGGCTCGGGCGGGACCCCTTCGACGACATCCAGCTGGCGCCGCCCGGATGCTGGGACGCCCTGCTTCTCGGCGCCTCGCGGTCCACGCCGGCCCAGATGGGGCGCCGGGGGGAAGCCACGGTGGAGGTGTGGGGCTTGGCCCCGCCCGAATCCCCCCGTCGCGAAGCCTTCTCCCTCTACCTGGGCACCTTGAAGGCGCGCCTCTCCAAAGCCTGGCTGGCCCCGCCCCCCGTCCATGGCGCCATCGAGCTGAGCGAGTTCATGGCCACCAACCCCAGCGAGCCGCAGAAACTCGACCTCACCAAGGTGAAGTCCATGCAGGAACGCTTCAACCGGCTGCCGCCCAACGGCGCCGGGGTGAAATAACCCGCCGGCCGCTCAGATGTGTTCCTGGTAGAGGCGGTCCAGGGCTTCCGCCAGGTCGAGGTCGCGCTGGGTGATGCCGAGGCTCACGTGGGTCATGAGCACCGCCACCACCCACCGGTATCCGAGGGTGAGATCCGGGTGGTGGTTCACCTGCTCGGCATGCTCGGCGGCGGCCACCACGAACCCCAGCCCGCGGGGATAGGCCGAGAAGACATAGCGCCGCCGCAGCGTGAGTCCATGCGACTCGCCCTGGGCCACCCAGTCGGGATGCACCTTCAGGAAGGCTTCCATGGCCTCCGGGCTGATCAGGTCCTTGGACATGGGTGACCCCCTGGTGCATCCTAATCCGTTGCAACTGGATCTTGCCATGCCCTTCGCCACCCCCCCCCTGCTCGGCCGCGTCGCCTTCGTCACCGGGTCGTCCCGGGGCATCGGCCGGGCCATTGCCGTCGAACTGGCCCGGTGGGGCGCCGACGTGGTGGTGCACGCCCAGAAGAACCGGGACCTGGCCGAGGCGGTGGCCACCGAGATCCGCGGCCTGGGGCGGCGGTCCCTGGTCGTGCTGGCGGACGTGCGGGTGAAGGCCGAGCTGGAGGCGGCGGCGGACCGGGCGAAGGCCGAGCTGGGCCCGGTGGACATCCTGGTGAACAACGTCGGCACCCGGCAGGACGGCCCCTTCATCCTGATGGGCGATGAGAAGTGGGAGGAGGTCATGAATGTGAACCTCCGGGGCACCGTCTACGCCACCAAGGCCGTGGTGCGCGGCATGATGGCCCGCAAGTGGGGACGCATCGTCAACATCGTGAGCCCCACGGGCATCATCGGGAAAGCGGGCCAGACCAACTACGGCGCCAGCAAGGGTGCCGTCATCGCGCTGACCAAAAGCCTGGCCCGGGAGATGGCCCCCTTTGGCGTGCTGGTGAACGCCGTGAACCCCGGGCTCATCCACACCGAGCTCACCGCCGACGTGCCCGAGGAGGTGCGCAAGGAGATGCTGGCCCCGGCCATCCTCAAGCGGGAGGGCGAGCCCGAGGAGGTGGCGGGTGTGGTGGCTTTCCTCTGCTCCGACTGGGCCAGCTACATGAGCGGCCAGGTCATCAACGTGGACGGGGGACTCTGCCCCTGACCGAGGTACGAAAAGGCCCACCGCTGATGACGCAAACCGCCTGCGGGGCGCGAAGGGTCTAGCGGCCCACCTTCGCGCCCATTCGCGACATTCGCGGTTCCATGTTCCTAGGCGTTGGCAGCCATTAGGGTGTTGGTCAGCAACCCCGCAATGGTGAGGGGCCCCACGCCGCCCGGCACGGGCGTCACCGCCGACGCCACCTGCATGGCTTCGCCGAACCGCACGTCGCCGCAGAGCACCCCCCCCTTGGCCTTGAGGGTCTCCAGCTTCTTGGGCTCGGCGGCAAAGATCCGTTCGCCCAAAGCCAGGTCCTCCACCCGGTTGATGCCCACGTCCACCACCACGGCGCCGGGCTTGATCCAGGAACCCTCCACCAGGCCGGGGCGTCCCACGGCCGCCACCAGCAGGTCCGCCTCCCGGCAGACGGCGGGCAGGTCGCGGGTGCGGCTGTGGGCGATGGTGACGGTGGCGTGCTGCTCCAGGAGCATGAGCGCCATGGGCTTGCCCACGATTTCGCTGCGGCCCAGCACCACGGCCCGCAGGCCCTTGAGCTGGACCCCATGGTGCGCCAGGAGGGACATGCAGGCGGTGGGTGTGCAGGGACGCAGGCCGGGCAGTCCTTCCAGGAGCAGGCCCTGGTTCATGGGGTGGAACCCGTCCACGTCCTTGGCAGGGCTGATGCGGTGGAGGGCCCGCTTGGAATCCAGGCCCGTGGGCAGGGGCAGCTGCACCAGGATGCCGTCCACCAGGGGATCGGCGTTCAGCTGGTCGATGAGGGCGTCGAGGTCCGCCTGGGGCGTGGTGGCAGGAACCCGATGCTCGATGGAGGTGATGCCCACCCTGGCGCAGGCGGCACCCTTATTGCGGACATAGACCTGGCTCGCCGGGTCGTCCCCCACCAGCACCACAGCCAGCCCGGGGGCCCGGTGGCCCTCTGCCAGCCGGGCCTCGACTCCAGTCCGCACGGCCTCCAGCATGCGGTCCGCGTGCGCCTTGCCGTCCAGGATCGTGGCCATGAAATCCCCCCCACATCCATTGAATCCGAGTGCGGCTGTGGCCCCCATCAAGAAATGACGCCAGGCACGGGGTCGGGGGCCCTTCACACCGCCGGGCCCCTGGCGGGAAGGAACCTGCCTTGAGCTTCCAGGCCTTTGGCGCTAGAATCAAAGGTCAATTCGGCCATGGCATCCCGAACAGGGGCCAAGACTGGGTGGGTTCGTCCCACCTTTTTTGTTTTTACCCGGAGTCCCAGTGGATTTGAAGAAAGTGCAGCCGCCCCTTGAGCGCCAGCTGGCCCTGCTGGGCTACGAGCTGGTGCACCTGGAGACCGCCCGCGAGGGCAAGGACGAGGTGCTGCGCCTCTACATCGACCACCTGGATGCCGAAACCAGCAAGCGCAAGGTCACCCTGGATGACTGCACCACAGCCCACGAGGGCCTGCTGCTGTGGATGGATGTGGAGTTCCCCGACCTCCGCGAGCAGCTCGGTGTGGAAGTCAGCAGCCCCGGCATGGAGCGGCCCCTGGTGAAAGCCGACCACTTCCGCCGCTTCGCCGGCCGCCTCTGCCGCGTGCAGACCGCCGCGCCCCTCAACGGCCAGAAGCGGTTCAAGGGCTGGATCGGCCCCGTGGCGGATGGCAGCGTCACCCTTGAAGAGGATGGCGTGCTGAAGCCCATTCCCATCGAAGCCATCCAGAAGGCAAGGCTCGCGCCCTTTGACGAAGACAAAACCCCCCGGCCCAAGCACCTGGCCGCCCGATTCACTGAAGTTCCTGATGCCGACGGCGTAGAGACAAGCGTCGCCGAAGAAGAGGAGGCCTGAAATGGCAAACGTCGCAACGACCTTTTTCGACAGCGTGAAGATGATCGCCGCGGAAAAAGGCATCAACGAGGAAGATGTCTTCATGGCCGTGGAGGAAGCCCTCGCCAAGGCCGCTGACAAGTATTTCAACGCCCAGGACTTCTACGGCAACTTCCAGGCCCAGATGGACCGGGAGACCGGCGAGTTTCATGTCTACGCCCTGAAGCAGGTGGTGGCCGAGGTCGAAGAAGAGGACCTGGAGATCAGCCTGGTGGAAGCCCAGACCCTGAACCCCGACGCCGCAGAGGGCGACACCCTCTGGCTGCCCCAGGACACCAGCCAGCTCGGACGCATCGCCGCCCAGGCCGCCAAGCAGGTGCTGGTGCAGAAGGTTCGCGAAGCTGAGCGCGAGCGCATCTTCGTGGAGTTCGCCGACCGCATCGGCGAGGTGGTGGTGGCCGAGGTCAAGCGCTTCGAGAAGAGCGCCATCATCCTGGAGATCGACCGCGTCGAAGCCATGCTGCGCCGCAGCGAGGCCCTCCGGGGGGACCGCTTCGACAAGGGCCAGCGCATCAAGGTCGTCATTGTCGCCGTGGACCGCAGCGCCAAGGACCCCCAGGTGCAGGTGAGCCGCACCGACCCGCGGCTGCTCATCAAGCTCTTTGAGAACGAGGTGCCCGAAATCCATGACGGCACCGTGGTCATCCGCAACTGCGTCCGGGAAGCCGGCGACCGCGCCAAGGTGGCCGTCCACAGCCTCGACCCCGATGTCGATCCCGTGGGCGCCTGCGTGGGCCTGAAGGGCAGCCGGGTCCAGGCCATCATCCGCGAGTTGAAGAACGAGAAGATCGACATCGTCCGCTACTCGGATGACCCGGCCCAGTTCATCGCCAATGCCCTGAACCCCGCCAAGGCCATCCGCGTGAACCTCGGCGACCCCGAGGGCCGCCGGGTCGAGGTGGTGGTGGATGATGAGCAGCTGAGTGTCGCCATCGGCAAGCGGGGCCAGAACGTTCGCCTCGCCGCCAAGCTCACGGGCTGGAACATCGACGTCCGCAGCGAGGCCGACAAGCGCCGCGAAGCGGAGCTGGCCATGGGCCTGGCCCTGCCCGACGTGGCCGCGGCTGCCACCGAGGAGGAGGCTGTTTCAACCCCCACCTCCACCCTGCTCGACGTCATCCAGGTCGAAGGGCTGGACGTGGCCCTGGTCGATCGCCTGGCCGCGGCCGGCTACCCCGATGCGAAATCCCTTTACACTGTGACTGCCGAGCAGCTCATGCAGGTGGAAGGCATGGATCAGGATCTGGCCTTCCGTCTCATCGATGCCGTACAGGCTCACTTCGGGGAGTAAGCTGTAGTCCTGCAGCCCTTCCCGTTTCCCACCCCCCCAGGCCGAGGTAATCCGCTTACATGCTGCGTATCAACCAACTCGCCAAAGAGCTCGGAATCGCCAATCAGGAGGTCATTGAGGCCGCCGAGAAGCGTCTGGGCCTTCAAGGGAAGAGCCATAGCTCCAACCTCACCGATGATCAGGCGGATCAGCTCCGCAGGTCCCTCCAGGGCAAGCACAAAGGCGAAGAGGAGGCCGCACCCCTCGCCCTCCACAAGCCTTCTGTCGCCGTCAAGGTGGTGAAGGGCTCCCACGCCCGCGCCGAGGCCAAGCCCGAGCCGGAGCCGGAGGCTCCCAAACTCGCCCCGGCGGTCCTGGTCAAGAAGGCCGAGCCCAAGCCCGAGCCCGAGGCGCCCATCCAGACCGGGTCCGAGGCCAAGGCCGAGGAGCCCCCTCAGCCCGCGGCAGCCGCGGTCAAGGCAGCCCCCGCCCCCAGGGAAGCCGATCCGGCCCCCGCTGAATCCTTCTCCCGCCTCAAGGTGTCCACTTCCACGCCAGCCCCGGCCCCCAAGGATGACAAGCCCGCACGCTACATCCAGCTGCCGCCGGCCCGCCCCTCGGGTTCCGCCACGCGGCCCGGCCCCGGGGGCTCAAACCCCTCCCAGGCTTCAGGCCCCCGACCCGAAGCAGGCGCCCGACCCATCGTGCAGCGCCCGGGCCAGTCCCCCTCGCACGTGCAGCGCTCCGGCATGCCCCAGAAGGAGAAGGCGGTCCTCCAGATGGCCACCAACACCGGACGCGGCGAAGTGCGCCATGAGCCCGCGCCCACCTCCACGCCCTCCCGGCGGCCCTACATCCCCCCCGCCATCACCGAGATGCGGCCCGAGCAGGGGTTCAGCCACATCAAGACCTCGGACACCCCGCCTCCCGCACCCCGCCCCCAGACCCCAGCCCGTTACATCCAATTGCCGCAGACCCGCCCTGCGGGAGGCAGCCGACCCGCCCCCGGCGCACGTCCGGGGGGGCCCGGTGCCCGCCCCGGGGGTCCCGGTAGCCGTCCTGGCGGTCCTGGCGGTCGGCCCAGTGGTCCCGGTGGACGTCCCATGGGCGGTCGTCCGGGTGGTCCAGGCCGTGGCCCTTCCATCCCTGCATCGGGTCCCATCGATCCCAACAGCCAGAAGGGCCCCGGTCGCGGCGCCCATGTGGGCGGCAAGAAGAAGAAGGGCGGCTACGTCCGGAGCAAGGAGGAGGAACTCGACCTCAAGCTCCGCCAGCCCCGCTCCCGCGCCCAGCAGGTGGCCAGCGAGTACATCGAAGAGGAAATCGGCATCGTCATGCTCTCCGAGGGTGTGACCGTCAAGGAACTCGCGGAGAAGTGCAACCGACCCGCCAAGGACGTGGTTGCCAAGCTCCTCCACCGTGGCCTCTTCGCCACCATCAACCAGCCCCTCGACACCGAGATGGCCAAGGAGATCGCCCGGGAGTTCGGCTTCTTGGCCGACATCGTCACCTTCGAAGAAGACGTGCAGATTGCCGCCGATGAATCCGGCGACGTCCAGGGCGAAAAGCTGCCCCGGCCCCCGGTTGTCACCATCATGGGCCACGTCGATCACGGCAAGACCTCGCTGCTGGACGCCATCCGCAAAACCAAGGTGGCCGCCGGCGAAGCAGGCGGCATCACCCAGCACGTGGGTGCCTACCACGTCGACGTGAAGGACCGGAACACCGGCGAGCTGCGCCAGGTGGTCTTCCTCGACACCCCCGGCCACGAAGCCTTCACCAAGATGCGCGCCCGGGGCGCCAAGGTCACGGACATCGCCATCCTCGTGGTGGCGGCGGACGACGGGGTCATGCCCCAGACCGTGGAATCCATCAACCACGCCAAGGCCGCCGATGTGCCGCTGGTGGTGGCCATCAACAAGGTCGACAAGCCCGGCGCCAACCCGGACAAGGTGCAGCAGGGCCTCCTGCAGCACAGCGTCCAGACCGAGGCCTACGGCGGCGACGTGCCTGCCGTGCTCGTCAGCGCCAAGACCCAGCAGGGCCTCGACGAGCTGCTCGAGACCATCCTCCTCGTGGCGGACCTGAAGGAATTGAAGGCGGTCTATGACTGCCCCGCCGCCGGGTCCATCATCGAGGGCCGGCTCGACCGGGGCCGTGGTCCCGTGGCCACCGTGCTCGTGCAGCGGGGCACCCTCAAGGCCGGCGACATCTTCGTGGCCGGCGCCACCATGGGCCGTGTCCGCGCCATGTTCGACGACCTGGGCCATAAGGTCACCGAGGTCGGTCCCTCCAGTGCCGTGCAGATCCTCGGCTTCGAGGAAGTGCCCAGCGCGGGCGACAACTTCCAGGTGGTCGAGGACGAGGGCAAGGCCCGCACCATCGTCTCCTTCCGCCAGGAGAAGGCCAAGCAGGCGGCCCACCTCAAGCAGCGCGCCACCCTCGAGACCCTCTTCAGCACCATCAAGGACGGTCAGGTCAAGGAGCTCGCCCTCATCATCAAGGCTGACACCCAAGGCTCGGTCGAGTCCCTGGTGGGCCAGCTGGAGCGCCTCAGCACCGACAAGGTGCGGGTGCGCATCATCCACAGCGCCGCCGGCACCGTAACCGAGAACGATGTGCTGCTTGCCGAAGCCTCCAAGGCCACCATCATCGGCTTCCACACCAAGGCCGAGAAGAAGACCGAAGAGCTCGCCCGGGAAGAGGGTGTGGATTTGCGCTTCCACGACATCATCTACAAGGTGACGGAGGAGATCGAGCAGGCCATGGTCGGCATGCTGGACGCCACCGACAAGGAGACCGTCCACGGGCAGGCCGAGGTTCGCCAGCTCTTCAAGATCAACAAGGCGGTCATCGCAGGCTGCTTCGTGACCGAAGGCAAGGTGCAGAAGGCCTACAAGGTCCGCGTGAAGCGGGGCGAGGAGAGCATCTTCGAGGGCACCCTGAAGAGCCTCAAGCGCTTCAAGGACGACGTGGCTGAAGTGAAGAACGGCCTGGACTGCGGCATCGCCATCGAGAACTTCGACGAGTTGAAGGAAGGCGATGTCCTGGAGTTCTTCACCAAGGAGAAGGTCATCGCGACGTCCCTCGGCTGAGCCGCCGGATAAACCTTTGAGGGCCCGCAGTGCGGGCCCTTTTTTTGGGTCATCCATACTCGACTTGATGGTGTTCAAATATTGATTACAATAGAGTAATCATTTTGCCTGTGACCCTGGTCACCTGCTTTTCTCTCCAGACTGATGGTTCGACACGCATCAGGGATCCCCCATGTCCACTCCCAGCTTCGCCTTGAGCACCCCCGCCACCGGGCGCGCAGCCAGCAATCCCATGGGGCTCCACCAGATCGACCACTTTCAGCTGACGGGCTCCATCGAGCGGCTGGAAGGCCTGTACCGACGCCTGGGTTTCGCCCGGGTGGCCAGTGGTCGACACAAGTGGGGCTCCGTGGTTCACCTGCGCCAGCAGCGCATGGACGTCCTGATCTTCGAGGCGGATGCCACCCACCCCGCCGGACAGTATTCCCAGGCCCACGGCGAGGGGGTCTGCGCCCTGAATTTCACCGTGGCGGACCTGGACGTGGCCTTGGCCCAGGCACGCGCCCAGGGCGCCAAGGTGCTCCAGGAGCCCGAGTCGTACCGGCTGGGTCGCGGCGCCCTCCGCACCGCGGCCATCCAGGGCGTGGGCGACGTCTGGAACTTCCTGGTGGAACGAACCGGAGACCTCGACACCTTCTGGCCTGGCCTGGAACCCGATGCGGTCCCTGCCCTCTGCGACCCTGGCCTGGTGCGCGTGGACCACCTCACCAACAACGTTGGCCCCGGCGAGATGGACGCCCTGGTGGACTACTACGAGCGGGTCTATGGCTTCGGCGTCACCCGGGAGTTCCACATCCGGGGTGCGCTCGGTACCGGCCTCGACTCGAAGGTGGTGCAGAGCCCCAACAACCAGGTGATCATCCCCATCAACCAGCCCACGGACGAGAAGAGCCAGGTCCAGGAGTACGTCACGCGGCACAAGGGCCAGGGCGTCCAGCACATCGCCATGTCGACCAACGACATCTTCCACACCCTGCGGACGCTGAAAGCCCAGGGCTTCCAGTTCCTGCGGGTACCCGACACCTACTACGAACTGCTGCCCACCCGTGTGGCCCGAGACGGTTACAGGGTGCGGGAAGACTTCGCCACCGTGAAGGACCTGGGCGTCCAGATCGACGGCGACGAGACCGGCTACCTCCTGCAAATCTTCAGTGAAGATCAGATCGGCCCGCTGTTCTTCGAGATCATCCAGCGGCGGGGGAACATGGGCTTCGGGGAGGGCAACTTCCAGGCCCTGTACGACTCCATTGAATTGGACCAGAAGAAGCGCGGCGTGCTCTAGACACGCCCGGATGTTCCTTGGTGGTGGCTGTCCGCCCACATGAGACCCCTGGGATCCGCCCGACTTAATCCTCGGCACTCGGTGGGCCTATCCCACCAGCCGCTTGATGAGCTGGATTTGACCCGCATGGTGAAGGTCATGGGCGGCGACCCCGAGGAGGAGGTCTCGGAGGTCATATCTGGCCTTTGAAGAGGGGCGCGCCAGGTCCACTGAGGTCAAATCGGCTGCGGCGGCACGGAGGTCGCGGTGCATACGCTCCAGGAGGGCCAGGTCGGCCTTCCACAGCGCCGCATCGGCTCCTTCCCGCGGGAACCAGTTGGAGCCCTTCAGCGGGAAGGCACCCCTGGGCAGATCCGTGCCCTGGCGCAGGACGGCGAATTTCCAGTAGGCCAAGTGCACCACCAGCTCCTGGATGGACGGCCGCCCCGGCGCGGGCCGAAAGCTGGCAGTGGTCGCAGACAGCCCCCGCAGGGCCCCCTTCAGGTTGCTGCCGTGCCAGGATTTCTGCTGGAAAGCCTGATCCAGCGTCCGCAGGAGCAGGTCGACGTCCTTGGCCATGGCGCCCTCCCCAAGCGCCCCCAGGATGCCACCAGAGAACCTGGGTGGGCCCCGCCGCATCCCTTGCGGTAAGGTGATTCCATGCGCCGCTCCACCCCCCGCCACCGCGGGTTCACCCTCATCGAACTGGTCGTGGTCATGACCATCCTGACCCTGCTGACCACGGTGGGGTTGGCGGGCTACCGCCACAAGACGCGGGTGGCCCGGGAAGCGGTGCTCAAAGAGAACCTCTTCCAGATCAACCACTCCCTGGAGCAGTACCGGGCAGACCGGGGGAAATACCCCTCCAGCCTGGCGCCTCTTCGCGAGCTGGGCTACCTCCGGGACATCCCCTGGGACCCCATGACCCAGTCCCGGGACACCTGGCAGACCGAGCTGGAACCCCCGGACCCCGACAACCCCGACGCGGAGCTGGGCGTGTTCCGGGTGCGCAGCGGCTCGACGGAGAAGGGCGAGAACGGCATTCCCTACAACGAGTGGTGATCGCCCGCCGATCCAGCCGCCCCGACCTTCCCAGGACCCCATGAGCCCTGCCACCCTTCGCCGCCTCGACGCCACCACCCAAGTCCTCCTCCTGCTCTGGGCGGGCGCCGCCCTGGGCTTCGGGATCTTCTCGGCCCCGGTGTTCTTCCGGGAACTCCCCAGCCGCGACCTGGCGGGCCGCATCGCCGGGCTCATCGTCGCGCGCCTGGACTGGGCCGCCTGGGCCGTCTTCGCCATGGCGGGGCTGAGCTATGTGGGGCGCTGGGCCGCTGAGATCGAAAAGGATGTCATCGGGCCCCTGCGCCTCTGGAGCGCCGCCCTGCTGGTGGCCCTGCTCATGTGCCTGGCCAGCAGCTTCGTGGTGACGCCCAAGATCCACGCCATCCGGGCCCGCATCGACGGGCCGGTCGAGAGCATCCCCCAGGACCACCCGGACCGGGTCGCCTACAACAAGGCCCACGGCCTCAGCCGGAACCTCTTCTTCCTGCGCATCCTGCTGGCCATCGGCCTCGCGGCCACCGTCAGCCTGCTGCCACGGGAGCCGCAGGCGCCAGCGGCGTAGCCTCCGGCTCCGGCAGCTCCCAGGCCTCGGGTTCCCGGGCCTGGGGTGCGCCCGGAATGAGTTCCCGCAGCCAGCGGCGCAGCTCCTCCAGGCCCGTGCCCTGCAGGGCGCAGGTCTGCACGGCGCCGGGATGGTGGCGCTTCAGGTCGAGCCGCTGGGGCCGGTGGAGGCGGTCCACCTGGTTCAGCACCAGCAGGCGGGGCTGGGCTTCCTTGCCCTCGGGCTCGCAGCCGATGTCGCGCAGCGTGGCGCCCACCACCTTGAGGTGGTCTTCCAGGTCCGGGTGGGCGGCGTCGGCCACCACCAGCAGGGCGTCGGCGGTGCGCACCTCCCCCAGGGTGCTGCGGAAGGCTGCCACGAGTTGGTGGGGCAGCTTGCGGATGAAGCCCACCGTATCGGCCACCAGGCAGTGCCGGGGGCCTTCCCCAAGGCCGGTCTCGGGGTCGATGCCCGGGCCCAGCCAGGCTTTGCGGGTGGTGGTGTCGAGGGTGGCGAAGAGCAGGTCCCGGGGCTCGCCCTCGCCAGTCAGGGCCCGCAGCAGGCTGGTCTTCCCGGCGTTGGTGTAGCCCACCAGGGCCACCCTCGGCAGGCCCTTGGGCCGGCCCTCCCGCTGGGTCTTCCGCACCTGCTCGAGGTGGGTGAGCTCCCGCTTGAGCTGGCTGATGCGGGTGCGGATCATGCGGCGGTCGACCTCGATCTGGGTCTCGCCGGGGCCGCCGCGCAGCCCCACACCGCCGCCCTGGCGCTCCAGGTGGGTCCAGGCCCCCTTCAGCCGGGGCAGCTCGTACTCGCAGCGGGCCAGCTCCACCTGGGCCTTGGCCTCCCGGGTCTGGGCGCGCTGTTCGAAGATGCTGAGAATCAGGCCCGTGCGATCCAGGCAGATGAGCCCCGTCAGCTTCTCGATGGCGTTCACCTGGCTGCCGCTCAGCTCGTCGTCGCAGATGAGGTGCCGGGCCCCCTGTCGATTCGCCTCGTCCGCCAGGGCCTCCAGCTGGCCGGAGCCATAGAAGGTGCGGGTGGCGATCTGGGCGCGCCGCAGGCTGCGGCGGGTGAGCACCTCGAAGCCGCAGCTGCGGGCCAGCTCCGCCAGCTCCAGCAGGTGATCCTGGATGATGGCCTCCCGGTCCTCCGGCCCCTGGCGGGCGATGAGCAGACAGCGGGGAGGGGTTGCTTCCATCCTGCAACGCTGCCTGTCCCCGGGGCAATAATCAAGCCCCCGGAAGGCGGGTCGATGCAGAGGGGGAGGAGCCACGCCCCCATGGCCATCTTTGGGTCGAAAAAAGCCAAGTCCTCGGAAGGTTCCGACTTGGCCCTGGCCTACCTCGAAGAAGCCCAACGCCTGCGGTCCACCCTCGTCCTCCTCGATCCCAAGGGCCGGGAAATTCCAGCCTCCCTGGTGGCCATCACGGACGAGCGGGTGACCCTCTCCACCCAGGGCAAGGTCCTGGCGGACAAGGGCGATGCGGTGGGCATCCTGCTCTTTGTGGACGGGCTCCGCCTGAAGGTGTCATCCCGCGCCCTCGAGGTGAAGCCGGGCACCCTCGTCCTGGACGCCCCGGGGAGCATTGAGCTCGCTGAGCGGCGCAAGAAGGCCAGGGCCCGCCTCAACCCACGCGAGGGTGCCGCCATCACGGCCCTCACGGGGCTGTTCGACGGCATCGGCCTCACCGGCAGCATCGAGAACATCTCCGAGGGCGGCCTCTGCATGAAGGTCAGCCGCGCCATGAACGTGAAGACCCAAGGGCCCATGCACCTGGGCCCGAACCTGGTCTCTGTGGGCGATCCCTTCATGCTGATGAAGCTCACCAAGCTGCCCAAGTGCCCCCCCATCGAAGTGGGGGGCATCGTGACCCACGTGGCCGCGGAAGGGGGCGGCCTGCTGATGGGGATCGCCTTCGAGGCCGGCAAGGAGGCCCTGCTCAGCCCCGTGAAGGCCCTGGTGGCCAGCCGCGCCAGCGCGATCCCCAGCGCCGTTCCGCCCAAGGCCAGGCGGCTCCAGGAGGTGGAGGCGCCGCCTGACGACGCAGCTGTGGAGCTGGCGCCGATCCGCCCGGCCCCGAAGCGGGAGCCGGAACCACCACCCCCGGCGCCGGCCCCGGAGCCAGCCGTCCCGGTGGTGTCTGAGGCACCCCTGCCACCGCCCGACCCGACGCCGGACGCTGCCCAGGACCATCCAGATCCCGTGGGCCGTGGCCTGGCCCTGCTGCGGGTGAAAAAGCGCAGCCGGGGCATTCTCCTGGCCATGCCCGCTGGCCCGGACCGCCAGGCACTGGAAGCCTTCCTGCTCCAGGATGGCTATGGCCGCGTGAAGGTGGCCGGCACGCTCACCGAGCTGCTGGAGCAGGTGGAGGACGTCCAGCTGGTGTTCGTGGATGGCGGTGTCGCCGAGCTGCAGGGCCTGCAGCTGGCCTCCCTTATCCTGCAACGCCTGGAAGGAGAGAGCCTCCCCGTGGTACTGGCCGAAGGCTTCGTCGATGCCGAGCTCGTGCTCGGCGCCCAGGAACTGGGCGTGGCCCAGGTGCTGGTGAAGCCCTACGACCTGGATGGCGAGTTCCTGCACCTCCTCGAAGGACACCTGGGCATCGGCTAGGACCGGCTACCCTGGTGCCATGCCGCGCTTCGAACACGTCATTGCCGACCGCTACCTGAAGACCCACCGCAAGGGGGCCTTCGTGCGCACCATGGTGCGCTTCGCCCGGGGGGGCACGGCCCTGGGCGTGTTCGCCATGGTGGTGACGCTGGCAGTGATGAACGGCTTCCGCGAGGAGATCCAGGCCACGCTCTTCAGCGCCACCGCGCACTTCACGGTCTTCCACCTCGCCGGGGACATCCCCGATACCGAGGGGGCCCTCAAGACCATCCGAGCCGTGCCAGGGGTGCAGGCCGCTTCGCCCATCCGCCTGGAAAAGGGCCTGCTGCGCCGCCCCGACAGCGAGATGCCCCCGGAAGCGGTGGTGGTGAAGGCCGTGGACCCCACCACGGCCCATGGCACCTCCAGCATCTTCGACTCCATGCAGCCCCTCCCCATCGAGCGCCTGCAGGAAGGTGAGATCGTCCTGGGCAAGGAACTGGCCGACCGCCTCGGCCTTAGGGTGGGTGATACCGTGGCGCTGGTGGTGTTCCGGCTGGAGCTGGGCCTGGGTGGCCAGCAGCCCAAGGTGGCCGCCTTCAAGGTGGCGGGGACCTTCCACAGCCACAGCTCCGAATACGACAAGGCCTGGGCCTTCATTCCGCTGGCCGACGCCATGCGCATCGCCAAGTCCGAAGGCCGCGCCGAGATGATCGAGGTGCGGGCCCGCAGCATCGACGACATCGCCGAGGTGAAGCCCCGGGTGCTGGCGGCCCTCGGCCCCGCCTACCAGGCCACGGACTTGCGCGACTCCAACAAGTCGCTGTTCGCGGCCTTGACGGTGGAGAAGTGGGCCTTCGCGGCCATCCTCAGCCTCATCGTGCTGGTGGCCGCGTTCAACATCGTGGCCTCCCTGGTGCTGTTGGTGACGGAGAAGCGCCGCGACCTCGGCGTATTGTTGGCCCTGGGGGCCACGCCGAAGCAGATCCAGCGCCTCTTCGAGCTGCAGGGCCTGCGCATCGGAGCCGTAGGCACCGCCTGGGGCCTGGGCATTAGCGTGCCCCTCTGCCTCGTGCTGGATCACTTCAAGCTGCTGCGGCTGCCCGCCGCCGTCTACGACTTCATCACCTACATGCCCTTCCGGCTGAAGGTACTCGACATCGTGCTGGTGGGCCTGTTCCCCCTGCTGGTCTCCTGGCTGGCCGCGCGGTACCCCGCCAAGAAGGCGGCCACCCTGGATCCCGTTGATGCGCTGAGGGCGGAATGATCGGACAACCCCTCACCATCACCGGCCTGCACAAGACCTACCCCGGCAACGCGCGCCCCGTCTTTGACGGCTTCGACCTGGAGGTTGCAGCCGGGAGTTTGTGTGCCCTCGTCGGTGTCTCAGGTGTGGGCAAGACCACCCTGCTGAACTGCATCGCGGGCCTGGACCACTGGGAAGCCGGAGGCATCGCCGTGGGCGGCATCGCCGTACCGGCGGGCGCCGAAGCCCGGGCCCTCTTCCGACGGGCCCGGGTGGGGCTGGCCTTCCAGCAGCCGCACCTGCTGCCGGAGTTCACGGTGCGCGAAAACCTGCGCATGCCCCTGCTCATCGAGGACGCGGTGACGCCCGCAGCCGAGACCTGGATCGACCACCTGCTGGCCACCGTGGGTCTGGGTGCCCTGGGCGAGCGCCTCCCCAACCAGCTCTCCGGCGGCGAGGCCGCCCGGGCGGGCCTGGCGCGGGCCCTGGTGCGCAGGCCCGCCCTCTGGCTGCTGGATGAGCCCACGGGCAACCTCGACCCCGCCACCTCGGAGGAAGTCTTCGGCTTCCTGCTCAGCCTCCATGCCGAGCTACGGCCCACCACCCTGCTGGTCACCCACAACCCGGCCCTGGCCGAGCGCTGCATGCGGACCGTCAGACTGGGCTAAAGGATCAGAGCCCCGCGTCCTCCCGGCTAAGACGCGAGAGTGCGGCCAGGTCCTGATCTCCATACCCCTTGGCCACGGCGGCCAGCAGGCGGTCGCGCAGTAGGCTGGCCACAGGCAGAGGGGCTTGCAGGGCCTCGGCAGCGCGCAGGGCGAGGCTCACGTCCTTCAGCCCCAGGCGCAGGGCGAACCCTGCTGGTTCAAAGGCGCCCTTCACGATCGCGCCCCCATAGGCGTCAGCGAGGGGCGACTTCAGCAGCGCGGTGTTGAGGATCTGCAGGGTGGTGGCCGGGGGGACGCCCGCCTTCTCCCCATAGGCGAAGGCTTCGCTCAGGGCCTCCACCACGGTGACCAGGAGGCTGTTGCCCGCCAGCTTCATGGCGTGGGCCGTGGCCGCACGCTCGCCCAAGGGGAACACGCCCTGACCCAGCGCCTGGAAGAGGGGTTCGCAGCGGGCCACCTGGTCTGCGGGCCCCGCCGCGAGGATCCAGAGCTGACCGGCGGCGGCGGCCGGGGGCCGGCCAAATACCGGGGCGGCCACAAACCCCTGACTGGCTGCCCCGTGGGCGTCGGCCAGCTGCGCCGAGGTCGCAATGCCGATGGTACTCATGGCGACATGGATGGCTCCCGGTGGCAGGGTTTCCACCAAGCCGCCCGGCCCGAAGGCCAGGGCCTCCTCGGCGGCATCGTCGGCGAGCATCGTTAGCGCCACCTCCACGCCCTCGACCGCCTCGCGCACCGACCCCGCCACTCGCGCGCCCAGCGCGGCGAAGGGCTGGGCCTTGGCCATGTCCCGGTTGAATACCGCCACGTCGTAGCCTTCCACCAACCGGCGGGCCATGGGGTCCCCCATGCGTCCAAGTCCCAGGCATGCGATGCGCATGGTGCCCCCCTTCCCGGTTCAGTCCAGGCGTGTCGCGGGAAGGCCCCGCGCTCGCCGGTCTTCCAGCAGCTCGCCCAGGATCACCGCGGCTGCGGCGGCGTCGAGCAGCGCCTTGCGCTTGTCGGGCTTCACGCCCCGCTCCCGCAGCAGGCGCTCGGCTTCGGCGCTGCTGAGGTGCTCGTTCACCAGGCGCAGGGGCAGGCCCGTGCGGGTGGCCAGCTCCTCGGCAAAGGCCCGGGCGGCCGGGGCCGTGGCGCTCTCGGCGCCGTCCTTGTGGCGGGGCAGGCCCACGGCCAGGGCCTGCACGCCTTCCTCTTTGCAGAGCCGCGTGAGCCGGTCCAGCGTGCGGTCCCCCTCCTGGGGCCACACCGCGAAGGGCGAAGCGAGGATCTCCAGCTCGTCCGAGAAGGCGAGGCCGAGTTTCTTGGTGCCGTGGTCGATGGCGAGCCAGCGCATGCCTCTAGCCTAGGGGATTCCCCCTGTCCCGGGTGGTAGGCTTTGCCATTCATCTGGAAGCGTGGGGGCGGGGCATGACCTGGGACTACATCATCGTGGGCTCCGGCTTCGGCGGCAGCGTCAGCGCCCTGCGCCTCACGGAGAAGGGCTACAAGGTGCTGGTGCTGGAGAAGGGGCGGCGGCTGCGGGCCGGCGACTTCCCCAAAACCAACTGGAACCTCAAGCGCTTCTTCTGGCTGCCCCAGGTGGGCTTCCGGGGCCTCTTCAAGATGACCTTCCTGGGCCACGTCACCGCCCTCTCGGGGGTCGGCGTGGGCGGCGGCTCGCTGGTCTATGCCAACACCCTGCCCATCCCCAAGGATGACTTCTTCGCCGCTCCCTCCTGGCGCCACCTCGCCGACTGGAAGGCCGAGCTGGCGGCCCACTACCAGACTGCCCTGCGCATGCTGGGCGCCACCCGTAACCCCGCGCTTACCCCGCCGGACGAGGTGCTGCGCGACGTGGGCCGAGAGATCGGCCGCGGCGACACCTTCGAGCAGACGGAGGTCGCGGTCTACTTCGGCAAGCCCGGCGAGACGGTGCCCGATCCCTTCTTCGGCGGTCAGGGGCCCGAGCGCACCGGCTGCACCCTCTGCGGGGGCTGCATGCTGGGCTGCAACCACGGCGCCAAGAACACCCTGGACAAGAACTACCTGTACCTGGCGGAGCAGCGCGGGCTGCAGATCGAGGCCGATACGGAGGTGACCTGGGTGCGCCCCCATGCCGAGGGCGGCTACGAGCTGGAGGCGCGGCAGGGCACCTGGGCCCTGCCCGCCCTCAATGCGAAGCGGACCTTCCGGGCGAAGCACGTGATCTTCGCGGGCGGGGTGCTAGGCACCGTGCCCCTGCTGCTCAAGGTCAAGGAGCACCCCGACGGCCTGCCGAACCTGTCATCCCACGTGGGGGATTTCGTCCGCACCAACTCCGAGGTGCTCATCGGGGTCGTCACCCAGCGCCGCGACCAGGACCTGTCCCACGGCATCGCCATCGGCTCGATTCTCCACACGGACGACCACAGCCACCTGGAGCCGGTGCGCTATTCGGCTGGCGCGGGCTTCTTCCGCACGCTGATGCTGCCCCTGGCGCCGGGCGACACCCTGGGCCAGCGCTTCCTCAGCGCCGCGGGCCTGGTGCTGCGCCATCCCCTCCGCACCGTGCGCGCCTACCTGGTGCCGGACTGGGCGAAGTTCACCATGATCCTCCTCTACATGCGCACCGTGGAAGGCCACATCCGCCTGCGCCTGGGGCGCGGCTTCCGCACCGGCTTCCTGCGGCGCGCCATGACGGCCAAGGGGGATGGCCCGCCCGCCAAGGCCTGGGCGCCCGAAGCCACGGACCTGGCCGAGCGCGTGGCCAAGCGCCTGGACGGCTACCCCACCAGCCTCCTCACGGAGACCCTGCTGGGCATCCCCACCACCGCCCACATCCTGGGCGGCGCCCCCATGGGCGACTCGGCCGACACCGGCGCCATCGATCACCGGCACCGTCTCTTCGGCTACGAGGGCCTCTACGTCATCGACGGCGCGGCCATCTCCGCCAACCCCGGCGTGAACCCCTCCCTCACCATCACCGCCCTGGCAGAGCGGGCCATGACGTTCATCCCTGCGAAGGCAGGGGCCCCCGCCCATCCATGAGGCCCACCCTCACCTTCGCCACCGCCCTGGGCCGGCTGCACCTGGCCTGGACGGCGGAAGGCATCCGCAGCTTGCGCTTCGTGGACGCCCTTGATCAGGACGATGCCCGCGAGGCCCCCGGCTGGATCCTGGAGGCCATGCGCCGCCTCATGGCGCACCTCTCGGGGCATCCCCAGGACCTCCGGGCCATTCCCCTCGACCTCACAGGCCTCACCCCCTTTCAGCGCCAGGTGGCTGACGCGCTGCGGGCCACCCGGCCGGGCCAGACCCTCACCTACGGGGACGTGGCCCTGCTGATCGGTCGCCCTGGCGCCGCCCGGGCCGTGGGCCAGGCCATGAAGGCCAACTCCATCCTCATCCTGGTGCCCTGCCACCGGGTGGTGGGGGCGAAGGACGCAGGCGGCTGGAGCGCCTTCGGCTCGCCGGAGCGCAAGGCAAGGCTGCTGGCCCTGGAGAAGCCCCATACTGAAAGCGATGCCGCGCCCCCTTCCCGATGACCTGCTGAAGGTTCCGCACCGCCGGGACGTGTCCTTCGCCCGGCTCACCACGCTGGGCGTGGGGGGGATGTGCCACTGGCTGTTCGAGCCCACCACGGAGGCCGAGGCCCAGGGCTTCGTGCGGGCCTGCGCCCGGGAGGGCCTGCCCTGGCGGGTGCTGGGGGGCGGGTCGAACCTCGTGGTGCTGGGGGATGTGACGACCCCAGTGCTGCGGCTGGCCCTGCCGAAACAGCTCCAGCGAGACGGCAGCCGGGTGACGGCGCCCGCCAGCCATGGCCACATCGCGTTGGCGGAGGCGGCGGCGGCCCTGGGGCTGTCCGGCCTCGAATTCGCGAGCGGCATTCCGGGCTCCCTGGGCGGCGCCCTCAGGATGAACGCCGGGGCCTACGGCCGGGAGTGGGTGGACCTGCTCACCAGCTACCGCTTCCTGACACCAGAAGGCGACCTGGTGGAGAAGGCCCCCGAGCCCGGTGAGTTCCGCTACCGCTGGAGCTTCCTCACGGGTGGGCATGTGGTGCTCTCCGCCACGGCCCAGCTGGCCGAGGGTGACCCCGCCACCATCCGCGCCCAGGTAGCCGAATACCGGGAGAAGCGCGGCACCAGCCAGCCGCTCTCCAGGCGCAATGCGGGCTGCATCTTCAAAAACCCGCCAGGGCTCAGCGCCGGGCGCCTCATCGACCAGGCGGGCCTCAAGGGCCTGCGGGTGGGCAATGCCGAGGTCAGCCCGGAGCATGCCAACTTCCTCGTGAACCATGGCCATGCCACCGCCGCGGAGTTCGCGGAGCTGATGGCGCAGGTACAGGCCAAGGTGCTGGCCCGGCATGGCGTCGAGCTGGAGCCCGAGGTGGAGATCTGGCGGGAACCGGCGGTCGACCGCAGGTAGACTGTTCCCCCATGTCCATGCTCCCCCGCACCCGCCCCAAGCCGCTGTGGCTCCCCTGGGCCAGGGCGGGGATCACCCTGGCGCTGCTGGGACTGGCGGGCTGGGGCCTCCTGGAGCTGGCCACCCGGTACCTGGGCCTGCAGAAGCTGGTCATCGAGCAGGTCACCATCAGTGGGTGCCGGGGCGAGCGGCAGGCGGAGCTCCAGCGGATCGCCGAGCAGCTGGTGCTGGGCAAGCCGCTGTTCTGGGTGGACGCGGAAACCCTGAGGACCCGCATCGAGGCCAAGCGGTGGGTCCGGGGGTTGCAGATTCGCAAGGACCCGCCGGACCGCCTCAGCCTCGCCATCGAGGAGCGCCAGCCGGTGCTGTGGCTGGTCCGCCCCAATGGGGTGTTCCTGGTGTCGGATGATGGCGTGCTGCTGGACCGGGTGAACCAGGCCAACCTAAGTCCCATTCCTGTCGTGGTGGATCCCGCCAGCCAAACAGACCATGGCCTGGCCCGCCTGATCACGGCTGCACGGATTTTGCGTGAAAAACAGCATGGTTTTTACGAACGGATCACCGAGCTGCGGGACAGCCCCAAGGGGCCGGTGGCCTACATCGAGGGGCTCCAGGCCCCCATCTACCTGTCGCGTCAGGATGTGACGAAAAACGTGCCCAATTTTCAGGGCCTCTTTGTCGATCGCCTCTCGCAGCGGCCTGACCTGGACCGACTCCGGTACGTGGACCTCCGCTGGGACGACGAGGTCGCCGTGGGCGAACCCGAAGAGACCCCCCCGCCCGCAAAGCGCCCGCGCTGACCCGCGCGGGAAGAAAACGGCGTTTTTTGACCCACGAATCCTCGATTTTTCGGGAAGAACTGGTATATACCTAGAACCAAGGAAAAGGATTTTCATGCCGCAACGTGCCGTTCTTCTTGGGCTCGACCTTGGTGCAAGTAAAGTGGTGGCGGTGGTTGCCGTCCAAGAGGAAGACGGAACGTTGAACGTGACCGGCACGGGCCAGGGCTCCCCTCAGGGCGGCATGACCCAGGGCCAGATCACGGACATGGACCTCAGCACCCGCGCCGTTGTGCGGGCGGTGGAAGAGGCCATGAACACGGCGGGCCAGGCCAAGGTGGATGGCATCCGCGTGGCCGTGGACGGCATCCAGTTCAAGGGCGAGAACCTCCGCGACTCCATCACCATCTCCAGCAGCGACAAGATCATCACCGCCACCGACCGCGACCGCGTGCTGGAGCAGGCCACCAACGGCTGCAAGCTGGCCAAGGAAGAGCTGGTGATCCACCGCATCCCGCAGATGTTCCACATCAAGGGCCAGCGCGACATCCGCAACCCCGTGAACATGTTCGGAGAATCACTGGAAGCCGAGGTCCGCATCATCGTGGCCCCGAGCCCCGTGATCATGAACATCCAGCTCGCCCTCAAGAACGCCGGCCTCCATGGCGCGGAGCTGATGTACTCGCCACTGGCCAGCGCCGAGGCGGTGCTGAGTCGCGAGGATCGGGAAAACGGCGCGGTGGTGGTGGATATCGGCGAACAACTCACCCACCTGGGGATCTTCCTGCACGGCACCCTGTTCCACTCGGCGGTGATCCCCATCGGGGGCGCGCACTTCACCCGCGACCTGGAGATCACCAAGCACCTGGGCGGCATCGCCGCCTCCGAGCGCACCAAGATCCGCTTCGGCACCGTGCTGCCCAACCATGTGCCGGCGGAGGAGGCCATCGAACTCGAGGATGAAGGCCGCCTGGTCTCACGCCGCGAGATCGCGGAGGTGCTCCAAGCCCGCGCGGCGGAGCTGCTCAACCACGTGCTGGCCCAGATGGGCAGCACGGGCCTCATGCACGAGATCCACGGGGGCGTGCACCTGGTGGGCGGCGGCGCCCTGCTCACCCACCTGCCCATCCTGGCCCAGACGATCCTCGGCCGGCCCCGCGTGGTGCTCGGCCGCATCCAGGGCGTGGGCGGCCTCCCCCAGGCCACCGGCAACCCCTTCTTCGTGAACGCACTGGGCGCCGTCAAGGCCCTGGCGCGCGACATGAAGGAAACCCGAGGCAAACAGGACCGCAGCGACGGCTTCCTGACCCGCTTCATGAGCCGTTTCTCCTGAGCCTTTCCGCCCTATCCCTTCCGGGAGCCCCGATGACCGAGACCCCCTTTCTCCCCTGCCCCCACGGCCTGCCCGGCGCCAACATCAAGGTGCTCGGCGTGGGCGGCGCGGGTTGCAACGCCATCAACCGCATGATCGAAAGCGGCGTCACCGGCGTGCAGTTCATCGCCATGAACACGGACCAGCAGAGCCTCGCCCAGAGCAAGGCCCACCTGAAGCTGCCCCTGGGCCCCCAGAGCAGCCGGGGATTGGGCGCCGGCGGCAGCGCCGAGCGGGGCGCCGTGGCGGCGGAGGAAAGCCGGGAGGAAGTCCTGGCGGCCCTGCAGGGCGCCGACATGATCTTCATCACCGGAGGCATGGGCGGTGGCACCGGCACCGGCGCAGCGCCCGTCCTGGCCAGCTTCGCCCGGGAGCTGGGTGCCCTCACGGTGGCGGTGGTGATCACCCCGTTCGCCTGGGAAGGCCGCAAGAAGGGTGATCTCGCCATGGAGGGCCTCGCCAACCTCCGCGACACCGCCGACACGGTCATCGTGGTGAGCAATGAGCGCCTGAAGACCGTCTGCGACGCCCGCGTCACCATGAAGGAGGCCTTCCGGGTGGCCGACGGCGTGCTCATCCAGGGCGTGCGCGGCATCGCGGACCTCATCCTGAAGCCGGGCATCATCAACGGCGACTTCGCCGATGTGGAAGCCGTGCTGCGCAAGGGCGGCGAAGCGCTCATCGGCACCGGTGCGGGCCGCGGCGAAGAGGCCGTCATGGACGCCCTGCGCAAGGCCCTGGCCTGCCCCCTCCTGGAGCGCGCCCAGAGCGGCGCCGCTGCCAACGTCATGGTGTCCATCACCGCCGATTGGGAGGTCATGGAGGCCATGGCCGTCGAGACGGCCATGAACTACCTGCAGGAGCACTACAACGGACGACCCGACATCAAGGCCTGCACTGTCGAGGGCGAGGGCATGGAGGACCGGGTGCTGGTCACCGTGCTCGCCAGCGGCTTCGACCAGGAGGAGCGCCTCAACCAGGAGCGTCGAACCAGCCTGCACCTGGGGGGCACCAGCGAGCCCCATGGGCTGTCCACAGGCACGCCCGCCGGCCCTCTCCAGTCCCAGCCCCTCCCGGCCAATGTCGTCAGCGGCCGAGTCTATGGCGAAGCGTTGGCCGGTGAACCGGGCCCCACACCCACCCGCCTGCTGCCCCAGGCCCCCACGCCCAGCGGCGAGCTGGCCGGTGGGGCCGACGACCTCCACGTGCCCGCCATCATCCGCATGGGCCAGGGCAAGCTGGGGCTCGAGTAGGCGGACCGCCCCCGGCCCGCGGCGGAAGCCCCCATGCCCCAGCCTGCCATGACCCCGCCCCCCGGCACCCAGCTGCTCCGCTTCGTGGGGGACCGGGTGGTGTTCACCCTCGCTGCGCCAGGCGCCCCGGCGTCGGGCTGGCGGGCCTTCCTGCGCACCAACCTCACCCGGGGCGCGCGCCTGCGGGCGGAGACCCTGGCCCGGCTGGGGGAAGGCGTGGGGGATCCAGCCGGGTCCGCCTGGCGGGACATTCCGCTCGACCCCATCGAAGGCGGCTGGCGGCGGGACCTGGCGCTCACCGAGGCGGGCTTCTTTGAAGCCAAGGCCTATTGCGTCGATCCCGACGGCCTCCAGCACTGGCCCGAGGGACCGAACCTGAGCCTCTCGGTCCACCCGGACCGGCTGCGTACGGCCAATACGCTCTACTGCGCCTTCCCCCGCATGTTCGGCGGCGCCGCCGCGCGACAGCGACCCGACCTGGCCGAGGCCGTCCAGTCGCTTGATGCCTCGGGCTATGCCGTCATCCCTCCATCGGGCCACCTGCGGGACCTCACGGCCCAGGTTCCGCACATTTTCCAGCGCCTGGGCTGCCGCCTCCTGCACCTGCTGCCCGTGGGGCCCGTGCCCACCACCTACGCCCGCATGGGCCGCTTCGGCAGTCCCTACGCCCAGCTGGACCTCACGGCCATCGACCCCGCCCTGGTGACGTTCGACCGCCGCACCACCGCGGAGGATCAGTTCCGCGAGCTGACGGAGGCCGTGCACCGCCAGGGTGGCCAGGTGTTGCTCGACATCCTGGTGAACCACACCGGCTGGGGCTCGCGACTGCTGGAGCACCGGCCCGACTGGTTCCGCCGCAACCCCGACGGCACCTTCCACAGCCCCGGCGCCTGGGGCAACACCTGGGAGGACCTGGTGGAGCTGGACCAGGGCAGCCCCGCCCTCTGGGATACCGTGGCCCGGGCCCTGCTGGTGTGGTGCGGACGCGGGGTCGACGGCTTCCGCTGCGACGCGGGCTACATGGTGCCGCTGCCCGCCTGGCAGTACATCACCGCCAAGGTTCACCAGGCCTACCCCGAGGCGGTCTTCCTGCTGGAGGGGTTGGGTGGCGGCTGGGACGCCACCGAAGCCCTCATCACCCAGGGCGGCATGCACTGGGCCTACTCGGAGCTCTTCCAGAACCACCACCCCATCGAGGTGGCCCACTACCTGGACCACTGCCTGCGCCAGGGGGAGCGCACCGGCCTCCTGGTGCACTACAGCGAGACCCACGACAACCTGCGCCTGGCCGCCCAGGGCGCCGGCTGGTCCCGGCTGCGCAACCGCCTGTGCGCCCTGGCCAGCCAGAACGGCGGCTTCGGCTTCACCACCGGCGTGGAGTGGCTGGCCACGGAGAAGGTGGACGTCCACGAGGCCCGCGACCTGGCCTGGGGTGCGGAGCCCAACCTGGTGGCCGAGTTGGCCGCACTCAACCGGCTGCTCGCGGACCATCCCTGCTTCTTCGACGGGGCTCAGGTCGAGCGGCTGAGCGGCCCGGACGCCACCTGCCTGGTCCTGCGCCGCACCTCCGCCGAGGGCGTCGACCGGGTGCTGATCCTGGTGAACCTGGATCCCGACAAGGCCCAGGTCTGCAGCCTCGAGCCCCAGGTCTGGGACGACCTCGGGGCCGCACCCGTGGACCTTCTGGGGCAACCCCTCCCAGACCTTCGCAGGCGCCCCGGGGGAACGGTCGAGCTGACCCTGCCGCCCGGAGGCGCCTGCTGCTTCGCGGCCGACCCATCGCCCAGGGGCCTCGCCGGTGAGCCCTACCGCCAGGCCCGGGCCCAGGCGGCCTGGGCCCTGCAGGCCTTGGCTGCGGTGCATCCGGCGGAGGCCCTCGGTCCCTGCGACTGGCGCGCCCTGGCGGCCCTGGTGGCCCCAACGCCCGGGGCCTTCCTGGCGGCGCTGCCCCGCCTGGATCCGGCCCAGATGGCCATCGATCTCCTTGCCGCTCTCGACGCGGCCATGGACCTCGGCACCTTCCCCCAGGTCACGCCCTGGCAGGCGGCAGATGCGCGGCGCATCAGCCTGGTGCCCCCGGACCACTGGCTGCTGCTGCAGGCGCCCGGCGCCTTCGACGCCACCCTGACCCTGGCTGGAGCGGCCTGCCTCCACCTGCGGGGCATCCCCATGGCCTCCGGGTTCGTCGCGGCCATTCCGCCCCAGGCGGGCCGCGCGGGCGCGGCCTCGCTGGATCTGCAGCTGCACGCCGAGGGCGCGCAACCCCTCACGGCGGGCCTGCGCTTCCTTCCCCGACCCCCCCTGCTCCCACCCCCGGGCCGCGAGGGGCTCGCCCTGCTCACCAACGGCCGGGGCGGCATGGCCCGGCTGCAGTCCGACCTGGGGGCCATCGCCTCCAAGTACGACTGCCTGCTGGGGGCCAACCTCCACCCCAGCGCCCCCACGGATCGGCACGTGCTCGCCAAGCGGCTGCGGGCCTGGGTGAATGCCGACGGGTTCATCACCCCGCTGGACGCCCACAACCTGGTGCGGTTCGAAGCCGGCGCCACCGCCCGCTGGACCTTCCTGGCCAGCGCCGGGGATGGCCGCCAGGTCGAGCTCTCCCTCGAGGCCACCATGCCCGCGGGTCGAAACGCGGTGGACCTGCGATGGTGGCGGCCACTGGGCACCGGGCTGGACACGGACCTGCCCCCCACCGCGACCGTCCGGGTCATTGTGCGGGTGGACCTTGAGGACCGCTCCTTCCACGGGGAAACCCGCCTGGATGCCGGTCTTGAGGCGCACTTTCAGGCGGTGACGGCCCCCCTCCTTGAGGCCGTCGGCTTCCGGTTCAGTCCTGCGACCGACCGGCAGCTGAAGGTCACCGCCGACGCCGGGACCTATCATCCCCAGCCCGAGGCCTGCCTCGGCATCGCCCACCCCGTAGAGGCGGGCCGGGGCCTGGCCGCTCACGGCGATGCCTGGAGCCCCGGCTGGTTCGAGGTCCTCCTGGCCCCCGGTGCGGAGGTGCGCATGGCGGTCCAGGCGGAAGGGCTGCCAGCGGAGCCGCAACCATCGGAGCCTTCGTCCGCGCCGGTTGCGGAGGCGGTGACGATCCCGGAGCGCCTGCGCCAGTCCCTGCAGGCCTTCCTCGCACGCCGGGACGAGGGACTCACGGTCATCGCGGGCTACCCCTGGTTCCTGGACTGGGGCCGCGACACGCTCATCGCCTGCCGGGGGTTCCTCGCGGCGGGGCAAGCCGACGCGGTGGGCCGCATCCTGTGCACCTTCGCGGCCCTGGAGCAGGCCGGGACCCTGCCCAACATGTTGGGAGCGGGGAACACCTCGGATCGCGACACCTCCGATGCGCCCCTCTGGCTGGCGGTGGCCTGCGAGGAGGCCGCCGACCACCTGGGCCCGGGCTTCTTCGAGGCGCTGGCCGATGATCGGACGGTGCTGGAGGTGCTGACATCCATCGGGGCGCACCTCCGGACGGGCGCCCCCAACGGCGTGCGCATGGACCCCGACTCGGGCCTGCTGTGGAGTCCGGCCCACTTCACCTGGATGGATACCCGCTATCCCATGGGCAGCCCCCGGGAAGGCTATCCCGTGGAGATCCAGGCCCTCTGGCTGCGCCTCCTGCGCCTGCTGGCGCGCCTGGCGGCTCCCACGGACGGTGAGCCCTGGGCCGTCACCCTGCAGCGGGCCGAGCGCTCCCTCAAGGCTTTCTGGCTGGCGGACCGGGGTTGGTTCGCCGATGTGCTCCTCGCCGGACCCGGCATTCCGGCGACCCAGGCCATTCCCGCGGACCACCTCCGGCCCAACCAGCTGTTTCTCATCGCTCTGGGTCTGGTGACCGGGGACCGCGCCCGCCGGGCCGTGGCCGCCTGCGCCCGGCACCTGCTGGTGCCCGGGGGCCTGCGCAGCCTGGCCCCCCTGCCAGTGAATGTGCCCCTGGCCATTCCCGCCCCGTCGGGCGGCACCCTCAACGATCCGCTGCAGCCCTACTGGGGTCGCTACGAAGGCGACGAGGACACCCGCCGCAAGCCCGCCTACCACAACGGCACCGCCTGGGTCTGGCAGCTGCCGCTGCTCTGCGAGGCGCTGGATTGCGCCTGGGAGGGCGACCCCGCCGCCCGGGCCGCCGCCCGCGCCTGGCTGGGCTCGGCGGTCCCCCTGCTGGCCTCGGGCTGCCTGGGCCAGCTGCCGGAAGTCCTCGACGGAGATGCCCCCCACACGCCCCGGGGCTGCGATGCCCAAGCTTGGAGTGTCAGCGAAGTCCTGCGGGTCTGGACGCGGCTAGCCTGATTCGCCGCCAGGTCAGGCCCGGCGCATGAGCCGCCCCGCCCAGGCCTCCAGTCGGCGGGCGCCTGGGGTGAGGGTTGCCTGGTCCTTGATCAGCGCCTCCGCGGCGGCCACTTCCAGGCGGCGCGGGGCGGGGAGGCCCGCCGCCTCCCAGAAGCCCGGTCGGCTGGCCAGCAGGTCGCTGGTGAGGCCCTCCACCAGCTCCGCTGCCAGTCGGTGGTCCGTGCGGGTGACCAGGCGGATCCAGTGGGAGGAGAGCTTGGGGGTGAGGAAAGGAATCTTCAGGAGGAAAGGCCTGCGCCCCATGCAGGCGGCCACCCGGAGGAGGATCTCCTCGCCAGAAAGGGCTTCAGGACCCGGCAGGTCCCATACCTCGCTGTGGGGAAGGGGCAGCCGGGTGGCTGCCACCAGAGCGGCGAGGACATCGGCGACGGCCACCGGCTCACTGCGGTGGGAGAGCCAGGCCGGCAGCACCATGACGGGGAGGCGTGCCGCCAGGTCCCGCACAATGGTCCATGAGGCACTCCCGGCACCAATGATCATGCCCGCCCGCAGCTCCAGGCAGGGCACGGACCCGGCGCGCAGCACCTGCCCCGTCTCGAGCCGGGCCCGGAGGTGCGGAGACGGTGGGCCCGCGGGGGCCACGCCGCCCAGGTAGACGATACGGGCCACGCCGGCACGCGCAGCCGCCGCCGCGAAGCGCTCGGCCGTTTGCAACTCACGGGCCACCCAGTCCCCTTCCGGGTTCGCCATGCCGTGGATGAGGTAGAAGGCCACCCGGCAGCCGTCCATGGCCCGGGCCAGCCCGTCACCGTCCTCCGCATCCCCCTGGATCCAGGTCTGCCCCGCGACTACCGGCAGGCCCGCCACGGCGCGGCGGGTGAGGCAGCGCACGGCCCAGCCCTCCGCCAGGAGGCTGGGCAGCGCCCGCTGGCCGATGAAGCCGGTGGCGCCGGTGAGCAGCACGGTTTCGGTCATATCCGACAGGCTGCACCCCTGGCGAACCTGACGCCAGGAGATTCAGCTCGGCCTCGGCCCTGGAAGGCTCTCAGGACGGCGCGGGCGCCGCCAGCCGCCAGGCCCGCATGGCCTCGAGGATGCCCAGGGGCCCGGCCACACTGGCCTTGTGCACCTTGGTGGTCGAGGGCGTCTTGGGCAGTTCCAGGCCATGACCGGGAAGCACCACCACCGCCGAGCCCAGTCGGAGCATGGACAGGTCGTTTTCGGAATCCCCGCACACCATCAGCGGATCGTCGATCTGGTCGCTGGCCCGCAGCCAGGCCACGGCAGCGCCCTTGTGGATGCCCTTGGGCAGGACTTCCAGGAACCGGCCATGGCTGGTGAGCACATCGGCCTCGAAGCCCAAGGATTCCATGCGGGCCTTCAGGACGGCTTCAGCCTCGGCCAGGGGGGTCACCTGGGGGTCGCAGACCTGGAGGGCGAGCCGGCGGGAGGGCGTGAGCCCCGGCTGGGGTTCCAGGCAGGCGGGCAGGCGCTTCATCAGCTTGGCCGCCAGGGGCTCATCCCAGTGGGAGGCCACGTTGGCGCGGTAGGTGAGGTCCTCCTCCCAGCCGTAGGGACCCCGGCGGTGGAGGGAGGTGCCCACATCGGTAATGAGGTAGGTCGGCTCTAGGCCGCACTGCTTCAACACGTCCTTCGTCGAGGCCAGGTCCCGGCCCGTGGCGAAGGTGAGGTGGCACTCCCGGCAGCCGAGGGCGGCCACGAGGGTGGGAACGTCCGTGGCCAGTCGGCCTGGAAGGAACCAGGAACCGTCGAGGTCTGAGACCAAGTGGAAACGACTGAAGAGGGGACGCTGATATGTTTTGGCCATGAAAGCTATTATATTATGAAAATACATGAATGGTCAAGTTAATTATTCACATCCACCTCCAAGATTGAATTACTCGCACCTAAAACAAGTGATTTCAGGACTCCCTCCCCGCGTAAACCGGCGGCACCGGACCACCCGCCGACCGCCTGGACTAGGGGAATGGACGCCGCGGGCCGGACGCCCCGCGCGATCAAGGTCAGGCGTTCCAATCACAGGGACTGGCCCTAGAATGATCCATGGAACCTCCCCGCTTCGCTTCAGCCTTGGGCGACCTGGACTTGCACCTCCTCGGGGAAGGTACCCACCTGCGGGCCTACGAAAAACTCGGGGCCCATCCCGATACCCGCCAAGGGATTGCAGGCGTGGGCTTCGCCGTCTGGGCGCCCAATGCCCGCAGTGTGAGTGTCGTGGGGGATTTCAATGGCTGGGATGGCCGCGCCCATCCCCTTTCCGCTGCAGGTCCGAACGGGTTCTGGGAGACCTTCGTGCCCGGGCTGGTCCCGGGCATGCTCTATAAGTACGAGCTGCACGGGCCCAGCGGGAACCTGCTGCCCCTGAAGGCCGATCCCTACGCCTTCCGCTGCGAGCGAGCCCCGGGCACGGCCTCCATCATCCACGGCCTCCAGCCCCACGCTTGGCAGGATGCCAACTGGATGGCCCGGCGCCATACCTGCAAGCCCCACGCCTCCCCCGTCAGCATCTACGAGCTGCACCTGGGCTCCTGGCGCCGCCGGCCCGATGGTTCCTTCATGTCGTATCAGGAGATCGCCGCCGATCTCGCCCCCTATGCCAGCTGGCTGGGCTTCACCCATGTGCAGCTGCTGCCGATCATGGAGCACCCCTTCGACCCCTCCTGGGGCTACCAGCCCCTGGGGCTCTTCGCGCCCACCAGCCGCTTCGGGGGCCCGGAGGACTTCAAGGCCTTTGTGGACACCCTGCACCAGGCGGGCCTGGGGGTCATCCTCGACTGGGTGCCGGCCCACTTCCCGGAGGACGCCCACGGCCTCGCCAGTTTTGATGGCACCCACCTCTACGAACATGCCGACCCCCGCCAGGGCCGCCACATGGACTGGGGCACCCTCATCTACAACTACGGCCGGGCAGAGGTACAGAACTACCTTATTTCAAACGCCTTGTTCTGGCTTGACCAGTACCACATCGACGGCCTGCGGGTGGATGCCGTGGCCTCCATGCTCTACCTCGACTACAGCCGGGAACCGGGCCAGTGGATCCCCAACCGCCATGGCGGCCGGGAGAACCTCGAGGCAGTGGCCTTCCTGCGGCGCCTGAACGAGGTGGTCTACGCCCAGGTGCCCGACGCCTTCACCGTGGCCGAGGAATCCACCGCCTGGCCGGGGGTGTCGCGGCCCACGGACAAGGGCGGCCTGGGCTTCGGGTTCAAGTGGGACATGGGCTGGATGCACGACACCCTGCGCTACCTGGGCGAGGGGATGATGGCCCGGCCCCACCACCACGACGACATCACCTTCTCCATGCTCTACCACGACGCGGAGAACTACGTCCTGCCCCTCTCCCACGATGAGGTGGTGCACGGCAAGCGCAGCCTCTACGGCCGCATGCCCGGCGAGCCCTGGGAGCGCCTGGCCAACCTCCGGCTGCTCTATGCCTGGCTCTTCGCCCACGGCGGCAAGAAACTGCTCTTCATGGGCGGTGAGTTTGCCCAGGCCCGGGAGTGGAACCACGACACCGCCCTGGACTGGGAGCGGCTCCAGGAGCCTGGCCCCAAAGGCATCCATGACCTCCTGCGGGACCTGAACGGCCTCTACCGCACGCACCCAGCCCTTCACGAAGGGGACTGCCTGCCCGGCGGATTCGCCTGGATCGACTGCGGGGACCGCTTCAACAGCGTGCTCACCCTGCTGCGCAAGGGGTCGGACCCGGCGGCGTTCCTGGCCATCGCCTTCAACTTCACGGCCATGCCCCAGGGGGACTACCGCATCGGGGTGCCCGCCCCAGGCACCTACCTCGAAATACTCAACACCGATTCGGCCCACTACGGGGGACGCAACTTGGGCAACACCGGTCGCGTCACGACCGAGCCCATTCCCGCCCACGGCCACGCCCAGTCCCTCAACCTCACCCTGCCGCCCCTGGCGGCCCTCTTCCTGCAACCCGCACCGCACTGACCCGGCACTTCTTCAGGACGCGCAATGGACAAGCTCATTCCCAAACTGCAACGGCTGACCCAGAACCTCTGGTGGACCTGGAAGCCGGAGGTGCGGACCATCTTCCGCGACCTGGACCTGGAGGCCTACCACAAGGCCCACCAGAACCCCATGTCCGTCCTTAAGCTCATCTCGCCCGAGCAACTGGAGGCGCGGGCCTCGGATGTGGATGTGCCCGCCCGCGTGGATCGTGCCCTGCGCCAGCTGCAGGAGTACCTCACGCCCCATTCCACGTGGGGATTCAACCATGCCACGGCCCTGGGCTCCCGGCCCGTCGCCTACTTTTGCATGGAGTTCGGCATCCACGAGTCCCTCCCAATCTATTCCGGGGGCCTGGGCATCCTGGCGGGCGACCACCTGAAAGCCGCGTCCGATCTGGGCGTGCCCCTGGTGGGGGTCGGTCTGCTCTACCACCAGGGCTACACCAGCCAGGTCCTGAATTCAGAGCTCTGGCAGCAGGATGTGGTGGAACCCTTCGACGTGGCCGACCTGCCCCTCATTCCGGCCGTGGACCGCTCCGGGGAGCCCGTCCAGGTCACGGTGGAGATGCCCGGACGCCTGGTGCATGCGGCGGTGCTCGAAGTGCAGGTGGGGCGCATCCGGCTGATCCTGCTGGATACCCGGGTCAAGGAGAACGATGCGAAGGACGTCAGCCTGGCGGCCCGCCTCTACGGCGGCGACCAGCGCATGCGCATCGAGCAGGAGCTGCTGTTGGGCGTCGGCGGAGCCCGCGCCCTGCGAGCCCTGGGCATCCATGCCAGCGTGTTCCACCTCAACGAGGGCCACTCGGCCTTCGCCCTGCTGGAGCGGGCCAGGCACCGCATCCAGACCGACGGCCTCGGTCCCCACCAGGCCCTCCAGGAGGTGGCCGCCGCGACGGTGTTCACCACCCACACGCCGGTGGACGCGGGCCACGACCGCTTCCCCGCAGACCTGGCCGCCGAGCACCTGGGACCCCTGGCTGCGGGCCTGAGGCTCTCCCTGGACGAAGTCATGGGCCTGGGCCGGGTGAACCCCCTCGACCACGGCTCGCCTTTCCTGCCCACGGTGCTGGCCCTGAAGCTCTCGCGGCGCGCCAACGGCGTCTCGGCCCTGCACGGCGTGGTCTCGCGCAAGATGTGGAACCACCTCTATCCCGGGCTGCAGGAAGCGGCCGTCCCCATCGGCCATGTCACCAATGGCGTGCACCTGCCCACCTGGCTGGCCACCGAGATGAACCACCTGTACGAGGCCCACCTGGGGGTGGACTACCAGACCTCCCTCACCCGACCGGCGACCTGGTCCCGGATCACCTCGGTCTCCTCCGCCGAGATCTGGGAGACCAAGCAGGTCCTTAAGGCCCGCACGCTGCGGTTCATCCGGAAGCACCACGCCGACATGCGGAACCGGCTCGGGCTGCCGGAGATCGTGCCGGCTCCCCTGGACCCGGACGCCCTCACCATCGGCTTTGCCCGGCGCTTCGTGCCCTACAAGCGGCCCGACCTGCTCTTCTCGGATCTGGACCGCCTCGACCGCCTGGTGAACCACCCCACGCGGCCCGTGAACCTCGTCTTCTCGGGGCGGGCCCACCCTGCCGACGACCGGGGCAAGGGCCTCATCCAGAAGGTCGCCCAGATCCTCGAGGACCCCCGCTTCCGCCATCGCATCCTCTTCATCGAGAACTACAACATCCGCGTGGGGCGCATGCTCTACCAGGGCATCGATGCCTGGCTCAACACGCCACAGCGCCCCCTGGAGGCCTGTGGCACCAGCGGCATGAAGGTGGTGCTCAACGGGGGCCTGCACATCTCCATCCGCGATGGCTGGTGGGCCGAAGCCTACGACGGAGCCAACGGCTTCGCCATCGGCACCGGGGAAACCCACGCCGACCAGGCCGTCCAGGATGCCCGGGACGCCGAAGACCTCTTCCGCCTTTTGGAGGAGGAGGTGGTACCCCTCTACTACGACAACCGCAACGCCGACGGAGTACCCCGCTGCTGGGTCGACCGGATGAAACACTCCATCCGCACCCTGGCCTGGCGGTTCAATGCGGATCGCATGGTCCAGGACTACGTCGAGCACCTCTACCTGCCTGCCGCCATCGGCAGCAGCTGCCAGATGCCGCCACCGTGAATCGCCAAGGGGCCAGGTGCGAACCTGGCCCCTGACAGGGCCGCCAGAAGGCCGATACTGGTCCTAAGGAGGTCCGCCATGGCCGGACCTGCTCAGCTGTCGATCCACCCAGGGCGCCTGGACTTAGAGCGCAAGGCGTTTCTCGACCTGCTGCGCATGGCCAACACCCTGGCCACCCCGGAAGCCATTGCCCGGCAGCTGCTGGTGCTCGCCCAGCATCTGTCCGGCTGTGAGGCGGTGGCGATCCGCCTGAAATCAGGCCCCGGCTACCCCTATGTGGCCACCTTGGGGTTCGGAGAAGCATTTGTGGCCAGCGAAACCGACCTCTGCGCCACCGATGCCAGGGGGCACCTGCTTCGGGACGCCCGCCACCAGCCCATCCTGGCCTGCCTCTGCGGCAAGGTGCTCTCGGGCACCCTCCAGGCCGACCTGCCCGGCACCACTCCCCGGGGCAGCTTCATCACCCCCTCGGCCCGGGCCTGGGCGGCTGGCAAGGCCATGGTCCAGGTCCCGGGCCTGGCCCACAGCCGCTGCTGCGCCGAGGGTTTCGAAACCATCGGCCTGTTCCCCATTCGGCGGGATGCCGTGACCTACGGGCTGATCCAGTGCAACGACCCCCGTCCCCGGCGCCTGACGCCCCAGAGCATCGACCTCATGGAGAATCTCGCGGCCAGCGCGGCCCACCTGTTCCAGCTGGCCATGGCCTGAGACACGTTCTCTACCGAACTCATGTCCTGGTCCCGGAGGGTAGATGAGAAGGGCAGAGGCCCTCTGGCCCGGTGTCCCATGCCCATCACCCCCAAGGAACTGATCCGGAACCTGGGCGAGTTGCCGCCCCTGCCCAAGGTGGCCACCCGGGTGATCCACATCTCGGCGGATGCCGACAGCTCCATGGAGGAACTGAAGGAACTGGTCCGGACCGACCAGGCCCTCTCGGCCCAGCTGCTCAAGGTGGCGAACTCCGCCATGTTCAGCATGATCCGTGGGGTCACCACCCTCAGCCAGGCCCTCATCACCCTGGGTTTCAGCACCGCCCGCAGCGTCGTGCTGGCCTCCAGCGTGAAGAACCTCTTCACCCGTGGTCCGGTGAGTCCCCAGGAGCGCATCCTCTGGAAGCACGCCCTGGCCTCGGCCCTGACCGCAGGCGCCTTCAGCCGGGCCCTGCGGCTGCATGACACGGAAGAGGTGTTTCTCGCCGGGCTCCTGCATGACCTCGGCAAGGGGGTCATGATCCTGAAGTTCCCCGAAGGCTACGGGGCCCTCCTTCGGAAGCTGCACGAGCAGGGCGGGGACGCCCTCAGCTACGAGTTGGACACCTTCGGCTTCGACCACACCATGGTCGGCGAAGCCTTGCTCGACTCCTGGAACTTCTCCACGGGCAGCGTGGCCACGGTTCGCTGGCACCACGAGCCCACCCAGGCACCCCTGGAGCACCAGCGGCTGGTGGCCCTGGTGGCCCTGGGCAACCAGATGGCCATGGACCTGCAGATCGGCCTGGGGTCCCCAGATGCCCTGGCCGGCGCCACCTGGGAGGCCATGGACATCCTCGGCCTGAGCGAAGCCCGCTACCAAGACGTCCGCACCACGGTGCTGGAAGCCCTGGAGCACGACCAGCAACTGCTGGTGGAGTTCTAGGGCAACCTTGCGCTGTGGTCCGACCAGACCTCCCCGCAACGGACCACCTGGCCCTCTACAGGGAGGATGGAGTCGAGGCGCAACGCTAGTTCACCGGGAAATCCAGGGCCCTGACACCTGAGGTGGCGGAATCACTGCCATAGGTCAACCCCACCAGATACGTCCCCACCCAGTTGGCAGTGGGCATGGGCAACGAGGACAGCGTCAGGCTTGTGGCTGAAGGCGGAATTGCCACTGTTGAACTGGCCTCCACGATCGGGACGACTGGGTCGACGAGGGAGTATGCCCGCACTGTGGGCGGCACTCCCACGCCATTGAAATTGAAGGAGAACAGCCGACCATTGCGCTCCTTCAGATAGCCGGTGAGCGCCGCACTGCCAACCACCGCCGGGCTGGAGGGGTTGGAAACATCAATGACCTTCATGTCGGAGCGGGTCGTCAGGTAGACATAAGCGCCGATCTTTACGGTTGGCCCATAGCATTGATCACCTGTGGAGACGGACCCAACGAGGGTCACCGAGGCCAGATTGGTCAGGTCATAAACATGGAACACGCTGGCTTCTCCACAAGGGAGGTAAAGCAGCGGTCCCTCGATCAGCATGTTGCCCGGGCCCCCATTGACCATGTTGGGAACGCCCCACTGGTTGAAGAGGGTGGGAACCGCTGGATTGCTGATATCGATGACATAGACCAGGTTTCGACTGTAGTCATGCACCAGGAGATACCCGGAATAGACCCTGGAAACATTCGACAGCAGGGAACTCGATCCCTGCAGGGTCAAGGACCCCGCGACCACCGGCGCGGCCGGATCGCTCACGTCGATGCCCGACACGTACGTGGCATTCCCCATTCCCCCTGAGGAGGAACGGGCACACCAGACGATGTTGTTGGATATGGCCTGGGCTTCCACCCTTAGGTCCGTAAACCCGTGAGACACAGACCCGAGAAGGATCGGGTTCAGCGGGTCGGTGATATCAAGCACCTTGAAGAGCCCCCCAGCCACCACGTAGGCCCGGGTTCCGGCGACGAGGACACTGCCCGCGCCCAGGCTGACATCGTTTGCGGCGGTCGGGAGGATGTATGGGGGCAGCCAGCGAGCGAAGAGCGTCACATTGGCTGTGCCCATGGGAAAGGTCTGGCCCACGGCATAGGTGGTGCCACCGCCATCCGTCTGGGTGCTCCATCCGGCGAACACCTGGGAGATGGCGCTCACCACTTTGACGAGGTTCTGCGTGTTGCCTAGCACAGTGACGTTGAACCCTGTTTCGTAGTGAGTTCCATCCACCGGGACACTGCCACCCGTGCTGCCGTTGCCATCATAGGTCACGGTATAGGTGGGATTGAGGGTCCACTTCGCGTATAGAAGAACCGGGGCAGCTCCCATCGAAAACGTGTCGCCCTGACCATATGTGGTCCCACTGCCGTCCTGGGCCAAGCACCACCCGGCGAACGTGTACCCCGTGCGGAGCAGGTTCCCGGTGTTCCCAAGAACCGTCACCGTCCAGCCCTGCTCGTAGTGCGTCGCATCGGTTGGCACGCTCCCACTCGAGGCCTGGTTGGCATCGTAGGTCACAGTGAAAGTTGGATTAAGTGACCACTTGGCGAAGAGCCTCACATTCGTCGATCCCATGACGAACGTCTGCCCCTGGGCGTAGGCGCTTCCTGTCCCATCCGCAGTGAGGCACCACCCGGCGAACGTGTACCCCGCCCTTGCCAGGGTGCCTGGGTTCCCCAGGACCGTGACGGTGTTTCCCACTTCGTAGTGGGTGGTATCGACGGGGACGCTCCCGCTGCTTGCCTGGTTGGCATCGTAGGTGACCGTGTAGGTCGGATTGAGGGTCCAGGCGGCATAAAGCGTCGTGTCCCAGCCACCCATGGTGAAGGTCTGGCCCTGCGTATAGCTGCTGCCTGTTCCATCTGCGCGGACACACCAACTGGCAAAGGTATACCCTGTGCGGGTCAACCCGCCGGTATTGCCCAGGACGGTCACGGTGCCGCCTTGGGCATAGCGATTGGCATCGACTGGTACGGTGCCTCCGCCAGCTCCGTTGGCCGCATAGGTGACCGCGTAGGTGGGGGGCGGCGGTGCCGTGCTCCCTCCCCCGCATCCCAGCAGCAGGGCCGCGAACAGCAGCAGCAAGGTCGAGAGCCGTGTGGTGAGGTGCATGAATCCTCCCTAGTCGGCCAAGCCCCGGCCCTGGCGTTGATCCCAGGATCCACGCCTGACCGAGCCAGCCAGAAGGGCTGACGTTGGACAGGCTCAATCCGGGAACGATCGAAAGGTTTGAGAGCCTTGGCACGCAGTTATAGACGCGAAGCGCCCTCACCATCCGCCAAGGGGAGTGGCTCGTCAAGTTTTATCAATAGACGTAGGTGGTTAAAAAACAACAGATACAACGTCTCACTATCAGCGGGATTGCCAGAATCGCTCCCCAAGTGAGGGGCCCAATGCCGGAACCACTACTCAGCGGCTTTTCGCCAACGCACCGTAGAGCTCGAGGTAGGCCCGCGCGGGCCCCTCCCAGCCGAAGTCCATGGCCATGCCGCGCCGCTGGACCTGGCGCCAAGCGGGTGCGTCGCGATACAGGGCCAGGGCGGCGTTGATGGCCTCGCCCAGGGCCCAGCCGGTGGCGGCTTCGAACTGGAAGCCGGTGGCGGTGCCGTCGGCCAGGGTCTCCGGCGTCGCCCCAACCACCGTGTCGGCCAGCCCCCCGGTGCGGCGGACCAGGGGCAGCGCCCCATAGGCCTGGGCATAGAGCTGGGTGAGGCCGCAGGGCTCCTGCCGGGAGGGCACCAGGAACACGTCTGCCGCGGCAAAGACCCGGTGAGCCAGGGCCTCGTCATAGCCGATGAACACCGCCACCCGGCCTGGGTGGCGCTGGGCGGCCTGGCGGAAGGCGGCCTCCGCATGGGGATCGCCCGTGCCCAGCACCGCCAGCTGCGCGCCCTGGGCCACCAGGTGGTCCACATTGTCGAGCACGAGGTCGAGCCCCTTGAGGGGGTCGAGGCGACTCACCGCCGCGAAGAGCGGGGCTGAAGGGTCCTCCGCGAGGCCCATGCGGCGCTGGAAGTCCGGCCGGTTCGGCCCCCGCCGGGAGGGGTGCTTGAGGTCGTAGCGGCTGACCAGATGGGGATCCCGGGCCGGATTCCACACGCCATGATCCACGCCGTTGAGGATGCCCTGGAGCCGGTCGCGGCGGTGGGCCAACAGCCCCTCCAGTCCATGCCCGCCCGCCAGTTGGATCTCCCGCGCGTAGGTCGGGCTGACGGTGGTGAGCAGGTCGGCCAGCTTCAACCCGGCCTTGAGATACCCGATGTCGCCATGGAATTCGACCCCCTCCGGCGTGAAGGCGTGGCGGGGGAGCCACAGCGCGTCGAGCAGGGTGGGCGAGAACCGTCCCTGGAAGGCGATGTTGTGGATGGTCATGACGGTGATGGGTCGGGGACCCTCACCGTAGGCCACGTAGGCGGGCATCAGCCCGGCGGGCCAGTCATGGCCGTGGAGCACGTCCGGTCGCCACCCTTCGGCATCGCCCCCGCGGCCCAGCTCGGCTGCAGCCCAGCCGAGGGCCCCGAAACGCTGGGCCAGGTCCTCCGGCTGGCCATAGGGATTGCCCGGCCGGTCGAAGAAGGCCGGCTGGTCCAGGAGGTAGAGGGGCAGGCCCGGGGCCTCGGCCTTCAGGAGCTGCGCCGGTCCCCCGCCCATGAGGTCCGGCAGGGCCAGGGCCACGCCCTGAAGGTCGACGGCTTCCCGCAGGGCCGGATAGGCCGGCAGGAGCACTCGCACATCGGCCCCCTGCGCCCGCAGCGCGCGGGGCAGCGCCGCCATCACATCACCCAGCCCGCCAGTCTTGACATAGGGGAACAGCTCGGAGCCGACGAAGAGAATGCGCAACGGGTCAGGGCTCCAGCTTGTCGAGCATGCGCTGGGAGATGAGGGTGATGCCTGCGTCCGTGCGGTAAAAACGGCGGCTGTCCTCTTCGGGATCCTCCCCCACCACCAGGCCCTCGGGAATCTTGCAGTCCCGACTCACGATGCAACGCCGCAGACGGGCGTGGCGGCCGATGTCGCAGTCCGGAAGCACCACCGCCCCGTCGAGGCGGGCGTGGGAGTGCACGAACACGCGGCTGGAGAGCAGCGAGTGGTGCACATGGGCCCCGGAGATGACACAGCCCCCGGACACCAGGCTGGACAGCGCCACCCCGTTCCGCATCTCCCCCGCATGCACGAACTTGGCGGGTGGGAGCTGTTCCTGGTGGGTGGTGATGGGCCAGGACTCGTCGTAGAGGTTGAGGGCGGGCAGCACGCTGGTGAGGTCCATGCTGGCCTCCCAGTAGGAGTCCACCCCGCCCACGTCGCGCCAGTAGGGCTCCGGGTGGCCGGCATTGGGGATGCAGCTGGCCTCGAACCGGTGGGCGTAGACCCGGGCGCCTTCGGCAAGGATCTTGGGGATGATGTCGTGGCCGAAGTCATGGCCGGAGGCTGGGTTCGCCGCGTCCTCGATGAGGGCCTTGTAGAGGAAGTCTGCCTTGATTAGGTAGATGCCCATGGAGGCGAAGGAATGGTCGGGCTTGCCTGGGATGGGCGGAGGATTCTCGGGCTTCTCCACCCAGTCCACGATGCGGTCCGACTCGTCCACATGGGCGATGCCGAAGCCCCGCGCAGCATTGCGAGGCACCTCCAGGCAGGCGATGGTCATGTCCGCGTCCTGGTCCAGGTGATCCCGGAGGAACAGCTTGTAGTCCATGCGGTAGATGTGATCCCCGGCGAGGATCAGCACGTTCTTCGGACGGGCTGCCTGGATGTTGCTGAGGTTCTGGTACACCGCATCGGCGGTCCCGCTGTACCAGGCGTTCTTGTCGAAGCTCTGCTGGGCCGGCAACACGTGGACATACTCGTTGAGCTTCCCCGGCAGGAAGGTCCAGCCGAACTGGAGGTGCTCGAGCAGCCGGTGCGAGTTGTACTGCGTGAGCACCATGATGCGGCGGAAGCCGGAATTGACGCAGTTCGACAACGTGAAGTCGATGATCCGGTACTTGCCCCCGAAATCCAGGCCCGGCTTGGCGTAGTAATCCGTGAGGTCCATCAGGCGCTTGCCCCGCCCACCCGCCATGACGAGGGCAATGGTGTTGCGTGGAGAGAGGCGCGTTTCCGAGATCTTCAGCATGAGCATCCTCGGGTGGGTTCTTCATGAATGATAGCGTTTGCAGAAAATTCCCGCAGGCTTCACTCGGCCCAGCTCCCTGCCCGCCCTGTTAAAGCCAGCGCTGGAGCCAGTTCCCGCAGAAAGAGGAATCTGGACACGGAGCGGAATCCATAGCCCGTCAACCCGCCGTGGGGCAACTGACCGTCGAGCAGGGTAAACCCCCAGGCCTGCAATCGCCCGTCCAGCGCCGCCAGGGCGGCCCGGCTGGACTCAGGTTCGAGGCTGAACATGCTCTCGCCGAAGAACGCGCCTCCCAGGGAGACGCCGTAAAGTCCCCCGGCCAGCCGCTCGTCCCGCCAGGCTTCCACGCTGTGGGCATGGCCGGCCCGGTGCAGGGCCACATAGGCCTCGCGCATCTCCGGGGTGATCCAGGTCCCATCCTGGCCGGCTCGGGGCACCTGGGCGCAGTGGCCGATGACCGACTCGAAGGCCGTATCGAAGCGGATGTCGAAGGGCTGCTGGCGCAGGTGCCGGCGGGTGCGGGCCGAGAGGCGGAGCTGACCGGGCTGGAGGACGGCCCGCTCCGGGGGCGACCACCACAGCAGCGGATCCGTTTCACCAAACCAGGGAAAGATGCCGCTTTGGTAGGCCAGCAGGAGCCGCGACACGCTGAGGTCGCCGCCGATGGCCAGCAGACCATCCTCCGCCAGCTCCGGGTCTGGGAAGACCAGGCTGTCGGTCAGCCGAAAGACAGGCACAGCTTCCCGTCCTGGAGGTCCACCTCGACCCTTCCCCCCTGGGCCAGGGGGCCGAAGAGGAGCGCCTCGGCCAGGGGCCGCCGCAGTTCCCTCTCGATGAGCCGGGCCATGGGGCGGGCGCCGAAGGCCGGGTCGTAGCCCTTGTCCGCCAGCCAGGCGCGGGCCTCCGGCGTACAGGTCAGGGTGACCTGCTTCTCGGCCAGCTGGGCCTCCAGCTCCCGTAGGTGCTTGTCCGCCACTCGAACCATTTCCTCTCGTCCGAGGGGCGCGAACTGGAGGATGGCATCGAGGCGGTTGCGGAACTCGGGGCTGAAGGCCTTTTCTAGGGTACCGGTGGCCGAGCGGCGGGCGCCGGCCTCGGCGAACCCCACCTGGCGGGCCGACAGCTCCCGGGCCCCCACGTTGGTGGTCATGACCAACACCGTGTGGCGGAAGTCGGCGCTGCGGCCATGGCTGTCGGTGAGCGCCGCGTGGTCCATCACCTGGAGCAGCACGCCGAAGAGGTCGGGATGCGCCTTCTCCAGCTCGTCCAGCAGCAGGACGGCGTGCGGCTGCTTGCGCACGGCGTCCGTCAGCAGGCCGCCCTCCTCGTAGCCCACGTAGCCCGGCGGGGCCCCGATGAGGCGGGCGACGGCGTGCTTCTCCTGGTATTCGCTCATGTCGAAGCGCAGGAAGGCGATGCCCAGGGCCTTGGCCAGCTGCTTGGCGAGCTCGGTCTTGCCCACGCCGGTGGGACCGGCGAAGAGAAAGCAGCCCATGGGCTTGAGGGGATCCCGCAGCCCCGAGCGGGCCAGCTTGATGGCCCCGGCCACAGCCTCGCAGGCCGGGTCCTGGCCGAAGATCTGGGCCTTCAGGGCAGCCTCCAGGCCGGCCAGGGCCTCGCGGTCGTCGGCACTCACAGAGGCGATGGGCACGCGCGCCATGCGGGCCACCACGGCTTCGACTTCGACGGCACCAATCCGCTTCACCCGCGCCTTCTTCGGCAGCAGCTTCTGGGCGGCGCCCGCCTCGTCGAGCACGTCCAGGGCGCTGTCCGGCAGTTTGCGGTCCGGCAGGTGCTTGGCTGCCAGGCGCACCGCCGCCTCCAGGGCCGCGACGGCGTACTTCACCCCGTGGTGCGTGGCGTAGGCCGCCTTCAGGCCCTGCAGCACGGCCAGGGCGTCCGCCTCCGAGGGTTCGTTCACCTCCACCACCTGGAAGCGGCGGGACAGGGCCCGGTCCCGGTCCAGGGAGCCCTTTAGATCCTGGAAGGTGGTGGCGCCGATGCAGCGCAGGTCGCCGGAGGCGAGGGCAGGTTTCAGCAGGTTGGCCGCGTCCATGGCTCCGCCGCTGGTGGCGCCCGCGCCCACCAGGGTGTGCAGCTCGTCCACGAACAGGATGGCCCCTGGCGTTTCCTCCAGGGCCTTCAGCACCGCCTTGAGCCGCTCCTCGAAGTCTCCCCTATAGCGGCTGCCCGCCAGCAGGGCCCCCAGATCCAGGGCATAGATGCGCGCACCCTGTAGCGTTTCGGGCACCGCGCCTTCGTGGATGCGGCGGGCCAGACCCTCGACGATGGCTGTCTTGCCTACGCCGGGTTCGCCCACCAGCAGGGGGTTGTTCTTGCGGCGGCGGCAGAGCACCTGGGCCATGCGGGTAACCTCCGCGTCCCGCCCCACCAGCGGATCCAGGCGGCCGGCGGCGGCCCGGGCCACCAGGTCCGTGGCATAGGCCGCCAGGGGGTCGGGGGCAACGGTGGCCCCCTCGGCCTCATCGCCCTCCGCTTCGGTCTCCTTTTTGACTGGGGCCTTGGTCGAGGGCCCATGACTCAGCACCTTGAGCAGCGCCAGCCGCTTCACGCCATGGGTCTCCAGCAGATGCCGGGCCGGGCTGTCCTCCTCCTCCAGGAAGGCCGGCAGCAGCTCGCCCCCTTCCACCGTTCGCCGACCGGCGCTGAAGGCGTGGATCAGGGCCCGCTCCACCACCCGCATAAAGCCCAGGGTGCTGTGGGGCTGGAAGTCCTCCCCTTCGGGCACCGGCTCGAAGCGGGTTTCGAGGGTGGCTTCCAGGTCTCGGCGCAGGGCCTCCAGGTCCACCCCGCAGCCCTTCAGCGCCTGGGCGGCAGGAGGATCATCCAGCAAAGCCAGGAGGAGGTGCTCCAGCGCCACGTCCTCATGGCGGCGGGCCCGAGCCAGCTCGAAGGCCCTCTGGAAACCTTGGTTGAGCTCGGCGCTGAGTTCGGGGGCTTCAGGCATCGGCGGCCTCCACGGTGAGGAGCAACGGGAAGCCCTCGCGCTCCGCAAGCTGGCGGCCGCGTTCGGCGCGGGTCTCGGCCACGTCCTTGGTGTAGATGCCCGCCACGCCGACTCCGGCTTTGTGGACGGCCAGCATGATCACCGTGGCTTCGGCGTCCGGTTTGCGGAACACCGTCTTCAGGAGCCAGACGACAAATTCCTGGGTGGTGTAGTCATCGTTGTGGAGGAGCACCTTCCACATGCCCGGCTCCTTCACCGCCGCCTTCTTGCGGGTGAGGACCTGGCCGTCCTCCTTCACCTTCCTGCCGCCCATGGATGATGCCTCCGGGGCATCAGGATAGCCCCTCCCCCAGCGTGATGAAGCCGCCCCGGCCCAGTTCACGCACGAAGAGGGCCGTTCGCAGCGATGTATCAGGTTCCCCTGGGAAGGCCGCGTCGATGACCTGGATGACCCCCGCCACGCTGCGGCGTCCGTCGCAGGCCCGCCAGACGGCACTGCCCCGGGCATCCAGCTTCACCCGGAAGACGGGCTTTTTCATCATTCGCACCAGCCAACCCCAACGGGGCGAGAGGATCTTGGGGCGGATGAGGACCACGGTGCCCCCCTCGCCGGGCTCGGCGACCAGGGCCTGGACCGGCACCAGGGCAAGAAAGCCTTCATCGGGAAAAGGGCTCATAAGATCACCTGACATGAACGGGGCGCGGTTACCCGCGCCCCGTTTCGGTTCATTCTTGGCTAGAAATTAGCGCTGGGTGGCGCGGGCTCGTCGGCCTCGCCCGCATTGTCCAGGGGCACCTTCACGAGGTAGACGGCGATGCCCGCCAGGATGAGCAGGCTGATCCAGAACATGCCGGGGTTCGCCACGATGGTGTAGTTCACCTCGAAGAAGGCGAAGGAGGCGAAGAGCAGGCCCACCAGGGCCTCGCCGGCGATGAGGCCTGCCGCCAGCAGCACGCCGTTGTTCTCGACGCGCACCTTTTGTGCCTCATTAAGGGCCCGCTTCTCACCCATCATCTCCACGACGCCCTTGATGAGGCCGCCCAGGAAGATGGCGAAGGTGGTCTCCAGCGGCAGATACATGCCCACGGAGACGAGCATCGGACTCTTCACCTGCATGAGGATGAAGGCGAAGCCCATCATCATGCCCACGATGATCAGCGGCCAGGCCATCTTGCCCTCGACGATGCCCTTGGAGAGCAGGGCCATGAGGCCCGCCTGGGGGGCGGCCAGCTGCTTGGAGCCGAACCCGGCGTCCAGGGCCAGCACGGCCTTCTTCTGGTCGGCGGGCAGCTGCTTCACCTGTTCCAGGGTGTAGGTCTGGCCATCGGGGGCCGTGACCACCTGGACCTGCTGGGCAGTCAGTTCGGCCATGCGCTTGGTGGACTGGGCCTTGATGTCGCCCTCGTGGAGCATCATCAGGGGCAGAAACAGCACGACGGAGGCCAGGGCCACGCCCAGCAGGTCGCCCAATTCCATGCGCCAGGGGGTGCCGCCGAGGATGTGCCCGGCCTTGAGGTCCTGCAGCATCTCACCGGCAACGGCGGCACTCACGCAGACGATGGCTGCCACGCCCAGCACGGCCGCAACGCCTTCGCGGCCCTTGACGCCCAGCAGCACCATCACCAGGGCGGTGACCACCAGGGCGGTCAGCGTCAGGCCGGAGATGGGGTTGTTGCTGGAGCCCATGATGCCGACCAGGTAGCCGCTGATGGCGGCAAAGAAGAAGCCGAGGATGACCATCACCAGGGCCGCGACGAAGGAGACCAGGGCGCCCACGTGGAAGATCTGCCAGGTCACGAAGAAGGTGACGGCGGCGGTGAAGGCGATGCCGCCCAGGACGTAGGTGAAGGCGATGTCCTTGTTGACGCGGTCGACCACGTGCTCACCAGCGGCCGCCTTCTTCACGTCGGAGACGGAACGGGTAAGGCCGGTGACCAGGCTCTTGCGCATCTTGAACAGGGTGAAGCAGGCGCCCACGAGCATGCCGCCGATGGCGATGGGCCGCACGATGAACTTCCAGACAGCGTAGGAGAGGGCAATCCAGTCGCCGTGGGGGGCACCTTCAGGCAGCACGCCGGGGGCCAGGAAGTAGGTGATGATGGGCACCAGCATGCCCCAGGCGATGATGCCGCCGGAGAAGTTCAGGGCGCCCAGCTTGGGGCCGATGATGTAGCCCACGCCCATGTAGGCGGGGCTGATGCCGGGGGAGCTGAGCAGCATGCCGCCCATGACCTTGGCCTTCCAGGTGGCCGCCAGGGTGATGGCCGAGGTCTTGAAGGCCACGAACTTCTCCCAGGCGCTGGCGAAGATCGAGATCTTCACGAGGGTCTGGACGATGGCGCCGATGGCCATGGCACCAAACAGGAACTTGGTGCCGCTGCCGCCCCGGGCGCCAGCCTTGTGGATCTCGGCGGCCGCCACGCTCTCGGGGTAGGGCAGCTCGGCGTCCTCCACCATCACGCGGCGGAGCAGAGCCACGAACATGATGCCCAGCACGCCGCCCGCGAACATGATCACGGAGCTGGTGAAGTAGTTGCCGGCCGTGAAGAACTTGGGCCAGATGCCGCTGATGACGAAGGCGGGGATGGTGAAGATGGCGCCGGCGGCCACGGACTCGCCGATGCTGCCCACGGTGCGGGCCATGTTCTCTTCCAGGATGGTGCCCTTCATGAGCTTGATGAGGGCCATGCCAATGACGGCCGCCGGGTAGGTGGCGGCGATGGTCATGCCCGCCTTCAGCCCCAGGTAGGCGTTGGCAGAGCCCAGCACCACGGCCATCACCAGGCCGATGAGCACCGCCTTGAGGGAGAACTCCCTCATGTTCTGATCAGAAGGGACAAAGGGTTGCATCGGGGCTCCGGAAGAGGCGCTCAGGGTGGAAAGAATCCTTGGTGGAAGCGGATAGTCTAATACCTTACCCGACCGGGAGGCACCGCCTCTGCCCCGCCCCCAGGCGCCGGCTCCGGTTGGGCCATGCTCGCAACCCAAGCTATGAGGCCCCTCCATGCGCCTGCCCTATGCCCTAGTGATGGCCGGATTGGCCCTGCTCCTCGCCTGCGGGGAGGCGCCCCCGGTCACGGTGCCCCAGCGGCCCGTGGTGCAGGTCCCCCAGGGGCCACCCCCGAAACCGAAGATCGCCCTGGTCCTGGGAGGCGGCGCGGCCCGGGGCTTCGCCCATGTGGGGGTGATCCGCATCCTGGAGCAAGAGAAGATCCCCGTCGACATGATCGTCGGCACCAGCGTGGGCAGCCTCATCGGGGCGATCTACGCGGCGGATGCCCGCAGCTTCGAATTGGAGTGGACCGCCTTCCAGCTGGAAAAAGAGGACCTGTTCGATTTCGGCGTCTTCAATGCCGTGACCGGCATGGGCTTCGCCAAGGGGGACAAGCTTGAGGCCTGGGTGAAGAGCCACATCAAGACCGCCAACATCGAAAACCTGCGAATTCCCTTCGCCGCGGTGGCCACCGACCTCAACTGGGGCTACAAGGTGGTGCTCGACCAGGGCTCCCTGCCCCGGGCCATCCGGGCCAGCGCCGCCATTCCCGGCGTCTTCCAGCCGGTGACGCACCAGGGGAAGATCCTGGTCGATGGGGGCGTGGTGGACAACATCCCCATCTCGGTGGCGAAGGCCAAGGGCGCCGACATCGTGATCGCCGTGGACATCAGCGCCAACGTGGGCAACACCAACATCACCAACCTGGTGGATGTCACGCTGCAGGCCACCAACATCATGTTCGCCCTCAACGTCGAGCATTCCAAGAAGGATGCGGACGTGCTGATTACGCCCGCCGGCATCGGTGACATCGGCATGCTCGACTTCACCCAGAAGAAGCGCTGCATGCAGGCCGGCATCGAGGCCACCCAGAGGGCGACGCCCGCCATCCGCAAGGCCATCGCCGATTGGGTGGCAGCGCACACACCGACAGCGCCCGCGCCCTGAGCTGAGCCCCCTCTCCATGCCCACCCTCACCAGCAAGGCCAATCCCCGCTTCAAGGCCCTCCTGGCCCGCCTCCGGCCGGCGGGGACCCGCCGAGACACCACCCTGCTGCTGGGCGAGAAGCTCATCGAAGCCTGGGCGGCCGTGGCCCACACCCCGGCCGGGCAGCGCCTCCGTCCTGAGCTTTGGCTGCGCCTGGAGCAGGCCGAGCCCCACCCGCTGGAAGCCGAGCTGGGCCTGGAGACCCAGGTGCTGGGGGAGGTCCTCATGCGGGAGCTGGCAGAGGCCGGCAGTCCGCCCGCCCATGCGCTCCTGATGACGGTGGCGGCCGAGCCCGCCGGCCCGCTGGCGGACCGGGTCATCGGGGCCTGGGGCATCCAGGACCCAGGCAACCTGGGCGCCATTCTCCGCAGCGCCGCCGCCTTCAGTTTCCAGGAGGCCCTGCTGGGCCCGGGCTGCGCCGATCCCTTCCACCCCAAGGCCCTGCGGGGCAGCATGGGCGCCGCCTTTTTGCTGCCCCTGCGCCGGGTGGAGGCGGTTCAACCCGATCACGGCCACTGGGTGGTGCTGGATGGCGGCCCCGGCGCCCTGCCCCTGGCCCAGGCCGACCTCACCGACCCGCTGCGCCTCTGGGTCGGCAACGAGGGCCACGGCTGGCAGGGGGTGGCCCTGCCCGCAGAGGTCACCCGGCTGGCCATCCCCATTCAGGGCATGGAGAGCCTCAATGCCGCCGTGGCGGCGGGCATCGCCTGCTACGAAGTGGCGCGGAGGATCCCTGACGCCGGCCACGGATAAAGGGTCGCCGCTGTTTGAGCCAGAATGGGAAAACCATTCAAGAAGGCCCCCGAAGCCAGGGATCGCGAGGACACGCCATGACCATGACCCGCAAGCTAGGCCGTTCCGGCGTCACCGTCAGCGCGCTGGGGATGGGCTGCTGGGCCATCGGAGGGCCATTTTGGGCTGGAGACTCGCCCCTTGGGTGGGGCGTGGTGAATGACGACGAGTCCACCCGCGCCATCCATGTGGCGCTCGACCTGGGCGTCACCTTTTTCGACACGGCCAACGTCTACGGTGCCGGCCACAGCGAGCGGGTGCTCGGCCGGGCCCTGGCCGGCGGAAGGCGGGCCAAGGTGGTCCTGGCCACCAAGTTCAACGCCACCTTCGACGAGACCACCCGCCAGGTGACGGGATCGGACCCCTCGCCCCAGGGGATCCGGCAGGCCTGCGAAGACTCGCTGCGCCGCTTGGGGACGGACTACCTCGACCTTTATCAATTCCACGACAACGGCTATCCCCCCGAGCAGGCTGGCCTGGTACGAGACACCCTGGAGGCACTGGTGACCTCAGGAAAGATCCGCGCCTATGGCTGGAGCACCGACTTCACCGATCGCGCGGCCTGCTTCGCGGAGGGGCCCTCCTGCACTGCCATCCAGCTTCAACTCAACGTCCTGGACGACAATCCGGAAATGCTCCTCTTCTGTGAGCAGCACAACCTGGCCGCCATCAACCGGGGGCCCTTGGCCATGGGACTGCTGACCGGCGCCTATACCCCGGCGACCCAGCCCTCCGTCGACGATGTGCGCGGCCAGCACAGCCCCGACTGGATGAAGTACTTCAAGCACGGCAAGCCCAACCCGGAATGGCTGAAGAAGGTCGAGGCGGTGCGCGACATCCTCACCAGCCAGGGACGGACCCTCGCCCAGGGCGCGCTGGCCTGGCTGTGGGGGCGGAGCCCTCAGACCATTCCCATCCCGGGCTTCCGCACGGTGGCCCAGGTCGAGGACAACTGCCGCGCCCTCGCCCAGGGGGCCCTTACCCCCTCGGAGATGCAAGCCATCGAACGGCTGTTAGGGCGTTGACCTGCCCATAGGCTTGACGCCCGCCGGCTGCCCCATCTGCCCCGTGCCCCCCAACCCCCGGACTCCGCATGCCCTACGCCCGATACCTCCGCGCACTCAGTTCCCTGGTCCTGGCCGGAGTCTTCGTGCTGGCCTTCCGGTTCCCCGGCGCCCTGGGTGGCTGGCTGGAGCCGGTGATGGCCCTGCTCTTCCCGGTGCTGCTGCTGGACGGGTTGTTCAAGGGCCGCCACGCGGGCTGGACCTGGCTCACCCTGGTGGCGGGGCTGGCGTTGCTCTACCTCTGGGTGCCCCAGACCCTGGCCTCCAAGGGGGGCCTGCCTTTCGGGGTCGCCCTGCTGGGCCTGGGGCTCCTCTGCCTCTGGGAGGCCACAGGGCTCTGGGCTGTGGCCCTGGGGGCCCGCTGGCTGGGCCGCCGCGCCGGGCCCCTGGGAGCCGCCCTGGGGGCCGCCTTCCTGCTGCTGCTCTGGGAATCCCTGGGCTTCCATGTCTATCCCTGGACCTGGGGCGCGGCCTTCGGCTCCCTGCCCTGGACCGCGCGCAGCGCAGCCTTTGTGGGGGCCTGGGGCCTTTCAGCCCTCGCCTGGGGCACGGGCGCCTGGACGGCCGCCGCCCTCGCCAGCGGCGCTCCGCTCCGCCGCACCCTGGCCGGCCCCGCCGTGGCGGTGGGCTTCCTGGTGCTGGGTGGCGGTGCCTGGTACCTTCTCCCCCGCGGTCCCGAGCGCCAGCTGGATGTGGCGCTGATCCAGCCCAACTTCCCCGCAGGCCAACGCTGGCTGGGCATGGAGGCCGAGATGTGGCAGCGCAGCGACGCCCTGCTGCAAGCCCGGGGCTGGCCGCGCCCGGGCCACGCCACCCTGCTCCTGTGGCCCGAGAGCTCGGTCCTCGGGCGGGATGACCGGGGGCCCAACCCCCGTCTCCAGGCCGAGGCCAGCCGGCGGGGCGTGGCCTGGCTGTTCGGGACGGAAGGGGGCCTCTACAACCTGGTGCGCGGCGAGGTGGCGGGCCGACCCAGCTTCCACTTCGCCAAGACCGAGCCCATGGCCTTCGGGGAGCGCACCCCGGGACCCGAGGCCTTCCGGCGCTGGTTCGATCAGCGGACGGGCTTCCTCTCCCAGGCCGCGGGCACCCTGGCGCCCGGCTGCGCCTTCGCGGTGCCCACGCCCACCGGCGACGTGCGGGTGCATCCCCTCATCTGCAGCGAGGCCCTGATGCCTGAACGGGCCCGGCAGGGCCTGGTGCTGGGCCAAGCTGACCTGTTGAGCAATCACACCAACGACGGCTGGTTCGACCGGAGCATCGCCACCGACTTGCACGCCGCCCAGATCCGGCTGCGCGCGCCCGAACTCGGCGTGCCCCTGGTGCGGGCGACCTTGACCGGAAAGTCCGGCCTCTTCCGCGAGGATGGCCACTTCGCGCTCTGGGGCGAGCCCCTGAGCGAGGCGGCCTATGGCGTGACGCTGACCTGGCGGCCCGTCCACACCCCAGCGCGGTCAGCCTGGCTCCTGCCCGGCCTGCTGGGAATCCTGTGTCTGGGCTGCATCCTGGTAGGATGGAAGCCCCTTCCCCGGACCCCCTGATGGATCGTGATTTCCTGCTACCAGAGCCCCTGGCGACGCCCCATGGCACCGTCGCCTTTTTCGATGAGACCTGGACCGTGGACCCCCGGGAACTCCAGATCTTCTTCCAGGCCGAAGAGGTCTACTGGACCGCCTACCGCACCATCGAGCAGTGGCGGAAGCTGCTGGCCTGCTCCCGCATGCTCACGGCCCGGCTGGTGCCCGAGGGACACAAGGGCGGGCGGCTGGTGGGGGCCACCCGGCTGTGGTCGGATCATGCCTACGAGGCCAAGCTCTACGACGTCGTCGTTGCCAAGGACCTGATGGGCCTCGACATCGCCTCCGAGTTGGTGAAGTGGGCCCTGCGTCATCCCTGGGTGGGCGAGGTGCACCGCTTCGTGCTGGAGACCCGCGACGCCGCCGACTTCTATCCCCGGTTCGGCTTCCAGCTGGGCCGGGAGGTGGACAGCCACCACATGCGGGTGAAGACCGCCGATCTCGTGACCCGGGGGCTGCGATGAGCGATACCCGGCCGGGCCTGGCGGCCCAGCCCATGCAACCCCTCATCCTCGCCAGCGGCAGCCCCCGCCGCCGCCACTGGCTGGAGGCCATGCGCATCCCCTTCGAACTGCAGGCGCCCCATGTGGACGAGACACCCCTGCTCGACGAAGATCCCTCGGACCTGGTGCTGCGCCTGGCGGAGCTCAAAGCCGAGGTGGTGGCCAGCCGGAACCCGGGGCGCTGGGTCATGGCGGCGGACACGACCGTGGCCGTGGATCACCACACCCTGAACAAGCCCCAGGACGTGGAGGACGCCGTGCGCATGCTCTCGCTCATCCAGGGGCGGGCCCACCAGGTGCACACCGGCTTCTGCCTCCAGCGCAACGAGGTCACCCATAGCTTCGTGGACACGGCCCAGGTGTTCTTCCGGCCCCTGACCGAGGCCCAGATCCGTTGGTACATCGGCACCCGGGAGCCCATGGACAAGGCCGGCGCCTATGCCATCCAGGGCATCGGGGCCCTCTTCATCGAGGCGGTGGAGGGCAGTTTCTCGACCGTCATGGGCCTTCCGGTAGAACGGATGGGCGCTCTTTTTGGCACCCTCGGGCTCCTCCGGCCCTGGATGGGCTTCCCCCCGGCGGGCTGATCCGCCCAGGAGATCCGGAGGGGTCCCCTGGAGGAAATCGTCCTTTCGGATGATCCAAAAATAGACCACCCGAAAATCCACTTAAAAGACCTCATTTGTTCCCTGAAAAAATAGGTAAACATTCGTGTTCCCATGGACTATCATCGTGACTTGCGACACAACTTCCCGATTGGTCGTACCTGGGTCCACGGGTTCTGGGGCCGGTTGCATGTCAAAAGAAATGTTTAGACATTCACCCGTCCATCCCTGCCAGGCGGATCTTCTTCATGTCGCGAGGACTCCCTCCTCGTCCAGGTGTTCGCTGGCCGCTCCGGCCCGCGTCCTCCGCGCCCGACCCTCCGCCCGAGCCGTGCCCGCCCGGCTTCCGGCCTCCTCGAACAGCTCAAGCATCCCATAGGGGTAGTGCATGCACCGATTCGACCGAGCGTTCCGCTTTGTCCTGCCGGCCGCGGCCGTGGCGGTCCTCGCCACCGTCCTGAGCGTGGGCTGGTTCACCCAGCCGGACCGCTATGCCAAGGGCTACGCCCCGGAGCAGCCCATCGCCTTCTCCCACGAGCTCCACGCCGGCACCCTGCGGATGCCCTGCCAGTACTGCCATTCCGGCGTGGACAAGTCCCGCAGCGCCGGCATTCCCAGCGTTGATCTCTGCATGGGCTGCCACAAGGTCACCAAGACGGACCGCCCCGCGATCCAGAAGCTGACCCAGATCTACAACTCGGGCCAGCCCCTGCCTTGGCAGCGGGTCCACGAGCTGCCCGACCACGTCTACTTCGACCACCGTCCCCACGTGAACGCGGGCATCGCCTGCCAGAGCTGCCACGGCGAAGTGCAGACCATGAAGGTGATCACCCGCGAGATGGGCATGCGCATGGGCAACTGTCTGGGCTGCCACCGGGATCCCCACGCGGCCCTGCCGCCGGGCTCCAAGATCACCCGGGGCGCCGAGCACTGCACCGCCTGCCACCGCTAGGAGTCCCGACGATGGCCGAAACCTCCAACCTTCTGCTCGACCGGGCCACCGCCCTGCTGGCGGGCCCCCTGCTCTTGGGCCGGCAGGCCCTGGGGGTCCTCTTTTCGCCCGGGCACCCGGAGCCACCGGAGACGCCCCCCCTGCCCGCCGCCTCCCGCATCACCGTCACTCCCCCTGAACACGCCATCAAGCGCCGCGGATGACCCGATGAAGACACGACTTCCCGATCATGGCCCCCTCGAGACCCCCCGCTTCTGGCGGACCCTCGAGGAACGCATCGAGACCCCTGAGGCCCAGGCGGCCGCCCACGACGAATTCCTGCCTGGCGCCGGCCCCAGCGCCTTCGATGACGTGCATGGCCTGCCCCCGCAGAGTGGGTTCTCCCGCCGTGACTTCCTGGGCCTGGTGAGTGCCACCGCCGCCCTGGCCGCCACCGTGGCCTGCGACCGCAAGGGCCAGGGCACCGTGGTGCCCTACACCAAGCGCCCGGTCGAAGTGGTGCCTGGTGTGGCCAACTACTACGCCAGCGCGACCCATGAAGGTCGTCGCGTCTACCCAGTGCTGGTGAAGACCCGGGAGGGTCGGCCCATCCACCTCACGGGCAACGACGAGCACCCCGGCGTGAAGGGCAAGACCAGCCCCCGCACCATGGCCGACGTGCTGCGCCTCTACGATCCCGATCGCCTCCGCGCACCCAAGGCCGAGGGCCGCGTCACCGGCTGGGCCGAAGCCGAGGCCCGGCTGCACGGGGCCCTGAAGGACGCCAAGGCCGCGGGCAAGTCCGTGCTGCTGGTGTCCGGCGCCCTGGTCTCCCCCAGCCGCAAGGCCCTGCTGGCGGACCTGAAGGCCGCCCTGCCCACCCTTGAGCACCTGGCGCTCGAGCCCGCCGCCGGGGATGCCACCGAGGTGGCCGCCAAGGCCAGCTTCGGGCAGGCGGTGGAGGTCCAGCCCCGGCTGGCCCAGGCCAAGGTGATCCTCTCCCTGGGGGCCGACTTCCTGAACGGCGAGGACCCCGAGGCGCTGGCCGCCTGGGGGGCCCAGCGCCGCCTGAAGACCGCCCATGACCCCATCAACCGCCTCTGGGCCCTGGAGGGGACCCTCACCCTCACGGGCACCAACGCCGACCACCGGGTGCCCGTGGCCCCGTCCCGCCTGGCGGGCGTTGCCTTCGCCCTGGCAAAGGCCCTGGCCGCCCAGGGCGTGGCCCTTCCGGCCGGCACCGACCTGTCGGCCCAGGCTGGCGGCGTGCCCCCAGAAGTTCCCGCCGAGGCCTGGACGAAGCTGGTGCACGACCTGCAGCAGGCGGGCAGCCATGCCGTGGTCCTCTGCGGCGCCGAGATGCCCGCCGAAACCCACCAGGCCGCCCACCTGCTGAACGCCATGCTGCGTTCGGATGCCGTGACGGTCCGGCCCGCTGAGCCCCTGGCCACGGTCCAGGACCTGGAGGCTGCCACCAAGGCCATGGCCGAGGGTCGCCACGCGGTGGTCCTCTTCTGGGATGTGAACCCCGCCTACACCACCCCCCGCAGCGCCGCCTGGGCGGAGGCCGTGGCCAAGGTGCCCCTGCGTGTCTGGGTGGGCCAGGTGGAGGATGAGACCGCCGCCCAGTGTCAGCTGGTTCTGCCCGAGAACCACTGGCTGGAGAGCTGGGGCGACTTCCAGACCCCCGGTGCCGCCGTGCTCCAGCAGCCCACCATCGGCACCCTCTACGACACCCGTCAGGGCGAAGACCTCCTGCTTGGCGCCCTGAAGGCGCTGGGTGTCGCCGTGCCCGACAGCTACCATGCCTACCTCAAGGCCCGCTGGCAGAAGACTCTGCCCCTCGGCACCTCCTTCGAGCAGGCCCTCCATGACGGCCTGCTGAAGGGTGAGGACAAGACCCCTGCCCCCGCCTTCAAGGGCGCCACCGTGGCCGCGGCCGTCAAGGCCGCCGCTGCCCCACGTCCCCAGGGCCTGGAGCTGGTGCTAGCCCCGGGCTTCGCCACCCATGACGGTCGCCACGGCAACAACAGCTGGCTGCACGAAACCCCGGATCCCATCACCAAGATGACCTGGGACAACCCCGTGGCCCTCTCGGTCCAGGATGCCCAGGCGCTGGGCCTCCGCGAGGGTGACCTGGTGACCCTCACCCTGGAGGGCGTGACCTTGCGTCTGCCGGCGGTGATCCAGCCCGGTCTGGCCAAGGGCGTCATGGCCCTATCGCTGGGCTATGGCCGCACCACCGGCGGCGTCGCCAAGGGCGTCGGCGTCAACGCCTTCCCACTGATGGGCCGCGACCCCTCCCGCGCAAACCTGCGCACGGGGGTCACCCTGGCGAAGGCCGGCGGCTCCAAGGAGCTGTCCCGCACCCAGAGCCACCACCGCATGGAGGGCCGCGACCTGGTGCGCTCCCTCACCCTCGATGAGTTCGCCCACAACCCCCAAGGGCACCATCACATGCCCGAATTGGTGACCCTCTACGAGGACCAGGCCTTCCCGGACCACAAGTGGGGCATGGTCATCGACCTGGCCGCCTGCGTGGGCTGCTCGGCCTGCGTGGTGGCCTGCCAGTCGGAGAATAACGTGCCGGTGGTGGGTCCCGAGCAGGTGGCCAAGGGCCGCGAGATGCACTGGATCCGCATCGACCGCTACTACGAGGGTGAGCTGGAGAATCCCAAGGTGGTGCACCAGCCCATGCTCTGCCAACACTGCGACAGCGCCCCCTGCGAGAACGTCTGCCCGGTGAACGCCACCAACCACAGCCCCGAGGGGCTGAACCAGATGATCTACAACCGCTGCGTGGGCACCCGCTACTGCGCCAACAACTGCCCCTACAAGGTGCGCCGCTTCAACTTCCTGGAATACACCGCCTACAAGACCGAGCCGGAAATCCTGGTGAACAACCCCGAGGTCACCGTTCGCCCCCGCGGCGTCATGGAGAAGTGCAGCTTCTGCGTGCAGCGCATCAGCGACGTGAAGATCCGCGCCAAGGGCGAGGGCCGCAGCATCCTCGACGGCGAGATCACCACCGCCTGCATGGCCGGCTGCCCCTCGGACGCCATCGTCTTCGGCGACCTGAAGGATCCCAAGAGCAAGGTCTCGCAGCTGCGGGGGGCCACCCGGGCCTACCGCGTGCTGGAGGAGGTCGGTGCCAAGCCGGCCATCACCTACCTGGCCGACCTCAAGAACCCCCCCATGACAGGGCCGTCCACTGAGGGAGGTCACCATGCCCACTGAAGCCGCCATCCGTCCCGGGGACATCCCGGAAGGGCTGCGCGAGCCGGCCCTCACCATCGGCAAAGTCACAGCGGGGAGCCTGGACGATCAGGTGCTGGCCTTCCCCGAGCAGCGACCGCCCCTCAAGTGGTACCTGGCCCTCGCCTTCACCTCGACGCTCCTGCTCATCGGCCTCTACTTCATGGGGGTCACGGTCTACACGGGCATCGGCACCTGGGGCAACAACAGCCCGGTGTTCTGGGGCTTCGGCATCATCAACTTCGTATTCTGGGTGGGCATCGGCCACGCCGGCACCCTCATTTCCGCCATCCTCTTCCTGTTCCGGAAGCGCTGGCGCAATGCCATCGCACGGTTCGCCGAGGCCATGACCATCTTCGCGGTCATGTGCGCGGGCCTGTTCCCCCTGCTGCACGTGGGACGCCCCTGGCTGGCCTACTGGCTCTTCCCCTATCCGAACCAGCGGGCCCTCTGGGTGAACTTCCGCTCGCCCCTGGTCTGGGACGTCTTCGCGGTGAGCACCTACTTCTCCGTGTCCCTGATGTTCTGGTACCTGGGCCTGATCCCCGACATCGCCTCCATGCGCGACCGCACCACCAGCAAGCTCCGCAAGCCCATCTACACCGTGCTGGCCATGGGCTGGCGCGGCGCCGGCTCCCACTGGCAGCACTACGAGAAGGCCTACCTGCTGCTGGCGGGCCTGGCCACGGGCCTGGTGCTTTCCGTGCACTCGGTGGTGAGCTTCGACTTCGCCACGTCGGTCGTACCCGCCTGGCACATGACCATCTTCCCGCCCTACTTCGTGGCGGGGGCCATCTTCGCCGGCTTCGCCATGGTGGTGATGGTGCTGGTGGTGGTGCGCGAGACCATGGACTTGAAGAACCTCATCACCATGCGGCACCTCGAGGTGATGAACAAGGTCATCCTCGGCATGAGCTGCATCATGGGCTACAGCTACATGATGGAGGGCTTCACGGGCTGGTATTCCATGAACCCGGTCATCCAGCACACCTTCATGAACTTCATCTCGGGCGCCTACGGCTGGGCCGGCTGGCTCACCATCAGCTGCAACATCTTCGTGCCGCAGCTGCTCTGGTTCCGGCGCTGCCGCACCAGCTATTTCTGGATGATCCTCGTGGCGGTGGCCGTCACCATCGGCATGTGGTTCGAGCGCTTCAGCATCATCACCATCTCGCTGCACCAGGACTACCTGCCCTCCGCCTGGCGGCTCTACAAGCCCACCATGGTGGACTACGGCATCCTGCTGGGGTCCTTCGGCCTCTTCTTCACCCTGGTGCTGCTCTTCGCCCGGGTGCTGCCGGTCATCGCCACCACCGAGGTGAAGGCGATCCTGCCGGACGCGCAGCCTTCTCACCATGGAGACGACCACCATGTCTGAGACCTCCTACGCCGTCCTCGGCCTCTTCGACACGCCTGATGCCCTGATGAAGGCCATCCCCAAGGCCCGCGCCTCCAAGCTCGGCACCGTCGAGGCCTACACGCCCTATCCCATCCACGGCATCGACGAGGCCCTGGGCCTCCGCCGATCGCCCCTGGGCGGCATGGTGCTGGTGATGGGCACCCTCGGGGCCATCACGGCCTTCGGCTTCCAGTACTGGATCAGCGCCATCGACTACCCGATCATCACCGGCGGCAAGGCGGCCAGTTCCTGGGAAGCCTTCATCCCCATCATGTTCGAAGTGACGGTGCTCTTCGCCACGTTCACCTCTGGCCTCGGCATGCTGTTCCTGCTGAACAAGCTGCCCTTCTTCGGGCACCCGGTCCTCTCCTCCAAGTCGATCAAGGGCATCACCCGCGACCGCTTTGCCCTGGCCCTGGAGGCCGAGCACGACGGCTTCGACAGCGCCGCTGCGGCCCAGACCCTCCGGGAGGCCGGTGCCGTCGAGGTGGAGGTGCTGCCAGCACCGGACCGCAGCCCGTTCCTCAGCAGTGATTTCATCCTGCGGGCCCTGGGCGGCATCTTCGTGGCCTGCCTGGTCTCCGGGTTCGCCATGTACATGGCCACCAAGTGGTTCCCCCTGCTGGCGCCCATGAGCCATATGCAGGAGCAGCCCCGTCTGGACGCCCAGGAGCCCTCCAGCTTCTTCAAGGATGGCCATGGCATGCAGGCCCCCGTGGCCGGCACCGTGGCCCGGGGGCACCTGCCCACCGCCACGGGCACCCAGGAGGCGGCCGCCGCCCTGGTGAACCCCCTACCGCGCACGCCCGCTGTCTTCGCCCTGGGCCAGAAGGCCTACAACACCCGCTGCGTGGTCTGCCACGGCGCCCTCGCCAACGGCGTGGGCAGCCTGACCGCTGCCTACGGCGGCAAGCCTGCCAACCTGCAGGCCCAGCAGTTCCGCGACTACCCGGATGGCAAGATCTACTGGGCCATCGTGAACGGCAAGAACGCCATGCCCGCGCAGGCGGCGGATCTCACCGAGGACCAGCGCTGGGCGGTGGTGCACTACGTCCGGGCCCTGCAGCGGGCCCAGAATGCCAAGGATGAGGACCTGAAGGTGGTCGCCCGATGAGCCAGAACCCGCGCACGTCCAACCTCCTCTGGGGCGCCCTCGCCCTCGGCGCCCTGGGTGTCATCGGGGCCTATACCGCCGCGGGCCCCGAGCGTTTCTGGGCCAACTGGGTGCTCTGGTTCATCCTCGTCTTCTGCCTGGGCCTCGGCTCCCTGTTCATCGTGGCCCTCGAGCACCTGGTGAATGCCAAGTGGAGCGTGCCCATCCGGCGCATCCCCGAGCGCCTGGCCACGCTGCTCCTGCCCGCCGTTCCCCTGGGCCTCATCGGCCTCGGCGCCTTGCCCGTGCTCTACCCCGGCACCCGGCCCGAAGCGGCCCACCATCCGATCCTCGCTGGCAAGGCTTTCTGGCTGGGCATCCCCTTCTTCTCCACCCGCACGGTCATTGCCCTGGCGCTCTGCCTCCTGGGCCTCGCAGTGCTGGTGGGCGGCTCGCTGAAGCAGGACCGCACCAAGGATCCCGCCTTCAACACCCGGGCCCGCAAGTTCGCCCCGGCCTTCATGGCCATCTTCGCCCTGGTGATCACCCTCGTGGCGTTCGACTGGATTTCGGGCCTCACCCCCGAGTGGTACAGCGACATCTTCGGGGTCTACATCTTCGCCGGTGCCTTCCTCAGCGGCCTCGCCGCCACGGTGCTGGCCGTGCTCTTCCTCCAGGACCAGAACCGCCTGGAAGGCGTCCGCCCCGACCACCTCTACAACCTGGGTGGCTTCCTCTTCGCGTTCACCGTCTTCTGGTCCTACATCGGGTTCGCCCAGTACATGCTGATGTGGTACGCCAACCTGCCCGACGAGGTCATCTACTACAAGGTGCGCCTGGCGGGTGCCTGGCGGGCCATCACGATCACGCTGGCGACCCTGCACTTCGTCCTGCCCTTCTTCGCCCTGGTGACCCGGGATGCGAAGCGGGATCCCAAGCGGCTGCGCCGGGTGGCCTACCTCATGCTCGGCGCCCACGCCCTGGACATGTACTGGCTGATATTTCCCATCCTCGGCGTCACGCCCCACTTCGGCTGGCCCGAGCTGAGCTTCGCCCTCTTCTTCCTGGCCGGCATCCTCCTCTGGGTGCGCGGGGCCATGCAGAAGGGCGAGGACATGCCTGTCGGTGATCCCTTCCTGCATGAGGGCCTGGAGTTCCGGCTATGAAACTGAACGACTACCTCTCCCACGACGAGCTCATGCGCCTGCTGACCGCCCTGATGGTGGTGCTCGGTTTCATCTTCATTGCCGCCTTCTTCGGCTTCACCATCGTCCCGGGCCTGCGCTACCAGGCCCACACCACCGGCGACGCCGTGGTCCAGCCCGTGCAGGGCGAAACCGGGTGGCTGGATCCCACGGACTACCCTGCCATGGCGCGGGAGGTCATCCCCCCCATCGACCCCAAGACCGTGATGACCCCCAACCCCGCCCTCATGGCCCGGGGCAAGGCCCTCTACGCTCAGAATTGCGCTACCTGCCACGGGGCGGACGGACTGGGCGACGGTGCCGCTGGCAAGGGACTCAATCCGAAGCCCCGAAACTTCACCGAGCAGGCCGGCTGGAAGAACGGCACCCGCCTCGAGGACATCTACAAGACGCTCGACGAGGGCATCAAGGGCAGCTCCATGGTGTCCTACAACTACCTCTCCAAGAAGGACCGCATGGCCCTGGTGCACACCGTCCAGTCCCTGGGTGCCTTCAACCACGGCACCAACGATCCCAAGGCTATCGCAAGCCTGGAGAAGCTCTTCGCCAGCGCCGGGGAGGTGATCCCCAACCGGATCCCCGTGTCCCGGGCCATCACCGAGCTCTGCCAGGAGTATGCCGAAACCCATGCCCACGCCCAGGCCGTGGCGCCCGCCTCCACTACCCGCTGAGGCCCCCATGCGACACGCTTTCCTCACCTCCCTGCTCCTGCCGCTGACCCTGGCCGGCGGCCTCTGGGCCCAGGCCCCGGCTGCGCCGACCGCCACCCCGGCTCCCGCCCCCACCTACAAGGTCGACGAGGTGGGCATCGATGAGAAGCTGGGCACCACCATCCCCCTGGATCTGACCCTTATCGGTGAGGACGGCAAGCCCGTCACGCTCCGCCAGCTCATCGACAAGCCCACCATCATCACCCTCAACTACTTCCGCTGCGCCGGGATCTGCACGCCGCAGCTGGGGGGCGTGGCCGAGGTGTTGAACCGCACGGAAGCCATCCCCGGCAAGGACTTCCAGGTCCTCACCGTGAGCTTCGACCCCCGGGACGAGCCCGACGTGGCCGCCCAGAAGCGCACCAACTACCTGAGCGAGATCACCCGCCCCTTCCCGCCCTCGGCCTGGCGGTTCCTCACGGGCCCCGCCGCCACCACGCAGGCCCTGGCCGACGCGGTGGGCTTCAAGTTCAAGAAGGTGGGCGACGACTTCGTCCATGCCGCCGCCATCATCTTCATCAGCCCCAGCGGGAAGATCACGCGGTACATGTACGGCACCACCTACCTGCCCGCCGATCTGCAGCTGGCCGCCCAGGAAGCCGCCCGGGGCGAGGCCCAGCCGACCATCAACAAGTTCCTGAAGTTCTGTTTCAGCTATGACCCGGCCGGACGCAGGTACGTCCTGAACACCACCAGCATCGCCGCCACCTTCATCATCCTCGGCGCGCTGATCTTCGTGGTCGTCATCTCCCGCCGGGGACGCAAGCCCAAGTCTGAGGAGGTCGAATGAGCACCCACGCTTCCACGGCGCAGCCGAGCTACCTGGTGGACACCGGCGCCCGCAAGGGGCTCATGGCCTGGCTGACCACCACCGACCACAAGCGGATCGGGCTGCTCTACCTCTATTCCATGCTCACGTTCTTCTTCGTGGGGGTGGGCATCGGCTTCGTCATGCGCCTCGTGCAGCTGACCAAGTTCCAGCACCTGATCACGGCCCAGACCTACAACGCCCTGTTCACGGTCCATGGCGTGATCATGATCTTCCTGTTCGTGGTGCCGGGCCTGCCCGCCATCTTCGGGAACTTCTTCCTGCCCATCCTGATCGGCGCCAAGGACGTGTCCTTCCCGCGCCTCAACCTGGCCTCCTGGTACTTCTTCGTGGCCGGGGCCATCCTGGCGGTGCTCTCGCTCTTCACGGGCGGCGGCGCCCCAGACACGGGCTGGACCTTCTACGCCCCCTTCAGCCTGAAGACCGGCACCAACGTGAGCCTGGCGGTCTTCGCCGCCTTCGTGCTGGGCTTCTCCTCGATGCTGACGGGCATCAACTTCATCACCACCATCCATCGCCTGCGGGCCCCTGGCATGAAGTGGTTCCGCATGCCCCTCATGTGCTGGGCCCTATACTCCACGGCCTGGATCCAGCTGCTGGCCACCCCCATCGTGGCCATCACCCTGTTCCTGGTGATCCTCGAGCGCTTCTTCGGCATCGGCATCTTCGACCCGGCCAAGGGCGGCGATCCCCTGCTCTACCAGCACCTGTTCTGGATCTACTCCCACCCGGCGGTCTACATCATGATCCTGCCGGCCATGGGCGCCATCACCGAGATCATCCCCACCTTCGCCAAGCGGCCCATCTTCGGCTACAAGGCCATCGCCTTCAGCTCCATGTCCATCGCGGGCGTGGGCAGCCTGGTGTGGGCCCACCACATGTTCACCAGTGGCCTGAGTGCCTTCTCGGTGATGCTCTTCTCGCTGCTCACCATGATCGTGGCCGTGCCCAGCGCCATCAAGGTCTTCAACTGGGTGAGCACCCTCTACAAGGGCAGCATCGACTTCCAGCCGCCCCTCCTGTTCGCCCTCACCTTCATCTTCCTCTTCTGCATCGGCGGCCTCACGGGCGTCATGCAGGGTGCCCTGGCCATCAACGTCCACATCCACGACACCTACTTCATCGTTGGCCACTTCCACTACGTGATGTTCGGCGGCACCGGCATGGCCCTGTTCGCGGCGCTGCTCTACTGGTTCCCCAAGATGTACGGAAAGATGTACTCCAAGACGGCCATCTACGCTTCCTGGTTCCCCATGTTCATCGGCTTCAACATGCTGTATTTCGGCATGATGATCCTCGGCATGATGGGCATGCCGCGCCGGTACTACGTGCACCTGCCCCAGTTCCACACCATGCACGTCGTGGCCACCGTGGGCAGCTGGTTCCTCATCCTGGGCCTGCTGATGTTCTTCGGCACCCTGCTCTACGCGATCTTCAAGGGTGAGAAGGCCGAGGACAATCCCTGGGGCGGCGTCACGCTGGAGTGGACCATTCCCAGCCCACCCCCGCTCGAGAACTTCGAGACCATTCCCACCATCACCCACGGCCCCTATGTGTTCGACCAGCAGGAGGCGAAATCATGACCGGGCACGTGCACCGCGACGACTTCGGCTCCCGTCTGGGCATGTGGCTGTTCCTGGTCACCGAGATGGTCCTCTTCGGCGGCCTGTTCATCGGGTACTCCTACATGCGCTTCAAGTACCCGGCGGAGTTCCACCATGGCGGTTCGGAACTCAACGCCACCCTGGGCGTGACCAACACCCTGGTGCTCCTCACCAGCAGCCTCACGGTGGTGCTCGCCATCGTGGCGGTGCAGCGGGCCGAGAAGAAGCGTGCCATGGCCTTTCTGGGTACCACCCTGGGCCTGGGCGTCACCTTCCTGATCATCAAGGGCTTCGAGTGGGCCGCCAAGTTCCACCACGGCCTCTACCCCAACTCGCCCCACCTGGCCACGCTGCCCCCCGGGGAGCAGGTGTTCTTCGGCCTCTACTTCACCATGACCGGACTCCATGGCCTACACGTCATCGCCGGCCTCTCGGTGCTGGCTGTGATGCTCTGGTGGGTGGCCACGGACCGCATCCGCCAGGACCGCTACGTGCACCTTGAGAATGGCGGCCTCTACTGGCACCTCGTGGACGTGATCTGGATCTTCCTCCTCCCGCTGTTCTACCTGGCCGCGTAAGGACACCCCATGAACGACTACGTCTCCACCTCCGATCACACCGAGCACATGGAACACCCTGGCTACGGCACCTTCATCAAGGTCTGGGTGGCCCTGGTGATCCTCACGGGATGCCTGGTGGGCGTCAGCCACCTGGGCCAGACCGCCGCCGTTTGGGGCCTGCTCACGCTGACCCCCCTCAAGGCGGGCCTGGTCTTCTACTTCTTCATGCACCTGAAGTACGAGGGGCCCCTCTTCAAGGTGGTGGTCCTGGTCACCCTGGGCACGCTGCTGATCTTCTTCGCCCTGCTCTTCTCCGACGTCGCTTTCCGCTGAGGCTCCCATGGACTGGATGAACCAAGCCGCCGTTTCGGCCCAGAAGTCCGACGCGGTCTTCTTCTACGTGTTCGGCCTCTCGGTGGTGTTCCTGATCTTCATCACCGCGCTGATGATCTATTTCGTGGTGCGCTACAGCAAGAAGCGCCACCCCGTCGCCGCCCAGATCGATGGCCACGTGGGCCTGGAGATCCTCTGGACGACCATTCCCCTGGTGCTCTTCCTGTCGATCTTCTACTACGGGTGGACCAACTACGAATACATGCGTCTGGCCCCCCGGGATTCCATGGTCGTGAATGTGACGGCCCGCCAGTGGAGCTGGTCTTTCGAATACCCCAACGGCAAGAAGACCAAGGTGCTCTTCGCCCCCATCGGCAAGCCCATGAAGATGGATGTCCACAGCGCTGACGTGGTGCACGGGTTCTTCATCCCCTCCTTCCGCATCAAGATCGACGCGGTTCCCGCCCGTACCAACACCACCTGGTTCGAGGCCACCAAGCTGGGCTCCTTCGACATCGAGTGCACCGTGATCTGCGGCGTCGACCACAGCCTCATGCTGAGCAAGGTCATCGTGGTGCCCGAAGAGGAGTTCAAGGCCTGGTATTTCGGCGGTGAGGACGCCCCGGAGCCTGGCAAGAGCTTCCGGGCCGCCGAGGCCCACCCCGACCTCAAGGACATGCCCATGGGCCTGGCGGTGCTCACCACCAAGGGCTGCCTGGCCTGCCACTCCGTCGACGGCAAGCCCAAGGTGGGCCCCACCCTCAAGGCCCTCTACGGCCGCGAGCAGGAGGTCCTGATGGCCGGCAACCTCAAGGTGGTCACCGTCGACGATGCCTACCTGCGCCGGGCCATCACCAACCCCATGGATCAGGTGGTGCGCGGCTATCCACCCGCCATGCCCGCCACCGCCCTGAGCGCACGGGAGCTCGATGACGTCGTCCGCTACATCAAGACGCTGAACTGATCCCATGAGCGTGGCGGCCCTCCCCCTCTCCAAGCCCAGCCCGATCTCGACCTTTCTCGAGCTCACCAAGCTGCGCATCTCCGGTGCCTCCACCTTCACGGCGGCGGCGGGGTACGTGGCCTTCCGGCAGGGGGCCGACCTGGGCCTGGTGACCACCCTGGTGGGCATCCTGCTCCTGGCCATGGGCAGCAGCGCCCTGAACGAGGTGCAGGAGCACAAGCTGGACGCCCTGATGCCCCGCACGGCCAACCGCCCCATCCCGCGGGGGGACCTCTCCCCCGCCCAGGCCGCCGTCATCGCCGTGGTCATGGCCGTCTCGGGCTTCCTGTTGCTCCTTCTGGCCCACAACCTGACCGCCGCTTTGCTGGGGGCCCTGGCCCTCGCCTGGTACAACGGGTTCTACACGCCCCTCAAGCGCGTCAGCGCCTTCGCGGTGGTGCCCGGCTCGCTCATCGGAGCCCTGCCCCCGGCCATCGGCTGGACGGCTGCAGGCGGAAGCGCGGCCGACCCCACCGCCCTCGCCCTGGCCTTCGCGTTCTTCATCTGGCAGGTACCCCACTTCTGGCTGCTGGTGGGCCTGCATGCGGAAGGCTATGAGCAGGCGGGCTACCCCACGCTGGTGAGCCTCTTCGGCCGTCCCCGGCTCTCCCGCCTCACCTTCACCTGGATCTGCGGCACCGCTGCGGCCTGCGGCCTGCTGCCAATGTTCCGGGTGCTGGGGTCCTGGCCCGCGGAGCTCATGCTGGGCCTCGGTGCCATCTGGCTGGTGGTGGGCTCGCTGCCCCTCCTGCGCCCCGGCCAGGACGCGGCGCTCTACCGCCGCGTATTCATGAACATCAACCTGTTCGCGCTGGTGCTTACCGCCGCCGTCATCTTGGATCCGTTCTTCAGCCGATAGGCGGGAGCCGGATCAGCCCCCTAACCGGCCAGTGCCCCGGTGCTGCTGGCCACGGTGCTGGAATCTCCCAGGAAGTCGAACAGCGAGGGCTGTCCCTGGGTGCCCAGCAGCTTCAGCAGATCGGCCGGATTCGACGCCTGGCTTTGCATGTTCATGAGCCCCGTGAGCAGGCCGTCGACGAGGGTGGCGGTGCTGGATGTCTCCTGGGCCTTGGCCAGCCGAAGGGCTGCCGGGGAGAGCGTCAGCTGGTCGCCCACCAGGGGGCTGCCGGGGTCGTTGGTGGAAGGGGAGCCGCTGGCCTGCTTCTGCAAACCCTGGCGCAGGGAAGTACCAAGGGGCTGGACCTGATTCGCACTGACGGGGGTAAGGCTCACGAGCCCTCCTGGGCAATCCTTGCTGGGAATTCCCCTAGCAGCAAGATCTCGGCCAGGGCCGCCCCGGCGGTGCCTGAGGTAAACTGCCGGCCATGCCCCCCATTGCCTGCGCGCCGCCGAGGACCTCGTCATGGACGTAACGCGGTTTCTCGGGACCCATCGCTTCATCTGGCTGCAGGAGCTCGGCCAGGGCGAGGGCTGCTCGTGGCACCTCATGCGCCGCGAGCTGGATGGGGCCCGGTTCCTCGCCCAGATCTGGGCACCCCGGCCCCCGGATCGCGACCTGGACCAGATCAGGGACGTGTCGCTGGCCCGGTTCGTCGATGCCACGCCCCTGGATCCCGTCGGCTGCCACCTGGGGTTCGATGACGAGCAGGCCTGGTACCTCCAGGCCATCCAGGGCACCCCCCTCTCCCGGCTCTGGGCGGGCTGGGGCGATGCCCAGCGCCTGTCCCTGCTGGCCCACCTGGCCGAAGGCCTGGGCCAGGATCCCCACCCCCGATTCCTCCACCCGGAGGTCATCACCTTTCGCCCTGGGCTTACCCAGATCCCACGGGTGATTGGCGAGGCGCCCTGGGCACTGGAGGTGATCCGCGGTTTCCTGCCCCAGACCGCGCCGGTGCCCGCCCTGTCGGAGGACCTGCCCTGGGTGCATCCCAGAGACCTGTCCGAGCCCCTCTCCCGGCCCCTGCGCGGCCGGAGCCAGGAGCTGCCCTACCTCAAGTCCCTCATGTTGGGACTCAGCGCCCCCATCCCCATGGAGCGCATCGTGCTGCTTCAGGGCGAAGAGGGCGTCGGCAAGGAACAGCTGGCGGAGTGGGCCTGCGCCGTAGCTGAAGGGGAGGGCATCTGGGTCCACCACCTGGCCACCTCCGCCGATGAGACCGCCGGTCGTTTCCTTGGCCGCCTGCTCGAGGCCCTGCTCCTGGGCAGCGAAGTGGACTTCTACGCCGAGCGGCCGGAGGCCGCCAAGGCCCTGGCCCTGCGGGTGGGGGCCTTTGCCTTCCTCACCGGAGGACGGCATTTGGACGGCCAGGACCTGGGCCCCGAGCCCGAGGAAGTCAAGGCCGCGCTGGAGGCCCTGGACTTCGCCGGCCTGATCCATCCCCGCCTGCTGCACCTCTCGGGTCTGGACCGGGCCACCCCCGGGGTGCTTGGCGTCATCCGCGAACTGGTTCACGCCTCCCACCTCCCCTGGCTGCTGTCGCTGACCACCGGGGCCCAGGGCGCCGGGCTGAGGCCCCTCATCGCCCACCTGCGCGGCGAAGCCTCCGCCGCTCTGGTGGGCCTGAACCGCCTGGAGGACGAGGATCTCCGGCAAGTCCTGAACGACCTGCTGGGGCCGCAGGAGCTGCCACCGGCTTTCCAGGAAGAGCTGATCACCCAGAGCCTGGGCAACCCGGGCCTGCTGAACAAATTCCTCGAGCTGGCCCACCAGGCGGGCACCCTCATCCGGGACCAGGGCGTGTGGCGGCTGGCGCCGGGCCAGCCCGTGGCCCTGAAGGCCGAGGCCGACCTCATGCAGCAGATCTTCCTGGGCCGGCTGCAGCGCCTGCCGGCGGCCTCGGCCACCCTGGTGCGCCTGCTGGCCCTGGCGGAACGGCCCCTGCCCACCCAGGCCCTGGGGCGGCTACTTGGCTTGCAGGGGGATGCCCTGGAGGACGCCCTCCAGGGCGCGGTGAGCTCCCGCCTGGCCCAGGTCCAGCGCCACCAGGTGCAGATCCCCGATCCCCGGTGGCGGGAGCTGGTGCTGGCCCGCACCCCCCCGGCCGACCTCAAGCGCCTGGCCCGGGCCCTCGCGGCGGTCTTCCATGAGCAGGGCTGGGACAGCCCGGTGCCGCTCCAGTCCATGGCCTCCGACGAAGCCACGGCCCTGGCCACGGTGCTGAACATCCTGGACCAGAACCCGCCGGCCAATCCTGTGGAGGTTCGGCGCCTGGTGGGCCAGGCCCTGCAGCTCAAGCCCTCGCCCCAGGATGAGGCCCGGCTGCATGAACACCTCGCGGACGCCTGGGGTTCGGGTCGGAACCCGGTCGGTGAAGCAGGAACGGCCTCTCCCTTCGAGGCGGCCCTGCAGGCCCTGGGCCAGGCGCTCCTGGCCCTGGCCCGAGGTCCCCGGGAGGAAGCCGTCCGCCTCAGCGAGGCCCGGCTCTACCGCAAGCGCGCCCTGTTGTACCTGCACCTGCGCCGCCCCGGTGAGGCCCAGGATGCCCTCCGGGCGGCGGCGGAACGCCTGACGGAACATCCCCACCACGCGGAGCAGCCCCGGCTTCGGCTGGCCCTGGGCCAGCTGCACCTGCTTCAGGGACACCTCACCAAGGGCATCCGCGCCCTGGAGGAGGGCCTGCAGACCCAGGGCGGCCTCAAGCCCCTGCCCCAGGACCAGGCCGCGCTGCTGACCACCCTCGGGGAGGCTCTGGCCGGCCAATCCCAGTTCCTGCGCGCCGCCGCCATGCTGCAGTCAGCCCAGCGGCTGCTGGAACCCACCCAGGATCTGCGCGGCCTGGTGCCGGTGGAGATCGCCCTGGCCCACGTGCGCCTGGCCCAGGGCCAGTCCGAGGCCTGCATCCTCCTGCTGCGCGAGGCCCTGCAGACCGCCCGGCTGCAGGGGGACACGGCCCTGCAGGCCCAGGGACATCTGGCGCTGGGCATGGTGCGGAGCGTCCAGCAGTTGCTCGGGCCAGCCCTGTCCCACCTGGACCGGGCCCTGCTGCGTGCGCAGCGCCTGAGCGACCAGGCCCAGATCGCCGTCATCCAGAGCTGGCGGGCGCGCACCTTTGCGGCCCTAGGCGATCCGGTGGCGGCGGACCACGCCCAGTTCCAGGCCCTGGCCACCCAGCCCGCCCTGCGCTCCCCCCAGGAGCAGGGGGACCAGCTGTTCCTCCAGGCCGAGGTGGCCCGGTTCCGCAGCGCCTGGCGGGACACCGCACGGCTCTACCGGGCCGCCGCCGATCACTTCGAATCCACCGGCCTCCTCTGGCGCCAGCGCCTGGCCCAGCTGCGCTACAGCCAGGCCGTGGCCCGGGAGGCCCGGCAGCTGCGCCTCGAAGCTCCCGAGCAGGGCTGGGCCATCCTGGAGAACCTCAAGGGCCCCGTGGAAGGGTCCGGCTCCCGGTGGCTCGACCTGGAGTGGCACCGGGCTCACGCCCTGCTGCTCTCCACGGTGCCGGCCACAGACCCCGTGGTCCAGGAGGCCCTGGAGGCCTGGAGCGAGGTCCAGGCGGCGGCCCGGGACCTGCAGTTCCCCGCCATGGTGCTGGAGGCCAGCGCCGAGGGGGCGCAATTGCTCCTGCAGCGGGGCGAGAAGCTGGGCGCCCGCGCCCGCATGCAGGATGCCTTCCCCAGCTTCCAGCAGCTCTGGACGCGGCTTCCCGAGGGCCAGGAGAGCGCCTTCCTGGGCCGTGAGGACATGCACCGCTTCCGCCAGACCGTCGAGGCCGTGGGCCTGCGCTTCGTCGAGCCCGAACGCGCCGACCCCCTCGTCGACTGGACCCCCACCCAGATGAACCTCCCGGCCTTTCCCGATCCGGAGTGATGGGTCCAGGCAAACCGAAGCCAAGCACCGATTGATTATCGGCTTGGCTCAGCCTGAAAACCGGGTGTGAGGTCCGAGTTGAGCCGAGGGTTAGCCAAGGCACCAAGACGATAAATTAAAATCCTGTTATCAGCAGATCAATCGCAGCGAGAAGTTCAGAACGAACCTCGGGAATCTGACCCACAACGGGGCCCAGGTGGCGTTTGCTGACACCGGCCAACTCGGGGACCATGGCAACCAATGGCTTGCTTTGGAAAGAAATGACTGGTGTGAGGCGTGAGATCGGGTGAGTCTGCCCCGTCGATTTTAGGTACAGGGGAACAACCACCCGAGTATCAAGGGGGGAGAGAAGTTCACTTTGGACATCAAGGAGGAAGGGAATGGCCTTCTGGGTTTTCGAATCGGGGTTGGCGTAGACGGTGAATGAGGCCATCAGAAATTCCTCAGGCCATCACTAAAAACTCCCTGGGACTCAACGCGCTTGTTATAGGCCTGAATGGCATCAGCATTTTCTGAGAGCCAAACCTCGGCAAGGCGATTGCGAACTGCCTGGGCAATGGCCTCTTCGGCGAGACCGGAAAGGTTGAGGCCAAGGTCTTTGCTGATCTTCAGCAAGTCCCCGTTCAGCGAGAGGTTGACCGGCTTCTTGGGGGCGTCGGCATTGTAATGGGCCTGCATTATGCACCTCATCAATACGCATCAAGTATGCGCATACTGATGTGCCTGTCAAGTTGGCCAATGCAACAGGCTAACCGGCCACGCCTGCACCAAGGCGATGAATGAAGCCGAGTTAGCAAGAAGTTGAGAGAGAGCGACAGGCAATGCAGGCGGGGTCCGAGTGCAGCGGAGGGAGGCCGCATGTGGACTCTGATCGAGATGCCAGGGGTTGGGAACACTTAAAGAGCAGCAGCTGCACGAAGCCTAAGCCCGAGGGCTTTCATGACCTTCATTACAGTAGTGAATTCCGGATTCCCCTCTGGGGAAAGAGCCTTGTATAGGCCTTCACGACTTAGACCTGTATCACGGGAAAGTTGGGCCATTCCCCGCGCTCGAGCGATATCGCCCAAGGCTGCGCGAACCAAACTCCCGTCACCGGGGTCTTCTTCAAGGCAGGCCTCGAAGTAACCCGTGATTTCTTCGTCGCTATTGAGGTGGTCAACGGCGTCCCATTTTTTAAGTTTGATTTTTTTCATGCTATTCCCCTAAAGCTCACGTGCCAATTTGAGGGCGGCCTTAATGTCTTTCGATTGAGTGCCCTTGTCGCCCCCGCCCAAAAGGACAATGATTTCGAGCCCCCTTTGAACGAAATACACCCGGTAGCCAGCTCCAACATGGATGCGCATCTCGGAAACCCCCTCACCAATGGGCTGGCAGTCACCAAGGTTGCCTAATTCAGCCCGACGTATCCTGGCCTGAATTCGATATTTGGCCTGCAGATCGCGTAGACCTGCGAACCAGGTGTCGAACGGTTCGGTAGTGAGAATCGCGACCACGGGGAAAGTGTATCCCATGGTTAACACCCGTCAAGACCTTCTCGGCCTGCCTGGGATGCGACCCAACTCTCCAGTAAGCAATTACCTTCCGCTTCCCATGGGAAAATCACAGGCCTTTGCGGCCTGGGCGGGGTCTGGCCGCAGCATTCAGGAGGTGGCAGGAGCGACTGCAGTTCGAAGCGCCGATTACCGCGATAGCGGAACTTGGCGAGGTAGCGAGCCAGGTGCGCCCTGCTCACCCAGCGAGTCATGCCCTGAATGTTGCCCAGGACCGTATCGACCCAACTGAAGGCAGGTGCCTGGGCGCTCTGCCGTCCGCCAGGAGCCATCTGTGCATCGCGACCATAGTCCGGTGCAAAAGGCCTCAGCCACGCCACCTCCAGGAGGAGCCCTGGCTCACTGGCGTAGGAGCGCCATCCCCGTCCAGGACCAACCAAGGGCCCTTCTGTGTCTCCTGCCGCCCAGTTTTGGTGGTTTCATTAAGGCCCCACGGCTTCGACCAGGGGAGCGGGTCCAGGCCATCGATAGGGGCTGCATTGATGTCAAAGGGGTTCCAGGCCAGGAAGTGGGCGAAGGGCGGTGCAGGTTCACCGTTCAAGCCCGCTGACGCAGCATGGGAGCCCTTTGACATCAACCCTTCGGGCTGGAGCGGCAGCCATCGCGATGCTACGTCAAGCTCCTCGACCTTGGCCCCACCGAGGCCTTCGTCGCTTTCCTTGCCTCCCTCGGCTGGCGCCCCAGTGCAGCCCCCACCCATGACCTGGACACGCTCCCATGCGGAGACCCCATGAGCCACCTGCCCGCCGACTCGCGCGCCCGCGTCACCCTGCCCCAGCTGCACACCTGGCACCACGCGGGCCGGAAGCTGGTGATGACCACGGCCTATGACGCCGCCACCGCCCGCATCGCCGACGCCGCCGGGGTGGACATCATCCTGGTGGGCGACAGCGTGGGGAACGTCTGCCTGGGCTTCGAGAACACCCTGCCGGTGAGCATGGCCATGATGAACCACCACCTGGAGGCCGTGGCCCGCACCCACCCCACGGCTCTGCTCGTGGCGGACATGCCCTACCTAAGCTTCCACCTCAGCGTGGAGGACACCCTCCGCAATGCAGGCGGCTTCCTCCAGCGAGGCGCCCAGGCCGTGAAGCTCGAGGGCGGCGCCAAGCGCCTGCCCATGATTCACGCCCTCCTCGATGCCGAAATCCCCGTCATGGGTCACCTCGGTCTCACCCCCCAGAGCGTGAACCCCATGGGCGGTTATAAGGTGCAGGGCAAGCACAAGGGGGAGGCGCTCCAGGTGCTGGAGGACGCCCAGAAGCTCCAGGAAGCGGGCTGCTTCAGTCTGGTGCTGGAGGGCATCCCGGCCGACCTGGCGACCCGGGTGACCGAGACCCTGAGGATTCCCACCATCGGCATCGGGGCCGGGCCTGGCTGCTCGGGGCAGGTGCTGGTCTTCCATGATGTGCTGGGTCTGCTGCCGGGGACCTCGCCCAAATTCGTCCGCCGCTATGCCAATGGTTTCGAAGATTTACGCAATGCGCTGGCCGCCTGGGCGGAGGACGTCCGGGGGGGAGGGTTCCCGGATGGGCGGGAATCCTATACGCTTCCAGAAGCCGTTCGTCCGGCCCTGACCCAGTGGCGCCCCTGAGGCAGCCCTTGGTAAGCTGGCAGGTGTCTTCTGAAGGATCCCGTTTTTGTCCATGCGAGTTGTCCGTACCATCGCTGATTTACGCGCCATCCTCCGACCCTTGAGGGAAGAGGGCAAGCGCATTGGGTTCGTGCCCACCATGGGCTTCCTCCACGAGGGCCATGGCGCGCTCATCCGCCAGAGCGCCGCCCGCTGCGACGCCACGGTGGTGTCCATCTTCGTGAACCCCACCCAGTTCGGCCCCGGCGAGGACCTGGCGAACTATCCCCGGGACCTGGAGCGCGACCAGAACCTCTGCCTGGAGGCGGGGACCACGGTGCTCTTCCTGCCCGAGGCCGCCGAGGTCTATCCCACGGGCTTCCAGACCCACGTAGAGCCCGGTCGTTTGGCTGAGCCCCTCTGTGGCCGCTTCCGTCCCGGCCACTTCCGGGGCGTGGCCACGGTGGTCGCCAAGCTCTTCAACATGGTCGAGCCCGACCTGGCCTTCTTTGGCCAGAAGGACTTCCAACAGACGGTCGTCATCCGGCGCATGGCCCGAGACCTCAACCTGCCCGTAGACGTGGTGGTGGTGCCCACCATCCGGGAAGCGGACGGCCTGGCCCTCAGCAGCCGCAACGCCTACCTGGATGATGACGCCCGGAAGCGGGCCCTCTGCATCAGCGAAGGCCTCCTGGCCGCCAAGGCCGCCTTCGAGGGCGGCGAGCGCAAGGCCTCGGCCCTCCTGACCCTGGCGCGGGGTCCGCTGGCGCGGGTGGACTCCTTGCAGTATCTGGAGCTGGTCGACACCCAGAACCTCGAGCCCATCCAGGGCGAGGTGGACCGCGCCGCCGCCCTCTGCGTCGCCGCCTATATCGGCAGCACCCGGCTCATCGACAACGTCCTCCTCACCCCGGCCGACCCCGCCAACGGCCGCGCCTGAGTCCGAGCCGCGGCCCGATCGTCCGGAGGATCTATGGCCCGGAGCCTGAACGGGGCCTAGGATGAACCGGGGCCCCTTCGGTCCCGGCCCATCTGGAGCCACCATGTCCCGTACCCTGTCTGCCGCCCTGATCGCCGTCCTCGTGGCGGGTTCCCTTGCCGCCTATCCCGACCCACCCCGGGACAAGGAGCACCGCAAGGAGTGGCAGGAGGACCGCAAGGACGACCGGCGGGAATGGAAAGAAGACCGCAAGGACGAGCGGCGCGAGCGGAAAGAAGACCGCAAGGAGGCCCGCCGCGATTGGCGGGAGCAGGATCGGCGCGAGCGGGAGTACTGGCGCGAGCGCGAAGGCCGGAGACACCAGGCCCACCGCTACTTCGAGGAGGGCCACGACCGGGGCCGCCGGCCCATCGCGCCGCCCTGGATGAGCGGCTACTGGCGCCAGGGCGAGACCCGCCGCTATGTGGCCCTGGTCCCGGGCGACCCCTCCCGCATGTACGTCTTCCTGGACGGCCGCTGGGTGCTGCGCCAGGTGACGGACCCCCGCGCCCGCATCGACCTGGAAGGCGCCTTCCGCCTGCCCCTAGCCCCGCCCCCCATCGCCCCGCCCCGCATTGGACTGGACCTGCACGTGGTGCTGTTCAACTGACCTCGTCCTTCACGCGGGAATTCAGTTCCCCCACATTCAGGCAGTAGTAATTAATTCGAGGCCAGTAGCTTTGAAGACAGACGAGTTCTGCCCTATAAATTTTTCTTGGGCTTAGGTCTCGCATACATAGGCCTGGCGACTCAATTTCAAACCTCGTGGGCGGGATCTTTTGAAACGTCGGATCCAACAGTTCCGACCTCGGGGTATACGCCCATATACCTTTAATCGAATCTGGTCGAAACGATATGCAGAACTCCCGGTTCTCTTGTTGCAGGGTGATGACGACGGAAAACGATTCACGGCCTTCCTCTGGTTGTGCACGGTCACGAGCAACAGTCAGAAGTCGCCATACATTCTCAGCGAATTCATCTGGGGGCAATCTCTTATCAGGAACGGCTATGACAAGCGCTGTTGAGTTCTGGAGAAAATCGCAGTGGAAGGCCAGGAGCGGGTAGGCCTCAACTTTATCGAGGTAAATGATCTCTGCCTCGGTAGCCGGGCGGTTATAGGCGATCGATCCCGGCGTGAGGAAATTTTCTAGCTCGATGATCCTTGCCTCATCGGCGGTGACGTTTCGTTCTCTCAACATGCTTTTCCTCAACCTCAATTTTCGCCGACGGGGTTTGTTGAATTGGGGGCCGCCTCCTCTCCTCAATCTTTAGAAAATACGATAGTTTTTTACGCGGTGGGAGTGCGTTAAAGGTGCTGTACCGGGCCATGGACGCCGCCTCTATCAAGGCTTGAACCTCAGCAAGTTTCTGACTTCCAAACTCCGAAAGTCGAAATGACTTCCGCCCATTCGTTGCGTCGAGAATTACGTGACGATAGCGATGTAGGCGCAACAAGAGTTCACCATCCCGTTCACCAATTCCCTCAAGACTCAATCCATCTGGGCCAGAATCCTTCACTCGCTTTAGAAGGTTGGTATAAGCCTGGGTCCAGATGGCCCTCGCCAACTTATGCGATGCAAGCACCTGTTGGCCAGAGTGCTTTGCCGAAAGGGCCGCTCGGTTCTGTTCGATGGCTTCTGCTATGGCGCCCGCCTGCTTCTTGGCAACGGGGAAAATATCGAAAACACTAGCTTGATCGGCAGCCATGATTCCGTCCAACCGTTGGATGGCAAGGGTCATTTCTTCGTTCGAAAGGATTTGACCATACTTGTCCAGAAGGCCTAGAGCACCGAGTTTGCGGTTGAACCGGTCGTGACCCGTGATCCCGGGGATATCGTAAGGGATTGCACCGGGATTGTTCCTAATTTGCCCAACCTCACGCCGTGTTAACGGAGGCGTTCCAAGGGCCTGCTCCAAGTGCCTCAAAGCAAGGATCCCTGCAGATCGCTTGCGAATGACCGAACCAGCCTCGATGATGTGCCCATCCGGGCGGATAACGGTCGCACCATTGGGTTCAAGGAGCGAGGCAAGCCCTTTTGAGTAGGTAATGGTAAATCCGTACTTCGCGGCTTCCTGACGACCAGCTTCACCAACCCTGGCACGGACCCCATCATCCGTGTTTAGCCGAAAAAAGAAGTCGCGGTCGCTATGAGTACGCCAGCCAAGACCCGGCACAAATACTGGTGGGAAAACGATCGCATGGAAGTGGAAGTGGGGTTCGTTCTCCTTGTTCCGCCCATGAAGAAAAATCACGAAAAGTGAGTACGCTCTGCGCCATTCTCGTTCGCCATCCCCAGTTCGCACGAGCGTGGCGCGACATTCTATCTCTTCCCTGAGAGTCCGCGCTTCAGCCAATAGCACCAATCGGGCAATTTCTGGATGGTGCTCCAGCGCTTCGGAGATCTCACAGTGGAGGGTGACAATGATCTCTACCGGCTCACGATGCATGATAATTCCCGCCAATTGACGGCCATCTGCATCCATTCCCTGGCAGAGATTGAAGATCAGTTTGTCAGGGAGTTGGGAACTGCCAAGTTCGAGCCCAACTGAATTCCAGAGATTGGGATTGAAGATCACTACGTTGACTCGGTCTTTGGGGTCCAGGTAATCCGCAAGCCCAAGAAATGCTCCAGCCTCGCTTGGACTCGCCAGGTGAGTTTTGGAGTAGTGCACCACATCAGACGGACAGTGCATGGCCTTGCCTTTGCCATGAAGGAGGATCGGGATCACAGATGCTCCTCGCACTCCAGGTCACTCAGCTCATTTCTGAGCTTTCGAAAGGACCTCATCAGTGCCAAAACCGATAGGGCTTGATCATCGATGGGAAGGTGCGCAGAAGCCTCCCGCAGGGAGACCCAGGCATCCGCAGCCGACCCTGTGTAGACGATGTTCAAGAAAACGGTCCTGGCGTGCCTTCCCTCCAACGCCTTTTTTACTCGACGGAGGTAGCGCTTCAACCGCCCGCCGTTTCTGTTTTGCGTTGCCATTTGCTCGACTCCTATGAATGGGACACAGCCCACCTCTAGCCAAGCACCCGCTAGCGACCGGGTCCGCGTAATGCCGCCGAGCCCGTGATTACGCGCGGCTCCCTCCACTCCGCCAACCCCAGGTGGCTACCGAACCAGGGATTTGCATTGATGGGGTAACTTGTAAACTCTATTAATATAATATTTATGCAATTTTTTACCACCATGACCGCATGGCTTTGAACTCCGACTGGCCCCCAATTCTTTGTTGGACCGGCATGGGCCCGGTGCTGGCCTGGGGTCATTGAGCCTTTGACTATTGACGAGGATCACGAAGATTCCCGCCCCAAGACCCCTAGGTCCACCTGCCGATGAGCATGGGCCTATGCGAAGCGCAACGGCACCGGACAGATGGATCGCTCCCGCCCGGGGAATGCTGGTGCCAAGCTGCGGGCTCCAGTTCCCAGCACCGCCACAGAAATTGAGTGAAGTTACCCATCTATAGCAAGAAATCAGTATAAATCGGCGAAAGGCGTGAGACCTGGAGAGAGGGCCATTCGGTGGGCCCTACATATCGGTAAGTTTTGATAATAAGGCATTAAGGTATTAAGGTATCAAGGTATCAAGGTATCAAGACACCATGGAACCATGGTGTCACTTTCGTCTGACCGTCCAAGGCTGCTGGGATGAAGATTCACGAACCGTGAATGGAGCGACAAGCCACATGGAAGAAGGGGTGGATCGACTAGCGGGCCCCGGGATCCATGCCTTCCTTCGGATTGCGGCCCAGTGGCACCTCTCTGTGGCCGAACAGATGGATCTGCTCGGACTCAGAAGCCGTTCAACCCTGTTTGCGTAGAATTGGGCTCAGGTCCCACGGTTGAACGGGTTCATCTGGAGCGGCTTTACCATGTCCTGGGTATTTTCAGGTCCCTAGGCACTCTGCAGATTGGCGACTCGCGCGCTGTGTCCAGGTTGATTGTAAAAAGTCGAGTCTGGACCTGGGCGTCCGCTGAGCCCATCCTTGTGCGTTGGCCGGGACTCCTCAGGGAGCCTGGACCGGAGGATTCATGCTGCGACACTTCCTGCTCGGCAAGGTCCATCGCGCCACCGTCACCAGGGCCGATGTGGACTACGTGGGATCGATCACCCTGGATCCGCTGCTCATCGAGGCCGCCGGCTTCCTGGAGAACGAGAAGATCGACATCTATGACGTGACCAACGGCTCGCGCCTGTCGACCTATGTGATTCCTGGGGTTCCCGGGTCCGGAGAGGTGGGCATTAACGGCGCCGCCGCCCACCTGGTGCAGAAGGGCGACCTGGTCATCCTCGCCGCCTATGGCTGGATGACCGCCGAGGAATCGGAGGCCGTGGCCCCCAGGGTGGTCTTCGTCGACGAACGCAACCGCATCACCGAGCGCCGCACCCAGGAACGCACCCCCCTCTGCGTGGCCGCCTTCACCGACTGACGCGGCCTAATCGGGGTCGATCACCGGAAGAGCTGCGTCAGCATCATCGTGGAGATCGATACCATGCTCGGGGACCTTATCGGCGATTTCGAATCAGGCTTGCCACGGCTCACAGATGAGGCCTTCATGGCGAAAGCCCTGAACGAGGGGAAGATCCCGACTTGGCTCGAGACCTACTTTCAAATCATGGGGGAATGGGGCATCAGCGAACCTGAGGCATCGGCACTCCTGGGGTACGACCAGCGACCAACCACTGCCGAGACCAGCATGGATGCCCTGCGCCGGATCTCACATACCCTCGGGATTTATCGAAGCCTTCACACCCTCCTGGTCAAGGACTCCGCCAATGCCTGGGTTCGACAGCCGAATACGGTGGACCTCTTTCAAGGGAAGCCAGCCCTAGAACTTCTCAGAACAGGCACCGAAGGGTTCGAGGCAGTCCGGGTTTACCTCGCAGCGAACGCGGTGTGACCCTCTGCATCCTTGCGGAGAGCCGCCAGGGCCATGGACAGCCTGCGGAATGCCTATCGGCAATGGACCCCTTGGGGCCCACCCTTCGGGTCCGCAGCCTGCCCACAGCCCTTTGGAAAACGCTTCGCGTTTCCCACACCTCACCGCAGAAAGCGATCAGCAGCATCACTCGAGTGTTATTGAAGGGGTTGCGACATTAACCATTTGGCGGTCAGGATTCGGCGACCCGTTTTGTCTTGAGAAAATGCTGTCCGGTTGTAATGGCTTCTGGCCAACCGTATTCAAAAGGGGCCGAGGCACCTCGTCGAGCTACCCTGGCGGCAGTCTAGACGCAGGCAATAAATCATAAAAAGACCTGAATAAGAATACATTAATACTACAATGCATTCGAGCGATCAATCCTGATTCGAGGTGGTGCCATGCTTCCAAAGCTCGTTCCGGTAACCGACATCAAGCGCAAAGCCACTGAAATCATTGCGGTTCTCCAGCAGAACCAGGAAACCCTGGTCATCACTGAGCACGGTCGGGAGGCGGCCATCCTCATGGATGTGACGAGCTACCGCATGCAGGAGCGCAAGCTTGCCCTGCTAGAAGGCATCATCCGTGGCCAGCAGGCTCTGGCTGAGGGTCGAGTTCTTACGCACGAGGAAGCCTTGGCCCGGACAGCCAAATGGTCCTGAACATCCGCTGGAGCGAGCCCGCGGCGGAACAGTTCATGGAGCGGCTCGATTACATCGGCGGCTATAACCCCGACGCCGCCCGCACCCTCCGCAGCAAGGTGGACACGAGCCTTCGGCACCTGGCTGAATTCCCTGACATGGGCCGCTGGGTGCCGGAATTCGGTCCAGGCTTCTACCGCGAGATCTTGGTAAAACCCTTGCGCCTGCTCTATGAATGCCAGGGCGATGTGCTGGTTGTGACCTATGTTCACCGGCAGGAAGAGGCCATCGGGCCGGATACCTTTGACGAAATGCCCTGACTGGGTCTAGATGGGCCGTTCTTTGGCTCTTGGTCCTCCAAGCTAAGATTTCCCAATCATCGGGTTGTTTCACTGGGCCCGGCCATCCTCCAATTTAAATCTGCCCAGAACAGAATAAATACCGAACCTGGAACCTCTGCCCATTGGCGCGGCATCCAAGGAGCATGGTAAAAAGGAATCACCCTTCGGCCTGGTACGGCCCCGGGGCCCGCGGTGGGGGCATGGCGCCCAACTGCTCCATTCTGAAAGGTTGGTTCCATGGAAGTCCGGAAGTCCCTGGTGGTCAATGCGACCCCCCTGGAGACGCGCATCGCCCTGCTTGAGAACGGCCAGCTCTGCGAGCTGTTCCTCGAGCGGAAGATGAACAAGAGCCAGGTGGGGGATGTCTACAAAGGCCGGGTGGCCAAGCTGCTCCCCGGCATGCAGAGCGCCTTCGTCAACATCGGCGGCCTCAAGGACGGCTTCCTCTACCTGGACGACCCCGTCGCCCACCGGATGGGAGCCGACCTGTCGGCCGACGAGGAAAGCGACGACACCCCGGCCGAGGACCTGCCGCCACCGCCGCCACCCCTGCCCCCCCTCAAGGAGGGTGAGGAGACCCTGGTCCAGGTGGTGAAGGACCCCATCAGCACCAAGGGGCCCCGGCTCTCGCGGCACCTCAGTTTCCCTGGGCGGTTCCTGGTCTTCATGCCCGGCATCGAGCACATCGGCATCTCCCGTAAGATCACCGACCTGGCCGAGCGGGACCGCCTCCGCGACCTGATCCGCAGCCATGCCATGCCTGGCGAAGGCTTCATCGTCCGCACCGCAGCCATTGGGGAGAAGGACGAGGACCTGGTGGGCGACGTGGTCTTCCTGCGCCAGCTCTGGGAGGGCATCCAGGCCAAGGCCGAGCATGTCCCCGCCCCGGGCCTGGTCTGGCAGGACCTGCGCCTGCTCCAGAAGGTCATGCGCGACATCTTCCGGGAGGAGGTCTCCAGCTTCTGGGTGGACGATGACGCCGCCTACCGCGACGTCATGTCCTTCGTGGAGAACCTGCACCCCGAGTGGTCGAACCGCGTGAAGCGCTTCACCTCTGACCTGCCCATCTTCGAGGCCTTCGGCATCGAGTCCGAGATCGACTCCGCCCGGCAGCCCAAGGTGTTCCTCAAGCACGGCGGTTCCATCGTGCTGAACCAGACCGAGGCCCTGGTCAGCGTCGACGTGAACACCGGCAAGTTCGTGGGCAAGAAAGATCTTGAGGAGACCGTCTACCTCACCAACCTCGAAGCCATCCCCGAGATCGTGCGCCAGCTGCGCCTGCGCAACCTGGGCGGCATCGTCGTCATCGACTTTATCGACATGGTTGATCCCGCCCACCGCGACGAGGTGCTGACCCGCTTCCAGGAGGAGCTGAAGCGTGACCGCAACCACGCCCGCGCCGGGGGCATCTCCGAGTTCGGCCTGGTGGAGCTCACCCGCAAGCGCACCGGCCCCTCCCTGGAGCGCCTGATCACCCAGCCCTGCCCCACCTGCAATGGCGCCGGCCGCACCCAGAGCCCCGAGACCTCCCTGCTCAAGGCCTACCGCGAGCTGGTGCGCCTGGGCGAGCGCCTGCGGGGCGCCGAGGTGCGCCTCACCCTGCATCCAGAGCTGGCCGCCAACCTGCACCAGGAGGCCCGCGAAGGCCTCATGCAGCTGGTCCGCCTGCTGGGCGCCCGCGTGCAGTGGATCGAGCGGGCCGACTCCCCCCGCCACGCCGTGGCCATGGACCTCCAACTCCCCGGTCAGGACAGCGCCAGCGCCTGAGGCCTATCTCCCTGCTTTTTGTCCGGCCGCACTCCAGGCGGGGGCCAAGTCCCTAGGCCATCCCATCCCGAAACATCGCAGCCAGTTCTTCACGGGTGGCTTCCGCTCGAGCCGCACAAAGACTGCGCAGCGGCTCCACTCACCCCAAACATGTCGGGCAGCGCAGACCGTCCTGCAGGTTCTGGATGACCTCCGCCACCCGGTCGAGGCTGCGCACCTCATAGATGGGGTCGTCCGGGGGGTGCTCGGGACGGGGCTTGGCGTCGCGGTTGACCCAGATGGCGGTCCATCCCGCCGCCACCGCGCCCTGCACATCATCGGTCCAGCTGTCGCCCACCATCACCAGGTTGCCCGGGAAGAGGCCCATCCGGCGCTGCACCGCCTCGAAGGCCGCGGGCTCGGGCTTGAGGGCGCCCAGGTCCGCGCTCAGCAGGCGCGTGCGGATGCGGGCCGCGATGCCCAGGCGGTCCAGCAGCTCCAGCCCGAAGGTCTGGGTGTTGGAGAGCAGCGCCACCCGCGCCAGGTCGCGCACGGAACCCACGGCCTCCGGGGTCAGCGGGAAGCACTCCGCCTGCTGGCCCGCCTCGCGGAAGGCCAGGGTCATGGCCGCCACCTGCCCTTCGTCCAGCCCAAGGCGGTCCTGCCAAGCGGCCAGGAAGGCCTCCACCGAGGGGTAGGGCCGGACCATGCCGTCTCTCGTGAGCTCGGGGTACTGCGGCAGCTGCTCGGGCCGCAGCAGCTCCTTCAGGCGCTGGAAGGGGCTCCCCGCCGGGCTGAAGATCAGCGTGTTCCAGAGGTCGAAGACGACAGCGCGAATCATGAATGGCCATCAGTGAAGGAAGATCGCCCCATCATGCTCCGCCCTCGGCCTCCAGCAACCGCTGGAGCCCTTCGCGAAGGTCGGGAATGTCGACGGACGCCATGGCCCAAAGCATGTCCAGGTTGATGTCGAAATAGCCGTGGGCCATGCGATCCCGGGAGGCCGCCATCGCTCGCCAGGGGATGCCCGGGGCCTTGACGCGCGTCTCAGGTGGAATATTTTTGGCCGCCTCGCCAAGCGTCAGAATCAGGTATTGAAGCGCCAGGCGAAACATTTCGTCCTGATCAAGGTCCTCTCGCTGGCGATCCTCCAGGAAGCGGGCTGTCCGGTCGCAGGCTTCCAGCATGTGCAGCAGGCGAATCCGGACACCCCTGGGCTCAGCGTTCATAGACCAACCTGGCTTCCCTGAGCACCTGGTCACGAAAATGGCGACTCAAATCTTCCTGGGTATTTAGGTCCACACGGCGACCCAGTACCCCTTCAAGCTCCTCCTGCAGCATGAAAAACCCCAGGCCCGGCGTCATCCCAGGCTCGAAGGACACCAGGAGGTCCAGGTCAGAATCCACCCGGGCCTCACCTCGGGAAGCAGATCCGAAAAGAGCGAGGCGCGCCACATGGTACTTCCGGCAGAGTTCCTCGATACTCCCCTGGTGGGAGGCGATGGGTTCCGGAGGGTGGGGATTCATTCGGGAGGGCATGACGACACCAGGGGTTTTATTATGCAGGAGGGGCCTTTTCGCATCACCCGAATCCGAGCCAATGGCCGCCCCATCACCGCCCGCTGCCCTTGCTGGTGCGGAAGGGCACGCCAAACTCGATGCCCAGTACCTCGAACCGGGCGTCGCCGTCCAGGGTCCAGGTGGCGGGCTCCTTCCGCAGCACCGCGCCGGAGAGCGGCCCCCAGACGGCTTTGAGGTCGTCATACCCGAAGGCCACCTCGACCTTCAACACGCTGCGGGTCTTGGGGGCGAGGTCCGCCCCCTCGGGAAAGCTCACGGAACCAATGGCGCGTTGAGTCCCCTGGGTGTTCAGCCCCAGGTTGCCGGTGACCCGGCGGGTGCGCAGCCGCTGGTCCGAGGGATTGTCCACGCCCACATCGAGTCGCAGCCGCAGTCGCGAGCGCTCCAGGGGGAAGGCCAGCTCCACCTGAGGCTCAACCCGGTCCAGGGTGAACCGCAGCTGCCGCGCCGCCTCCTGCAAGCGCAGGGCCGGGTTGATGGCCTCGCAGCCGAGTGACAGCACGCCCGATGCTGCCACCAGGAGTGCACCGAGCAGAAGGCTGGCCCTGGTGGCCCAGGAAACGCCAGTGGACCCGGTTTTCATCTGCATATGGCCTCCCCGAATACCAGTTCACTCCCTTGAATTTATCCCACCACCCGGTCAGGCAGGCCGGAATATCTTGGCCAATGCCTGCTCCACCAGTCTCTAACCTCCCACCGTTCTTAGGCTCAATTCCCAGGCAAAATACCTTTCCCCCGTCCCCAACCCGAGCCTCAGAGGCCATGCCATGATCGACGATCCCATCTCCGAACAGATTCTCGGGTGCGCCTTCAAGGTGGCCCACACGCTGCGCCCAGGGTTCCTGGAGAAGGTCTACGAAAACGCCCTGCTGCATGAACTCCGGAAGTCGGGCTTGAAGGTGCAAGCCCAGAAAAGCCTCGAGGTTTGGTACGACGGTGTGCTGGTCGGTGACTTTTCGGCAGACCTCCTTGTCGAGGACAAAATCCTGATCGAACTTAAGGCCTGCCGAGCCCTCACGGACGCGCACACGGCCCAGGCATTGAACTATTTGGCGGCCACGGGGCTGAAGACTTGCCTGCTACTCAATTTTGGATCGGCGAAGCTGGAGGTTCGGCGGCTTGGACGTGATCGGGTCTGAAAAGCCCTTCTTGGCCGGGGATTGACGGGGATGGGCGGGGATGGGGAAAACAAGACGATTCCCGCTGGGGCGCTTGCGCAGCTCCTACTCAGCACTCGGCCTAGGCAAAACGCCTTTCCATCCCCGCCTATCCCCGCTCATCCCCGGCAAAACTAGATCCACTTCGTCCCTGACACCCACTCCGAGACGGTTGGGCGAATCGGGTCTGAAAAGCCCTTCTTGGCTGGGGATGGACGGGGATGGGCAGGGATGGGGAAAACAAGACGATTCCCGCTGGGGCGCTTGCGCAGCTCCTACTCAGCACTCGGCCTAGGCAAAACGCCTTTCCATCCCCGCCTATCCCCGCTCATCCCCGGCAAAAGAAAATCGATCCAGGTCACACCCCCCGGTAGATCACGCAGTTGTCGGTGGTCTCGTAGACCTCGATCTGGCAGAGCGCGGGCAACTCGGGCTTCAGCTGCTCCCAGATCCACACGGAGATGTTCTCGGCGGTGGAGAGGGGGATCAGGTCATTGAGGAAGCGGTGGTCCAGCCGCGAAATCACCTTGTCCACCACCACCTTCGACAGGTCATCGAAGTCGATGATCATGCCCGTCTCCGGATTCACCGCGCCCTCCAGCAGGACGAACAGCTTGTAGCTGTGGCCGTGCAGGTTCCGGCACTTGCCCGGGTGGTTGTAGATGAAATGGGCCGCTTCGAACCAGTACTCTTTGCGCAGGATCATGGCACTCACGATGAAAAGGCCCCGCGGCGACGGGGCCCCTTATCCTACCGCGACCAAGCAATCCTCTTGGGTTCCCCCGGAGAGCAACACTCGATGACTCCACAATCCACACTGGCGCATCGCTTGAGTCGGGTATTATTGGTCGCCATCTGTGCAAGGATGGGTAATCCTTTTGACCTAAGTTGTTGTAAATCACACCATACGATTTGGATTTTTCATGAAACACACCCTTCGAAGGCCCCTGATTCGCCGCTTCGTCAAGCTGGGATTGGATACCTTCCTGGCGGGCCTGGCCTGGACGACCTGCACCCATGTGTTCGTTCCCGGGGTTCCCCACCCGGGCTGGTCCCTCACCTGGATGGCCCTGGCGGTGCTCATCAACCTGATCTTTCAGCTAGGTTGGCAGCACTACCGGCTCATTGGGTTCCGGGATGCGGTCCGGCTGGCCAGCGCCACCCTGGCCCTTGGCGCCACCGGGGCGGTCATGACCTTTGTTGCCCCCGCCTTCAATTCTCACTTCGAGATGGAGGCCGTGATCGCCGCCACGCTCAGCACGGGAGGCTCCTGGATGCTCCTGCGGGGAGGGATCCGCGCCTGGTACGACCGCGGCATGGCCTCGTTCATCGACGTGGGCGGCGCATCCCCCCAGCGCACCCTCATCGTGGGGGCTGGGCGGGCGGGCCTGCTGATCGCCCAGGAGCTTGTGCGCCACCCTGAACTGCGCAGCCACATCGTGGGCTTCGTAGATGATGCCCTCGACAAGCAGGGCATTCGCATCCAGGGCATTCCGGTGCTGGGCCCTTCCGAATTGCTGCCCCAGCTCATCAAAGATGAAGGCATCACCCAGGTGATCCTGGCCATCCCCAGTGCCTCGGGCGCAGTCATGCGGTCCCTCACTGATCAGTTGCGAAGCACCACTGCAACCATCAAGACAGTGCCAGGCATCTTCGACCTGCTCGGGCCCCGCTCCTGGAAACCCGAGCTGCGGGATATTTCCATCGAGGACCTGCTCCGCCGTGAACCCGTGAAACTGGATCAGACGTCCCTCAGCCTGATCCTGGAAGATGCCGTGGTACTGATCACCGGGGGCGGGGGTTCCATCGGCAGCGAGATTGCCCGGCAGGTGGCCACCTTCCGCCCCGCCCGCATTGTGCTCTTGGGTCGGGGCGAGAACAGCCTCTGGGAGGCTGAGCGGTCCCTTCGAAACCTCTTCCCCGCCCAGCCCCTTTCCCTCGAGCTCTGCGACATCCGGAACGCCCACCGCCTGAACTTGGTCTTCCAGCGCTGGCAGCCCGCCGTGGTGTTCCACGCCGCCGCGCACAAACACGTGCCCTACCTGGAAGTGCACGCCGCAGAAGCCGTCGAGAACAACATCTTCGGCACCAAGAACGTGGCCGATGCCTGCCTGAAGGTAGGGGTGCACAGCTTCGTGAACATCTCCACCGACAAGGCGGTCAATCCCACCAACGTGCTTGGCGCCACCAAGCGGCTGGCGGAACACGTGGTGAGTGCCGCGGCCACCGTCGCCCCGGAAGGCACTCGGTACGTAAGCGTGCGGTTCGGCAATGTGCTGGGTAGCCGGGGCAGCGTCATTCCCATCTTCCGTGAGCAGATCAAGGCTGGTGGCCCCATCACCGTGACCGACCCCGACATGACTCGGTACTTCATGACCATTCCAGAGGCCAGCCAACTGGTGCTGCAGGCCGGCATTTTGGGCGCCTCCGGGAAGGTGTATGTTCTGGACATGGGGGAGCCGGTCCGGATTGTCGACCTGGCCGAGGACATGGCCCGCCTCTCAGGGTTGACCCCGGGCCAGGACATCGAGATCCAGTTCACCGGCATCCGCCCAGGCGAGAAGCTCTACGAGGAGCTGTTCTCTGCCACCGAGCAGTCCAGCACCGATGTGCATCCCAAGGTCTTCGAAGCCAGCCCCAGTGCCCTGGGGGATTGCTCCATCGAGACGTGCCTGGAGAACCTCAGGCAGGCTATCCTGGCGCCGGATGGTCTGCGCCAGACCCGTATTCTCGGCATCCTGCGGGAGATGATCCCCACCTATACCCCCTCGCCCATCGGCCTCGGACGATTTGGTGAGGAGTTCCTCAACCGCCGCCATTCCGGCTCGCACCCGGTCTATCAGGCCCACACCCCAAAGGCCTGACCCCCCTGTGCTACACTGACGAGGCCGATTTTCACCTGCTCCCCCTTCGGCGGCGACCTCTGCAGGAAGCCCACCTCCCCCTCCTGTTCCAGGACTCGGCGGACGGGTTTCATGGAGCGATCGCAGGAGCCCCGGGCCGGTGCCCGGACTCTGGGGGGGCCAACCGCGGGCCCGAGGGCCCGGGAGACCGCATGAACGCATTGACATTCCATCCCACCACCGTCTCGGTGGACCTGGGCGACGCGCCCATCAGCATCGAGACCGGCCGCATCGCCAAGCAGGCCCACGGCGCCGTCATCGTCCGCCAGGGCGAGACCATGGTGCTCGTGGCCGCCTGCTACGGCACCCCCCGGGAAGGCATCGACTTCTTCCCCCTCACCGTGGACTACCGCGAATCCGTCTACGCCGCCGGCAAGATCCCCGGTGGCTGGTTCAAGCGCGAGGGCCGCCCCACCACCAAGGAAACCCTCACCAGCCGCCTTATCGACCGCCCCCTGCGCCCCCTCTTCGAAGAGGGCTATAACGGCGACACCATGATCACCGCCCAGGTGATCAGCTACGACGGCCAGCACGCCCCCGAGACCCTGGCCATGGTGGGCGCCTCCGCGGCCCTCATCATCAGCGAGATTCCCTTCGTGAACCCCATCGGCGGCGTCCGCGTGGGCCGCGTCAATGGCCAGCTGGTGGTGAACCCCACCGTCGACCAGCGCGTGGATAGCGACATCGACCTCCTGGTGGCCGGCACCGCCGACGCCCTGGTGATGGTGGAGTGCGGCGCCAAGGAAGTGCTGGAAGCCGACATGGTGAAGGCCCTGGCCTTCGGCCACGAGCAGGTGAAGGTGCTGGTCAAGCTGCAGCAGGAGCTGCAGGCCAAGGTGGGCAAGCCCAAGGTGGCCGCCGCCAAGGCCGCCCGCAACGAGGCCCTCTACAAGGAGGTCTCGGCCGCCTACGCCGAGAAGCTGTTCGCCGCCCTCACCATGAAGGTGAAGATCGACAGCTACAAGACCATCGACACCCTCAAGAAGGAAGCCGTCGCCCAGTTCTGCACCGAGAAGCCCGAGCTCAAGAAGGAGCTGGTGGCCTGCTTCGACGAGCTGAAGGAGACCCTCTTCCGCAACGCCATCCTCAAGCAGGGCGTGCGCCTGGACGGCCGCAAGTTCGACCAGATCCGGCCCCTCAACATCGAGCTGGGCGTGCTGCCTGCGGCCCACGGCAGCTGCCTCTTCACCCGCGGCGAGACCCAGGCCCTGGTCACCACCACCCTGGGCACCATCCAGAACACCCAGATCATCGACGGCCTGGAGGAGGAGTACAAGAAGAAGTTCTACCTCCACTACAACTTCCCCGGCTACAGCGTGGGCGAGTGCAAGCCCAACCGTGGGCCCGGCCGCCGCGAGATCGGCCACGGCATGCTGGCCGAGCGCAGCCTCTTCGCCGTGTTCCCCAGCCCCGAGGAGAACCCCTACACCGTGCGCGTGGTCTCTGACATCACCGAGAGCAACGGCAGCTCCAGCATGGCCACCATCTGCGGCGGCACCCTGGCGCTGATGGATGCCGGCATCAAGCTCAAGGCCCCCGTGGCGGGCGTGGCCATGGGCCTCGTCAGCGACGGCGACAAGTTCGTGGTCCTCTCCGACATCGCCGGCCAGGAAGACCACTACGGCGACATGGACTTCAAGGTCGCCGGCACCGCGAAGGGCATCACCGCCCTGCAGATGGACATCAAGATCGGCGGCATCACCACCGAGATCCTCACCAAGGCCCTCGACCAGGCCAAGGTGGGCCGCCTGCACCTGCTCGATCTGATGGGCCAGGTGCTGGCCGCGCCCCGCGCCGAGTTCGCCAGCAACGCCCCCCAGATGGCCAGCGTCCAGCTCCCCAAGGAGAAGATCCGCGACGTCATCGGCAAGGGCGGCGCCACCATCCGCAACATCATCGAGGTGAGCGGCTGCGAGGTGAACATCGACGACGACGGCCTCTGCCAGGTCGCCGGCCCCACCCAGGACAAGCTGGCCGTGGCCATGAAGATGATCGCCGACCTCACCCAGACCGCCGAAGTTGGCAAGACCTACCTGGGCAAGGTGGCCAAGGTGGTCGAGTTCGGCGCCTTCGTCACCATCCTCCCCGGCCTGGACGGCCTGCTGCACGTCAGCGAGATCGCCCACCACCGCGTGGCCAACCCCAGCGACGAGCTGAACGAAGGCCAGGAAATCATGGTCAAGTGCATCGGCATCGACGAGAAGAGCGGCAAGATCAAGCTCAGCCGCAAGGCCCTCATCCCCAAGCCCGAAGGCGCCGATGCCGAGCCCGAGGGTGATGCCCCTGCCCACGACGATCGTCCCCGGCGGCCTCGGCCTCCCCGGCGGTCCTAATTATTCGTCCCATGCACAAAGAAGAGGCCCTGGTTGGGCCTCTTCTTTTTAGTGGGAGGAAAGGGCACAAGTTTCTGCCTGATGATTCACGGCGAATTTCGGGTCAGGATTTCAGGATGCAACCCTTGGTCACAATCCGTCTTATAGGCTCGCGGAAGGCGTGTGGATGCGTCAGAGTGAATCTTGTTTCGGAGCCCCTGTTGCATGACCAATAAAGCCCCTGGCCCATCCACCCTGCCCCCTATGGCTGCCGCAGCATGACTAGGTTGATCCTCCCCCTGCTCTCCATGATTGCCACAATAGCCATGGGCTTCCTGCTCATCCGAAAGGCCATCGCCTGGGGCTTCATCGATGTCCCAGATGCCAGAAAGGTCCACACCCTACCCACCCCACGGACCGGCGGCCTGGCCATGGTGCTAGGAGGCGGACTGGTCTTTGGATTAGCCACATTCGCTGGAAGGCTTCCCTGGCCTTCACTACCCTGGCAGACCTGGGTGGCTGGCCTCGGCTTCGTCACCGTGGGGGCCCTGGATGATCGGTACAGTTTTTATCCGCGCCAGAAGGTCTTGGTCCTTCTCACCTTATCCGCCTTGGCTGCATGGCCTTGGGTCCTCGTGCTACGGGTTACCAACGTCTCCTGGATCCCCCAGACTTGGGTGGCCTCACCCCTCGTTTGGATGGGCCTGTCGACCCTCCTCACCTTCTGGTTCATGGCGGTCCCGAACGCCGTGAACATCGAGGACGCCATCAATGGCTACATGGGGGGATTCACCTTCATTGTTCTCTTGGCCCTATGCTTTCGCGGCGTGGATACACACATTGCTTTGGGCGCCCTGATCGGCTTTCTGCTGCTAAATTGGCCTCGGGCCAAACACTTCATGGGGGATGCGGGCAGTTTCGGGTGCGGTTTCCTCATCGCCGAGGCCATCCTGCGGGGAGGCGGACTGACGAATCCCCTCCTGGCCCTCGCCCTCACTGCCCCGATCTCCATGGATGTCGCCATGGGGCTGATCCGGCGGAAACGACTTCGGATGAGTCCCTTTACCGCCGATCGTTCCACTTGCCCCCATCACCTGCTCGCATTGACCGGGGGCAGTCCCCTATTGGCGACCCCCCTCCTTTGGCTCAATACCGCTGGTTTCGTAATTCTGGCCAAATGGCCTTGGTGGGCACTGGGGCAGGCTGTGCTCTATGCGATGACCTTGGTCTTCTTAAATCGAACATCGTTCTTCATTGGGGCCGCCCAGCGCCTGCAGGAATAGGCCCACCCGGCTCATGTCCCGTACGTCCTCCGTACCCCATCTTCCAGCGTGAAAGGTGGTAGCCAGCCCAGGTCCTGCTTGATGGGAGTCGGGTCTACGAAGAAATTTCCAAGGAGTTTGCCTTGCAACTCACGATTCCAGGGTGCGGGAAGGCCAAGACACTTTAGGCCATCCCCCACTCCTGCCGTCGAAGCCAGCAACCATTCGGGCAGACGAACGACTTTGACTTGTACGTTCATGGCCGCAGCCATGGTTCGCACCAGCGTCTCAGTGGATACCACCTCATCATCCGCCACGACCCAAGTACGACCCGTCAGGGGGCCGGGATGCGTCAGATACGCCTGGATGGCTGACACCAGGTTACCGATGAACAAGAAGCTTCTGCGGTTGGGCACTCGTCCCACGGGAACAGGAATGCCGCGCCGCAGCAGGCCTTCCAGCCGGGCCATGTTACCGCGGTTGCCAGGGCCATAGACCACCACGGGGCGCATGACGGCCCAGTTGATCGACGTGGGCCCCAGGATCGATGCTACCTCGGTCTCTGCATCGGCCTTGCTAGTGTCATAAGGGGTAACGGGTGCAAGGGGCGAGACAGACCGGACGGGCAGATCCGGTGTGTCCCCATGGACCCGCACGGTACTCAAGAAGAGGAATCTCTCTACATTCGAATGAGCATGAAGGGCCGATACCAGTGACCTGGTGGCCAAGTGATTCACGCAATCATACAGGCCCCAATCGCTGGCCACATTCGATTCGAACCGATGAGCCATCCCCGCCAGATGAACCACCGAACCCATGCCATCAAGGGCCGGAGCCCAGTCAACTGGCGCAGCCAAATTTGGCAACGGGGCCCATTCCGCACCCAACTTCTCCAGGTCTACAGGGCGGGTTCGGCTGGTCATCCGGACCTGTAATCCCTCTTTGAGCAGAGCCGTGGTAAGCGCCGAGCCGATGAACCCATTTGCGCCGGTGACCAGAATCCGCCGGTTCGGCTTCATTTAAGCATCCGGGTGGAGGCCGCGAATGGCCTCCCTGACACATTCAAGCGTTAGCAACTGTTGCTGGATCTGCACCGCATCCAACCGATCAGTTGTGTGGGATGTATATTCTTCAACCAGGTTTTGCCTGGGATCCCCTTCTGAGAAGTACCTCTCGTAGTTCAGGTCCCGGGTATCCGCGGGCACGCGGTAGAAGTCCCCCATATCCTCAACCCGGGCCATTTCCTCCCGGGAGACCAGGGATTCGTACAACTTTTCCCCGTGCCGGGTGCCGATTACCGATATGGGATTTTCCGCCCCCAGAAGAGCGCGGACGGCTTCGGCTAGATCGCCCATGGTGGCGGCAGGGGATTTGCGAATGAATGTATCGCCATTGCGGCCATGCTCGAAGGCGAACTCCACCAGCTCCACCGCCACATCCAGGTGCATCAGGAAGCGGGTCATGGCAGGGTCGGTAACGGTGAGGGGGCGCCCTGCCCGGATCTGATCAAGAAACAGGGGAATGACCGAGCCGCGGGAGGCCATCACGTTGCCATAGCGAGTCACCACGATGGTGGTCTGCTCATCCGTTAGGTTGCGGGATTCCGCCACGGCCACCTTTTCCATGAGGGCCTTTGAGATACCCATAGCGTTGATGGGATATACAGCCTTGTCGGTACTGAGGCAGATAACCTTGCGTACGCCCTCCTGAATGCAGGCATTCAGCAGGTTGTGGGTGCCCATCACGTTGGTTCGCACCGCCTCTACGGGGTAGAACTCGCAGCTAGGCACCTGTTTGAGGGCTGCCGCATGGAAGACAAAGTCCACGCCGCGCAGGGCCGAGGCGATGCTGTGAGGTTCCCGCACATCGCCGAGGTAGTACCGGATGCGGTCATCGTGGTACGCGTGGCGCATGTCGTCCTGCTTCTTCTCGTCCCGACTAAAGATGCGGATTTCCGCGAAATCGGATTGGAGGTACTTCCGCAGAACGGCATTGCCAAAAGAGCCGGTGCCGCCGGTGATAAGTAGTTTCTTTTTCGAAAGGCTGGGAAGAGTTACCAACGTGGACTCCGTTAATTAAGTTTCATGAACGACTAGCTTGCTCGAACAGCTTGATGAAGGTCGCAGTTCCGACGGGAGCTGACAGCTTATCCTTGTAGAACTGCCGGCCCCTTGCACCCATGCCCAAGCGCACCTCTGCTGGCAAATGAGCAAGGGCCGTCAGAGCCTCTGCAAGGGCGCTTGGATTATCAGGCTCGAAACAAAGACCCGCTCCGGCCTGCTCTACCAGTTCCGAAGCATTGCCCCGCACACCGCAGACGATGGGACGTCCTACCGCCAAGTAGGCCTGGATGCGTGAGGGGATGGTGATGGCGAACAATGGGTCATCCTTGAGATGCACCAACAGCGCATCTGCTCGATGAAGCAACGCACCAATTTCTTCCACGGGGCGCCATGGCAAGAAAATCACATTCTTCAGCCCCAGGGATGCAGCCCGCGCTTCCAAACGCGGGCGCTCCACACCGCCCCCCACCAGGACAAACTGCACGGATGGTTCTGAACCAGCAACCAGGGCAGCGGCCTCCAGCACGACCCCCAGCCCCTGTACCATTCCCATGGTGCCAGCCATGACCACGTTGAATCGGCCTGCAAGAAGCAATTCCTCTACTGCCGCCAACGGTCCCGGTTGGGTCTGTACCGGGTCGCACCAATTCGGGATCACCTGAATCTTGGATTCCGGAACGCCACGACTCACCAGTTCCTGCTTGAACCCCGGCGACAGCACCCCGATCTTGGCTGCCCACCGGTATACGAGCCGGCACCATGTTTCCACCACTGGGACCATAAACACGAATCGCTTCGGTAACAGGCCCGATGCAGTGATGGAGTCCGGCCAGAGGTCCTGGATGTCCAGCACGAAGGGCGCCCGGCGAACAGCGCCGATGACCCAGGCGGGCAACCCGATGGTGGCATTGCCATAGTAAGCATGGATGACATCCGGCTTTCGGATCGCCCAAGGGCCCATCAAGGCCGCCACAAGGGCAAAGCTCAGGTAATTGAGCATGCGGGAAAGAGGTGCGGAGTCGTGGCTGGGATACAGCGGCACCCGGGTGATTCGGATGCCCTCGATCACCTCCCGCTGGATGAACCGGAGGCGGTACCCGGGATAGATCTTCCCGCCTGGATAGTTGGGGAAGCCTGTTAGAACCTCCACCTCGTGCCCCTGCCGCACCAGCTCGCGCGCAAAGATCAGCCCCCTGGGAAGTGGCTCTGGATCAAAGTACTGGGACAGGAGCAGGATGCGCATGGCGCCTAGTACCTGCGCCACACCACGCGGTTTACATAGTCTGTATAGCTGAGAATCACCCGCGCCACCGTCTGGCTGACGTGGGGTGCTTCGTAGTCAGAAACAATGCGGGTTTGCCGCCCTTCCCTGTTGCCACCTGCCAGCATGGCCAGGCCCTGGTCCACCCGCTCCCAGGCCAGGCCCGTCATCATCACGGCCCCTTCCTCCATGCCTTCAGGCCGCTCGTGAGCTTCCCGGATGTTGAGCGCAGGAAAGCCCAGGATCGAAGATTCCTCCGTGATGGTGCCACTGTCGGACAACACCGCCGCGGCCGACAGCTGGAGCTTGATGTATTCGAGGAACCCAAGGGGTTTGAGCAGTTCCACCAGGGGATTCAAAGCGGTCCCCAGCGTATCCAGCCGCGAGCGCGTGCGTGGGTGCGTGGACACGATGATCCGTCGCTTCCGGCTAATGGCCAGCTGATTCAGGGTTTCGACCAGGCGCCGTAGATTGCCCTCGGCATCCACATTTTCTTCACGGTGGCAGCTGACGGCATAGTACCCGCCGGGATAAAGTCCCAGTCGGGCAAGAATGTTGGAGGCTTCGATCCGGGGCATGGCGTGGTGCAGCACTTCATACATGGGGCTGCCGGTCTTGATGATGCGGTCGGGGGAAAGGCCCTCACGCAGCAGGTTCTCCCGGGCCAGGGTGCTGTAGGGCAGGTTGATGTCCGCGGTGTGATCCACGATCTTGCGATTGGTTTCCTCTGGCACACGCTGGTCGAAGCAGCGGTTGCCCGCCTCCATGTGGAAGATGGGAATCTTGCGCCGCTTGGCGGGGACCACCGCAAGGCAGCTGTTGGTATCCCCCAGCACGAGCAAGGCATCCGGCTTGAAGTCCTCCAGCACGGGATCGATGCGGGTGATGATATTGCCGATGGTTTCGGCCAGGGAACCGCCCACCGCTTCCAAAAAGTAATCCGGCTTGCGCAGGGCCAGATCCTCAAAGAACACCTGGTTCAGCTCGAAGTCATAGTTCTGGCCTGTATGCGCCAGGCGATGTTCAAAGTCCTGCTCCAGCCTAGGGATCACCCGGGAAAGCCGGATGATTTCCGGCCGGGTGCCCACTACAGTAAGGACGCGTAATCTGTTCATGCATCCAGGATGACAGGCTCGGAATAGGTATCAGGATTGAGAGGATCAAAAATTTCGTGGCTCCAGAACATTGTCAGCAACTCCGTCTCACCCACGTTGGTGATTTCATGGGCATGGAAGGTCGGTATATCAATAAAACAAGGCTTATCCCCACTGACCTTGAACGATTTGACCTGCTCTCCGAACAATCGCCGGATTCGGATTTCTGCCTGCCCTGACACCACCAGGAACCGCTCCACTTTCTGATGGTGGTAGTGCCGCCCCCGAGTCACTCCCGGGTGTGTAGTGGACAGGAATGTCTGCCCGCCGTGATGGGATTTGACGGCCTCGAATAGTCCGCCACGGGCATCGGTGAGAAAATTCAGGGGCACCGGATAATGGTCAGGGTAAAGATAGGAACGATATGTATTAAAAAATTCGAGTTCCAGGGGATCTGACAGGTTGGGAATGATGCCTGCCTGGTATGACTCATGGATACCACGCAACCGCCTTAGTGCCTCCGATACCTGCATGGGCGCTCCCGTAACGCGAAAAGTGCCCGAGGAAACACCATCCAGCGCCAGTTCCAGAAACCGCGCCGCTACCCGCTGCGCATGGACGAGTTCAACTGTGCCGTCCACATGGATCGCTGGTTCCTCCCCCTTGGCCAACTGGTGGCAGAAGGTTGCGAAGGCGCTGTTGTAGAATGGCTTTCCTCCTTCCCCGAATACATGTGGAAGGATCACATCTACATATCGAGCCCCATGTTCCTGGGCCCAGTTCGCCAGGATCTGAGACGCCAACCGCTTGGATTGCCCAAAGGGTCTCTCACTAAGACTATGGGTAGAATTGGCAAACAGAATGGTAGGGGCTTGTTCTAGTCTATCCAACGCCGCGATCAATTGACGGGACATTTCGATATTGTTCTCGCAAACCTCAGATTCAGGACCGCGCTGCATTCCAGCCAAGTGGAGTACGACATTTGGGCAACCCAAGGCTTGAAGAAGGGAGTTTGTCGAAGCAAAACTCTGATGAACAACTAGCTTTAAATTGACACCAGTGAGACGTTTGGAATGACAACGGAGATGCCATCCGAGAAAGCCCCCGGCACCCGTGATAGCGATGCAATTTGATTTGTCCTGCACGATGTTCCTCTTAGTTGACATTAATCCGGGTGTACCGCACCCGATTGTTTAGAATAGACATTACCATCACCGTTGGCGCTTCTGACCCGCCTTGGTTTTTAGTGCAGATTGAATGTAGAAGATCGGACCACTGACCGGCTCCAATTCTCTTTCGCAGGCAGAGGGTGAGGATTAATGCCCTTTGACCCGCCCCGGTTTTCTGTCGCAGGCACTGAGTGAGGATTCGAGCCTTAGGAGGGCCCCTTAGCCAGTGTTTTCGGCCTTGGGAGCGGGTTGTTTGAATCAGGATACGCCCTCACGCAACGATGATGAATCAGGCAGGAGAAGGCCCGCCCCGAGGGGCGGGCCTTCTCCTGGGGGCGCTGGGTTTTGGGCTGCGAACTGGGCCGGCGTCTGGTCCTTCAAGGCGCTATGAGGCCTGCTGTGGTTGTAGTCGTAGCGCCAGGCTGCCAGCTTGCCTCTGACCTCTGGCATCGATCGGAATATCTCTGTGTTCAAGCACTCGTCCCTTAGCCTCCCGTTGAAGCTCTCGATGAAGGCGTTCTCCGTGGGCTTCCCTGGCCGAATGAAGGCCAGTTGCACCGCCCTTGAATCTGCCCAAGCGTCCATCACCTTCCCGGCGAACTCGCTGCCGTTGTCCACCGTGATGGACGTGGGCTTACCGCGCTCTCTGACAGCCATATCCAAAGCCTCAGCCACATCGCTCCCATTCAGCCGGGTCTTACTCCGAATGGCCACGCATTCCCTGGTGAACTGGTCCACCACTGTCAGGATCTGGAAGGATCGCCCATCCTCCAGGCGCGCTGCCACGAAGTCCATACTCCATCTCTGATTTGGGGCCTTGGCTGACTCCACGACCAGCGGCCTCCTCCGAGCGATCTTCTTCCGTAGCTTGGTCCGAATCATAAGTCCCTCCTCCTTGTAGATCCGGTAGACCCGTTTCGCGTTCACCATCCACCCCTCCCGTCGCAGCAGCACTGTCAGGCGTCGGTAACCGAAGCGCACCCGGGCTGCCGCCAATTCCTTCAGGCGCATCCTCAGAGGGATCTGGGGATCCCGCCTGTGCTTGTAGCGGAGGCTTGGCCGGCAGATGCCCATCAGGCCGCAGGCTTGCCGTTCGCTGTAGCCAAAACCCAGACGGACCCAGGCCACCAGCGAGCGCCGCGCCGCAGCCTTCAGACTTTTTTTGAAAGCACTTCCTGGAGGATGTGCTTGTCGAGGCTTAGGTCTGCCACTAGGCGCTTCAACCGGCTGTTTTCATCCCGAAGCTGCCTCAACTCCCGCAGTTCGGATACACCCAGGCCGCCGTAGTTGGCTTTCCACCGGTAGAAAGTCTGCTCGCTCACTCCGAGCTTCCGGCAGATGTCCGGGATCCTTGCCCCGTTCTCCGCCTGCTTCAACGCGATGACAATCTGCTCCTCGCTGTGTCCCTTCCTTGGCATCTCTGCCTCCTTGGCTGGGCTCCCTCTAGGATGCCCCTCCAAGGCCCGAATTTCACATCATCCCTGGTCTGGTTTTCGGGTTTTGGGTCAAAGAGATGTCTCTCGAGGTCTGAGTCTGTGCACCATAGATTATTGGGGCCCCACTGTATGCAAACTACACCACTGCGAAAATAATACTTATGACTCTTTTTCTTTCCACCCTTCGACAATCGAAGACGGCTCGAATGATCGCAATTTTTGCCAGCGGTAATATGGTGGCAATGGTGCTTGGAGTGATTGGGTCATTGGTACAAGCCCGATATATGGGACCGGAGGACATGGGGGTATTTCGGACTTTCGGCCTCGTAGCAGGTTACCTGGCGTTTTTGCACTTGGGTGTCTTTGACGGATTGCAGCGGGAGATTCCTCTACAGTTGGGCCGCGGAAACCAAGCGAAAGCAGAACAAGCGGCATCTGCATGCCTTGTGTGGATCATGCTTGTTTCTCTGGCCTGCGGGACTGTTTTCCTGGGGTTGGCATTGAGAGCGGCCTACTCCAGGGATTGGATGCATTTCTGGGGTTGGCTGGCCTACGCACCAGTCATCGTCTCGACTTTTTACGGGGGGTATCTGGGCACGACTTTCCGAACCGGACAGCAGTTCATCAGGCTTTCAAAAATATCGGTCATCCAGGCAGTTGCTGGAACAATGCTATTGCCGTTATTCCCCATCCTGGGCTACTACGGTGCCTGTCTGCGCTCAGGAGTAAGTTCGGTTACTAATATGTTTTTCCTACACCGCTGGCAGCCCATGAGGGTGAGTCCCCGCATTAACTGGTCTGATTTTCGAGAGGTCATCCGCATCGGGCTGCCCCTGAGTGGCGCTGGATACATTTACACCTCGTTGTGGGTTTCTCTGGAAGGAAGCTTTGTGCTGAAGTGGTTTGGAATCAAAATGCTCGGTCTTTATTCCATGGCCGTATTCGTTCGAACTGTGGTTACTCAACTGGCACAAAATATGAACCAGGTTATGAACGTCAGGATATATGAGCAATACGGACGTTCAGGAAGAGTCGAGGATTGTGTGCGATTGATTTTTAGGCCGACAGTGTTTGCCGTGTTGGCTTCACTTCCGATGATAATACTCGGTTTTTTCGCACTGCCATGGGCAGTAAAGTTTTTAATTCCAAATTATACTGAATCCATCACGCTAATGCGGATAATGTTACTAGGTATGCCCATTATGTTCTTGACCTTGCCAGTCACGATTCTATGGGCAACAGGACGTCGAGTTGACTGTTTTCTCTCCATCATTATGGGTTTTCTTGCGTTCGGAGGCCTTTCCTTGATTTTTCACTATTTAAAGTTCGGAATTTTAAGCATATTAATTGCTTCTATGCTGGGACAAATGATAAATGTACTAGTATCCTATGGGTTGATTTGGAGACTGATCCTTCAAGAAAAAAAATAGTTCCCCAGTAATTGCTCTAAGTAATTTTTTTAATTTCATTTATTTTTAAATTTAACTATATTATTTTTAAAATCAAGAAATGATTTTTTTCATCTATACCTCCAGGGCATTGCTAAAGAAGGATAATCGAAAATGACCCCACCAAGCTTCAATCTTGTATTCTGCACTAACATTTGGAACCATTATCAGGCATCAGTTTGTGCCGAGTTTGTAAGTCTGCTTGGGGAGGACCGTTTCAAGCTTGGTTTATTCGACCAAGTGTATGAAGAGCAGCGCAATTTAGGCTGGACTAGCAAGATTCCGGATCATAAGTGGATTTTAGGCCCGCCAAGTTCCATTAGCGATTCAGAGCAGCTCTGCCAAATGGTTTGTGATGCTGATGTGGCGGTTTTAGGTCAATGTCCGCAAAATGTTAAATCCGCTCGTGCCGCAACCGGAAAACTGACATTTGTTATGAGTGAACGCCTTTTTAAAAAGCCGTTTCATTGGTGGCGAATGCTTAACCCTCGCTATGCCCGAGGAATTGGGAATTTTAAGAAAATCGCCAACTTATCAAACATTCATTACTTGCCAATGGGCTCTTATGCGGCCGGGGATGTTCAACGGATCGGGGCCTATGGAGATCGTCTATGGAACTGGGCCTATTTTGCCGAGGTGGCTTCGCATCCACCACTACCCAGGTCCAATGAACAGGTTCGGATTCTCTGGGTGGGGCGGATGCTAGACTTGAAGCGCGTAGACCTAGTGTTGAAGGCGGTTGCTCATGTTCAGCACGACCCGGGCTTTGGTAGGTTGGATATAGTGGGGACTGGACCAGAAAAGTCTCGATTGCTGACTTTGGCGCGAAAACTGAGGCTGGGTGCCAAGTGCGTCTTCCACGAACCTGTTGGCGCCGACCATGTCCGTGAGATGATGCGTCAAGCTGACATTTATATTTTATCCAGCAATCGTTATGAGGGGTGGGGCGTGGTGGTCAATGAGGCCATGTCCGAAGGGGCTGTAGTGGTGGCCAACGAACAGGCGGGGGCCTCCTCGGTACTCGTCGATCATGGCCGGACGGGTTTCCTTTTTCACGACAACGACCCCCGCGGTCTTATAAAAATTTTACAAACTCTTATCGCAGACAAGCAGCTTCGGGAAACGGTTCGCCAATCGGCCTGGCAGGAAATGCAACGATTGTGGCATCCCCGGGTCGGAGCCGAGCGGTTAGTCGCCCTGTCGGAGGGGCTTCTTGGGCTAGCGCCACTGCCAGCATACTCTGAAGGCCCTTGCCGCCATATTGAATCGGTATAGTTTCCTGGTCACTACCTATCTTCGCCTCAACGTCCAGCTTTCCCCTTCGTAATGGGGTCAATTTTTGATATTGCCTGACACTGAAGCGGTTGTGTTTAAAAGTGTCTGTAAGTCCGGCTGGGCGGCTTGAAGTAGTCGGCCCTGAAAAACCCCGTTCACCCGATTAGGCGGCCTTGAGGGCCTGCTGAGGGGGCGCTTCGGCTTCGAGGAAGGTAATGAGGGCTTGGATGGCCTTCCTGGGCTCGCCCATAAGAAGGCGCAAAAGGGCCCTGAGGTGGGCCAGGATCTTCCGTGTCTTTCCGGCAGCACTGCCTGACCGAACGGGAAGCAACGAATTTGGCCAAATAGGGCGCACTTGAGTGTCTTCGACTCAACCCAATTTTGCTGAATTGGGGTCGCGCTCATGCCGAATTGGGTGGGTGTGGATAGCTCCTGTCAAGCGACACCAAATCTGACCCCTTGAACGACACGAAAATTGACCCCCTTGGTTGATTTGAAACCGGTGGGGTACCCGGAGCGGAGGCCGTAGGCCGCAGCGGAGGGCACCCCACCGGTTGCGGCCATTAGTCGGCCACTTCCGGGGCTGGCACGATGCCGGCCCGGCGTTTTTCTCGCAGGCGGCAGCTCTCGCCCTTGATGGTCACGATATGGCTGTGGTGCAGGAGTCGGTCGAGGATGGCGGTGGCCACAACCTCGTCGCCCAGCATCTCGCCCCAGGCGCCCACGGGCTGGTTGCTGGTTAGCATCAGGCTCCCCTTCTCATAGCGGCGGCGGATCAGGTGGAACAGCAGGTGCCCGGCCTCGCGCTCCAAAGGGAGGTAGCCCAGTTCGTCGATGATCAGCAGGTGGGGCCGGGCAAAGAGGGTGATGGCCTCCTCCAGGGCACCATGGCAGGAGGCGGCGATGAGCTGGTGCGCTAGGTCCGCAGCGTGGACGAACCGGCAGCTATATCCGAACTCGATGGCCTTCCGCCCGAGCCCGATGGCCAGGTGGGTCTTTCCCACGCCCGGAGGCCCCAGCAGCAGGACGTTCGTGGCATTGGCCAGGTATCGACCCGTCTCCAACTCGGTGATGAGGCGCCGATCCAGGCTCGGCTGGAGGCTGAAGTCGTAGTCCTCCAGACGGCGGTCCAGCGGGAACTTGGCCATCTGGATCTGCATCCGAGCCTCCGCTAGAAGCATCGGCGGGACCCCCAGATCCCTCTGCGAATGCACCTAAAGGAATTGGCGGTAGCCAGGTGCGCTTCGGCTAGCGAAGCCTGACTGACCTGCTGCGGCGGGTGGGTTCGATGGTGAACGCGAAGCGGGTCTACCGGATCTACAAGGAGGAGGGGCTGATGATGCCGACCAAGCTACGGAAGAAGATCGCCCGGAGAAGGCCACTGGTTGTGGGGCCAGCCAAGGCCCCAAATCAGAGATGGAACATGGACTTCGTGGCAGCGCGCCTGGAAGAGGGACGATCCTTCTAGATCCTGACAATGGTCGACCAGTTCTCCAGGGAATGCGTGGCCATCTGGGGCAAGCCCAGGCTGAATGGCAGCGATGTAGCTGAGGCTCTGGATATGGCCGTTCGAGAGCGCGACAAGGCAACCTCCATCACGTTGGACAACGGCAGCGAATTCACTGGGAAGGTGATGAACGCTTGGGCGGACTCCAGGGCGGTGCAACTGGGCTTCATCCGGCCAGGGAAGCCCACGGAGAACGCTTTTCATCGAGAACTTCAATGGAAAGCTCAGGGACGATTGCTTGAACACAGAGATATTCCGATCGATGCCTGAAGCCAGAGGTAAGCTGGCGGCCTGGCGCTACGAATACAACCACCGAAGGCCGCACAGCGCTTTGAAGGACCAGACACCGGGCCAATTTGCCCCCCAAACACCAGCGCCCGCAGGAGAAAGCCCGCCCCTCCGGGCGGGCCTTCTCCTACCTGATTCACCATCGTTGCGTGAGGGCGTATCCTGATTCAAACAACCCGCTCCCAAGGCCGGAAACACTTGCTAAGGGGCCCTTCTAAGGCTCGAACCCTCACCCAGTGCCAGCAACAGAAAACCGGGGCGGGTCAAATCAACCCAGATTTCACACAAAGACCGGGCTATCTAAGGGGGGAACGTCCTACCCCGCAGTCGTTACGAAGGATGTGGTGTGGTGGCCATTGTAGCCATGTCCGTGGAGGAAATCCTGGTGGCCAATGAAAGGGCAGGCTCTACGCAAGTGCTCATCGACCATGGCCGTAGGGGTTCCCCTTTTCACGAAGCCAATGTGTTAAGCCTTGAGCGAATTCTGAGACTCCTCAATGCCGATACCCAGCAATGAGAAACATTTCGCCAATCGGCCTGTTAGGAAACGCAGCGCTTATGGCATCCTCGTGTTGGGCCCGGGCGGCTGATCGGGCTGTTATAAGGTCTGCTTGGGTTAGTGCCCATGCCTAGCTACGAAGGGGGGTCATGTTCCTGTTAAGATTACAAGGATTCACATTAATACATCGCGCTTGGCGAACGTATTCTCATGAATAATTTTCAAATTTCGAGCCGCCAATCTACCTGGTCAAAATCTTTATCGACGAACATTGCTATATTTTGCCTTAATTTAGCATTATTGTCTTTCGTGTCTCCTCAAGTAAGCTCGTTAGGGCGCGGGTTGAGAACCACGTTTTCGGCGCTCTTTATATCTACATTTGCAATTATATTAATTAATAAAAATGCATTCATGAAGGCCGCTATTAGATTCCGCAGCGTTTTATTATTTGGCTTCTTATTCGTTTTCCAGGCCACCTTCCGATTTGCCCTAGCAGATGCCGCTAGCGAACTGTGGAGCAGGTATGTAATCGGGCCGATCCTGGTCTTAGCCATGGTCGTATGGATCGCGGCCTTGGCTGAACTCGGCAGCGGGGCAGTTTCTCGATTGAAGGTTTGGTTCCTTTTGACTTGGAGCCTGAGCCTCGCTCTGGGGATTCCAACGCTCATTAACAATCCTGGTGTCGCGCGCCTAACCATGGGGAACGACTTGGCCATTCAGAATTCCCTTATTTGGGCCCCTCGAGGAGTTGGCGAATACACCGTCTACTCCGCCTTCGCCATCTGTATCGGACCAATATTCGCAGTCACGCAGATGATGACCGGTGTAAAACGATGGATCGGCTACATGGGGCTCATCCTCGGGGTAGTGGCTGTTCTTCTGTCTACCTTCACCATGGCCGCAACGCTCCTAGTGGCAGGTATTCTTGCTGCCCTGTTCGTGGGTGTCATCACTACTAGAAGCGGCACCCGTAAGGTGCGCTTAGCCTTCATTGGGGGATTGGTGGCCTTGATGCCTTCCCTTTATATCCTATCCGATGCCAATGAGCAGACTGACTTCGTAATCCAGAAAGTCAGCAACTTAGTCACTGGCATATCTCATAGGGGACTGGCTCAGGGTGATGAAACCCAACGGGGAAGTTGGTTCGTAGAGGAGATGGAAGCCTTTAAAGAGAAGCCTCTATTGGGTTACTCATTTAAAAACACATTGGACATCGAGCATGGGCATAGCTCCCTCTCTAATGGCCTTGTGTTATTCGGGCTCCTCGGTTCCATGCTTTGGTTTGCCACTTTGTGGCAGGCCTTCCGGGCCATCCGATCTGGCCTCACACAGGCCATAGACCGTCATGCACTGCTCATTAGCGCCGCGCTCTTCACTGTTGCTGGCATCTTGAATCCCTCTTGGCATGCATCGGGAATCCTAATTCCTCTTTTCGCATTGATCATTCCAGCAGGCTATAATGGCGGAGCAGATGGAAAATATGATCAACGCTGGGTTCAATAAATGAGGGTCCTCTGGCTCTGCAACCGCCCACTAAATGATGCAGACACTGGTTCAACCGGCACGTGGCTGGGTGCCATGGCTCAGGGGCTATTGGATTCCGGAGCTGTCGAGTTGGGAATCATTGCCCCTGGTCCAGTAAGGCAGTTCACTCGCCAGGATTATCATCAAGTAAATCAATGGCTTTTACCCACGGGATACAAATTGGGCCCTAACGGGCTCCCACCGGCTTCGCTAGTCCAAGCCATCCTCGAGGCCATCAAAGAGTTTCACCCAGGTCTTATTCATATTTGGGGAACTGAAGCCTTTTGGGGACTGCTATCGGCCCGTGGCCTCCTGACCTATCCAACGCTGCTTGAAATGCAGGGCATGAAGGGCCAGATCGCAAAAGTTTTTTATGGTGGCTTAACTTGGTCTGAACAATTCCACTGCATCGGAATCAAAGAGTTGCTCAAACGCCGGACAATGCGCGCGGATCGACGCGATTTCACACGCTGGGGCTTGTGGGAAGAGGAAATGTTCCGGGGGCACCAATTTGTGGGCGTCCAGACGCCATGGCTGGCCTCCCATGTCAAAGCAATCAACCCAAATGCCTGCCTGCTCCATAACGATTTTTCTTTACGGCAGGCTTTTGATGTTGCGGAGGGCTGGCTAGGGTTAAGCCGAAACACTGTTTTTTGCACTGCTTCCTACGCTTCTCCTTTCAAGGGACTTCATGTAGCAGTCCGGGCATTCGGCATTTTGAAAAAGCGCATCCCTGACGCTCGAATGCGAGTCGCCGGAGCTCACCAACGACCCGGAATTCGCCAAGATGGGTACATGCGGTGGATCAACCGGATGATTTACCAATTGAAATTGGATGGGGCAATCGAATGGCTTGGGCCGCTAAACGCAGATCAAATCGTCACCGAACTGAAGAATGCAGCAGCTACGGTCATTCCAACCTACATCGAGGGATATGGCCTTGCGATCGCCGAAGCAATGAGAATTGGAACGCCGGCGCTGATTGCCTATGCCGGGGGGACCGGATACCTTGGTAAGGACGAGGAATCCTGCTTGTTTTTCCCGCCGGGGGATGAGGCGATGTGCGCCTATCAACTGGAGCGGTTGCTAACCGATGAGGCCTTGGCCAAGCGGCTTTCGCGGGAATCGCGAAAGGTTGCTGCAGTCCGAAACAATCGCCAGCGGATCGTACAACGGCAATTGGAGATATACCGGCAAGTATTGGATTGAGCGCGTAAGCACAAAATGGATTTAAGACTGTCATCTGCCTTGGAGTGAATAAATGAATCAAGACTCGCGCCTCCAGGACATGTACAACCTGAAGCATATCAAAGAGGTTTGGGAGCCTTTCATCCTTCGTCCCCACGCATGGAGCACCCACCGCTTTGACGATGTGGCTCGCTTGATCGGGGGCGAACACGGTACCCTGCTCGATGTAGGCTGCGGGGCTGGTCATCTTTGTGTGGCCCTAGCCATGAAGATGGGGGATCGCTTCCAAAATTTTACAGGAATAGACTTGGCATCGGTCCGCATTAATAATGGTACCATTGCAATCGCATCACGATTCCCACACCTAGTGGAACGGATAGAACTCAAAGTAGGCAATGCAGACCACCCTCTTCCCTTCGCAGATGCCTCGTTCAATGTCGTTGTTTGTTGCGCCGTTCTCGAGCATGTTGTGGACCCTTTCATGATGATGAAGGAGGTCGCCCGCGTCTGCCGCCCGGGTGGAGCCATCGTTCTCACTGTTCCCAACATCGGCTACGTGCGCCACATCAAAGACCTGTTGCTCGGCCGCATCCCACTTACCGGCATAGATGTGCGCAGCATGAGTGAGTGGGATAGAGAGGGTTGGGACGGTGGGCACCTACACTATTTCACTAAATCAGCTGTCACGGATCTTCTTGCGTATTGCGACTTTACACCTGAGTTGTGGACCAGTGACGGACGACTCGCAAAGGTCCGGCGTTGGAGCCGTCTCCTGACCGGTAACCTCACCGTGCGTGCACGCCGGGCTGGGTGAACGATCTAAAGGCTATTGTTGCCACAGGATGATCCGAGAAATGGTTTTGAGGGTGTCGCGGTCTGCGCTTAGGGCGAAAGCACGGCCACCGGCTAGCTTGCAAGTGCTGCCGCAAACAATGCCTCAAGTCTCGTGGCGATTGTCTCCCACAAAAAATTCTTGGTTATGTATTGTTTGAGATTCGTCGCGGATTTTTGAGCAGCCGGTTTGTCAGACAGAGCTTTGCTCATGCCTTGGGCGATGCTCTGCGCGGTGGCCTTTACGACGGTTGCGGCATTCATGTCTTTCAGTTCGTTCAATCCGCACTGGTCAGTGAGCACCACGGGTGTTTCCGCGAGCCCTGCTTCGAGCACCACGATGGACATGGCTTCCTGGCGTGAAGGAATAACCATGAGGTCAGCTTGGATGAAGAGCTCGGATTTGTCGGCGCCCCCGACGTGTCCAACGAAATGGACGCGATCTGCGATGCCTAGGGCCTGACTGCGCAGTGTGAGCGAAGCTTTGAGTCCTTCGTCAGGCCCAGCAAAGACTAGTTGGTGTTTGGGAAATTGATCTTTGATCAGACCAAAGGCTTCGATCAGCAGATCCGGGCCTTTAATGGGATTTAGTCTACCCAGATACAAGGCATAAGGCTCGGCCGAGAGCTTGAGTTTGCCTCGGATGTCTCGCGCTGAAGGACTGCGCTCCAGCGGCGTGATGCCGTTGGGTACGTGAGTGACGCTTGAGCGTGGCACACCGTAAGCTTCGTAGTGTGCTACTTCATTCTTGGCAATGGCGATGTGGGCGTGGGCGCCATGGATCAGGCGCCTGCCTACTATGGAGTTGTAAATCTGTTTGAGCAAGCGGGATCTTCCGAAGAGCGGAAGAGCTCCGGCTGGGCAGACGACGTATTTTTTGTTAAACTTGCGGAGGTAGTAGTAAGCGACGGCGTTAAGTACCGTCCAATGCCCCATGAGGTGAACGACATCGGCAGCTTTGACGGCATCGGCAATCACACCGAGTCTGGGGCTTGGCAGGTAAAAGCGCTTCCAAAGACAAGGCAGCGCGATGAGGGTAGACTGCGAGAGTTCCTGGTGACGTTTATCGGTGATTCCAAGATCCAGTGTCAGCACACTGCAGCAGTGCCCTCTGGCGGCAAGTGCTCGGGACATCTGCACGGTGCGCTCTGCAGTGCCGCCCCCCCTAACGGGGTCAATGCTCATGTTGATGCTAAGTATGTTCACAGATGTCTTTTATGGCGCCCTCAAGTCCCAAGGGGTAGCGAAAGCCTGTGGCTAGGAGCTTGGCAGAAGAGAATTTCAGATCGCTGCGGTTACAGGGGCGACCGAAGAGCTTTCTCAGGAAGTATGGCGCTTGCCAGGGCATGTTCAAATACAAAAGCGCTGCGCTTTTGTGTTTGAACATGAGATAGTCTTGGCAGACGGTGGCAATGACGTTCCTAGGCTCGTGATCCAGCGAGAGAACGAAAGTGGTAGCAGCGCTTTGGCTACTTTCGACAAAGTTCGAACGGTGAGAACCCAGGCCGGGTGCGAGCTTTAAGGCGTTCTTGGCGCAATAAATCGTGGCAGCGGCCACATCCTTTGCATGAATAAGGTGAGCTCCTTCCTGACCTTTGAGGAAAAGCTTGAGCCTGTTCTTGGGAGAGTTGTAGATGACATAGGCCAAAGGACCGGGTTTGGTTTCACTCACGACATTGGTGGGGCGCAGGATCACTGTGTGTTTGGCACAGGGGTTTAGCAGCACAAGTTGTTCGGCTTGGTACTTCGTGCGTTCATAAACATTCAAAGGCTGGCACTCGGTTGATTCGTCTGCGAGTGTTCCAACGGTGTTTCCGATCACGCCTACACTGCTCATGTGAGAAAATACCTCAATGTTTGCCCTCTTCGCCGCTTCGATCAAATTCTGCGTGCCCTTGACGTTCACGGCTTCCATGACAGCTTCATTGTTGAGCTCGGCCGCACAGTGAAACAGCCAGTCGACTCCCCGCACAAGTTTGTCGAGCATGACGGGATTGCAGAGATCGCCATTGACGATCTCAAGATTGCCCGTCACAGCAAAATTTGGTACATAGTGTGGTTTGCGAGTCAGTACGCGTACCCTGAAGTTTTCCCCTAGCAAAAGCTCCACAATGCGTTGGCCGACAATCCCGGTGGCTCCTGTGACAGCTGCAATTTGGGCCATTCGGTACCTTCATATGGACTGCTACTGCGGAGGGATGCATCGACCTTGAGGAATTTGGTTTAACCTTTGTCGCGAGTGTGTTCTTGGTTTATGTGGGAAAGGGCGGGATTCTTTTGAGGACACGAAGAACACCCTTCATACCTAAGCTCATTTTGGGTTTGAGAGCTTTTTACAAGGTATTCATCAAAAGATAGTCCTTCTTAGTATCGAGCGTCCATCTCAACGTCGACAACTCCATAGAGTTCTAACCCCCAACGACACCCCCTTTTATGCAGTTCATCATCTGACGTGCGGCCTTCTGCGGTGAATAGTCGACGATGGTTCGGCGGGATTGTTCCCCCATGCGTTTCACAGCCTGAGGCTGGTCCACGAAAAAGGCTAATTTCTTTTGCAGATCCCGCCCATCTCTTGGGTCGAAGGTAAAACCGTTTTCCCCCTCGCTCACGAGCTCGTAAGCCGAACCACAGTGGTTGGAGACAAGAACCGGCAAACCGCACGCCATGGCTTCATTGACCACTAAGCCCCAGGGTTCCGACATGCTTGGCAGCACCAACACATCGCTCAAGGCGTGATATTTGGGAATTTCCTCCCAAGGCAAGCCCCCAGTGAAGCAAACATCTCGAGCCCCTACCTTACCAACCAATTGCTGTAGTGCCTCTTTCTCTGGCCCGTCGCCCACGATGATCAGTCCCCAATCAGCAGCATGCTCATTTCCCAGTTTCACCTTTGTATAGGCCGAGAGTAGAATTTCAAGGTTTTTTTCTTTGCTAAGCCTTCCCACATAAATAAAGTTGTGGAGGCATAAATTCCCTTGGATTAGGTTGAATTCACGATTCAAAATCGCGACACTATGAATTTCGGCGACTTTTTGATTGTCAGTGGCCTGGCAGCGTGTATAGATATTGTTCGGAGACATTCCCAATTTTATAAGATATTCTCGCGATTTATCTCCATAACACATACTTGCATCACATTTGTTTATAAACCACCTCTTTATTGGTTCTTTCCACCAAGACTTAGGATTATCTATTTCCGTTGAATCAAAAGAGACAATTATTTTTTTTCTAGTTAATATCGAGTAAAAAAGAGCACACCAGCATATGACATAGGCATAACCGGGAATTATAATAACACTGAATCGGTGGGTTCTCAATTCCTTGAAAATTTCAAGCGCCTGCCGATACCAAGGGATTTCTTCGATGCTTGCATTGAAAAGCAATTTGTATGGATAGTTATGATTGGTTAAATCAATTTCTCCGAGCGCCTTTCGTTGCCTCTCCGTCATAGCAAATTGAATTACCAATAATTCACATAAATTATCTTCCATCAGCTTGTTCAGTTCTGAAAACACGGTGGCTTTATAGTGGGACCATAAAATATTATGGAGAAGCAATATTCTGGTCTTCATTGTTTCTCCCTTTTTCTTCGGCTGATACACACGGATTCGAGCCTATTCCTGAATTCAGACTGGATGGCCCCGAGATCGTGCTTCTGGTCAGCTGTCGATCTAGCACGGTCGATCAGGGACTGCCGATAGCCGCCGTCTGTAATCAGCCGACCGAGCACTTCCGCCAAGAGGCGGGGGTCTTGGCGGTCCACCAGCGCAGCCCAGCCCACCTCTCGTGCATAACGGGCGATCCCAGTGGAGGGTGCCGAATACACCACGATGGGCTTGCCACTGAACATGAAGAGATGGGCCTTAGTAGAAACGCTCAAGCGGATGCCCTCCGCCGAATTATCGAAGCGTTCTGGCAGGAAGAGAATGTCAGCACCGCGCAGCACGGTGGGCAAATCCTCGTGGGAGGGGCAAGGGGCAAAGCCAAGGTGGCGGTAGTCCGCCCCCTCTTGGCCGCACTCGCTGAGGCTGGCAACAGGAAAGACAGTCGCCTTGACCTTGATTCCCTGTGCATTCAGCAGGGCGCAGGCTTGATCTAGGTCGTCAAGCAAGGGCTTCCTGTTCTGATTGAAGACCCCGATAGTAACGATCCAAGGTTCGTGTGTTTCTACCAAGCGGAGTGGTTGGACTGCCTCGAAACGGCCCCTGTCGTCCCCGTGCATGAGCACCGAGAAATCCCGTTGATACCGAGCTGTGTACTCTTGCTGCATGTATGGATTAAAAGCCAATCGCAGGCAAGCCTGCTCGACTAGGCCCCGGGCACTCCTGGATACGACTCTGTTCATAAGCCGGGCGAGGAATGGGAACTGGATGCCGGGGCGATAGGCCTCACTGGGCCAGTCGTCGGTGGGATAGTATGCGATTGGCACCGATAGCCGCCGGGCCAAGAGCACTGGCAGCCAGGCAAAACTCAGGCTGTAGCCCTGGGCAAAGATAAGGTCCGGTTTGAACTCCTGTGCCCAGGTCAGCATTTCAGCTGAAATGCGGGGCCGGAAAAGGACTTCGTACAGGCCGCTATCAACCAGCAATTTCTTGAGGAAGGATTTGAATGGATGGGCTTTGTCGCTAGGCATAGGAATGGAAGGGTTTGTCGAAAAATCACCACCCCCTCCGACCTGTGATTTCAACTTCAATCGGTAGAAGAGGCCACCTAGCCGACGGTCACGGGCGCCCAACTGGTAGTAACGACCAAAAAAGCCACTATCGCCATTGTCACCACTGCTGAAAATTTGAGCTAGGTCTTCTCGTTGCCAATCCGCATAAAGGTTTCTCAGCAGCAACCCGTTATTGGATACATCCGCCGCATTGATTCGCCCCATGGCAACGACCAAAATTCTGGGTTGGGTCATGTCCTCGGTCCCCAGATGTCAAGGATGCCCTGCATCAGATTTATCCTGTAAATTAGATTGATGACGTTTCTTATTTTTTATATTCATAGTGATAAGTATACCGGTAATAACGATAGCCTACCTTGACGGCCTGTACATCGTTGAAGATGCAACCCTTCACCTTTACGCCTCCGCTTTCGAAACGGTGGAGGGCGCTGCCGAGCTCGTCTAGGGAATGGGTCTGGGCCTTGGCGAGGAGTAAGACGGTGCCCACCTCTCTGGCCAAGATGACGGGGTCGGTGACGGCCAGAACGGGGGCGCAGTCTATGATCACCAAGTCGTAGACGGCGGAGACCTGCTGGAGGAGCTCTGGCAGACGGATGGACATCAGCAGCTCAGCGGGGTTGGGGGGCAGGCTGCCGGTGGTGATGAGGTCCAGGCTCGGGAAGACGGCCGAGTGCAGCACCGCCCTCCAATCCGCCTGGCCGGAGAGAATCTCGGACAAACCCCGGCCCCGCTCCAGAAGGTCGAAGGGCCGATGGAGGAAACCCTTGCGCAGGTCGCCATCAATCAGCAGTACCCGGGCACCGGCCTGGGCCAGCAGGGCGGCGAAGTTGGCGCACACGAAGGTCTTGCCGATAGAGGGGGAGGGCCCGCTGATCAGCACCACGGGGTTCTTGGCATCCATCATGGTGAAGTGCAGGCTGGTGCGCAGGCTCCGCAGGCTTTCCACCGCCAGGTCGTCCGGATGGGAATGGGCCAGCAGATGCAGGCCCCCTTCCCCACGCTTCATTGCCTTCTGGATGGACACCTGATGATCGCTGTGGGGCACGGTTACCACCACGGGCAGGCCCAGGTTGCTTTCGATGAGGCGGGGATCCTCCACGCCCCGGTGCAGGGCCCGGCGCAGCAGGGTCAGGCCGACGCCTACGAAGAGGCCGAGCGCAGCGGCGAGGGTGATCACCATGGGCCGCTGGGGCTTGCTCGGCTGAAGGCTGGGCAGGGCGGGGTCCACGATACGGGCGTTGCCGATCTCCCCGGCCTTGGCAACTTGCAACTGCTGGGAGTTGTTAAGCAGGGCGGTGTACATCTCCGTGTTCACCTGCACTTCACGGGTGAGGCGCACCAACTCCTGCTGGGTGCGGGGGAGGCTCCGCACTTTGCCGTCCACTTGGCGGGCTTCGGCATTCAACTTGGCAATCTGCTGGTCGAGGTTGGCCACCACGTCCGAATCGCCCTTATAGGTGCGCAGCACCTCAAGCTTTTTCTGCCGGAGCACCAGGATCTGACCTTCCATATCCACACTCTGCTTGAGCACCAGCTTGGCTTCTTCGGACAGATCCACGGTGCCGGTCTGGATGCGATACAGGTTCATCTGGTTCTCGGAGGCCTCCAGCTTGGCCTTGAGTTGGGGCAACTGCTCCTGGAGGAAGGCCAGGGTCTTGGAGGCCTCCTCGGCTTTGCGTTGGATGTTCTGCTGCACGTACTGGGCCACGATCTCGTTGAGGATCTCGGCCCCACGGACGGGGCTGCGGTGTTCAAAGCTGAGGCCCAGGATGTTGGTCTGCTTGCCCTTCTCGGACACCCGGAAGTCCCGACGCAGTGCCTCGATGGCCAGGAGGAAGGGCTGGCGGACGAGGCTGAAGCGCTGGCCCGGCGGGGCCACCAGGCGGCGCACCTGGAGGACCAGGGGCTGGTTCTGCCAAGTGGCCTTTATCTCTTCGCCTTCGCGACCTGTGGCCAGCAGCTGGCCATCGGGATCCTCCCAGCGGAAGGCACCGCCCTCGCCCGCGACAATCCGGAAGAGCGCGCCCCGCAGGGGGCGGGGCAGATCGAAGCGCTCGATGCGAAGGCTGGGGGCATCGAGGCGGTGGCGCACCAGGGCATCGCCCACCAGGGCGTTGAACGTGGGCTGGGCCACGGTGTCCAGCGCCAAGGCCTCCACCGTGCGGCCCAGCACAAGGTTGCTCCTTAGGATCTCTATCTCGGCTTGGGCCAGGGTGGGCTGATCCAGCAGGCTGGACAGGGCCTCCATGCCCGGCCCGCCCTTACCGCCCTTCTTGTCCTCCACCTGAATCATGGCCTCCACTTGGTAGACGGGGCTCTTGCGCCAGGCGTAGTAGCCGCCCAAAAGCATCGCCAGCATGGTGGCCCCTAGGATGAGGTAGCGTCCATCCCACAGGTTGGCGATGATATCGCCCATGGAGGGCTCGTCTGCGCCTGCGGGGTTACGGGGATCCTGGGTGGCGGTACGGGGGGATGGGTTTGTGGGGTTCATGGGTTCCTTGGGGCAAGACGAGGCAGCCAGGTCTCAACGGCGGTCTGAATGTGAACGCTGGCTGCCCGATGGGCCTCGGGGCCGCCACGGATGGGATCGGCGATCTCCTGGCGCTCGGGGGCCAGCCAGTGGCCCAGCAGAAAGACCCGGCCCCGCACGCTAGGGCCGAGGGCTTCGCAGGCCTGCTTCTGGGCTTGGTCCATGACCAGGATGAGATCGGCTGCCAGGGCCAGGTCGGGGCTGAGTTGGCGCCCGCGATGGGGGGCCAGATCCACGCCCAGACAGGCGCCCAGACGCAAGGTCTCTGCATGAGCGGGGTGGTCCACTAGGGCCTCGAGCCCGGCGGAGCGGATCTCGAGGCCGGGGCTCAGCGCCTTCCGCAAGAGGGCCTCGGCCAGGGGGCTGCGACAGTGGTTGCCCTCACACAGGACGAGCATGCGACGGATTGTTGTTGTCATCAGGCTACTTGCTGAGGTACTTGACTTCGGAAGCAGTGGAGGTGAGGGCGGAGACCGTGGGCACGAGGAGACTCACGACGCGGTTCCAGCGCACCAGGGGACCGGCATCCACGTAGACCACGTCCCGAGGCTGAAGGGCGAAGCGATCGGCGAGCACCATGGCCACGGGGTTGTACGCGTCCAGGTGGAAGACATCCACGGCGTTGTCGGCCTGGCCCCGCCGGAACACGTAGATGGAACGGGCCTCCGCGCTGGTGGAGTTGATGCCGCCGGCCTCGGACAGTGCCTGGGCCAGTGAGAGCTTTCCGTGGTAGGTAGGCACAGAGCGGGGGTTGCGTAGCTCGCCCAGGAGGTAGACCGGATCCTCGTCACGATGGTGGACCTGCACGGAATCGCCATCCTTCAGCAGGATTTGGCCGATACGATTGCCCCGGGTCATGAGGCCGAGAAAGTCGAGGGACCACATTCGGTTCCCGCGGGAGACGTCAAGGTGGCTCTGGTCGGCGGTGGGGAGGAAGCCCCCGGCCCGGTTGACGGCCTCGACCAGGGTGAAGGGGATGTCGGTGACGTTGTAGACGCCGGGGTTGCGCACTTCGCCGCTGACGAAGATCTTCTGGGAACGGAATAGCAGGACTTTCAGGTCCACTTGAGGCCGCTGGAGCACCCTGTCCAATTTGGCGGTGAGGAGGTCACGGGCCTCCGGCACGGTGAGCCCGGCTAATTTGACCCGGCCGATGTAGGGATAGAACAGGAAGCCATCCTCGTCGACCACCATGCCGGTGGCGGCATCGGTGCGGTACTGGCCCAGGGGCAGGGTCAACTCTGGGTGATCCCAGACAGTGACCATAAGGACGTCCTGGGGTCCGATGCGGTAGGGCTCGAACTTGGCTGCGAGCAGCTCCGCGAAGTCACTGTCGGTGGGCCGGGTGCCGAAGGCCTTGACGGTCTCGGGGTTCAGGGGCCGCAGGGTGACCTCCTGGCCATTTATCTGGGTGTGGGTGGTCTTGTCATAGGCCCGGGCATCGAACTTCATGCCAGGGGCCCGGCAGGCACTTTGCAGGAGGGTCAGCCCCAGGAGGCCCAGGGGGACGAGGCGCCATCGCAGGATGGGCCTGAAAGTCTGGCTCGCCGGCGCGAGGTCGACAGGGGATGGGCAGAGCGAAGGGGAGAGCGAAGGATTCACGGGCATTCCTACCAGGGGGTGGGACCTATTAATATTGCCACCATTTCATGAGGTTTAGGTCACTATCTGGCAATGAGAAACATTCCGGGATACCTGTAGGCCATGCCATTGCAACGACAGGTTCGGAGGGCGGAAGGCTCAGGTTCAAGGTGCGGAGGCGATGGAGGAATTCGGGGTAATCTTCCGGTGAAGCACCTCCCGGTTTGAGGTGGACTTCTTCCTGAGCGTGCATACTGCCATCGCGGTCAAAGCGACTAGCAGCGGCTTCTTTACTGACCTGGAGGGGCTGAAGGCCCCTGCGGAGGGGGGCGCATGAAGCGCCTTCTATTCTGTCAGGAAAAGACCGTCAGAAAGATCAAGGACATCCTCGTGCTCCCCTTACGAGAATTCCTGGGCCTACTGTGGTCCGACGCCCTTGTGAGGAAGGTTCGTAAACGGCGGGCTGGTGCCACCTTCAGGCTGTCGGAGTTGACCCAAAACCCGAAAACCAGACCAGGGATTGTGTAAATTTCGGGCCTTGGAGGGCATCCTAGAGGGAGCCCAGCCGAGGAGGCAGAGATGCCAAGGAAGGGACACAGCCAGGAGCAGATCCTCTTCGCGTTGAAGCAGGTGGAGAACGGGGCGAAGGTGCCCGAGGTTTGCCGAAAGCTCGGGGTAAGCGAGCAGACCTTCTACCGGTGGAAACAGAACTACGGCGGCTTGGGAGTCTCCGAGCTAGGTGAGTTGAGGCAGCTTCCGGACGAAAACAACTGACTGAAGCACCTGGTGGCAGACTTGAGCCTCGACAAGCACATCCTGTAGGAAGTGCTTTCAAAAAAGTCTAAAGGCCGCGGTGCGGCGCTCGCTGTTGGCTTGGGTCCGTTTAGGCTTTGGCTACAGCGAACGCCAAGCCTGCGGCCTGATGGGCATCTGCCGGCCAAGCCTCCGCTACAAGGATCGGCGGGATCCCCGGATTCCCTTGCGAATGCGCCTCAAGGAGTTGGCGGCAACGTGCGTGCGCTTCGGCTATCGGCGCCTGACGGTGCTGCTGCGGTGGGAGGGCTGGCGGGTGAACGCGAAACGGGTCTACCAGATCTACAAGGAGGAGGGACTGATGATTCGGACCAAGCTGCGGAAGAAGATCGCGCGGAGGAGGCCGATGGTCGTGGAGTCAGCCAAGGCCCCAAATCAGAGGTGGAGCATGGACTTCGTGGCAGCGCGCCTGGAGGATGGGCGATCATTCCGGATCCTGACAGTGGTGGATCAGTTCACCAGAGAATGCGTGTCCATCCGGGGCAAGCCCAGGCTGAATGGGAGCGGTGTGGCCGAGGCCCTGGACATGGCAGTCAGAGAGCGTGGCAAGCCTGCGTCGATTACCGTGGACAACAGAAAGGAGTTCGCTGGGAAGGTGATGGATGCCTGGGCAGACTCAATGGCGGTGCAACTGGCCTTCATCCGGCCGGGAAAGCCAACGGAAAACGCCTTTATCAAAAGCTTCAACGACAGGCTTAGGGACGAGTGCTTGAATACAGAGATAATTCGCTCAATGCCTGAAGTCAGAGGCAAGCTGGCAGCCTGGCGCTACGACTACAACCACCGGAGGTCGCACAGCGCCTTGAAGGACCAGACACCGGCCCAATTTGCAGCCCAAAATCCAGCGTCCGCAGGAGAAGGCCCTCCCCTCGGGGCGGGTCAAAAATAACCTTTATAGCGGTCTGGTTTTGGGGAAAGGGTCAGGAGGTCAGCTCCGAAAGCCATTGGCTGACTCAAAATCAGAAAAGGAGCCGGACATAGGCCCGGCCCCTAATCTGAATTACTACCCATTAAAGTATTACGGTGTTGTGAAAGTTAATCCTCCACCAAGCGTTGAAATACCAACGGAATTCTGAGCCTGAACAGCCCATACGTAAGTTCCTGCTGGAAGAGGAGTTGTTTCGAAAATCGAACCTACACCCGTACCCGATGGCGCACCTACTTCAAGAGCTGAATACCAGCGGGAATAGTAGTTGGAATTGGTTGCTGCATCCCAACGATACAATCGGTAGCTTGTGGCACCAGCAACTGCATTAAAGGTATAAGTAGGAGTTGCGCTAGCGCCTGGCCCGACTGGGGCAATCCCCTTTGGCATGGCTGGTTCAAACCCAACGAGGAATGTGATCCCTCCACCAAGAACTGAAGTTCCGGCAGCATTTTGAGTTTGAACAGCCCATACGTAGGTTCCAGCCGGTAGCGGTGTGGCTTCGAAAATTGAACCTACCCCCGTTCCCGAAGGAACCCCTACCTCAAGAGCTGTGTACCAACGGGAGTAGTAGTTGGAATTGGTTGCTGCATCCCAACGGTAAATCCTATAAGCAGAAGCCCCAAAAACTGCGTTGAATGTATACGTCGGGGTGGTGCTAATTCCGTTGCCTTTGGGACTGATCCCCACGCCCCTCGCGGGAAGAGCTGTAACATTTATTGTATAGTTCAATGAGGCTGATGCGTCCGGGGTAACAGCTGCAGGAAGACTGGTGACTACGTCAACCTTGAAGGCATGAGTACCGCCAGCACCGACAACCCAACTTGGAAGGTTAAACTTTGCATTAGGGCTGTAGCCTTGCTCAACAATCCCATCTACCGAGAATTGGTACTGGTAACCGGTTGAACCGATACCGGTCGCTGTGAACACAATGGACTTGGTTGAATCCTGCGGGCTAGGCAGGTTGGGCAGGAGCTGGACACCCGTGGCGGGGCCAGCGGTGATGGTGTAGCCGATGCTGTTGGAGACGACCGCGCTGGCGAGGCTGGTGCGGACGTTCACGGCAACGGTGTAGACGCCCACGGCCTGGTTGGTGGGGAAGGTGTAGGTGGCCGTGGGGCTGTAGTCCTGCACGAGGGCGCCGTTCACCAGGAACTGGAACTGGTGGCCGGTGCCGCCGGTGGGCGTGGCGGTGAAGGCGATGCCGATAGTCCCGAAGGGGCTAGAGACGGCAGGGGCGGTGGAGACGGTAAGGGCCACGCTGGTGGCGGGGGTGACGGCGCCGGCGACCACGGGGGCCGAGACGGCGGCGGTGGCGGAATCACCCTTCTGGTTGTAAGAGAACACCTGGTAGACGTAGCTGGTGCCATTGACGGCGGTCATGTCCGAGAAGTGGGTCTCGTCGGGCACGGTGTGGCCGATGACGGTGAAGGGGCCAGCGCCACCGGTCTGCCGCTCGATGCGGAAGCCGGTCTCGTCCACGGGGACGGGGATGCCGTCCGCGGGGGCCGCGTTGGGCGTAAGGGCGGTCTTGGTCCAGGTCAGGTCGATGCGGGTGGCCGCACTGGAGTTGCCGAGCAGCGCGGTGGGCGCGGCAGGCAGCGTGGTGGCGACCTTCAGCACCATGGGGCGCATGAAGTCGTTCTCTTCGTGGCCGAGGATGTGGCAGTGCCACACGTATTCCCAGCCGTAGTCATAGCCGGGGCCGGCGGTGGTGAGGTTCGGCCCGTTGCTGTTGGAGACGAGCATCTGGTTGCCCAGGTTGCCGAGGTTGACGAAGTTGTTGCCCAGGTCGGTGACGCTGATGGCCAGGGCCGCGTCCTTGGTGGGATCAATGTTGCGCATGCTGTTGGTGAGCAAGAAGGGCAGCTTGGGTGAGATGGGCCGCATGGCGACAATGATGTCTTCCAGGGGCTTCATCCTGACGGTTTCCTTCCAGCCCACTTCGTTGGCTTCGGGGAAGCGCACGGCGCCGTCCCAGCCCACGCGGTTGATGATCTGGAGGTCAAAGAGGTGGAAGTGCACGGGGTGGGTATCCACGCCGTTGTGGGTGATCTTCCAGAACTGGGTGGTGCCATCCGACAGGATCTCGGTGGCAGGCTCGGAGTAGCCGAGGGGGATGGTGGTCTGGTTGTTGAAGTTGGTGAAGGGCAGCTCGATGCCGAGGGTGGCATTCATGCGGCCGTAATCGAGCTCGAAGAGCTCCTGAATGGCCTTGGGCAGCAGTTTTTCGGTGACAGCTGCGCCATTTTCCAGCTTGTTGAAGCTCAGGGTGTTGGCCTGGATGGTGGCATAGGTGTCGGTGAAGTTCGTGCCAAGGGCCGCATTGTAGAAGCTCTGGGGCACGATGGGGGTGTGCTGGGTGGCCTGGAAGGCGCTCTTGCTGGTGGGAGTGGCCGTGAAGGCCGCATCAAGCGCCGTCTGGCTGAAGGCCGTGGTCGTGGCTGGTGTTGCCGTACCCGCCACCTTGACCTGCATGAGGGTGCGAGTATTGGGGCCGTAGCCCGGCAGGGTGCCTGCCACGCCGCCCTGGAAGCTCTGGTCGGGGGCGCCGGTGAAGTAGTCGTAGCGCACATCGAAGGCCGGCACAGGAGCCAGGATGTCGTTGTAGAGGATCAGGGTCTTGCCGGCCCAGGCGGAGAAGTCGACGATGATGTCGGCGCGCTCGGCGGGTCCGAGCATCAGGGGATGCCGGTCGATGTCCAGCACCACGATGTCGCGGCGGTTGTAGTTGTAGGTGGTCGCCTGGGAGTGGAGCACCACGGGCGAGGGCAGGAAGCCGGACTCGTTGCCGATCTGGATGATGTCGGGGCCCGAGGTGGCATAGTCCACCACGCCGCCATCACGGCCGTCGGTGGGCCAGGCTGGGGGGTTGGGGTCGCCCGGGTAATGGGTGGCAAACCACGCATCGGCGGCGGCAGCGTTGGCCGGGGTCGCCGGGATCATCTTCACTTCGGTGGGGGCAGCGGGATCGGCCTCATAGAAGGCCATGCCGAACATGCGGTCGTTGGCGGCATTCAGGATGCGGAAGCGGTAGGCCTTGGGTTCCACGTTCATGACGGGATAGGCGCAGCCGTTGATGACGGGGGTATCCATGAACGCTTCAGGCGTCAGGGAGGGGTTGGGCGTGCCCGGGGTGGTGGGATCGCCGGGGTTGGCGCCGGGGACGGGGCCATGGCCCGTGGGGATGCTGTTGGGCGCGGTGTCAGAGACGGGCACCGGGGGCCAGAACCACGGACCGTAGTCCCACCGGCCCATGGCGTTGGCACCGGAGGAATCGCTGGGATTCTGGTTGGGCATGTAGACGTGCGGGAACCAGAGGTCGCCATAGCCACCCCAATGGGTGGTATCCCAGGTGGGATCCTGGGCGGCCAGGTCGCTGAGGCCAGGGACGAAGGTCTTGTCCTGGATGATGAGGGGGATGCCGTACTTGTACTCGGCGGGCATCAGGCGGCCAGGCAGGACATCGGCCGCGATGAGCTTGTCGTCCTCGGGGTCCACGATGAGGTAGCCGGCGGCTTCGCCCATGTAGACGTTGAGGCGGGTGAGGCCGAAGGAGTGGTCGTGGTAGAACATGAAGCGGCCGCTCTGCTGGTTCGTCCAGTACCAGGTGGAGATGCCATCGCCGGGCTGGTCCGTGACGCCATCGACGTTGATCATGTCGGGGACGTTGCGGAAGGAGGCGCCCTTCTTGTTGGCCGTGGGGTCGCCGGCGGGGGTGACCCACTGGTGGGGCGTGCCGTCCGAAATCCAGGGGTTCAGGCCACCGTGCAGGTGGAAGAGGGCCCGGTTCTGGGTGAAGGTGGTGCCGCTGGGGCCGTTGCCGGAGCCCATGAGGCTGGTGTCCACGGGGATGGGCAGGTTGCCTGCCGCGCCGGTAGGCAGCATGTTGACCATCTTGGCGCGGACCGCACGGTCACGCCGGGCGATGATCACGGGCCCAAGGTAGTGGGCCGCGCCATCGGCCGCGGGGTTCAGGTCCTTGTAGCCGCGCACATGGGTGGCGGGCAGGTCGGAGTTGAACTGGTGTGTGAAGTCCACCACGCCGATCTGGTAGTAATCCTCGATGGCATCGTTGTAGACGCCGGTCTTAGGAATGGCGATGGGAATGTAGTTGCCGAGGTTGTTCGCGTTGGCCGCGCCGAGGCCCGGCAGGGTATCCACGAACTTGCGGATGATGGGTGAGTTGGCGTAGTTGGGCACCACGCCGCCCATGTAGTCGGGGGTGCCCAGGGGATTCAGAATCCCCGGAGGGGCCGCCACGCCGGGGGCCAGCTTGGCGGAGACGCTGGGCACCTTGCCCTTGGCAGCGGCACGCGCGGCGGCAGCGGCTTCGCGGGCGGGCCGGGCATGCTCAGCCGCAACGCGGCGGGCATTGGCCAGGGCGCGACGGCGAACGGCGCGTTCGATGATGGCGTTCTGGTCACCGCCGGCGGTCGGCGGGGCAGTGCGGCGAGCCGGCTCTTGGGCGACGGGTGGCACGGCCTGGAGGCCGAGTCCCGTGACCAAGGCTGCGGCGAACGCCAGCAGACGGTTGAACTTCTTGAGCATGCTGCACCTCGTGGGAGTGGTACTGCTGGGGATGAAGAAGGAAATGCGCGAACGAAATCAGCGGAAACCAGCCTGGGGAGTGGATTCAGCCGGGAAGGAAGCGTTTCAAGGGTCCAGGCGTGCGAAGACGGGTACACGGACGGACTGCGACAATTTGTCCTAGAGGACTCCTAGAATCGGCCGGACAGCCTCCCAGGCCTATGGGGGGTACTACCCATCCCATGGGTGGGAACCATGTAAACCTTTGTGGCTAGAGGGCCAATTGAGACTCAGACACAGCTAGACCTCGGCCGCCCTCCCGCGGGGGCCTGTTCCGAGTGGTTTCGCCTCAGTAGTAGAGCTCGGCGCTGGCGAGGAAAGTCACCCCGGAGTACCCACCCGCCACAAGCACCTTCCCGTCGTTGAGGGCCGTGGCGGTGTGAAGCTCGCGCCCTGACGTCATGCTGCCGGTGGCCGTGAAGGTGCCGTTGGCGGGGTCGAAGAGCTCGGCCGAGGACAGCAGCGGCGCGGGTGAGCCGAGGCCCAGGCCGCCGCAGAGCAAGACCTTGCCCGTGGGCAGCAGCGCCGCCGCATGGGAGTACCGCGCAGTGACCAGTGCTCCGGTGGTGGCAAAGGTCCCGGTGGCGGGGTTGTAGAGCTCAGCCGTCGCCGTGGCCGCGCCGCCCACCATCAGCACCTGGCCGTTCGCCAGCACCGTCGCCGTGTGATAGGACCGGGGCACCGCCATGCCGCCGGTGGCCGCGAAGGTACCGGTGGTGGGATCGTAGAGCTCGGCCGAGGAGAGCACCCCGCCGGTGCGCCCCCCCGCAAGGAGCACCTTGCCGCTGCCGAGCAGGGTGGCCGTGTGGGTGGCCCGGATCACCACCGGATTGCCCGTGGTGAGGGTGAAGGCGCCCGTCGCAGGGTCGTAGAGTTCGGCCGTCGAACGGAAGGTGCCTTGATCGCCGCCGCCGACCACCAGCACCCGCCCATCGGGCAACCGGGTGGCCGTGTGATCGGCCCGGGACTGGCTCAGGCTGCCGGTGGCGGTGAAGGTGCCCGTGGCCGGGTCGTAGAGCTCCGCACTGGCCAGCGTGACGCTGGTGTTGGAGCCGCCAACCACCAGCACCTTGCCATTGGCCAGAAGGGTGGCGGTGTGGAAGCGCCGTTCTGTGGCCAGGCTGCCGGTGGGGCTGAAGGTGCCGGTGGCCGGGTCGTAGAGATCGGCGCTGCTGAGCACGACCGCCCCGCTGGAGCCCCCCACCACCAGCACCTTGCCGTTGGCCAGAAGGGTGGCGGTGGCGAAGGTGCGGCCGGAGGTCATGCCCCCCGTGGCCGTGAAGGTGCCGGGACCACTGGCAGCCACCACCGTCAGGGTGGCGCTGGCGCTGGTGAGGACGTTGCCGTTGGCGTCGGAGATGTCGACGCTGTAGGTGCTGCCATTGTCGGCCAGCACGGCCGCCGGGGTGGTGTAGTCCGCAGCAGTGGCGCCGGAGAGGGCCACGCCATCGCGGGACCAGAGGTAGGTGAGGGCGGAGGTGCCGGTGGCCACCACGCTGAAGGTGGCCGTCTGGCCCACCAGGATGGACTGGTTGGCGGGCTGGGTGAGGATGGTGATAGGCAGGGGTTTGTCGTTGACGGTGAGGCTGAGGCTGGCGGTGGTGCTGCCGGCACTGTTGGTGCCGGTTACGGTGTAGGTGGCCAGGGCCACGGCCACGTTCGGGGTGCCAGAAATCACTCCGGAGCTGCCATTCAGGGTGAGGCCATCGGGCAAGGCGGGGCTGACGGTGTAGGCGGCGATCTTGCCGCCCCCGTGGGTGGGGCTGTTGGCGGGGATGGGGGTGCCCACCGTGTAGACCGCCGGGTTGGTGCTGTAGGTAAGGCCCGTGGGGGCCTCGGTGATGTCCTTGCAGCCGAGTACCGCCAGGGACAGGCCCAGGAACAGCAGCCACGAACACCGACGCAGGATCGCACGCATGGACACCTCAACCTGGAAGGGGCTCGACACCGGGGAAACCTCGATCATACGAGGATTCCCCTCGTTCTTAGTGGATCACCCACTCGCTCTTGGGAACGAGTTTGGGCTCGGGCCCGGCGCTGACCTGCATGATGTAGCAGCCCTTGGAGGCGTAGCGCTGGCCAGGGCCGAAGCTCAGTCGCAGGTAGTCGGGCAGGATGAAATCCCGCTGCATGCCGATGCGGTCGAAGAAGTTGTCGCGGTAGAGGTTGCGATCCATGTCGGCCAGGGCGAACTGGAAGAGCTGCAGCATGGAATAGGTGCGGGTGGAGATGCGGGTCTCCAGGCGCGGGTCCTTCAGCCCGGCCATGAGGGCATAGGCGTACCGGGTGACGGGGAGTTCCTCGGCAGGGTTGCGATAGGGCCAGGCGATGAGCGCCCAGGGCCGGAGGGCCTCGGGCACCTGGGTGACCTGCGTGCCCAGCAGGCGCCCCGACAGGAAGGCGAGGGTGGGCCGGCCCGCTTGTTCGGTGACCGCCTGCAGGGGGGCGAAGGCTTCAGGGCCCGCCCAGACCAGCAGGCTGCTGGGCTGCTCCTTCTTCAGGATCTCAGTGAGGGCCGCGGCCGTGAGGGCCTCGCCCCGCTTCAGCCGAATGACCTTGGCCGGGCTCTGCTCCAACTCCTTCCAGGTCTCCTCGAAGCCGCGGGCCAAGTCGCTGCCCTGGGGGCCATCCTGGACAATCTGGAGGACACGGGCGCGGGGGGCGGGGTCGTCGAGGCCGTTGAGGTAGCGGGCGACCGCCTGCCCTTCCTGGTAGTAGCCCTTGGAGAAGTACTGGGTGTACCAGTCGTGGTCGGAGATCACGGGCAGGTCAGTGATGGGCAGCAGGCAGGGCAGGCTGTGGCGCTCGCAGAAGGCATGGATGGGCTGCCACGGCTGGTTGGAGATGCCCCCCAGCAGGGCAAAGATCGGGGCCTTGGCCAGGTAGGCCTCCAGCTGGCGGTCCCAGGTGGCGGGGGCGCCCTTCAGGCGCCACACGGCCAGGTCGAGTTTGCGGAAGGCGCCGCTCATCTCGCGGCCCCCCAGGCTCATGTACATGCGGTTGCCAAATCCATCCGGGTGCACGTTGTGCCGCGCCACGTAGTTCTTCATGGGCACGAGCATGGCCTGCTGGTCGGCCTCGCTGACATCGTCGGTGACGATGGTGGCGAAGTGGATGGTGGTGGCATCGACGCCCGGTGAGAGCTTGGGCGAGAGGTTCCAGAGGTAGTGGACGAGGATGGCCATGTCCGTGTCGTTCAAGTCGTAGCGGGGCATGATCGGATTGACCTCGCGGCCGCTGGGATCGATGCCGGTACGAATGAGGGTGGCCAGGGTTTCGTCGGTGTAGGCGGGTCGGGCGGCCGGGGTCTGCACCCGCAGGCCCTTCCGTTCTTCGGGCAGGAGGTTGGGGTATTTCTGGAACCGGGGCACCGCCAGCTTGGCCGCATTGGTAGGCTGGGTGACGACCCCACCCTCGTAGGAGCCCACGCCGCTGCGCACATGGCAGCTGACACAGGTGAAGATGGTGCCGGGCACGGGAATGTCGCCGCTCACCACGGACTGCATGGGTTTCCCGTCGGATTGCAGGCCCTCCCGGTACATGCGCTGGCCGAGGGCCAGGGCCTTGGCCTCGGGGTAGCCGGCGATGGTCTTGGCGGCAGGGGCGGCCTGCTTGGGCGGGGCCGCGGGGGCCGTCAGGGCGGTGAGGAGGCCCAGGGCGGCCAGGCTGGTGCGCAGGCGGGATGGGAGGTTCAGCCCGCGGCTCACAGGATCCCCACCTTCTTGCACTCAGCCACGAACTCGGAGGAGCTCATCATCCCGAAGATGCGCACCCACTGCCCGGTGCCGGGCTCGCGGATCAGCGTCAGGGGGTAGTGATACATCTTATTGGGAATATAGGCGTTGAAGGCGTACATCACCCGGTCGATGTCCTCCCGCTTGCCGGTGAAGAAGTCCCAGCCCGGCTGGGCGCGGTAGCGCTTCAGGTAGTCACGCATGACCTTGGGCGTGTCGTTCTCAGGGTCGATGGAGATGGAGACCAGGTGCACCTTCTTGGCATCGGCGGGCAGCTTGTGCTGGAGGTTGGCGTAGCCGGCGGAGAGCACCGGGCAGATGGTGGTGCAGGTGCCGAAGATGAAGTCGAGGACCACCGGCTCCCCGGTGCCCAGCAGCTCCTTCAGCTTCACCTTCTTGCCATCCTGGTTCACCAGGGTGACATCGGGGATGGTGTAGGTCTCGACGGTGCGCTTGTAGGGGGGTGGCGCCTGGGCCCTCAGCCCGGGGAGGGCGGTGGCCCAGAGTCCGGTGATCAGCAGAAGGGTCGCCCATGTGCGGTTTGGCATGTCTTGGTCTCCCTGGCCCCAGGGTGGGGTGGACAGGCCCCGGCGATGGCCCGGGTCCCGCGCAGGGTTAGATGACACCACGAATGGGGGCCCCTGGGGATGGGGGATTCTACCCATAAATGGATCCACGGGCTGGGGTTGGTGTTTCGAAAGCCATCTCGCGCGGGGCCTGCCTCCCATCCATCCTTCGCAACCCGGGATGGTCCGCGCAGGGGCACTCGACGTCGGTCCAGCCCCGCAGCTCCCCAAGGAAATCGATGGCTCCATCTGCCTTCTAGGTATGGCTGCGTCAATTCATTTGGCTTATCGACTCACCAAACGGACGAATTCCCGTCCTTCTGTGAGTCGTTTGGGTTCCACCATCAACATCAACGGGATCGACGATGGTCATGGAGACGCCCAGCCCGGCAGCCTGGTGTGACAGCCCGGACCTCACGG
>CAVUDX010000003.1:0-131570 GCA_963740385.1 uncultured Acidobacteriota bacterium
GATGGCGCCGGTCCTGGACGACGCGGCGGTCGCCGACCTCGCCGGTGACGTCCTCGCGGCCCTGGTGCAGCGCCGGTCGACGTGGACCCGGTGGAACACCCTGGCCGAGACGGCCCGGGCCACGCGGCAGCTGCGGTTCGCCACGACCGCGGCGCGGCTCGCCGTCCACGACCGGGTCGTGTCCGCGGCGCTGGCGGTGTGCACCCGGATCGACCCCGCCGAGCCCTACACCGTCCCCGGCGAGTACCGACGCCCGGACGGCGCGAGCGTCTTCACCCGCGCCGGTACCACCCGCTTCACCCATCCCCTCGTGCTGGCCGCCGAGCAGCGTCTCCTCGACGCGCACACCGACACCACCGCCCCAACCGCCGAAACCCCCCGCGACGCAACACAGGCGGCCGACCTGGCTCAGGACCAGGCCCGCGCCGTCCACGCCGTCTGTGGCTCCGGACGCCGCCTGGAGGTGCTCGTCGGGCCCGCCGGATCGGGCAAGACGACCACCCTGCGCGCGGTCCGCCGGGCCTGGGAACAGGCCCACGGGTCGGCGTCGGTGATCGGGCTCGCGCCGTCCGCGACCGCCGCCCGCGAGCTGGCCCACACCCTCGGCGTCCCGTGCGAGAACACCGCGAAATGGCTCTACGAGACCCGCCCCCTCGACGACGGACCGGGCCGGCGCTGGCGGCTGCAGACCGGGCAGCTCGTCATCGTCGACGAGGCGTCGCTGGCCTCGACCGCCACCCTCGACGCGCTGCGCGACCAGGCTGTGGCCGCGGACGCCAAGCTGGTCCTGGTCGGGGACCCGCACCAGCTCGGACCGGTCGAGGGCGGCGGGGCGTTCGCGGTGCTCGCCGAGACCGGGCGGCCCGTGGTGCTGGAGTCGCTGTGGCGGTTCACCCAGCCGTGGGAGGCCGACGCCACCCGCCGCCTGCGGGCCGGGGACGGCGACGTCCTGGACGACTACGACCGCCGCGGCCGCCTCCACGACGGCCTGCGCGAAGAGATCACCGAGGCGGCCTACCAGGCCTGGGCGGCCGACCAGGCCGCAGGCCGGTCCAGCGTGCTGCTCGCCGTGGACCGGGACACCGTCGCCGTCCTCAACGACCGTGCCCGTATCGACCGCGTCGCCGCGGGCGAGGTCACCGGCGACGGCGTGCGGACCCGGGACGGCGTCACCATCGGCGCCGGGGACCGCGTCGTCACCCGCCGCAACGACCGGCGACTCGACGCTGGCGGCCACGGGCGAGTACGTCCGCAACGGCATGCTCTGGGACGTCACCGCCGTCCACGACGACGGCTCACTCACCCTCACCCCGTTCACCGCGGACGCCGACCGGGACGGCGCGGGACCGGTCAGACCGGCTGTGCGGCAGAGCATCCACGTGCCGGCGGCGTACGTGGAGCGGCACGTCGACCTCGGCTACGCGGTCACCGTGCACCGGGCCCAGGGCATCACCGTCGACACCGCGCACGCCGTGGTCGGCCCCGGCACGACCCGCGAGTCGCTGTACGTCGCGATGACCCGCGGACGGCACGCCAACCACGCCTACATCCCCACCGACCACGGGGACACCGCCGAACACCATCCCGCCCGCGGCTCGGTGTCGGGGCGTGAGGTGCTGGACGCCGTCCTGGCCACCCCCGGCAGCGAACCGTCCGCGACCGCCGCCCTGCGCGACGCCGCCCGCGACGCCACCGCCCCGGCCCGGTTGCGTCCGGTGGCCGCCACCCTGGCCGGTGACATCACCCGCCGACGGTGGACCCGGCTCCTGCGCGACGGCCTCGATGAGGGCCTCGCCGAACGGCTCACCACCGATCCCGGCCTCGGGTCCCTGCAGGCGGCGTGCGCCCGGGCCGAGACCGCCGGACAGCCTCCGCGCGCCGTCCTGGACCAGATCACCGACGCCGCCGCGCAGTCTGCCCCACGACGGTGACCGAGTCGCGCGGCAGGTCAGTGGCCGTCTCGACGCCTGGACCGACGCCACCGGGGCCCTCCTCGACGCCGACCCCCGCGACCCCCTCACCCACGACCTGACCGCCGACCCCGGAGACCCCGCGGCGCCCGTCCTGGGCCAGATCCAGCGCCTGGTCACCGCCCGGCTCACCGAACGGATCGCACTGCAGGACCGGAGCATCCCGCAGGCGCCGCCCGACAGTGCCTGGGCCGACGAACTCCCCGCGACACCCATACCCGCCGGCATGAGAGGACCCTCGCTGTGAGCGACCAGAAACGGGAAAAGGCGTTCGGGCTGCATGAGCCGCCGCGGGTGTTCTGCTGGGCCACCCTGACCGTCGACGAGGCCGCGGCCCAGCACGCCGCGCTGGCGCACTGGGTGGACTGGCTGCGCGGACGCTACCTCCTCGACCCCCGGACCGTGCCCGACTGCTGGGACCACCACAGCGACCTGGTCGAGGAGCTCTCCGCGCTGCAGATGGCCTGGCAGCACGCCTACAACGGCGGCGCCCGCGCCGACGCCCCCCTGACCTGGCACACCCAGCTCCACACCGCCCGGCCACGACTGGCCGACGCCGTCGCCATGACCGGATGCCGTCCCGGACACCACCGCGGCCCCGTCGACCGGTAAGGCCCGGAGCCGACTTGCGAGGTCTGCGGCCGGTGCGCAGCCCGTAGCCCCTGGCCGGGGGCGCACTACGGCCCCCACGGTGGGAGTTGAGGTCCCAGGAGGACCGCAGTGGCCCCGGCTGGCCCCGGGTCGAGCCCCCAACGCTCTCCCCGACGCACCGGGCGTCCGGTGCGCTGGGGTCAGGGTGGGGAGGCCTGGCCGTCGACCCGACCCGCCCCAGCACACCCAACCGTACCGAGTGCGCGTCACCATGTCGAATATTCGGCACCGCGTCGGCTCTGCGGCGTCACGCTGATGGTCGATCGCCTGGCGCCGGGACCGTGCCGATGATGAGGCGATGCCGCCCATCGGGGACGTGATCGCCGCCAACGTGCGCGCCGAACGCGCACGCCGCCGATGGACCCAGGCCGACCTCGGCGACCGCATCGGCTGGCCCCGATCCTCCATCAGCGACGTCGAATCCGGACGGCGCCGCCTCACCGCCGACGACCTCGTCCTGCTCTGCGAGGTCTTCGACATCCCCCTCGTCAAGCTCGCCGACGGCGCCAACACGCGCCACCTGAAGATCCTGGGACTCTCGTGACACACACCCAGCTGAATCTCAGCTGAATCTTGCGTCGCCTGCCGCACGCGCACGAGCTGCGGCCAGCGACAACGGGTCGGTGATGCCCATGCGCGCGAAGGTCAGGCGCTCCTGTTTCGCGAGGTAGGGGATGTGGTCGGTCAGGCCCTGGCACAGCGGGTGCGCGGCACCGCGCAGCAGGCCGGCGTCCAGCAGTGCGGGCACGTCGTCGGGCAGCACCGGGCCGTAGGCCACGCGGCCCTGCGCGGTGGCCACTTCCACCAGCGTCTCCAGCCAGAACAGGCCGCGCGAGCCGTTGCGCACCAGAGTCAAGTCGATGCCGCGCTGCGCGCAGCCGGCCTGCAGCGCGGCGGCCACCGCATCGGCGCCAACGGCCAGCGCCGCCGAGTCGCGTGGCACGTAGACGGTGACGGCGTTCATGCCGTGGCCCCAAGCGTGTCGATGAGGCTGTCGAAGCGGGCCGGTGTCATGCGCGCATGCAGCTTGTCGTCCACCACGATGGCTGGCGACGAAGCACACAGCCCGAGGCAGTACACCGGGTTCAGCGTGTACTGCCCGTCGGCGCTGGTGGCGCCGTGGCCGCCGTGGATTTTGCAGCCCAGCCGCTGTTCAGCATGGGCCAGCAGCGTGTCGGCGCCCATCGCCTGGCAGGCCTCGGCGCGGCACACCTGCACCACATGCTGGCCGGGCTGGTCGCTGCGGAAGTGGTGGTAGTAGGTGATGACGCCGTGGACCTCGGCACGCGACAGGTTCAGCCCGTCGGCGATCTGCGGCACCACCTCGCGCGGGATGTAGCCCAGCACGTCCTGCACCGCGTGCAGGATCGGCAGCAGGGCGCCGGGTTCACCGGCATGGCGGGCCAGCACGGCTTGCGTCAGGCTTGCGGGGCTTGCATTCACGGGCGGTCTCCACATAGGTGCTTGACGACATAAGCACTCTTTCGCATGCACCGACTGTAGGAAGTCGTGCACCCGTGCGCAATATGAGCCAGTCGGCCGCCCATATAGGCTGGCCAGAGCATAATTGGACGACCATGTACCAAGTCAGCATCCAGCCGCAGTGGACGATTCGCCGCACCGGTGGCGCGGCGCTTGCCGAACGCACCGTGGCGCTGCTGGTCAGCGTCGCTGAACACGGCAGCCTGCTGCAGGCCTGCCAGGCGATGCAGGTCTCGTACCGCCATGCCTGGCAGCTGATCCGCCAGGGCGAGGCCTTGCTGGGCGCGCCGCTGCTGCACATGGAGCGCGGCCGCGGCTCGTCGCTGAGCCCGCTGGCCGAGAAGCTGGTCTGGGCCGACAGGCGCATCGCCGCGCGGCTGTCGCCGACACTGGATTCGCTGGCGTCCGAGCTGCAGGCCGAGATCGACCGCATGCTGGTCAGCGCGCCGCCGATGCTGCGCATCCACGCCAGCCACGGCTTTGCGGTCGAGGCCCTGCACGACGCACTCGGCCGCGCCGGCATCGTCACCGAACTGCGCTACTGCGGCAGCACCGAGGCGGTGGCGTCGCTGCACATGGGCGGCTGCGAGATTGCCGGGTTCCACGTGCCGGTGGGCGCGTTCGAGGCCGAGGCGGTGGCGCATTACGCGCAGTGGCTGAAGCCGGCGTCGCAGAAGCTGATCGGCATCGCAACAAGGCGGCTCGGGCACGTGAACCACCTCGGCGAACACCGCCTCCGGCTGCCCCGCCACCTCCCGCTGGAGGTGCCGTGCCAGGGCCTCCTGCAGGGCCGCGTCCCCAGAGGCGAAGCGCCCGACCCACCGCGCCGCCGTGGGGCCCGAGTGGTGCTCCAGCCAGAACCGGAAGTCGCCCTGGTCCAGGGCGGCGGGGCTGGCGGCCTCCAGGCTGGCCAGGGCCGCGAAGGAGGCGGGAAAGGGCGGCGGGTCCGGCGGGGCCAGGGCCGCCACATCGGCTTCAGACAGCTCCCAGCTGCGGGCGCCCTGCAGGCGTATGAGCCGTCCCAGGAGCACCTGGTCCCGCGGCGTGAAGGGACGGGCGGGCGCAGGCCCCGCCAGGGGCAGGCCCAACAAGAGGGGCGACTCCGTGGGCGCGCCGCCATCGAAGCCCAGGCCGCTCTCCTCGTCGAGCACCTCCAGGAGCGGCACCCAGCGGCTGCCATGGCGCGCCAGGAAAGCCGCCCGGAAGCGGTCCAGCGGCCCTTCCACCGGTGGCGGCGTGAGGCGGCGGAGCAGCTCCGCGCCCTCCACCAGGGCCTGGCGCACCGCAGGGGACAGGGTCAGGCCCGGAGCCGGGCGGTGGAGGTCCACCTGCAGCAGGTCGCGGGTGTCCGGCGGCAGGCCCAGGTTGGCCAGGCAGGCCGCCAGCCCCGGCAATCCCCCGGCGTGGGCGCCCGCCGGGGCCTGCTGGAAGGCCTGGAGTTCCGCCGCCAACTCGCCCAGGGCCGCCGCCCTGGGAGCCGTGCCAGGGTGGGCCTGCAGGGCCGCCACCACATGGGCCAGGGGCTCGGCGCAGCTGAGCGGGGGCTGGAGGTCGTCGCAGAGCACCTGGGCATCAACGAGCTGCTGCAGGTAGGCCAGGGCGTCCCCCTGCGTCACCCCGGCCCGACTGGCCAGATCCTGGGCGAGGTCCGTCAGGCGGCAGCCATCCTGGGCCCGCTGGAGGACGGCCTCCAGGTGGGGCGTCGCCTCCACGGCTTCCAGGTGGTAGGTCCGCCCCTGCCCCGGCGCCCCTTCCCGGCGTTCCAGGTAGCGGTACCAGCCCCCCCGGAGGTAGAGGCTCGTGTTGGGCCGGTAGGTCAGCTCAGCCCGCACCTCCGGTTCCTGGGCCAGCCGGTCCACCAGGGCCTCCAGCACCCCCCAATCCAGGCGCAGCGCCTTCCGGCTGGCCTGCCAGGGGCCCAGGGCCAGGTGGCTCGCCGCGCCCCAGCCCCCCAGGGACACCCCGGCGAAGAGGCCAAAAGGCGTTGATCGGCTGCCCATGCGGCTGAGGTATTTCAGCAGGGCGCGCGTCACCCCCCGGGCCGCGGGTGCGTCCAGCGCCCCGGCCAGCCAGGGATCGAGCCGCGCGGCCAGATCGGGCGAAGCCAGGGCCAGGGCCTCCCGCACCACATCACGGCGAACCAGCGACCGCAGCCGATCGTCAAGGGCGGCAGGGGGTTCCATCGCCGTGTCCTCCACCTGGGGAAACACCGCGCCCACCGGCAGGCCCGGGGCGCGGAGCACAAAGAAGTCGGCGGTCTGGCAGGCGGGCCGGTGGGACATGCAGGGTTCCTCAGAGGCAAGCATGCACCAACCCACGGTGGGCCCGGCCCCGGGTCGGTGGCCTCAGGGAACCCGCGAACGGTGGCGCGGGGGGCCCCCAACGGTTGAAGCCGTGCTTAGATACCGTTCATGGAAAGTCATTGGCATTCCAGGGCGAAGGGGCCCAAACCTAGGGTGCGCTTGACGGCGCTACCCGGGAGCCCCCATGACCAGCACCCTGTCCCTCCGCAAGGAATCCATCCAGCGCTCCAGCTGCGCCAGCGAGACCCTCACCCGCGCCCAGGAGGCCCAGGGTGCCAGGCCCGCCCATGAGCAGCGGCCCATCTCCCTTACTACCCTCTTCACCCTTACTCAGGATTAGTAACGTTTCCGCCCCAGGCCAGAACTCGGCCAATCTCTTTAGTCGCACTGGCGGTTGGCAAGCCCTTTTCCCGTTGGCCAAGAACTGGCGGCTCATCACCTCCTGCTATCTGATCTGGACCTTAGCCATACTTCAGGCGCAATGGACCCTCCATCGCCTTGGGTCGGGATGGATTTGGGCCAGTGCGCTCTCCACGCCACTTACCCACATCATCGCCTTTGCCTTCCTGGCCCCTCTGCCCTGGATCCTTTTTCGTCGGCTTCCTCCTGCATGGAGGTTCCTAGCAGGTTTTGTTTTGTCGGTGATTGCTTGTGAATTCATCTCCGCACTGCTCCCAAAATTTGATTCCTGGCTGCTGTCCCACGCCAATGTCCCCTTCAACCTCCGTAGGCTGGTGGATCTCTACCTCTCTTTCGTGGGGCCCTCAATGATGCTCGTGGGGGGTTTGGTCGCGGCACGGGCGCACTCGGAGGAGCTGCGGGAGGCTTCGGAGGCCGAGGCCCAAGTGGCTAAGAACCGGCTGCTGCAGAGCCAGATCCACCCGCATGTGCTCTTCAACGCCCTCAACGGCCTGGCCGAGCTGGTCTACAAGAGCCCCAAGGAAGCCGAGCGCGCCATCCGCCACCTGGCCGACCTGCTGCGCCGCATCATGCGGGCCTCCGAGCACATGCGGCTGCCCCTTGGCGAGGAGCGCAAGATCATTTCGGACTTCCTGGCCCTCGAGGCCATCCGCCTGGGGCCGCGCCTGCGCGTGACGTGGGAGTGGGACGAGGCGCTGGACCGCGTCGAGCTGCCGCCGCTGCTGGTGCAGCCCCTGGTGGAGAATGCCATCAAGCACGGCATCGCCCCCAGCGTGCCCGGCGGCGAGCTGGTGCTGCGGGCACGGGCGGAGCAAGGGGCCATGGTGCTGGAGGTCTGGAATTCCGGTGAGCCATTCCTGGATGCCCCCGGCGGCCACGGCCTCGGCGTGAAGAACCTGCGCTCCCGGCTGGCCCTGCACTTCGGCGCCGGCGCCACCTTGTCCGTGGGGCCCTCGGGCCAGGGCACCCTCGCCCGCCTCCGGCTGGAGGCGATGGAAGTAGAATGGCCCGATGAAACGACTGACAGCGCTGGTGGTCGATGATGAGCCCCTGGCCCGGGAGCGCCTGTCGCGCCTGCTCCAGGAGGCCGACTGCACGGTGGTCGGCGAACTCGGCGATGGCCTGGCCCTCCTGAAGTGGCTGCAGGAACCCCATGAGGTGGATGTCATCTTCCTGGACATCCAGATGCCCGGCCCCAATGGCATGGAGATCCTGGCCGAGGCACCCGCCTGCCCCCCGGTGGTCTTCGTCACGGCCCACGCCACCTATGCGGTGCGGGCCTTCGAGCTGGCGGCGGTGGACTACCTGCTGAAGCCGGTCTTCGAGGATCGCCTGGCCAAGTGCCTGCAGCGCCTGCGCCAGCAGCTCATCCGTCCCCTCAGCCCGGCGGAGCTGAAGACCCTCCTGCCGCCCCCGGCCCGCTTCCCCATCCGCGCCGGCGACGGGGAGATCTACATGGAGCTGGAGCTGATCACCCATTTCGAGCTGCAGGATGAGCGGGTCTGGGCCTGCCGGGGCCTGAACCGCTACCTCACCCGCTGGACCACCCTGGCGGAAGTGGAGGAGGCCTTCCCCGAGGACGGCCTGCTGCGGATCCAGCGCCACCTGCTGCTGCGGCCCCGCATGGTCAAAGGCATCCGGCCCACGACGGTGGGCCGCATCAAGGTCCTGGTGGCGCCGCGGGTGGAGCTCACCGTCAGCCGGGCCATGACGCCCCGGGCCCGGGAGAGCATCCGGGCGGAGGCCCTCTAGGTTCCTCCCTCCAGAGCGGGAAGATTCCGTTCGGGGGGCCAAATGACACCATTCGGCGGAATCCAAATCCCCCGCTCAGGACGGGAGCCTATGCTCTCGACACGATTCAGATCGTCCTTTTGCGGGGCGTTGCAGGGGTTGTCGCCACCCTCCGTGAGGTGTCTCGTGAGTCCATCCGATCCGCAGCCAGCTCGCCCACACCTCGGGGGGGCCGTGCTGTGGTCCCTGCTGGAACGGGTTCCCGAGCCGGTGTGGCTCCACACCCAGGACGGACGGTTCCTGGAAGTGAACCAGGCGGCCTGCGAACGCTACGGCTACTCACGCGAGGCCTTTCTGCAGCTCCACCTCAGCGATCTGCTGGCACCCGATGACCCGACCCGCCTGCCAGCCTGGCTGCGGGACACCGCCGCCCAGGGCCAGGGGCAGCTCCGGTGCCGGCACCTGCGCAAGGACCGGACGGGGTTCCAGGCCGAAGTCAGCGCCAGCGCCGTGGGCAGTCCGCAGGGGCCGCTGATCCTGGCCACCATCCATCCCGCCGTGGCACGCCTCAATGGCAAGGGGCCAGGCGCTCCCGCCTCCACGCTTTCGAACGACAGTCCCCAGCACGGGACCCCTACCCCCACGGCCCACCACCTCGCCGCCGTCCTGGACCAGTTCCCGGAGCCGGTGGCCCTCATCCAGGCCGACACCGGCCTCCTTTGCCATGTCAACGCGGCCTTCGCGCAGCGCTTCACCCCTTCGGGCCAGCTCCCTGGAACGGAGCACCTGCTGGACCGGCTGTGTGAGGTCGGCCAGGGCCAGACCCTGCCCGCCGCCCTGGTGCAGGCGCGGGTGGGCCTCCCCTGGGCCGGTGCCCTCTCCTTGAAGGGCCCCTTGGGTGCGTACACCACCTATGACGGCGTGCTCGGTCCCGTGACTCCAGCCGGTGGGGACCCCGACATGCTCATCCTGCGACTGCGGGACACCACCCAGGAAGCCGAGCGGGAGCGCCAGCTACGGGAAGCCCAGCGGCTCAGCGCCCTCGGGGCACTGGCGGGCGGGGTGGCCCATGACTTCAACAACCTGATCGGCGCCATCCTCGGCGCCGCCGAGCTCATGGAGCTGCATGTCGAACCCCATGGCCCCCTCTGGAAAAAGGTGGGGATCATCCGCCAGGTGTGCGGCCGGGCCAGGGAACTCACCCGCCAGATCCTGACCTTCGGCCGCCGCTCGGATGCGAACTGGACGCCCCTGGACCTGACGGACCTCGCGGTGGAAGTGGCCAACCTCCTGAAGACCACCCTGCCGCCCAATGTCACGGTGCGCACCGACCTCAGCCAGGGCATCCGGGTGTTGGGCGATGCCTCCCAGCTGCACCAGGTGATCATGAACCTCGGCATCAACGCCAGCCAGGCCATGCAGCCAGGTGGCGGCCGGTTGTCCATCCGCCTCAAGGCCCTGGAGGCGGGACCGGTGGCGCCAGGCCAGGCGCCCCCTGATCCGAAGGTCTGCCTCAGCGTCGAGGACTCGGGCTGCGGCATGGATCCGCTGACCCTCGAACACATCTTCGAGCCCTTCTTCACCACCAAGACGGCCGGCCAGGGAACCGGGCTGGGCCTCTCCGTGGTTCACGGCATCATCGAAGGCCACGGGGGCCATCTGCAGGTTTCCAGCCAGCCCGGCCAGGGCAGTGCGTTTCGGATCTACCTGCCCCAGCACCAGGAGCGGCGGAAGGGAACGTCTGTGATCACGTCCAGGGCCGCCGGGTGCCTCGACCATCCCTGAACTGCCTTCCCAATGGGGCGCGCCCTGCGGGGGCGGGGCGCGCCAGATGCCCCCCCTTGGCCTCCCCTGGCTCCCACCCGGGCTGCACGCATTCAACCCCCTCCGGCCGCACGCATCGCAGCCACGGCCCTGCCGCCTCCTGCAGTCCCCCGGACTGCCCTCGGCTGGGCCTACCTGGCAGCGATGCGGTGACTTCGAATCCCTCTCCCTCCCAGCCACCACACGAAGGCGCCCCGCGAGGCGGGGCGCTGGTGTGGCGGAGGGAGAGGGATTCCCTCCGGGGCCAGCGCCGCGCGCCGTCCCCTCCGGCCGCACGCATCGCAGCCACGGCCCTGCCGCCTCCTGCAGTCCCCCGGACTGCCTCCGGCTGGGCCTACCTGGCAGCGCTGCTGTGACTTCGAATCCCTCTCCCTCCCGGCTGCCAAATGAAGGCGCCCCGCGGGGCGGGGCGCTGGTGTGGCGGAGGGAGAGGGATTCCCTTCGGGGCCAGCGCTGCGCGCCGTCCCCTCCGGCCGCACGCATCGCAGCCACGGCCCTGCCGCCTCCTGCAGTCCCCCGGACTGCCTCCGGCTGGGCCTACCTGGCAGCGATGCTGTGACTTCGAATCCCTCTCCCTCCCGGCTGCCAAATGAAGGCGCCCCGCGAGGCGGGGCGCTGGTGTGGCGGAGGGAGAGGGATTCGAACCCCCGAACGCTTGCACGTCTTCAGTTTTCAAGACTGACGCCATCAACCACTCGGCCATCCCTCCGTGCCTCCATCTTGAAGGCTGGGTGCGGGTCTGGGCAAGAAGCCTTGTGCCAAAGGGCCCCCACCGGTAATCTGGAAAGCCTTGGAGAGATGCCGGAGTGGCCGATCGGGCTCGCCTGCTAAGCGAGTGTATTGGGTCAACCAGTACCGGGGGTTCGAATCCCCCTCTCTCCGCCATGGGAAGCCGCCGCCAGGCGGCTTTTTTGTACGTGTGGATGGGGATTCGAAATCACAGCAGCGTGGGCAGGTAGCGGCCCCTTCCGACAGCCCGGGGGGCTGTCGGAAGGGATCAGACGCGTGCCCTCGCTGCGTGCGGCCGGAGGGGACGGCGCGCAGCGCTGGCCCCAGAGGGAATCCCCCTCTCTCCGCCATGGGAAGCCGCCGCCAGGCGGCTTTTTTGTGTGTGGAGGTGGATTCGAAATCACAGCAGCGCGGGCCCCGGAGGGAGTCCCCCTCCCTCCGCCAGACCAGAAAGCCCGCCGGATGGCGGGCTTTCTGGTGCTGCCGATGCACCCTCTACTTGACGATGGTCTGCATCCAGCCGTGGGTGTCGGGGGTGATGCCGTGCTGGAGGTTCAGGAGGGCCTCCCGCAGCTTGGCGGCCACGGGGCCGGTCTCACCCTGGTGGATGTCCCAGTTGCCGTGGCGGGACTTCACGTGGCCCACGGGCGTGATGACCGCCGCGGTGCCGCAAGCAAAGACCTCGGTCATGCGGCCGTCGGCGATGGCCTGCTTCCACTCGGTCACGGTGAGCTTGCGCTCCTCGGCCCGGAAGCCCAGCTCGCGCGCCAGCTGCAGCAGGCTGTCGCGGGTGACGCCGGGCAGCAGCGTGCCTGTCAGCTCGGGGGTGACGACGACGGTCTCGCCCTGTTCCTGGTAGACGAAGAAGATGTTCATGCCGCCCATCTCTTCGATGTACTCACGGTGCACGGCGTCGAGCCAGACCACCTGATCGCAGCCCTCGGCCTTGGCCTGCCGCTGGGCCACGAGGCTGGCGGCGTAGTTGCCGGCGCACTTGGCGAAGCCGGTGCCGCCGGGCGCCGCGCGCACATAGTCATCGGAGATCCAGACGGTCACGGGCTTCACGCCAGCGGGGAAGTAGGCGCCGCTGGGGCTGGCCATGAGCAGGAAGAGGTACTCGTTGCTGGGACGCACACCCAGGGCCGCCTCGGTGGCGATCATGAGGGGCCGCATGTAGAGGCTCTCCCCGATGGCACTGGGCACCCAGGCCTGATCCTGGGTGATGAGCACCCGGGCGGCCTCCAGGAACAGGGCTTCGGGCAGCTCCGGCATGGCGAGCCGCGCGGCAGACCGGTTAAAGCGTTTGGCATTCGCCTCGGGCCGGAAGCAGGCGATGCCGCCGTGCTTCTGCTGGTAGGCCTTGAAGCCCTCGAAGATGGCCTGGCCGTAGTGCAGCACGGAGGCCGCCGGGTCGAGCTCGATGGGCCCGAAGGCCTTCAGCACGCCCCGGCCCCAGCCCTCGCCTTCCTTGTAGGAGATGGCCACCATGTGATCGGTGAAGAGGCGGCCGAACCCGGGGTTCGCCATGCGCCTCGCACGCTCCTCGGCGCTGGTGGGGTGGTCGGTGGGGCGGATCTCGATCGTGGTGCCGGTGGTGGTACTCACGGGTACTCCTTTGGGGAAAGGATGGCGCTGATCAGGCCCGGTGGACCAGGTGGCCGAGGCGCGCGATGGCGTCCCGGGTGGTCGCGGGGTCGTGGGTGGAGAAGTTGAGCCGGAGGCAGTTGGTGCCCCGGCCGTCGGCGAAGAAGAGGGGGCCCGGGGCGAAGCCGAGGCCGTGCTGGAGGGCATCCCGGTGGAGGTCGAGGGCCGAGAACTCCTCGGGCATCACCACCCAGAGGTGCATGCCGCCCTTGGGCTCGGACACCTGCGTACCCGGCGGGAAGTGCTCGGCCAGGGCCTCCACCATGGCGTCCCGCCGTTCCTTGAGGGCGCGGCGGAGCCGGGCCAGGTGGCGGCGGAAGCCGCCGGTATCGAGGAAGCGCGCCACCACCGCCTGCATGAGGGGGGGCTGGGCGATGGTCTGCACTTCCTGGATCGGGGCCATGCGCCGCAGCAGGTCGTCCTTGGCGATGAGGTAGCCCATGCGGAGGCCCGCCGCCAGGGACTTGGAGAAGCTCCCCAGGTGGATCACGTGGTCGGCCCCCTCCAGGCGCCGGAAGGGCTGCAGGGAGTTGCCGGAGAAGCGGAGGTCGCCATAGGCCGAGTCCGTCACCAGGATCACGCCGTGGGTGCGGGTGAGGGCCAGCACCCGCTCCCGGCGGGCCTTGGACTGGGTCATGCCGGTGGGATTGTGGAAGCTGGGCACCGTGAACAGCAGCTTCGCTTCGCTGCGCTGCAGGGCCGACGCCAGGCGCTCGGGGTCCAGGCCCTGGCGGTCCACCGGCACGGGCACGGCCTCGCGACCCAGGGCGCGGATGAGCGCCAGGATGCCCACGTAGCAGGGGCTCTCCACCAGCACCCGGTCGCCGGGCACCGTGAAGGACTCCAGGGCCAGGGCCAGGCCCGACTGGGCGCCCGGCAGGGTGCGGATGCCCCAGCCCGCGTCGATGGGTTCGCCCTCTGAGGCCAGCCAGCGGCCCACGGCCTCGAGGTAGGGCACGTAGCCCGCAGGGGCCGAATAAACCCAGGCTTCGGAGCCGAGGTCCTTCAGCACCTGGGCCGTGAGGCGACGCAGCTGCTCGCCGGGCAGCAGGTCGGAGGGGATGAAGCCCGCGGAGAAGCTCACCAAGTGCGTGTCCTGGGCCCGCTCCAGGGTCTCCCCCAGCCAGGAGCCCAGCTCGCCATCGTGGGCCAGGAGCGGCGAGCCCTCGAAAGGGAACTCGCTGCTGGCCCGCAGCCCCGGCGCCTCGGGCAGGCGCGGCGCCACGAAGCTGCCCCGCCCCTGCACCGTCTGGATCCAGCCGGTGCGCTTGAGGCCCGCAAGCGCCTTCAGCACCGTCAGCCGGTGGACGCCCCAGCGCTGGGCGAGCTCGGGCACGGCGGGCAGCCGCGAGCCCGGCCGCCACTCGCCCTGCTGGATCAGCCCGCGCAGCTTCCGCTGCAGCTGCAGGTAGAGGGGGCTGGACGCGCCAGGGTCGAGGGTGGGATCGAGGACCATCCCCATCAGGATGGGCCGAATGACCCCCCATTTCCAAGAAAGGAATCCAAAGTCACAGCCCAGAGCAGACCATCCTTTCGAGGGGCGCCCCTTGGGAAACTTCCTCAGACCACCCTAGACCACTTTTTCCCTCAACTTCCCTCCCCCTGGCGGCATCCATACGGGTGCCCCGGAGGATTCATGCGCCTGCCCCACCTGACCGCCGCCCTGCTGCCCCTCGCGCTGCTGGTCGGCTGTTCCAGCTACAACGTCACCTACGACTACGACGTGACCGCCTCCTACGGCCGCTACAAGACCTTCGACTACTACACCTCCAAGAAGGGCACCGGCGGCACCACCAGCCTCATGGACAAGCGCGTCCGCGCCGCAGTGGAACGGGAGCTGCAGGCCAAGGGCTTCAACATGGAGACCAAGGCTGATCCGGACTTCCTCGTGACCTACTACCCCATCGTGCAGGAGCGGAAGGTCCGCAGCACGGTCCACATGGGCTGGGGCTGGGGCTACCGGCCCTTCCGGGGGGGCATCGGCACCAGCTCCACCCAGGTGCGGAAGTACAAGGAGGGCACCATCGTCATCGAGATCGTGGACTTCAAGTCCAACCAGATGATCTGGCAGGGTGCCGCCGCCGGGGCACTGACCGGTCTGGAGAATCCCGAGGATGCGGACGAGGTGGTGACCCGCGCCGTCCGGGACATCCTGGCCAAGTTCCCGCCACGATAACCTCCGGGGGTTCCTCGCTGCGCGAACACCCCCGGGCCCCCGCGCCCTGCGCGGCCAAGCACCTCAGGGCTTGATTCCCTTCCGCCTCCGGGGTTCAACGCTGCGCGAACACCCCCGGGCCCCCGCGCCCTGCGCGGCCAAGCCCCTCAGGGCTTGATTCCCTTCCGCCTCCGGGGTTCAACGCTGCGCGAACACCCCCGGACCCCCGCGCGCTGCGCGGCACAGCCGCAGATCCGGGGCGCGGTCAGGCGTCCTTCAGGAAGGGGTTGAAGTTGGTGCCTTCGTCGTAGACGTCGACGCCTTCGGTGCGCTTGAGGAAGCCCACGACGGCATAGGTGAGGGGCGTGACCGCCGCCTCGTAGAGCACCTTGAAGAGGTACCCGCTGCCCGCCATGACGAGGATGGTCTTCACCGGCAGCGTGAAGGCGAAGAGGCCGAAGGTGACCACCAGGCTGTCCACCGCCTGGCCCGCCACGGTGCTGCCGATGGTGCGGGTCCAGAGCCAGCGGCCGCCGGTCCAGACCTTCATCCGGGCCATGACGTAGCTGTTGACGAACTCGCCCACCCAGAAGGCCGCCAGGCTGGCCAGGATGCCACGGGTGGTGGCGCCGAAGACGATCTCGAAGGCCCGCTGGTTCTCCCGGGGCCAGGCTGGCGCCGCCGGCAGCCACACCATGAACAGGGCGAAGGCCCCCATCAGGAGGCTGGCCAGGAAAGCCACCCAGATGGCCCGGCGGGAGCCGCCGTAGCCGTACACCTCGGTGAAGATGTCCCCGAAGATGTAGGTGATGGGGAAGAGCAGCTGGGCGCCGCTGAAGATGAAGGGGCCGATCTGGGTGGGCTTGGGTCCCATCAGGTTGCTGATGAGCAGCACCACCACGTAGACGTGCACCAGCAGCTCGTAGTGCCGGAAGCTGGCCAGGCGGTGATCCCGCGCGGTGATCTTCTGCAGCAGGGAGGGCATGGGGCTCCATCGCGGGAATGTCCAAGACTACCTCAGGTACGGGCCATACCTGCGTCCCCCTCAAGGCGTTAAGCTGGACATTCATCCTCAGGAGCAGCCCATGGCCCAAGTGACCCTCAAAGGCAACCCCATCCACACCGCCGGCGACCTGCCCAAGGTGGGCGCCGCCGCCCCGGCCTACACCCTGGTGCGCACGGACCTGTCCGAGATCAGCGGCAAGGACCTGGCCGGGCAGCGGGTCGTGCTGAACATCTTCCCCAGCCTGGACACCCCCACCTGCGCTGCCAGCGTTCGCAAGTTCAACGCCCGCGCCAACGAGAAGCCCAACACCACCATCCTCTGCATCAGCGCCGACCTGCCCTTCGCCCAGAAGCGCTTCTGCGGCGCCGAGGGCCTGGATAACGTGGTGCCCGGCTCGACCTTCCGCAGCGCCGACTTCGGCACGGCCTACGGCGTGACCCTGGTGGACGGCCCCCTCAAGGGCCTGCTGGCCCGGGCCGTGGTCGTGGTGGACGCCGCCGGGAAGGTGCTCCACACCGAGCTGGTACCCGAGATCGCCCAGGAACCCGACTACAACGCCGCGCTGGCGGTGCTGTAGGCAGTCCTCGGCCTTCAGTCTTCAGTGGGCGGCCCTTCGGGGCCGCTTTTTCATGCCACGGAAGGGTATGAAAATGGAGCCTGCTTTATCCAGTGGTGGAGCGGCTCTGAGCCAAAAATTGGGTTGCCTACAGATGAACACGGATGAACTCAGATGAATTCATGGCTGCTCATGCCCTCTTCAGCGCCGTCTGCATGCCTGCGGTTGGAGGTTTCCCCATCCGTGTTTATCCGTGTTCATCAGTGGCAAAAAACTTTACTGGATGCGGTCCAGCCTCCGTAGCGCGGGCACCCGCCACGCGGTGCCAGCCACCACCAGCAGCGTCATGCAGCCCCCGAAGATCACCGACGGCACCAGGCCCAGCAGCCGCGCCGACACGCCGCTTTCGAAGGCGCCGATCTCGTTGCTGGAGCCGATGAACAGCTGGTTTACCGAGGCCACCCGGCCCAGCATGGCCTCGGGTGTGAGGGTCTGCAGCAGGGTGGCGCGCAGGACGACGCTGACGTTGTCCACCGCCCCGCTCACGGCCAGCAGCAGCAGGCTGAGCGGAAAGCTGCGGCTGAGGGCGAAGGCGATCATGGCCACCCCGAACCCGGCGACGCAGAGCAGCAGGGTGCGCCCCGCCCGGCGCAGGGGCGGCAGATGGGCGAGGGTGAGCCCCATGAGCACAGACCCCACCGCCGGTGCCGCCCGCAGCAGCCCAAGCCCCTGGGGACCGGTGTGGAGGACCTCCCGGGCGAAGACCGGCAGCACCGCCACCGCGCCCCCGAACAGCACGGCGAAGAGGTCGAGGCTGAAGGCCCCCAGCAGCAGGCGCTGGGAGAAGACGAACCGGAGGCCTTCACCGAGGCTGGCGAAGACGGAGCCGGCCCTGGGCCGAACGGGCGCAGGGGCCTGCCGGATGAAGAGCATGCCCAGGAAGCCCGTGCCGAGGAGGGCCATGGCCAGGGCATGGGCGGTCACGGGCCCCCGCCAGGCGTAGACCAGCCCCCCGAGGGCGGGCCCCACCACCATGCCTGCGTGGAAGACCGAGACCCGCCAGGTGGAGCCGTTGGCATAGAGGTGCTTGGGCAGCAGGTCGGTGCCCAGGGCGAGGTTGGCCGGCCGGTAGAAGGCCCGCACCAGGCCGGTGAGGAAGATGACGGCATAGATGGGGGTAACCCCTCGCGGCAGCACGCCCGAGGTCGACTGCCAGGTGTAGGCCCACAGCAGGGCCGAGCAGAAGGCCAGGCTCAGGGCCGAGAGGCGGCAGAGGCGCAGGCGGTTGACCCGGTCCGCCACGTGCCCGCCAAAGAGCGCCACCGCCAGGAACGGCAGGGCCTCCGCCAGCCCCACCAGGCCCAGGGCCAGGGGATCCCCCGTGCGGTCGTAGACCTGCCAACCCACCACCACGCCCTGCACCTGGAGGCCCAGGGTGACAAACCCCATGGAGCCGAGAAACCAGCGGAAGTCGAGGCCGCGCAGGGCCGCGTAGGGATCGTGGGCGGCCTCGGGCACGTCCATGGCCCGGGCTACTCGTACCTCAGGGCGTCGATCACGTTCAGCTTCGCCGCCTTCAGGGCTGGCAGGAAACCCGCAGCCACGCCCACGAGCCCCGAGAAGCCGAGCCCCAGGGCCACGGCCCAGGATTCCGTCACGGCGGGGATCTGGAACTTCTGCAGGATGAAGACCGCGCTGTAGGCGAAGGCGACGCCGATGATGCCTCCGAAGATCGACAGCACCACCGCCTCGGTGAGGAACTGCCAGAGGATGCTGTGCTGCGTGGCGCCGAGGGCACGCCGGATGCCGATCTCCCGGGTGCGCTCGGTGACGCTCACCAGCATGATGTTGGAGATGCCGATGCCGCCCACCAGGAGGGAGATGCTGGCGGCCACCGCCAGCAGGGCCGTGAGGATGCCCGCCTGCTGGGTCTGCATCTGCACGATGTCGTCCTGCTTGCGGATCTGGAAGGGGTTGTCGTCCTTGGGAGGCGTCTTCATCCGCTGGCGCAGCAGGGCGGTGATCTCGGTTTCGGCCAGCTCGGCCTTGCCCTCCTGGGCGCTGACCATGATGCGCTGGATCCTGTCGCGCCCCATGATCTTGCGCATGACGGTGGTGTAGGGTGCGGCGATGAGGTCATCCTGGTCGCCGAAGAGTCCGGCGCCCTTCTTCTCCAGCACACCCACCACCTGGAAGGGCAGCGCCCCGACGCGCACGGTCTGGCCCAGGGGATCCTCCCCGTTGGGGAAGAGGTTGTCCTTCACGGTCTGGCCGATGACGCAGACCTTGGCCATTCCGCGGACCTCGCTGTCCGTGAAGAAGCGGCCCGATTCCATCTCCCAGCCCTTGATCTGTACGAACTCGGGGCCCGTGCCCTGGATCTGGGTGACGTAGTTGCTGTTCTGGTAGATCACCGGTCGGGTGGTCTGCACATAGGGAGTGGCACTCACCACGCTGCTGTTGCTGAGCTCCTGCTGGATGAGCGGCGCGTCGCTCTCCAGGAGAATGTCGGCGCTGCCCATGGCGGAGGGGCCGAAGCGGCTGCTGCCCTGCCCCGGGAAGATCATGAGCATGTTGGAGCCCATGTTCTGGATCAGCTGGATGGAGGCCCGCTTGGAACCCTCGCCGATGCCGATCATGGCGATGACCGCCCCCACGCCCACGATGATGCCGAGCATGGTGAGAAACGCCCGCATCTTGTTGCGCGTGATGGCAAACAAGGCCAGCTTCAGGAACTCCAGCAGCGCCATGGCGGGACTCCGGGCTAACGCCGCATGGGATTGCCGCCCAGGGGGGCCGGGCCACCGGTGGTGGGCTTGCCATTCTCCACACCCACCAGGACCTGCATGCCTTCCTGGACACCTTCACCCGAGACTTCGGTGAACTGGCCATCGGTGATGCCTGCCTTCACGACCACCGCCTTGGGCTTGCCATTCTCCAGCACCCAGACCCGGTCCTCGCGCTTGGCCATCACACCGCCATGGGTACCTGAACCGCTCTGGGCCGCGGGGCGGGCACCGCCGCCGGGACCCTGCCCGGAACGGGGTGTTTCGGCCTTCTTCTCGTCCTTCAGGAACGCCGCAGGGTTGAACCGCAGGGCCGCATTGGGCAACCGGAGCACATCCCTTCGCTGGTTGGTGATGATGGTGACGTTGGCGGTCATGCCGGGCCGGAGGGCCAGGCTGCCGGTGAACTTCGGGCCGCCAAGGAGGCTGGCGCCTCCGGGGGTCCGGGCCAGGGCACCGGGGTCGCCCGCCGCAGGGGTGCTCGCCTGGGGCAGCGGGGGTCGCCCCTGGCCGGCCATGCGCGCCTTGAAGCGCTGCAGGAACTCCGCCTTGGTCGTCCCTTCGGGCAGACGATCCTTCATCCGCTCCCAGGCCTTCTCGGGATCGGGCGCGCCCTCGCGCCCACCGGGGGTCTGCCCGGCCACGGCAGGGCGGGATTTCCCGGCGCGGCCGGAATGATCGGGGGTGGCGGGAGCGGCCTCGCCCGCGCTGGGCAGCGCGACGTTCGGCACCAGCAGCTCCACCACATAGTTCACGACATTCTGGGTGGTGACGGGCTCCTGCCGCACCAGGCTCACCGTGGCGGCGAACTGCTTGTCGGGCAGGCTGTCCACGGTGAAGAAGGCCCGCTGCCCCACCTGCACCTCGTCAATGTCGGACTCTCCGATGTTCACCTGAACCTTCATCTGCGAGAGGTCCTGGGCGATCTGGAACAGGTTCGGCGTGCTGAAGCTGGCGGCCACGGTCTGGCCCACGTCCGCCAGCCGGGAGATCACCACCCCGTCCACCGGCGCGGTGATGTCGCAGTAGCTGCGGTTCGCCTTGGCCCGGGACAGGGAGGCCTTGGCCGACTCCAGGTTGCCCTGGGCGTTCTTCAGGGCCGTGGCCTTGATGTCGAGGTCCTGGTCCGCCAACAGCTTGTCGGCAGCCAGGCGCTTGCTGCGCTCGTAGTCTGCTTTGGCGAAGTCATAGGCCGCCTGGGAGCGGAGCAGGCTGGCCTGGGCATCCTGGAGCTGGGTGTCCCAGACCGTGGGGTCGATCTGCGCGATGAGCTGCCCCTTCTTCACGATGCTGTTGTAGTCCACATAGAGCGCCGAGATGACGCCGGAGACCTGGGTACCCACCGCCACCTGCACCACGGGGTTGACCGCCCCGGTGGCGTTGATTCGCTGGGTGACGCCGCCCCGGTCCACCTTCGCCTGCCGCCACTTGATGACGTCCTTGGGGCGGGTGAACACATAGGCGGCTCCACCTGCCACCACCACGAGGCCGAGGCCAAGACCGATCCAGGTATTCCGCTTCATGGCGCAGGACTCCGAGTGTCAAGGGGGCGGGGTAGAACCACCCTATACCTTCGCATAACGATGCATGGACCACCATCGCTGGTTGGGTGTCCAGGTCGAATGACGGAATCCGCCGGTCGAACGGCAGGTTTCAGCGGATGAATCCCAGCCCATCCATGAGGGCCCGACGGGTGAACCCGTCGGACAGCAGGGTCTGGAGGAAGCCCCCCGCCAGCACGATGCCCGCCGCCACCAGGACCGTGGCCCCAGCCATGGGGGCATGGACGGTTGGCCGATCAGAGGCCAGGCGCTCGGCTTCGGCACTGGGCGCCTGGAGGAACAGGGCCACCAGCACCCGCAGGTAGTAGTAGGCGGACACCAGGCTCGCCAGCACGCCGAGGACGGCCATGCCGACGTGGCCCGTGGCCACCAACTCACGAAATATCATGTACTTGCCATAGAAGCCACCCATGGGGGGGATGCCTGCCAGGCTGAGCATGAAGATGGCCGCTGCCACGCCCATGGCGGGCCGCTTCCAGCCCAGGCCCCGCAGGTCGTCGAAGGTGGTGTGCTCGCCCACCAGGCCCAAGGCCGTCAACAGGCCGAAGGCGCCCATGTTCATGGCCAGGTAGATGACCAGGTAGAACAGCACGCCGTTGTAGGCGGCGGGGGTTCCGGCCACGAAGCCCAGCATGAGGTAGCCCGCATGGCTGATGCTCGAGTAGGCCAGCATGCGCTTCACGTTGGTCTGCACCAGGGCCGTGAGGTTGCCCAGCACCAGGGTGGCCATGGCCAGGATGGCGAACACGGCCTGGAACTTGACGCCCACCGCAGCCAAGGGGCCGAAGCTGCCGGGGAAGATGCGGAGCAGGGCGATGAAGGCCACGCCCTTGGTGGCCACGGACATGAACCCGGCGATGGGGTGCGGCGAGGCCTCGTAGGCATCGGGCGTCCACTGATGGAAGGGCACGGCCGAGACCTTGAAGAGGAAGCCCACGAGCATGAGGGCCGCTCCCACGAGCACCAGCGGGTCCAGGGCCAGGCCCTGGCCGCGCAGGCTGAACGCCGCCGCCGACAAATCAAAGGTGCCGCTGAGGCCGTAGATGAGCACGCCACCCATGAGGAAGCAGCTGGAGGCCACCGCGCCGGTCAGGAAGTACTTCATGCCGCCCTCCGAACTCTGGGAGCGGGCACGCACCGTGCCCACCAGGGCGTAGAGGGGAATGCTGAAGAGCTCGAGGGCCAGGAACAGCACCACGAAGTGCGTGGTTGAGGCGAAGAGCATCATGCCCGTCACCGAGAAGAGGAGGAGCGATAGCGTCTCGCCCTTCACCCAGCCCTCCTGGTGGAAGTGATCCCAGCTCTGGAGGATGGTGAGAGCCGCCGCCACCAGCACGAAGATGCCGGTGAACTGGGCCAGCCGGTCCATTCGCAGCTGCAAGAAGCTGGGCTGGCCGCCGGTCTGCCACAGATCCGTCAGATACCAGAAGCTGGCGCCCACGGCCAGGAGGGCGGTGCCGTACATGACGGCCCGGATCCACTTCACGGTGCCCTGATCCTTGTCGAGGGACATCAGGGGAATCAGGCAGGCCCCCATGGCGGGGATGATCAGCGGCAGCAGGGCCGCCCACTGGCTAGGCGTGAGGCTCATCAGTGCACCTCGTGGGCGGCGGGTTCGGCGGCGGTGCCGGCGGTTCCCTCATGGACGTCGGGAGCGGGGGCTTCATGCACCGCAGGCGTCAGGACGAAGGTCCGGATGGCCGGGGCCTTGGCGTCCTGCAGGAGGGCCGTCACCGGCGCCTCGCTGACCGCGACGAAGGTCTTGGGATGAATGCCCATCCAGAGGATGAGCACCACCAGGGGTAGCAGGACCGCCACTTCCCGGGCATTCAGGTCGGTATGGAGGTGGTGGGTGCCGCTGTCCTCATCCTTGTTCTCGGGGCCCCAGAAGACCCGCTTGAACATCCAGAGCATGTAGACCGCGCCCAGCAGGATTCCGGAGGTGGCCAGGCACGCGTAAAGGCGGCCCCAGGTGAAGCCGGACAGGAAGGTGCCGTTGAGGATCCAGAACTCACCCACGAACCCGTTGGTGAGGGGCAGCCCGATGGAACTCAGGGTGACGATGAGGAAGAAGGCCGTGAACACGGGCATCTTGGTGGCCACCCCACCGAAGTCCGCGATCATGCGGGTGTGGGCGCGGTCGTAGAGCATGCCCACCATCAGGAAGAGCGCGCCTGTGCTGATGCCGTGGTTGAGCATCTGCAGCATGGCGCCCTGGGTGCCGATCACCGTGAATGAGGCGAGGCCCAGCATGACGAAGCCCATGTGGCTCACCGACGAGTAGGCCACCAGTTTCTTGATGTCCCGCTGCACCATGGCCACCAGGGCGCCGTAGACGATGGCGATGACGCTGAGCAGGGCCAGGGGTTTGGCGTAGTGCATGGCCGCCTGGGGAAACATGGGTATGGCGAAGCGGATGAACCCGTACCCGCCCAGCTTCAGCAGGACGCCGGCCAGGATGACGGACCCGGCGGTGGGCGCCTGCACGTGGGCATCCGGCAGCCAGGTGTGCAGCGGGAACAGGGGCACCTTGATGGCGAAGGCCACGGCGAAGGCGATGAACAGCGTGCACTGCACGTTGAAGGGAAGTGTGGAGGCAGCCTGGCCCATGACGGCAGGGTTGAAGCTCCCGGCCTTGTTCGCGAGGTAGAGCAGCGCCACCAGCCAGAGCAGCGAGCCGCTCAGGGTGTAGAGGAAGAACTTGTTGGCGGCGTAGCGCCGCTCATCGCCACCCCAGACCCCGATCATGAAATACATCGGGATGAGCATGGCTTCCCAGAACAGGTAGAAGAAGAACAGGTCCTGGGCCATCAGCGCGCCCAGCATGCCCGTCTCCAGCAGGAGGAACAGCGCCGCGAAGGTGCCGATGCGGTCCTTCAGGCTGTTCCAGGTCCCCAGCATGGTGAGGGGCACCAGGAAGGTGGTGAGGATCACCAGCCACAGGTTGAGACCGTCCACCGTGAGGGCGTAGTCCACCGGGAGGCCCACCAGGGAGAACCAGGGCGTCCGTTCGACGACGCCCCCTGCGCCATGGCCCAGCAGCCAGGCCAGGCTGAGGGCGAAGACGCCCAGGGCGCCCATGAACCCGAGCATGCGGGCGAGCCGACCCAGGGCATGGGGCAGCGCCATCAGGATCAGGCCCAGGATCGTCGGGGCGAAGACCAGGAAGGTGAGGGGATGGGAGTTCAGCCAGGTCATCGCCCCACCTACTTCAGGAAGACATAGAGGAGGACCGCGGCCCCCAGCACCATGCTGAGGGCGTAGTTGCGCACCCGGCCGGTCTGGAGCAGGGCGGTGAAGTCGCCGAAGACGCGCGTCAGCGCACCCGGCAGGTTCACCCCCACGCCGTCGATGAGGATCACGTCAAAGAGCTTCCAGAGCAGGTTGCCGAACCAGCGGATGGGCCGCAGCAGGTAGAGCTCCACGCCCTCGTCCACGTAGTACTTGTTCAGCAGCAGGTTGTGGACGAAGGGATGCCGCTCGGCGAAGGCCAGCTCGGCCGCAGGGCCGTTCTTGTACCTGACCCAGCCCAGGAGGCCGAAGGCGAGGCCAAGGACCGTGGAGATCACGGCCAGCAGCACCGCCGGGCCCTCGTGGTGGCCATGGGCCGCGTGGGTCTGGCCATAAGTGAGGGCGGGCTTCAGCCACTCGCCCACGGCGAAGTGCCCGCCGAAGGCCTCGGGCACGCCCCAGAAACCCCAGAAGAGAGCACCCAGGGCTAGCACCATGAGCGGCAGGGTCATGCTGAGCGGGCTCTCGTGGGCATGCTCATAGGCATGGTGATCGCGGGGCTCCCCCCAGAAGGTGAGGGCCATGAGGCGCCACATGTAGAAGCTGGTGCAGCAGGCGGCCACCACGCCGATCACCCAGAGGACCGGAGATTTGAGGTAGGCGAGGTAGAGGATCTCGTCCTTGCTGAAGAAGCCGGAAGTGCCGGGGAAGCCCATGATGGCCACGGTGCCCGCCACCATGGTGATGAAGGTGATCTTCGTCTTGGTCCTGAGCCCGCCCATCTTGAACAGGTCCTGCTCGTGGTGCATGGCGACGATCACGCTGCCGGCGCCAAGGAAGAGGAGGGCCTTGAACCAGGCATGGGTGAAGACGTGGAAGAAGCCCGCAGCGAAGCCGGAAGCGCCCAGGCCCAGGAACATGTAGCCCAGCTGAGAGACCGTGGAGTAGGCCAGCACCTTCTTGATGTCGCGCTGAACCAGGCCGATGGTGGCGGCGAACAGGGCGGTGGCCGCACCCACCCAGGCGATGACGCCCATGGTGATGGGGGTCATGGAGAACACCGGGGCCAGGCGGCAGATCATGTAGATACCGCTGGTAACCATGGTCGCCGCGTGGATCAGGGCGCTGACCGGGGTGGGGCCCGCCATGGCATCCGGCAGCCAGAGGTAGAGAGGCAGCTGGGCGCTCTTGCCCGTGGCCCCCACGAAGAGCATGAGGGTGGCGAAGGTGAGGACGCCGAAGCCCACTTCCGGGGCCAGATGACCCGCCTGGGTGAGGATGCTATCCACCGTGAGGGTGCCGAAGGCCGCGAACAGCACCATCATGCCGATAACCACGCCCAGGTCGCCCACGCGGTTCATCAGGAATGCCTTCAGCCCAGCGGCCGGTGCGAAATCCGTCTCGAAGAAATAGCCGATGAGCAGATAAGAGCAGAGGCCCACGCCTTCCCAGCCCACGAACATCAGCACCAGGCTGGAGCCCAGCACCAGGGTCAGCATGAAGAACACGAAGAGGTTCAGGTAGCTGAAGAACCGCGCATAGCCCTCATCCTCGTGCATGTAGCCGACAGAGTAGAGGTGGATGAGGAACCCGATGCCCGTGATCACCAGCATCATGGTGCCGCTGAGGGGATCGATCACCAGGCCGAAGGGCACGCTGAGGGACCCGGTGGCCATCCATTCGGCATAGGTCAGCACCAGGCGATGGTCCGGCAGGGCCTTCATGGCGAAGAAGGCGGAGGCGGCTAGCAGCAGGGAGGCGAAGAGGGTGCCCAGCCCCACAAAGGTGACGACGCCCTTCCCCGCCCGCTTGCCCAACAGCCCGTTGAAGGCCGAGCCCAGCAGGGGAAGGATCGGAATGAGCCAGTAGTACTTGTTCATCGCATCCTCACTGCTTCAGGCTGGCGGCGCGGTCCGAGTCGGTGGTGTCCCGGTGGCGGAAGAGGCCGATGACCAATGCCAGGCCGACAGCGGCTTCACAGGCCGCCACGGCGATGATGAAGAGGTAGAACACCATGGCCTGGGCATCCCCGCCGCGGAACCGGGCGAAGGCCAGCAAGGCCACATTGGCGGCGTTGAGCATCAGCTCCACACCCATGAACTGGATGAGCAGGGTGCGCCGAAGGAGCACCGTGGCCAGCCCGATGGAGAACAGCAGGAAGGCCACCACCAAGTATCCCTGGAGGCCGCCCTGGAGAATCGCGTCCATGCCCGTCATCACCGGCTCCTCACAGATTCCGTTTGGTCAGCGCGACGGCACCGATCATGGCCGCTAGCAGCAGCAGGCCGGCCACCTCGAAGCCCAGGAGGTGCTCCGGGAAGATCCCGGCGCCCACCTGCTGCAGCGTCATCGCCGCGGGCATCGCCGAATTGCGCGTGGCCAGGGCCTTCACCCCGGGGGAAGAGACCACCAGCTTCACGGCCCCGAAGGCCAGGGCGGCCACCACGGCGAGGGACAGCCAGCGCTGGACCGGACGGGCGCTCTGGGCAGCCTCCTCCTCGTGGCTGTTGAGCATCATGATGACGAAGAGCACCAGCACCATGATGGCGCCACTGTAGACGATGATCTGGAGGGCGGCGGCGACGGGATTGGCGAGGAGCACGAAGAGCCCAGCCACGCCGAAGAAGGTGGCCACCATGAAGAGACCGGCCACGATGATGTTCTTCTGCAGCAGCATCCCCAGGGCGCCCAGGAGCGTGATGAGGGCAAAGGTGATGAACATGGCCGCTCCTTACAACGCGATCGTGCGGCGCGGCACGGTGGGGGTGGTGTCCTGGGTGATCTGCGACTTGCCATCAGCCTCGGCGTAGGTGTTCATGAGGTCCCACTTGCCATACTGCATGGAGAGGCGATCGTAGGCGGCAAATTCGTAGTCGTTGCGCAGCCAGATGGCATCCTTGGGGCAGGCTTCCTCGCACATGCCGCAGTAGATGCACCGCAGCATGTCGATCTTGAAGACCGCCGGACGCTTCTCCTCGAAGCCCTGGGTGATGTTCAGGTCGCTGAATTCCTCTGCTTCGATGCTGATGCAGCGCGCGGGGCAGGCTTCCTGGCACATGAAGCAGGCCACGCACTTGATGGCGCCATCCTCGAAGCGCTTGAGCTCGTGCAGCCCACGGTAGCCTTCGGGCAGTTCCCGTTTCATATCCGGGTACTGGACCGTGTAGCGCTTGGCTGTGGACGTGAAGAGGTTGCGGATGAAGTGCCCGAAGGTGATGGACATGCCCTTGAGCACCGGCCAGACATAGGTGCGGTCCAGCCAGCTCAGCTCGACCTTCTTGACGAGGACACCCATCATCCTTCTCCTCAGTGTCCCTGGCTCATGCGCCAGGCGTGGAAGACCAGGTTCACCATGGACAGCGGCAGCATGACCTTCCAACCCAGGTGCATCAGCTGGTCATAGCGGAACCGCGGCAGCGTCCAGCGGATCCACACGAACACCCAGGCGAAGAAGAGCAGCTTGAGGACGAAGCTGGCCACGGACAGCATCACCGAGGGATCCTGCACGAAGGGGACCTGCCAGCCGCCGAAGTAGAGCGTGGCGACGAGGGCCGAGGCCGTCATCATGTGCGAGTACTCGGCGAGGGCCATGAGGCTGAACTTCATGCTGCCAAACTCGGTGTTGAACCCTGCCACGATCTCGCTTTCGCCCTCGGCGAAGTCGAAGGGCAGGCGGTTCGTCTCGGCGAACATGCAGGTGAAAAACACCAGGAAGCCCAGTGGCTGATGGAAGATGTTCCAGTTGGGCAGCACCTTCCAGAGGGTGCCCCCCTGCCGGGCGATGATTTCACTGGGGTCGTAGCCACCGGTGGTCATGAAGAGCGCGACCACCGCCAAGCTCATGCCGATCTCGTAGCTCACCATGGCCGCCGAGGCCCGCATGCCGCCGAGGATGGACCACTTGTTGTTGCTGGACCAGGCAGCCACCAGGACGCCGTAGACCGCCAACCCCCCGATGGCCAGGGGATAGAGCATTCCCATGCCGTTGCCCGGGTCGAGCAGGGACAGGTGGTAGGTCTGGCCACCACTGACGAAGCTGCGACCAAAAGGGATCACGGCGAAGCCCATCAGGGCGGGGACGAAGGCGAGGAAGGGCGCCAGCCAGAACAGCCGACGGTTGGCGTCGGTGGGGACCAGGTCCTCCTTGAAGAACATCTTGATGCCGTCCGCCAGGATCTGGGCCAGGCCGATGATGCGGATCCGGCCAAAGAGCGCGGCCCGGTTGGGGCCGATGCGGTCCTGGAGCATGGCGGAGCCCCGTCGTTCGACCCACGTCCAGACCGCCGCCAGCGACATGACGCCGCCGAAGACGATGATGACCTTCACCACCATCCAGGCGATGGCAGGGGTGGTATGCAGCAGGCTCGCGAGCTTGTCCATGGGCGGCTTCCCGGCAGGGCCGCCCGCAGGGAGGCCCAACCCATCGAGCCTAGCAGAGCCAAGCCCCTGCGGACATGCAGGGAGGGAATCCCGGAGGTCCCGATGCGACCTGGGTCACACCACCCACCTCGATCCCCGGCCGAGGGGGACGGGAAGCGCCGCGTCAGCCCTTGGCCTCGATCTTGGTCCTCCCGACCGCCGGGTGACGAAGCAGAGCCCGGGGGGCTCTGCGCAGTCGGGGCCCCGGCGAGGGCGAAGCCCAGGTGGGTGGCGAGGGGCGCGGCAGAGCCGCGTTTCGAGCCGGGAACCCACCGGGCTGAGCATCACCACCAAGTTGGCCTCAGTCTCACGGCTCCTTCGGCAGTTCTACAGCTTTGCCTCGATCTTGGTCCAGCTATCCTTCAGCCCAACCGTCCGGTTGAACACCGGCCTTCCGGGGACAGAATCCGGATCCACCGAAAAGTAGCCCGTGCGCTCGAACTGGAAGCGCTCACCAACCTGAGCCGCTGCCATGCTGGGCTCCAGACGGGCCTGGGCCAGCACCTCGAGGCTGCCAGCGTTCAGGAGGGTTTTCCAGTCCTGGCCCTCGGGCACGTCCATGGGGTCTTCCTGGCTGAAGAGGGGCTCGTAGAGACGGACTTCGGCCAACAGGGCATGGGCGGCGCTCACCCAGTGGAGGGTGCCCTTCACCTTGCGGCCATCGGGGGCCGTACCGCCTTTGCTGGCGGGATCCCAGGTGCAGTGGAGCTCAACGACCTGTCCAGAGGCATCCTTGATCACCTCCTGGCACCGAATGAGGCAGGCGCCCCGCAGGCGCACTTCGGCCCCCGGGGCCAGCCGGAACCACTTCTTGGGGGCCTCCTCCCGGAAATCGTCCTGGTCGATGAACAGCTCGCGGCCGAAGGCCAGCTTGCGGGTGCCGAGGGAGGCATCGTCCGGATGGTTCGGCACTTCCACCTCGAAGGATTCGCCCTCGCCCATGTTGGTGATGACCACCTTCAACGGACGCAGTACCGCCATGCGGCGGGGGGCCCGGGCCTCCAGGTCTTCGCGGATGCAGAACTCCAGCAGGCCCGCGTCCGCCACCATGTCGCGCTTGGCCACGCCGACCCGCTCGGCGAAGGCGCGGATGGACTCGGGCGTGTAGCCCCGGCGGCGGAGGCCGCAGATGGTGGGCATGCGGGGGTCGTCCCAGCCGCGCACGATGCCCTCCTGCACCAGCTGCAGCAGGCGGCGCTTGCTCATGACGGTGTGCGTGAGGTTGAGCCGGGCGAACTCGATCTGGCGCGGCAGAGGGCGCTGGAAGAACCGGCCCTCCACGTCCTGCTCCAGGAACCACTCGTAGAGGGGCCGGTGATCCTCGAACTCCAGGGTGCAGATGGAGTGCGTGATGGTCTCGATGGCGTCTGACACGCCATGGGCGTAGTCGTACATGGGGTAGATGCACCAGGTGTCCCCGGTGCGGTGGTGGTGGGCCCGGCGGATGCGGTACATGAGCGGGTCCCGCAGGTTCATGTTGCCGCTGGCCATGTCGATCTTGGCCCGCAGCACCCGGGACCCGTCCGGGAATTCCCCGGCCTTCATGCGACGAAACAGATCGAGGTTTTCCTCAGGGCTGCGGTCCCGATGGGGGCTGTTCGTCCCAGGCACGTGGAAGTTGCCACGGTATTCGCGGATCTGGGCCTCGGAGAGGTCGCAGACGTAGGCCCTGCCTGCACCGATGAGGTATTCGGCATAGTCATAGAGAAAGGGAAAATAGTCGGAGGCGAAGTACTCGCCCTTCCAGTCGAAGCCCAGCCACTGCACGTCCTCGCGGATGGAGTCGACGTACTCCACATCCTCCTTCACTGGATTGGTGTCATCGAAGCGCAGGTTGGTGGCGCCACCATAGGCCTTGGCCAGGCCGAAGTTCAGGCAGATGCTCTTGGCGTGGCCGATGTGCAGGTAGCCGTTGGGCTCTGGTGGAAAGCGCGTGAGCACCCGCCCCCCGTGCTTCCCGGAGGCACGGTCCGCCTCCACGATCTCCTCGATGAAGTGGAGGTGCTTGGGTTCTGGAAGGGGCGACTCAGCAGGCATCGGGGCTCACAGGAAGCAAACCTCAAAGATAACAAGCCGAAGGTCACAAAAGCATTGGGAACCGCGAAGGACGCGAATAAGCGCGAATGAAAAGGTACGGGGAGGCCGGGCGTGCCCATTGGCGATCATTCGCGCCATTCGTGGTGAAAAAAGCATTTAGCGTTCACCCCAATCCCGCCGCCACTTGGGTGGCGCGCTCGATGCCCCGGGCCACGACGGAGCGGATGCGGCCATCCTCCAGGACCATGAGTCCGGCGATGGTGCAGCCGGCGGGGGTGGTGACCTCGTCCTTGAGGGCCGCCGGGTGCCGGCCGGTCTCCAGCACCATGGACGCGGCGCCCAGGGTCATCTGGGCCGCCAGTTCCACGGCCACGGCCCGGGGGAGGCCACACTGGACGCCACCCTCCGCCAGGGATTCCAGGATGACGAACATGAAGGCCGGCCCGCTGGCGCTGAGCCCCGTAACGGCGTCCATGTGCTGCTCCTCCAAGTCCATGACGCGCCCGAGAGGCTCGAAGAGGGCCCGGGCCTGGTCCAGCTGGATCCCGGTGACGCCCTGCCCCGCCGCCAGCACCGTCATGCCCCGCCGGATGGAACAGGGGGTGTTGGGCATGGCCCGGATGAGCGGCGTGCCTTCCGGCGTATGGGCCACCAGGAAGGCCAGGGTGGTGCCCGCCGCAATGGACACCACCAGCGGCCGGTGGTCCAGGGCGCCGGAGGCGGAGAGCTCCGCCAGCAGGCCCTTCAGTTCCTTGGGCTTGACGCAGAGCAGCACCACCTCAGCGGCTTTCACGGCCGGGGCCACGTCCTGGGACAGGCTGATCCCCAGGGCCTCAGCCCGGGCGCGGGTCGCCTGGGGATGACGGGTGGCGACGTGGATGCGGTCCGCTGGATAGCCAGAGGCCTCCACCAGGCCGGCGCTGATGGCCTGGCCCATGGTGCCGAAGCCGAGGATGGCGAGCTGGGGATGCTGGGTCATGGGGGCTCCCTGAAACGAAAAAACCCGCCGGCAGAGGCGGGGGTGGCTGTCGTGACCTGGGCAGGTCAGTGTGTGCGACGTCCACCCGCACGGCAGGTGCTAGGGCGCGGGTCGTTGGCCTGATGGGGAATCATGGGATTCAGCATAGCCAGACCAGAGGGGCAGTGGGGTAAAACCGTTACTGGTCCCGCCCCTGCCCCAGGGTCCACCAGTCGCAGGCCTCGAGGTTCGTGACCACGAAGCCCTGACGCAGCTCGGAAATGCGCTGGAACTGGGTGTCGACGGCCGTGTGGAAGCCCGTGGTGATCTCGCCCGGGCCGGATTTCACCCCGAAGAGGAAGTCGGATTGCTGCAGTCCCAGGCGCAGGACGGTCTCCTGGAGGGCCTCCCGGTGGTCGAGGCCCTCGGGAATGCCCTGGATGACCTGGACCGTCTCCCCCGCGATGAGGGTGGGAGCGTACGAGGCCGTATCCTGATCCTCCAGCACCGCCAGCGTGAGCTGGGTGAACTCCTGGAGGTCCATCAGAGCCACCGCGCCAGGCGGGCCCGGACTTCCTCGAGGCCCACCAACATCAACGTGTCAAAGATGCCAGGGCTCACCGGCTTCCCGCAGAGCGCCACCCGCAGGGCCTGGGCCAGATCCTTGGTCTTCAGGCCGTGGCGCTCCAGGGTGGCGCCGATGGCCGCTTCCAGGGCCTCGTGGCTGTAGTCCGTCAGCTCCGCCACCTCCCGCAGGGCCGGCTGCACGGCCGCCGTCATGAACTTCTCCACCGCCTTCTCGTCGAAGCTGCCGGGACGCTCGAAGGCGAAGCGGAGGGCCTCGGCCATGTCCGTCAGCGATTTGCCCTTCTGGGTGGCCTGGATGGCCTGGGCCTTCCAGGCATCGGGCTTGCCCAGCCATGCCTCCGGCAGGAAGGGGCGCAGGTGGGGCTCCAGCTCCTGCCAGGGGGCCCGCTGGATGAGCTTCTGGTTCAGCCACTGCAGCTTGTCCATGTCGAAGCGGGCCGCGCTCTTCTGGCAGTCCGCCAGGTCGAAGAGCTGGATCATCTGGGCGTCCGTCAGCAACTCCTCCTCGGCGCTCTCCACGGCCTTGCCGTCGATCTTGGGCGTCCAGGAGAGGCGCGCGAGGGCCAGGCGCACGGCGGAGGGCAGCAGGCCCATGGCCTGGTATTCCGTGATGCTGGTGGCACCATGCCGCTTGCTGAGCTTGGCCCCGTCCGCGCCCAGGATCATGGGCACGTGGGCGAAGGCCGGCAGGTCGTAGCCGAAGGCCTCGAACAGCGGGATCTGCTTGGGCGTGTTGTTCAGGTGGTCATCGCCCCGGATGACGTGGGTCACTTGCATGTGGGTGTCGTCCACCACCACGCAGAAGTTGTAGGTGGGCACGCCGATCTCGCCGGGGCCGTCGCCGGTGCGGGCGATGATCCAGTCATCCAGGCTGTCCGCCGGGAACCGGGTGTCCCCTTTGATGAGATCCCGCACCACGATGTCGCCCTGGACGGGCATGCGGAACCGGATGGCGGCCGGCTCGCTGGCATCGTGGTGGGCCTCGGCGCAACCCTTCCCACGGTCCATGCCCCGGTTGTACTGGAAGACCTTGCCCGCGGCCTCCACCGCCTTCCGGCGGGCGTCGATGGTGTCTCGGGAGCAGCGGCAGCGATAGGCCAGGCCCTTGTCCAGCAGCTCCTGGATCTTGGCTTTGTAGAGGTCCATGCGCTGCATCTGGCGGTAGGGGCCGTGGGGGCCCTTCCACTGGCTGGGATCACCCACCACGGGGCCCTCATCCCAGTCCAGGCCGCACCAGGTCATGCCTTCCTCGATGATGCGGATGTTGTCGTCGGTGCTGCGGGAGAGGTCGGTGTCCTCGATGCGGAGGATGAACCGACCCCCATGCTTCCGGGCGAACAGCCAGCAGAAGAGGGCCGTGCGCACCCCGCCGATGTGGAGCATGCCCGTGGGCGAAGGGGCGAAGCGGGTGACAATCGGGCGGGACATGGGAGACCTCGGCGGGCAAACCACCAGTTTGCCCGAAGAAGGGCCCGGGCTTCAGGCCTGAAGGCCTACTTGATGTAGAGCTTCAGCCGGATCTCCACGGGCGAGTCGCCGCTGAAGAGGCTGCGGTCCAGCACCACGGGTACTTCCACCACGCTGCTGTGGGGCATGTGGGTCGCTGCGGGCACGTGGGCCGCCGGCCCGGTCTCCAGGGGGAGCTCGTCGATCTCCTCCAGCAATTCCCCGGCAGAGAGCTCCTCCACTTCCAGGGGTTTGGTGGACTCATGGGCGGGTTCCGGTTCCGGGGGACGGCCCCCCAGCAGGACGGCGGGCTCTTCCACGATGCCTCCGCCGTATTTCTCGGCCAGGCTCCTCAGGACCAGCTTGGCCACCCCGGTGAGCGTCTCCTTGACCCCTTCGCCTCGCATGGCACAGGCCTCGAAGGTGGGCGCACCGAACAGGTTGATCTCGCGGTCGAGGGTCGCCACGGGCAGGGCATTGGGCGTGTCCCGCTTGTTCCACTGGATGACGTGGGGGATCTTTTCCAGCTCGCCACCCTGGTCCCGCAGGTTGGTGATCAGGTTCTGGAAGCTCTCCTTGTTGCTCTCGAGGGCCGGCGCCTGGGAGTCGGCCACGAAGACCACGGCGTCCGCCCCGCGCAGCACCAGCTTCCGGGTGGCGTCGTAGAACACCTGGCCCGGCACGGTGTAGAGCTGGATGCGGGTCTTCATGCCCCGGATGGTGCCCAGCTCGATGGGCAGGAAGTCGAAGAAGAGCGTGCGGTCCGTCTGGGTGGCCAGGGACAGCATCTTGCCGCGTCCGTCACCCGGCAGGGTGTCGTAGACGTGCTGGAGGTTGGTCGTCTTTCCGCACAGGCCGGGGCCGTAGTAGACGATCTTGGCCGTCAACTCCTTGGTGGCCGCGTTGAATAGCACCATGCCTGCACCTACCGTTGTGGGGGAAGATTGGCCGGTCCGCTGCGGGGCGTCAAGAAAGAACCGAGATAGGCGGGCTACCCCGGAACCTTTGGGATGCGCTACACTTCGGCCCAATCCACCTCTTCGAGGGATTCCATGGCCAAGTTGCTGGTGCACGAAAGCGCGGGCGTCCGCGAATACGAAATCATTGACAACGAAGTCCACATGGGCCGCGAGCTGGACAACACGCTGCGCCTGCCGGACCCCAGCATCAGCCGTCACCACTGCGTGTTGCGCGAGGTGGCCGGCGGGTTCGAGATCCAGGACCTGCAGAGCAGCAATGGCGTGCTGGTCAACGGCAACCGGGTGCAGGCATCCCCGCTGCGGGATGGCGACCGCATCACCCTGGGCCAGGTGCAGCTCACCTTCCAGGACCCCCGCCCCGAAGCGAGTGCCACCGTCGCCCTGAACATCCAGGACAGTCCTGCTGTGCCCAGCGGCACGGTGCGCATGTCCGCCGACCAGCTGGCCGCCATCCACACCGGGAAGTCCGCCGAGCCAGCCACGCCAGACCAGCTCGCCACCGGCCCCGTGGCCACCCCGGCGGCGCCGCCCATCCCGCCTGTGGCCCCGCCCCCCGCACCCAGGCCCACCCCGGTGGCCCCGGTTGCACTGACCGCGGGTGCAGGACCCGTTCCCGCCTTCCTCGCCGCCTACCTGCCCCCCATCCCCGACGATGCCCAGCCCATCGGGGAGCGGGGCGACTTCCTCACGCGCCTGGTGGCGGTGATCATCGATGTGGTGCCCATGATCGCCGTCTACATTGTGGCGTTCATTCTGGCCCTCATTCCCTTCGTGGGCTGCCTGATCTTCCCCCTCATCGGCCTCATCGGCTTCGCCTACGGCTTCCTCTTCATTCCCTACTGCGAGAGCCACTACGGGGGCTCCTTCGGCAAGAAGGCCATGAAGCTGCGCGTCGTACCAGAGGACAACCCCCTGGGCCGCATCGACTTCGGGACCGCCATCCTGCGTCGAGTGGGCCACATCCTCAACTTCACCATCGGCTACCTACTGGTCCTCGGCGGAGAGCGCAAGCATGTGGGCGACATGATCAGCAAATCGGTCTGCATCAAGGTCGACCGCTGATGCACCCTTGAACCCGGAGTTGGCGCCCGCATCCGCGGGCGCTGCTCGTTTGGCGCAGGAGCCCAGATGATCCTCACAGGCCGGCAGATCCTCGAGGCGAAAACCGATGGCCGCCTCCGCATCGAGCCCTGGGACGATGCCCAGCTGAACCCCAACAGCTACAACCTGCGCCTTGGGGACGACCTGGCCGTCTACACCGACCACGAGCTGGACATGGCCAAGCCCCACGGCATCGAGTTTTTGAAGATCCCGCCCGAGGGGTTGCTGCTGCAGCCCGGCAAGCTTTACCTGGGCCGCACCCTGGAGTACACCGAGACCCACGGCATGGTGCCCATGCTGGAGGGCCGCAGCAGCGTGGGTCGCCTGGGCCTCTTCGTCCACGTCACCGCCGGCTTTGGTGACATCGGCTTCTGCGGCTACTGGACCCTCGAGATCAGCTGCATCCAGCCGGTGCGCATCTACGCCGGAGTGGCCATCTGCCAGATCTTCTATCACACCGTCAGCGGCGACTATGACAGCTACGCCTCCGGCAAGTACCAGCGCAACTCCGGCATCCAGCCGTCCATGCTGTGGAAGGACTTCGTGAAAGCCCCGGATCAGGTCTGAACCCGCAGCACCCAGATCCAGTTCCCCAGCAGGAGTGACAGCCCCAGGGCCAACAGCAGGTGACGTTCCAGGCGGGTGACGTCGAAGCGGAGCACCCAACCGGAGGCCAAGCGGAGCCCCAGCCCCAGGAGCCCCGCCACAAGGCCCAGGGCCACCAGGGGGTTCACCCGGACGGCCCCCCGCCAGTCGCCCTCCGCGAACCCCATCAGCACCCGGGTGCTGCCACAGGTGGGACAGGGGTGGTGGGTGAGCCGGTGGAGCAGGCAGGTCTCCCCCTGGGGCGCGCCCGCCCGCTCCAGCAGCACACCCGCCAGGACCAGCAGCAGCCACGTTCCCACCAGGGCCAGGGCCCAAACCGGAGGCCGAGGCACCCGATGGGTCCGCGCCCAGTGCAGCCGCATGCGCTTTACAGGATCAGTGGCCGCGCATGGCCCCGAAGGCCGCCAGCCCGCCGAAGAAGACCACCCACAGGATCGACAGGATGGCGAAGGCGCAACCGATCATGCCGAGGATCTTCCCGGCCTTGGTGAGGCCCTCTCCGCTGGAATCCATCGTCCCTTCGGCCATGGCCTTCAGGTCCCCGCTGCCCATGACCCAGGCCAGGATGCCGAAGATGACGCAGCAGAGGATGCCGAGGATCCCGAAGACCAGCAGCATGACCCCGCGATGGGGCTTGACCGGGGTGGCCTGGATATCGTTCATGGGAAGGCTCCTGGGGGGAGGGTCCAGCCGAGGACCAAGGCGGAAGGGGTGGGGATGGGCCCAGTGTAGGGACCTCCGGCCCGGTGGGATAGGGCCCCAGGCCTATTTCCCCCCGCGCACCACCGTCGGCGTGTCGCGGGTCCACAGCACTTCGAAGGGGCGCACCTCCTGCTCGATGTTCTTCAAGGAGAAGGCGCCCAATTGCCGCAGGTGCTCCTGGCCGATGAGGTCGGCAGTCTGGGGGCCCACCACGATCTGCCCAGGCCGCGCCACGGAACTCTCCAGGCGAGAGGCCAGGTTCACGGTGCTGCCCATGACCGTGTAGTCCATGCGTTTCTCGCAGCCGATATCGCCCGCGAAAGCCTCGCCGCTGTTGATGCCGATGCGCATCCGCAGCTCCGGGAAACCCTCGGGCCGCGCGGCGTTCAGGTCGTCGAGGGCCTCCTGCATGGCAATGGCCGCCTCCACGGCGTGCTGCGCGTGGTCCGCATCGGCATTGGGTGCCCCGAAGAAAGCCATGATGGCGTCCCCGATATACTTATCGAGGGTGCCCCCCCGGGCGAAGATCTGGTCGGTCAGCACCTCGAAGGTACGGTTCAGGATGCCCGCCAGCACCAGCGGCTCCATGCCCTCGCTCATGCGGGTGAACCCGGAAATGTCGGCGAAGAGGACGCTGATCTGGCAGCGCTGGGCCTGCAGCGCGGGGGCTTCCTTGGTCTGGCTGGACTTGAGGATCTGGTTCACCACCTGGGGGCTGTGGTACCGCTCCAGGCGCTGGCGAAACCGGGCCTCCCGCTCGCGCTGGATGCCCACGGCGGCGAAGTTGGCCATGGCGCTGAGCAGGTGCTCGTCCTCGCGCTTGAAGCCGCCCTTGTTGAGGCTGGTCTCCAGGTAGATCACCCCGAAGGCCTTTTCCTCGACGATGAGGGGGGCGCAGACGGCGGAGCTGATGCCATGGATCTTGATGCTCTCGCCGGCGCTGAAGCGGGGATCCATGCGGGCGTCGGTGGTGAGGATGGCCACCCGGTTGTCCATGGCCGTGCGGGCGATGGTGCGGCTGATGGGGTTGGTGTGAAGGCCTGGCTGTTCCTCCCAGACCAGCTCGGGCACCAGCTCGCCCGCCGCGTCCGCCAGCAGGATGAAGCCCCGCTGGCAGGGGATCTGCGCCGTCACCAGGCTCATCACCGACTCAAGCAACTCCGGCAGGCCCGCGGCCCGCAGCAGGGTGCCCGCCATGCTGGCCAGGCGCTGGAAGAGGGTGACCGCTTCGCCCGCCGGATGTTCACCGCTGGCCTGGGCCAGCATGGCCTCCAGGCTGGCATGGGGCACCAGAATCGAGCCGGAGGCATCAAAGGCCCGGTCCTCCAGGGAGATGCGCGAGGCCACTGCCTTGGGGGCCAGGTTCAGGTTGAGTCCCGAGGCGACCCTGGGCGCGCCTTCGGGCACCCACATCACCATGGCCTCGCCCAGCAGCACCGTGTCTCCGGGTTGCAGCGGGGTGGGTTCGGTGAGGGGCCGGCCATTGAGGGAGGTGCCGTTGAGGGACTTCATGTCCATCGCGTGCGGCTGGCCATCCTTCAGGAAGATGCGGGCATGGATGCGGCTGACGGCGTTGGCCTGGATCTGGATGGTGGCCTGGTCGCCCCGTCCCAGGGTGATCCCCTCCTCCGTGAGCGTCACGGGATGCAGGGCGCCTTCAACCTGGAGGGTAAGCTTCATCGCTGGATCCGGAGGGGGGTGAGTTTAGCACGCGGCAGATGACCTTATCGGCGCCCCGTTGTAACCTATGAGGTTCACCCATGGCGGGTCCTGGAGTGCGGTTGACCAAAGTCGGTTTCATGTCGCTGGGCTGTCCCAAAAACCTTGTGGACTCAGAGGTCATGCTGGGGCACCTGCGCCTCAAGGGCTACCAGATCACCCCCGTGCTGGCGGAGGCCCAGGTATTGGTGGTGAATACCTGCGGGTTCATCGACGCCGCCAAGCAGGAGAGCGTGGAAGCCATCCTCCAGGCCGCCGCCATGAAGCAGGACGGCGCCTGCGAGAAACTCATCGTGGCGGGCTGTCTGGTCGAACGCTACCGGGACGAGCTCATGGCCGAGATGCCCGAGATCGACGCCTGCCTGGGCACCCGCGACATCGAGCAGATCGCCGAAGTCATCGGCGCCGGGGCCGCCTTCGAGCTCAACCCCAACCCCGACTACCTGTACACCGAAGCCAGCCCCCGGATGCTCACCACCCCGAAGGCCAGCGCCTACCTGAAGATCAGCGAGGGCTGCGACCACGCCTGCGCCTTCTGCGTCATCCCCCAGCTGCGGGGCGGGCAGCGCAGCCGCAGCATCTCGAGCGTCGTGGCCGAGGCACAGAACCTGGTGGCCCAGGGGGTGCTGGAGATCAGCCTGGTGGGCCAGGACACCACGGACTACGGCCGCGACTTCGGGGATCCGGATGCCCTGGAGAAGCTGGTGCGGGCCCTGGGCCACGTCGAAGGCCTGCGCTGGTTCCGCATCCACTACGCCTACCCCAACCGGCTCACGGACGGGTTGCTGAACGCCATGGCCGAGACGCCCAACTGCGCCCGCTACCTCGACATGCCCCTGCAGCACGCGGACGGCCGCATCCTCAAGGCCATGGCCCGGGGCGGCAGCCGGGCCCAGTTCCTGAAGCTGATCGAGAAGGTGCGCCGCATCGTGCCGGGCATCGCCCTCCGCTCGAACTTCATCGTCGGCTTCCCCGGCGAGGACGAGGCCGCCTTCGGGGAGCTCAAGGCCTTTGTGCAGGAGGCCCGCTTCGAGCATGTGGGGGTCTTCACCTACAGCCCCGAGGAGGGCACGTCCGCCTACGCGCTGGGTGACCCCGTGCCCAAGCGCACCAAGGAGGCCCGCAAGCGCCGCCTGCTGGAGCTGCAGCAGAAGATCGCCCGCGAGAAGAACCAGGAAAAGGTCGGCCAGGTCATCGACGTGCTGGTGGAGGGCGCCCACGAGGAGACCGACCTCATCGTGAAGGGTCGCCACGCGGGCCAGGCCCCTGAGATCGACGGCAATGTGCTGCTGGTGGACGGCGCGCCCCAGGTGAACACCATCCAGCGGGTACGCATTGTGAAAGCCCACGCCTACGACCTCATTGGTGAAGTGGAGGAGGGTGGCCTCGAAGCGAGCACGGCGGCCTACGAGCAGGCGTTCCGCGCCCGTCACCGGTCCTAGTCGGGGCTTTCCTGGCGTCAACGCCCTCCCGGGTGCCCACACCTGAAAAAACCCGACGGGAGGCCTAAACGCGGCTCCGAAGGTCCTCGTAGGCCACGGGAACCGTCCATCGGGGATCTTTCATGCGTCGTTCGGCGTTGGCTTTCCTCTGCCTGCCCATCCTGGCTTCCCAGGTGCCCAATCCGCCCCACCTGGCCATCCCGCGGCTGGCTCAGCCGCCCTCCATGGCCCGGGATGCGGACCTGTCCACCTGGTCTCAGGCCCGAACGATCACCGAGTTCGGCATGATCATGCCCGACGACAAGGGGACCAACCGGTGGCCCACCATCGTGCATGTGGGCTGGGGGACAGACGCCCTCTATGTGGCCATCGAGGCGCTGGATCCCGAACCGGCGAAGATCCATGCCGCCCGCCACATGCGGGACAACAACACCGGCGACTTCGACTTCGTGGGCGTCGACCTGGATCCCTCCGGCAAGGGTCAGAGCATGCTGCGGTTCTTCGTGACGCCCCTGGGCGGCCAGATCGACGAGATCGCCACGGATAGCACGGGCGAGAACGCCTCCTACGACTGCCTTTGGGATTCCACCGGCGTGCTCACACCCACGGGCTACGTGGTGAAGCTACGCATCCCCTACACCAGCCTCCGCCGGATGCCCGGCGAGTGGGCCTTGCGCGTCCTGCGCATCATCCCCCGGGAGCGCCGCTACGGCATCGCCTGGCCTCCCATGAGCCGGGATATCCAGTGCGACATCTGCCAGATGGCCCGCGTCTCCGGCGCGCCCGTGGACAAGCCGGGCTCGCCCTTCCTGCTCATCCCCTTCACCACCTTCACCCGGACCCAGTCGCTGGACCAGGAGCCTGCCGCCCCCGCCCGGAACCAGGCCCGCCTGGGGCTGGACCTGCGCTTTGCCACCCCCGCCCTCACTCTGGAAGGCACCTATCGCCCTGATTTCGCCACGGCGGACGCCGATGTGGACCCCCTCCAGATCAACAGCCGCTTCAAGGTGTTCTACCCCGAACGGCGCCCCTTCTTCCTGGAAGGCATGGACCTCCTGGGCGTGCAAGGCGCACAGCGCCAGTTCTTCAGCCGCTCGATCCAGGCGCCTCTCTATGGGGTGAAGGCCTCGGGGCAGGCCGCCCTCGCCAGCTGGACGGTCCTCCATGCCAAGGACCTGGATGGGGGCCTCCTGCTCGGCGCCAACGGTGCCTCCGGCGTGGATGCCCTGCCCACCCGCGACACCGCGGCGGCCATGAAGTTCCAGACCGATCCGCGCGGGTCGGGCGTGTCCCTGGTGGGCACCGACAAGTCCCTGCTCGGGGGGCCCGACCGCACGGGCGGCCAGAGCGGGGGCATCTACCTCGATCAGTATCTGGGTTCCGAGTTCCACTTCATCGGCAGCGCCATGACCGCAGTCGCCCACCTGCCCCAGGCCGATGGCTCCCTGTCCTCGCAGCGGGGCACGGCCACTTCCGCCGAGCTGGACTGGAACACCCGCCACTGGAGCGCCTGGGCCGTCACCCAATCCACCAGCCCAGACCTGCTGCTGCTGTCGGGCTTCACCGACCTCCAGGGCTACCGCCGCGACAACGCGGGCGTGAACCTCCACGGCAACTGGAACCAGGGGCGGCTTTCCTCGGCCAACGTCACCCTCCGCTGGCGACGCCTCGCCTGGTGGAACGGCGATCCCCTGGACCGCACCCTGGGCCTGGATGCCTGGCTGGAAACCGCCGGGCGACTCAGCTTCTTTGTCAACTGGGATGCGGCTGGCCGCACCTGGGCGGAGGACCGCCTCCGTTCAGCGGTGTCCCGTTCCCTCACCCTGGGTGGCAACTGGCGGCGCCTCTCCCCCTTCCAGCTGGGCTGGAACGCCACCGAGGCCCACACCTTGGAGCTGGCCTCGGGCGATCCCGCCCGGTTCCGCTCGGCGGCGCTCTACCTCTACGGCACCCTCGGCTCCATGTCCTACCACCTCACCGGCCAGCAGTCGGCCCTGGACCGGAGGGCCGATGATCAGCGCCTCGTGCGGGCCCGGGAGCTGGTCGCGTCCGGCAGCTGGCAGTTCCCCCACGCCTTCTACCTCAAGACCCAGGCCTTCGTGGTCCGCTACGACGGCACCCTGGCGGAGGGGGTCGACAAGTTTCTCAAGGCCTTCGTCGGCTGGCAGCCCAATGCCTTCACCAACGCCTACCTGGGCTGGTCGGGCCAGCGCCGGCGGGACCCCACCGCGATCATCCCCGCCGAGCGCATGGTGGAGCGCGGGCTCTTCGCCAAGGCGGCCTACGCCCTGCAGTTCTGAGTCACTGCCACGGCTACACTGTCGGGATGCTTGAACTCCGGGCCATCACCCGCGCCTACGAACTCGGCGGCGAACGCGCCGGGGTGTTCGACGTCTCGCTCACGGTTCCCAAGGGCCGCCTGACGGTGCTGGCGGGGCCCAGCGGCAGCGGCAAGACCACCCTGCTGCAGCTGGCGGGGCTGCTGGACCAGCCGGACACGGGCGAGATCCGACTCGACGGACAGGTCGTCTCCGCGCTCTCCGAAAAGGCCCGCTGCGAGCTCCGGCTGACCCGGCTCGGGTTCGTGTTCCAGGCCTTCAACCTGATACCCGTGCTGTCGGCCCTGGAGAACGTCATGCTGCCGCTCCAGTTCCAGGGCTGGTCCGACGTGGAGGCCCGGAGCCGGGCCGAGGCGGCCCTGGAACGGGTGGGGCTGTCGGACCGCCGGCACCATCATCCCGGCCAGATGAGCGGCGGCCAGCAGCAGCGGGCCGCCATCGCCCGGGCCCTGGCCCCGGAGCCCCTGCTGGTACTGGCGGACGAACCCACCGCCAGCCTCGACCACGCCCATGGCGGGCCCCTCATGGACCTCATGGCCGAGCTGGCCGCCGAGCAGGGCGTGACCTTCCTGGTGGCCAGCCATGACCCCTCGGTGATCGCCCGCGCCCACCTGGTGTTCCGCCTCCTGGATGGCCGGGTGGTGGGGGAGGAGCGGTCATGATTCTCGCCCGCCTCGCCCTGCGGAACCTGCTGCGCCAGCGGCGGCGGACGGCCCTGACCCTGATGGTGGTGGTGGCCGGCTTCCTGGCGCTGAGCCTCGCCGGGGGCTTCATGGCCCAGACGTTCCAGGGGCTCTCCGACTCGGCCATCCGCGGTGGCCTCGGACACCTCCAGGTGATGCCCCCGGGCGCCCTGGAAGGAGATGAGGCCCAGAGCCTGGAGAAGTCGCTGCCGGATGGCGAGGCCCTGGCGGCGCGGCTGCGCCAGGATCCCGCCGTGGCCGAAGTGCTGCCCCGCACCCAGTTCATGGGGCTGCTCTCCAGCGGCGCCACCAGCGTGGCCTTCCTAGGTACGGCCGTGGACCCCGTCCTCGAACCGGCCCACATGGCCTGCCTGGCGGCCCTGAAGGATGGCGCCAAGGCGCCCGGGGGCGCGGGCTCACGGTGGCTCGCCACCGATCCCCAGGCCCGGGAGGTGATTCTCGGGGTGGGGCTGGCCCGCGCCCTCGGCGCCTCCGTGGGCAGCTCCCTCACCCTGATGTCCACCACCCGCGACGGGGCCCTGAACGCCGTGGATGTCGAGGTGGTGGGCCTCCAGGACCTGGGCCTGCGCGAGCTGAACGACCGCTTCCTCACGGTGAGCCTGGCCACCGCCGGGCAGCTGCTGGACGCGGGAACCGCGCGGTCGCGGCTCTCCATCCTGCTCAAGCACCCGGATCAAGTCGTTGCCCAGCAGGCCAGGCTCCAGGGCCTGCTGCCCGGCACCTCCATCAAGGCCTGGTTCGAGCTGGCTTCCTTCTACCGGCAGGTGAAGCTGCTCTACTACGCCATCTTCGGCTTCATGGGGCTGGTGCTTTTCCTGGTGGTGTTGCTGGCCACGGCCAACACCCTGCTCATGTCGGTGATGGAGCGGGTGCGGGAGTTCGGCGTGCTGCGGGCCATGGGACTCCAGCCCCGGCAACTGCTGGCGCTGTTGCAGTGGGAGGGGGCCTTCCTGGGCCTGCTGGGCTGCGGGCTGGGGCTGGTGGCGACGCTGCTGCTGCGGGCGGGCCTCAACGCCCTGCACATCCAGATGCCCGCCCCACCGGGCACCAGCCACGGCTACGAGCTGGACATTCACTTCGTGCCCGGCGTCTACGCCCTGGTGGCCCTGGGCCTGCAGGCGACCCTGCAGGTGAGTGCTCTCTTCCCTGGCCTGAAGGCTGCCCGGTTGCGCATCGTCGAGGCCCTGCGGCACATCTGAGCGGATCGGGGTACGTGCCGTCGACAGGTGGCCTACCATGGTGCCCATGACCCCTTCCCGACTTCCGCCCACCCAGGCGTCTCCCCTTGCCTGGGGGCTTGCCACAGGTTTCGGCAGCGGCTATCTGAAGCCCGCGCCAGGCACCTGGGGCAGCCTCGCGGGCCTGCTGGCCTGGGCGCTTCTGGTCGGGAGCCTGTCGCATGTCGCAGGCAGCCTCAGGCACTGGCTGCTGCTGGGTGCGCCCGTGGCCCTGATATTCGTGGGAGTGTGGGCCGCTGACCAGGTGGTGCGCGACTGTGGTCAGAAGGATCCCTCCTTCATCGTGATCGACGAGTGGGCGGGCATGTGGGTGGCACTGACACCCCTGCTCTTCACCGTGACGCTGCAGCCCCAGCCCTGGCTGCTGGGCGCCGCCCGGTGCGTCGCCCCCTTCCTGCTCTTCCGCCTCTTCGATGTCTGGAAACCCGGCGCCGTGGACACCGCCCAGCGCCTGCCGGGTGGCTGGGGCGTGGTGATGGATGACGTCCTCGCGGGCCTGCTCGCCGCCCTGATCGCCTGGCCCATGGACCAGTGGCTGGGAGCCCAGGCCCTGAGCCATCCCCAGCTCTGGGGATTCTGAAGGCCCCTCCAGCCTAGACGGCCGTCTCCTGGAGCAGCTGCCTCCACACGGCCGGTTCGCTCAGATGCCCGGAGGCGTCGAAGCGCCGGCTCTCGATGAGGTAGCGGTAGCCCTGCTCGGTGAGGAAGAGCTGCCGGTTGCGCGCGAACTCCTGCTCCGTGGTCTCACTGCTAATGAGCGAGTAGAAGAAGCTCACATTGCGCTCGCCCTTGGGCCGGAGGATGCGGCCCAGCCGCTGGGCCTCCTCCTGCCGGGAGCCGAAGGTGCCGCTCACCTGGATGGCCACGGAAGCATCTGGCAGGTCGATGGCGAAGTTGGCCACCTTGCTCACGATGAGCACCCTCAGCTCCCCCTCCCGGAACTGGCGGAACAGCACCTCGCGCTCCTTCTCCGGGGTCTGTCCCGTGAGCACCGGCACATTCAGGCGCTCACCGATGATGCGGAGCTGCTCCAGGTACTGGCCGATGATGAGGATGTTGTCCTTGGGGTGGCCCGCCAGCAGCTCATCCATCACCGCCATCTTCATGCTGTTTTCCGAGGCGATGCGGAAGCGCTGGCGCTGGTCCGCCACCGCGTACTCCATGCGCTCGTCCGTGGGCAGGGGCACGCGGATTTCCAGGCAGTGGGCGGTGGCGATGAAGCCATCCTTCTCCAGCATCTTCCAAGGCACGTCCACCCGCTTGGGGCCGATGAGGCTGAAGACGTCCTCCTCCTTGCCGTCCTCGCGCACCAGGGTGGCGGTGAGCCCCAGGCGTCGCTTGGCCTGCAGCTCGGCCACGGCGCGGAAGACCGGCGCGGGCAGCATGTGCACCTCGTCGTATATGACCAGGCCCCAGTTGGCCGCCTCGAAGAGCTTGAAGTGCTCGAAGGGCCCGGTTTTGCTGCGGCGGTAGGTGAGGATCTGGTAGGTGGCGATGGTGACCGGCTTGATCTCCTTGGTGTCGCCCGTGTAGAGGCCCACCTGGTCTTCGGTCAGGGTGGTCTTGTCGAGTAGCTCCTGCTTCCACTGCTTCACGGCGGTGCCGTTGGTGGTGAGCACCAGAGTGTGGGTCTGCAGACTCTGCATGCAACCGATGCCAATGACGGTCTTGCCCGCGCCGCAGGGCAGGACCAGCACCCCGGCGCCGCCATCAGGCCCGCCCCCCGCGTGGAAGACGTCCGCCGCCGCCTGCTGGTAGGGCCGGAGCCCGAAGGGTTTGCCGTTCTGGAGGGTCGTGGGCGACAGCTCGAAGGGCAGCGGATCGCCAGGCTTGTAGCCGGCCATGTCCTGCACGGGGTGGCCCAGGCGGATCAGCTGCAGCTTCACCTCGCCGCGCTTGCCCGTGTTGAGGTAGATCCCGGTCTCGTCGGGGTAGGGCTCCGCCAGCAGGCCCTGGAGGGATTTCTGGTTCTCCAGCTCCCAGAACAAGCCCCGGTCGTCCATCTCCAGGGCCAGCCGGTCACCCTTGGCCACCAGGCGCAGCTTGCCATAGCGGGTGCCGTGGTCCTCGATCTCCTGAAGCAGGTTCTGGGGCACGGGGTACTTCGACCAGCTGTTCAGCGTCTCGATCATCTCCTCGCAGGCCACGCCCGAAGCCGAGGCGTTCCAGAGGCTGAGGGGCGTAATCCGGTAGGTATGGATGTGCTCAGGGCTCTTCACCAGCTCCGCGAACCGGGCCAGCTCGTCCCGCACCTGCTCGAACGCCGGATGGGCCACCTCGAGCAGCAAGGTGCGATCGCTCTGGACGATCAGGGGATTGTCGGGACGGAGGGCGATCACGGTGATGGCAGACCCAAACCTTTGAGCGTAGATGGGCGGGACGGACCGGGTCAATGGAAGGTGCTGTTGGGCGGGGGTAGTGCGTGCGCATGTCAGGGAGGCATGAGGCTTATCAAATGCAGACTTTTTCGCCCAGGAGGTCAGGTTAAGAAAAGGTAAGCCAAGAGGGCGGTCGAACGGGTCTATAGTTCGGAATCCCTCGAGACGCGGTCATCGTCTGCACACTCCTCGCGGGATCATGACCGGAGCCACCATGGGCATCTCCTCCACTCGCCTGCTTGCTTCCCTGGCCCTGCTGCTGTCGCTGCCCCTTGGCGCCCAGCAGACCCAGGATGACGCCTATCAGGCCAAATACCGCGTTAACTACCAGCGCTTCACCCGGGGCGACGATGCCAAGGTAGTAGACGAGGCCTGGGGCCGTATCGAGTGGTTCCGCGAGCGAATGGGCGGGGAACTTGGCCCCGACTTCACCCATCACCTGCTCCGAGAAGCCGAGATAGAGCGAGCCAAGTACCCATCCCTCTTCCGCACCTTGGACGGCCCGGAACGTCCGGTGGCCATCAATGGCACCGCATGGGTGAGCCTGGGCCCTACCACCTCCGCCTTCACCCAGAACGGGGTCACCCTCACCAAGGTGGACAGTGGCCGCCTCCGGGTCATTCTTCCCGACACGGCCGATACCACCGGCAACACGGTCTATGTGCTGGCCAGCGGCGGTGGGCTCTGGAAGAGCACCAACTTCCTCAGCGCCACGCCCACCTGGACGCCACTCACCGACTTCATCGGCAGCAACCTCTCGGGCTCGGTGGCCTTCGGGCGCAGCACCAGCACCCTCTTCGTGGGGGCGGGCGACCCCTTTGACAATGGCGTCGGCGGCTTCATGGTGAAGTCCACCAATGGAGGCTCCACCTGGTCCTCTGCCCTGCAACTGGGCACGGCGACGAAGGTCTACGACATCAAGGTTGATCCCACCCAGGCCACGGACATCGTCCTGGTGGGAACCAACACCGGCCTCTACCGCTCCACGGACGCGGGGGCCACCTACACCGCCGTCGCCTCCGTCGGAGCCACCTCCCGGGTGTGGAGCCTCACCCACACCAGTACCGGCTGGCTGGCCGCAGTGACCAACAGCACCGGCAGCACTGGCAGTCTCTACTTCAGCGCGAACCAGGGCGCCACCTGGTCCCTGGTCTCCCCAGGCATCAGCGGAGCCGGTCGCATTACCCTGGGCATCGGCCAGCCCGGCGACGCCGTGGTCTATGCCTACGCCGCCAACACCAGCAGCGCCGCCCAGCTGGACCTCTTCCGCTCCTCAGATGGCGGCGCCACCTGGACGGCCCTCGGTGTCACCAGCAAGACCCCCACCAACGCCAACGTCGACAACCCGACCATGGACCTCATGGACGGGCAGGCCTTCTACAACCACATGATCCTCGTGGATCCCTCGGACGCCTCCCGGAACACGGTGTACCTGGGTGGCCAGTTGGGGTCGGCCAAGACCACCAACGGTGGTTCCACCTGGACCCTGCTCAGCAACTGGGTGGCCGATTACAGCCTCCCTTATATCCACGCCGACTTCCACTGCGCGGCGTTCTCCAGCCTCAACGGAACTTCCCGCCTCTACTTCGGCACCGACGGTGGCCTCTTCACCAGCACCAACGGTGGAACCACCTGGGATGACACCAAGAACAAGGGCCTCGTGAACCACCTCATTTACGCCCTGGCCGCCAACCCAGGCGTTCCGGGCAGCGCACTGGTGGGCCTCCAAGACAATGGAACCCGCATCCGCGCCGGTCTCACTTCCACATTCAACCAAGTGCGGGGCGGCGATGGATTCGGGGTGGGCTGGGCCCAAGATGTCACCAGTTCCAGTGCCGTCTCCATGAGCTCCTATGTCTACAACTCGATCAAACGCGCCACCAACAGTCCAGTGACCGACCAGACCGACTGGAAAAGCTTCACCTCCGGCCTCACCAATGCAGGCAGTTCGAGCGTGTATAACTTTGTCACCCCAATCGTCACCCCACCCGCTGGCGCGGACCCCACCGGGCAGGTCTTCTTCACCTACAGCAAGACGGGCGTTATCTACCAGAGCAACGCGAACGGATGGAGCATCATCGGTAGCGCCGGGACGGGTGGCATCAGCCTCGGACGATCTGTTCGGAGCGTCAGCCATGGAATCGGGGTAAGTCCCACGGACCTGCAGCACATCGCCGCCGCGGGCGGCAGTGGCTATCTCATGCTGACCGCCAATGGTGGGTCTTCCTGGAACGAGGTCTTCCTGGGCGCACTTGATCAAGCGGGTGCCCAGGTTGCTGGGAGCCTGGTGGCCGGATGGCAGGGATACAACGCTAACGTCGCCTGGGCGAACAACAACACCCTCTACGCGTGTTCCGAATCTCCGCTCACCAATGCCGTGCGAGTGGCCAAATCCACCAACGGTGGTAGCACCTGGACGGCGGCAAATGTGGGTCTACCCGACATCCCGGTGACCAAGCTGGCGGTGGACCCAGGCGACGGCACTGGAAACACGGTCTATGCTGCCACCTGGCTTGGCGTGTACCGCACTACGAACGGCGGCGCCACCTGGAGCGTATTCGGCACGGGCCTGCCCCAGGGGCGCGCCACAGACATTTGGGTGGCTCCTGACAGTTCTTCGATCCGCGTCGCCACCTGGGGCCGCGGGGTCTGGGAACTCCAGAACAGCCCCGTGGCAGGCACCGTTAGCATCACGCCTGCAACCGCCTTCCTCTACACCACCGATGTTGTGCCCTTCACCGGAACGGTGAACGGGGGCGGGACGGTCACTTACACCGCCACCGGCGGCGCCATCACGTCGGGCGGCAACTTCACGGCGGGAAACACAGAGGGCAACTTCACCGTCACCGCCACCAATGCTGCGGACACCAACCAGAAGGCCGTGGCGAACATCTACATCGCTATTCCCGTTCCTGTGGCCTTCACCACCCAGCCCCTGAGCGCCACCGTTGGGGTGGGCCACAAGGCCACCTTCAGCGTTGCCGGGATCGGCAGCGGCACCCTCACCTACCAGTGGCGCAAGAACGGCACAGGCATCACCGGGGCCAATTCTCCCACCTACAACACGCCCACCCTGACCCTGGCGGACACGGGCGTGGTCTACACCTGCGACCTCACCGGCAAGACGGGGACAATTACCTCCAACCCCGCAACCCTTACCGTAAAATCACTAGGAACTGAGGTTACTGCCAACAACATCACGGTGACGGCCATCCCTGATGCCACTCAGCCCGGAGGCCCTGGCACGGCCATCACCCCGGGTGCAGCCGTGAATATTCCATTCACCCTTTCAGGCATCAACGGCAATGTTGGCGAAGTGACCTTTTCGATTTATGTCACCCACACCTACGCCAGCGACCTGGTCATAACCCTCATTGCCCCGGACGGGACCAAAGTCATCCTGAGCAATAACGCAGGTGGCCCCAATGGGGGCGTGTCCACCACTGGCGCCGCCTTTGGTGGCGGTTGCGGAAACTACCTTATCTTCTCGGACTTTGGGGCAGCCTCTATCGACACTCAGCTTGCCGCCACTGGGGCACCCATCGTCGGGACCTTCCGCCCCTCCTTCCCGCTGGAGGCCTTCACCGGCAAGTCGCCCAACGGCACGTGGACCTTGCAGCTACAGGACTTCGGCCCCTTAGATACAGGCACCTTCAACTGCGGGGTGCTCGGTGTGAAGCCCCTAGTGGGGCCCAGCCTGGATGTGAACGGTGATGGAATTGCCGACCTCCGCGACCTCCTGTTTTTCGCGCAGCAGTACGGGACCACCACCATCAGCTGTGACCTCAACGGCGATGGCACGGTGAACGACACCGACCTCACCATCCTTCTCGCCGGCCTGTGACGGAGACGACCATGACCCTCATGCAGAAGTTCCTCTCCGGCTCCACCACCCTGGCCTTGGCTGTGCTCGTCGCTTGCGGCGGGGGGGTGGGGGCAGCACGCCCCCACCTGCTCCCGTGGCCCCCACCATCAGCGTCCAGCCCACCAACCAGTCCGTCATGGAAGGTGCCACCGCCACCTTCTCGGTCACTGCGGCGGGGACGGCACCGCTGACCTATCAGTGGAAGAAGGGGGCCACCGCAATCACCGGTGCCACGACCTCCAGCTACACCACCCCCGCCACCGTTGTGGGGGACAACGGCGCCAGCTTCACGGTCACCATCAGCAACTCGGCCGGTTCCGTGACCAGCAACGCCGCCACCCTGACCGTCGCGCCGCTGGCCACCAGCCTGGCCTACACCGACCCCACCACGGGCACCTACCAGTTGAAGAAGAACGTGGCCCTATCCACCGCCACCCACCTGGTGCTGGAACTTGTGGGCCCCGCGGCCACCACCGGCAGCGGCGTCCTTGGCACCTTCAGCACCGACACCGCCAAGGTGACCTGGGTCAACGTGGCCAGTGGCGACCCGGCCAATACCTATGTGCAGAATGGCGCCGCCTTCACCCTTGGCGCTGCCCCTCAGATTCTCAAGGGGAAGGTGACCGGTAGCGTCCTGCAGGTGGCCGCTTCCCAGAAGGGCACCGCCAGTCCCGTCGCGTTGAACGTGCCGCTGCTGCGCATCGCCCTCGACCTCAAATCCGCCCAGGCGACCGGCGCCATCACCTTCAGTGCCGACAGCACCAAGTGCCAGCTGCTGGATGCCACCGGTCTCATTGTTCCCATCACCGTCACCGTGGGCACGCTCACCGCCCAGTAAGGGGCCTCGGTCCCCTACGTATTGCGTTCAACGCCCGGCACCTGCCGGGCGTTTTTTGCGCGTGGGCAAATCGCCCTTTCGTGGGATACTGAAAGATCCTCTGTACCCGGGTGCTCATGCCGCACACGCACTTCCAGCTCCTCTCGAACTGTTCTGACGAGCAGCTCCGCACCATCTGCGAGCGAAGGCGCCTCCCGATCCCCATCCGCTGGGAGGACGGCGGCGAAGGCCGCATGCGCCTGTTGAAGACCATGGTGTTCCACCTGGAGGACCACAAGCGCCTGTCGGACACCCTGGCCGATCTGGACAGCCAGTCCCTGGTGGCCCTCAAGCACCTGGCCGGGGATGGCTCCCTGCCTGAGGCCGGCCGGCTGGAGACCCTGCGCGACCTGGGCCTCATTCTGCCCAGCGGCGAGGGCTGGGCCGTGGCCGAGCGCGTCACCGACGCCCTCGAGGATTTCGACGATGGCGCCCTGTGCTTCCAGGCTCCCCCGGAGGCCAAGCTTCGCCCCGCCGAGCCCTTCCGGTTCTCGCTGGCCCTCACCACCGTGCTGATGCGCTGCGTGGCGGGTCTGCGGGTGCTCAAGGGAGGCCTGCCCGCCAAGAAGGAGCTGGGCCAGCTCATGCAGCGCAACGCCATGCTGCAGGAGGAGCAGGACGCCACCCTGCTGTTCACCCTGCTGCATCGCCTGGGCCTGCTGTGGACCCGGGATGGCCGTGTGGAGACCCTGCTGCCGGCGGTCACCAGCCACCCGCCCCGCTGGGTGGCGGAGCGGGCCTTCGCCAGCCTGCTGGAGCATGACCTCAAGGGCTGGGGCATGCCCCCCGCCGAGGACCGGCACTTCCTCATGCAGCACCTGCTGGAGCGCCGGGGCCAGGCCCTGGCCGTCCAGCCCTTCCTGGCCTTCCTGAAGACCCTGCATCCCCTCGACGAGGAGCGCACCCAGGCCGTGTTCCTGCCCTTCCTGGACCGGATGGGCATCATCCAGAGCGACGAGGGCCTGGCGCACCTCCGGCTGTCCGAGCATGGTGAGGCCCTGGCGCACGAGTACCTGCTGCGGGACCTGAAAGGCACGGAGGCCCACTGGCAGCCCCTGGAGCAGGACCAGCCCATGATCATGCAGCCCACCCTGGAGCTGTTGACTCCCCTCCTGCAGAACCCCCACCGGCTGCTGCAGCTCTCCCAGTTGGCCGAGGTTGAATCCCTCGACGCCATGGGCAGCTTCCGGGTGAGCCATGCGACCCTGGTGCGCGCGCTGGATGCGGGCGTGCCCCTGGATGAGCTGGGCAAGCAGCTCGGCGCGGCCACCCAGACCCTCCCCCAGCCCCTGCTGCAGCTCCTGGAAGACCTGTCCCGGCGTGTGGGCGAAGTCGAAGTCCAGCAGGGGGTGCGGCTCGTCCGTGCCCGCACCCCCCACCTGGCGGACGAGTTGAAACTGCGGCCGGAACTGGCGCCCCTCCAACTGAGTTCCCTTTCCGACACCGTTCTGGAAGTGCACGGGGATGGCAACGCCCACGCCCTGCTCAAGCTCGCGGGATTCATGCCCAAGCCCGGCCGGTTCCTGGCCCTCAGCGTGGACTCGGACGAAAAGCTCTACCTGTGGGCCCTGGCGGCCCTGGCCTTCGTGGATGAGAAGGGCATGAACCACCACCTGGAACCGGTCCAGCAGATGGTCCGCTCCACCCTGCAGAAGCTGCACGACGAAGATCCGTCCCTCTACCAGGAGGTCCAGCGTCGCATCCCCATGCTTCACCTGAGTGGGGAGGACCAGCTGGCCGAGGAGGTGCAGCGCATCCTCGAGTACGCGGCGGGCCACACCCTCATGGTGGAGCTCACCTATCTGCCCCCGGCCGCCCACCGCACCCAGCTGCGCCGGGTGTCGCCCCGGACCATCCAGGAGGACCACCTGCTGGCCTTCTGCCACCTCCATCAGGAGGAGATGGCCTTCCGGCTGACCCGCATCCAGGGCGTGAAGCTGCTCAATGAGCGGGGCTGGACCCCGGCGAACCACAGCCAGGCGGGATAATCATCTCCGGGGGTTCCCCCCGCAACGCAGGCGTAGTGGGGATCTAAGGGCGCGCTGCGCGCCTCCAATCGAGGCTGCCTCAGGTGGGCGAGGCGGTTCGCCCGGGTGACCTCCACCTGGGGTCGCGCCCAGGCCTGGGGCCCGGGCTAGACCAATTCCTTCAGGCGTTTGTCGAGCACCTCGGCGAGCTTTTCGACCACTTCGCGGCTCTCGGACCGGGAGACCTGGATTTCCTTCTCCAGCTTGCGTTCCGTCTGGAGGACCGACTTCTGGATCTGGGACAGTACACCCTTGATGTCATCCAGGTCGTTCAGGAGGGAGTTGAGCCGGGGATCCGGCGGCCGGCTGTTGCTGAAGACACCCATCCCCGCCAGCACCGTGGCCAGGGCGGAGAGCAGAAGGATGAGGAGGAGCAGTGGATTGCTAGCCATGGGCACACCTTGCCCCAGGCGTTGCCAGGACCGTGCCGACCTGGAGGCCTACTGGGGCTTCTGTTTGACCCGCTGGTAGTCCTCGCCCATCAGCTTGAGCGGCTTCTCCACCGGAATCACCAGGTAGGGCTCGACCTTCTGTGGGGACTTTCTTGAGGCCAATTGAAGTTTTTGCTGAACTTCTTCTCTTGCCATTCGTTCCCGCGCCACTTCCAGGGCGTGGGTCTCGGCCAGCTGGGCCATGACCTGTTCCTGGCGCTGGGCCTGGAGGGCCAGCTCGTCGGCCCGGGTCTTCTGGTGGTAGCCCCAGGTGCCGAGGCCCGCCAGAGCGGCCAGGATCGGGAGGGCGGCTGCGGCCAACAGGCCCCAGGTGGGTCGCTTGCGCTCGGTGCGGCGGCGGCGCTGGGCCTCCCGGCGGAGGTCCTCCGCCAGGGCCAGCATCTCGGCGGCAGGCTCGGTGGCAGGCAGGGAGGCCACAGGCCCAAGCCCCAGCAGGTCACGGAGTTCGGCGCGCAGCTGGACATCTTCAGCGGGTTCGAACCGGCGGGCGGGATCAGACCAGGACATGCAGACCTCCGGAGGGATTGAGCTGATCTTTGAGCTGGGCCTTGGCCCGGTGGATCCGAGTCTTGACGGTGGCCTCGGGAATGCTGAGGATCTCGGCAATCTCGCGGATGGAGAGTCCCTCCACCACGAAGAGCCAAAGGGCCTCGCGGAAGGTGGGTGACAGCAGGCGCATGCGCTCGCGGACTTCTTGGCTCAGCACCAGGTCGTCAGCCCCCCCGGCGCCACCGGGCTCGCTGACAACTTCCAGGCTGAGGTTCTGGTTCTTCATGGGGCGTCGTTCCGTCAAGGAAAGGGTGCGCACGGTGCCATAGAGGAAGGCGGTGGGATGCTCCACCCGCTCCTCCCGCTGCATGAGGATGACGAAGGCCTCCTGGGCGATGTCCTCGGGGAAGGTGGCGCCGTACCTCCGGCCGTAGCTCACAAGCCTTGGATAAAGTTCGGCAAAGGCGGCGTGGAAGGCCTCCTGGGTGCCGAACGGTGTCTCCTCTGGGGGGTGCGCCATGCATGGGCTCCAACGCCCTAGGATGCCAGGAAGGCCACAGAGGTTCCGGCTACGCTGGAAAGGATGGAACATCCCCTGCAAGCCTGGCGCGACACCCTGGAGGACCTCGGGGTGATGGGGCTGGTGCGCCTGCCCCATCAAGCCGCTGAGACCGGACCTCGGGGTGCGGTGCCAGGGGCGGCCAGGGAGGCCCCCCCGCCTCGGCGCCGTCCGGCCTCCACGCCGGCGCCGACGCTCTACGAGCCACCCTCCGACCCGGTGGCCTGTCCCTCCTCGGCCGCGGTCGCCGCCCAGACCACCCTGGAGGGCCTGCAGGCGGCCATTGCCGGCTGCCTGGCCTGCCCGCTGGGGCCCGGCCGCCTCCGGTTCGTGTTCGGGGAGGGAAATCCCAGGGCACGGCTCATGTTCATCGGAGAGGGGCCGGGTCGAGACGAAGACCTGCAGGGTCGACCCTTCGTCGGCAAGGCCGGCGAGCTGCTGGATCGCATGATCGGCGCCATCGGCCTGGCCCGAGGAGACGTCTATATCACCAACATCGTGAAGTGCCGCCCCCCCGACAACCGCACCCCCACTGCGGAAGAGGCCCGGGCCTGCCTGGGCTACCTCCACCGGCAGATCGAGCTGGTGGCACCGGCGGTCATCGTCACCCTGGGGGCCACCCCCCTGCGCGAGCTGGTGGGCGCCACGGAGGGCATCACACGGATCCGCGGGCAGTGGCAGCGGGTCAGGGTCGGCGAACGCGATCTCCCGGTGATGCCCACCTTCCACCCCGCCTATGTGCTGCGGCAATACACCCAGGACGTGCGCCGCGCCGTATGGGAAGACCTGCAGGCGGCGAAGACCTGGATCGACAAGTCCCCCGCGGATTCGAGTGCCTAACATAACCCCGCGATGCCGCGATGAATCCAGGCGGGATGCCCCGCAAGGAAGGGCCCGCAAGGCAACGTGGTTCGTTGTTTAAGGGCCCTGACACCGTGGGGCGCCCGCCCGGATTCATCCCTTTGGGCGAGTGGTGGCGGGCTTCTCCAGGCGGCGTCACGCTCGGCTTACGTAGTCACCGCTACGCTCGCCTCGCCTTCCTTGCCTGGCCCGCCCGGCACCACTCGCGCGGCGCCGCGGGGTTTTGTTAGGCACTCTCAGGCACCACCTCCACCTGTGTCATGCTAGGCACAGCTATCGAGGACTGCCCATGCGCCTTGTCAATGTGTTCTTCATCGTCCTGCTGCTGCTGGTGTTGATGGTGCTGGGCAACCTGTACCTCACCAACCATGAGCTGCTCGTGAGGGAGGTGGTGGTCTTCGGCGAGAGCATCAAGCTCCAGAGCGTCATTCTCATCACCTTCCTGCTCGGGTTCCTGCTGAACATCCTGTACACCGGCATCATGGAGGTCATCCGCCTCGTGCGCGGCCTCAACGATTCCGCGGACACGCGCCTGGTAAAGCGCATCTCCGAACGGCTGCAGGACGCCAGGGACCTGATGGCCCATGGGCTTCCGCGGGAGGCCAAAGAGATCCTGGAGAGCATCCTGGAGCAGCGTCGGGACCACATCCCTGCCCGTCTCCTGCTGGGGGAGATCCTCATCAAGACCGGCAGCCCGGATGAAGCGGTGAAGCTCTTCGAATCCCTCCGAGAAGGCCATCCCGAGCAGATCGAGGCCCGGTACCAGCTCGCCGAAGCCCTGCAGGCCGTCCGCAACCCCGAGGCCTCTGTCGCCGTGCTGAAGAAGCTGGCCGCCGACCATCCCAAGAAGGCCCTTCGGGCCTGGCGACGCCTGCGGGCCCTGCACATGGACGCCCACCGCTGGGAGGAGGCCGTGGAAGCCCACAAGAAGCTGCTGAGCCACTTTGCGGGCGAGCTCACCCAGGGTGAGAAGGCCCAGGGCGCCGCCCTGGCCTACCAGGTGGGCATGTCCAAGGTGGACTCGGATCAGTTCAAGGACGCAGCCCAGATCTTCCAGCAGGTGCTCAAGGATGAACCCGAGTTCGTGCCGGCCTACCTCAGCCTGGGGCGCTGCATGATCCTGCAGGATCAGGAGGCCCAGGGCCTGGAGATCTGGCAGGAGGGCTTCCGCAAGACCGGCGAGGGCACCTTCCTGCAGGAAATCGAGGACTACTTCATCCAGCTGGGTCGCCCGGAGGATGGCCTTGCCCTCCTGCGCCGCATTGCCGCCACCTCGAAGCACGCCACCACCGCCAAGTTCTTCCTGGGCAAGATGCTGTATCGTCTCGAGATTCTGGATGAAGCCCTGGACCTGTTCCAGGAAGTCCGCAGCCAGGTGGTCTACAGCCCCATCCTCTTCTTCTTCATGGCCAAGATCCACAGCCGCCGGGCCCGCCTTGATGCCGCCCTGAACGAATACCGGCAGCTGCTCCGCAACCTCGGGGTCCTCAAGCTGCGCTACGAGTGCGCCGTCTGCGCCCACCGCACCCAGGACTACGTTGACCGCTGCGAGGACTGCGGGAGCTGGAACAGCAGCCACTTCATGTTCAAGGAAAGCGACCTGCCCGAAGGCCCCATCCGAGGCGAAAGCGGAAGCTGGATGGCGATGCTCTGAGCGGTGGCAATTGACGCTGCAGTGCAGCGTCAATTGCCGGCACCGCTCGAGCAGAGCATCACCACCAGGTTGGCCCCGCCCCTGACCGAAGCCCGCTTCCAGTGCAGCGAAAAAGCCCGGGCCCCTTCGAGCAGAGCATCACCACTAAGTCGGCCACGCCCCCACCTGGAAGTCCAGGCACGCTGCAGCGCAGCGTCAATTGCCGGCACCGCTCGAGCAGAGCATCGCCACCAGGTCGGTCCCGCCCCTGACCGAAGCCCGCTGCAGTGCAGCGAAAAAGCCCGGGCCCCTTCGAGCAGAGCATCACCACCAAGTCGGCCACGCTCCCACCTGGAAGTCCAGGCACGCTGCAGCGCAGCGTCAATTGCCGGCACCGCTCGAGCAGAGCATCGCCACCAGGTCGGTCCCGCCCCTGACCGGGTCCAGTCCCTGGGCAGCGTCCCTTTCGGGCCTTCACTGACCCGAAGGACCTGACACGCATCCAGAGGCGCCGCTCGGCGCCTCTGGATGGTTATTAAGTGCTTATTTTTAGTTATTTACAGTTTCAAGCGATGGCCTGTCGAATGTCGAACAGGAGGCGCTTCAGTTCCAGTTCGGACAGTTCCAGGGGCACCTGCTGCTTCACCTCATCCTTGCGGTAGAAGGCGATGCGCTTCACCACGATCTTGTTCTTGCCGATGCTGATCTCGTTGAACTGGATCTGGGTGTCGTCCTTGTAGGGGGGCAGGCTGCGCAGCTGGATGTACATCCCCCGGCGGTCGTGGTCCACGATCTCCAGGCGCTCCTTGAGGTAGTTCACCTGCTCGGAGAGCTTCTCAGCCTTGGTCTTCAGCTTGGCGAAGCTGAGCTTCTTGGGGGCATGCCGCTCCAGCACCATCTCACCCAGCTGCACGCCGTCCCCGCCCCGCAGGAGGAAGCCCTCCAGGGTGCCGTCCAGTTCCAGGTCCTGCTGGTGGAAAGCCTCGAAGCCCTGAAATTCGCCCGGAAGCACGGAATCGTCGTATCGCTTGGCTTTGCGGGAAAGCTTCATGGCACACCTCGGCAGGGTCAGGCTTCACACAGAGCCAGACCCATGCCAGGAATTTTCTACCGCGACAAAATGGGCTAGTCCGGCTGATTTAACAGCACTTCTACCCAAAGCTTGCCCAGCGAGTCCTGCCCATGCCGTGCAATGGGGGCTTAAAGCTGTCCAGATATGGCCAATTCACCAAGGATATGTTCACTACTGGACAGGTCTGCCCACCTCGTCCACCCTGGGCCACCGGGTCCGGTAGATCATGCGGTCCAGCCCGCGGTTGAAGGGGCTCCAGGCACCCCCAGAGGCCTCGCTGCAGGCCCTGAACATGATCTCCAGCTTGCCATCAAGGTCATCCAGGTAGTGCACCAGCAAGGCCTCCGGTGTCTTGGGCAGCACCGGCGAGCCGAACTCCAGGCGGCCGTGGTGGCTGAGGACGATGTGCAGGATCTGCATCCGCAGCTCCTCGGGGAAGCCCGGGAGCTGGGCAGCGGCGCGGCTGATCCAATCGGCCTCCAGGGAGATGTGGCCCAGCAGGTTGCCCGCATCCGTATAGCCGGTGCTCCGCTGGTAGCTCAGCTCGGCTGTCTTGCCCACGTCGTGCAGCAGCACCCCGGCCACCACCAGGTCCCGGTTCAGGGCTGGGTAGTGGGCACAGGCCCGCTCGGCCATGCCCAGCACGGAGAGCGTGTGCTCCAGCAGACCGCCCAGGTAGGCATGGTGCATGGACTTGGCGGCGGGGGCCTGGGCAAAGGCCGCGCGGAGGGCCTCGTCCTGCACGAACAACGCCCCCAGGAGGCCTGCGATCCAGGGATCCCGCACCGACGCCAGGCAGGCATCCAGCTCGGCCAGCATCTCCGGGACGGGCCGGGCGCTCACCGGAAAAAAGGCCGAAGCGTCGACGATCTCCGCGTCCGCCGCATGGCGCGCCTTGTCCAGCTTCATCTGCAGGCGTCCGTTGTAGCTGGTGACGGTGCCCTTCACCCAGACGAAGACGTCGGGCCGGATGGCTTCCATGTCCCCTTCCACCGCCCGGATGTCCCAGAGGAACGCCTTGAGGTCGCCACTGGCGTCGGCCAGCTTCAGCTCCAGATACTCGCTCCCCTTGGTGCTGACCTTGTAGGCGGCCTCCTGGGCGAGCAGGAAACCCTGGAAGGCGTCGCCTTCCTTGAGCTGGCGGACACGGGACTGCTCGGACATCGGAACTCCATGCGCACCGTCAGGCCCGGGCGGCCGACGCAACAGCAACTGCCTAGTGGTTGCGGGGGGGCTTCGAAGGCGGGGCGAAGGGATCGTCGTCCCCGTAGCCCAGCTCCAGGGGAATCCGCTTGTCCTCCAACACCTCGAAGAGCGACCACTGGTCGGCCTTCCGCACGTTGCCTTCGGGCAGGGCAAGCACCCGCACCTTCAGCACCCGGTTGTAGAGGGGGAACTCCAGCTCGTCCTGGGTCTTCACATCCTGGCTGGCCTTGCGAGGGACCCCATTGACCCGCACCATGCCCTCGTCGCAGAGCTGGTTGGCCAGCTCACGCCGCTTGATGAGCAGGCTCTTTCGCAGAAAGGCGTCCAGACGCAAGGCACTACCCCTTTAGGATTTGTTCCTTCGGCACCAGGTACCGGATGTTGGCCCGCATGCGCAGGTTGGCCAGGTACTGCTCAATGGCGTTCTGGGCCTTGGGTTCCTGCAGCTTCTCCAGGATCTTCGCCTTCACCTCCGCGAAGGCTTTTACCGGGGCATCCTCCAGCGCGATGAGCTGGACCAGGTAGATGTCCTTGTCGGTCTCGATGGGTGCGGAGACCTCCTCCGGCTTGAGCTTCACCGCCGCCTCTTCGATGCTGGCCCGCAGGAAGCCCTTGTTCATCCATCCCAGGTCCCCGCCGGTGGCCTTGCTGGGGCTGGTGGAATACTGCCGTGCCAGCTCCTCGAAGGTCTTCCCAGCCTTGAGGTCGGCCTGGATCGCCTGGAGGGACTTCCGGGTCTCGGCTTCTTCATCGGGTGTGGCGCCCTTGGCGAGGACCAGTTCGCGGATGCGGAAGCGGCTGGGCATGCGGTATTCGTCCTTGTGGTCTTCGTAGTAGGCGCGCAGCTCGTTGTCCTCCACCGCCACCTTGGAGAACACCTCCCGCTGCAGCACGAACTGCTGGGTGGCCTGCTGCTTCTGGCGCTTCATGAACTCCGGGAGGCCGATGCCCAGGCTGCCCTTGAGGGCGCGCTCCAAGTCGGCATCCGTGGCGAAGTTGTTCTCCTTCTTGATGCTGTCGATGCTGGAACGGACGTAGTCGTCGGAGACCGGCGAGCCCAGTTCGGCGCCCTTGTCCTCCAGCAGCAGCGCGTCGACGAGGCCCTGGAGGGTCTTCTCCCGCGCATCCACGAGCTTCTCATCCAGCTCCTTGCCGGAGAACTGGCGGTAGAGGGCGGCATGCTGCTGCTCGACGGCCTGGTTGAGGCTGCGCCGGGTGATGATGTGCTTGTTGACGACCACAAGGATCTCTTCGCGCACGTCGGGCTTGGACTCCGCGGCGGCGAGCGGCACCGCGAGGAGGAGCAGGAGGGCTGGAAGGGCCAGCTTCACTGGGCACCCCCCTTGCCGGCATCACCCTTGGCCGGCTCCGTGGCCTTGGAGGGGAGCACCGCCGGACCCGGCTTCTGCACCATCTCGAAGGGGATCTCCTTCCGCAGGTCGTCCATCAGCTCGTTCCAGACCTTGGTCTGCCGCTCCTGCTGGGCCAGCTTCTCGGCATGGGCCTTGGCCTCCTCGAAGGGCACGAGCCGGGAGGGCTTGCGGCCCTCCACCTTGATCAGGTGGTAGCCGAAGGACGTCTTCACCGGCGCACCCACCTTGCCGATGGGCTGGGTGATGGCGGCCTTGCCGAACTCGGGCACCCAGCCGGAAGGGTCGGCATCGGCATACAGGCCACCGTTCTCCTTGCTGCCGGGGTCGTCGCTGTACTGCTTGGCCAGGGCATCGAATTTCGCACCCTTCTTGAGCTCACCCTGGATCTTCGCGATGCGGGCCTTGGCCTCCTTGTCGCTCATGCCCGGCTGGCCCTCGCCCTGCTTCACGGCCACCAGGATGTGCCGCACGGACACCAGGTCCGGCTGCTTGAAGCGTTCCGGATGCTGCTCGTAGTAGGCCTTCACATCCGCCTCGCTCACGGCCAGCTTCTTCTGCAGCGCAGGCCCCTCCTTGGAGAGGAACTCGCGGGCCAGCAGGTCATCCTTGGTGCGCTCCAGCGCGAGCTGGTAGCTCTTGGTCTTGTCCAGCTCCATGCGCTTGGCCTTCACGGAGAGCAGCTTGCTCTCGGCCATGCGCTTGACGAACTCATCCTTGCCGCCCTGCACCATGAGGACCTGCATCTGCTCCTGCTGGCCAAGCAGGCGGAACGCCGACTGGAAATCGGCCTCCGTAATGGCCTCGCCGCCCACCTTGGCGAGGATGATGTCCTCGGGCTTGGGCGTGGGGGCAGGCGCCGGGGCGGGGGCCGGAGCGGCGGGCGCCGCAGTGGTCGCGGGGGCCGCCGGAGCGGGCGTCGGCGGGGGTTCCTGCGCGACGACACCCAGGGCGATCAGGGAGATGAGGGAGGCACGGAGCATGGAGGTCCTTGAGGGCAGGGGCGCGGGGCCACAGTGGAAAACATGGTTTGAACGGTTGAGGCTTCTGCGGCACGGGGAACGGTGGCCGGGACCACGCGCGTCGGAAGGGCCGGTTCCCGGAAGGTCCCTAGCGGCGCCGGCCGCCGAGCAGGTTCATGAGGGCGATGAAGATGTTGTAGAGGCTCACGAAGAGGGCGAGGGCGAAGCCGGCGGGATCACTGAAATCTTCCGTGCGCAGCATGGCGGAGGTGTCCCAGAGCAGCTTCGCGGAGCAGGCGATGACCGCCACGCCCGAAATGACGAGGCCGAAGGTCTCCAGGTGGAAGATGGCGGCGGCCAGGCTGCCGAAGAACATCACCGCGATGCCGACGATGACGAAGTTGCGCAGGAAGCTGAAGTCCTTCTTCGAGACGAAGGCGGTCACGGTGAGGGTCATGAACACCACCCCCGTGAGGCCGAAGGCCATGAGTACGGGCGTGAAGCCCGCCCCCTGGGCGATGATCAGCGCGACAATGCCGGCGATGGTGCCCGAGATGTAAGTGAAGAGAGCGTATGCGATGCGGTTCAGGGGGCGCCGGCGGCTGACGGCCGAGGCGAAGAGCAGCGACCCGAACTGCACGCCGAAGAGGATCCAGTACCAGAAGCTGCCCGCCACCGAGACGAGGGTGCGGCCGACCAGCGGTGCGCTGAGGGCACCCAGGGCCGCCACGGCGAATCCGCCCATGAGCCACAGGTAGACGCTTCGGACAAAATCGACCCGGGACCTGGCCCCCTCCGAAGCTCCCTGCCAGGATTGCTGGAATTCCATGCCACGCTCCCATGGGATCCAGGTTTGGATTCCCATCTGAATCCTAACATTCCCCCCATCCATTCCCTGTCATGACCGACCCCGAGGTTCCGTGATTCCCCCCGGCTGGCAAGCGCGCCTCCAGAGCCTGGCCGCCCAGCGCCGGGCCCTGGGCCGGGACCGGAGCATCGTGCCCCCCACGGGGGTCGATTTCTGCTCCAACGACTATCTGGGGCTGCGCCGGGATCCCCGGCTGGCCGAGGCGGCCGCCGCAGCGGCCCAGCGCCACGGCACGGGGGCGGGGGCGGCCCGGCTCCTGCGCGGGTCCTGCGAGCTGCACGAGGCCCTGGAGGAGGCACTGGCCCGCTGGAAGGGGACGGAGGCCTGCCTGCTCTTCAACACCGGCTACCAGGCCAATGCCACCCTCATTCCGGCCCTGGTGGGACCGGACGATGCGGTGTTCTCCGACGCCCTCAACCACGCCTCCCTGGTGGACGGGTGCCGCATGGCCCGGGCCCGCGGGGCCCACCTGGGCCTTTTTCGCCACCGCGACCTCGAAGACCTGGAGACCCAGCTGGCGGCCTGGCGGACGGAACCGGCCCCGAAGGCCCAGGCGCTGGTGGTGACGGATGCCGTCTTCAGCATGGACGGGGATGCCGCCAACCTGCCGGGCCTGGTGTCGGTCTGCGAGCGCCTGGGCGCCCTGCTGCTGGTGGACGAGGCCCATGCCACGGGGCTGCTGGGGGCGGACGGTGCCGGCCTGGCCCAGCACCAGGGCATGCAGGGACGGATCCCCCTGGTCATGGGCACCCTGGGCAAGGCCCTCGGCGCCTTCGGAGCCTTCGTCTGCTGCGGCCAACCCTTGCGCGACCACCTCCTGAACACGGCCCGGGGGTTCATCTTCTCCACCGCCCTGCCGCCTCCGGTGCTGGGTGCCGCCCTGGAGGGGCTGCGGCTGGCGCAGGCCGAGCCCTGGCGCCGGCAGCGCGCGCTGCTGCTGGCGGACCGGCTGCGCGGGACCCTGGGCCAGCCCGCCCTGCCCTCTGCCATCGTGCCCGTGCCGGTGGGCGACGATGCGGCGGCCATGGACCTGGCCTGGTCCCTCCAGCGGCAGGGCCTGGATGTGCGGGCCGTGCGCCCCCCCACCGTGCCCGTGGGCTCTGCCCGCCTGCGCATCACCACCGGGGCGCACCTCTCGGACGGGGAGTTCGACGCGCTGATCGCGGCGCTGAGGCCCTGATTCAGCCTTCCAGGGCCTCGCGCATGGCCCGCTGCAGGTCGTCCCGGAGGAACGGCTTCTGCACAAAGCCCGCCAGGCCCTTGCCCAGGAAATCCTGGATGGCGTCCTGCTGGTTGTAGCCGCTGGTGAGGACGACCCGGCAGGTGGGATCCAGCCGGCGCAGCTCGCGGAAGGTCTCGGTGCCGTCCATGCGCGGCATGGTCAGGTCCATGAGAACAACCCGGATGGGTTCCGTGCTCGCCTTGTATCGCTCAAGGGCTTCGAGGCCATCGTCGGCGGTCACCACGGTGAACCCCATGGAACTGAGCAGTGCCGAGGCCACCTGGCGCACCCCCGCTTCGTCGTCCACCACCAGGACGAGGCCGCTGCCCCGCCAGCCCGCCTCGTCGGGGACCGCCTCCGCCGCCTGGACCCCGCCGGCCCCGGCCGGGAAGATCAGCTTGAAGGTGCTGCCCTTGCCCGGTTCGCTGTACACGCGGATGCCCCCGTGGTGGCCCCGGACGATGCCCTGCATGGCCGAGAGGCCCAGCCCCCGGCCCGTGAACTTCGTGGTGAAGAAGGGCTCGAAGATGCGGGCCTGCACGTCCGGGGTCATGCCCTGTCCGGTGTCAGCCACTTCCAGCGTCAAGAAGGGTCCTGGCTGGACGCCCTGGCTCGGGAAATCCCGGGCCAGATCCTCCGCCGTGTAGCTCTGGGTGCCGGTGCGGATGGACACGATGCCCTCCCCGTCCCCGATGGCCTCGGAGGCGTTGGTCACCAGGTTCATGATCACCTGCTGGATCTGGGTGGCCTCGCCCATGAGCACGGGCAGCCCGGGCTGCAGCTGGTAGCGCAGCGCCACCTTCTTGGAGATGGACACGCCCAGCAGATGGGACATCTCCTCCACCGCCTGGTTCAGGTCCAAGGGGCCCACCATGAACCGCCCCTTGCCTGAATAAGCCAGCATCTGCCGCGTCAGGTTGGTGGCCCGATGGACGGTGCGCTCCATGTTGTCCAGGTAGGGCCAGGCCGGGGAGACCTTGGAGAGGCAGAGCTGGGCCAGGTTCACGTTGCCCAGGATCGCCGTCAGCAGGTTGTTGAAGTCGTGGGCGATGCCACCGGCCAGCACCCCGAGGCTCTCCAGCTTCTGGCTCTGGAGCTGGGCCTGCTCCTGGCGGCGCCGCTCGGTGATGTCCATGACCACCCCGAGGATGCTCACGACCTGGCCGGACTCGTTTGTGACCGGAGTGCCGGTGACCATGGTCCAGAGTTCGCTGCCATCCTTGCGCTGGAACCGGAAATCGTGCCGAGCCCCTCGGCCGGCCCGACGCTCCGCCATGTTGTGCCGGGCCTCCTCCGCGTCGGCCTCCGACATGAAGTCGAACAAGGGGCGGCCCACCATGTCGGCCGGTTCATGCCCCAGCATCTCGGCCATCCGCCGGTTGACGAAGGTGGTCATGCCCTCGGCATCCAGCACCCACAGGCCTTCCCCCATGACCTCGATGAGGTGTCGGAACCGGGCTTCGCTGTCGCGCAGGGCCGTGGCGTCCAGCCGATGGCTTTCGGTCTCCAGGGCCAACTCGTGGGTGCGCTGCTCCACCAGGCTGCGGATGTCCGACTCCCGCACCTGCAGGGCCCGCACATAGCCAGCCAGCATCAGGCTGAAGGCCAGGCCCACCAGGCCCACCAGCCAGGCGCGGCCGGGTGTGCCCAGCACGTAGTGGCCACCGGCTGGCACCACCGTCACCATCCACGTGCGCCCCGCCACCTGGAAGGTGCGGATGAGACGGAGCCCCTCATCCCGCACCGGGCCCTGGAGGGGAAGCGGGCAGGGCTCTTCGTGGAGGAGGGACGCGGGATCGGCGGTGGGGGCATCGTAGAGCCTGAGCACCACCCCCGCCGGCTGCAGGAAGGCCACGGACTTCTCGACCAGGTCCCCCATTCGGAAGACCCCCTGGGCCACCCCTGTGACCTGTCCCGCGGGGCCTTGGACCGGGACCATCACCAGCACCCCCGCCTGGTTGCCCGTCTCCTGGATGAGGCGCACCCGGCCGGAAGCAGACAAGGTCCCCGTCCGGAGGGCCCGCTCCAGGGCCTCCTGCCGGGTCGCGAGCGACTGCGCCGCGTAGCCGAGGGCCACCTCGTTGCCCCGATAGGGCGCCACATAGTGGACGGCATAGAAGGTGGCCGTAGGGGGCAGTTCCACCCCCTGGCCCGAGCCATCGCGCCTGAAGAACCGGAACTCTGGGTAGGCGCGGCGCGCCTCCGCTTCCAACGCTGCCCGGTTGCCAGGGGTGACCTTCGGCAGCCACTGCAGGGCCTGGATGTAGGGGTGGCGGGCCAGGATGGGGAGCGTATATGTGTCGAAGTCCTTGCGGGTGATGTCGTCGCTGGCTTCGAAGAAGCTCTTCAGGTCCAGCACATCCTCGAAGCCGCTCTGCACGCCCTGGACCACGCTCTCGGCGCGGTCCCTCGCATCGGCGTGGAACTGGGCCTCCACCTGCCGGCGGGAGGCCTCCCGGGCGAAGAAGAAACCCACCAGGGTGAGCACCACCCCCACCAGGAACACCGCCAGGACCACCAAGCGTCCCCGCAGCGACGGACGGCGCCCGGAGCGCATCAGCGCGCCCTCCCGGCCCACCCCTCGACGCCGCCTTCAGCCCGCATTCAAGCTCCAGTCCTGACAGATCACCATCATTTCATCGGCAGGACCACCCCTTTGCCTGACCTGTGGGAGAATTCCAGGGGACCGCAGGGTCATCAGGAGGTGGCACGTGAACCGCAACATCTTGCTCGCCCTGGCTGTGGGCCTTGTGGCTGGATTCATCGCAGGCTACTTCGTGTTCAGCGGCAGCGAGGCCCCCCGGCCAGTGGTGGCCGCCCCCGCCGCGCCGGTAATGCAGGCACCCTCCCTCGGTGGCGGCATGCCCGGTGCCGCCCCTGGCGCCATGCCAGCCCTGCCCAATGCGGAGGCCCAGGCCCGCATCACCCGGCTCGAGACCATGCTGCTGTCGGATCCCAAGAACCACGACGCCTGGGTGGCCCTCGGCAACGACTACTTCGACACCCACCAGGCCCAGAAGGCCGTGAACGCCTATGCCAAGGCCCTGGCCCTAAAGCCCAACGACCCGAACGTACTGACCGACCAGGGCGTGATGTACCGGCAGCTGGGCCAGTTCGACAAAGCCCTGGGCTGCTTCCAGCAGGCCAACAAGGTCGAGCCCACCCACGTGCAGAGCCTCTTCAACATGGGCGTGGTGTACAGCGCCGACCTCCACAAACCCGACGAGGCCGCCAAGGCCTGGAACAAGGTGCTCGCCGTGGCGCCCACCAGCGACCAGGCCGCCCAGGCCCGGCAGATGCTCGGCCAGCTGAAGCAGTAGCCAAGCTCGCCGAGCCTGCGATCCTGGATCCATGCTCGACCTGCTGACCCTCCCCAGCCCCCTGTGGGTGCTTGGCACCGGTACCGGGGTCGGCAAGACCTTCGTGTCGGCCCGCATCGCGCAGGCCTGGGCTCAGCGGAGTCCCGTTGTCTACCGCAAGCCCTTCCAGACCGGCGTGACGGGCCCGGATCACCCGGAGGCCGACACCACGGCGGTGCAAGGCCCGGGGATCACCGCCGAGAGCTTTCTCCACCTGAAGGCCCCCCTGGCGCCCCTGGCCGCGGCCCAGCGCGAGGGCCGCGTGGTGGACCTCGATGCCACGGCCCGGTGGTGCCAGCGTCCCGCCGAGGGGCGCCTGCTGCTCGAAGGCGTGGGCGGCCTGATGGTGCCCTTGGCCCCGAAGGTGCACTTCCTGGCCTGGGCCTCGGGCTGGCCCGCGGCATCTCCGGCCCCGGTGCCCGGCTCCGCCTCCGGCGCCTGCCTCCGCCCCCAGGACCAGGCCCGCATCCCCTGCGTACTGGTGGCCCTGGCCGGCCTGGGCACTCTGAACCACACCCTGCTGAGCGCCGAGGCCCTCATGCTGCGCGGCTGGCGCATCGCCGCCGTGCTGCTGAACCCTGGGGCGGATGGCACGGCCCTGGAGGTGGCTGAAGACAACGCGGCCCAGCTGCAAGGGTTCCTGCCGGTGCCGGTGCACGTCCTAAACTGACGCCATGCCCACGCCGCTGCCCCCCGACTGGACCGACCGCCTCGCCCTGGACCGCGCCCACCTGTGGCACCCCTTCACCCAGATGCAGGTGCATGAGGTCGACCCCCCGGTGGCCGTGGTGGGCGGCGAGGGCTGCGACCTGCTGCTGGCCAACGGCGAGCGAGTGCTGGATGGCATCTCCAGCTGGTGGACCTGCCTGCACGGCCACGGCCACCCCCGCCTGGTGAGCGCCCTGGAGCGCCAGGCCGCACGGCTCGATCACGTGATGTTCGCGGGCTTCACCCACGAGCCGGCCCTGGAACTGGTGGCGCGGCTGCGGCCCAAGCTGCCCCCGTCCCTCACCCGGGCCTTCTTCTCGGATGACGGCAGTACCGCCGTGGAGGTGGCCCTGAAGATGGCCTTCCAGGCCCAGCTGCAGCGCGGCGAGGCTGGCCGCGACCGCTTCGGGGCCCTGCGGGGGGGCTACCACGGCGACACCCTGGGCGCCGTGGGCGTGGGTGAGCTGGAGAACTTCATGACGGGGTTGTTCCGGCCCCTGCTGCTGGCCTGCGAGCGCCTCGAGGTGCCGGAGGACCCACGGCGCGAGCTCGTACCTGACCTGACGGGCTGGGAGGTCCGCCTGGCAACGGCCTTGGCCGACCTCGACGCCTTCTTCACCCAGCACGGCCCGTGCCTGGCCGCCTTTATCGCCGAGCCCCTCATCCAGTGTGCCGGGGGCATGCGCATGTGGCCGCCGGAGCTCCTGCGGGCGCTGAGAGCCCAGTGCGATGCCCACGGCGTCTACCTCATCCTCGACGAGGTGGCCACGGGCTTCGGGCGCACCGGCACGTTCCTGGCGTGTGAACAGGCAGGCGTGGCCCCCGACCTCCTCTGCCTCTCCAAGGGGCTCACGGGCGGCACGCTGCCCCTGGCCATGACCTGGGCCACCGAAGCGATCTACAGCGCCTTCTGGGGCACGCCCGCCTCGGGCCGGGCCTTCCTCCATGGCCACAGCTACACCGGCAATCCCACCGCCTGCGCCGTGGCCTGTGCGAGCCTCGCCCTCTTCGATGACGAGCCGGTCATGGCCCACGCCGCCGCCCTGGGCCAGGCCATGCGCGACGCCTTCACGCGGCTTGGCGGCCACCCCGCCATCCGCCAGGCGCGGGTGCTCGGCACCATCGGCGCCTGCCGGCTGGTGGATCCAACCAGTGGCCGCGCCCACGCTCCTGAGCAGCGGTTCGGGTGGCGGCTGCACCGGCGCGCCCTGGACCACGGCCTGCTCGTGCGGCCCATCGGCGACTGCCTCTACCTGCTGCCGCCCCTCAACACGCCCCCCGCGCGCATCCACGAGGCGGTCGAAACCCTCCTGCAGCTGCTGGGGGAATGAGGACGCCGGAGTGACCTTTCTCCGCCGCTACACTGGGCTTTTGCCCTGGAGTGCGCGATGAAGCTGGTGACCTTCCTGCATGGCGGTTCGGAGAAGATCGGGGCCGTCCTCGGCGATGGCCGGATCCTCGACTTCGCCGCCGCCGACCCCCGCCTGGCGGTGGACATGCTCACCCTCATCCAGCGCCAGGATGAGCTGCTGCCCCTGGCCCGGGCCCTGGTAGCGGCGCCCACCGTCCAGCTGGACGCGGCCTCCGTCACCCTGCTCGCCCCCGTGCCCCGCCCCGTCTCCATGCGCGACGGCTACGCCTTCCGCCAGCACGTGGCCACGGCCCGCCGCAACCGCGGCGTGGAGATGATCCCCGAGTTCGACCGCTTTCCCGTCACCTACTTCACCAACCACCTGGCCGTCACCGGCCCGGGCGACGTGGCCGTGCAGACGCACCACCTCACCAAGCTGGACTACGAGCTGGAGCTGGCCATCGTCACGGGCCGCCCCCTGCGGAACGCGACCCTGGCCGAGGCGGACGCGGCCATCTTCGGCTACATGGTGATGAACGACTGGAGCGCCCGGCACCTCCAGATGGAGGAGATGAAGCTGAACCTCGGCCCCTGCAAGGGCAAGGACTTCGCCACCAGCCTGGGTCCCTGGCTGGTGACCAAGGACGAGCTGGACCTGGAGGGCACCCCCCAAGGGGCGGTGCTTCATGGCGCCATGACTTGCGAGGTGAACGGCCAGCTGCTCTCCAAGGGCGATGCCGACAGCATGAACTGGACCTTCGCCCAGATCCTGCAGCGCACCAGCTACGGCATCCAGATGCACCCGGGCGAGGTCATCGGCAGCGGCACCGTGGGCACCGGCTGCCTGCTGGAGCTGAACGGCTCCAAAGTCACCCAGAACCTCTGGCTGAAGGCCGGTGATGAAGTCGTCATGACCATCGCAGGCCTCGGACGCCTGGTGAACCGCGTGGTGGAAGCCAATGGCCCGACCCTGGAGGACACCCTCGTCGCCGTCGGCCCGCGGGGTGTGGACCACCGCTAGGAGACCCCATGCGCTGTGCTTTGCTGGCCCTGCTCACCACCCTCGGCCTCACGGCCCAGCCGCCCACCCTCGTTCACGCCGGGCGGCTCCTTGAGGTCCGGACCGGGCAGGTTGCCACCGACCGGGGGCTCCTGCTGAAGGACGGCCGTGTCGCCACCGTTGGCCCCTGGGCCCAGGTCTCGGGTGCCGCCCCGAAGGATGCTGTGCAGCTGGACCTCTCCGACCAGTTCGTGCTGCCTGGGCTTATCGAGGCCCACACCCACGTCCTGCTGCAGGGCAACCGCTTCAGCCAGGACTATGCCGACCAGATCCTGAAGGAGAGCATCCCCACCCGCACCCTGCGGGCGGCGGCGGCGGCCCGGGCTGCCCTGGCTTGGGGCTTCACCACCCTGCGGGACCTGGGCACCGAAGGCGCGGGCTATGCGGACGTGGACCTGAAGCGGGCCATCGAGGCCGGCGTGGTGCCGGGTCCCCGCCTCTTCGTGGCGGGCCGGGCCTTCTCGGCCACGGGCACCTACCCCCTGCAGAATTACGCCTGGGAATTGGAGCTCCCCTCGGGGGTGCGGGTGGTGGACGGCGTGGAGGCCATCCGCGTGGCGGTGCGCGACGAGGTGCGGCGGGGCATCGACTGGGTGAAGGTCTATGTGGATCGAGGCGCCAATCTGGGCGCTGACGGACGGCTGCGCTCCATGACGAACTACCGCCCCGACGAGTTGAAGGCCTTCGTCGAGGAGGCCCACCGCCTGGGCAGGCGCACGTCGGCCCATGTGAAGGGCTGGGATGGCATCGACGCCGCGCTGACCGCGGGCTTCGACACGGTGGAGCATGCGGACGGCTTCACCGACGACCTGCTCGACCGTGCGGCGAAGCAGGGTACCTTCTGGTGCCCCACCATCTACGCGGGCATCTGGGTCGCCGACGGGCGCGGACCGCTGGGGCGCAAGTATCCCGCCATCCTGGCAGCCGCTTTCCGCAAGGGCCTGGCCAAGGGCGTGAAGATCGCCCTGGGCAGTGATGCCGGCGCCTTCCCCTGGTCCGAGAACCCCGCGAAAGAGCTTGCCCTGATGGTGGACCGCGGCATGACCCCCCTCCAGGCCATCCAGGCGGCCACGCTGGTGGGGGCCGACCTCCTGGGCGCGAAAGATCTGGGGAACCTCGACGTGGGCAGCTGCGCCGACCTGGTGGCCCTTCCAGAGAATCCCCTCACCGACATCTCCGCCTTGCAGCGGCTGCATCTGGTGGTCAAGGACGGCGTGGTGGTCCCCTCGAATCGCTGACCCGCGCCTTGTTCGCGACGCGCAATGGGAGTAAGACGGATCCACCCTTCCCCTCGAGGTATCCATGCGCTGTGTCCTGCTCCTGCTCCTCGCCTCCCTGCTCGGCGCCCTGCCGGCCCGCGCGCAGATGGGCACCCCGACCCTGAAGGCCTACTTCGCCGATGCCTCCAAGGTGAAGGAGGGCGGGGTGAAGCTCATCCCCATCCACACCCCCAAGGGCGACTTCAAGGTCTGGACCAAGCGCTTCGGGAACAACCCCCGCATCAAGGTGCTCCTGCTGCATGGCGGACCCGGCGGCACCCACGAGGCCTTCGAAGCCTTCGAGGGCTTCCTGCCCGCCGAGGGCATCGAGTTCATCTACTACGACCAGCTGGGCAGCGCCTTTTCCGACCAGCCCAAGGACAGGGACCTGTGGACCACCGCGCGCTTCGTGGAGGAGGTCGAGCAGGTGCGGGTGGCCCTGGGGCTCGACAAGACCAACTTCTATCTGCTGGGCCACTCCTGGGGCGGCATCCTCTGCGTGGAGTACGCCCTGAAATACGGGGCGAACCTCAAGGGGCTGATCATCTCCAACATGATGATGAGCATCCCCGACTACAACCGGTATGCCGAGACGGTGCTCGCCAAGCAGATGGATCCTGCCGTGGTGAAGGAGATCAAGGACCTGGAAGCGAAAGGGAAATATGAGGATCCCCGCTACTTCGAGCTCCTGACGCCGAACTTCTACGCCAAGCACATCTGCCGATTGCCCGAGTGGCCCGATGCCCTGACTCGCATGTTCGGCAGGCTCAACAAGGACATCTACGTGCTCATGCAGGGCCCCAGCGAATTCGGCGCCTCGGGCCGGCTGGAACAGTGGGATCGGAAGGCCGACCTTGGCAAGCTCGCCATGCCCACGCTGGTCATCGGGGGAACCCACGACACCATGGACCCCGCCCACATGCAGTGGGTGTCCACCCAGGTGAAGCACGGCAGCTTCCTGCTCTGTCCAGAAGGCAGCCACTGCGCCTACTGGGATGACCAGGCCCACTACTTCCCGGGCCTCGTCCGCTGGCTGAAGGCCACGGACGCGGGCAAGCAGACCGTGGCGTTCACCCGGCCATGAGCCACCGCACGATCCTCCCCGCCGACCTCTCCCCCGTCGAGACCAATGCCCTCCTCTGTGGCGGCGTGGCCCCCCGCCCCATCGCCCTGGCCAGCACGATTTCGAAGGAGGGGGTGCGCAATCTTTCGCCCTTCAGCTTCTTCAATGCCTTCGGATCGAACCCACCCACCGTGGCCTTCGCCCCCAACCGGCGGGGCCGCGACGGCACCGTGAAGCACACCTACCTCAACGCCCTGGCCACGGGCGAGTTCGTCATCGCCTCGGTGAGCCACGCCATGCTGCACCAGATGAACGTGGCCAGCGCCGAGTGGCCCGACGGCATGGACGAGTTCCCGAAGTGCGGGCTCACACCAGTCCCCGCGCGCTTCGTGGGGCCCGACCTGGTGGGCGAGAGCCCCTTCCAGATGGAGTGCCGCCTGAAGCAGGTGGTGGAGCTCGGCAGCGGGCCGGGCTCGGGCCTCATGCTCATCGGGGAGGTGCAGGCCTTCCATGTGCGGGAGGACTGCTTCGTGGAAGGCATCCTCCACCCCGACGCCCTGGACCTGGTGGGCCGCAACGGCGGGGCCTTCTACACCCGGGCCAGCGGGCCGGCCGTCTTCCAGGTGCCCAAGCCCAGCGGGAAGCCCCTGGGCTTCGACGCCCTGCCGGAAGCCCTGAAGCAGAGCCGCATCCTCACCGGCAATGACCTCGGCCAGCTGGCCAACAGCCCGGGCCTCCCGGACCTGTCCAGTCCCGCCCGGCAGGCCGGGGATCCCATCGGCCCGGCGGGCCTTGAGCACGCTCTCCACCGCGCCCTCTCCCAGGGAAACCTCGAAGAGGCCTGGCGCCTGGTGGCCCTGCGCCTGAAGGCCTGATGCCCCGGCTGCGCTTCGGGCTCATGTCCCTCCTCCTGCTGGCCGCCACCTGGCGGTTCACCCGGGGGGGCGCCTGGATGTGGGCGCCCCTGCTGGTGAGCAGCGTCCTGGTGGCGCTGGTTGACACCGTGGGACCCGACGAGATCACGGACCTCTCCACCACGCCACCGCGCTGGCTCAATGCCTGGCTCTTCCTCACGCTACCCCTGCTGCTGGGCATGCATGCGGTGCTCTGGTGGATGGCCGGGACGGGCGATGCCCTGGGGCTGGGCGCGGGCCTGCTGCGGCTGGGCGGCCCCGACCTGGCGGCGGCCCGGGCTGCCACCGGGCCCTGGTCCTGGCTGGGCGCAGTCCTCGGCTGCGGGTTCCTGACGGCCGCCGCGGGCACCACCGTGGGCCACGAGCTGGTGCACCGCACCCGCCAGCCCCTGCACCTGGTCTGGGGGCGCTGGCTGCTCGGCCTCACCTTCGACGCCAGCTTCGCGATTGAGCACGTCTACGGCCACCACGCCAAGGTGGCCACCTTCGAGGATCCGGCCTCCGCCCGGCGCGGCGAGCGGGTCTACGGGTTCATCCTGCGCTCCACCGTTGGCCAGGTGCGCAGCGCCTGGGCGATCGAGCGGGAGCGGCTGCGAAGGAAGGGGCACGGCGTGTGGACGTCCCGCAACCGGTTCCTGCGGGGTTGGCTCTTCTCCGCCGCCTGGGCCGGACTCGCCTTCATCCTGGGCGGTTGGCGCGCCGTGGCCTTCTTCGTGGCCTGTGGCCTCTGGGGCAAGGCCATCCTCGAAATCATCAACTACGTCGAGCACTACGGCCTGGTGCGCCAGCCCGGCACCCGCGTCGAGCCTCGTCACAGCTGGAACAGCAATGCGTGGATGAGCAGCACCGTGCTCTACCACCTCGCCCGCCACAGCGACCATCATGCCGAGGGTGGCAAGCCCTTCTGGCGGCTGCGCCCCCTGCCCGAGGCCCCCATGCTGCCCGCGGGCTACATGGGCATGCTGCTGGTGGCCTTGGTGCCCGGCCTGTTCGAGCGCCTCATGCGGCCGCGCCTGGACGCCTGGGATGCCCACCACGCCGATCCAACCGAGCAGCGGATCGTGGCACAGGAGAACCGCCGCGCCGGTTGGTCCACCACCTGAAATCCACCACCACCCCTTCGCCCGGGAGCCCCCCATGAGAGCCCTTCTCCTCACCACGCTCTCCACCCTGCTGCTGGCCCAGGCCCCACCGGCCCTGCGGACATTCGTCAGCGTGGACGCCCCCGTGGTGGCCCTGGTGCACGCCCGGGTGGTGGATGGCACCGGCGCCCCCGCCCGGGAGGGCCAGACCCTGCTTCTCCGCCACGGCCGCATCGAGGCCATGGGCCCGGATGCCTCCCTGACGCCCCCCAAGGAGGCGCAGGTGCTGGATCTCCGCGGCCACACCGTGCTGCCGGGCCTGGTCGGCATGCACAACCACCTGTTCTACACCCACTCCATCCACCGCGACGACCAGGGCCATGCCCAGGCGCCAGGTCCCCTCTTCGCCGAGATCGCCTTCTCCGCGCCGCGCCTCTACCTGGCGTGCGGGGTGACCACCATCCGCACCACGGGGAGCCTGGAGCCCTACACCGACCTGAACGTGAAGCGCCAGATTGACGCCGGTCTCATGCCCGGGCCGAAGATGGACGTCACGGGCCCCTACCTCGAAGGGCTGGAGCCCATGACGCCCCAGATGCATGCCCTGAACGGGCCCGAAGAGGCCAAGCGGTTCGTGGGTTTCTGGGCCGACTCAGGGGTCACCTCCTTCAAGGCCTACATGAACATCACCCGGGCCGATCTCGGCGCCGCCATCCAGGCTGCCCATGCCCGTGGGCTCAAGGTCACCGGGCACCTGGGTTCCGTCACCTGGCCCGAGGCCATCGCCTTGGGCATTGATGACTTCGAGCACGGGCCGATTTACACCGATACGGAGTTCGCCCCCGACAAGCAACCGGACGTGGGCCCGCCAGTGTCCAGCTCCTGGGGCGCCTGGCTGAAGGTCAACATCGATGGAGCCGAGGTGCAGGCCCTTATCCGGAGCTTGGTGGCGAAGCAGGTGGCCGTCACCTCCACCTTGCCGGTGTTCGAGCTGGGCGTGCCGGGACGACCGCCTTTGTCGCCCCGCATGTTGGCGAGCATGTCCGCCGAGTCCAGGACTAGCTACCTGGCTGCCCGGGCCCGGGTGCCGGTGGCTCCCAACGGCCGCGCCGAGCAGCTGCTGCGTCAGGAGATGGCCTTCGAACGGGCCTTCGCCAAGGCCGGCGGGCTGCTGCTGGCAGGGCCGGATCCCACGGGCATGGGGGGCGTGCTGCCGGGCTTCGGCGATCACCGGGAGCTGGAGCTGCTGGTGGAGGCGGGTTTCTCCCCGGTGGAAGCCATCCACATCTACACGGCGAATGGCGCCGCCTTTCTGGGCCGACTCGACCGTATCGGCAACCTGGCTCCCGGCAAGCAGGCGGATCTGGTGGTGGTGAAGGGCGATCCCTCCACCAAGATCGAAGACATCGAACACATCGTGACGGTGTTCAAGGATGGCCTCGGCTACGACTCCGCGAAGCTCATCGAGTCGGTGCGGGGCCATGTCGGCATCCGCTGAGAGGGCCCCCATGCTGCCACCCCTGCCCCCTTCCGCCCAGGCTGCGAGCATGACCTCGCTGGCCCCCCAACCCCTCATCCAGACCCAACTCGACGCCTACAACCGCCACGATGCCGGGGCATTCGCCGCCACCTATGCTGCCGACGCTGAGATCGTCGAACTCGCCACGGGCGTCATTCTGGCCAAGGGCACGACGGCCATCCAGGCCTTCTACGGGGCCCGGTTCCAGGCCAACCCAAGGCTTCATGCAGAAGTCCTGCAGCGCGTCCTGCAGGGCCCCTTTGTCGTCGACCAGGAATGCATCACGGGTGTTCTTTCCGCCCCTGGCGGGCCGGAGCGCCCCCCAGTCACGGCCATCGTGATCTACGAAGTCAAAGACGATCGGATCGCCCGCGCCTGGCTGGTGCGCTGATCGACCAGCCGACCCCGCGCGGCCCGTTCAGTCATCGCCATCCTGGCGATTCGATGACGGTTCGCCCCGGTGGTGCATCACGCGTTGGGGGAAGGGGATCTCGATGCCCGCCGCCTGGAAGGCCCGCAGGATGCGGTAGCGCACCTCCCGGGCCACGTCCCACTGGGACCCGGGGGCCGTCTTGGTCACGGTGCGGATGGTGTAGCCGTTTGGGTTGAGGCTGTCGATGCCCTTGATCTCCATGGGCTCGAAGACCAGGTCGGGGCGCTCGGCCAGGTGGGCATCCCCCACTTCCCGCAGCACCTGGAAGGCCCGATCGGGATCGGTATCGTAGGCCACCTCCACATCCACCACCGCCCGGGCGAACTCCTTCGACAGCACAATGACGCTGGTCATGGCCCCATTGGGCACGAAGTGGACCTTGCCTTCGTAGTCCCGCAGCTGGGTGATCCGCAGGGTCATGCGCTCCACCGATCCGGAATGGGCGTCATTCACCTTGATGATGTCCCCCACCCCGAACTGGTTCTCCATGAGCAGGAAGAACCCGCTGATGACGTCCTTCACGAGGCTCTGGGCCCCGAAGCCCAGGGCCACGCCCGCCACGCCCGCCCCCGCCACCAGGGGGCCGATGTTGACGCCGAATTGGTCCAGGGTCATGAGCAGGAAGAAGATGATCACCAGCACCCGGGAGGCGTTGGTGAGCACCGAGCTGAGGGTCTCGGCCCGGCGCTCGGCATCGGAGGTCACCTCGTCGTTGCCATCGTCCACCGCCCGCCGCACCGCTCGGGTGACCAGGCTCACCGCCCCCAGCAGGGCCAGGCAGGCACCCGCCACCAGCAGCATGTGCGTGGCGCCGGCCCAGCCAGCGCCTGCCGGAAGCCCTGTTCCGCCTGGGTTCTGCAGCATCGAGACGAGGTGTTCAAGCCGATCCATGGACGCATCTCCCCCCTCAGCGTAGCAAGGAAGGCCCTGGGTGCCCGGTCAGAGCCACCCTCGCGGGTTCGGGAGCACGCGCGGCATTGGCCGGACGACTTGATGATGTTGAGACAGATATTCAATTTTCTTTGTTTTATTTTTTTGCCGTTTTTATCCTTTTTCCCTTGCGGATGGGCGCCTCTCATCCGAGATTTAATCCACCCACTTGAAGGTGTCGTATGAAGGATCCCTACCCGCTGGATCGGCGGAAACACCACGGCCCGTTCCGGTTCATCTACATCCCGCTCTCGTCCCTGTTCAAGCGCATCCTGGGTCGGGCCTGAGGGACCTTTGCTTGCGCGGGACGGATCCTGGTGTCCGTGCGTGCCGCGTGTTGAATGGCCGCCAGGACCCTCCAGAATGCGTGCCACGGGCAGGTTTGAGTGCTCCACACGAAGGAGACCGTCATGGCGCATGTCTTTCACATCATCAAGCGGTACAGCTACGACTTCGACTTGGGCACCGGTGCTCCCCGACTGCTGCAGCTCTGGACCGCATCGGCCCTGGTGGCCGACATCCACTTCTATCCCGACGGGCAGCTGCGGCCAGCCCCCGCCCTCCAGCCGGGGCTGACCAGTGCCGTGCTGTCCTGCCCGGCCAGCCTGTGCCCGTCCCTCATCGACCTGCTGCGCAACGAGAAACCCGTGCGGCTGTTCCTGGATGACACCACGCCACCCGGCCTGGCATTCCTTGGCTCCACCCAGGAACCCGTGGGCGAAGGCGAGTAGGCCCTTCCCGGCCAGGGGCTGTTTTCACATGGGAGGGGTGCCGCCATGTCGGTCAGCCGCACCCAATGGGAATACCTCCTAGGCCTTCAACAACCCCTGGTAGCTGCTGCGGTGGTGCCACGCCAGGAAACCATTGGCCAGCACCAAGCCAATGGCCAGGGGCAGGCCCTCAGGGGCGAGGAAGAGGTGCACGCCGAGGATGTTGACGAGGATGGGCGCGATGAGCACCGTGGCCAGCGGGACGAACCGCCCCGACAGGAAGGCCAGGCCACAGACCAGCTCGACCACCTTCACCGTGGGCATCAGGTAGACCGAGGCCATGAGGCCGTCATTGAAGGTCTTCATGGCGCCCGTGAGCGGGGGCGGCGTGATGAGCTTGAACAGGTAGGTGACGGAGGCGAAGAGGAACAGCAGCCCCATGAGGCTGCGGACGATAATGACGGCCCATTTCATGGGTGACCTCCATGGCTGTGCAACCTGCTCCCCTTTGATTACCTACGACCGTTCACGCCGCAGCAGGGTAGACCTCCTACTTCCACGAAGCCCAATACTCCAGGTTCTCCACCAGCCCAGCGGCGGGGGTGGCTTTAAGGGGCCGGTAGGTATCCACCATGACGGCCACCTCGTCGGTGCGCTCCTTGGTCTTGCTGAGGGGGATGGCCTTGGGGTGCGGCCCGTGGTGGATCCCCTGGGGATGCCAGGTCACCATCCCCGCTCCAATGCCGTCCCGGGAGAAGAAGTGGCCCGCGGAGTAGAACAGCACTTCGTCGTAGTCGATGTTGCTGTGGAAGAAGGGCACGCGCATGGCGCCCTCCTCCTCCTCGAAGGGCCGGGGCAGGAAGGAGCAGATGACGAAGTTGTTCGCGATGAAGGTGCTGTGCGCGCTGGGCGGCAGGTGGTAGCGGGCGCTGAGGATGGGCCGGATGTCCTTCACGTTGATGCGCCACACCGTGAGGTCGCCCTTCCAGCCCACCACATCCAGCGGGTTGAAGGGGTAGAACACCTTGGTGATCGCGCTCTCCCGCTTGATATGAACGGCCCACTCGCGTGCAGTCGCGTCGTAGGGCTCCAGCTCCGGCGTGTCCACCATGGCGGGATCGAAGATGGCGTTGGGCCCCAGCTGGTTGCGGTCGGGGATGGTGACTTCGCTGAAGCTCTCGATGAGGAGGTAACGCTGATCGCCGGCAGCGGGGAGGAAGCGGTACGTGGTGCCCCGCGGGATCACCAGGTAGTCGCCCGTGGCGTAGTGGATCACTCCGAAGGTGGTCTCCAGCTTCCCGCCCCCGGCATGAATGTAGTAGACGTCGTCGCCGTCGGCGTTGCGGTAGAAGAAGTCCATGGCCTCCGGCGCCACCCAGTGCAGGGCCACGTCCGCATTGTGCAAAAGGCAGATGGGGGCGAAGGCGGCTTCCGTGGAGCCAAACAGGGAGGCGCGAACGGCCTCATCGGCTGAGGGCTTCAGCCCGTTCAGGTCGTAGCTGTGGGGCCGCAGCGGCCCTTCGATGCGCGTCCAGTCCGTGACCGGGTGCAGGCGGTAGAGGTGCGTCGTGCGGCCGAAAAACCCCTGCCGCGCGTGCTCCTCCTCGAAGGTGCCCTCGGGCAGGTCCACATGCGCCTGCCGCGTGTGCAAACCCTTGCGCAGGGGGAAGAGCGGGGTTTCCTTTTTCGGCATCGAGAACCTCGGGGGGCGGGCCCCCATTATCGGCTGAACGCCCTTGTCAGGTCACGGCCTGTTCAGATAGGCCATTGCCCGGTAAAAACATGCGGTTCGAAGATCGCAGTGGTTAATTTTCGGCAATGATTGTAAATTTTATCGTTTGCCTCTTGCCGGGGTGTTTCAGGTAGATTGAATTTCAGCCCTCCACCCACGCCGGCGTGCCTGCCATGTCCTCGCAGCCCCCACAGGCCCTTCCACCCAGTGAGTTCCTCCTTGCCGGGGATGGGGATATCCACGCCCTGTTGCAGACCAACCTGGACGGCTACCTGCTGGTGGGCAAGGACGGTCGCCTGGTAGGTGCCAATGAGGCCTACCTGCGCATGTCCGGCTACACGCTGCAGGAGCTGCTGCAACTGTGCATCCACGACCTGGATGCCCTGGAAACGCCAGTGGAAACCGACCAGCGGACCGAGCGGATCCTGAAGGAAGGCTCTGATCGCTTCGAGTCCCGACACCGCCGCAAGGATGGTACGTCGTTCCCGGTCGAGGTCTCCACCCGGTTCCTGCCAAGCCGCGCCTTGATGGTGGGGTATATCCGGGACCTGACCGAACGGGAGGCCGCCGAAACCGCCCTCAGGGAGCGTGCGGCGTTCTACCGCGAACTCATGGAGATGCTGGGCGAAGGGGTGTCCATGGTGGATGCCACGGAAACCTTCATCCTGGCCAACCCCGCAGCGGAGCGCATGTTTGGGGTTGCGCCTGGCGGTCTGCTCGGGAAAAACCTTCGGTTCTTCCTCGATGAGGCAGAGAGGGAACGCGTCCAGCAGTTCACCCGCCGGCGCGTCCTGGGCCAGGCCGAAACCTACGAACTGCGCATCCGCCGGGCCGACGGAGCACTTCGAACCCTCCAGACCACCGTGACACCTCGCTTTGACGCTACGGGGCTATTGATCGGCGAGTTGGGGGTGAGCCGCGATATCACCGAGGACCTGCAGGCCAAGGAGACTTTGCGTCTCGCCCAGAAGATGGAGAGCCTTGGCAACCTGGCCGGTGGGCTCGCCCACGACATGAACAACGTCCTGGGGGCCATCCTGGGCTTGGCCTCCACCCACCTGGACCAGGAACCCGAAGGAAGCCGACTCCGGGCCACCTTCGAGACCATCCAAAAGGCCAGCCTGCGCGGCCGCAACATGGTGAAGAGCCTGCTGGATTTCGCGCGGAAGGATGTGGCCGGAGAGCGTGCCGTGGCGGTGAACGCCCTCCTGCGGGATCAGGCCGAATTCCTGGACCCGACGCTGCCCGGCCCGGTGAACCTCGCGCTGGACCTCGATCCCAAGGCGGGTTCCGTATTGGGGGATGCGGATGCCCTCGCCCTGATGGTGATGAACCTCTGCAGCAATGCCGTGGATGCCATGCCCTACGGCGGCACCCTGGTGTTAAGCAGCCGTGCCCTTGAGGATGGGCGCGTGCTCCTGGCCGTGGCCGACACGGGCGTCGGGATGACGCCCGAGACGCTGGAGCACGCCACCGACCCCTTCTTCACCACCAAGCCCCATGGGAAAGGCACGGGCCTGGGACTCTCCCTGGCCTACAGCACCGTGAAGGCCCACCGCGGCGAACTCAGCCTCCAGAGCCGCCCGGGGCAGGGGACACGCATCGAGATCCGCCTCCCGATGCTGACCAGCCTTCCGGAGCGCACCCCCGAGGTGGCGCCCGCCACTCTGCTGGGATCTACCGGCCGTTGCATCCTGCTGGTGGATGATGACGAACTCATCCAGTCCGCCGTGTCAGCCCAGCTCGAAGCCATGGGCCACGCGGCGGAGGTCGCTTGCAGCGGGGAGGTGGCCATGGAGCGGCTGGCCCAGGGCTACCGGCCCGAAGCCATCATCCTCGACATGAACATGCCCGGCTGGGGGGGCGCCCGGACCCTGCCCCGCCTCCGGGCCGCCCTGCCGGAGGTGCCGATCCTGCTCTCAACGGGACGCACCGACCAGCGCGCCCTCGACCTGGCGCGCACCTTCCCCGGCGTGGCCATCCTCCCCAAACCCTTTGGCTACCGGGACCTCCAGGCCGCCCTCGCGGCCATTCTGCCTTCGCGCTGATCAGACCTGCCGCTGCAGCCACCGGTTGTAGAACCACAGGCTGAGGGCGCTGCCGAGGCCGAAGAGGGTGAGGATGACCCAGCCCGTGGCGGCGGCACGGGGGTCCAGCTTCAGCAGGCCATTGGCCTGTGGGATGGCGCCGGCGCACATCACCTTGTTGAAGATCCAGGCGCCAGCGGGGCCGCCCACCAGGCTGCCGATGGCCATGGGCAGGTTCGCGTAGCCCAGGAAGAGGCCCTCCTGCCCCTTGGGGGCCAGCGACCCGATGTACTCAAAGAGGCGGCTGGCGGCAAACAGCTCGCCGAAGGCGATGAGGGCCACGGTCATCACCACGAAGAGGCTCCCGAGGGGCAGCCACACCCGCAGCGTCACGCCACCCGCCATGTACAGGGGCGCCACGTTGATGAGCATCGCCAGACCAATGATCACCGTGCCCACCACGATGGACTTGATGGGCGGCATCTTCCCGAAGAGGCGGGTGATGAGCAGCTGGAACAGCACGATGGTGATGGGATTGGCCATGGTGTAGAGGTCCATGGCGGGCGTGAGTTCCACGGTCTTCTTCACGTAGAGGGGCAGCACGTTGTAGACCTGGTTGTAGATGAAATAGAAGCCGCTGCTCACCACCAGGAAGAGGGCGAAGCGGGCGTTGCCCAGCACCTTGAACATGCCCAGCAGGATGTCAACCACGCTCCGCTTGGGCTTGGCCGGATCCACGGTGGATTCCGGATCCTTGTAGAGCAGCAGCACCACCAGGAAGGCCAGGGCGGAGGCCGCCATGGCCACCGCGAAGATGGCCTCGAGCTTGCCCAGCTTGGTGCGGACGAAGAAGGCCGTGAGGCGCCCGAACACACTGCCGATGTTGATCACCATGTAGAAGATGGCGAAGGCCAGAGTGGCCTTGCCCAGGTGGGTGCGCTGCACGGTGCCCGCGATGCAGGGCTTCACGAAGGAGCCGCCGATGCCCACCAGCAGGATGGCCAGGGCCACGGGCACGATGACACCGGGGCCCGCCGTGACGGCGTCTCCCACCTTGAGGGCGAGGGTCTGCCCGCCGAACCAGACCGGGTAGCCCATGAGGAAGTAGCCGCCCACCAGCAGCACGCAGGCCAGGAGCAGGCTGCGCCGGAAGCCGATCTGGTCCGCGATGGTGCCGCTGAGGATGGGCAGAAAGTACACCAGGAACCAGAGCACCCCATTGAGCGTGCTGGGCCACCAGTCGCCGAGCCCCAGCCGCCCCAGGTAGATGACCACGAAGCTGGCCATGGAGTAGTACGCCGCCCGCTCGAAGAGCTCAGTGAAGTTGGCATTCCAGAAGCTGGTGGGGAAGCGGTACTTCTCGCGGAAGGAGAGGGATTCGGTCATGGTGGCCTCGAGGTTCGCCTAGTGTGCCATGGCCTGCGCATCCTCCTGACGGTTGACATCGGGGCCTGCTGCCCAACACTCGGAAGGGCAGATCGTATCCAAGGAGACTCCATGCGGTACGTGGTGATCGCCATGCTGGCGGCAGTGGGCCTCGGATGCGGCGGTGGCGCCAAAGGGCCCGCGCCGGTCCAGTCGATCAGCGTCACGCTGTCGCCCGCGGGGGCGAGCCTGTGGACAGGGGGCAGCCAGACCTTCGTGGCCACGGTATCCGGCACCACCAACCAGGGCGTCAGCTGGAGCGTGGTGGAAGCCGCCGGCGGCACGGTCAGCCCTGCGGGGCGCTATACGGCGCCGGGCGTGGCCGGGATCTTCCATGTCAAGGCCACCAGCGCCGCTGACGCCACCAAGTCGGCGCAGGCGCCGGTTACGGTCTCGGTGCAACTGCCCCCCGGCACCTGCAATGGGTCAGCCCTGGGTCAGGGCGCCAGCCTCCAGGGCTTCCTGCCCTTCCCCGCCGACAACCCCTGGAACCGGGATGTCTCGGCCGACCCCGTCGATCCCAACAGCGCCGCCATCATCGCCTTCATCGGGGCCGGCTCCGGCCTGCACGCCGATTTCGGGGCGGGACTCTACAACGGCGCACCCATCGGCATCCCCTACACCGTGGTGGCGTCCTCCACCCAGGGAAAGGTGCCCGTCTCATTCACCGCTTACGCAGATGAAAGCGATCCGGGCCCCATGCCCATCCCCGCCACGGCGCCGGTGGAGGGGGGCAGCGGCTCCACCGGGGACCGGCATGTCCTGGTCCTGGACCGGGATACCTGCCTGCTCTATGAGCTGTACCGGGCCTTCCATCAGTCCGACGGAAGCTGGACGGCGGACTCGGCCGCCGTGTGGGACCTGAAGGCCAACACCCTGCGCCCCCATGGCTGGACCAGCGCCGATGCGGCGGGCCTGCCCGTGTTCCCGGGTCTCGCCCGCTATGACGAAGTGGCTGCTGGGGCCATCCTGCACGCCCTCCGCTTCACCGTGCCCACCTCCCGGCGGGCCTACGTGCTGCCGGCCACCCACTGGGCCTCCAGCACCACCAGCGCCAACGCGCCGCCCATGGGATTGCGGGTCCGGCTCAAGGCCAGCCTGGACCTCAGCGGCTACCCCCTCCAGGCCCGCATCGTGCTCACAGCGCTCAAGCGCTACGGCATGCTCCTCGCCGACAACGGCAGTGCCTGGTTCATCACCGGCGCTCCCGATGACCGCTGGGACAACAGCCAGCTCGCCACCCTGTCCGCCATCAAGGGCTCGGACCTGGAGGTGGTGCAGATGGGCACGGTCTACACCTCGGTGCCCACGGGCACCGCCCCGACCGTCACGGCCTTCGGTGCCAGCCCCGGCACCGTCGCCACCGGCGGCAGCAGCCTGCTCACCTGGGCCACCATCAATGCCACCCGGTGGTTCATCACCCCGGAGGTTGGGTGGGTGACGGGCACCAGCGTCACGGTGCATCCTGCCGCCACCACCACCTACACCCTGGAGGCCCAAGGGCCCTATGGCAGCGCCCTCCGCACGGTACAGGTGGTCGTGACGCCCTAGCGGGGTCCCTGCTACAACGGTGCGATGCCACCCTTCGCGCTCCGCAGAAACCGCCTTTGCCTGGCCCTGTTTGTCAGCCTGGCCACGTCCATCTGGGCTGCGGCTGGGGGGGCCGTTCAGTCCCCGCCCCTCTCCCCCGCCGCGCAGGCCCTCCTTGACCGCGCCTTCGCGGACCTGGATCCCGCCCAACCGGTGGTCGATGTTCATGTCCACGCCATCGGCCTCGGCCAGAACGGCGACGGCACCTTCGTGAATCCCGCGAAACTCAGCCCGAAGCACCCCTTCAAGCGCTTCGAGACCAACCTCTATCTGAAAGCCACGGGCGTGCAAGGCCTGGCTCACTTCGACCGGGACTACCTGGCGGTGCTGGTGGCCCGGGCCCGGACCTTCCCGCGGCCCGTCAAGGTCCACCTGCTGGCCATGGACCAGGCCTACCAGGCCGATGGAGCGCCGGATCCCCGCCGCACCGAGCTCTACGTGCCCAATGCCTATGTCTTCGCGGCAGCGGACCAGTACCCCGATGGGATCGTGCCGGTGATCTCCATCCACCCGGCCCGGCAAGACGCCATCCAGGAACTGGAGGCTGGCGCAGCGCGGGGGGCGCACATGGTGAAGTGGCTGCCCAACGCCCAGGCCATCGATCCCGCCGATCCCCGCTACGACGCCTTCTACCGCCGCATGAAGGAGCTTGGCGTGGTGCTGCTCACCCACGCGGGAGAAGAGAAGGCCGTGGCAGTGAAGGGTGCCCAGGCCCTGGGCAATCCCCTGAGGCTGCGCCGCCCGCTGGACCTGGGCGTCACCGTGATCGTGGCCCACTGCGCCAGCCTGGGCCGGAACGCCGACCTGGACCGTCCCGGGAAGACCGCCACCAACTTCGACCTCTTTCTGCGTCTGATGGACGAACCTCGGTACCGGGGCCGCCTCTACGGCGACCTCTCCGCCATCACCCAGGTCAACCGCCTGCCCGCTCCCCTGCTCACCCTCCTGAGCCGCCCGGACCTTGATGTCCGCCTCCTGAATGGCAGCGACTACCCCCTGCCCGGCGTCGACCTGGTGATCTGGACCGGGCGCCTGGTGCAGCTGAAGCTCATCACACCCGCCGAACGGAGGGCCCTGAACGAGCTCTGGAAAAGGAATCCGCTGCTCTTCGACTTCGTGCTGAAGCGCACCCTGAAGGATCCGAAGACGGGGCGCCGCTTTGAGGCCTCCCTGTTCCAGCGCACCCCGGAGTCTCTGCTGCCTCAGTGATCCTCGGGCTCCTCGGTGAGCTGCAGGGATACCTGGCCACCGGGTGGCACCCGGTCCACCCCGGGCGGGATCACCGCCAGCGCGTTGGCGCTGAGCATGGAGGACAGGATGGCCGAGCCCTGGGGGCCCGTCAGGCGGGCCCGCATCTGGCTGCCTTCGCGGCGTGCCACCACCCTCAGGAAGGTGGTCCGGGGATCCCCCGCCTTCCCCTTCCAGCCATCCTCGAGGATGGCCTCCTCCGTGGGCCGGCACAGGTGGGTGAACCCCATCAGCTTCCGCAGGGCTGGCCGTACGTAGGCTTCCACCATGAGCATGGCGGCCACGGGGTTGCCGGGAATGCCGAAGATCGGCGTGTCGCCAAGCATCCAGAAGCCCAGCGGTCCGCCGGGTTTCTGGGCCACCTTCCAGAACACGCGCCGGGCGCCGAGGCCCTCCAGGAGCGCCTTCATGAAGTCGTAGTCGCCCACGGAGATGCCGCCCGTGGTCAGCACCACGTCAGCCGTCCGGGCGGCCTCCAGGGCCTGGATCAGCGCCGCCCGGTCATCGGGGATGCGCGGGTAGGGCACCGCCAGGGCCCCGAAGCTGTGCACCTGGGCGGAGAGGGCGTGGAGATTGGCATCGCGGATCTGCCCCGGACCCGGCACCTCGGAGACATCCACCAGCTCATCGCCGGTGGTGAGGATGGCCACATGGACCCTTCGGTGCACGGGCACCTGGGCCAGCCCGGCGGCCGCCAGCGCGCCGATGTCACCGGGCCGCAGCCCCTGCCCTGCGGGCACCAGCCGCTGCCCCACGGTGAGGTCTTCGCCCGCCCGGCGGATGTGGGTGCCCAGATGGGCGGCACTCCGCAGTTCCACCCAGTCGTCGCCGCGGGTGGTCTCTTCCACGGGCACGATGGTGTCGGCACCCTCGGGCACGGGCGCGCCCGTCATGATGCGCAGGGCCTCGCCCGCCCCCAGGGGCCCCTCCGGCACGCCCCCGGCGGCCAGATCGCCCGTCACCCTCAAGCGCACCGGATGGGCCGCCGAGGCCAGGCCGAGATCCTCCGCCCGCACGGCGTAGCCATCCATGGCCGAGTTGGTGAAGGGCGGCACCTGAGCCAGCGAGTGCAGGTCTTCCGCAGCCGCCAGGCCGAAGGCGTTGGACAGCGGCTGCAGCTCCGGCGGCAACGGCGCTACGCAGTCGAGGATCGCCTGGAGGGCTTCGGCGGGCGTGTGCATCAGTCGGGGTACCTCACCACCTTCCAGGTGCGGAAGGAATAGTGGCGCCAGGCGCCAGGCATGTGGGAGCCCACAGAGGCCACCAGCGTGGCGGCCAGGTACCAGGGCAGGCGGTGGGTGGGCTGGAGCACGCCCGCACCGAGGAGGGCCAGCTTGACCAACACCGCCACACCGCTGCCCTGGACGAGCATTCCGGCATCCTTGGCCAGGTCGATGGCGAAGAGCAGGACCCCGCTGGCCAGGGTGGCCAGGATGGGCAGCCGGAGGGCCTGGAAGTCCGCCCCGAAGGGAAGGGCCCCCACCACCAGGGCCATGGCGGCAATGTGGACGCTGCGCAGTAGCAGCTGCGCAGGCCGGGCCCAGGGAAACCGCCTTGGCACCTCCGGGAACACCCCGCGCCGGAGCCCATCCTGCATGCTGCGATCGGTGTCCTGGACTGCCATGGCTTTGTTCTAGCAGATCCCGGGCCCTGTGCAGAAAATGAAGCCACCCCCAGGAGCCCCCATGCCCAGTGCCCGACCTCCTGCCGCCACCCTCCGCATCCGCATCGCCGTGGGCGACAACATCGCCATCGGCAAGGGCAAGGCCGACCTGCTGGAGGCCATCGACCGCACCGGCTCCATCTCCGCCGCCGCCCGCGACCTCGACATGAGCTACCGCAAGGCCTGGCTGCTGGTGGACGAGATGAACCAGTGCTTCCGGACGCCGGTGGTGCTGGCCGCCAAGGGAGGCGTCCAGGGTGGCGGGGCGAAGGTGACGCCCCTGGGGAAGGAGGCGCTCGCCCGCTTCCGCGAGATCCAGGCCAAGGCCGCGGCGGCCATCGAGTTGGAAGTCCGCAGCTTCAGGAAGAAATTCCTCCAATAGGGTTACGTTTTGCAAACTCGTGCATGCCGAAGTAGGCCTGCCGTTGTATCCCTGTAAAACTAGCGTCTGGGAGGCCTCCATGACATCACGCACCTGGTTCCGCCCTTGGAGGCTCCTCTCCACGGGCTTCCTGCTGGCCCTGGCCACCCTGAACCTCCCCGCGGCCCCCCCTGCGCAGCCCGCAGTCATCCTCGCCACCACCACCAGCACCCAGGATTCGGGCCTGCTGGACGACCTGGTGCCCCTCTTCGAGCGCCAGACCGGCTATGCGGTGAAGACCATCGCCGTGGGCTCGGGCCAGGCCCTGGCCATGGGCAAGCGCGGCGAAGCGGATGTCTTGCTGGTGCACTCCCCGGAAGCGGAACAGGCGTTGGTGGCGGAGGGTTCAGGCATCAACCGCCGGATCGTCATGCACAACGACTTCATCCTGGTGGGCCCCGCCGCCGACCCGGCCGCCATCAAGGGGCTGGGCGCGGCGGACTGCCTCCGCCGCATCGCCAATGCCCACGGGCTCTTCCTGTCCCGCGGCGACAACTCCGGCACCCACGCCAAGGAGCTGAAGCTCTGGAAAGCCGCAGGCCTCGCCCCGGAAGGCCAGCCCTGGTACCAGCAGACCGGGCTCGGCATGGGCCAGACCCTGGCGGTCGCCTCCGAAAAGCAGGCTTACACATTGTCAGATCGCGGCACCTACCTGGCCCTGCGGAAAAAACTCGCCCTGCCCATCCTGCACGAAGGCGATCCCTCCCTCCAGAATGTCTACCACGTCATCGAGGTCAATCCCGTGCGCTTTCCCAAGGTGAATGCGGCGGGAGCCCGCGCCTTTGCTGACTTCCTGGTGTCGAAAGCCGTGCAGCAGCGGATCAAAGAATTCGGAATCGGAACCTTTGGCGCACCGCTATTCTTCCCTGATGCCGACACCCCGGACGCGGGCGCCGGAAGGAGATAGAACCCATGTCGAACGCGATTTTCAGCCTCCCCGACTCCCACAGCGAACCCATCCTCCCCTACGCCCCAGGCTCGAAGGAGCGGGCACTGCTGAAGGCCGAGCTGGACCGGCAGTTCAACCAGGTGCTCGACATTCCGCTCATCATCGGCGGCAAGGAGATCCGCACCGGCAAGACCCAGAAGGCCGTCTGCCCCCACGACCACCAGCACGTGCTGGCCACCTACCACGAAGCCGGCGAGGCCGAGGTGCGGCAGGCCATCGACGCGGCCCTGGCCGCCAAGCAGGCCTGGGAAGCCACCCCCTGGGAGGATCGCGCCGCCATCTTCCACAAGATGGGCAGCCTCATCTCCTCCAAGTACCGCTACATCCTCAACGCCGCCACCATGCTGGGCCAGTCCAAGAGCGCCTACCAGGCGGAGATCGACAGCACCTGCGAGACGGCGGACTTCTTCCGCTTCAATGCCAAGTTCATGGAGCAGATCTACCAGCACCAGCCAGTCTCCGACCCCCATGTGTGGAACCGCGTGCACTACCGGGCGCTGGAGGGCTTCGTGCTGGCCGTGACCCCCTTCAACTTCACCGCCATCGGGGCGAACCTCGCCACGGCCCCCGCCATCATGGGCAACACCGTGGTCTGGAAGCCCGCCTCCACCTCGGTGGTCTCCAACTACTACCTCATGCAGCTCTACAAGGAGGCGGGGCTGCCTGACGGTGTCATCAACTTCATCCCCGGCCGCGGCTCCATGATCGGGAAGATTGCCATGGAGCACCGAGACTTCGCGGGCCTGCACTTCACGGGCTCCACCGGCGTCTTCAACAGCATGTGGCAGACCATCAGCGCGAACCTGGACCGGTACAAGAGCTACCCCCGGCTCGTGGGCGAGACCGGCGGCAAGGACTACATCTTCATGCACGCGTCAGCCGACGTGGTGGAAACCGCCGCCGCCATCGTCCGCGCCGGCTTCGAGTACCAGGGGCAGAAGTGCTCCGCCTGCTCCCGCGTCTACGCCCCGGCCTCCCGCTGGGCCGAGCTGAAGGCCCAGATCATGGCGCTCATGGGCGAGATCCGCATGGGTGATGTGCGGGACTTCCGCAACTTCTTCAATGCCGTCATCGACGAGGCGGCCTTCGACGGCACCATGAAGTACATCGAGCTGGCCAAGGCCTCCAGCGAAGCGGAGATCCTCTGGGGCGGCAAGGGGGACAAGTCCAAGGGCTATTTCATTGAGCCCACCATCATCCTCACCACCAACCCCAAGTTCGTGACCATGGAGGAGGAGATCTTCGCGCCCGTCCTCACCATCTACGTCTACGAGGACGCCAAGCTGGAGGAGACGCTGAAGGTGCTGGACGAGACCTCGCCCTACGCCCTCACCGGCGCCATCTTCGCCCGGGATCGCTACGTCATCAACCAGCTCACGGCCGCCCTGGCCAACACGGCGGGCAACTTCTACATCAACGACAAGTGCACCGGCGCGGTGGTGGGCCACCAGCCCTTCGGCGGCTCGCGGGCCTCGGGCACCAACGACAAGGCCGGCAGCTTCCTGAACCTCATCCGCTGGACCTCGCCGCGCACCATCAAGGAGAGCTTCACCCCGCCCAGGGATCTCAAGTTCCCCTTCCTGCTCGAGGAGTAGCCGGTCCATGGACCTGATCTGGGAGGGCCTCCGCAAGGCGCTGGAGCTGCTGCTCACGCTGGACGCGGAGGTCCTCAGGATCACTTGGCTCTCCCTGAAGGTCTCCGGGCTCGCCACCCTTATCAGCGTGGTGCTGGGCCTGGGCCTGGCCCTGGGGGTGGCCCTCAACGAGTTCCCGGGCAAGCGGCTGGTCATCGCCCTCATGAACACGGGCATGGGCCTGCCACCGGTGGTGGTGGGCCTGTTCGTCACCGTGCTGCTCTGGCGCAACGGGCCCCTCGGCTTCCTGGGCATCCTCTACACCCCGGCCGCCATCATCGCGGCCCAGGCCGTCATTGCCACCCCCATCGTGGCAGGCTTGGGTCTGGCCGCGCTCCAGCACCTGCCACCGGGGCTGCGCCTCCAGATCCTGTCCCTCGGGGCCACCCGCTTCCAGTTGGTGGGCCTGCTCCTGCGGGAGGCCCGCCTGCCGCTGCTCGCCGCGGTGATGGCCGGGTTCGGTGGCGTCATCTCCGAGGTCGGGGCATCCATCATGGTGGGCGGCAACCTGAAGGGCAGCACGCGGGTCCTCACCACGGCGACGGTGATGGAGACCAGCCGCGGGAACTTCGAGATCGCCTTCGCCCTCAGCTTCATCCTGCTGATCCTCGCCTTCTCGGTGAACGCCCTCCTCACCCACCTGCAGCAGCCCCGGGGACAGCGGTGACGCGGGAGTCCCTCCTCCAGGCCCGGGGCCTCAAGGTGCAGCGCGGGGGCACTCCCGTGCTCGATGTGCCCACTCTGGACCTCCGCACCGGTGAGGTGCTGGCCCTGATGGGCCCCAACGGAGCCGGGAAGAGCACCCTGATGCTGACCCTCGCGGGCCTGCTGTCCCCCTCGGCAGGCCAGCTCAGCCTGCGCGGGACCCGGTTGCAGTCCCATGCCGACCGTGAGGCTTTCCGGCGCCACACCACCATGGTGTTCCAGGATCCCCTGCTCTTCGACACGACGGTTCTGAAGAACATCGCCTCCGGGCTCAAGCTGCGGGGCATCGCCGAAGCCGAGCGCCACGCTCGGGCCGCGGAGTGGGCAAGCCGCCTGGGCCTGGAACGCCTGCTCCATCGTCCTGCCCGCCAGCTGTCCGGCGGCGAGGCCCAGCGCACCGCCCTGGCCCGCGCCTTCGTCCTCCAACCGGAAATCCTGTTTCTGGACGAACCCTTCTCCTCCCTGGACGCGAAGACACGCGAAGGCCTCACCGAAGATCTGGGCCATCTCCTGGCGGAGACTGGCACCACCGCCGTGCTGGCCACCCACGACCAGGGCGAAGCGGTCCGGCTCGCGCACCGGCTGGCCATTCTGCAGGGCGGTCGCATCGTCCAGCTGGGCGGGCTGCGAGAGGTGATGAACCACCCCGTGGACCCCTTCGTAGCCACCTTCGTGGGGATGGAAACCCTCCTGAAGGGGCAGGTAATCTCCTGCCAGGACGGTCTGGTGTCCCTGCGCCTCGGCAAGGCCCCGGACCAGCGGGAACTCCTCGCGCTGGGCGTGGCTGACCCGGGCCAGACGGTGCTGGTGGGGGTGCGCCCCGAACATGTGCTGTTGTCTTTACAAACCGACAACACCAGCAGCGCCCGCAATGCCTTCCCGGGAGCTGTGACGAAGGTCATACCCCAGGGCCCTTTCTTTCGCATCGACCTGGACTGCGGGTTCTTCCTGAGCGCCTTCGTCACCGCGCAATCCCTGACAGATCTGGGGCTGCAGCCCGGGCGCTCCGTGGTGGCGTCCTTCAAGGCCACCGCCGTGCACCTCATCCGCAAGGAAGGTCTGCACTCCTAAGTGCGTCCAACGGGACCATGCGATGGCGCCGCGTGTTTTCGGGCGCTCAAAGTGTGACTGGCGTCCATTGCCAGGGCTTCGACCGCGGACTAGCCTAGGTCCCTGCGGCGGCCTAAGCCCAGAAATTCCTTATATTTCTGCGGGAATAACGGTCGAGAGCGAGGAGCCATGAAACAGCTGGTGATCGATTTCCAGAAATGTGATGCGGGTCGCAACTGCAATCACGAGTGCGAGATGGAGTGCGCCATCCGGGTCTTCAAGTCCGACGACCCGGCCCAGGCGGCGCTGCAGATCAAGGCCTTCGAAGAGGGCGGCGGCAAGGCCGTGCTCTGCGACCAGTGTGGCGACTGCGTGGTGGTGTGCCCCTCCGAGGCGTTGAAGCGCAACAAGCTGGGCGTGGTGATGATCGACAAGAAGGTCTGCGTCGCCTGCTACATGTGCATCGGCTTCTGCGAGAAGGACGCCTTCATGCTCAACACCGAGTGGCTCACCCCCCACAAGTGCACCTCCTGCGGAGTCTGCGTGAAGGTCTGCCCCCACGGCGCCCTCTCCATCGTGGATGTTCCTGAGCCGCCCGTCCGAATCATCTAGGGAGCCCGTCATGAGCCAGCTCGTCTTCGATCCCAGCAAGGTGATGGACATCGACTACACCCAGCGCACCGAGTACCTCGAGGGCCTCGAGGCCATCAAGGCCGCGCACAAGGTGCTGAAGGAGATCACCTACACGCCCAGCCTGCCGGAAAAGGGCTACACCAACCGCACCCTCTATGTGAACGTGGGTTCCCTGGAGATCGCGGAAAAGCCCGTCACCCAGCAGATGAAGGACGTCTTCATCGGCGGTCGTGGCTTCGGGCTCTACCACCTGTGGAACGCGGTGAAGCCCACCACCCGCTGGAACGACCCCGAGAACGAGATCATCATCAGCCCCGGCCCCGTGGCGGGCATCACCCAGTACGCCGGCACCGGCAAGTCCCTGGTGGTGAGCCTCTCGCCCCAGACAGACATCCCCATCGACTCCAATGTGGGCGGCTTCTACGGCCCCCTGCTGAAATTCTCCGGCTTCGACGCGCTTGAACTGCAGGGCAAGTCCGACAGGGACATCATCCTGTTCATCGACGGGCAGAAGGGCATCATCCGCATCGAGGAGGCCCCCACCGACCCCGTGGACAGCCATGTGCTGGGCGAGGTACTGACCCACATGTACGCCGAGAACGAGGCGGACCTGCCGAACATCTCGGTGGTGTCCACCGGCGCCGCCGCCGAGCACAGCCTCATCGGCATGCTGAACTTCTCCTTCTACGACCGCCGCCGCAAGTGTGTCCGCTTCAAGCAGGCGGGCCGGGGCGGCATCGGCACCGTGTTCCGGAACAAGCGCATCCGCGCCCTGGTCATCCGCGGACCCAAGGTGGCCGGCGACCTCAACCACCCGGCGGATCCCGAGACCATCGCCAAGACCGGCATCAAGTACCACAAGGAGATCCGCGAGAACGACGGCAGCCAGTGCATGATGCGCCGCAATGGCACAGCCCACATCGTCGAGATCATGGACGCCTACGACCTGCTGCCCGTCCACAACTTCCAGTTCGGCTCCCACCCCGACACGCACAAGATCGACTCCGCCTACTGGCAGCAGCGCCTCACCCAGGCCACGGTGGACGGCTGCTGGTACGGCTGCTCCATGGCCTGCGCCAAGGGCGCCGACGGCCTCATCGTGAAGACCGGCCCCTACAAGGGCCACATGGTCTCCGTGGACGGTCCCGAGTACGAGAACGCCGCCGGCCTCGGTTCCAACTGCGGCGTCTTCGACCCCGACTACCTGCTCGAACTGAACTTCTACTGCGACACCTACGGCATCTGCACCATCACCTACGGCACCCTCACGGCCTTCGTCATGGAGTGCTACCAGCGCGGCATCCTGAACAAGGAGCGCACCGGCGGCCTGGATATGACCTGGGGCAACGCCGAGGCCGACCTGGAGATGATGCACCAGATGGCCCGGGGCGAAGGCTTCGGCAAGATCGCCGGCATGGGCGTGAAGAAGATGAAGGAATACTTCATCCAGAACGGCTACGGCGATCCCCAGCTCATCAACGACATCGGCATGGAGAACAAGGGGCTGGAATACTCCCAGTACATGTCGAAGGAATCCCTGGCCCAGCAGGGCGGCTACGCCCTCACCAACAAGGGCCCCCAGCACGACGAAGCCTGGCTGATCTTCATGGACATGGTGAACAAGCAGCTGCCCACCTTCGAGGACAAGGCCGAGGCGCTCTACTACTTCCCCCTGTTCCGCACCTGGTTTGGCCTCAACGGCTTCTGCAAGCTGCCCTGGAACGACGTGGTGCCCGCCAACAATTCCGAGCAGCCCGAGGCCCACAAGGTGCCCGAGCACGTGCAGAACTACGTGGACCTGTTCACCGCCACCACGGGCATCCAGATCACCAAGGAAGACCTGATCACCCAGTCCGCCAAGGTCTACAACTTCCAGCGGGTGTTCAACATCCGCATGGGCAAGGGGCTGCGTCTCCACGACGCCGCGCCCTACCGCTCCCTGGGCCCGGTGACGAAGGAGGAGTACGAGTCCCGCGCCGAACGCTACGACAAGCAGATCGTCTCCGAGATGGGGCTGGATCCTGCCGGGAAGTCGACGGAGGAGAAGATGGCCCTCCACCGCGAGTGGCGCACCGGGCGGTTCTCCCAGCTCATGGACGCCGTCTACACCCGTCGGGGCTGGACCCTGGACGGCGTGCCCACCCTGGCGCGCCTGAAGGAACTGGGTCTGGATGCCTTCCCCGAGGTGGTCGAGGTCGTGAAACAGCATCTCTAGGAGCGCCTTCAAGGCCGCCCGCATGATCGACGTCAACGAGGAACCGCTCGACTGGCACCCCGGCATGACCGTGCGGGAGGTACTGCGTCTGCGGAACTACCGCTTCCCCATGCTGGTCATCCACGTGAACGAGGTGCTGGTTCCCAAGCGGGACTACGATACGCACACCATCCCCGATGGGGCGGTAGTCAAGGTGATCCACCTCATCAGCGGGGGTTGACCGCTTGAGCATCCAGGAGCGGCATTCGCAGGCGGAAGCGGGAGCCCACGCCGAGATGGCTCTCCACCTCCAGCCTGCCGCCCACTTCTTCCAGCATCGCCTTCAGTGAGGACAGCCCCAGGCCCGTGCCCTTGCCCGGGGATTTGGTGGTGAAGAACGGGTCGAACATCCGGGCCAGGGTGTCCGGAGACATGCCCGTGCCCGTGTCCACCACCTCGACCTCGGCCTGGTCCGGCCCGCATCGCGTCATGCGAATGGTGAGGTCCCCGCCCTCCGGCATGGCATCGGCGGCATTGGCCACCAGGTTCACCATCATCTGTTCCAGGCGGAGCTTGGAACCTTGCACCCAGAGGCCCGCCCCGACAGACACCTCCAGCTTGAACCGCACCGACCAGGGCAGGAGCAGCCGCAGGGTCCCTTCCATCTCCGCCAGCTCCTGGGCGAGGTCGATGGGCAGGAGGGTTTCCTCCTTGCGGCGGCCGAAGTCCATGAGCCGGCGGGTCAGGTTCGCCGCGCGATCAGCCGCGGTGGCCATGCGGGTGAGATCGGCCACCGTGGGTGAGATGCCCGCTTCGAGGTTGATGACGGCCAGTTCTGCGGAGGCCTTCACGGCCCCCAGCAGGTTGTTGAGGTCATGGGCCAGGCCCGCGCCCATCAGGGCCAGGGTGTTCATCCGTTCCGTGCGCAGGATGGCCTGCTGGGCATGTTCCAGGGCTTCCGTGCGCTGTTGCACCCGGGCTTCGAGGGTCTGCCGGGCGACCACCAGGTCCTGGATGGCCAGGAACTGGCGCCACAGCAGGAGGACCACCATGGCCAGGAAGATGCCCAGGGCCCCGCGCGTTACCGACCCCGGGGCCCAGACCAGCAGCAGCGTCATGGCCACCAGCGCCAGGGTGGCTGGGACATAGGGGAGCAGTCCGACCAGCCGTCGGTGGACGTCCTCGATCGGCAGGTCGGACTCCACTTGGCGAGGAGACCACGCGGCCAATCCCTGGAAGAGCGGGATGCCTCCCACGACGACAGCCCAGCCTTGCGCATAGAGATGCGACGTCAGCCCGGACAGGGTCCAGAGGGAGATCGACACCAGCCAGGCCAGGGCCGAGGCGCCGAGCCACCCGAGGGGGCCGCGAAAGCGATTCGGATGGTACGAGGTCATGAACAGCAGCCCCCCACCCAGCAAGGCGACGTTCAGATAGGCCACGATCACCCGCAGACCCAAGCCCTGGTCGGCGTGGCGCAGGGAGCCGGGAATGCCCATGACCCACAGCAGAAACAACAAGGCCGTGGCGAAGATGAGGCTGTCCAGCACCCGCCGCGTGAACCGGGGGCCCCGGTCCGGTTGCCTCGGAAAGGCGAGCACACCGGCGAGCACCAGGATCCCCGTCGCCAGCGTCAGCAGGTAGGACAGAAACCCCAGCGAGGCCGGGAGGATTCCCCTGACACCCAGGAAGGTGATGAACAAGTTCGGCACTTCCAGGAAGGCCGACGCGGCCAGCAGCCACCAGGCCAGGCGCCCGGTCCCGCGGGTGATGCTGGCCCGACGCATCAGGCTGGCCGTAGCCAGGATTTCCAAGCCCATGTATGAGAGGGGCCAAACCCACAGGCGAGATGCGGGCGGCAACAGCAGGTGGATCAGGGCCGCCAGACCCCAGGCACCCACGAGCACCACCCAGGGGGCCCTGGCCCAGCGGAGCGGCAGAACCTCACCGGCGAGCAGGGGCTCCGGCCATAGGGATGGGTTTGATGGGTGCATGGATGGACAGCCCGGGGACGGGCTCCCTCTGGAGGATGATCCCCGAGGGTAGCGGAAAGGCGGGAAAAAGAGAGGGGGGCCTGCGCCCCCCTCACCCGTCGCTGCGACAGAGATCAGATGTTGAGCGTGATGCCCTGGGCCAGTTCCAGCGTTCCGCTGAAGTTGATGGCGCTGGTCTGGCGGCGCATGTAGGCCTTCCAGGCATCGGAGCCGCTCTCGCGGCCGCCGCCGGTCTCCTTCTCGCCGCCGAAGGCTCCGCCGATCTCGGCGCCGCTGGTGCCCGTATTCACGTTGGCGAGGCCGCAGTCGCTGCCTGCCGCCGACAGGAACAGCTCGCTCTCCCGCTGATCGTTGGTGATGATGGCGCTGGACAGGCCCTGGGGCACGCCGTTCTGCAGGGCGATGGCCTCCTCGAAGGTGTCGTAGGGCATGACGTAGAGCAGCGGCGCAAAGGTCTCCTCTTGCACCATGGGCAGGTTGCCGGTTACCGAGGCGATGCAGGGGGTCACGTAGCACCCGCCGGGCTGGGGCAGGCGCTCGCCGCCGCAGACGATGCGGCCACCCTGGGCCTTGACGGTCTCGATGGCCGCCAGCAGGGTATCCACCGCACCCGGGTCCACTAGGGGCCCCATGAGGATCGCGTCCTGCCGGGGGTCACCGATGGGGGTCTTGGCGTAGAGGGCCACCAGGCGGTCCAGGAAGGTGTCGTGGATCGAGCGGTGCACGATGACCCGGCGGGTGCTGGTGCAGCGCTGACCCGAGGTGCCGATGGCCCCGAAGTAGACCGCGCGCAGGGCGATATCGAGATCACCCTTCTCGCTGACGATGACGGCGCCATTGCCTCCCAGCTCGAGGATGTGGCGGCCGAAACGCTCCTGCACCAGCTTGCCCACGTGGCGGCCGCCGGGCACGGAGCCTGTATAGGACAGCAGGGCCACGCGGGGGTCAGTGTTGATAAGGTCGCCGATGTCGCTGCCCCGGCCGATGGCCAGGCTGCAGATGGCGGGGTCGTAGCCGAAGTCCCGCAGGACCTTCTCGGCGATTTTGGTGCAGGCGATGGCGGTCAGGGGGGTCTTGGACGAGGGCTTCCACAGCACCGTGTCACCGCAGACCAGCGCCAGGGCCGTGTTCCAGCTCCACACCGCCACGGGAAAGTTGAAGGCGGTGATGATGCCCACCACCCCCAGAGGATGCCACTGTTCCTGCAGCCGGTGCTGCTTGCGCTCGCTGGGCATGGTGAGGCCGTAGAGCTGGCGGGACAGGCCCACGGCGAAATCGCAGATGTCGATCATCTCCTGGACCTCCCCCAGGCCTTCGCGCAGGGACTTGCCCATTTCCAGGGTCACCAGCTCGGCCAGGGCCTGCTTGTTGCGGCGCAGCTCGTCGCCGATGGCCTTCACCACCTCACCCCGCTTGGGGGCGGGCAACAGCTTCCAGGAGGCGAAGGCGGCGTGGGCCTTGGCCAGGATGGTGTCGAATTCCTGGGGCGTCACGTTCGTGACCGTGCCCAGAGCCACCCCATCGATGGGGGACACCACGGTCTGGGCCTTGCCGCTGCCCGCCCAGGCACCCGCAAACCCGCCCGGGTTGGACTCCGACAGGCCAAGCGCCTTCATGACATGGTTCATACAGACCTCCAGGATTCATTTGTATCGTTTTTTGTTTCAATTATGAAATTCATTCGATTCACATCATTCATGAATATCATTCATCATGGATACCCTCCTCGACCTCCCGCAGCTGCGCACCTTCTTCACCCTGGCCCAGACCGGCAGCTTCACCGCCTGCGCCCGGCGGCTCCACCGCACCCAGTCCGCCGTCAGCCACGCCATGGCCAAGCTGGAGGATCTGGCAGGCGCCCCCCTCCTCGACCGTCGGGGGCGCCACCTGGGTCTCACAGAAGCGGGACGCCGCCTCTACCAGGCTTGTGAGACGGTCTTCGCCACCCTCGACGCCGCCGCGGAGGACCTGCGGGGGCACCACGGCCAGGTGCGGGGCCGCCTGCGAGTGGGCGCCACGGTGGAATTCGGCAGCAGCATCCTCATGCGCCACATGCAGCCCTTCCTGCAGGCCCATCCCGACCTGGAGATGGACTTCACCCTGAGCCATGACCTCCTGCCGTCCCTGCTGCGGGACGACCTGGACCTGATCATCGACTGCGTGGAACATCCCCTGCCGGCGCTCAAGCGGGCCCACCTCTTCCGGGAGACCTACGTGGTGGCCTGTGCCCCGGTCCTCCAGCAACGCCTCAACCTCCAGGTGCCGGCGGACCTGGCCCGGAGCCCGATCCTCTCCCTGGACAAGGCCGGCGCCTGGTGGAACCGCTTCCTGATGGCCGTGCCCGATGGCGAGGCGCCTCAGCTGACCCGATTCATCGCGGTGAACCACATCCGCGCCATGATCCATGCCGCCCTGGAGGGCATGGGCACGCTGCTGGTGCCCCGGTACAGCGTTCTGGAGGAGCTGGAGCGGGGGGACCTGGTGGCCCTGTTCCCGGCCATCCGCCCGGCGGAGGACCGCTTCTCCATCTATCAGAAGAAGGTGAAGGCCTCCCGGGAGCGCCAGAAGCAGCTCACCCGGTACTTGCAGTCCCTCAGTCCCGAAGAGTTCGGATCCTGATCAGGACTGGAAGGCCCTCTCCAGGGCAGCCTTCAACGCCTCCAGCGAGGCTGGCAGCAGCAACCCGTGGTCATCCTCCAGGATCTGCAGGACCGCGGCGGGATTCCGGTCGCGGTAGGCTTCGCTTTCCGCCAGGGGAACCGCCTCGTCCCTGCGACCATGCAGGATCACCGTGGGAACCGGGATCCGCCACGTGTCGTCATCCACCCAGTGCGGCAGGTCCGCCAACAGCTGCGGGCCCAACTGAAGCAGGGTGCCCGCCCCATGGTGGAACACCTGCATCTCGCCCCGCGCCCGGTAGGTGGCCCAGGCGGGGCTGGCCAGACGCCGGGCGGCGAAACGGATGGCAGGGGCCAGCAGCAGCAGGGCATGGACCCGCGCCCCCCGCTGAGCCACCGCCGTGGCGATGAAGCCCCCGAGGGAACTCCCCACGACCACCGGGGGGTCAGGCAGCGTCCGCAGCAGGTTCTCCACCGCCACTACCTGGGCGGTCAGGGTCAGGGCCTCGAAGGTGGGCAGGTTGAGGTCCGGCGCGTGGAAGGGAATGCCTCGCTCCTCTGCCCACCGCCGGGCGAAGGTCCCCTTGTTCCCGCCAGGGGCGGAGGAGAAGCCGTGGAGGTAGACGAGGGGCGTCATGGCTTCAGGATGCCTGAACAATTCACGTTAGACCTGATCCTGCAAACCCTTCGCAGCCCGGACTCAGGCTTCCGGCCATCGAGCTGCACCGGTGCGCCCCTACCCGAGCCCTGCTTTGCTTCGGTCGGACAGTGAAGGCATCCTTGCCCGGCCTCACGTTGGTGCTCTCTTAGACGACGAAGGCCGCCTCGCGGCGGCCTTCTGCATCTGTGGCTTAACCTCAGCCGTCGGGTCCCGACCTCGAACGCGCCACAGGCGCATTCTCCGTCACCCGAACGGGGCTTCGGCCGTGCCGGGTCCCGACTTCGTGCCGAGCAAGGGGCCGAGTACGCGGCGAAGGCCGCCTTGCGGCGGCCTTCTGCGTCTGTGGCATAACCTCAGCCGTCGGGTCCCGACCTCGAATGCGCCACAGGCGCATGCTCGGTCACCCGAACGGGGCTTCGGCCGCGCCGGGTCCCGACTTCGTGCCGAGCAAGGGGCCGAGCACGCGGCGAAGGCCGCCTTGCGGCGGCCTTCTGCGTCTGTGGCATAACCTCAGCCGTCGGGTCCCGACCTCGAACGCGCCACAGGCGCATGCTCCGTCACCCGAACGGTGCTTCGGCCGCGCCGGGTCCCGACTTCGTGCCGAGCAAGGGGCCGAGCACGCGGCGAAGGCCGCCTTGCGGCGGCCTTCTGCGTCTGTGGCATAACCTCAGCCGTCGGGTCCCGACCTCGAATGCGCCACAGGCGCATGCTCCGTCACCCGAACGGGGCTTCGGCCGCGCCGGGTCCCGACTTCGTGCCGAGCAAGGGGCCGAGTACGCGACGAAGGCCGCCTTGCGGCGGCCTTCTGCGTCTGTGGCATAACCTCAGCCGTCGGGTCCCGACTTCGCAGGCTGCCCCGCAGCCTGCTTCGTCACCCGGCGGTCGGTTACATCTGGTCCTTGAGGCCCTTGGCGGTCTTGAACACCACCTTGCGGCCGGCGGGGATCTTGATGCTCTCGCCAGTCTTGGGGTTGCGGCCCATCTTCTCCTTGGTGGCGCGCACCTCGAAGGTGCCGAGGCCGAAGAGGTTCACGCGGCTGCCGGCGAGCAGGGTCTCGACCATGTGGTCGCGCACGCCATCAAGGATGGACTTGGCGCGGGCCTTGGAGAGGTCCTGGGCTTCGGCGAGGTTGGCGGCGAGTTCGGCGATGCCGATGGTGGCGGGCTTGGCAGAGGTCTTTGCCATGAAGGGACTCCTTGAGGGGTTGGGCGGAACACCCCCATGCCCGGGGGCGCCGGTGTGCCGGACGTCCCGGCGGGGACCGTCGACACGGAAATGGGGGGGAACGTTATTCCGCGGTGGCCGCGGCGCTGACTTCCAGGTTGACCTTCGCGTGCACGCCGCTGTAAAGGCGCACATCCACGACGTAGGTGCCCGCATCCTTGATGTGGGGGACGGTGATGTCGCGGCGGTCAAGGGTGAAGCCCTTGCCCTTGAAGAGCTCGGCGACATCGGCGTTGGTAACGGACCCGAACAGGTGGCCGTTCTCGCCGGCCTTCTTGGCCACGGCAAGGCTGACGGCTTCAAGCTTCTGGGCCAGGCTCTTGGCATCGGCCAGTTCCTTGGCGCGCAGCTTCTCGGCCCGAATCTTCTCGAGCTCGATCTGGCGCTTGTTCCCGGCCGTCACGGGAAGGGCCATCTTGCGGGGCAGCAGGAAGTTGCGGGCGTAGCCGTCCTTGACGTTCACGACATCGCCGCGCACGCCCAGGTGGGTCACGTTCTCGATCAGGAGGATTTCCATGGGGACTCCCAGGGGATTTGAGTAGGTGGGCATGGCCAGCGCCAAAGGCTCGCGTTGTCCCCGCGTGGGTGAGACGGCGTCCTGCGCCGTCAGGGCCGGACCGTGGGGCCCACCCTGTCCCCCGATGGGTTCAGGCCAATTAGAAAATCCAGTCTATCCTGGGACCAGCCGATACCCAAGCACGGATTTCCAAGTCCAGTGGAGCCCGAATGAGCACCTACGCCGATCGCCGAGATACCCGACGCATCATCGTCGGGCCCGAGTTCGGCATCTCCTTCACCCTGAAGGGGCATGCCTACAAGGATGTGCGCATCACCAACATCAGCGCCGGCGGCTGCTTCGCCCTGGTGGGCGCCCGGGATGCGCGCCTCTTCGAGCGGGGTGCGGTGCTGGAGGGGATGGTGCTCCTCCATCCGGAACTCCCCAAGAGTCCCATCATCGCAGCCGTGTCCTACGTACTGGGGGGACGGCCGGGGGCCGACCCGTTGGAGATGGTCGGCATTGGCATCCAGTTCCTGGGCGTGGAGGATGTTGCCCAGGAGGCCTTGCGCGCCTGGGTGGATGCCGCCACGGCCGCCCAGCAGGCTTCCGAGTAGGATTCCGGGATTACGACCGTCCGTAGAACCCGAGGATGGCTGAAGCCACTTCCTCCCGCATGGCCTCCGTCATCTCCGGGTAGACCGGCAGGCTGAGCACTTCCTTGGCGGCCCGCTCCGATTCCGGCAGCTGGCCCGCCTTGTAGCCGAGGTCGGCAAAGCAGGGCTGCTCATGGAGGCAGATGGGGTAGTAGATGGCGCTGCCAATGCCCCGCTCCTTGAGGTGGGCCTGCAGGGCGTCCCGCTTCCCGCCTTTCACGCGGATGGTGAACTGGTTGTAGATGTGGCGGCCATCGGGCACCACCTCGAGGGGCAGCACCACCTCGTCGGCGGTGAGGGCCTTCATGCGCGCCAGATACCAGGCCGCATGCGTGCGGCGGCCTTCGTGCCAGCCGTCGAGCATGGGCAGTTTGGCGCGCAGCACCAGGGCCTGGAACTCGTCCATGCGCCCGTTCATGCCTACTTCGTGGTGCATGTAGACCGGCTCCATGCCGTGGACGCGGATGCGGCGCACCCGGGCGGCCAGGGCCGCGTCGTCGCGGATGGCGGTCATGCCCGCATCCCCGAAGGCTCCCAGGTTCTTGGTGGGGTAGAAGCTGTAGGCGGTCATGTCGCCGAACTGACCGGCCGACTTGCCCCAGCCCTTGGCCCCCAGGCTCTGGCAGGCGTCCTCGATGACCGGCAGCCCGTGCTTCCGCGCCACGGCCATGATGCCGGGCATGTCCGCCAGCTGGCCGAAGAGGTGCACGGGCATGATGGCCTTGGTGCGGGGGGTGATGGCAGCTTCCACCAGGGCGCCGGTGGCATTGAAGGTCGCCGGTTCAAGGTCGATGAACACCGGCTTCGCGCCCAGCCGCGAGACCACACCCGCCGTCGCGAAGAAGGTGAAGCTGGGGACGATCACCTCGTCACCATGACCGATGCCCAGGGCCATGAGGGCCGCCAGCTGGGCATCCGTGCCGCTGGACATGGCGACGGCATGGGCGGCCCCCGCATAGCCCGAGATCTCCGCCTCGAGACCCTTGACGTTCTCGCCCAGGATGAAGGCCGAGCGGTCGATGAGACCGGAGAGCCCCTCCAGCACCTTCGCCTTGACGGCGGCGTTCTGCGGCGCGAGTTCAAGCATCGGGACGGGCATGGGAGCCTCCAGCACGGATTTTCAAGTATGGCAGCGGGTCAAGCGAGATTCCGTCACATCGGAACGGGCAGGCAGCAAGGGCGAAGGGTCACCGCCAAGGGGCCAGGAACGGCAGGGCATCGACAATGGTTTTCTTGGCGTCCTTGGCGTCTTGCCGGTGATCAGCTTTCTTTCTGGTCCTCGCTAGCCTCCACGGCCTTCGTTGGCCGCATCAAGGGGAACAGGATGACGTCGCGGATGCTGGCGCTGTTGGTGAGCAGCATCACCAGGCGGTCGATGCCGATGCCCTCTCCTCCGCAGGGTGGGAAGCCGTGCTCCAGGCTGGTGATGAAGTCCTGGTCCAGCAGCATCGCCTCGTCGTTGCCGGCGTCCCGCTCGTCCATCTGGGCCTGGAAGCGGCCCATCTGGTCCACGGGGTCGTTGAGCTCGGAGTAGGCATTGGCCAGCTCCATGCCGCCGATGAAGAGCTCGAAGCGGTCCACGAAGCGGTCATCGTCTTCCAGCGTCTTGGTGAGGGGGGACAGCTCGATGGGGTAATCGGTGATGAAGGTGGGCTGAATGAGCTGTTTCTCGACGTGGTGCTCGAACAGGTCGCCCAGCAGGGTGCCGATGGTCTTGGTCGCCACGTCCTCGATGTGGACCGCCTTGGCGAGGGTGCGGACGCTGTCCCCGTCCTCCAACAGGTGGCGTTCGATGTGGCCGTAGCGGGCGATGGCGTCCTTCATGGTCAGCCGCGTGAACGGAGCGGCGTAGGAGATGGTCTGGTCGCCCCAGGGCAGCGCCTCGGCGCCCACCACGTTCCGGGCCAGGCTGGAGATCAGGCCTTCGGTCAGGGCCATCATGTCGCGCAGGTCCTGACCCGCTGCGTAGAACTCCATCATGGTGAACTCGGGGTTGTGCCGGACGCTCAGGCCCTCGTTGCGGAAGTTCCGGTTGATCTCGAAGACCTTCTCAAACCCGCCGACGATGAGCCGTTTCAGATAGAGCTCGGGCGCGATGCGCAGGTAGAGGTCCATGTCCAGGGCGTTGTGGTGGGTGATGAAGGGCCGGGCCGTGGCCCCTCCGGGAATGGGCTGCATCATGGGGGTCTCGACCTCCAGGTAGCCCGCCTCCTCCATGTACCGCCGCACGGCGCTGACAATGCGGGACCGGGTCTGGAAGGTCTTCAGCACGTCCGCGTTGGACACCAGGTCCAGGTAGCGCTGGCGGTAGCGCTGTTCCTTGTCCTGCAGGCCATGCCACTTCTCGGGCAACGGCAACAGGGCCTTGCCGAGGAACTGCAACTCCTTCACCCGCACGCTCAGCTCGCCGGTCTTGGTGCGCATGAGCGGCCCGGTGATGCTGATGAAATCGCCCATGTCCAGCAGCTTCAGGATGTCCCAGCCCGGCGCCTCCAGGTCGTTCATCCGGAAGAAGGCCTGGACCTTCTCCCCGTTCTCGGTGAGGTGGGCGAAGACGCTCTTGCCCATCTCGCGGATGGTGAGGATGCGGCCCATGACGGAGACGGTCTGCCCCAGCGCCTCCAGCTGCTCGTTGGGCCAGGCCTCGGCATCCGAGTAGGTGGCGGCCAGCTCCGCGATGCCATGGGTGCGGCGCGCCTTCCGGGGCCAGACTTCCACCCCCAGGTCCTTCAGCTTCTCGAGTTTCTCGAGGCGCACATCGCGGTACTGATTGGGCTGCATGGGGACTCCGGCACGAACCTTGGAGTTTACCGGACGATCACCGCCCCCCGAAGCGCCGAGCCACAAAGGCGGTGATGTCCGGCGCGGCGAAGGTGCCGGCCTCCTCACTGAAACCGAAGCGCCAACCCGGCGCCCGGGTGTGCCAGAAGGTCCAGTGCTGCTGCCAGCCGGCCCGGTCCAGACGGCTGAGGCCGGTCCGATAGGGGCTCCCGGCGTACCCGAGGCTGACTTCAAGGCCAATCCCGGAGATCCACCCCGGACCATCCCCCAACCAGGCCACGCTGCCCCAGGCCCGGCTGAAGGAGGTCTTGTCCAGGACCTCCCGAAGGGGGCTGTTCCGGGGCAGCCCCAGCACCACCCGCTCCACCTGACCGAAGACCCTCAGGCGGCCAAACCGCTGCCACAGGGCCCCCCCAACCAGGCCGTCGCTGCCACCGCTGCCGGAAAAGTCGGCCTGGCGTCCCGTGGGCAATTGGAGGGAGGCACCGACCCGGCCGCCCGCGGCCTGGGTCCCGAAGGGCAGGAGCCAAGCCAGGTCGAGGTCCATGAGCACCAGGTCGGGCCGCGAGAGGTCGCCGATGACGCGGCCATCCCGCTCCAGGTGATAGGCCAGGCGGTTCTTGGGCGCATCCTCCCGGCCGCCTTGGGGCATGTTGAACAGCTGGTGCCAGTTCCAGAGGGCCTGGTCGGCGATGCCGCCGGACCGGGAGGCCAGCCGCACCCGCACGTTCACCCGGGAACGGCCCACGGGGTGGGCCCAGTCCCCGGTCAGCTGCCACTCCTCCCCATCCAGTCGGGCGAAGGTGCGGCCATCCGAGCTGCGCTCCAGGTCGGGGCGCAGCATCTGGCTGGTGGCCTCCATGGCAACCTCACTGATGCCTTCGGGAAGGGGCTCGGGGAAGATCTCGAACCAGGCCAGGCGGTTGGGGCGCGGGGTCTCCTGGGCGGACAGTTGGGGCCCCGCCAGGGCCCAGAGGCCTAGGACCAGCCATGTACCTGGAAGAAACCCGGTCGTTTTGTTTCGAAATAGATTGACCAAGGTCACGGAAGATCACCCCCACCTCCGTAATACTGCCCTGACGACCCCGGTGCCTTGAATATGATTCTTGAATTCGCATGACGGAATAGGCAAACCTCGACTGACGAGGCATGCGAACCTGAGGCCTTCCCAGCACCCCACCCATCCGCCCCACCCAGGAGGAAGCCATGACCCGACTCAAATCCCGACTGCAGGAACTGATCGAGGCGCACCGTCCCCGCACGGCCCGTCTCCTCAAGGAGTTCGGCAAGGTGGTCATCGACGAGGTGACCATCGACCAGTGCATCGGCGGCGCCCGGGACATCAAGTGCCTCGTCACCGACATCTCGTACCTGGACTCTCAGGAAGGCATCCGCTTCCGAGGCAAGCTCATCCCCGAGACCTTTGCCGCCCTGCCCAAGCTTCCCGGTGCCGAGTACCCCACCGTTGAGTCCTTCTGGTACTTCCTCCTCACCGGCGAGATCCCCACGGCCGCCGAGGCTGAAGAGATCCACCAGGATTTCAAGTCCCGGGCCAAGGTTCCTGCCTACGTCTTCGACGTGCTCAAGGCCCTGCCCAAGGACAGCCACCCCATGGTGTTGCTCTCCACTGCCGTGCTGGCGATGCAGAAGGAGAGCAAGTTCAACAAGGCCTACCACAGCCTGAAGAAGAACGACTACTGGGACACCACCTACGAGGACGCCTGCGACCTGCTGGCCAAGCTGCCTGAGATCGCCGCCTTCATCTACCGCTACAAGTACAAGGGCGGGGACATCATCCCCGGCAACTACGAACTGGACATGGGTGCCAACTTCGCCCACATGATGGGCATCGCCAAGCCTTATGACGACGTGGCCCGGATGTACTTCATCCTGCACAGCGACCACGAGAGCGGCAACGTCAGCGCCCACACCACCCACCTGGTGGCCTCGGCCCTGTCGGATGCCTACTACGCCTTCAGCGCCGGCCTCAACGGTCTGGCGGGCCCCCTTCACGGCCTGGCCAACCAGGAGGTGCTGCAGTGGATCATGGAGTTCCAGAAGAAGCTCAACGGCGCTGATCCCACCGAGGAGAATGTCAAAGCCGCCCTCTGGGACACCCTGAACAGCGGCCACGTCATTCCCGGTTATGGCCATGCTGTGCTGCGCAAGACTGACCCGCGCTACACCGCCCAGATGGAATTCTGCAAGAAGCACATGCCGAACGACCCGCTCTTCAAGCTGGTGAACATGATCTACCACGTGGCGCCCGGCGTGCTCACCGAGCACGGCAAGACCAAGAACCCCTGGCCCAACGTGGATGCCCAGAGCGGGGTGATCCAGTGGTACTACGGCCTCACCGAGTACGACTTCTACACCGTGCTCTTCGGGGTCGGCCGCGCCATCGGTGTGCTGGCCAACATCACCTGGGACCGCGCCCTGGGCTACGCCCTGGAGCGTCCCAAGTCCGTCACCACTGCCATGCTCGAAGAGTGGGCTGCCGAAAGCCTGAAGAAGTAGCCTGGACGGCACCACAGAAAAGGGCGGGCCGGTTGGCCCGCCCTTTTCCGTGGCGCCTCCCTGCTACAGGACGTAGGAGAGCTCGCTCTCGGGCGTGCGACAGTCCATGTCGACACCCCGGTCCCGGTGGTCCGAGATCTCGGCGGCCACGCCGATGGAGCGGCCGAAGAGGAACAGGGTGAAGACCAGATCTTGCACCTGCCGCAGGGTCATCCGGCCTGCCTGCAGGTCCTTCCAGACCAGCTTCAGGGTGATGACCGCCAGCACCGCATCCACGTTGACGCAGAAGACGTTCTTCGTGACACCCTCGTCGAAGAGCGCCTGGACCAGGAGGTGGTAGAACTCCCAGAAGGCGTTGTAGACGCCCTTCTCTTTCAGCATTCCTGCCACAAACTGCTCACGCGGGTCGACGTTGATGTGGTTGCCCCGGAAAACAGGGTGGTTCACGCAGGGCACCGGCTTCACGGCGCCCTCCTCCACTTCCCGCATCTGCTTCTTGTAGGCGCCGTAGGCCTTGGCCGCCTTGGTGGCCATCTTCTTCAGGTCCAGGCCATGCTCCGGGTTCCCGGGGTCCACCAGCTTGGAGCCGTTGAACTGTTCCACCAGGAAGCTGATGGCCTCGTAGCCGTTGCCGCCGTGGGCCCGCCCCGTGTTGGCCAGGAAACCCACGAAGGCCATGGAGATGTCGTTGCGGGCGCTGACGCTCTCCTTGGCGCCCTTGGCCGACAGGGTGCCCGGTCCATTGGTGACCGTCAGCCCGAGGATGGTCTGGAACTCCAGCAGCTCCGAGGCATCGGGATTGCGGCCGAAGAGTACCTTGAAGGCATTCTCCGTAAAGCTGTGGTTCAGGTTCGACAGCTTCTGGTCCACCAGCTTCTTCCAGTGGGGATTGTTCGTCCTGTCGACCACCGAGTAGGCCACGATGCGGGCCATGAGGTAGAAGTAGGTGACGGCGTCCTCCACGAGCTGGCGGCTGATGCGCTTCTCCAGCATGGGGTTCCACAGCACGCAGACGGCGATGGTGGCCAGCAGGAACTCGTAGGTGTCGCGGATCTCAAGGCCGCGCTCCCCTGCCAGGTCGATGATGTGCTGGCAGACTTTCAGGGCCACGCAGGACTTCCTGGATTTCTTCACCTCCTTGAACAGCAGCTCCGAGACATCCGTCTTCCTGGAGGGTTCCGGGCTGAGCAGGTGCTTGATCACATAGGCGTCCAGCTCGGGCGGAAAGGCCTTCGTCAGCTCGTTCAGGCCGAACTCCCGGATCAGGTCGATGATGAAGCGCGCGTGGTCCCGGGACTTGGCGAGCAGTTCCTTGTCCCCCACCAGCGCGATCTGGGATGCGAGGTAGGCGTTGGGGGTGCAGCCGTTGGCCCGTCCGACATCGATGAGCTCCATGCGGCGCTCGTCGATCTTCATGAAGAGGTTCAGGATGAGGTTCAGGGTGGGCAGGTCGGCCTTCTCGGGCATGACCTTGGCCAGGGCGAAGTAGAGGTTTTCCTCCAGGGTGTGCCTGGACAGATCCAGGACCGTGGTGCCGTGGAGCTCGGACACCTGGGTCTCCCGGTTCATGCGCGAGGCGCCGGACTTGCAGGCCATGTTCTGGCGCAGGTAGTGGGCCCCCACCTGCTTGTTCACCTCCACGATCTGCTGGTCGTAGGGGGCGGGCGCCTGGACGATGGGCAGGTCCAGACCTTCCGGGAGCTTCACCAGGGCATCCCCCAGCCAGAGCTTCAGGGAGAGGTCCCCGGTGGTGGGGAAGTCGGGTTTCTCGTCGATCTTCTCGAACACGGCCCGCACCGCATCCGGGATGTACTGGATGCTGGGCACCCGCACGCCGCGCTTGCTGACCTTGCGCGTCTTGGGGTCGAACACATCCACCCCGAAATACTCGTCGAACCACCGCTCCTTGCTCTCCGCGTCATCGCCACCGCCCGAAAGGGCTCCCGCGTGGCCACAGGCCCGGGTGATGTTCTTCTTCCAGCGCCCGGTGACGCAGACGATGATCGGCTTGGTGAAGCCGAAGACCCGGTCCTTGATCCAGTCCAGGGCCATCTTCTCGTAGTAGCCGCCGGGTTCGACGTAGAGCACCACGGCCTTGGTGCGCGGGTCGTTCTGGGCGGCGTAGAGGAACTCCGGCAGGGCGAAGTGGATGTAGACATCCTTGCCGCTGGAGACCGCCGTGCTGATGCCGAAGCCCGCCGTTCGGAGGTACTCCGCCATGGTGGTGGTGAAATTGCCGGAGTTCGAGTGGATGGCGATGGAGCCCTTCACCAGGGTCTCTTCGGGGTGGTCGCCACCCAGGCTGCCGCCGATGCGGACCCGGTCCCAGGCATTGGCCATGCCCAGGCAGTTGGCACCGATGACATCCACGCCCGCTTCCTGGCAGAGCGCCCGGATGTTCCGGGAGTCCCGGGCGGGCACCTTCTCCGTGACGATGACGATGCGCTTCAGCGCCTCGTTGTGGGTCACCAGCTCGGAGACCGCCTTGCAGACGCCAAGGGGTGGGATGTAGACCACGCCCATGTCGAAGGCGATGCCCTGCTCCATGACTTCGCGGATGCTGCGGTAGACGGGAATGTCCCCCAGCTTGGTCTCCAGCACGCCGCGGCGGCCGTACTGCACGCCTGCCACGATGTTGCCTCCACTGTATTCATGGGAGACCGGCGTCACCTTGCGGCTTTCGCTGCCCAGGATGTTCATCACGCAGACGCGGTTCTCCCGGGTGACCAGCTCCTCCAGGGAGTGCAGGCCGACGTAGTAGGGGAAGGGGCGGGTTTTCAGTCGTCGCATGGCGGTCTCCTAGGCCCTGACCTGGGTTTCGATCTGCTTCCGGTAGGCGGCCGCCCCGCCGGAACTCCACCAGCGGTCGATCTTCCGCGCCTGCTCCAGGGTGAGGATCATCGAGGTGTCGTGCCCGAACATCTTGTAGGGCATGCGCAGCCGGTCGAGGATGTCCTTTGCGTAGAACATGCCCTTCACCACGTTGGGCCCGCCCCGCCCGATGACGACGTACAGCGGCTTCCAGCCGGCCTTGGCCACATGGTCGCGCAGGGCATCAAACACGCCCTTGAAGGTGACGTAGATGTCTGTGTTGTTGGCCTTGCCGCCGATGAGCAGCAGCATGCTGGCCTGGTCGTACCAGTGCTCGAACACGATGCGGCTGATCTCGTACATCTTCTCGTAGGGGGGATTGCCGCCGAAGTCGGAGGAGAAGATGGCGGCCTCCCCCAGCGTCTCGGTGCCGGCGCTGTTCGCCCCACCCCCGAACATGAAGGGCAGGATGGTGCCGTGGGGGTTCATCTCCAGCACGTCGCTCTGCCCCTGGTAGGTGCGCAATTCGTTGATGTCCGCCTCGAAGGCGGTGGTTTCGGTCTGGAACAGGGCGTCGGGCAGGCCGATGCGCTTCCAGGCCGGGTTGTCCTGGTCGAAGCTCGCCTTCACATCGCAGGCCACCGGCAGCAGCTGGTTGCCCCGCCGCATGACCCGGATGGGGTTCAGTTCGATGGTGGTGAGGCCGTAGCCATCGTAGAGCTCCCAGAGCTTGGGCAGGTGCTGCACCAGGGCCGAGATGAAGGCTTCCGGGCAGCCGGTGTCCGTCAGTGCGTTGGTGATCTCGAAGGCGTTGATGCCGATGAAGGGATCGATCTCCACCACGGCCTTCTTCTCGGGGGGCAGCTCCTCGATGTCGACGCCGCCCCAGGGGGTGATGGTGAACACCGGGCCTCGGAACTCGCTGGAGCTGGTGATGCTGAAATACACCTCCAGGTCGGACGGCACGAAGGCCTCCATGGTCACGCCGTTGGCCGTGACCGTCTTGTTCCCGTAGGTGTGCTGGGCGAAGAAGAGCTCCCGCTTGGCTTGCAGCGCTTCCTGCAGGGTCTTCACCACCCGGATGAGCCCCGCCTTGCCCTTCTTGCCGACCCCGCCATAGAAGGCCGGCTTCACCACCAGCTTCTTGTGCTTCTCGAGGAAGTGCTGGATCTCCTGGTTCGTGGCCGAGCCATCGATGAAATCCGCGACCGGGAATTCGACCAGGTGCAGCAGCTTGGAGCCATGGCGCAAGCCCGACAATTGCATGATCCCTCCTCGATGGTGCTGGCAATGAACTGGAGCACCGGTTCACCTGCGAGCCACCGGGTCCGCAAAAATGATATCAAGATCGTCTTAGATGTTCATCATAAAGATTACTTATAGGTAGATAACGCGTAATGATTTGACTCAAAACGACTAAACCTCGTGTCGCGATCCATCAACTCCCCAGGTATCCTGGGGCCTACAGGCGTCACGCCGGTCCCGGAGGTCCTTGGGCTCAACCAGAAGCAAGCCCTCGAGTTCCCTACAGGCGTGTCTTCCCTCATCATCCGTCTTCGAGGTCTCCATGCGCATGCCGTTGCTGCCCCTCCTGGTGGCCCTGACCATCCTCCCCGCCCAGGCCCAATCGGCCCTCTGGGACGAACCCACGGCGCCAGGCGCCTGGCGTTTTCGTGCGGGAGTCATGGCCTTCGTGGCGCCCGCCATCCCCGGCAGCGCCCAGGACCGCTTCCTGGCCCTCCCGGTCTTCAGTGCCAACTACGATGGCCGGATCTTCCTCGGGTCCAGCCTGGTGTCCGTGGGCATTGGTGGCGGATGGCGGCTGCTCAAGACCGAGCATCTGACCTGGGACCTGGGGCTGGGCGTCGGGGAGAATCGACCTGAGCGCCGGGCCGATGAGCTGGCAGGCATGGGCGATCGGTCCGCCGATGCGTTCTTGGGCACCGGCCTGCGCCTCCACAGCGGCGGCTGGCATGTCTCGCTGAAGGTGGCCACGGGTCTGGCACAGGACTCAGGCGCCCGGGCCACCCTCGACCTCGGCCATGGCCGCCGTCTGGCCAGCCGCCTGCTGGGCGGCCTGGGTGTCTCCGGAACCTGGGGCACCACCCAGAACCTGGCCTGGGACTTCGGCGTCACCCCTGGGCAGGCGGTCCTGCGCCAGCAGCTCCTGGCGAACGGCGACGGCCGGCTGAGGGTCGGAGAAGATCGCGCCTACGCCCCGCAAGGGGGCCTCCGCGAGCTGAACGCCTCCACCTATCTGGTGGTGCTGCTCCCGGGCCGGTGGCAGCTCTTCGGAGCGCTACGGGCCACATCCCTCCAAGGCGATGCCCGGCACAGCCCCCTGGTGCGGCGCACCTCGTACCTCTCGGGTGCCCTGGGTGCGAGCCTGAGCTTCTGATCGAGGCCAGGGCAGGGCTCAACCCCGGTTGGCGACACTCGCCTTCACGAAGGCCGTGAACAGGGGGTGGGGGTTCAGGGGCCGGCTCTTGAACTCGGGGTGGAACTGGCAGGCCAGGAAGTAGGGGTGGTCCTTCAGCTCCACGATCTCCACGAAAACCCCGTCGGGGCTCATGCCCGTGAACCGCAGACCCTTGTCTTCAAGGGCCTTGCGGTACTCGTGGTTGAACTCGTACCGGTGGCGGTGGCGCTCGCTGATTTCCGTTCCCCCATAGGCCTTGGCGGCCTGGCTGTCGGGCTCCAGACGGCAGGGATAGGCCCCCAGCCGCATGGTACCGCCCAGCTCCTCCACATCCACCAGCTCCCGCAGCTTGAAGATGACACGGTGCTTGGGGGCATCGTCGAACTCGGTGGAGTCGGCACCTTCGAGGCCCACCACGTTCCGGGCGAACTCCACGGACGCCATCTGCATGCCCAGGCAGATGCCGAAGAAGGGGATGCGGTGCTCGCGGGCGTACTGGATGGACTTGATCATGCCGCGGGTGCCGCGGACCCCGAACCCGCCGGGCACCAGGATGCCGTGGCAGTCCTGCAGGAAGGTGGCAGGATCCTGGTTCTCCAGCTCCTCCGCCTCGATCCACTTGAGGTCCACATGGGTCTCCAGCCCGTAGCCGGCATGGCTCAGCGCTTCAATGAGGCTCTTGTAGCTTTCCTTGAACTCCACGTACTTCCCCACCACCGCAATGCGCACGCTGCCCTTGGGGTTGCGGATGCGATGCAGCAGGTTCTGCCAGGCGCTCAGGTCGGGCTGTTTCGCCCCGAGCCCGAGCAGTTCGGCCACCTTGGAGTCCAATCCTTCAAGGTGCAGGTTGAGGGGAACCTCGTAGATGGAGTGGGCGTCCCGCCCGCTGAACACCGCGTCGGGCGTCACCGAGCAGAACAGCGCGATCTTGTCCTTCAGCTCGCGGGGGATGTCCACGTCGGCGCGACAGAGCAGCACATCCGGCTGGATGCCGAGGGCGCGCAGTTCCTTCACGCTGTGCTGGGTGGGCTTCGACTTCAGCTCGCCGGCCGTCTTGATGTAGGGCACATAGGTGAGGTGCATGTTGATGGCATGGCCCAGGCCCGCTTCCAGCTTGAACTGCCGGATGGCCTCAAGGAATGGCTGGCTCTCGATGTCGCCCACGGTGCCGCCGATCTCCACGATCACCACGTCCATGTCCTTGGCGACCTTCTTCATCACGCCCTTGATCTCGTCCGTGATGTGGGGGATCACCTGCACGGTCTTGCCCAGGTAATCCCCGCGGCGCTCCTTCTGGATCACCGTGTTGTAGATGCGACCCGTGGTGATGGTGTGGTTCTGGGTGGTGGGGACGGACGTGAAGCGCTCATAGTGGCCCAGGTCCAGGTCCGTCTCGGCGCCGTCATCCGTGACGAAGACCTCCCCATGCTGGAAGGGTGACATGGTGCCCGGATCGACGTTGAGGTAGGGATCCATCTTCATGAGTGTGACCTTCAGCCCCCGGGCCTCCAGCAGCGCACCCAGGCTGGCCGCCGCAATCCCCTTGCCCAGGCTGGACAGCACCCCACCGGTCACGAACACATACTTGGTCATCGGAACTCCTACATCTCGTCGGGGGCCTGGATGCCCATGAGGAAGAGGCCCTGGCGCAGGGCGCGGGCCGTGGCCACGCACAGGGCGAGGCGGGCGTCGCGGACCTCCGGGGGGTTCTCCGGGGCAAGGATGGGACAGTTGGTGTAATAGCCGCTGAAGGAGCGGGCCACGGCCACCAGCTGGCGGGCCAGGGGCGTGGCCATGCAGGCCTCCGCCACGGCGCCGATGGCCTGGGGCAGCCCCGCCAGCTCGAAGAGCAGGGCCTGGGCCTCGGGCGCGGCCAGTCCCGAGAGGTCGCCGGGGAGGGCCATGGCCTGGAAGGGCACCACCGGCCCGAGGGCGGGGCCCGCCTGGGCCTTGGCCGCCCAGTCGCCCCCGGCCTTGCGGAGCACGCTCATGATGCGGGCGTGGGCGTACTGCACATAGGGACCCGTGTCGCCATCGAGCGCGATGACCCGGTCCCAGGTGAAGGTGATGGGCTTCACGCGGTCGTTCATGGCGTCGAAGAACACCACGGCCCCCATGCCGAGCATTTCGGCCACGGCCTCCTTGTCCTTCAGGTCGGGGTTCTTCTCCTCGATGATGGCGGCCACCCGCTCGCGGGCCTCGTCCAGCACGTCCTCCAGGAAGATGACATTGCCCTTGCGGGTGCTCATCTTGCCCTCGGGCAGCTTCACCATGCCGAAGGGCGTGTGCAGCATGCGGCCCTCGAACCAGGGATCGAGCTTGTCCAGCACGGCGAAGATCTGCTGGAAGTGCAGCACCTGATCCGTGCCCACGACGTAGAGGCAGCGGTCGAAGTCATAAGCTGCCTTTCGGAACAGGGCCGCCGCCAGGTCACGGGTGGCGTAGATGCTGGTGCCATCACCCTTCTGAACCAGGCAGGGGGTTGAGATGCCCACGTCCTCCAGGTTGATGATGCGGGCGCCCTTGTCGCCCTCCACGAGCAGGCCGGCATCCTCCAGGTGCTGCAGGGTGGAGGCCAGGCGATCCTCGTAGAAGGCCTCGCCCTGCTCCAGGGTGTCGAAGCGCACCCCCAGCCGGTCGTAGATGCGCTGGAACTCCCGCAGGGAGATCTCACGGAACCAGCTCCAGAGCCGCCGGGCCTCGGCGTCGCCGGCCTCCAGGCGCTGGAACCAGCTCCGGGCCTCCTCGCGCATGGCGGGGTCGCTCTCCTCCTCCGCATGGAAGCGCACATAGAGCTGGAAGAGTCGGAACAGGGGCGTGCGCCGCTTGTCCGGGGCGGGTTCGGCCCAGTCGAAGTCCTGCTCCAGGTCCGCATTCCCCACCAGGGCCCAACGGGTGTAGGCCGCCAGCAGGGTGCCGAACTGGGTGCCCCAGTCGCCCAGGTGGTTGAGGCGCACCACGTCGAAGCCCAGGAACTGGTGGGTCTGGGCCAGGGCGTGGCCGATCATGGTGGAGCGCAGGTGGCCGATGGTGAACAGCTTGGCGATGTTCGGCGAGCTGTACTCGACGATCACCTTCCGCTGGTTGGCCGGCCGGGCGCCATAGGGCTGTTCGGGTTCGGCTTCCAGAATCGCGCCCAGCACCGCGGCGGCACGGGTTTCCGGCGCCAGCTTCAGGTTCAGGTATGGCCCTGCGGCCACCAGGGACCCGCCTTCGATGTGGAGCTTTCCCGCCAGTTCCTGCGCCAGCTGGACGGGGTTCTTCCCCAGCTGCTTGGCGGCCCGGAAGCAGGGAAAAGCCAGATCTCCCAGCTCGCCGGACTTGGGGCGCTCCAGCGCGACCGGCACCCCCGGCAGGGCCAGGACCAGCTGCAGTTCGAAGGTGCGCCGCAATGCTTCCATGCTGTGAATCCTCAGGGCTCGATCGGACCGCGCAGGCGCCGTCCGAGGTCGATGGTCAGTCCGCCAGTTCGGCCAGGGCCTTCTCGTACTCGTCGGTCTTCGGCGCCACGCCGTGCCACCCGGCGTTGTTCTCCATGAAGCTCACGCCCTTGCCCTTGACGGTGCGGGCGCAGATCATGGCGGGCTGGCCCTGCACGGTCCGGGCCCAGGCCAGGGCCTCTAGGATCTGGGTGAAGTCGTGGCCGTCGATCTCCTTCACCGCCCACCCGAAGGCGCGCCACTTGTCCGGCACCGGATTGATGTTCATGACCTTCTTCACGTCCCCGTCGATCTGCAGGCCGTTGAGGTCATGGAAGACACAGAGGTTGTCGAGCTTGTGGTGGGGCGCCGCCATGGCCGCCTCCCAGATGACGCCCTCCTGGCTTTCCCCGTCCCCCACCACGCAGTAGACCCGCTGCGGCGCCTTCTGGGCCTTCAGCCCGATGGCGATGCCCACGGCCTGGGGCAGGCCCTGGCCCAGGCTGCCGGTGGTGACCTCCACGCCGGGCGTGTAGTGGTTCTCGGCGTGCCCCTGGAGCTTCGTGGGGTACTGCCGGAAGGTCTCCAGCCAGGCCTTGGGGAAGTAGCCCTGGTCCGCCAGCAGGGCGTACTGGGCCGGGCAGGCATGGCCCTTGGAGAGCACGAAGCGGTCCCGGGCGGGGTTGGCCGGGGCTTCCGGGAACACGGTCATCTCGTGGTAGTACAGGGCCACGCCGATGTCGATCCAGCTGAGGCTGCCCCCGGGGTGCCCGCTCTGGGCCTTGTAGACCTGCAGCAGGATGTCCCTGCGCAAGGCTTTCGCCTTGGCAGCCATCTCTACGACGGACTCCAGTTTCTGCTGCGGCATGACCCCATCCTTCCCGGGAGGCCATTCGCCTCCAACCAGGATGCCCCAGGGAGGCCCCTGCCGGAAGAGGGCGAATCATGCCTGGGCCGGGTCTTTTGCCCTTGACCCACAGGGCCATTGCGATAGGATGGTCTTTCGCGCTTCCTGAAGGATTGCCTGGGGAAGCTGGAGATCTGACCATGGCCAACCACAAGTCTGCCGCCAAGAAGGCCCGCCACGATGCCGAGGCCCGCCTGCGCAACCGCAGCAACCGCTCGACCCTGAAGACCGCCGTCAAGGGCTTCCTGGCCCTGATCGCCGGGGGCAAGAAGGACGAGGCCGCCAAGCTGCTGCCCGAGACCCAGGGCCTGGTCGACAAGGCCTGCCGGAAGGGCGTCATGCACAAGAACGCCGCCGACCGCACCAAGAGCCGCCTGGCCGCCAAAGTGAACAAGCTGGCCTAACGGACCCTACAAGATTCCAAAAGGACCCGGAGAGCCGGGTCCTTTTTGCGTTTACAAGCGCCATAAGTGAAGGTTGGCGGAGGCGCGCGGAGCAAGGCGCGCTGCTTTCTGATCCTGGTGCTTTCTCTGCTTGCCTCAGCCCCCTCTGCGCGCCTCTGCTCCCGCATGTCTTTCGTTCACCCCCCACCTGCCATGCTGGAGGCATGATCCCGGTGCTCCTCGTCGTCGCCCCTGCCCCGTTGCCCGAAGCCCAGAAGATCGAGGCCCTCATTCAGGCGGTTGCCGGGCTGCAGGGGGCGGTCTTCATCCGCAACGGCACCGAGCACAGCCCCAAGGAGGCCGCGGAGCACCTGCGGCTCAAGTGGCGGAATGCCGGGCGCCGGGTTCAGACCGCCCCGGACTTCATCCGCCTCTGCGCCAGCCAGAGTTCCATGAGCGGCAAGCCCTACGAGATCCGGTTCGCGGATGGCCGCACGGTGCTGGCCCGGGACTGGCTGTGGACCGAGCTGAAGCGGCTGGAGGCCACCCGCTAGGTCCAGGCTCCGGGCACCCGCACCTCACCCCTGGGAACCCTGGTCCAGTCGAAGGCCTGGACGAGGTCCCGCGCGGCGCAGGGCTCCGGCCGCTCCAGGCACCCCAGGCTCCACCCCAGCCAGCCGACGATGGCCTCGGGCTGAACGCCCCGCGCCGCCAGCGCCTCGACCCCCAACGCCCCGGCCCGCTTGCCCAGGCGGCTGCCATCGGGACCCACCACCAGGCCCAGGTGCGCGTAGCCTGGCTGGGGCAGCCCCAGGGCCTCCTGGAGCCGGATCTGGGTGGCCGTGACCGCCTGGAGATCGCCCCCCCGCACCACCTCGGTCACGCCCTGATCCCCATCATCCACCACCACCGCCAGGTGGTAGGCGAAGCAGCCATCCCGGCGGAACAGCAGCGGATCGCCTGTGAGCGCCGCCGGGTCGTCCTCCTGGCCCCCCAGCAGGGAGTCCGTCCAGGCGACGCCCCCCTCAGGCAGCCGAAAGCGCAGGGCCCGGTCGAACCCCTCCCAGTCCCGGTCCCGGCAGCGCCCGGGATAGGGCCGGAGGCCATCTTCGGTGTGGGGGGCCGAAGCCAGCACCTGCAGGTCCTTCCGGGTACAGGCGCAGGGATAGAGGCGGCGTTCCCCGTGCAGGGTGGCGAGCGCCTCACGGAAAAGCTCCCCGCGCTGCGATTGCCACAGCACGGCCTCGTCGGACTCCAGGCCCAGGGTCGCCAGGTCCCGCAGCTGGGCCTCGCCCAGGTCCCGTCGACACCGAGGCCCGTCCACATCCTCCATGCGGATGAGCCAGCGCCCACCCCCCTTCCGGACCGAGAGCCAGGAGGCCAAAGCGGTGCGCAGGTTTCCCAGGTGGAGCACACCGGTGGGCGAAGGCGCGAAACGGCCAAGGGTCATCCGTCTAGGATAGGGGCATGTCCCTGCTCCGCCGCCTGCCTCCGGTCCTCCGCGCCCTCGTGGCACAGGCCCTGGCCTTTGCGGGGCTGGTGGCGGCGGCCCAGCTGGGACTGCGCTTCCCGCCCCTGATCTGGGTGCTGCTGCAGGCGGTGCTGGCAGTGTTCCTCTCCCGGTGGCTGGCCCTCGGCCCCCGCTGGGTCTTCATGCAGGCGGCCCTGCCCTTCCTGGTGCGGGCCCTCTGGGGCGTCCCCATTCCGGCCTGGGTGTACCTGGCGCTGTTCCTGGCCTTGGCGCTGGTGTTCGGCGGCGGCCTGCTGACCCGGGTGCCCCTCTATCACGCCAGCCGGGACGCCTGGTCCAAGCTGGAAGGCCTGGTGCCCGACCGGCCGGGCCTGCGCTTCGTGGACCTGGGCTGCGGCTTCGGCGGCCCGGTGGCCCACCTCGCCAGGCTGCGGCCGAAGGGCCACTTCCATGGCATCGAGGCCTCACCCTTCTCCTGGCTGGTGGCCTGGCTGCGCTGTCTGCCGCTGCCGAACGCCCACATCCGCCTGGCCAGCCTCTGGCGCCAGGACCTCGCCGACACAGACGTAGCCTACGCCTTCCTCTCGCCCGTCCCCATGCCCGCCCTCTGGGCCAAGGTCTGCCGGGAGATGCAACCTGGCTCGCGCTTCATCAGCCACAGCTTCGAAGTGCCCGGCGAGACGCCCACGCGCGTGATCCAGGTGCAGGGCCGCGAAGGCGCGCGGCTGCTGGTCTGGGACCTCTGAACAACCCACGATCACAAGACAACTTAAAAACACCAAGGCAAATGAAACTGCCTTTGTTTTTCTTGGTGTCTTGGTGCCTTGGTGGTGACCCTTTTTCTTTTCTACCAACCCAGAAGATACGCGAAGATCAGCGGCGCCACGATGGTGGCATCTGATTCCACGATGAACTTGGGGGTATCGATGCCCAGCTTGCCCCAGGTGATCTTCTCGTTGGGCACGGCACCGGAGTAGGAGCCGTAGCTGGTGGTGCTGTCGCTGATCTGGCAGAAGTAGCCCCAGAGGGGCACCTCGGTCAGTTCCAGGTCCTGGTGGAGCATGGGCACCACGCAGATGGGGAAGTCGCCGGCGATGCCGCCGCCGATCTGGAACATGCCGAGCGTGCCGGTCTTGGTGACCTCCTGGTAGTGCTGGGCCAGCCAGGTCATGTACTCGATGCCGGTGCGCACGGTGTGGACGTTCTTCACGTCCCCCCGGATGACGGCGGCGGCGTACATGTTGCCGAGGGTGCTGTCCTCCCAACCCGGCACCACGATGGGAACATTCTTCTCCAGGGCGGCCAGCATCCAGGAGTGCTTCGGGTCGATCTGGTAGTGCTCCTTGTATTTTCCGCTCAGGAGCACCTTCTGGAAGAACTCGTGGGGGAAGTAGCGCTCACCCTTGGCATCGGCGTCCATCCACACCTCGAGCATGGCTTTCTCCATGCGGCGCATGGCCTCCATCTCGGGAATGCAGGTGTCCGTCACCCGGTTCATGTGCCGGCTGAGCAGCCCCGCCTCGTCCTCAGGGGTGAGGTCGCGGTAGTGGGGCACCCGCTCGTAGAAGTCATGGGCCACCAGGTTGAAGATGTCCTCCTCCAGGTTGGCGCCGGTGCAGACGATGAGGTCCACCTTGTCCTGCCGGATCATCTCGGCAAAGGACAGGCCCAGCTCGGCGGTGCTCATGGCGCCCGCCAGGGTGACCATCATCTTCCCGCCTTGCTGCAGATAGGCTCGGTACCCTTCAGCTGCATCCACCAGGGCGGCGGCATTGAAGTGGCGGAAATGGTGCTTAACATAGCTGCCGACGGGGCCCAGGGCCGGTGCGGTGGTCATACGTCCTCCCAACCCTCCCATTGTGCCAGCGGGTGGACCCAGGGCCGAATCCAGAATTCAGCCTCCACCCCGACGGGCCGATGAAGTCGGCAGGAGTTGCTGCATGTTCTTCATCATCGGCCTGGTGGTGGTCTTCGGCGCAGTCATCGGGGGTTACCTGATGGAGGGCGGCAGCATACCCACGCTGCTGCACCCGCTGCCGGCGGAAGGACTCATCATCTTCGGCGCAGGGCTGGGGGCCTTCCTGGCCGCCAACCCCATGAACGTCATCAAGCGGGTGGTCGCCGACATCGCCAAGCCCCTGAAGGGCAGCCCCTACACCAAGGCCGTGTACATGGAAGTCCTCATGATGCAGTACGAGGTCTTCGTGAACATCAAGAAGGGCGGCCTGCTTGCCCTGGAACAGGATGTGAATGATCCCCACAACTCGGCGATCTTCAAGAAGTACCCCACCTTCACCGGCAACCACCACGCCATGGACTTCTTCTGCGACTCCATGAAGCTGCTGATCAACGGCAGCGCCAAAATGGACGAGATCGACATGGTCATGGACGCGGAGCTGGACGTCCACCACGCGGAAAACGCCGCTCCCGGCGCCGCCATGGGCGCCCTGGCGGACGCCTTCCCCGCCTTCGGCATCGTGGCCTGCGTCATGGGCGTGGTGATCACCATGGGCTTCCTGGACCAACCCCCGAACGTCATCGGCGGCAAGGTCGGCGCGGCCCTGGTGGGCACCTTCCTGGGCATCCTGCTGGCCTACGGCGTGTTCCAGCCTCTGGCCAAGAACATCGACGCGGTGAACGCGGTCGAGTCCTACTACTTCAACTGCATCCGCTCCGGGCTCACCAGCTTCGGCAACGGCGCAGCCCCCATCACGGCCGTGGAGTTCGCCCGGCGCAACATCCCCTCCACCGAGCGGCCGGGTTCGGGCGAGCTGGAAGAGGTGGTGCGGCAGATCAAGCCGAGGTGATGACCGATGGCTGATCAACAGCAACCCGAGGTCAAGGTCCGGTTCGTGAAGAAGAAGGGGGGCCATGCGGCCGCCCATGGTGGCGCCTGGAAGGTGGCCTACGCCGACCTTGTGACGGCCATGATGGCCTTCTTCCTCCTGATGTGGCTGCTCAACAGCGCGGACAAGAACACCAAGGCGGGCATCGCTGGCATGTTCCAGGATGCGAACTTCTTCAACACCGAGCGGGGCAAGGAGATCCTCGCCAACCACGGGAAGGGCATCCTCCCCGGCGGCCGGGGCATGGCCCCGGGGCCCGATGGCGATGGCGGCACCGACCTGACGGCGGAGAACCCGGGCGCTGCCGAGGAGGAGCGCAAGGCCATGGAAGGGACGGCCGAGGCCATCGAGAAGGCCTTCCAGCAGGATGAGCTGCTCCAGGCCTTCCAGGACCAGATCAGCATGGACTTCACCGACGAGGGCCTGCGCATCCAGATCCAGGACAAGGCCGCCCAGGTGCTCTTCGACTCCGGCAGCGCCAAGCTCAAGAGCTACACACTGTCGATCCTGAAGGAGATTGCCAAGGAGCTGGGCAAGCTGCCCAACCGGGTGGTCATCGGTGGGCATACGGATGCCGCCCAGTACGCCAACATGGCCTACACGAACTGGGAGCTCAGCTCGGAGCGGGCCAACGCGGCCCGGCGGGTGATGGAGAGCGTCGCCGGGGGCCTCCGCCCAGGCCAGGTGCGCCGTGTCACCGGCTATGCCGACACTATCCCCCTTGAAGGCCTGGATCCCAAGGATCCCCAGAACCGGCGCATCTCCATCATCGTCGTGTCCGCCGCTTCGGAAGCTGCCGAGACCAAGCACCAGAAGGCCCTGCCCAAGGACAAGCCCAAGGACTCCGGGAAAGTCACCAGCCACTGAACCAGGCGCGGGGTGCAAAAAAAGAAGCGCCCGGAGGTGCGGGCGCTTCGTGAGGGTAAGTGTGGCGGGATTTCGAGTGGTGGGATGTGTGAGCGGGAGCCCCGCAATCGGGACTGGTGTCAGGTGGTGGGATGATTGGTGGCGGGAAGCCCTTGCGGGCACCTCACAGCCATTCTATCACGGCGCTGTGGTCGGAAGTTCGAATGCCCCGGGATCCACCCCACCCCGGCCCCAGTGGCTGAAGGTCAACTCCGCCCGGTGCCCGGAAGGCTCTTCGATCTCCATGCGGGAGAGCACGCTCTGACCCTGGGCTTGGACGGGTGGTCCGAAGTGGGCCGTGCGGGCCAGCTTGCCGGAGGCGAGGCGGAACTCGGCTCGCACGGGCAGCACCCCTTCCTTGGCTACCCACAGCAGCACCTTGCGGGCGCTGAGGCTGGGCCGCTTGGCGGTGAGGTCCAGCCGCCAGCAGGGGCGGCCATCGCAGGTGTCCTCGGCCATGCCCTCCACCGTGTAGTCCTCGCGGAACCGCGTGCGGGCGACGTCGCCGCCAGCGGCGGGCCCCATGAGCCGCTGCTGCGGCGACACGCGCACGGGCCGCTTGGTGCCCGGCAACAGCAGCCACATCTGGTCCCCCAGCATCAGCACCGCGCGCCCGGTCTCCTTGGGCGAGAGGCCGTCCAGCCGGGCATCGCCGTTCTCCCGGGCCGACACCTTCCAGCTCTGGGAGAGGCCAGGGGCCTTCAGGGTCAGTTCCACCGTGAACGTGGGCCATGGATGGCGGAGCCGGTCCACCCGGGCGAGGAGTTCCTCCCCGCTCTGGGCCATGGCCGGCAGCACCAACCCGGCCAGCAGCACCTGTCGGAGCAGTCGCGTCATCAGCGGCGGCCGTAGTCGTCCTGGAGCCGCTCGATGTCGGCCTCATCGAAGACGCCCAGGCTCACTTCCAGCACGCGCACCGGATGGGCGGTGGCGGCCTCGCAGCGCAGGCGATGGGTGGAGCCCAGGGGCAGCCACACCTCCTCGCCGACGGCGGGGTGCAGGGTCTCCCCATCGCGGTCCACCACGACGCCAGGATCCAGCGCCACCCAGAGTTCCCCGCGGTGGCTGTGCCGCTGGAGGCTCAGCTTCTGGCCCGGGTTGCACGTGAGGATCTTCACGGTGCAGGGGGTGTTCAGGGCGTACTGGTCGAAGGAGCCCCAAGGCTTGTCAACGTGGAGGGTGGTCGGTTTGTCCATAAGGCCAGTGTATCGCTTCAAGGCCAGGGGCTGGAGGTTCGAGGTTTTGGGGGGCCCAAAGCGGTTCCTCAGAACGCCAGCCTGGTCCCTAGAGCAGATCCTCGCGCCCTTCGGCTTTGAGACGCTCGACGATCTGCTTCACCGACTGGGCACGGTCCCGGCGGCAGAGCAGCAGGGCGTCGTCGGCGTCCACCACGATGAGGTCCTCAACGCCGCTGGCAGCGATGAGACGCTTGCCACCGAAGAAGGCGCAGTTGTGCGTGTCAATGAGCAGGGTCTCGCCCTGGGTCACGTTGCCCTCGGCATCGGGTTCCTGGAATTCAATGGCAGCGGGCCAGGAGCCCACGTCCGACCACCGGAAGCGGGTGGGCACCACGGCCACCGACTGCGCCCGTTCCATGAGGGCCACATCGATGGCCAGCTTAGGCAACTGGCGATAGGCGGCCATCAAGGCGGCAGGATCGGCGCCAGCCTTCATCCACGCATCCAGGGGGGCCAAGACCTCGGGGGCGTGCTGCTGCAGCCCCGCCCGGAAATCCTCCAGGGTCCACACGAACATTCCTGCATTCCAGAAGTGGCGGCCGGATTCGAGATACTGCACCGCGACCTCCACCGGCGGCTTCTCCCGGAAGGCCTTCACCTTCAGCACTGGGCCATGGCCTTCGGACTCGATGTAGCCGTAGCCGATTTCGGGATAGGTGGGCCGGATGCCGAAGGTGACCAGCTCCCGCTCCCAGGCGGCGTGCTTCACGGCGGTGTCCAGGTCCTCCAGGAACAGCTCCCGGTCGCCAATCCAGTGGTCCGCAGACAGCACGGCCATAACAGCATTGGGGAACTTCCGCTCGATCTCCACCAGGGCCAGGGCCAGGCAGGGTGCGGTGTTGCGACCCTCCGGCTCGACGATGACGTTCTCCGGCGGCAGCTCCGGCAGCATGCGCCGGGTCTCCTCGGCCAGGTCTTCCGTGGTCACCACGAAGATTTGGTCCGGGCTGATGTGGCCGTCCAGCCGCCGCACCGTCTGGTGCAGCAGGGTCTCGGTCCCGACGATGGCCAGGAACTGCTTGGGTCGGGCATTGCGGCTGCGGGGCCAGAACCGGGTGCCCCGCCCACCTGCCATCACCACAGCGACCAGCGCGTCTTTCGGATGCTCTGCCATCAAGGACCTCCCGCCCTTCCAAACCCTCCAAGCAGACCATGCGCAGACAACCCAGACAACCAGGACCGCTACCGGGCCAGGATGGTCACCAGTCGGCCCAGGTCGCCGGGCGGGACCGGCTGGGGTTCGGCAATCCGGCTGAGGGGCTGGGCCACGAGGGCGCCGGCGACTTCGCCGAGGTAGAAGCCCCGCTCGCCCTGGTCCAGCCGCCGGACGGCTTCGGCTCCCCAGCGGCTGCCCCAGATGCGATCCATGGCGGACGGGCTGCCGCCCCGCTGGACATGGCCCAGCACCACCACCCGCAGGTCCAGGGCGTGGTCCCGCTTCAGGCGCTCGCCCACGGCCATGGCGCGGCCCACGGTGTCCCCCTCGGCCACCACCACGATGGAGCTGCGCTTCCCGCGCAGCCAGTTGGAGTTGAGCCGCGACACCAGGCCCTCGTAGCTGTCGTCTGCGGACTCGGGATAGAGCACGGCTTCGGCCCCGCAGGCCAGGGCGGTGTGCACGGCGAGCATGCCCGACGCGCGGCCCATGACCTCCACGAGGAACAACCGCCCGTGGCTCGAGGCGGTGTCCCGGATGCGGTCGATGGCCTCCACGGCGGTGTTCAGGGCCGTGTCGAACCCGAGGGTCCGCTCCGTGCCCGGCAGGTCGTTGTCGATGGTGCCGGGGATGCCGGCGCAGGCCACGCCGTGCTCACGCTGCAGGGTCTCCGCCGCGCGGAAGCTGCCATCCCCGCCGATGACCACCAAGGCTTCGATTCCCGCCGCCTTAAGGTTGGCGGCGGCCCGGGTGCGATGCTCGGGCAGGTAGAACTCGGCGCACCGGGCGGTGTGCAGCACGGTGCCGCCCCGCTGGAGGATGTTGGCGCAGGCGCGGCTCGGCAGCAGGGCCATGTCCCCTTCCAGGAGGCCCTGGTAGCCCCGGTGGATGCCCCAGACCTCGTGACCCAGGGCGTCGGCCTGGCGGACGGTGGCGCGGATGGCCGCATTCATCCCCGGAGCATCCCCCCCGGAGGTGAGCACACCGAACCTCATCGAACCTTCCCCTTGGCCGAGGCCTTGGGTGCCTTCTTTTTCGAAGGCCTCGCCTTGGTGGAGGACTTTCCCCGCCGCTTGCTGCGGGCGCGGGCCTTCCGGCCGCGGCGCGTGTCTTTTACGTGGGCCTCGGGTGGCGGCAGGGGAGGCGGCTCAACGACCCCCCGGGGCACCGGCGGCAGGTCCCCTTCGGCGATGCCCTGAGCGGCTGCGCGCTGGGCTCGCGCCCGCAGGACGGGATCCTCCTGGGGCAACTGGGCGGCCAGCAACCCGGCAGTCAGGCAGCTGATGATCAGGACACGACGGGACATGCTTCCTCCAGGGATCCGATTATCACATCCGCGCCCCCGGCTGCGGGGGCATGGAATCCCAGAGGGGGAGCTTAGGTTATCCCTCAGCCTTCTTGGCGTTCTTTTCCTTCAAGGCCTGGGCCAGGAACTCCGCCACGATGGTGTCGGCATCGACCTTGGTGACATCGGCCATCTGGGGCTCCCGCTGCATGATGTCTCGCCCGGAGGGAGCCATCTTCGGCAGGTGGTCCTCTGCAGGTTGCAGCCTCCCAAGCACGTACTGGGCCACCTCGATGAGGCTCCGCCCCACCCGCTCCAGCTTCTGCCGGACGACGTCCTGGTACTGGTAGAGGTCGAAGGCCCCCTGGATGTTGTAGGCGCCATTGTCGGCATGAAAGCCGATCTGCTCGAGCCGGTCGGCCAGCTTTTCCAGAACCTCCGGGTCCACCGCCAGGCTTTGGAGCACCTCCTGGCATTCCTTGGAAAGCGTCTGGATCTCCTCGAAGCTGTTCTGGACCACCTGGATCTGGTCCAACACGCGCTCAGCCCCGCCCTCCTGCTCGCGGGCGATCTGCATGAGCTGGTCGGGAATGGCCTGGTTGTCCTGGGGCTTGTCCTGCATGGAGGGCTCCGTGCCTTTCCTATCGGCCTTGGGCCGGAAATCTTTCAATTCGTCGCACCCACCCCCCTCGCGATAAACTTGCTGATTCGGGGATCAATCCTGGCCCGATTCCATCAAGTCCGGAGTTTCCATGACCATGCAATCGAATCCCGAACAGGCCCCGGTGGATGGGACGGCCCTGGCCGCCTGCCTGAAGCCCTTCCCGGCCTCTTCGAAGATCCATGTGGCGGGTGCCCTGCCCGGCGTCCGGGTCCCCTTCCGGCAGATTGCCCTGCACCCCACCCGCGACTTCCAGGACCAGCTCACCGAGAACGCGCCGGTGGTGGTCTACGACACCTCGGGCCCCTACACGGACCCATCCGTCACCATCGACGTGGCCAAGGGCCTGAAGCCCCTGCGCCAGGACTGGATCCTGGGACGGGGGGACGTGGAAGAACTGCCCGGCGCCACCAGCCTCTATCGCAAGCTGCGGGAGCGGGACAAGGACCTGGATGCCATCCGCTTCGTGGCCGACCGCAAGCCCCTCCGGGCCAAGGCCGGATGCAATGTCTCCCAGATGCACTATGCCAAGCAGGGGATCGTCACCCCCGAGATGGAGTTCATCGCCATCCGCGAGAACCTGGGTCGCGAGGCCGCGGGGATCAAGAGCCGCATCACCCCCGAATTCGTGCGGGACGAGGTGGCCCGGGGCCGGGCCATCATCCCCGCCAACATCAACCACCCGGAGACCGAGCCCATGGTCATCGGCCGGAACTTCCTGGTGAAGATCAACGCCAACATTGGCAACAGCGCCGTGGCCTCCACCATCGAGGAGGAGGTCGAGAAAATGGCCTGGTCCATCCGCTGGGGCGCCGACACGGTCATGGACCTGAGCACGGGACTGAACATCCATGAGACCCGCGAGTGGATCCTCCGCAACAGCCCCGTGCCCATCGGCACCGTGCCCATCTACCAGGCCCTGGAGAAAGTCAATGGGAAGGCCGAGGACCTCACCTGGGAGATCTTCCGCGACACGCTCATCGAGCAGGCCGAGCAGGGGGTGGACTACTTCACCATCCACGCCGGCGTGCTGCTGCGCTACGTGCCCCTCACCGCCAAGCGCGTCACGGGCATCGTCAGCCGGGGCGGCAGCATCTTGGCCAAGTGGTGCCTGGCCCACCACAAGGAGAACTTCCTCTACACGCACTTCGAGGACATCTGCGAGATCATGAAGGCCTATGACGTGGCCTTCTCCCTGGGCGATGGCCTGCGCCCTGGCAGCATCGCCGACGCCAACGACGAAGCCCAGTTCGGCGAACTGGAGACGCTGGGTGAGCTCACCAAGATCGCGTGGAAGCATGATGTGCAGGTGATGATCGAGGGCCCCGGCCATGTGCCCATGCACCTCATCCAGGAGAACATGACCAAGCAGCTGGAAGTCTGCGACGAGGCGCCCTTCTACACCCTGGGCCCCCTCACCACGGACATCGCACCGGGCTACGACCACATCACCTCGGCCATCGGCGCCGCCATGATCGGCTGGTACGGCTGCGCCATGCTCTGCTACGTGACGCCCAAGGAGCACCTGGGCCTGCCCAACAAGAAGGATGTGAAGGACGGCGTCATCGCCTACAAGATCGCCGCCCACGCCGCCGACCTGGCCAAGGGCCACCCCGGGGCCCGGACCTGGGACGATGCCATGAGCAAGGCCCGCTTCGAGTTCCGCTGGGAGGACCAGTTCAACCTGGCGCTCGATCCCGACACCGCCCGCGAATTCCACGACGAGACCCTGCCTGCCGAAGGCGCCAAGTCCGCCCACTTCTGCTCCATGTGCGGGCCGCACTTCTGCTCCATGAAGATCTCCGATGACGTGCGTCAATACGCCGAAAGCCACGGCTACACCGAGCAGGAAGCCCTGGAGAAAGGCATGCAGGAGATGGCGGAGACCTTTGTGGACAAGGGCGCCGAGGTCTATCAGAAGGCCTAACCCTGTTCCAGGTACGACCCAAGGTCCCGTGCCCGCGGGACCTTTTTCGTTCGGGTTGGCGCCGGGCGTATCATCAGGCCGAATCGATCCCACCAGGAGGTGCCCATGGCCGCGAAGAAGATCCTCATGCTCGTCGGTGACTTCGGCGAGGACTACGAAATCATGGTGCCCTTCCAGGCCCTGCTGTCCGTGGGGCACACAGTCCATGCCGTGTGTCCGGACAAGCAGGCTGGCGATTGGGTGGCCACCGCCATTCACGACTTTGAAGGCCACCAGACCTACTCCGAGAAGCCGGGCCATCGGTTCACGCTCAATGCCACCTTTGCGGACGTGAAGCCCGATCAGTACGACGCCCTTGTGATCCCCGGTGGCCGGGCGCCCGAGTATCTGCGCCTCAATGCCCGGGTGCTGGAGGTTGTCCGCCACTTCTTCACCACGAAGAAACCCGTGGCCGCCATCTGCCACGGCGCCCAGCTGCTGGCCGCCGCCGGAGTATTGGAAGGCCGCACCTGTTCCGCCTACCCCGCCTGCCGGGCCGAGGTGGAGGTGGCCCACGGAAAGTACGCGGAGATCGCCATCGACGGCGCCGTCACCGACGGGAACCTGGTCACAGCCCCCGCCTGGCCGGCGCACCCCGCATGGCTCGCCCAGTTCCTGCAGGTGCTGGGAACCCGCATCACCCTCTGAGGGGATTGAAACCCGGAGCTACTGGACGCCCAGCAGCTCCACCTCGAAAATCAAATCGGCATTGGGCGGGATGTCCGCTCCGGCACCGCGTGCCCCGTAGCCCAACGCCGCCGGGATGTGGAGCGTGCGCTTGCCCCCCACCTTCATGGTCAGCAGGCCCTCGTCCCAGCCCTTGATCAGTTTCCCCACACCGATGGGGATAGCCAGAGGCTCGTGGCGATCCAGGGAGCTGTCGAACTTCTTGCCCTTCTTTCCATGCTCCGAGAGCCAGCCTGTGTAGTGGACCACCACCCGCTGGCCCCGCAGGGGGGCCGGGCCTGTGCCCACCTTTGTATCGAGGTATTTCAGACCGGATTCGGTGGTGATCATGGCAGGGGCTTTCTCCTTGGAGGGTCTGGCGACGCGTTGCGTGGCGGCCTTGGCACTGGGTTCTGCGGGTGCCTGGGCCACCAGGGGCAGGGCCGCTAGAAGGACAAGCAACCTGGATTGAGATGTAGCCACGGAAACCTCCAGAAGGCGAGTCTACGCGAAGGGTGGGCATCGTGCCTTAAGCAAAGGGGCTGCAGGGCCTCGCCTGGCCCCCCTGACTTGGGCCGGCTGTCATTCGGGGGCTCACCCCTGGCGAGCCTGAATCAGCAAAGATGAGGGGTCCCATTGGGACCCCTCATCTTTGCTGG
>CAVUDX010000004.1:0-21923 GCA_963740385.1 uncultured Acidobacteriota bacterium
CACGTGCCCGAGGGCCGCATGGGCAACGTCCTCGCCCGGCCGGCCCTGCGGGCCTGGGAGATCCCCTTCCTGGCCACCTCCGGGGTGGCGGAGGCGCACACGCTCCTGCCCGCCGACCTCCTGGTGACCGTGCAGGGGGACCGCGTCTGCCTGGCCTCCACGCGGCTCGGCCGGGAGGTGATCCCCCGCCTGTCCTCCGCCCACAACTTCAACCGGGGCCCCGGGGTCTACCGCTTCCTGGCGCACCTGCAGGATCAGGATGGCCGGCCCGGCGGCTGGTCCTGGGGGGCGCTGGCGGACCTGCCCTTCCTGCCCCGCGTCACCCACGGGCGGCATGTGCTGGCCCTGGCCCGCTGGAAGCTGGAAGCCAGCGAGCTGCAGGCGGCCCTGGCCAGCGCGCCGGACGGGGCGGTCGGTGCGTTCCAGGCCCTGCGGGCGCGCCTCGGCCTGCCCCGGTTCGTGCGCCTGAGCGACGCGGACAACCAGCTGCTGGTGGACCTGGAGGCGGCCCCCTGGGTGGAGGCGCTGCACCACCTGGTGGCTCAGCGGCCCGCCTTCACCCTCACGGAGTGCTTCCCCGACCCTGGCCAGCATCTCGTGACCGGGCCGGAAGGCGCGTTCGTCCATGAGCTGGTGGTCCCCTTCGAGGCCACGCCCGCGGCCCCGCCGCCCAGCGCCGTTCCCGTGCGCGACGCCGCGCCCCCGGTGCGCAGCTACGCCCCCGGCTCCGAGTGGCTGTACCTGCGCCTGGTCTGCGGGCCCGCCAGCGCGGACCGCCTCCTGGTGGAGCTGGCGCCGCTGCTGCAGGCGGCGCGCTCGGAGGGACTCTGCGACCGCTGGCACTTCGTGCGGTACCGGGATCCGAACCATCACCTGCGGGTGCGGTGGCACGGCGACCCTGCCCGTTTGCTTGCCGCCCTGCTGCCCCGGCTGCACGCCCACCTGGACCCGCCCCTGGCCCAGGGCCTGCTTCAGGCCTGGCAGGTGGACACCTTCGAGCCCGAGTGGGAGCGCTATGGGGGTGTGCGCGGGTTCGCCCTGGCGGAGGCCTGGTTCCACGAGGACAGCCAGTTCGTGCTGGAGCAGCTGGCGGGGGGGCTGTCCCCCGACCAGCGCTGGCGGCGGGGGCTCCGGCAGGTGGATGCCATCTGGGCCGCGCTGGGCCTGGACCGTGCGCAGCGGAAGGCGCTGGCGGAGCGCACCCGGGAGGCGTTCAGGAAGGAGTTCGGGGACACGGGCCCTGGGGCCATCCACTTCGGGCAGGTCTTCCGGGGCCTGCGGCGCGAGCTGGAAGAGGGCTTCCCCCACCTGTCCGGTCCATCGCCCGCCCCGGGCTGTCAGAGCCTGCCCCCCCTGCGGGCGGCCCACGCAGAGGGTGGGGTGCAGGTCGACCTGCTCAGCCTGGCCGGCACCCTGTCCCACATGCACCTGAACCGCCTCCTGCGCGCCGAGCACCGGGCCAGCGAGTGGGCGCTCATGGAGTTCCTGGTGCGGCTCTACGACGCGCACCTGAAGCGCTTTCCGGACGAAATCGGGTAGCGTCCCTCAGGGGTGCCGGTCCCAGCCCTCCGCCGCCCGATAGCTGTGGTAGCGGCCGTGGCCGAGGATGAGGTGGTCCGCCAGGGGCACCCCCAGCGCCTCCCCCGAGGCCTGCAGGCGCCGCGTGAGCTGGGTGTCCTCGCGGCTGGGCGTGGGGTCGCCGCTGGGGTGGTTGTGGAAGGCCAGGGCGGTGGTGGCGCCGTAGCGCAGGGCCTCGCGGAAGAACTCGCGGGGGCTGATGAGGGTGGCGGTGGCCGTGCCCTGGCTGAGGATGCGCTCCGCCAGCAGGTCGCCCTTGGCATTGAGGGCCAGGAGGCCGAAGCGCTCTTCCGTCCAGCCCAGGCACCGGGGCAGCAGGTAGTCCCCGGCGGCGCGGGGGCTGGTGATGCGGGGGCGCTCCACCCGGCGCTGGCTGCGGCGGGCCAGCTCCAGCGCGGCCCAGAGCTGGCCTGCCTTGGCGGGGCCGAGGCCGGGCTGGGCCAGCCAGTCGTCGAGGCCCAGGGCGAGCAGGCCCGCCAGGCCGCCAGTGCGGCCCAGCAGGGCCTGGGCCAGCTCCACGGCGCTCTGGCCCTGGCGGCCCGAGCCCCAGAGCAGGGCCAGCAGGTCAGCATCCGTGAGGCCTTCGCCGTGCCCGGCGAGCAGGCGCTCCCGGGGGCGTTGGTCGGGGGAGAGGTCCAGGATGCGCATGGTCAGGCCCGCAGCCAGGCGCCCAGCAGGGGGCGGTAGCGCAGCAGCTCGACCTGGCCCTTGAGGCCCAGGCGGAGGCAGAGGGCCTCCTCGCCGTGGTGCAGGAACCAGACGTTGGCCGCGGCCCGGCGCTGGGGCATCACCGTGATGGGCTGGGGGCGCCCGCCGCGCCAGCCGCTGTCCACGAGGCTCAGCGGCAGGGGGATGGAGGCGGGCCGGCCCCAGCGCACCCCGGCGGGCAGGCGGACCGCCAGGTGGCCGTCGGCGGCGGACCGGAGGGGCTCCAGCACCACAGGGCGCTGGTGGGTGGCGGCCAGGCGGAAGGCCTGCTGGAGGCCCCGGTGCAACTCGGCCTGGGCGGCCCGGAGTGGGGGGCTGAGGGGCGCCGGGAGCAGCCGCGCGGCCACCTCGGCCACCTGCTGACGGAGGGTGGGCAGCAGGGCGGCCATCACACCCTCACCCACTTGGAGAGCTCGTGGCGCCAGCGGAGCACCTGCAGCTGCCCCTTGCCGGAGAGGCGCATGCAGAGGGCCTCCCGGCCGTCGTTGAGGAACCAGGTGTTGGCCAGGGCCGTGCGCCGGGGCGTGACGGTCATGATCGGGTGGGCTTCGCCCGTTCGGGCGGCCACCACCGGCGCGTCCATGCCCGGGGGCAGGGGGATCTTGTCCGGCTTGCCCCACCGCACCTTGCGGCTGAGCTCCACGGGGATGTGCTCCCCCTTGCCGTTGGCGGCGCCCAGGGCGACGGTGACGTTGCGGCCCCGGGCCCGGGCCAGGATGAAGGCCTGCTCCAGGCTGCCGCGGATCTCCTGGTGGGCCACCGAGAGCTCCAGGCCCCCCGAGTCCAGCTGGGCAAACCCGACCGCCGCGAGGATCGCGGCCACGGCGAGGCTTACGGTGAGTTCCAGGAGGGAGGTCCCCCGCTGGCGGGATCGACGGCAGCCGGAAGGCATGGCGACCCCCTACCGCTTCGGGGCCGCGGGGCGCGGCGCCGGAGAGAGGGCCAGGAAGGGCTTGAGCTTGGCGAAGGACTTCTCGCCGATGCCCCGCACGTTCATGAGCTCCTCGGGCCGCAGGAACCCGCCGTGCTGTTTGCGGAACTGCAGGATCCGCTCGGCGGTCTTCTGGCCGATGCGCGGCAGCTGCATCAACTCGGTGACCGTGGCCGTGTTGAGGTTCACGGGCCGCTGGGGGGCCCGGGGTGCGTGGTCGGGCGTTGCCGCCAGGGGAAGGGCCAGGGCGAGTGCCAAGGCCAGGGTGGTGAAGGGGTTGGACATGGTTGCCTCCTTTCAGGCAAGCCAGTCCAATCGAGGGTTGTGCCAAAATTTAATTATTAAAATAATTAAAATTAAAAAATTCAAACAAAAAGTTTTGTAATGTAAATGTTACTAATTTTGTAATTTTTTAATTAAATCTAAAATATACAATATTTAAACAACGTAATAATTATCTACAAAATTTTTGCAATATTACATAAATTGGCCCTGCCTTGAAAACCCCGACGCGATCGCTGTCGGAACCGCTTATTCTGGATGGGTCCGAGGAGCGCTGCAGGACCCGGCAGATCGGCTGTGCGGGATCTCAGGCTCGGATGCTCCCCTTCAGGAACGGCGCTCACCTCAACCCAGAACCGGGTCGATGAGGTGGCTCCCCGCCCGTCGCCCGCCCTTCGAGGAGGTCCCATGACCGTCGCCACCGCCGACTTCATCGTCGCCGATCTGTCCCTCGCCCCCTGGGGCCGCCGGGAGATCGCCATCGCCGAGGGGGAGATGCCCGCCCTCATGGCCATCCGCCAGCAGTACGCCGCCCAGCAGCCGCTCAAGGGCGCGCGCATCGCGGGCTCGCTGCACATGACCATCCAGACCGCCGTGCTCATCGAGACGCTGACGGCGCTGGGCGCCGACGTGCGTTGGGCCAGCTGCAACATCTTCAGCACCCAGGACCACGCTGCCGCCGCCATCGCTGCGGGCGGCACGCCGGTGTTCGCCGTGAAGGGCGAGACCCTGCCCGACTACTGGGACTACACGCACCGCATCTTCGACTTCGCCGAGGGCGCCAACATGATCCTCGACGACGGGGGCGATGCCACGCTGCTGCTGCACCTGGGCGCCCGGGCCGAGCAGGACCTCCACGTCCTGGATCATCCCGACAGCGAAGAGGCCACCGTGCTCTTCGCCGCCATCCGGAAGCGCCTCGCCACCCAGCCCACCTGGTACTCCACCCAGCTGGCCAAGGTGAAGGGCGTCACGGAGGAGACCACCACCGGCGTGCACCGACTCTACGAGATGGCCAAAAAGGGCGAGCTAAAGTTCCCCGCCATCAACGTCAACGACAGCGTCACCAAGAGCAAGTTCGACAACCTCTACGGCTGCCGCGAGTCGCTGGTGGATGCCATCAAGCGGGCCACCGATGTGATGGTGGCCGGCAAGGTCGCCGTCGTCTGCGGCTACGGCGATGTGGGCAAGGGCAGCGCCCAGGCCCTGCGTGCGCTGAGCGCGCAGGTGTGGGTCACCGAGATCGATCCCATCTGTGCCCTGCAGGCGGCCATGGAGGGTTACCGCGTCGTCACCATGGATGAAGCCTGCGACCAGGCCGACATCTTCGTCACCTGCACCGGCAACTTCCGGGTCATCACCCACGACCACATGGCCCGCATGAAGCACAACGCCATCGTCTGCAACATCGGCCACTTCGACAGCGAGATCGACGTGGCGGGCATCGAGAAGTACACCTGGGAGGAGATCAAGCCCCAGGTGGACCACGTCATCTTCCCCGATGGCCACCGCATCATCCTGCTGGCCAAGGGGCGCCTGGTGAACCTGGGCTGCGGCACGGGCCACCCCAGCTACGTCATGAGCAGCAGCTTCGCCAACCAGACCCTGGCCCAGATCGAGCTGTGGACCAAGCCAGGCGCGTACAAGATCGGCGTCTACACCCTGCCCAAGCACCTCGACGAGCAGGTGGCCCGGCTCCAGCTGCAGACCCTGAACGCCCGCCTCACCACCCTCCGTCCCGACCAGGCGAAGTACATCGGCGTGGCGGTGGACGGGCCCTACAAGGCGGATCACTACCGGTACTAGCCTGAAACGCTTCGCGTTTCAGGTAGCACGGCTCCGAAAGGCGCCGTGCTTGGTGATGGGGTTGGGATTGCCTCAGAATGAGGCCAACACCTCTGGAGTAGTCATGCGGGCTTGGATCCTGGGCATCATCCTCGTCGTCGTGGGGCTAGTCCTGGTTGTTGGCCTTTGGTTGCTGGGTTACCACCTCAGTGGCAAGTGGGCCTTCAATCGTTGGAAATCCGAACGCATTACCATGGGGGACCGCCTCGACTGGAAGGATCTCGTGCCACCACCTGTGGAGCCGAACCAGAACTTCGCGGAGGCACCGCTGATACGCGGCTCCATCGTTGAGAAGGGCCGGATAGATCCCCGTTTCAAGGCACTGTCGATCCCCGAAAACGTAAACAAGGTGCTCGGCAACTGGCAAGAGGGGCGCCGGGACGATCTGGAAGCCATTTGCCAGGCTTATGGGACCACGGACCTTCAGGCTGCGCTCAAGCCGTTCGAAGGCGCCCTCAAGGAAGTGGAGCTTGCGAGTCTCCGACCCGGTAGCCGCCTTCCCGTTGCTTATGAGGAATACGAGATACCGGCGCTTCTGGGATTTCGCGGGATGGTGCGCACCTTGCGGGTGCGGGCTCTCTCGAATCTGAGGAGAGATCGCTCAGACCTGGCAATGGCCGATCTTCAGACCTGCTTTCGCATTGCCGACCATCTCAAGGCCGAACCAAACCTCCTCAGTGCCCTGCTTCGAAGTGCCATTCTGAAGGTCTCCATGCAGGTGGTGTGGGAAGGCTTAGAGGATCATGTTTGGAGTGCTTCCCAACTCGCGATTATCCAGGCTGATTTGTCGAAGGTTGACCTGCTGGCGACTTCGAAACTGGCATGGCAGGCTGAACGGCAGTGCTTCATATCCAGCTTCACGGTCACCGCTGAGAACCAGCCTCCACTGAAGTTTATGGCCCAGAAAAGAGCCAAACTAGGGCCTCTCGGGCGAGGCTGGTTCTACCGCAACCTGCTCGTGTGGTGTCAGTTTGTATCAAGCATGGTGGACACCCAGGATCCGGTGGGACATCGTATTTTTCCGAACAGGCTCATCGATCCGGTGATTTGGTTGAAGGAAATGCGCTTCCGAAAAGACCTGATCATGGCTCAAATTGCACTTCCGGCGTTGACTGAGCAGGTTGTTGAATTCTCTAGGCTACAGGCCCTTATTGACCAGGGCATCGTCGTTTGCGGGTTGGAGCGGTATCGGCTGGAAAAGGGGAGGTACCCGGACCACTTAGAGGGACTTGTACCTACTTACATCCAGGCCCTTCCCCATGATCTGGTAACTGGCGGCCCACTGCATTACAGGCGAGCAGGAGAAAAGTTTACGCTCTACCAGGTCGGCTGGGATGGGAAGGACGAGGGCGGCGCGGTGGTCTGGAAGGGTGAGAGCGATAAGCGTGTCATCGATTCAGTCAAAGGTGACTGGGCTTGGCCCCACGCAAACCTATGAACGCCTGAAACGCTTCGCGTTTTAGGTAGCACGGCGCCGAAAGGCGCCGTGCTTGTCTGTACCTCTGGATGGAACCTCGATCAGCTCGGCATGTCCATGAGCAGGGGTTCCAGGTTGGGGGGCACGGCCTCGGCTCGGAGCGGGGCATGGCGGGTGATGGCCTCGCAGTCGAGCTGGGGCGTCTGGGTGAAGTGGGCGTGGTTCAGGTCCGACCGGACCTTGGCCAGCACCTGGGCCCGGGAGAGGCGGTTGCCGCTGGCCCTGGCCTCGCGGCAGAAGTGCCAGGTGAAGGCCCCGTGCCACGCCCCCTGCAGGAAGGCATCCGCGGCGGTCTGGTGCTCCTTGGCGGCGGTCCACAGGATGTGGTGGGAGAGCCCCTTCTCCATGAGCTTGACGTGAGCGGGCCGGGCTCGGCGGAACTCGATGTCCCGAAAGGCCTCGACGGTGGGTGGCGGCAGGTAGCGCGGCCGCCGGTCCATGAGCAGGTCGGCCGCCCGCAGGCCCGCGCCGCTGTGGCAGGTGTCCAGGTAGACCTCCAGGATGACGGTGGGCGGCAGCTGGACGAAGAGGTCGTGCAACTCGTCGTCCAGGATCAGGTGGTCCCGGTCCCACTGCGCACCGCGCATGGCCAGGTCATGGGGGCAGAAGGCATCGTCGGCGCGGTCCCACTCGTCGGGGTTGAGGTCCGGCACCTGGGTGCCATGCCCGGAGAAGCTGAAGACGAGGTGGTCGAGGCGGCCCGCCAGGGCGCCTTCCACCATCCGGGCAAGCGCCTCCAGGATGGTCGCCTTGGTGGCCTCGTGGTCGGCCAGGCAGGTGATCTGGGATGCCTGGAAGCCCAGCAGGTCCTTCATCAGCAGGGACATGTCCCGGGCGTCGTTGACGCAGCCCCGGAGGGCGGCGGCGGGGAAGTGCCGGTACTGGTCGATGCCGACACAGAGGGCGTGGCGGTGCAGCATGGGGGCCTCCTTCGCGGGGGACGGACCGCACCGATCCGGTCCGTCGAATGGACGGGAGGCGACCGGAAGGCGGAGGCGGATGGCGGCAGACAGCGCACCTTCCGAAAAATCGCCTTCCCCCACCATAGGCCTCGCGGGCCTGGGCTCAAGCCACCTGCCTGGCGCCTGTGGTAATCATGGTGGGGTCTGGAGGTGGCCCCCATGGCTGACGACAAGAAAGACCCCTGGCTGAACCTGCTGGCGCTCACCACGGTGATCCTGGCGGTGTGTGCGACCCTGGCCACCTTCAAGGGCGGCGGGTTCTCCACGCGCACGGTGCTGAGCCAGAGCCTGGCCTCGGACCAGTGGGCCTACTACCAGGCCAAGGGCATCAAGTTCAACCTGTACGAACTGGAGGCCCTGCGGCTGAAGCGGGAGCTGGCCCTGGCTCCCAAGGCGGCTGTGCCCGTGCTGCAGGCGAGCCTGGCCGAGGTGGAAAAAAAGACCGCCAAGTACGAGGGCGAGCGGGCGGAGATCCAGAAGGAGGCCCGGCGCTTCGAGGGCCAGAAGGCCGACGCGCAAAAGCACAGCGCCGCCTTCGGCCTGGCGGTGATCTTCCTGCAGATCGCCATCCTGCTCTCCTCCATCGCCGCCCTCCTCAAGCAGAAGCCGGTCTACTACCTGGGCCTGGCGGTGGGCGTGGTGGGCCTCCTGTACTTCCTCAACGGCTTCTACCTCTTCCTCCCCGCCTGATGTGGGCCCTGACAGTCGCCGCCATCATCGAGCGGCAGGGCCGCTTCCTGTTCGTGGAGGAGCTGGACCAGGTGACCGGCCAGCCCGTATTCAACCAGCCCGCGGGGCACGTGGAGCCCGGTGAGACCCTGCTGGACGCGGTGCGGCGCGAGGTGCGCGAGGAGACCGGCCTCGCCTTCACGCCCGAGGCCATCGTGGGCCTCTACCCCCTGCAGGCGGCCAACGGGAAGGACTACTTCCGCGTGTGCTTCAGCGGCACGGTGCCCGAAGGCGCGGTGGCGGTGCCCGAGGATGCCGACATCCTTCGCTGCCACTGGCTGACCCGGGCCGAGCTCGACGCCGCCCCCCTGCGCTCCGGCTGGGTGCGGCGCTGCCTCGACGATGCCCTCGCCGGACGGCGCTTTCCCCTGGACCTGGTGGCAGACCTTCGCGTCGAGCGCTGAGGCGGCTCGGGCTACTTCCGGCGAAGCCAGATGGCCGCGATGGCCGAGGTGAGGAAGCCCGTCACCACCGTGCCGATGGCCCCGGCCATGGCGCTGGCGCGGGGCGTCTGCATGTGGGCCTGGGCCCGCACGGCGGCTTCGATCTGGTCGGGGGTCATCCCCTTGCTGGCCATGATCTGGCGACCCATGGCCTCCAGCTCCTGGAAGTAGTGGGGAAACTGCACGGCGGTGAGGTAGTAGCTGTTGGCGAAGATGAGGAGCGAGCCCAGCAGCGAGATGCTGACCCCGGTCCAGACCTGGTGGCCGTAGCCCGAGGTCGGCGCGGAGCGCCGCAGGAAGTGGAGGAGGATGGCCACCTGGATGGGGATGACCAGCCAGAACAGGTAGAAGAGGGAGGGGTTCTTGTACAGGCCCGTGGTGGCCATGACCAGGGTCCACGCGGCCACGCAGGCGCCGAGCAGGAAACCGCCGCGGATGGTTGGATGCATGGCCACCTCAGAGAAGGGCTTCCAGTGTGGTGCGCCGAGGGCGCCCAGGGCAAGCGAACCGGCTCCGCCGGGGCCACCGGCCCTGCAAATGGTGGCTGGCTATCGGCGCAGGATCTTGTCCATCGATTTGCCCTTCGCCAGCTCGTCGATGAGCTTGTCCAGCCACCGGATGTTTTGGGTGAGGGGATCCTGAAGCGCTTCCACGCGAACGCCACAGACCACCCCCTTGATGAGCAACCTGTTCGGATGGAGGGCTGGAGCCTGGTCGAAGAAGGTCTGGAAGTCGATGGGGGTCGTCGTGTGCTCCGCGAGCTGTGCGGGCGTGTACCCCGTCAACCAGCAAATGATGGTATCGACCTCCGCCTTGGTCCGGTGCTTGCGCTCGGCCTTGGCGACGTAGAGCGGATAGACCGTGGTGAACAGCAGCTTTGCAATCTCGCGTGCGGGCATCGAAACCTCTGCGGAGTCGGCGTGGTCGTCCGACCAGCCCAGGGAAGGAGGGTCGCGGGTAGGGTCCTGGCGGATCAGAAGGTGTAGCTGCCACCGTTCACCGGCAGGGTGGCGCCGGTGACGAAGCCCGCCTGCAGGAGCCCCACCACGGCCTCCGCCACGTCCTCGGCCTGGCCGTTGCGGCGCAACGGTGTGTGCGCGGCCGCGCCCGCCTTGTGCTGCTCGGGCAGACCGGCGGTGGCATCCGTCAGCGTCAGCCCCGGCGCCACGCTGTTCACGCGGATGCCCATGGGGCCCAGCTCGGCGGCCAGCGCCCGCACGAAGCCCTCCAAGCCCGCCTTGGCGGCGCTGTGGGCGCAGAAGCCATGGCCCGGGTTCCGCGCCAGGCCGCTGGTGATGGCGATGATGGATCCGCCCTGGCGCGCCAGCATCTGGGGCACCACGGCCCGGCAGCCGTGGAAGGCCGCGCCCAGCTCGCCGCGCAGCTTCGCCTCGAAGGCGTCGAAGGGATAGTCGAGAAAGCCGGTCATGGGGAAGCCGATGGCGGCGTTCAGCACCAGGATGCCGATGGGCCCGAGCTCGCTCTTCACGCGCTCGGCCATGGTGGCCACCTGGCCCTGGTCCCGGGCGTCGGCCTGCACCGCGAGGGCCTGCCCCCCGGCGGCGCGGATGTCGGCCACCACGTCCTGGGCGGCGGCCTCGGAGCCGAAGTAGTTCACGGCCACCAAGGCCCCCTGGGCGGCCAGCGCCTTGGCGATGGCGGCGCCGATGCCGCGGCTGGCGCCGGTGACGAGGGCGACTTGACCTTTCAGCGACATGGCTCCTCCGAGTGTGTTGGCCCGATTCTGCGCCGACGGCAGGATCGGCTCAAGGTCGGCGAGGGTCGGCTCAGGGCACCAGGGGCTGGATGGCCATGCCGCCGGTGGCGCCGGCCTCGCCCGTGAGCGTGCGGCGCAGGTAGCCCGCCTGGCCCAGGTGGAAGGCCGTGTGGGTGGCGAGGTGCAGCAGGAACCGGCCCGTGGGGAACTGGTGGCCGCCCACCGCCTGGGGATAGGGCGCGGCGAGGTCGGCCTCGGTGAGCCCCGCCAGCCCGGCCTCGACCTCCCGGCCCGCAGCCGCCAGCAGGGCCGCCACGTCGGCGCGGGTGCCCTCCCGCCGGGCGAACTCCGCGTCGCGGTGCCGCGCATAGCCCGTGCGCCCCAGCACCGTGCCCACGAAGTGGCTCAGGTTGCCCGCCACATGCAGCGCCAGGTTGCCCGCGCTGTTGGAGAGGCCCGGCAGCGTCCGCCAGAGCAGCGTGTCGTCGGGGAAGGCCTCGACCTCGCGGCTGAAGCAGGCCAGATCGCGGCGGAGGAGGACGAGGAGGTCGGCGGTGAAGGGGGTCATGGCGGGTCCCGGGAGAGGCCTTCATTCAGCCACAGATGGCCCGCAGAAGACATGGCGGGAGGAGAGGACCGTCCTCGGCGTGCAGCCAGGTGCATCCGTGGCTTATGCTTCCCTTCATGGACCTTCAAGCCCTCCTCGACGACCTGGCCCGGGAAGCGGCGCCCTTCGCGGCGCAGGGGAAGGTGGCGGACTACATCCCCGCCCTGGCGGCGGTGGATCCCGCGCGGTTCGGCCTCGCCCTCGCCACCACCGACGGCCAGCTGGTGGGCAGCGGCGACTGGCGGGTGCCCTTCTCCATCCAGAGCGTGTCCAAGGCCTTCTCCCTCGCGCTGGTGCTGGCCCGGGATGGCGAGGCGCTGTGGACCCGCGTGGGCCGCGAGCCCTCGGGCAACCCCTTCAACTCGCTGGTGCAGCTCGAGTACGAGAAGGGCATTCCGCGCAACCCCTTCATCAATGCCGGGGCCCTCATCCTCATCGACCGGCTGCTCTCCCTCACCGGGGATTCCCTCGGCACGCTGCGCGACTTCCTGCGGGCGGAGAGTGGCAATGCCGGCGTGGACCTCGACCCCGAGGTCGCCGCCTCCGAGGCCGGCCACGGCCACCGCAACGCGGCCCTGGCCCACTTCATGGCCAGCTGCGGCAACCTGGAGAACCCTGTGGAGGTGGTGCTCGACCACTACTTCCGCCAGTGCGCCCTCACCATGAGCTGCGCCGATCTGGCGCGGGCCGGGCTCTTCCTGGCCAACCACGGGCTGCGGGCGGACGGCACGCGGCTGCTCACCCGCAGCGAGTCCAAGCGCATCAACGCGATCATGCTCACCTGCGGCACCTACGACGCCGCGGGCGACTTCGCCTACCGCGTAGGGCTGCCGGGCAAGAGCGGCGTGGGCGGGGGCATCCTGGCGGTGCTGCCGGAGCGCGGGGTGCTCTGCGTCTGGAGCCCTGCCCTCGACACCCATGGCAACAGCGTGGCGGGCGTGGAGGCCCTGGACCGCTTCACCACCCGCACGGGCTGGTCGGTGTTCTGACGAGGGTCGGTGTCGTGAACCGACCTAGGGCACGATCAGCTTCCCCAGGGCCGAACCCTGCAGCACGGTCTTCTTCCCGAGCTTGGTGCGCGAGACCTTGATGGCCAGAGCGTAGATGTATTCGCCGGACAGCCAGGTGCTGGCGGGGTTGTTGACGTAGGGCACGATGCGGATGTCGTAGAGCCCGCTGCCCTGGTTGAGGAACTCGGTCACGGTGACGAGGCTGCCGCCGGGCCGCACATTGAAGCCGTCCAGCAGGGTCCAGCCCGTGGGCAGCTGGATGGCGCTGGTCTGGTTGCCCACGTTGGCGCCGAGGGTGTCCACCGGCGCCCCGTCCAGGGTCACCAGCACGGTGATCATGGCAGAGGCGCCCACATTGGCGCCGGCGCCGCCGGCGGCGGCATTGCCGTGGTTGATCTGCATCTGGACGCGCAGTTCCTTCGTGATGGTGGCCATGGGCACCCCCTCTGGATGGTCGTGCCGCATCATGAGATCAAAACGATCATCAATTCAATCAATACCTGAAAAAAACAATCAAAAACCTGCCGGGCTGGGCCCGAAGCGGCCAGTCCTTCCCTTAGCTCAACCCTTCCGCTGCGCCAGCAGCCCGGCGGCCCAGGCGGTGAAGAGCGCCACAGCCCCCAGGATGAGCGCCAGGCGCAGCCAGGGCAGGTCCATGGCCAGCCGTTCCTGCACCCGCACCCAGGCCAGGCCCACCCAGGCGAGGCTGCCCAGGCCCAGCAGGACCGCGAGGCCGGACCGCACGACAGCCTTCGGCACCCACAGCAGGCCGATCAGGATCAGGGTCAGGGGCACTGCCAGAAGGAAGGGCAGCCCCAGGCGCAGGGCCAGGGCCCCCAGCAGCAGCAGGGCGAGGGCGGCGGGGAGGCGACGCAGCACGGGCATGGGCGGCTTCTAGCGGCGGGTGAGCAGCGCCAGCCCCGCCAGCACCAGCAGCATGCCCAGGGCCTTCAGCAGCGAGAAGGACTCGCGGAAGGCCAGCACGGCCATGGGCACCAGGAGCACCGCCGCCGTGCCGTTGACGGCCACGCCGGACCACTGCAGCGAGCCCCCGGCCCGGTAGGCCAGCAGGAAGCCCACCTCGATGAGCAGCACGCCGACACCCAGCACCACCGCCACCCCCAGGCCCGGGCCCGTGGCCACCTGGGCGAGGGCCTGCCGCCAGGGCGTGCCCGCCGGGACCAGGAAGGGCAGCGCCAGGGCCGCGAGGGCGAAGGCCACCGCATAGGCCGCCATGAGCATGGCCAGGGGCTGCACCGCCTGAGGCACCAGCTTCTGGCCCAGGTGATAGATGACGGACCCGACGGTGGCCAGGGCGAGGGCGAGCAGCAGCGGCTTCACGGGGCCTCCTCGGGCTGGAAGGACCAGGCCAGGAAACGGCTCTGCTTCTGGCCCTGGGCCATGGGCACGGTGCGGATGACCCGGGCCTCCACCTGGCGCAGCCGCCGGTGCAGGGCCGGCAGGCTGGCGGAGCTGGACACCAGCGTGGTGAACCAGCGCACCTGGGCGCCGAAGGCCACGCTCTCGTCGATCATGCGGGTGATGAAGCCCACCTCGCCACCCGGGCACCACAGCTCGGCCCCCTGGCCGCCGAAGTTCCGCGCGGCCCCGGCGGCGCCCCGGCCCAGCTTGCGCCACTTGGTCTGCGAGGCCTCGCGTACCGCCTGGGCTGAGCCATGGAAGGGCGGGTTGCACAGCGTGAGGTCGAAGTGCTCACCGGGCCGGATCGTGCCCGTGAAGGCGGCCTGCCGGTCCGGCTGGTGGCGCAGGGCGATGGCCTCGGCCAGGCCCGGGTTCGCGGCCAGGGTGCGGGCCGCCGCCGCCAGCGCGACGTCGTCGATGTCGGTGCCCACAAAGGACCAGCCGTACTCCCGGTGGCCGATGAGCGGGTAGATGAGGTTGGCACCGACGCCCACATCCAGCACCCGCACCGCAGGGCCCCTCGGGATCGCGCCGCCACCCGCCAGCAGGTCCGCCAGGTGGTGCAGGTAGTCGGCCCGGCCCGGGATGGGCGGGCAGAGGTAGCCTTCCGGCAGCGCCCAGCCCCGGATGCCGTAGGCTTCCAGCAGCAGGGCCCGGTTGAGGGCCACCACCGCCGCCGGGTCGGTGAAGTCAATGCTGGCGCCGCCGTGCTTCACCCGCTGCACGAAGCGGCCCAGCTCCGGGCATGCCGCCACCAGGCGGGCGAAGTCGTAGCCCTGCGTGTGGCGGTTGCGGGGGTGCAGGCCGGGCTTGGCGGGGGGGGCCGTCCGGCCTCCAGGGGGCGTCGTCATGTCCCCAGTGTCCGCTGAAGGCCCTCGGCCCGGCGAGGGTTGAATCCACCGGTCCCGGGTTGGGTGGGCTGGATGGTCAGAGGTCGGCGCAGAGGGCCGCGACGGGCCGCACCTCGGCGAAGGTGCCGTCCAGGGCCGCCAGGGTGGTGGCCTGTACCTGGGCGGCGGGCACCGCCACGCCCCCCCACACCAGGGCCCGGGTGGCGCAGGCCTCCTGGGCCAGCGCGCAGGTGAAGCCCAGGTCCGCCGCCGCGCGGGTGGTGGTGTCGACGCACATGTGGGTCATCATCCCCGCCAGCAGCAGCCGGGTGGTGCCCAGCGCCTGGAGGTGGGCCAGCAGGGGCGTCTCCCGGAAGGCGCTGGGGTAGTGCTTCGGGAACACGGTCTCGCCCGGCAGGGGCTGCACCGAGGGATGGATCGCCACGCCCTCGGTGCCGGGCCGGAAGAAGGTGGCGCCAGGCCGGGTGGCCAGGTGCTGGATGTGGACCACCGGCAGCCCCTTCCGGCGGAAGGCCGCCAACAGCTCCGCCGCCTGCCGGACCGCTTCCTCGCTCCCCACCAGCTCCATGGCGCCGCCGGGGAAGTAGTCGTTCTGGAGGTCGATGAGCAGCAGGGTCCGGGTCATGGCGGTCCTTTCAGGAAAGGCGAGGTCAGGGGCGCGTGGCGGGGTCGTCCAGCGCCAGGTACCGGGCCCGCCGGGTGGCGGCGAAGGCGAAGCCGCCCGCCCCCACCAGGGTGAGCACGGCCACGGTGACCGCCAGGTTGCGGCCATGCCAGCGGTCGTTCCACCAGGTGGTGCCCTCGGTGGCCAGCACGTTCACCTTGCCCCCGTAGAGCTCCAGGTCGCGCAGGTACTTCTTTGTGTCCGTGGCTTCGTAGCCCAGGGGGTTGGGAGGCGTCGGCGGGGTGAGCGCGTGGATGAGGGCGGTGGCGGCCAGCCCCGCCGCCAGCAGCAGGGCCGTGAGCTGGTGGATGCGCCGCAGCCGGGCCTCCAGGGTGGGGCCCAGGCGCGCCACGAAGCCGCCGGCGAGGTGGGCCTGGGCCGCCGCATCGCGCTTGTCCAGCGCCTGCCGGAGGCCAGCCAGCGCCTCGCCGTCCAGGGCCAGGCCACGCCGCTGCAGCTCGGCCAGGGCCGCCTCCACCGCCTCGGTGCGGTAGTCGGCGGGGTGGGCCAGGCAGTGCCGCAGCTCGGCCTCCGTGAGGGTGGGGAGCCGCGCGGCGAAGCTGTCGTTCATGGCCGCTCGGGGAGGGTGTCGTCCAGCGGTTCTGGTGGCGTCATGGCTGCGCTCCTGGCTGGAAGGATACCCACCGCCGCTCAGGGGACATGGCGGCGCTCGGGGTGCTGGGCCTTGAGCCAGGCTTCGCGCCGGGCCGGGTCCGTGAGGTCCACGTGCGGCTCGTCGGTGCCCGGCCACTCGAAGCAGTCGAGGTGCGCCTGGAACGCGTCCCGGGACAGCACGGGACGCCCGCCGCCCGGCGCGAGGTCGGCATGCCGCTGCCAGAGCAGGGCGTGGGGTGGCGCCAACAGCAGGAGCTGGGGCTGGAGCCCCGCCGCCAGGGCCTCGGCGCGGACACGGTCGCGGAGCCACCGGAAGCAGAGGGTGTCGTCGACGATGACCGGGCGGCGGGCGGCGCCCGCCTGGCGGAGGCGCGCCAGCAGGGCCTGGAGGGTGTCGGCCCAGGCCGCGTCCGGCAGGCCCTCCGCGCCGAAGGGCAGGCCCGCCTCGGCCTGGAGGGCGTCGGCGCCCAGCGGCTCGCCGCCGGTGATCGCCGCGAGGCGGGCGCAGAGGGTCGACTTCCCCGCCAGGGAAGGGCCGCAGAGCAGGTAGGCCGTGGGCGCGGTCATCCGGCCTGATCCGGCAGGCGGCGCTGCAGGCGCAGGCACCAGTGGAAGAAGCGATGGCCCAGGTCCACCGGCGGGCAGTACATCAGCGGGCAGCCCCCCACGATGGGGGCGATGCCCTGCTCCCGGCAGAGGGCCAGGGCCTCCGGGGACACGCTGCCGTCCCCGAAGGAGCGGTGGAACCAGATGTGCTGGATGCCCCGGGCCAGGGCCTCCCGCACCACCTGGGCCGACTGGTCGGGATGGGTGGCCACCAAGAGGCCGTGCACGGGCCCCGGCACGGAGGCGACGTCGGCATGGCAGGGGTGGCCCTCCACCGCCGTGGCGTTCGGATTGACCGGGATGACCTCGTGCCCCACGGCCAGCAGCCTGCGGAAGATGGCGTTGGCCGGGGCGGAGCCGCTGCGCGAGACGCCGGCCACGATGAGCCGGTGGCCCGCGAGGAAGGCGGCGACGGAGGGTGGCGGGGTGGGCATGGACAGGCTCCTAGGCGGGCGGGGCCGGGAGCAGCCGGCGGTACTCGCTCTGCACCAAGCCGCTGGCGTAGGTGCGGGTGGCCACATGGCTGAAGCGGACATCCCCCGGCAGGGGCCCGAACAGGGGAAGGCCCGACCCCAGCAGCACGGGGATGCGGGTGAGGATCAGGCGCTCGATGAGCCCGGCCCGGAGGAAGCGCTGGATGGTGAGGCCCCCGTCGATGTAGAGGTGGTGCAGCCCCCGCGCCGCGAGGCTGGCCACGAGGGCCGCCGGCTCGCCGGACATCAGGTCGCAGACGGCTCCCGGGGGTGGGTCGAGCCGGGCCAGGGTGCTGCTGAGCACCACCACCGGTGTGGCGCCGTAGGGCCAGGCCGGGAAGGCCCGCACGGTCTCATAGGTGCCCCGGCCGATGACCAGGGCATCCACCGTGGCCATGAATTCAGGGTAGCCATGGGGCTCGCCGCCCCCTTCCGGCAGCCAGTCGAGGCCCCCGTCCAGCCGGGCGATGAACCCGTCGAGGCTGGTGGCGATGAACACGGAGCAGGTCATGGCGGATTCCCGGTCTGGGGTTCCCTTCAGGCGAAGGCGGCGCCGCGCTCGGCCAGCAGGGCGCGCAGCACCGAGCGGTGGCAGTGCCCTTCGTCCTCGCAGTAGCAGCCGATGGCGAGGTCGGCCCGATGCGAGAGGGCCGCCAGCAGGTTGAGCGCGTGGCTGGCCTCGGGGGCGGCCATCTCGGCGCGGTAGGCCCGGAGGAAGGCGGCCCACTGGTTTGGGGTGGCCGCCCCCTGGCCCAGCTTCAGGGTCGCGGGGCTGGGGGCCAGGGTGGGGAACCACACGTCGTACCAGTTCTGGCGGGCGAACTCCGCCTTGGGCACGCCCCGCGGCGGGCGGCGCACCGTGCCGATGCGGAGGCCCTCCCCTGGTTGCCGGTCGCTGCCGAGCCGCACCACCCGAATGGCCATGCCTGCCTCCCCCTGCCGCCGCTGATGATAGCCCTAGCGGTGGGAAAGGCCCCAGCTGAGGGAATAGAGGGCGAAGCCCACGAAGACCTTGGCCACGAAGATGCACCGGCGGGCCACCAGGGGCTGCCGGGGTTCCAGGAGGTTGCCGATCCCCATGGCGGTGAGGGAGATCGACGCCAGGCCCACGAAGCTGCGGGAGATGGGGTCCTGGTGGCTCTGCAGGAAGACCACCCCGCCGGCGACCAGGCCGAGGAGCCCACCCACGGTGAGGGACCAATCCAGAAGCTGGGAGGGGGCGGTGGTGGAGGGGAGGGACATGGGGGAGAGTCAACCATGGCGGACGCGGCGATGCCAGTCCCTTCCTGGGCGGTCGGCGGGGGTCACCAGAGGTGGGGAATGAAGCGCGTGCGGGTGGCGAGAAACCGCGCGTAGGGCGCCCCCAGGGTGGCGAGCAGGGCCTGCTCTTCGACGTGGGCGCGGTAGACGTAGGCGGGCATCGCGAGGGCGAGCGAGACGACCACCCCCAGCCAGTTGGCCTGGGCCAGCGCCACCCCCAGTACCAGCAGGAAGGCCGCGCTGTAGGACGGGTGCCGCACCCAGCGGTAGGCTCCCAGGTCAATGACCCGGTGGTCGGCCTGGAGGGTGACGGTGCCCTTGAAGAACGCCCCCAGCACCCGGAAGCAGTGGCGCCGCAGCAGACTGCCCGCCACCAGGACGACCAGCCCGGCATAGAACCAGGCCAGGCGGGGGCCGGGCAGGGCCGCCCGGGGCACCAGCCGGGGCAGCAGGAAGGCCGCGAAGAGGGCCACGCTGAAGCCCACCAGGATTCCGTGGAGGGAGCCCCGGTCCTCGACCGGCACCGGTTCGGTGGCGGTGGCCCGGTGGATGATGCCGAACTCGGGGAGGAAGACCCACGCGAAGGTGGCCCAGAAGACCAGCGCATGGGGCCAGGTGAAGGCGAGTGGTGCGGCCATGTCCGTCGCTCCTGAACGCGGTCCTCTGGAGCCGAAGCCCCAGGGGGCTGCGGCTTAAATCAATCGGGTCATGAACACGCTGTGGGGATCTTCAGTGTAGCCGTCGAAGGGCGGGCAGGGGGTGAAGCCGAAGCGCGCGTAGAGCCGCCGCGCGGGCTCGAAGGCCGCCTGCGCGCCGGTTTCCAGGCTCAGCCGCTGGTAGCCGCGCGCCCGGGCTTCGCCAAGCAGGTGCTGGAGCAGGGCCTGGGCCACGCCCTGGCGCCGGTGGGCCGAGGCCGTCCGCATGGCCTTGAGCTCCCCGTGCACGGGGTCCAGCTCCTTCAGGGCCCCACAGCCCAGCAGCTCGGGCCCCGACCACACCGACCAGACCGAGACCCCGGGGTGCTGCAGGCCCGCGAGGTCCAGGGCATGCACGCTCTCGGCCCGCGACAGGCCGAGCATGGCCTGCCGGTGCGCCGCCAGGAAGGCGCGGATCTCGGGGCCTGAGAGGTCGTCGGGTCGGATATCCATCGGCATGGGTGGGGTGAGGCCAGTCGCGGCTGACCTCAGGGTGATGGCGGAAAGCCAGGCTGGAAAGGGGGAACCCGACGCGGGGGGCGCTGCCCACCGGGCAGGGCTGGCGGCGGCGCCTGCGAGGGGGCCCGCACCGGTCTGCGGGTCAGTCGAGGCGCGGCCTGGCCAGCCGCCCACCCAGCCAGGCGCAGGGCAGGGTTGCCGCGGCCAGGGCCACGGGGTACCAGGTGGGCCCGAAGGCGTTCTGTACCGTGGCGGCCACCCCCAGCAGGCTGAACAGGAAGCTGAGGATGCCCAGCAGCAGGGCGTGCAGCATGGGACCCCGGCCCGCGAGCCGGGCGGCGAGGTGGCAGCCCAGCACCGTGAAGGCACAGCGATAGGTCAGCGCCAGGAGGTTGAGCCACGGGTTCCAGACCGGCTGGCCCCAGCTCGGCAGGACGTGGGCCTGCTGGAGCAGGTGGTCCGTGCCGAGCGACAGGCCCACCAGGGCCACCCAGCCCAGCACCACCGCCAAAACGCTCCTGGCCAGGCTCACGGCTCACCTCGGTCGAGATAACGGCGGGTTGAGGGCGAGCCTGCACGGCCTGCAGGGAGGTGCTGGGGAACGCCCGGGAAACAGCGCGAGGAGGAGACTTGGCGCTGTGGGAGCCCTGGGGCGCCTGAGGGCATGGCCCCCCTGGCCTTGGTCGAGTTCGGCCCCGTACCGGTCCATCCTCCGGGTGACATCGCGCAGGAGCCAGCCTGGATAGGCACTGATGAGCCGTTGGCCAGGCCCCACTCGATGGGCCGCCAAGCCCCCACGCACTCCCCAGACGGTAAGCCATGGGAGCCGAGATGCCGACAGCCTGAGAGAGCGCTTGAGTCAGAAAGGGGGGGCTCCGACTCGGGCGCAGGGCTAGGCCACTGGGGGGCAGTTGGGTTCAGGAAATGGGGGCCTCTGGAGGTTGCCATAATTCAATCCGATTCCCCTCTGGATCCATGACCCAGCCGAATTTCCCATACTCCGAGTCTTCGACCTTGGAATCCACCTCACAACCTTCAGAACGCAGCGCGGCGAGAACCGAGTGAAGGTCTTCGACCACGTAATTCACCATGAAGGAAGCCTTGCCCGGGGCAAAGTTCTCGGATGATTCAGGGAAAATGCTCCAGACCGTCATTCCATCCGGCCGGTTCCAAGCGAAAGCCGTACCGCCCCAATCTTGAACGTCTATGCCCAGGTGAGCCTTGTACCAGGCACGAAGGGATTCTGGGTCGCAGGCCTTAAAGAAAATCCCACCAATTCCGACGACTCTTTGCATCAAACACCTCGCATGGGTGTGACTTTGAGGTCAGCCCTTGATCGACGGGCCGACGAAGGAAGCCAAGCGGTCCAACGTGCGACCGAAAGCTGAACGCAGACGAGAAGGATCTGGGAGGAGCGATGGAAGCGAGTCGCGCAGGGTGGGTTCGAGGAGATAGGAGGGCAGGGTCTGATCACAGCCGATGGATGTGGCCGCCGGGCATGTGCCCAAGGATGGAAGGCATCAGCGCAAACAACAAGAGCATGACGAGGTAGACCGAACCAGAGACAGGATCCCGGCTGGCGATGAACTGCACAAGGGGACGGCCTTGAAGCACGGCAGCCAGTAACAGCTCGGTAAGCACGGAAAGCGCCAGCGCCGAGAATCCCACTTTCAGCCGAAGGGACAAGCTTGTGGGAAGAGCAAACCGGCGGACCACGTAGCGGGCCGCCAGCACGATCGCAACGAGCATGAAGGGCATTTCCAGAAGCTCCGCGTACCGCTCGCCGAGTCTCGGAGCCAGAAACGGGACCCGAATCATGCCAAAGAGGAATCCAGTGCCCAGGACGAGGACGAAGTAGAGAACAGCGGGTTTAAAGCTGCGCATGGACACCTACCAGGGGTCGGTGATCGCGAACGGTAGACCTTCGGCGAGGAGTATACCGGCACCGATCGGACAGAGGCGCAGAGCGACCCGAGGAAGCAAGGGAAAAGCCCAAGGGTGGGAGGTGATTCAGGCGGCTCCCCAATTGAGCAAAGGGTTGGGCGGCTGAAGGAGGATGCGCAGTAGCAACGGGAAACCAATATTGAAGTGGCGGTTTCTCGAAATAGAGAACCCCATTGAGGTGCGGGGTCAGCCAGTCCCAACTGGCCAGCATCTCTCTCGATATTTCCGCGTACCGGCCCTCATCCGGCTCCCACAGGGGCCGGATGAGGAGTGGCAAGAGGCCCAGCAGAAGCCAGGCGTCGAGAAATTGAAGGCGTTCACGACGGGACACGAAAGGGTCGCCTATGGCTTTTCTGGGGATTCAAACCCATCCACACATTCGAGCAGGGCTTCAGCCGCGTGCTGGGCCCTAACCTTGTCCTTGGAGGCCGTTGCTTGGGTCCAGAGATTCAGGTTCTCCTGGGAGGTTTTTACAGCTTTGGGGTGAGTCGCTTCATCCCGGTCGACAAATGGTTTGAACGCCGCAGCAAGAACGGGAATCTCGGACCATCGTCCTGCATCAACACGAACCCAAGCCCTATGGCAGGCGCGAGCCGAGGAAGCGAGAAGCTGAGAGAGAACGGAAGGCAATGCAGGCGGGGGCCT